>NZ_AP031417.1:80000-1580000 GCF_042850485.1 Veillonella parvula | reverse complement strand
TCCCTTTTACAAATAATACAAACAACACAAAACAATACAACACATAAAACAACACTTAAATACACAACAATACTCTCCCTGTGTATAAACAAAACAATACATATACAAAACTCTCTAATTATATATACCATCTCCCGTATATATAAAGGTAAAAGTTAAGTAGACATAAGAGCCCTTGAAAGAGGGCTCTTTTCCTTTAATATTTCTTATTATTTATTGATTAATAAGCCTATATTTCTTGACATAGTATGTAATATTTGTTAAACTAATCAAGTATCAAGCAAAGCTTGATGAACATAGGGGTATAGCTCAATTGGTAGAGTAGCGGTCTCCAAAACCGTTGGTTGTGGGTTCAAGTCCTACTGCCCCTGCCAAATTTTGGATGGCGGTCTTCGGACCGCATGTCCATAAAATTACTCAAAAAATATTAAAAAATGCTTGCGTAGCCGCAATCATTATGTTAATATAAGTGAGTACCTTGTACATGACTCAGTAGCTCAGCTGGATAGAGCGTTTGACTACGAATCAAAAGGCCAGGGGTTCGAATCCCTTCTGGGTCACCAAATCATTTAAAAGCGAACTTTCAAGAGTTTTATCATGGAACTCTGAAAGTTCGTTTTTATAATTAAAGACAATTTCAATGTGATCTTCATATATAGTTACATGATGAACAAAAGCCTCTATAATCCTAGCACGCCCACGTAGGGTGCTAGGATTTTCTTTTGCCATTTTTAGCAAAAAGAAACGGATATGATCTTCAGTAAGTTCTACAGGGATAATGGTATTTTCGAGGTTCGTTTTTATCTCAATTTGGTCTTTTAATTCTTGTTCGGTAGTTTCAATTCTGTGTTTTAATACATCAGAAATGAATCCATTTGCAATGGCTGTCATATAATTGTCTAATGATTTTTTCAAATCACGAATATGGGCGTCAATTATATCAATTTGTGCAACAGTTTCGCTTTGAAGATTTTTACCTGAGCTGGCAGCATATTTAGCTATTTTATTAACCACATTAGGTTTATTTAGTATCGCAAGGGTTTGGCTTATGACAATATCATCAAGGGCATCTCGTCTAATATTTTGAGCCTTACAAGCATTTTTGCGACGTCTATTGCTGCATACGTAATAATGGTGCAGGGCACCTGTTTTAGATGTACCCGTTGAGCCCACATAATTTCCTCCGCAACGTCCGCATTCTAGCTTTCCGCATAGTTGGTATAGCTCACTTCGATTGCCTTTCTTTTTAGCACGTAAATTTCGTTTGTGCTGTGCTTTTTCAAATATATTTTTATCTATGATAGGGGGAATAGCATTTTCTATGCGTTCTGATCCCCAAGAATAGACTCCTATATATTTTTCATTGCTAATAATGGCCTTAATGCTGTTTGTATTGAATGGCTTGCCTTTATGGGTTAGATGTCCATTTGCATTCATATAGGACGCCATTTCGCTAAGTGTATGACGTTGTAAATACATATCAAATAATTTACGTACAACATTGGCTTCATGTTCGTTGATTTCTAGCTGCCTATTATTAGATAATTTGTATCCATAGGGGACAACAGTGCCTACCCATTTACCCTGTAATACGTTGTCAGTCATTCCACGCATTACTTTTTGTGACAATTCTGCTGAATAATATTCGGCCATGCCTTCTAATACCGATTCAAGGATGATACCACTAGGGTCATCTTTAATATTTTCTTTAACGGATATAACTCGTATCCCATTTTTTCGTAACTTTGCTTTATATATAGCGCTATCATATCGGTTTCGACTGAATCTATCTAATTGATATACCAGCACATAATTAAAGGCTTGCTTATTGCTATCTAAGATCATTTGACGAAATTCTGGTCTATCATCCGTTTTAGCACTCAAAGCACGGTCTATATATGTATTTGTTATTGTGATTCCTTCACGCTCCGCATAGGCCATGCATTCTCTTATTTGGCCGTCTATAGATTCATCCCGTTGTTTGTCCGAGGAATACCGGGCATAAATAACACCTATTTGAGTAGTTTCGCTCATATGTTCGCTCCTTATGACAAATAAAAAAAGATAAGGCCTTGAACGTATAAGAACAAGACCTTATCTTTTTTGCGGCTAAACCGCTTATAATAATTTTAGTTTGAGGCTTAACCTCTTTGTTCTTATATTATAGATTTTTTGTATAAAAAAATCAACAAATTTGTCAATTTTTCTGTAGAAAATTACAACTTTTATTGCATTTTTTCTATTTTATACCGTGAATTTCCTTAATTGCTTGGCGGATTTTGTCCGTTACATGCTTCTCCACTCGCATATTAAAAAGGGCATCTTGTTTACATGTAGGGTTTTGAATTCGTATTTTGCTAACTGTGCGAACTTGTGAGGCCACAGCTACTGTACCTGAATTTAATCGTGCCACTTCTTTCATAATTATTTCGTGTTTAATTAACATTTTATGTGCACTTTCAATCTGTTCAGTGAGAGTGTGTAATTGAGATTTGGATAATGTTCCAACTTCGATATTTTCTAATCGCCTTACCTCTGCACTACATGTATCTAGTAATTTCCCTGCTGTGGAAAATAAAACTGTAAATAATTCAGATCCCAAATAAATGTCTGTTTTATATAATGTAGTTGGTTTTTCTTTATGTGGTTTCAGTGATCTTAGAGGCACAACGGTAACCATACCACTCTTGTTTGTGCTTGGACTTAATACTATTGCATAATGAAGTCCACCAAATTCATTACCTATTCCAAAGCCAAAATCTACTTTTACAATATGACCGGGTTGAAATGCTGGAAAATACTTAGCGTCGAAAGCCTCCTCTTGTTTTATGTATTGTAAATAATTACGTAACCAATAGTACATTAGGGCCGCTTTATGGTGATCTTGATTTACTAAGACAATCAAAAAAGTACGTATATCATTTGCTAGAGTTTTAATTTTATCAATTAAGGTAACCTTGTTTTCTGGCCTCTTTAAATCCATATAAATCTCCCTTTTATATGCTCCACTTGTGCCCGCATTTTAAGCATACGCCTTTTCGTTTGTTTTTACCATGAAATCCGGCAACCAATCCTATACCACTTGTTAATAATCCGCCAACTAATGCTTTGGTTCCGCTAAAACCCTGTTTATCAATTTCGATTTGTGTTGAATGGCATTTCGGGCACCGTATTTGTCCGTCATCAACGTTAATATTTATAGATAGGGGCTGGCCGCTTTGATATGCCATAACAATACTTTTTAATGATGAATCATTAAACATTTGGGTCGCTGCATTTGAGGATTTTAGCATGCCCGCTCCTGTAATTTTCTTAATCTCGTCAGCTGTTTCTATTGTGGCGGTAAATCCGGACTTTTCGAATAATCTAGTATCTAGTGCCACCTGTACTGCATTGAATGTTACCCCGTTAACCTCTTTTGGATACTCCGGCATAGATGGCATCTCATTCACTGGTTGTACATTCGGCAATGGAGCAGGTGGGGGATTACCCGTTACAGGTGTCCCACAATTAGAACAAAATTTTATATTATCATCTAGTTTAGAACCACAATTTGAACAATACATAAACATTTCCCCTTTATTAACGATGATGTCTTAATGATTCTATATAATTGACCTTATGCGGTGAATCATGATCTGCAAAATTAATATGGCTCAGTTCATGCAAATAAGTTTTTTGATTTTCTGCATGCGATAATTTTGCATTCAGTATTACTGTATAGGTATCATCTTCGTTTTTTCTAACATATCCCCCGCAGCCAGTCGGTAAATTTACTAGCTTAACTATAATCACTCGTAATCGTCCCCCCGCTCCCTTTGTAATAACGACTTCGTGATATTTATAATACTTTCCATCTCGCTTTTTGATAGGCTCCGTTTTGCGTCTAATAACAACCGCAAATCGGGGTCATTTTTTATTTCCTCCGCTAATTCCGCCACCTCCGGATCATAATAATATCCATCATCCGTAGTAGGGTGTTCACCCGTTAGGAGGTAATCGATAGAAACGTTGAAAACGTTGGCAATTAATTTAATCATTTCAGCAGAGGGCATTCTTGCATCTGTTTCCCAAAGTGAGATTGCTGAACGGCCTACATTTAATTTTTCACCAAGCTCATCGCCTGTTAAATGTTGAAATTTTCTTAATTGCTTGATGCGTTGGCCTAATGTTTTCATTTAGAACACCTCCTTAGGTTGATTGTAACAAATTGTAAACAAAAATAAAACTACTCATTGAAAACTTTTATAAAAAGTTTATTTGACTTGTTACTAATTGCAAACTATAATGAGGTCATAAGATGTTACAAAATGAAAACAAAAAAGGAGGTGAGATAATGTCATATAACAAGCTGGCTGTGTTTAGACGAGAGCTGAATTTTAGTCAGCAAGAAGTTGCAAATATGCTTTCTATTTCAAGAGCTGCATACTCTTTAAAAGAAAATGGACACCGCAAGTTTAGTCAAAAGGAAATGGGAATTATATTTACAAAGTTTAAAGAAAGATATCCTAAATTAAATATGCAAGATATTTTTTTAACTTAAAAGTTTACTAATTGAAACTATATTCAGGAGGGTGATATGAATTACAAAGCAGGTTGGGGCTTTAAAACCGTGAAAGAAATGCAATATAAACATTGTGATTTTCCACCGATGGATTGCATCAAGGATTATTACAAACGTACAGGGATGATTGTTGTTACTCACTGGGCTTATACCAAAAGCGAATTTGAAAAAATCGTCACAAAGATAGAAAAGGTAATCGTAGATATTAAAGAAGGAATTTACGATTACAATTACCCTACAAAGAGGTCAAAGCAAGAGACTCTTGAACGAAATCAAGAATACTTGCATCGACTGTACACTATTAAATTTGAACTTGATTTATAAAAGGAGGTGAACATTATGTCGTTAATCGATTTAGGCATGAATATTACGCTAATTACAGCATTAGTAGCTAGCATATTGTCATTATTGGGTATGTAAGGAGTGTAAAATGTCGAATTTAAAGAAAGATTTGAAGATGTCAGATGCTTTAACAATGCTTGGCGATTTACCACTTGGAACGCTGGATCAAATGAGTGATATCCGAGATACGCTCAAAGCATTTGGCAGAAATGATATTCAAATCATTATTACTGCTACGAATATTGATGTAAAACCAATCAATGCAGGTGGTGATTTTGAATGAGTTGGGATGTAAGGCCGTGGCTGGTTGAAGATATGATTGATTTTTTTAGCCAGCCCGGGATATTAGAAGAATTTGAAGAATGGAGGGAAGAATATCATGCAAATGGTGGACAGAACGGAAGCATTGAAATGGCGACATTACCGAATTACACAATATCGACGTCGCAGATCCGAGAGGCGGAATATGATGGCCCCTCAGCTTGCTGACATAGTTGAAGGCTTTATCTTTGGTACGTTGTTTATGTTGCTAGTATGGGGCATTGCATATTGGTGGGTAACCGGGGAGGCGTTAATTCGATGGTGAAACGTTGTTATCACTGTGGGTGTAAGCTTACCCCAAATATAACCTATAGCCTTTACAATACAGCCATTGGCAAAGTGGTTACTGTATGTAAAGACTGCCACTCCTCTCATTTACGAATGAGAGCTAAGCAAAGAAAAAGGGCTGCACTTGCTGGAACAAGCACAACCCTAGGTAAATAATAACCTAATCACATTATATCATAAGAAAATTTTAATAGGAGTAATATCATGAACCAATTTACAATCGAATTCAAAAATCCAAAAGATTTAGCAAAAAAAATTAGCGAGTACAACGAATTAATGAATGGATCTATTACAGAAGCTGAGCCTACTAAAAAAGCTAAAACAGCAGCAAGTACTTCCCCTAAAGAAGTAGTAACGCCACATTGTGATGTAGCTAAATTAACCTCAATGGAAGCCACTCCGGGTGAGCCTACAGAGATTAAGCAGCCTATTGTAGAAGAGGTAACCGACATTAAATCTGTTGAAAAAACAACAAATGATGCAAAATCAAAAGAAGATCCCGTAGTAGAGCAAGAACAGGTAGAAGTTAAGGAGCCCGCTCAGGATGCAGTTGAAGATGATAAAACTGCAAAGAAACAGGCCTTAATTGATAAGGCAAAAGAATGGTTATTAGCAGACCAAGCAAATCGATTAACACCATATATGGCGTTAATGGGCAAACATAAAGTACCGGGCAATAAAATTACAGTTGATAATTTAACAAAAGAATTAGCAGCTGAACTAATTACATTAATTGGTTAATTTTTGTTTAAGAAGGAGTATATACATGAACAATAAGAGCAATTACACACGAGTTGTGGAAATATTAAAGGCTGATAATAAAACATTGGAACGGGCGATGCAATTATCGCCTGAGGATGCTAATGAGTTCCAAGAGGCCCTAGATTACAATAATGCGGTTATTAAAGCATCACAATCTATTATTAAGGCTATTGATATAGTTAGTGAAGCCGATAAAAAGGCTGCAGCTAATGACAAGCAGGCTGGTGGAAAGAAGCGAGCTGCAGAGTTAAAAGAAAAAGCGAATAGTAAGCCTAATGATTCTACGCCAGCATCTGAACCAGCTAAAGCAGAAGTAAATACTGATATTGATATTAACGATTTATTTGGTTGATGCTATGGAAATATTGTATTCATTTGAAATTCCCAAATTACATGATAGTGTAGTTCGCTATCAGGGATGGCAAGCGCCCAAAACTGTAATCTATCATGCTGATTGTGACGCCTCATTCTCTGCTACATGGCCTGAATATTACCATCCGGGCAATGGGTACTGTACACGAGCACACTATTATGTATGTCCTTTCTGTGGGCATCGTTCCAATCCTTCTCGTGAACATGTAGGGCTTATTATTAATGAATCTGATGCAATTCCTATTGATATTAGATTCTCTATTGTTTCCTGTAAAGAATGGGTTGATCTTCAAATGCAAGGACATCAGGTTGTATTGATGGGCGACCAGCTCATCAAACAGCCTAAGCGCTTTTATCAAACTATCCGGTTTGATTTTAAAAATTTGAGGGTTCTTTTTATTGATGATGTAAAAGGTGAAAAGAAAGTCAAGATTTATGATTTAGAGCATATTTCAGGCACTACAAATAATCTATATGGATATGTTGGCATGCTGCATCAATGTAGAACTAGATCTGCAGCGATTAATTATGCTAAGCAATTTAGAATGTTGTTTAAAGTACTTCGTTTAGAGTTTGAAAAACGAATGTCAAATATTACCAATTACAGGGTTAAGGATGTATATCAAGCAACAGGAGTATCTAATGAGCATGGGTATGGTGCTGGAATGATTTTCAATATGGCATGGCGAATGGCATTTCCTGATGGTCCTGCATTAACAAAACCATTGTCCTTTCAACTTTGGGAATGGAGCAGAGCAGGTAATAAAGCCATTAACACTGATGTTATTAACTTAGGGCGCCGTTATCATTCGTTCTATGATGCTTTAATTATGGGGCATAACATAACAGATTTAAAGCCATTCATGCGTCGCTGGCTACATAAAAATCCGGGTTCAATCACAGCTTTTAAAGGGATTGTCATGTTAAGTGATGATATAAATGAGCAACGATTATTGTTAGATGTACTCAGCCGAAAACAACATGTCTTACTCAGAATATTTGATGATGCCCAAGCGTTAGTATTTTTGAAACGGTTTAGACAGGAATATAAAAATCAGCTTATTCCGTTTTTAAGCAACCATTTTGAATGGGACATTATAACTATGTATTCACAGTTAGACGCTGAAAACAAAGCATCATTCTGGGAAACACATCCCAAATTAAGGGATGTACATGATGAGCTGGTTAATATTCTAAATAAACAACGTTTTGAATATGTGGAGTTACTAAAGGCCGATGGATTAGCTGAAAAGTCAAACGGATTAGAATTCGTTATCCCTGAAACGGGGGCAGATTTAGTGAACATTGGTGTTGCACTTAAAAACTGTGTTAGATCTTACACGAATAAGATTCAGCAGGGGCAATGCATTATTGTGGGTGTTAAGAAAGCCAATAAATTTGTAGCTTGCTTGGAATTAAAACCCCTGAAAGGCAATGGGGCATTGCTAGTGCAAGCAAAATTATATGCTAATAAATCAGTGCATACTAACAAAACTATCAATAATAAGGTTCTTTCATGGGCGTATCGCCATAGAATTGCACCTAATACTTCGGATATTGATGTTAAATTGTTTGAAAAGCAGAAGGGAGCTTAATTATATGGCTTACAAAAAGGTGTTTGATGCTAATAAAGCCACTCGTGAGGAATGGTTAGAGTTTCGTAAGAGTGGTATAGGTGGCTCAGATATGGCCGCTATTCTAGGCCTAAGTAAATATAGATCCGCACTTGATGTGTGGATGGATAAGACTGGTCGGACAAAGCCATCTGAGGAAGATGGAAACCGATTTACATATTGGGGTACGAAGCTTGAAAGCATTGTTGCAGACGAATTCGCTATTCGTACCGGGTATAGTGTCAGAAATAATAATTTCACACTACAATCCGTTGAATATCCGTTTTTATTGGCGAATATTGATCGGGAAATTGTAGGAATTGATGCGGGGCTGGAGTGCAAAACAGCCTCCGCATTTAAAGTGGATGAATGGCAAGGGGACAGCGTCCCCGATGCCTATTACATTCAGTGTCAGCACTATATGGCTGTCACTGGTAAAAAGAGTTGGTGGATTGCTGCATTAGTTGGTGGCAATGATTATTATTATAAAGAAATCCCTCGTAACGATAACGTTATAGAAGCAATTATTGAAGCGGCGCAAGAGTTCTGGTCTTTTGTATTAACTGACACTATGCCAGCTATTGATGGATCTGATTCATGCCAAGAGGCATTGCGACAACTATATTCCAGCACTCAGCCTGAATCAGTTCAATTAGAAGATACCGCCGATATTTATGCTGAAGAGTATTTAAAGGCTAAGGCCGATAAAAAGGACGCTGAGGAACGGGCTAAAGAGGCTCAAAATAATCTATGCCAGCTATTAGCCAATAATGAAGTGGGCTATACCCAAAATCATAAAATCACATGGAAATATAAAAAGGCCATTGATGGATTTGATAAAAAAGGGCTGGCAGCAGATTACCCAGATATTTTTAGCAAATATGTAATTAAAAATGATCCAGTACGGAATCAATTCAGTTGTAAATAATGGAGGCTATATTATTATGACGGCAGAATGGCTTAAATCATTACTTGAAAAAGTCGATGATGATTATGAAGTTAAAATTTTAGATTTTCGCAGTGAATTAGAGCTAGATATTAGCAATGTGCGAATTGATCTTGATAATAAAGTAATCGTATTTGAGGAGGATATTAAATAATGGCGACAACTAAAGATGTAACACTAAAAACAAGCAAATTAACACCTGCAAAGCAGGATAATTCTCTTAAAGGTATGTTGTCAAACGACAATATTAAAAACCGATTCAACGAAATTCTTGGTAAAAATTCGGCAGCTTTTATTTCCTCTTTATTGGCAGTAGCTAATAATAACGAATTATTGATGAAGTCCGACCCAGCCACCATTATTGGTGCTGGTGCCACGGCGGCTGCAATGAACTTACCTGTAAATCAGAATTTTGGGTTTGCTTATATCATTCCGTTTCACAATGGAAAGACTAACCGTTATGAAGCTCAATTTCAGTTGGGCTACAAAGGCTATATACAACTAGCCATGAGAACCGGGCAATATAAGGCTATCAATGCCGCACCTGTATATGAAGGCGAAGTAAAGTGTGTTAATCGCTTTACAGGCGAATATGAATTCGGCGAACGTACCGGTAATGATGTGATAGGATATATGGCTTATTTTAAGCTCATCAATGGGTTTGAAAAGTTCCTATATATGGATATTGAGGAAATGCAAGCCCATGCTAAAAAGTACTCTAAAAATTATAAGGGCGGTACAGATCGATGGGGCTTAACTGACTTCCATACGATGGCTGTTAAGACTGTACTTAAACGATTACTAAGCAAATACGGTATCTTGTCCATTGAAATGCAAGGATCTAATGCGTTAGCTACTGCATTAGAAAATGATGGCGGTGTTATTACGATTGACAGTGAAGGTCATACGGTTACTGACTTTGATGGCGAAACATTAGATACGGCTGGTGATACTTTTATGGTTGGTAATGATATTGTTGATGCGGATACAGGGGAAGTAATTGATGATAATAACATCAATGAAATGTTTGATAAATAAGGGGGATATATGTTTTTACGGAGTGATGTATTTCACCGCTTATTACATAATAAGCAAATGACGTTACTGGATTTTATGAAAGAGGCGCATTGTTCGCCTCTAACACTTGTGAAGGCGTTGAGCGGTAAAGATGTGGTTCAATCTTCAACTCGATTTCGATGGGCACAGGCCTTGGGGTGCTCGGTTATGGATATATTTGTTACTAGATGGAAGTAGAGGGATGATGTTATGGCTAAGTTGACAAACTATTTTAGCCACGATGTAAGCGCATTAAGTGACCCTAAAATCATGATTATGATTTCGCTACATGGCATGGTGTCCTATGCGTGGTGGTGGATTTTAATTGAACGCTTGGCTGTTGAGGAAGATTGCAAACTTCCTTATAACAAATTCACCTTTGCTGGGCTTGCTATAGCGTTTCAAATCTCAGACAATTTGGCTTTTTGGAAGCAAAATATAGCAAATGCTAAGCAAAACGTAGCAAATATAGCAAGTGCTAATTTGCCAGATTTGGTAGAAAAATTTATACGATCATTAATTGAAGATTGTAATTTATTAGATACTGATGGCACATATTTTTGGTCTCCATCTTTACAACGTAGAACTGCAGAACGTTTAGCAAAAACCAATGCAATTTTGGAAAAACGTAGAGAGGCCGGGCGTTTAGGCGGTTTAGCAAAAGCTAGCAAATACTTAGCAAATGCTAAGCAAAATATAGCAAATGCTAGTGATGGGCATAGCAAAAATTCTAGCAAGCTAGCAAACCTGCCTAAAGAAAAGAAAGAAAAGAAAGATATTATATTCTATTCTACTGATGAGCACGACGAAGTGAAGCAAAACGAAGCAAATGCTTCAGATGATATTGACATAAATGATCTGTTTGAAAAGTCCGATACTAAATTAAATGATACTCAATCTAAGGTTTATAGAGTCTATATGAGCGAGATAGGAGAAATTAGTTCGGTTACTAAAGAGCGTATTGATGATTTAGTCGTTGACTTTGGGGCTAATGAGGTAGTTAATGCCATATCTATTGCTAGTGAGCGAGGTAAAGGCAGTATAGGATATATAACAGCCATTCTTAACAATAAGGTTAAAGAGGAGGTGATAAAGGGAAATGGAAGCAATAGACGTAGCAAAGGAAATAGAACGCCTAAGGCAAAATCAGATGGCTCGGATGTCGACTGGGAAAATGAAACAGGCGAATGGCTATGAGTTTTACAAACCTGAATATGCTCCACCTATTGTAATTGAACGTCAAAAAGATCTGAGTCGGTATGGAATTAAAGGTCGTTACAAAGATATGGATTTTGACAAACTCAAAGAACTTGGGGCACCACCAGAGGATAAAGAGGCTTATAACAATGCCTTTAGATATTCCTTACATTTGAGTGAACACATTCGAAATGGTAAGGGGTTAATACTTATGGGGCCAGTTGGAACTGGAAAGACTTGTATAGCTATTAGTATTTTGAGAACTGCAATTAATCAAGGGTACAATGGCTATTTAATTTCCATGACAAGTCTGTTTGATACGTTAATGGTTTTAAGTAAAGGGCCATCCGAACACTTCCTTAAATTTGAGAACATGATAAAAAATACACCGTTATTGGTGTTAGATGATTTTGGTGCAGAGTATTCTAGCGAATGGGTAAAGCAAAAAGTAACATCAATTATATCTGAACGTGTAGAACGAGAAAAATCAATTATTATAACATCTAATTTATCTATATCTCAAATCAAAAATTCGTATGATGGCAGGTTATATGACAGATTAAAAGGTACTTCGTTTGTACTTAGATTTTGCGGTAAATCTAAACGGGATCCGCTGGATATTTCAAAAATTTGAGGAGGGATAGAATGAAACCAAATGCCAAGATTTAGATAGAAGTTTTTGATAATGGTTACATTAAAGTTGGCGTAGAGGGCCAATTCACTGATTTAACAGTTGGATTTTGTGCAGGTGTTGCTCAGGTAGTTCAATTAGCATCCAAAAATGTCAATAAAACACCGGAAGAACTTTTAAATATTGTTACTGCTGAAATGCGTCGTGCATTAGGTAGCGTATTAAGTGAAAAAGAAAGGGTTACGCATTAAAAATGAATAAGCTTGTAATCTACGGCCGACCAGCAACAAAAAAGAATAGTTCGCGAGTTGTATACGCTGGGAAATATCCTCGTGTCTTACCATCAAAAGCCTTTGAGGAATATCAAGCATTAGCGCTTAAACAGTTGCAATTCTATCGTAAACGAGCGTACCATTCTGGCCCTGTGTCCTTACGGTGCCGCTATTATATGCCTAATTGGGCGCATTGGCCTGACTTGGTTGGTCTATTACAAGCTACATCAGATATATTGACTGAAGCTGGCATTATTGACGATGACATGTGGGTTGCAAACTATGATGGATCTGAAATAGTTGGAATCGATAAAGCGAATAGTAGGGTCGAAATTGAATTTATACCAGTAAAGGAGGGAACGATATTATATGAGTTGCGAGACAGGAGGAATACAAAAAGAGCCAAACGATAGCTGGTTCTTTACTGATGAGCAAGGAAAATGTATTGTGCTATCTCCGCCTAATTATGTTATTGAATGTGAGGACTGTTAGTGGTGATTTATAAAATACTAGATGCATGTTGCGGTTCTAAGATGTTTTGGTTGCAAAGACACTGTATATATGGATAAGAGAACATTAGATACAACGCTATGTGATGGTAGGAAGTTAATTGTTTCTCCTGACATATTAGCAGATTTCCGTAGTATTCCATTTGATGATGAAACATTCCATCTTGTTATCTTTGATCCACCACATTTATTGAAAGTTGGTGATACATCATTTTTAAAATTGAAATATGGAAGATTAGATACATCATGGAAAGAAGATATTAAGCAAGGTTTAGCTGAGTGCTGGCGAGTTTTAAAGCGGAACGGAACCATGATTTTTAAGTGGAACGAGGAACAAATCACATTGCCAATGGTAAAAACTTTATTACCATGTGAACCGCTAATTGGTCAACGCAGGGGTAAGACGATATGGCTAGTATTTTTTAAGGAGTGAGTTAATGACAGAGCGTGATATACAATCTATTCTTGGGGAACATCTATTTTTACAAAATATATGTATTCCTAATGTATTGATGTATCAAAAAGGCAAAAGGGAATATGAGGCCGATTTAATTTATTTCGGTAGAAATTCGAATTATCTTACCGAGGTAGAAATAAAAATAAGCATTCAAGACTTTAGGGCCGATTTTAAAAAAGTAACTTTTCACGATCACCCTAATGTTAGAAATTTTTATTACGCCATTCCGTCTTGCGTTTATGATAAAAACAAGGACGAAATTGATAAGAAGTTAAATATATGTGGTGCTGGTTTAATATTGATAGATGAGACAGCTGTTAAATGTTTTTATAAAAAATCTAAACCGAGAAACAATGCAGTTGAGCTAACCGATCAAGATAAAATTAATTATTTACGAATTGGATGTATGAAATGGGTTAATAGGTGGCATTAGCATGACAGTGAAAGAACTAAAAGAGGCGTTAAATAAAGTTAAAAATGATGATATTGAAGTAATCATATATGATGAAATGCTCGGCGGTAACGAAATTGAGTATGTCGTGCATCAAAAAGACGAGCCTGAATTTAATTTTAAAGAACGTGTCGAGTTAATGGTTGGATGTGAGGTTGAATAATGCATTTAACAGATGAAGGAAGAATACATTTTTTAAAATATCTATACCAAAATGGCAAGTTTAATTTCTTGTTTAAGATGAGTGCAAATGGACCGATTTGTATCTGTGAGAACGAGCCTAGGTTTGATAAAAATGAGAATTGCCTTGAATATTATGGACTTTACAAAGTCCTTGATAGCTACCAAGAAGATTTGGCAAAAGAGCTTTTGGGCGATAAATATTTTATGATTGATATTCGCAAAAAGCTGGGAATAGTTGACTGGGAAAACATTCCTATTGATACACCTGTTCGTGTATGGAATCATGCATCAACGACAAAAGAAAAAAGACATTTTGCAGGATATAAAAATGGGTATGTGTTAACGTGGTCTCATGGCGGGACTTCATGGAGTAGCCCAAAACATTGCGTAAGTGAATGGGATCATGCTGAGTTGGTGGAGCTATGAAAAGAGCAATATATATAGCGTTGGTTAAGCTACTAAAATTATTAGATAGCCGATACAACATATCTGATGAGATGATTCTTGCAGGTGCTGTGTCGGTATTGGATGAAACACAAAATATGCTTGAATATGAAGCTAAATTACAATTACAGTTCTTGGATGATTTGCAAAAAGAAACTGCAGAGGACTTTACTCCGATTAGAGGGTTTTTAACAGGGTTTCATAACAGATCCATTAATTGGTGCAAAAAGCAGCGTAATACATTAGCTACACAAAGCAAATTATAGGGGGGGTGTTAGAATTGGAACAGGCGCAGGCGATAACTGATATTGATGCGGTTGTCAAATTAGCCACTGAAACGGCTATAGAAATTTATGAGCAGCGGATTGAAAAAGACCATGCTAAAAAGCGGGAGCAGGCAAGAAAGAATACAAAAAAGCTATTAGCTGGGTACAATGAGCTTAAAGAGCATTGTGAAAATGCCATAGCTGACATTGAAAGCAGTGTTCCGACTGATCTGCAGTTACTTTTAACGGAGTTGTTTAACCGTAGAGGAGTATTGCGTGTTGAATCTATTCTCGCTAGCAAGCGTCGTACAGAATTGATATTAGAGCATGTCGATAATATGCTTGATGTATATCGAAAACAATGTAATTATCGCAATCAACCGTACTTTAAATCGCTTGTGTATTTTTACATTGATAAGCTAGATGTCGATGCTGTAGCTGACAAATTGAATGTTGAAAAGCGGACAGTATATCGCTATTTAGAACAGGCGGAGAACGACATGGCATTATTAATATGGGGAATCCAAGCAGTTTAATTGTATGCAATCAAAACTTGACAAATTGTCACAAAACTGTCATTTACATGTCATTATGGGTGTTTTATAATGATAGTGTCGATAAATTGTAAGTGGCTCCTAATAACGAAATCGACACGACTATATACACCTTCTTGCATACAGTTTTGTGAAAAGGACACCGAATCAGGTGTCCTTTTTTCATGCCTAAATTTACATGGTAGAGTACCCAAGAGGTCAAAGGGGACTGCCTTGAAAGCAGATAGACGTATAATGCGTGCGTGGGTTCGAATCCTACCTCTACCGCCATATATTAAATTATAGAAAGGGAATCATCATGAATATTGTTGAAATGCAACTATCAGAATTAAAGCCATATGATAATAATCCTAGGCATAATGATGTAGCGGTGCAACCGGTAGCCAATTCAATCAGAGAATTTGGGTTTAAAGTGCCTATTGTAGTTGATGCAGAAAATGTGATTATTGCAGGTCATACTCGATACAGGGCAGCTCAACAGTTAGGATTGGATACAGTTCCTTGTATTGTGGCCGATGATTTATCTCCGCAACAGGTGAAAGCATTTAGATTAGCCGATAACAAAGTATCTGAATTCGCTACGTGGGATCCTGATGCTATGATGGAGGAATTGCAAGGAATCCTCGAAATTGATATGTCGGAATTCGGGTTTTTAGATAATACAGAGGTCCTTGATGAGGTTGATGATACCTACACTACTGATATTAATATTCCTCAATACGAGCCGTCAGGCGAAGTAGTACCGCTCGAAAGCTGTATTGATGATTTAAAAACAGAAGCTTTGTTAATGGAGATTGAAGATAGCAATCTGAGCGATACGGAAAAAGATTTTCTAAGGAAAGCGGCTCAACGACATAATCAATTTAATTACAAGCGAATTGCTGAATATTATGCAAACGCTAGTGCTGAAATGCAGGATCTTATGGAACGGTCAGCATTAGTTATTATTGATTATGATGATGCCATTAAAAATGGGTATGTACAGCTATCTAGCAGCCTTGAAGAGATTTTAGGTGATGAAAATGATGGACAATAATTTTGCAGCATTTATTTTGAGTCATGGTCGAGCTGGTAACGTTAAAACATACCAAACTTTAATTAATCAAGGGTATACAGGTAAGATATACATCATAATTGATGATGAGGACGATATGCGCAACTCTTACATTGATAAGTATGGTGAAGATATTGTGCGTGTGTTTAGTAAAAAAGATGCCGCAGCATTTGTAGACCCTGCTGATCTTGAACCGGAATTAAAAGGTGTTATCTATGCTCGAAATTATTGTCATACTATTGCCGAAGAAATGGGACTTATCAATTTTTTAGTGTTGGATGATGATTACAACCTTTTTGCTCATCGATATGAGTGCAATGGTAAACTATTGTCATATACAACAAAACGACTGGATGACATTTTTATGGCTATGATAAAATTTTTAGACCAAACAGGTGCAATTACAGTAGCATTGGCACAAGTTGGCGATTATATTGGCGGTGTAGATAATGGTAACTTCAAAAAGAAGTTACTACGTAAAGCCATGAATAGTTTTTTCTGTCGAACTGATAGGCCTTTCAAGTTTTATGGCCGTATTAATGAAGATACAACTATGTATGTTCGATATGGTGAAACTGGACATTTAATATTCACGACGATGGATTTTATGTTAAATCAAGGCCAGACACAAAAGAATAAAGGGGGCTTAACAGAAATGTACCTCGATAGTGGTACTTATGTTAAGTCGTTCTATTCTGTTATGTATTCGCCTTCATGCGTTAAAGTTGCTGCAATGGGTGATAAGCATATGAGGATGCATCATCGTGTTAATTGGGATTGTTGCACACCTAAAATTCTCAATCAAAGGTGGAAAAAATCGAAAGGGGGTTAAGAGATGGCAAGAACTGGTAGACCGAAAAAAGTCATTAAGCAGGAACAGTTTGAAGCTATGTGTCAGATACAGGCAACACAGGACGAAATTCTGCTTGTGCTCGGTATTTCTGATAAGACGCTCAATGCTTGGTGCAAGCGAACATATGGAAAGACTTTCTCCGACATTTTTGCAGAAAAGAGAAGTGCGGGAAAGATAAGTTTACGACGTAAGCAATGGAAACTCGCTGATAGATCTGCAGCAATGGCAATATTTCTTGGCAAGCAGTTCTTGGGACAAAAGGACCAAACTGAAATGGAACTTAAAGCTCAGGTCAATAACCCTTTCGATGGTGTATCTACCGACGATATTAAGAAGTTGATAGGCCATGACTAAACAAGATAAAATCATAGTCCAAGCAAAAAGAGAACTCGCACGACGTGAGTTCTTTTATTATTGCCATCTGCTAGAAGGCGATTTTTATAGGACTGACCGCCAATATTTAGTAGAGCTATGTAATGCCTTGCAAGAGTTCTATGAAAGCGACATTTATAATGTGCTTATCGTAAATCTCCCTCCTCGTCACGGCAAAAGCCGCACCGCTCAGAACTTGGTTAAATGGGCATTTGGTAAAAATCATAAAGAAAAGATTATGACTGGCTCATATAATGCCACGTTGTCAAAGTCGTTTGCAAAGGGTGTGCGTGATTCTATTAAAGAAATAAAGGCAGATGATAATATCACCGTATTTTCAGACGTTTTTTGTGGTGTAGAAATCAAGGAGGGCGACGGTGCTGCGCATATGTGGTCGTTAAAAGATGGCTATAATAGCTATTTAGCGACCTCGCCTGATGGTTCATCTACTGGCTTTGGTGCTTCGCTTTTAATTATTGATGACATCATTAAAAATGCTGAGGAAGCACATAATGAAAATGTTAAAGAAGCTCACTGGAGCTGGTTCACCAATACGATGCTTTCCCGTTTAGAGGAAGGCGGAAAAATAATCATCATTATGACTCGCTGGGCAAGTGATGATTTAGCTGGTCGAGCCATTGAACATTTTGCTGATGATCCCAAATTTAAGCCTAAAGTTATCATGATGAAAGCCGTGCAGGATGATGGCACTATGTTATGTGATGACGTGTTATCAAAAGACAGCTACCTTTCTAAAGTCAGAGCAATGGGCGAAGATATTGCATCAGCTAACTATCAGCAAGAGCCTATTGATGTTAAAGGTCGTCTATATACATACTTTAGTACTTACAAGGATATTCCAAGAGATGATAAGGGATATCCTTTATTTTCTGCAGTCAAGGCATATGTTGATTCTGCTGATACTGGTGAAGATTGGCTGTGTGCTATTGTGTACGGCGTTTATAACGATAATGCTTATATATTGGACATTCTTTTTACTGATGCACCCATGGAGGTTACCGAAAGGAAAACCGCAGAACTATTACATCGTAACGGGGTAAATGTTAGTGATATTGAATCTAATAACGGTGGCCGTGGATTTGCTCGTAACGTTAAGCGAATTCTTAAAGATGAATATCCCGGCAATCGTACTAAGATTGTCACGTTCCATCAAAGCAAAAATAAAGAGGCTAGAATATTATCTAACTCTACACAAGTTATGGATTACGTATTATATCCTGAAAACTTTAAAGAACTATGGCCGGAATATTATTCGGCCATGTACAAATATCAACGTAAGGGGAAAAATGCTCATGATGATGCACCGGATGCAACAACTGGTGTTATTGAGCGGTTAAATGCTCCAGTTATTAAGTCCATTAATTCCGATATTTATTAGGAGGTTAATCTATTCATGTATATTAGTAGCGAACAGAAATATGCATACAAGCTTTTACATGATGCATATTATGGTTCTGGGCTATTCTCGTTAGGACGAGGATTAAAACAGCACCCAAGAGAGAGCCTATATAATTATAATTTTCGGAAGGCATTGTCTAGCTATTCCAATCATATTGCCCCTATTATTAATGCTAATGTTGACCCAATTTTTAATGATGAGATTAGACGTGAGTATAATCCTACAGCAAAATTTGATGTATTTTTAAAGAATGCCGATAGATTGGGAACATCATTACAAGAATATATCCAACAACAGGCTTTAATTGCAAAGCTATATGGCGTGGTTTATGTTATTGTTAACAACGTGGCTGAATTTGGTGCGAGTGTTGCCGACAATGTGAAGAATAGACGACTTCCTTATTTGCTATCTGTTGAACCTGCTGATGTAACTGGTTGGAAATTAGATAATGAGGGGCGTATTATTCGTTTTGAATATAAAGAGTCAATCATTGATGATAATGGCGGGACAAAGATTATTTATCATGAGTGGACTGACACCGCTTGGAGAATTCGAGATAAAGGGAAAGGCATTATTGCAGAGGGCGAGCATAATCTCGGCCGTGTGCCAGTAGTCCAATGGTTTGGTCGTAGTACTAAAAAAACTACAGTATTACCTCATCCAGAGTTTTACTCACTAGCACAAAAGAATTATCGCCTATATCATTTAGATAGCTTATTAACACAAATCCTTAATTCTCAAACCTTCTCTACTTTAACAATGCCTTCAGATGAAAGTGTTGGGGATCTAACCCTTGGGGTTAATAATGTATTGTTGTATCCGTCTGAGTCTAGTCATCCGCCAGCATATATTGCGCCGGATAAAGGACCAGCTGAGATTATTATGGAAGAAAAAGCCTCCGAAATTAAAGAGATGTACCGTATTGGTGGAGTTGATTCTGTAGTAGGGGTTCAGCAAGAAAAATCCGGCGTAGCAAAGCAATGGGCGTTTAAACGAACCAATCAAAGACTGGCAAATTTTGCAGTACAATGTGAGAATGCGGAAAAAGCAATTATTGAACTATATGAATTGTGGACAAATGAGCATTTATCCTATAAATGTGAGTATCCAAGAGACTTTGATATTAATGATGTAGCTGATGTATTATCGCAGGGGCAACAAGCATTAGATCTTGGCTTTAAATCTAAAACATATTATACGGAAGTTGTTAAAAGAGTTCTCGATGGATATATGCCAAACATCGATGACGAGGTTTATGACGATATCATTAAAGAAATTGAGGATTCAACACAACAAGATGTTCTTGATGTCACATATTCAAACAGTAGTGAGGGCGATGATGTAGATGAATAAGACTACAGAACAAACTATTCAGGATACCATAGATAAGTTTGAAAATGAAATTCGACGACTATTAGAAGCTGGTTATGCCCCACAAACTGCAGTACGAAAAGCGTATAATAAATACCCCGTTATGGATGCCATGCGGGGTATTTTAATATCTGAATTAATTCGTGAATGTGTTAAAGGATATGGGGTCGATATTGGTGTAACCGGTAATGCAATTAAAAGTGCTATTATAAAAGGTATGCCATATGATCTAAAAACGATTTCTAAGGCTATGCAAGATGCGTGGGCACCTGATGGCTTAAACTTATCTGAACGGCTACATAATGCGTCTAATCGTGTCAAAAACGATGTTGCAGAAGCAATATCCGATGCAATGAAGAAAGGGCAGGATACATTAACTACAGCAAAGGCTATATTCGATGGCTATGGTGGCAATTCTGTAATTTCAAAAGCTGATTTGCCTGATTTTTTGGAGAAGCTTCGCAAGTTGCCCATTCCATTGCCTAATGATGAAGCTGGGAAAGATATTCTTAAATATCAGCTTCGTAAAGTCCGTCGATTAGTTGAGCAAGAAACTACTCCGGGACTTAGAGCCGCATATAGTGAGTTGATTGGTGCTGTTGAAAAGAGCAATACAGCAGCTTTAAATCATGCCATATATGTTGCGACGCAGGAAAAGGCTCGTTATCATGCTGAACGTATCGCCAGAACTGAAAGGGCTCGTGCATATGCAGAGGGTGAGATTGCAAGGCATATGGATGATCCTGATGTAGTTGCATTTCAATGGAAATTGAGTACACGACATCCGGTGGTTGATATATGTGATGTATATGCAAATGCTGATTTATATGGACTCGGAAAAGGGATTTATCCTAAAAATAAATTCCCTCATTTACCCGCACATCCGCATTGCATATGTCGTATTAAGCCAATTATAGAAGGTATGATTGATACTGCATCAGCTAAGCCAAATATAGAAGCTGGAGGGCTAGCATACTTGAAGTCATTACCGAAGCGGGAGCAAGAGCGCATTTTAGGCGTAAATGGTCGCAATTTAGTAATGAATGGGCATGCATCATGGACTGAGGAAGCTAGGGGCTGGGATGGTGCCGTATTTAAAAGCAGGCTGCCTGTTATTGAGTCATTGAAAAATTATATTAAGAATGGAAAAATTAATATTGAAGATCTTTCAAAGCGTCGGGAGTTTGAAACAATAGATGACGTTAGACATCGTGTTATTGATTATATTAACTCACCATACTTTAATAGTAGCTATGTGATGCGGCAAAGCATGCATATAAAAGGTGGTAAGCTTTACGATAAAACACAAAATAAAAGCTATTATAACCACGAAATTCCTCATGCTGATGTTATAAAGGCCATACAGGAAGGAGTTTATAGTGGTATTAGGTTTACTCGAAAGGGCGATTGGAATCATAAAATAATGGTTGATATATCCCCTCATATTGGGTATGATGTAAATGCAAGGAGCGGAACAAAGCAGAAAACTAGCCTTGCAACTGTACATGTATCAGGAAAGGGTATTCATATAGTGCCGAAGGGAAGTGAACGGAAATGACAGAAGAACAACTTTATAAACGCTATAATGAGATTCGTTCAGAAGATGTAGAAGTCATATTCGTTGATGGCGACACTATGACTGGTAAATTAGATTCGTTTACATCAGGTGTGAATAATGAGCCTGATGAAGCATCAATATATGTTGACGAATATGAATTGTATGCCAGTGAAATCGCAGAAATACGAGAAATTTAAAACTTAATTTAACCAATCAAGCACTTGCTTATGCAGGTGCTTTTTTATTTGCCTTTTTAGTATCGCAGGCGAAAAAGAACGAGACCGCAGTCGTGTGGTGTGGCACACGAAAATAAAGCGAAGTGGGAAAGGTATATTTTACAGGAGGTCATACAGATGACAAAAGAGGAATTAATCAAGTTAGGATTAACAGAAGAGCAGGCAGAGGCGGTGACTAAGGATTATGGGGAGAATTATGTGTCCAAAAGTCAATTTAACGCCAAAAATGATGAGGCAAAAACGGCTAAGGCGGCAAAAGAAGCCTCCGAACGTTTGCTTGCTGAGGCGCAAGGCAAGTTAGAAAAAATTAACTCCACAGGGATTAAGGATGATGCCGGCATCGTTGCCATGCAAGAACGGATTAAAACCTTAGAAGATTCCGTAGAAGCCGAACGTAAAGCCCGTGAAGATGCTGATGCACAACGTATCCAATCCGAAATAGCTGCAGCAGTTGTAGATTCTTTAACAAAGCGAAATGCTATGGATCCAAAAGAATTTTCCAAATTGATTGTTAGCAAAATTAAGGTCAATGAAGATGGCACTTATGGATATGTTAAATCTGACGGAACCAGCGGAACTGTTGATGATTGCGTTGATGAATGGCTTAAAGGGAAAGACTATGCGATTAAAGATAGTCAAAAACGTGGAAGCGGTTCAGGAAACGGTGGCGCCGGTAATGGTGGGGAAGGCAACAAGCCTGCTGGATTAAAAGGGGCTGTAGCGGCAGCTATTGAAGCCCAACAATGTGAATAATTTATTTAATGGAGGTATTTAACTAATGGCAATTACATTAGCTGAAGCAAAACTTAACGTACAAGACGATTTGCAAATGGGGATTATTGATGAGTTCCGCAAATCGTCCTTTTTATTTGATAACTTAACTTTCGATGATTGTGTATCTCCTACAGGTGGTGGTGGCACGTTAACATATGGCTACACTCGTTTACTCACTCAACCTACAGCAGATTTCCGTGATATTAATTCGGAATATACTCCACAATCTGTTACTCGTAAACGTTATACCGTTGATTTGAAAGTATTCGGCGGTTCCTTTGATATCGACCGTGTAATCGCTAAGATGGGCGGTATTGTTGATGAAACTACCTTGCAAATTGAGCAAAAGGTAAAAGCTGCAGCTGCATTATTCAATGATACGGTTATCAATGGTGATTCAGGCGTTAATTCTAAAGCCTTTGATGGCTTGGATAAAGCGCTTTTAGGTTCTTCCACTGAATACACACCAACAGCAGCAATCGATTTATCTGATAGCGCTGCTATTGATACAAATTACAAATCATTCCTTGATCAACTTGATGAATTCCTTTTAGCCTTGGATGGTACACCATCTGCAATTATGGGTAATACCAAATTGATTGCTAAAATTCGTGCAGTTGCTCGTCGGTCTGCGATGTACTCTACTAAACTAAACGAATTCGGACAACAAGTTGAATACTATGGCGTAACTCCATTGGTTGATCTTGGTGCAAAAGCTGGTTCCAATGATCCTGTAATTGGCATTAACGGTCAGGGCGAAACATCATTGTATGTTGCTCGTCTTGGCATCGATGGCTTCCACGGTGTTTCTTTGGCTGGCGATAATGTGGTTAATTTGTGGTTGCCTGACTTCACCAACGCTGGTGCAGTTAAAAAAGGCGAGGTCGAAATGGTTGCCGCTGTTGCATTAAAAGCATCTAAGGCAGCAGGCGTATTCCGTAAAATTAAGGTTAAATAAGGAGGTCAATTATGCCGATTATTAAATCTCCAGTACCTGATTATACAGGTCAAACAGGTTCAGTTGTATTTGTGAATGGTGAAGGCTTCACCGAAGATGCCAACCACATTGAATGGTTTAAAGAGCACGGCTATGAAGTTGTGGAAGATAAACCTGTAAAGGAACCTAAAAATACAACCCCAAAGGCTGATAAAGAGCATAAGGATGAAAATCCTCCGGACAAAGATCCTGAGGATAAAGAGCCTAAGGATGAGGGCCCTGAGGATAAAACCTCCGGCAAGGGTTCCGGTAAAAAATAATTGCTATGAATAGCCGGGCTATATTTGAAAAGCGTATTCGTCAGGCTGTAAAAGCAAGCACTATAGATGTGAGAGAAACTGCGCAAGAACAACATAGATTTACCTCTCAAACAGGTAATCTTGAAAAGGCGATTGATTATCAAATTTCTAATAGTGGCATGCAAGGGGTCGTATTTCTTGATATTGATGTTGCGAAATATGGCCCTTTTGTGCATGAGGGAACGCCAGCTCATGTGATTAATCCACGATTCAAAAAGGTATTAAGATTTGTCCCTCGTGGTGGGAATGGCTTCGTGTTTGCTCGGAGGGTATTTCATCCGGGAACGGCACCTGATCCATTCTTATATGATGCGTTGGAAAATAATATACCAAACATTATTAATATATTTTCACAATATACAGGCCATGCCTTGGACGATGTGTCTCGTGGGTTAGTTAAAGACGAATATTCAATAACATTTAATATGTAAGGGGTTTTAAATATGCTATACAAATTTGAGGATATGGCGGAGCTATTTAATGATGAGTTACTAGGTGATGAAGTAACCGCCAATACTGTCGGAAAGGCAGAACAGTGGTTATATGCATTTGGTAATCGTCTAGGTGTAAAGCCGGATAAGATTATTCGTAGTTTTACAACCGATGAATTAGTACTTGCTTATATCTATCGTGAAGTATGCGTAAATAAAGCATTTGCATTGCCGGGTTCTTACAGCAATAACGGCTCAACAGACGACTTTTATTCTAAAAAATTAGAATATTATGAATCTCGTATCAAGCAATTAGAATCTCGTATCACACCTGAACAGCTAACTGGTAACCCTATTGAATATAAGGGCTATCGCTCAGTTGAAATATTTAGGGGGTGACATATGCAATGGTATGAATTAATGCAGCGCATACAAGATGTATTTAATGGCACTAATTTAGGTATTGATACTCGGCTAGGGCTTACAATACCACAGAATGCTGGAGTAACAGCCAATGGTGTTGTTATGATTGGTCGGGGGCAAGAGCAAAAAGATGATGATGTGCATTTAAAAGTTACATTGTATCTCGAAGCTTGGACTAAAACCGGCACAAAAGAATTCGATAAAGGATATCCACAATTAGTTGATCTCGAAAATAAGGTTGACGCTATATTATTAGCGTTCCGTAAAGCGTGTGGAGAGCTTAATGAAGATGTATGCGTATTAGATTGTGGATTTCAAATCGTTGATCTCCATGTCGTAAATAAAGTAGGCGACCATGATAGTATACGCCCATTATTGGGCACTCAGTACACTATTGAGGCACGCCTTTTTGATTTGAATGAAAGAGAGGATATATATTAATGCCAGAACCAGCAAAAAATTTAACTGCGTTAAAGCAAAGCAAAAAATCTCTTGTCGCTATGGGTAAAAATATATTGATCTACATCAATGTTGGTACCGATGAAACTACCGGTGCAAAATGGGAATTGTTGGGTGGTCAAAGAACGGGCGACTTGAATTTAAAAGCGGACTCTATTGACGCTTCTCATAAAGGTACAGGTGGTTGGAAAACTACATTACCGGGCATGAAAGAATGGTCCACCGAAGTTGAATCAATTTTGATGCTTAACGATGAAACTTTAAAAGTCGTATATCAGGCGTTCTTGAATGATGAACGCATTCATATTAAATATGAATATCCTGATAAATCATATGTTACAGGCTGGGCATCCATTACGGATAACTCTACGACTGGTGCACACGATGATGTGGCTACTCGTAAAATCACTCTTAACGGTGATGGTCCATTGTCTGAATTAAAAACCGTTTAATTTATAATCTCAGGAGGCTTTTATAATGAAACGAATCCCATGTGAATACTTTGGCGAAGGTGAAAAAATCTATTTTAATATTGGGCGCATTTTACAGCTAGAAGCTGTATTGAAAAAGCCTATAGGTCGTATTCTTCAAGATGGCTTAGGCATGACGGAGGTATTGGTTGCCTTTGAAATTGGGCTTGCGCACTACAAACGACGTTCCTCGATATTCTATCAAGAAAAAATTCAGGAAATGATGAACAATACGGACTTCAATTTCAATGAATTGATGATTACTGTACAAAAAGCACTCATCGCCAGTGGCGTTATGGGTAAACAGATTTATTATCAGGAGTTCCCTGAAGAAGCCACCGAGGAAGATAATGCAAACATTGAAGCTGAGGAGGCTTTAAACGAAAAAAACTAATAGAGGGGGCTGATGCCCCCTCTTTTTTTGAGTGGTATCGATTTAATGAAAAGAATGCATATGGAGTACTGCAATTAAAACCTTGGGAATATAAACGATTATCCGTTATAGAGTTTTATAAGCTATTAGAGGGCTATGAGGCTAGGGCAAGGCGGGAGCATAGTATTCAGGCATTCTTTTTTTCATTATTAGCTAATATGCAAATTGCTAAAGGCAAAAAAATTACCGTAGAGGATCTTATGAAACATATTTATCCACCTACGGAGCTTGACAGAATGAAAGAGGAAATAGAATTCAAACGTGAATGGATTGAATCGGGAGGGGGTGAAATCGAATAATGGCAGATAAACAAATTAATGTCAAAATTAATGGCACTTCCGCTGGGGCTGTGCAAGCTATTGATAGAGTCGGTCAAAAAGCTGATGAGGTTCTTGGCAAAAAGCTTGCAGAATTAGGCGAGAAAATGTCAAAAGGCCTATCCATTGCGGGAGCGGCTGTAGGTATAACAGCAGTTGCAACCGCTACGAAAGAGGCTGTAAAGGCTGGGGCTGAACTAAGTGATAAATATGCATTAATAAAAGCCCGCATCAATATGATTAATGACGGTACACAGTCAACTGCTGAAATTATGGACAAGGTATATGCAGCTGCTGAGCGTACTCGTGGATCATACCTTGATATGGCAGGCGCTGTTGGTAGGCTGGGGATCTTAGCAAAAGATGCGTTCTCTTCAAATGATGAAACCATTGCTTTCGTTGAACAGATGAATAAACAGTTTAAGATCGGCGGGGCATCGATTCAAGAACAAACCTCCGCTATGTATCAGCTCACACAAGCAATGGCAGCTGGTAAGTTACAAGGGGACGAATTTAGGTCCATCATGGAAAATGCTCCATTATTAGCACAAGCTATTTCGCAAGAAATGGGCTTGCCTATGGGCCAGCTAAAAGAAATGTCCTCACAAGGCTTAATTACAGCAGAGGTTATTAAAAATGCAATGTTTAATAGTGCCGATGAAACAAACGCTAAATTTGCTGAACTTCCTATGACTTTTGCAGAAGTAGGAAATGCAATTCAAAACCAAGCAATACAAGCGTTTCAGCCAGTATTGGAAAACTTGACGCAGATGACAGCAAATAGTGGTTTTAAAGAGGCATTAGATAATATCGGAGTAGTATTTCAAGGCTTGGCCGCTGTTGCTCGCGTTGCTATTAGTGGCATATCGGGAGCATTTAGTGCCGGAGTTATTGCTGCAAGGCTATTAGGGCAAACAGTACAGTCTATTGGATCTGTATTAACAGCCATTGGACCACCAGCTATAGCTACATTTGCTGGGATTACAACATATATGATTGCGTCTCGCATTGCTGCAGCTGCATTTACTAGCACAATAACCGTGCAAGGAGCTGCAATCGCCACTATAAATGCAGTTACAAAAGCTTGGGCGGTTACAACAGGTACGGTAAGGGCTGTATTTTTGGGAATAAGGACAGCTATTGCAACAGCCACAGCAGTTATGGGAGCATATAGGGCTGGAATATTGATTCTTAATGCTGCACAAGCTGCACATGCTGTTGGAGCGTTAGCGTCGGCAGGGGCAACGGCTGTATTTAATGCTGTATTAGCAGCCAATCCGATTGGTTTAGTTGTTGCAGTTTTAGCTGTATTAGTTGCTGCACTTGCTTCTAGTGAAATTGCCACTAATGGTTTTGGTGCTACTATGAAAAGCATATGGATGGGAATCGTCCATACAGTTACATGGGCTATTAATGGTATTCTCAGCATGATTAATGCGCTCATACGTGGCATTAATGCTGTTTCAGGTAAAATAGCGTCTGTATTCAATACGTCAGCAAGTAAAATTGATGAATTGAATTTGATTGATGCACAGGCGGCTGAAGATTTTGGCAATAATACTGCAGATTTATTCGGAAGTATTGGTGATAGCCTAAACCCTTCAACTGGTGGTGAAGTAGATTTTGGAAATGCTGGCGGCGATTATGGAACTGGTGGCAAAAAAGGGAAGAAGGGCAAAGGCGCTGGCAGTCACAAGGATGCTGAAAAAGAAGCAAAACGATTGCATCGTCAAATACTTGAATCGTGGACAGAGATGTTCGGGACCCGAGCTCAATTAGCGGAGCAATGGCGGGATAAGGAACTTGAAGAGTTAGAGAAATCTAAAGCAAACAATATCCACTATGAAGAGGATAAGCAAAAAATCATGGAAATGTATGCCCGCAAGCGTGAGGATGCGATGCATGAAGAGGCCAAGCGATTGCGTGAATTACAAAACTCTATCCGTGATATGAATGTTGCGTTTAAGTTCAATACTGCTGAACGTGATTCAACTGGGGCACAATCGCCACTAACTAAGTTAGCTAAAGATCAAGATGATGCGGTTAATTCGATTAAAGACAAATATCAGGAATTATCTGATAAATTTGCTGAAATGACGGAACGTGATAGGGCTGCATACATTAAGATGTTGCAAGATACTAACACGCCATATGAATTAGTGGGCAATCGTCTTACGTTTAAAGAGCGTGAAAATGCTGAATTAATGGCGATGAATGAAAACTTTGAAAATCAAAGACTTGATCTAATTCGTACAAGTGCTGAAGAAGAATGGGCAATTAAAGAAGCAATGCGTACACAAAATTTTGAAGCGCTACAACAGGCTTTGACTGATGAATACGTAGCGACCCAGCAAAATTATGAGTTGCGAAAACAGCTTCTTGAAGAGTACCAGCAAGCGGTTATGGACAGTCATTTTAATAGTCAACAGATGTTCTTTGATATGGCGAATGCAGGCATTGATAGTATGCAAGAGGGCATATCTAAATTGATACAGGGCACGCAAAGTTTAGAAAAAGCGTTTCAAAATATTGGGAATGCTATTTTAAAAACGATTGCGGATACTGTTGCCAAATGGATTGCGGCTCAATTACAACAGATGATCTTCGGTAAAATGATGGCTAGCCAAACGGCTGCAGCGAATAATGCTGCATTACAGGCGCAGTTACCGTTAGCAACTCAACTAGCTCAACAAATGGCAATGGCTACATGGGGCGCTAGTGCTACAGCCGGCATGGCTGCATGGAGTGCTGCATCGGCTACAGGTGCTGCGATGAGTTCTGTTGCATCACTAGCTGGACGACTTGGCAATATTGGTGGAGGCTTTGACATTGGAAGTGGTCCGCAAAAACTCGTACCAAATTTGAAGTTGGCAAGTGGTGGCCTAGCATATGGACGTACCTTTGCAGAGATTGGTGAAGGCAATTATCCGGAAGCAGTCGTTCCATTATCTGAACAGGTATTCGGACAAATTGGTGAAGGCATTTCAAAGGCTGGAGGCGGTGGCGATGTGCATGTACATGTCAATGCTATGGATGCTCAATCGTTTATGGGATGGCTTGAATCGTCAGGCGGTCAAACTATACGCCAATTTTTAGTAGATAATAATCGTGAATTTACATCAAC
Organism: Veillonella parvula; assembly: GCF_042850485.1. Classification (GTDB taxonomy): domain Bacteria; phylum Bacillota; class Negativicutes; order Veillonellales; family Veillonellaceae; genus Veillonella; species Veillonella parvula_Q. The sequence continues at coordinate 1,550,181 of NZ_AP031417.1, read as the reverse complement.
AGCGGGGACGTGGTAATTATGGCAGAGTTAAAAAAATTCCCTAACATCAATACGTTTGCATGGGATTCAAGCAAAATGCAGCATTGGGATGTAAAAACTAAGCGGAGTGGATCCGGTAGATTACGTACAATGACTACTCAACAACTGCCACAATATACTATTTCCGCATCGTTTGCCGTATTGAATCAAGAACAGTACGAAACGATGATGGGTTTTTATGCCACTGTAAAAGGTGGCTTAACCCCGTTTTTATGGCTTGACCCTGAGGACCATACGCAAAAAGGCATTCGACTTGGGACCGGGGCCGAGAATGAATGGCAGGCTGTTCGTAAATTCGGTGATTATATTGAACCTGTTGCATATGTTGAAAACGTTAAGCTATATGCTGACGGTCAAGAGGTTAGATGCACCACTGACAAAGGGGTTATACGTCTAGCAAGTGGCCAGACCGTATCTCCTACCGCAATTATTACGGCTGACTATACATATTATTGGAAGGTCGTATTTAGTGGCGACTTTACAGCCGACTTGAAATATAGAAATGTTTATAAATCTAAACCGTTCAAATTAGTTACAGCATGGTGAGGTGATAAAGTATGAAGCACGTTGATGAAGTTCTTAATAGTCATCTCAATACGAATAAATCATTTGTTAGCTGTGATCTATATGAGCTGCAATTAGTGAGTGGAATCTCGTATTACTGGGCCGATACTGATGCTAATGTATCATATGGCGGTAAGTTATATCGAGGTGATGGTCCAATTATTACTCGGAACCAAATAAAAACACGCTCCGAAGTGGCCGTCGATAAATTAACTGTCAATATTTCTTGCAACAAGGATGACAAAATTGGTGGAGTTCCGATTATGGCGGTAGCTCATAATGGTGGATTCGATGGCGCCACTCTATCTTTAAAGAGAGCTTTTTTTGATGAGAAAAATCATATTATTGGGGTTGTTTCTTTGTTTACTGGAGAAGTTAATGTCAAACAGGGTGGTGGACTTACATTACAGCTTGATGTCAAATCAGTTGTGCAAAGGCTCAATACTGAGTTTCCGGGTAAGCGATATTATCCTCAATGCCCCTATAGCATTTATAGTTCTGAGTGTGGCGTAGATATTAAACAGTATCGAAAACGCATAAAAGTTGTATCAGTTCCGGCTACAAATACTATTACGATTGATTCCTCATTTAGCAATGGCTATTACAATGCTGGAGGTATTGAGTGGATAAATGGCCCTCTCGCAGGACAATCCACTCAAATTATGGATAGTCAGAATGGACGTATTCGATATATGACACCTGCCGATGCACAGCCACAAGTTGGCAATGAGGCCTATATATATCCGGGGTGTGCAAAAACACCTGAGGAATGTCGTTCAAAATTTAATAATTTTAATAGGAACAGGGCGACTCCATATGTTCCTTTAAAGGAGAGCATTCGATGAATATTATCAAACTACAGCGAGCAGATAGCGACAAGCCAAATACAAATGAAAGTACAGGCCAAAAAATCGCAAATGCTGCAATTAGGTGGCTTGGTACTCCTTATCAAAATAATGCGATGGTAAGAGGCGTTGGCGTTGATTGTGCGTATTTGCTAGTGGCTGCAGTTGTTGAATCCGGGCTTATGCCAAAGGATAAATTGAATATTGAGGATTACTCGAATGAGTGGCATTTGCACCATTCAGAAGAGAAATATCTCAAATATGTGGAACAGGTAGCCGATAAGGTGGATCTTGAAAATGACATACTTGAAATTGGCGACTTTTTACTCTATCAATTTGGTCGTTGCATTAGTCATGGCGCAATATATATTGGTAACGGGTTAGTTATCCATGCATTTGTTGATTACGGCGTAATATTCTCAAAGCTGGAAGATGTAATATTCAATGATAGTCGAGGGCGAAGCCGATTACGTGCCGTTTATCGATTCCGAGAGGAGGTGACACCATAATATGGGTTTTTGGCGCAGTCATAACTCAACTACAACAGCTGAGCGCATCAATGAATTTCAAATTAATAGTGCTTCGTATGGTGAAGTAGTTCCTGAAGTGTTAGGGACTACTCGACAATCCGGGAATGTAATTTATTATGACGATTTCACCGCTCACGAACATAAGTCTACTCAACGGACTGGTAAAGGTGGGGGCTCGAAACACACTAATATTACATATACCTACTCGGTAGCATGTGCTATTGGTTTATGCGAGGGGCCTATATCCGGTATCGGCAAAGTGTGGATTGATAAAGAAATATTTACATACCCACAAAGTGAAATCCAGCTTACTCTATTTGATGGTAGGCTAGGGCAGCAACCTTGGCCGTATGTAGTCAGCAAGCACCCTGAAAAGGCATTGCCATATAGTGGACTTGCATATATGGCTGGCGTTGTAGATCTTGGAGAGCGTGGGAGTTTGCCAAACTATAATTTTGAGGTCAAAGGCAAATTATTAGACACCGGTGATGGCATTGATGTGAATCCTGCAGATTACATTGTGCATATCTTAAAAGGGGTAGGTATTGATGCGTCTCAAATTGAGGGGTTAGATAATTACAGACGGTATTGCAGGGCGGCGGATATATTGATTTCTACACCCCCAAATGAAGGTGCAAAAAAAGCACAGGCCATAATTAATGAAATCGCAGAAATTACAAATGCGATTTTATTTTGGTCCAATGACCGTTTAAAAATCGTACCTCTTGCAGATGAGTCAATCCGTGACTGGGATCCGCATTTACAGGTTCAGTATGATTTGACTGCAGATGATTTAATTCCGGGAAGTGATGGGCAGCTAGTAATTTATAAGCGGAAAGACACCTCTGAATGTTACAATCAGGCAACGGTTGAATTTTTAAATCGTGCTAACAATTATGAGAAAGAAACAGTATCATTCGAGGTTGTGGCTGATGTACAAAAAAATGGAATGCGCCCGGCATCGACTAAGCAAGCTCATTATTTGTATACGAAAGCAAGAGCTCAGTATTATGCCGAGCAATTAGCAATGAAACGGCTATATAGTCGTAATCAGTATACATTCCATTTATCATGGGAATTTTGCAGATTGGAGCCCGGTGATATAGTGACCTTAACAGATGATATTTGTCAGTTAAATAAGCAAATTGTCATTATAACTGCTGTATCAGAGGCGGCAGATGGGCAACTTGAAATTACTGCAGAGGGGAAACCACCCGGCACATATGCTCCAGCTAAATATAACGTCCATGAGAATGAACGACCTTTCATTGATTATAATATCCCGGCTCCATCTGTTAATGACGTAGCAATATTTCAGACAGTTGGAGATGTTGGAGGAAATCAAGTATTCGTGGGCGTTAATGCTCCGGATAATTGGGGCGGTTGTTCTGTTTGGCTATCCGATGATAATCAACGTTATCGACAAATCGGAGAAATAACTCAACAGGCTCGTATGGGGCGTATGAAATATGGATTTAGCTCAACTAATGATTTTTGCAATATAGTTCTTAATCGAGGTGTGTTGCAGAACGGTACTCATATAGATGCTGAGCGTGGCAATACGCTATGCTGGGTAGGAGGTGAGGCATTGAGCTATGAAACAGTAGAAATGCATACGGATAATTGGTATACGCTGAAAGGGCTTGTGCGTGGACAATATGGCACAAAGGCGATTTCACACAATGCTAATGAGCGATTTATTCGTGTGGATGAAGCTATATTCAGAGCACCATATCGTCCTGAAGATGTTGGGAAAAAGATATACCTTAAATTCTCATCTCGTAATATGTTTGGTACTAATGAGCAAGGACTTGATGAAGTGCAAGCCTATGAATATACGATTACTCCTTACTATATCCCTGAGGTCAATGAATTAGCTTTATATACAAAGTATTACAAAATAGGCGACGGGGTGCTGTCATATGATGTAGTTGCTACATTTACTGCTCCGGATTTAAACACGTTTGATACTGCTGAAGCATGGTATCGCGAAGGGGCCGGCGAGTGGAAATATGGAGGCAATGGCAACGGGCAAATCGTTATTAGTGGGTGTGAACTAGGCCATACATATGAGGTTAAAGTTAAGGTCAAAGATTCTCATGGCAACTATTCACAGGGAATTACTAAAAGTATTCTCGTGCAAATGAAAAGTGATGTACCAAATACCCCGCAAGGTTTTTCAGTAACGTTTGGATCCGTAGCACAATTTAATTGGTTGGAAGTCCGCAATGCAGACATTGATTATTATGAATTGCGCACAAATCTTAATCCGGGACAATCCGATGGATTAATTGGACGTAGTAATAATACGACGTATGCTGGGATACTAACCGAGCGACAAGGAAAAGTATATTTATATGCCCACAATCCATCTAAAGGATATGGAGCACCCGCAAATGTCGAATATAACGTTCCTGTTCCTAAGGCACCTACAACATTTATTGCTAGAGCTGGCTTTGGTAGTGTAGGGGTACTTACAAATGCGATTCCAGCTAATTGTAAAGGGATGAATGTATATATTAATGAAACCGTGTATTTTTCAGCTACAAATGCAGTTACATTTCCATTGAATGTCGGTATATATCGAGTGCGGGTTGCCTTTGTTGATATTTTTGGTGAGGGTGCTAAAACGGCAGAACAGCCAGTAGCGATTTTGGAAAAGATTCCGAAAGAATTGCTTGATACTGAAAGCCTTGGACTGGATAAAATGGATAAAGCTATTGAATCCATGAAAAATGATGTATCAGCAGTTAAAAAGGTATCTGATGGCTTTGAATCCCGCCTCACGGATTTAGCAAATGGAACTACTAAATCAATAAGCGATATGAATAAACATATTGAAAGTCGATTTACACAGCTGTCAGATGGATTTGATGCACGTATTACGGAAGCATTGGGCGAAATCGATGGCGATAAATTAATCGCACGCATCAATTTGAGTAAATCAGGCACACGTATTGATGGGAAGCTATTCCATGTAACAAGTAAAACTGTATTTGATGCCAATGTAATTGCTAAAGGTATGATCCAAGCCAATGCAGTTACTGCGGAGAATATTGATACGCCATCTCTATCTGCTATTTGCGCAACTATTGGAACATTAAGAACTCGAACAACTGGGGCTCGGGTAGAAATTGAGGACAATTTAATCTCAGCTTATGACGAGGAAAATAACGTTAGAGTCAAGCTCGGGTGCTGGTAAATGGTAAAGGAGTATAAATAATGACACCTCATATCATAATATATGATAAAAATGGCAATATCATATTAAATCTAAAAGAACGTTTGACACGCATTGAAGGGCGTCAATATGTAAGTGCGGTGCCTAACGTTAAGAATACGATACGTGTTGAGGGACTGCAGTCCGGGCAAAAGGTGTGGGCTACAGCTATGGGGCAGTACCTAGTGGCAGAAGTTAAAGATGATGTTATTACATGGTACTTTTCTGTAACTCGTGAAACAGATTTATCCAATGAGCGGATTAACGGCTTTCAATATGAGGGGTGGGTTGTTTATGGAGTTTATTAATGTTAAAAACGAAGCTGGCGCAACTATTATTAATGATAGTTATGATAATTTAGTTTATCTCAGCTTACCGAAACAAAAAGAGGCTGTATTGTGGACTGGAAGCAATAGAGCAGTGTCAGCTGATGTATTAATTCCTACGCAACTTAAAACGTATACTCCATTAATGGTGCCAACTATGCTATATCAATACGGAAATGGTGGTTCAAACGCTATTCGTATAACGTATATTACTCAGCCAAATTATCATGGTGAGGCTCCACTTATTGCAATATCTGTTCCACAGGGATATGAATTCAAAGCACAATGGATATGTCGCAAAAGAGAGGGATTCATAGCCCTTATTGTTGATGTTGTTAAGGGTGGAGCAATAATTACACAAGAAATGATTAATGAGGTGAAAAATGGGATTAAGTTCTATTGTTTTGGATATTTCGAAGACGTAGTAGCCAATGCGAATACACCTCGCATCAGATTCGTTGATAAGGTAGGCAGTAGCAAACCCAATATAGCTTTGCAGGTTTTAGGAAAGCACAAATTCTTCAAAACAAGCTGGAAAGATGAATACAATATCAAAAATGATGTGATCTATGATAGCCGTATTCGATATTTAAGGGTAATTGACCAATATCATCAAGATTGGTACAGCACCTTGTCTAAGTATTCTCCTAATGAGCATACTAAAATGACTGTGCCATCTAAGTCATATGATTGTGATATTGCTGTAATTCCTATGTCGGTAATCGATGCTGCAGTATGGGGACCTAATATTACGAAAGGCGATAATCAATCACATACTGGTAGTGTATGGCAAACTGTTCATTTTACAGGTAAACGAAGTATCGAAATAAAATCTTATCAAAAAATTTATTGGGATACTGTAACACCATATCCTATGGGGTGTGCTGGGCAGACGGCTACTCAATATATGGTTGTCGATGTTACGGGCTATGATAAAGCATCAGGGATGCCATTTAATTAAAGAGGTGATCTATGAACACAATAAAAAATGTATCTGAAACGATACATATAGGTTCTGATTTTAGGCGCGCTTATATAGTGCAGGGGGATGTTGATCTAACAACCGCTACAGCTATTTGTAAAGTGCGTTCTCTAACAGGCAAATTGTTGGCAACAGCTGAATGCCATATTAGGGAGGATACAATTATTGTAACCATTAGAGGAAAAGATACATTAAAGATCTCAGACTCTATAAAAAAGGGTCAATATGATGTATTTATTGTTGGTAAAGATTATTCATATAAGTTAGTCATGGGCGATATTGAGTTCATCCATGATATCAGTTTACATTAAAGGAGAGCAAAAAATGGCTATAAAAGGAAGTGTGAGAGCACCATATGTAATTGAAGTTCATGTTCCTGAGACAATTAACGTGAATGTAAATATACCCGGATTACAGGGAAAACCGGGCGAGGGAATATATGACTTTGTCAAACGACATGGCTTTACAGGTACTGAGGAAGATTTTTATAATTCCCTTAAACCTCAACAGCCTGATTTAGCTGGAATCGTGGCGGACCTAAAAAGCAAAAATATTCTTGTTAATAGTGGCATGCTTGATGCGGTATTATCTGCTATTGTTCATGCGTTGGCTGAACAGCCTTATACTCCACTTACATTTAACGAACCAAGAAAAGGGGATACTGAAATTCGAGTATCCGGGCAAGATGGCTTTAAAGTTCGAGTGAGTGGCAGTGCAGAAGCTGTTGAAATTCAATCCGGAAGTGCAACTATTAAAATTCAGCCTTATGGCACAGATGATATATATCTTGAATATCTTAACTTAATTGAGCACGTCGTTGATACTGTTAAAATCAAAGGTCTTATTGAATTCAATCCGGAAACGGCTACAGAGATTTTACCTAAGCAATTCTATGGCCGTAGCGATTTGGAGGGTGAACTTACATGCCCGAATGTTGTTAAAGTTGGTGCATTAGCATTCGTCGGAACCGACCACAATATTATTAATTTGCCAAAGGCCACTGATATTGATAGGGATGCTTTCGCTAACAGTTCTCTTGCCGTAATCAATATCCCCGCATTTGTATGGGCAGATGATAACCTTGATTTAAAATCTTATGATCTCATTAGGGTTAATAAAATGACTGTTAGTGAGGAATCTCGCCCACCACGAAATGTCATGATGCAGAAAATTTCATTAGAGGTCTACAATCCAGATCACAGCAAAAAATGGAACCTTTATAGTGAAAAGTGGGAACAGGCATAATTCAATAATAGGGGAGAGTTGAATGAATACATTATTAGTATCTATTACTGATTTTATTCAGTTAGCTTGGGAGCGGCTCACTGATGGATTTGCAATTAAAACTGTAATGGCGATATTTGCTACTATTGGCATATGGCTTTTAGGATTAAAGCATGTTCAGGTGTTGGGAATTTTTATTTGTTTAGTGTTCATTGATTTGCTTACAAAGTGGGTGGCGATTGCATATCAGATGTTGTTAGATATGGGGGCGAGTCCGGAAAATATCAGAATGACAGATAAATACTGGGCGATTCCTGCTGCATTTGGGAAAGGGCTCATATCATCTAAGCATATGCGTAAGCCGTTTGGGGATAAAGTACTATCCTATGTATTGCTTACGTCAGCAGCATGGTGCTTTGATTATATGGCACAGCCCTATACGTTCGCCGTAACCCTTGTGTGGACGTATTTAGGTGGTACAGAATTAACCTCTATATTGGAAAATATGCGGGATGGAGGCAATCCGCTTGCGAGCAAATTATTGGATATAGTTAATGAAAAACTTGATTCTATTTTAAAAAGGAAATAATTTTTTTAGGCACTGGCATATATGCTGGTGCCTATCTTATTTAAGGAGGAAATGCATATGAAAATTGGTGAATACTTTGACGATTATGAATTTGCATGTCATTGCGACCGACATGGGGTTGATGCTGAGGGCCATCCAATTTTAGATCACATAATTGATAAGCGACTTGTCGATGTATTGGATAGAATCCGGGAACGGTTAGGGGTTCCGATTACAGTTAATAGTGGCTATCGATGCCCCGAACACAATGAAGAGGTTGGGGGCGTTTCTGATTCTCAGCATGTGTTAGGGACGGCAGCAGACATCACCTATGATGGTGTTGACGTTGACTATCTTGCAGAAATTGCCGAGGAATGTGGGGCCGATGGTATCGGAAAATACTACTATCAGGATTTTGTACACATTGATGTGCGGGGATATGCTGCACGTTGGGATGATTTATAATCGGAGGTTGAAATGAATGAAACATCAATCATTACTAAAATTAGAAATTTGTTTCAAAAGCCTATTGTTCGTGATATTTGTATTGTTGTTTTCATTGGTGTTTTCTTGTACAGTTTTTGCAGAACAGCCGAATATGTCTACACAAACTGGTTCGGACGAACCAACCATAACCGTGCCATTGACGCAGTGGAACAGGGTAAAAAATCAAACGAGTCAAACATTGAGCTTAATAGACGCATCCAATCTGAAATTGACCGAAGCACAATCCTTAACCATGAGGCAGAGCGACGAATTGAACAAATTGAAGTCTATCAACGAGAAGCAAGCGAACGAATTGATGAAAGCAAAGCAAGACTCAATGAAGCAAGAAGATTACTTGAATCAAACCAACAAATATTTAGAGATTGCGAACAAGGAAATCCAGCAATCAAAGAAAACGGAGGCTCGACTCCATAGACAACGGGATATATGGGCCGTTGTTGCTGGTGCAGCTACTTTAGGGGCCATAGTGGCTGCAGCTAAATAATACTATTATATATAAAGCCTGTTAGAATATTTTTGATGTTCTAACAGGCTTTATTTTTTTGCCTAAATAATATTATGCTTTCAATTTCTTGTCAGATAAATAAAATTCTAAGCTAATTGGATATTTTGAACGTCTAATTATACATACAAAGTTCGTATTTAGCTTAAAACGGTTCACCAAATTAAAGCATCACAGTAATGTGGTGCTTTTTTATGAGTTAATAATCTTTATTTAATAAACTAAGTTTTATTATTTTGCATGTGGCTGGTCTGATTCAGCTATAACGTTAACGACGATTTCTTGATCCGAAGAAATCTGATTCATAATGATAGGGATTGGCTGTTCGATGGCTTCAGCTATACTTTTAATTTGTCGCATTGCAACAGGATAAGGTGTCATTCCATCGCTTTGAAATAATTCTTCCAATTGGGTGATTTCTGCTTGACTTAGATTCGATTTATTTGCGAATTCTTCAACTGTCATATTATGTTGTTCGCGATAGCTTTTAATGATTTCACCGATATACATAATCGCCTCCACTTGAATTATATTAATACATTTTTATTTTATGTGAAAGTTCGATAAAACTCAAGTTAGATTGAAATGATACTTCATATTATTGATACATAATGGTTTTATATTATAAGATGAACATATAATGATACTGATATATATGGAAATGAAAAGAGGTTTGCTATGAAGACGAATAGAAAACAACTTTTAATTGTTTATATATGTTTAGCATTAGGGGCTTGGAGTGCTAGCGCTGGCATCAGCTTTAGTCAATCAAATAGAGATACGAATCAAACACGTCGAGATAATACGACAATACAGCATAATTCTGAAAAAACTGTTTATGATTCTGACCAAGGCAGTCCTGTTATTGCATCGTATTACAAAGATGGCAAAAAAAAGAAGAAAAAGAGCACTGCTACTGATGAGACTAAGCTTTCAGAGAAACAAAAAGCAACTAAAGAATTGAATGAACATTCTTGGGTAGAGGAAGCGGGAAAACATCCGTTACCGTATGAGGTTGTAGAAGGAAAAGCGGTCAGTGAAGAAGAGTTAGCCCACTGGTGGAAGGTTTTTAATGATCCCGTATTGGATAAATTAATTGATTTGACCCTTAAAAATAATCGGCAGTTAGAGGTAGCTCGTTCTCGAGTTAGACAAGGGCGGTTACAGCTGGGTATTGCTGAAGCACAGCGATTACCTTGGCTAGATGCTTCCGGTTCATGGTCGGCTAATAGAGGTCAGGGTGAATGGGATTCAGACCGAGAAGCGATAAAGAATTTACCTATATCTGATAAGATGACGAGAAATGTAGAAACCGGTAAATTGGGAATTGATGCGCTATGGGAAATTGATATATTCGGAAGACAAAAAGCAAAATCACGTGCTGCATCGAATTCGTTACAAGCATCACAGGCGGATTTATATTCCACCTGGGTATCTTTGAGCGCGGAAACCGCATTACAGTATATGTCGTTAAGAACTTTACAGGAGCAATTGCGCATAACAGAAGATGATGTGAAGCGTCAACAGGAAGCGTTGGAACTGATTAAGATAAATTATCAGTCTGGTATTATTAATGAATTACCTGTGCAACAGGCTACATATGCATTATCTCAGACTCAAGCGGAGATTCCTTCATTAAAGAAAAATATAGCTTCCACAATGGCTGCTCTTTCTATATTGACGGGAACAGTTCCAGGCGAGATTGACGGGTTATTGATGGAAAATACTTCATTACCTACGGTGGATCCACACATGTTTATCGGCATACCGGCGGAAGCTTTACGACAACGGCCTGATATTCAAGCGGCGGAACGACGTATTGCGGCGCAACAACAGAAAACCAAGGCTGCAAAGGCTGATCTTAAACCTAGATTTTCACTAAATGGCAGTATAGGCTTGGAGTCGTTGTCATCGGGAGGTCTTATTTCGGCTATCGGTAAAATGATAGGAATAGGACCATCTATCACTATGCCTATTTTCAATGCCGGTGCTATTCGTAAGAATATAAAAGTACAAACGGAAAAGGAACAGGAATACTTGGCACTTTACGAAGAGACTGTTTTGAAAGCTGTAGGAGAGGTCCGAAATGCGGTAACGGATGCATCTCAGGATCATATTAAGTCTGAGGAATTGAAATCTGCTGTAGAATCTGCACAGCAAGCGGAATCTTTGGCGCAAACCAATTTTGACTCCGGTCTTAGCGATTACTTAAGTGTTCTTGATGCACGAAGAAATGTATTGTCTGCAAGGCGGCAATATATCATGAGTCGGGGGCAAGAGTTTGCTGATACCGTTCGTTTATTCAAATCCTTAGGCGGTGGTTGGGAAGCCATGGACATGGATCAGGAGGCAGAGGCGGACTCGCATGCTAAGAAATAGTGTGAGAAACGGGGAATGATTATGAAAGAGAAACTTGATGTCCTTAAACGGTGGATGGCGAATAATAGAAAAAAGTGCGCAGGTATAATGATTGCCTTTCTAATAATTTTGGGTGGAGTAAGTTATTATGCTTATAATCAATACGAAGTGTACATGGCCTCTCATCATATTGTGTTGCAAGGCAATGTGAATCTGCGTGAAGTTAATGTTGCATTTCGGGGAAGTGACCGGATTGCCAGCCTTTTGGTGGATGAAGGTGCGGTGGTGAGCAAAGGGCAGATTTTGGGGTATTTACATTCTGATGAATTGAATCTTGCTGTACAGCAGGCTAAGGCTACCATTGCAGCACAGGAAGCTATAGTGGCCAAGTTGCAGGCAGGCAGTAGACCAGAAGAAATCGCTCAAGCATCGGCACGAGTTACATCTGCAGAAGCTGCGTTAGCTCAATCGAAACAGGAGGCAGAGAAGTTACAAAAATCCTATAATGCTTCAAATGGTAAGGCCGTTAGTCGACAGTCTGTAGATGATATACAGGCGAAGGTGAAAGTATCGGAAGCCAAATTAAACGAGGCTCAGCAAGCATACAATTTAGCTGTCGCAGGGCCAAGACAGGAAGATATAGCACAGGCCCAAGCCCAATTGGATGCGATGAAAAGCGAACTGGCCCGTCAGGAGTTCTTGTTGAACCAATCTGTATTAACGTCCCCGATAGACGGTGTTATAACGGCCCGATTATTACAGGTCGGTGATATGGCTTCACCGAATACACCTGTATTTAAATTGGCTGAGAATACTAAGAAATGGGTTCGTGTATATGTGAACGAACGGGATTTAGGAAAAATTTATAACGGTATGGATGCAAATGTGACGACGGATACCAATAAGAACGAACCGATTCACGGAACAATCGGATATATTTCTTCCGTAGCGGAATTTACACCTAAATCGGTAGAAACGGAGGATGTGCGTACTACACTTGTATATGAAGTGCGGGTATATGTAGATGATCCTGATAATCGTCTCCGTTTAGGAATGCCTGCCACTGTTTCCATTGATATCTAGAGGTGTGCAGTGAATGATGTATATGCAATCGAAGGGTCACAATTATATAAAGAATTCCCCCTTGTCGGAGCTGATCCTATAATAGCATTGGACCATTTGGATTTTAAAATCCGGAAAGGCTGTTTAACTGCGTTGGTTGGTCCAGATGGGGCGGGAAAAACGACTTTGATTCGTTTGATAGCTGGTTTATTGGATGCCACGGCTGGTTCTTTAGAGGTCCTCGGAATGGATGTGAAAGCACATTCACAGGCAGTTCAAGATAGACTCAGTTATATGCCTCAGAAATTTGGGCTTTATGAGGAATTATCCGTCAGTGAAAACATGAATCTCTATGCAGATTTACACGGTATTCCTTTGCATGTGAGAACGAAGCGGTTTGAAGAATTACTGCATATGACAGGGCTAGCCAAATTTACTAAGCGTCAAGCCGGTAAATTGTCAGGCGGTATGAAGCAAAAGCTTAGCCTAGCTTGTACATTGGTTCGTTCTCCGGAGCTTTTATTGCTCGATGAGCCTACCGTAGGGGTAGATCCATTTTCAAGGCGGGAGTTATGGGAAATCTTAGAGTCGTTAGTACGTACAGATGGAATCAGCGTACTTGTTAGTACTGCATACTTAGACGAGGCGGAGCGTTGTAAAGATGTTTTTGTCCTCAATAAGGGGCGGTTTTTAGCAACTGGGACACCGAATGAATTGACTCAAATGTCTGAGGGGCGATGCTTTCAGGTAAAAATTCCGAAGTCATTGAGCATGCGAAATGTACAGGCTGCATTGATGGATGATAGAAAATGCGTGGCAGATGCAGTTCCGGAGGCTGGTACCGTACGATATATAAAAACGAAAGAAATGCTTTCGATTCCTTGGCTTAGCGAGTACGGTATGGAGGAACAATCAGTTCAAAGCCGTTTGGAAGATACCTTTATGATGCTGTTAAAAGAGGATGAGTTTACTTCGAAACAGAGGACTTCCCTTTTAGATGCTATCGATATGGATTTGGATGAAAGTGCGATAGAGAAAGAACGAAAGCGTTTGTTGTCCCCAAATGAAATGGTTGAGCGTCCAATAGAAATTTCTGTATCTCATTTGGTGAGAACATTCGGTGATTTTACGGCGGTAGCTAATACATCATTTACGGTGCAGCGCGGAGAAGTATTCGGATTGCTTGGACCAAACGGAGCTGGCAAGACGACGACATTTCGTATGTTGTGTGGCTTATTACCTGTAACGAGCGGTGATTTACGCGTAGCTGGCGTTGATGTCGTTAAATCTCGTACGGCGGCAAGAAGCAATTTTGGCTATGTAGCGCAAAATTTTTCTTTGTATGGCAACTTGTCCGTTATGGAAAATCTGGAATTTTTTTCTGGTGTGTACGGTTTGTACGGTCAAAAAAAGGATGATCGAATAGAAGCTGTTATCAAGGAGTTTCGTCTAAATGATGTGCGCGATATGATAGCCGGTGATTTGCCTGGTGGTTATAAACAGCGCTTGTCCATGGCGGCTGCCTTAATGCATGAGCCAAAAATTCTTTTCTTGGATGAGCCCACAAGTGGTATTGATCCTCTTACGCGGCGTAATTTCTGGCGACAGATTACTTCTTTATCAAAGCGAGGAACAACGATTATTATTACGACTCATTTTATGGATGAATCGGAATACTGTGACCGTATTATGATTCAGGATGCAGGGAAACTCGTTGTACTGGGAACACCTGATGAAGTTAGACGGATTGCCGGCGATGAGAATTGTACTATGGATGAAGCGTTTATCTCCGTCATACTGGAAAAACGGGAACAGGAGGATAACGTATGAACGGATTTATAAGACGGTTTTCCTCATTGGTATACAAGGAGACCTTACAAGTATTGCGCGACCCTAGCACTATTTTGTTGGGTGTTGTGCTACCTATACTACTTATCATCCTCATCGGCTCAGGGGTTACTTTGGATGTTAAACACGTGCCGATAGCAGTGGTTATGGAACGGCAAGATTCTATGACCCAGAGTGTGTATGACTCCTTATACGGCTCTGAGTACTTTCAACCTATAGCGGTTCGCGATAGAAAAACGGCGGAATTATTGATGGAAAAACGAAAGGTAGATGCCATATTGGTGATTCCACAGGACTTTTCTGATCAAATTATGCGTGGACAAGGGAAAGTGCAGGGGATTTACTATGGTGTCGATACTTCGGTAGCGATGAGTATAGAAAGTTATGTAAACTCAGCTATTAACTTATGGGCCGTTAAGAATATTCCGTTTATGCTACGTGGTGGATATATAACAATGAACCCTCGCATGTGGTTTAATGAGGCAAATACAAGTACCTGGTTTTTGATTCCTGGACTCATCATGATTATCATGACGATTGTATCCGTTTTTCTTACGGCTGTCGTTATGGCTAGAGAATGGGAACGTGGTACTTTTGAGGCTTTATTCGTTACACCAGTTAAGCCTATTGAAATTATTTTGGCTAAGGTAGTGCCTTATTATGTATTGGCCATGTTGGGGCTGTTGTTTTGCCTCGGTGTTTCGTATTTCTTTTATGAAGTACCTATGCGTGGTTCCTTATGGATCATCTGCATCGTGTCCACATTGTATTTGATTGTTTCTTTAAATATGGGACTACTTATATCTGCGTTTACGAAGAAACAGTTCTTAGCTTGTCAAATGGCATTACTCACCAGTTTTTTACCAGCTTTAATATTGACGGGTTTTTTATTTGATCCACACTCACAACCTGTGGTGATTCAATATATTTCACGGCTTTTACCTCCTACATATTTTTTAGAATTATTGAAATCATTGTTTCTCGGTGGAAATAACTGGTATTTGATCATTAAAAATAGCGTTGTATTATCTGGGTTTGCTATTTGCTTTACAATATTGACGATTTATATTACGCGGAAGAAGGTGGAATAATGAATTGGCGCCTGTACTGGAACCAAATTGTTGCTATTATATGGAAAGAGCTATTAGCCACCTTCAAAGATCCGAAAACTCGTATAATCTTACTGTTACCGGTTCTTATTCAAGGGTTCCTTTTCGGTTATGCCGCAACCTATAATCTCAACAAGGTTCCCTATGTATTGATTGATGAAAGTCATACGCAGACCGCAGCTGCATTAGAATCGACTATTAATTCATCCGGTGTTTTTGAACTGTATCAATCTGCGAACTCTCCGGATATAATCGCACCATTAATAGACTCCAACAAGGTTATTATGGCGGTTATCATACCTCAGGATTTTGAAGAAAACTTAAAGCATAAACAACCTACATCTATTACTGTTATTGTAAATGGAACGAATACAATGACTTCAGGTCTTGCCGCAGCCTATATGGGGCAAATCATTTCTCAATTCAATCAGACTTGGTTAGGTGTTGAGCATAAGGGAATCACGATTGAATCTCGTACCTGGTACAATGAAAATCAGCAGTCTTCCTGGACTTTTTTGACAGGTCTCGTTATATTGATCAGTATGACACAAGTTATCATGCTGGGGGGCTTATCTGTGGCGAGAGAACGAGAGCAGGGGACCTTTGATCAATTATTGGTGACGCCCGTATCATCTATGCAAATTTTGATTGCAAAGTCTATACCACCCATGATAATAGGACTGTTTCAAAGTACTGTATTGTTATTAATAGCCATGTTTTGGTTTAAAGTTCCATTTCGGGGCAATATATTTCTTGTGTATGCCGTGTTGTTTACGTTTATAAGTAGTAGCATTGGATTGGGATTATCTATTTCGGCTATTGCAAAAAATATGCAGCAAGTTCTCGTATATGTTTTTGTCTTTCTTTTTCCACTAGCCTTATTGTCCGGATTAATCACACCTGTACATAATATGCCGAAAATATTGCAATATCTTACATATGGAAATCCTATGCGGTTTTCTGTTGAGGCAATGCGCAGAATTTATCTAGAAGGTGCAGGATTGACGGATATTTGGTTTAACTTTATTCCTATGATTATATTAACTATTGTTACTATGTCAATGGCGGGGTGGTTGTTTAGAAATCGTGTGGGATAAGTTTGTTTTCTAGCTAGTTGAATTATTAATTTCTGTTATAACAATACGGCAGAACTATATAGCTTTTTTTTATTAATAAATATGCTTTTGACGTATTGACGAAATGAATTTAGACTGTTAGAATAAAAGCATAGAAAACATCATATTTGGGAATAGGTGCTGAAAAGCATAATAGAGAAGCCGGTTAAAGGCCGGCACGGTCCCGCCACTGTATGGTCGAGCGAGTCTAAATTAAGTCACTGGGAAACTGGGAAGGCTAGATGAGCGATGACGCCGAGTCAGGAGAACTGCCTATTCAACATTCACCATTTGACCTACGAGAGATAGGGAGGAGAAGTTAATAGCTCCTTTTTACGTACCCGTAAAAAGGATTTTTTAGTTCTATTGAATCTAAATTGCATTATATTTGATTTAGATTTTAGTTCTATACGACCTAAATGTCGTGCTATGGTCATGGTGGATTACCTTTTTGGTATTACCAGCATGACATATGTTATGACTGTTAATATATTTTATGGTAAATGTAGGGCATGCATTTATTCATCATCATCCTAAAAAAGAGGCTGACCCAGGGTTCTAGTAGTTCGGATTCTGGGTCAGTCTCTTTTTATTTTGCAAATATTAATTATCGGTAAGACCTTTTAGATTGAGACCTGTAGAGTTAAGGTTTAGATGAGGCGTTAAGCATTAATAGATATACAATTATTAATAGATATACAATTGTAGAGTTAAGATTTTTTAGTTTTAGAATTTGTTTTAGGTTTACGTAAATCATAAGGTTTAGATAGTTATTTTCCTTGGAATTTATTTTTAGATATATGGATTTTAAGTCATTTATAAAAAAATGATTGACGATGAATTCCATACATGATATTATTATTTCAGTTGAGACGCGGGAGTGGCGGAATTGGCAGACGCACCAGACTTAGGATCTGGCGCCTTACGGCGTGGGGGTTCAAGTCCCTTCTCCCGCACCAACTTTATTGCACCTATTGCACCTTTAGAGGTGTATTTTTTTTGCCTAAATTAAGTATTAACGTGGATATTTATATCGATAAACACATACAATTTGATAGGAAGATAGGTACAGATTTAACTACTACGTTATATGTTATAATAAATGAGTTAGAACTATTTAATTAATACAATCATAGTAATACTATATGGTGCAGTATGGATAATACATTAACAAAACTGCTTTCACAGAACCCATCCTTTGTGGATGGGCTAAACGCATTTCAGCGTAAGGGAAAGTCAGTCATATATGGTCTTAGTGGATCTCAAAAAGGTTTCCTCTTAAGCCAAGCTTTTTCTGCAGGTCTTAAAAAGCCTGTAGTCATCGTAGTCCATGATAAGGATCATAAGGAGATGTGGGAGCGAGATTTAGCTTTCTTTTGGCCTAATGTGCCAGTCCAATCATTTCCTATAACAGATCATGTAGACTTTACAACTGTAGCACGTAGTCTTGAAGACCAAGGTGCACAAATGCGAGCTTTAGCATTATTAGCATGGCAAGAGCCGGCAGTAGTCATTGCCAATGCTGAAGAGGCTACACAGTATGTTGTATCTCCTCATTATTTAAAGGGGCAATCGTTACATTTTGCTTTAAATGATGCGATTGAACGTGATGTAGTCCTTGAACAGCTCGTAACAATTGGATATGAACGCGTAGACCAGGTGGAACAACGTGGTCATTTTGCCGTGCGGGGGGATATCTTAGATATATATCCTGTTAATAGTGAGCATCCGATTCGTATTGAATTCTTTGGCGATGAAATCGATACATTGCGTTTCTTCTCCGTTGAGAATCAACGCTCTATTGAGCAAATCGAATCCTATACGGTAACTCCTTTCTTTCTTGGTAAAAGTGATGCGGAAAGTACTTTATTATCTTATGTGAAAGAGGGCACTCTGATTTATGATGAGCCAGGTCGTATTCAAGAAGCATTAAAGAAATTCCTTAAGGAAGATCCTACACATCGGAAAAATCATTGTGATTGGAATGAACTACAACGCACTGTAGATTCTATGAATCAAGTGGCTTTCACATTTATGCAACAACGCTCTATCGGACTTGCAGGATTTAATCCTATTGGTATTCAAGGGAAGACGATGACGAGCTTTGAGCGTCAAATTCCCCTATTAACAGATGAAATAAAGCAATGGCATCGTTTAAATCACCAAGTGGTACTAGTATTAAATAATCAGCAACGACGAGAAGGTATTGAGCGTGCCCTTGAATGGGAAAATATTGCATTTACTCATAGTGATACATGGATAGCAAAGCCTAACACTGTCGTTATTTTAAAAGGATTATTAACAGATGGTTTTGAATTGCCCAATAGCCATCTCGTAGTTGTCGTAGAAGGTAATATTTACGGACAACAAAAGCGCAAGCTTCGAAATAAGCCTAAAAAGGGCCAAGAGATCAATTATTTCACCGATTTAACACCTGGTGACTATGTAGTACATAGTATGCATGGTATCGGCAAGTATATTGGTCTCAAAACAATTGAAACGGAAGGCATTCACCGCGATTATATTGAGATTGCTTATGCTGGAACGGATAAACTGTTCTTACCAGCTAATAATTTAGATCAACTGCAAAAATATATTGGCAATGAAGGTGATGTGCCACGTATTAATAAGATGGGTGGTCGTGATTGGAGCAAGGTTGTTACAAAGGCAAAAAAATCTATTGATGATTTAGCAGATAAGCTCGTTGAGATATATGCACAACGAGAAATCACAGAAGGTTTTGCATTTTTGCCAGACCAACCATGGCAGCAAGAGTTTGAAGATGCATTCCCATATGAGGAAACGGAAGACCAATTACAGGCTACCGCAGAGATTAAAGAATCCATGGAAAGACCTGTTCCTATGGATCGCCTGCTCGCTGGTGATGTAGGATTTGGTAAAACGGAAGTGGCTATGCGCGCCATTTTCAAGGCCGTTATGAGCGGAAAACAAGTGGCAGTACTTGTACCAACTACGGTTTTAGCACAGCAACATTTCCAAACTTTTTTGAATCGCTTTGCTCCATTTGGGGTGAAAGTAGATGTGCTTAATCGATTCCGAACTACATCAGAGAAAAAACAAATTCTTAAAGGCGTAGAGGATGGATCTATTGATATTCTCATTGGAACCCATTCATTACTTAACAAAAAGGTGGTATTCAAAGACTTAGGAATGCTTGTTGTAGACGAGGAGCAACGTTTTGGGGTAGCACAAAAAGAAAAGTGGAAAGAGTGGGCTAGCAATATCGATGTACTCACTTTGAGTGCTACACCGATTCCGCGGACTTTACATATGTCCCTCGTTGGCGTTCGAGAAATGTCTGTTATCAATACTCCGCCAGAGGAGCGATTGCCTGTTCAAACCTATGTGGTGGAATACGATATGAATCTCATAGCAGATGCTATCAAACGAGAACTTGCAAGAGGTGGACAGGTCTATTTCGTATATAACCGTGTCGCATCCATTAATCACATGGGAGAACTATTAGAATCCGCATTGCCTGGCTTGCGTTATGCTTTTGCTCATGGACAGATGACAGGCCGTCAAATTGAGGAGATTATGACCGATTTCTATGAAGGTCATTATGATGTGCTCTTGTCCACGAGTATCATTGAAACCGGCTTAGATATTCCTAACGCCAATACTATCATCATTTATGATGCGGATCGTTTAGGTTTATCTCAGCTATACCAAATGCGAGGGCGTGTAGGCCGTTCTCGTAGACGTGCTTATGCATACTTTATGTATCGTCCAGATAAAATACTTTCAGAGACAGCTGAAAAGCGTTTGAAAGCCATAGAGGAGTTCACTGAGCTCGGCGCAGGATTTAAGTTAGCCATGCGAGATTTAGAGATTCGCGGTGCCGGTAATCTATTAGGTTCACAGCAACATGGTAATATCGCATCTGTCGGCTTTGGCATGTACGTGAGTATGTTAGAAGAGGCGATTGCAAAGGCTCAAAATAAAGAAGTTGAGCGAGATGTATCCATTGATCCAGCTATCGATTTAGAGGTAGATGCGTTTATTGACGATGCGTATATCAAAGATAGTGCTCGTAAGATTTCTGTATACCAACGATTGTTACATATTAAATCTAAAGAGCAACTCGACGATATGACGGATGAGCTCATTGATCGCTTCGGTACACCAACCGATCCAGTAGACCGTTTGTTGCGCATTGCTCAAATTAAGGAGCAAGCACGTCTACTGGGCATTAAGAGTATCGTCCGTAGAGATAAGCAACTCACTATCCATTGGCATGACGATTCTAAAATGGCCGATTGGGATATGGGGGCTGTACCAGAAGATTTATGGAAAAAAATGAAGTTTATGGATACCAAACCAGCCACATTATATGTAAGCCTTAATGGTATGAAAGGTTCTATTTTGACCATTACGGAAGCGGTGATAAAGGCTCTTAGCCACAAGTCACCGACTAAGGAGGGCCTATGAATCGATTTTTAAAGGGTGCCATGATTTTAACCTTAGCTGGTATTATCGTGAAGGTCATCGGTGCGTTTAGTAAAGTTCTTATCGCACGGATTTTAGGTGGTGAAGGGATTGGCCTATATATGATGGCCTATCCAATCTATCAAATTATCGTTAGTATTTCTGCTGCAGGTATTCCTGTAGCCATATCTATTATGATTGCGGAAAAGCTTGCTAATGATGATATGCGAGGCGTACAACAAGTATTTTTTGTATCATTAAGGGTACTCGCTATTTTAGGCTTTGTGTTCAGTTTGGCCTTATATGGTAGTGCACAATGGCTCGTAGACAATCAAATCATCACCGATCCACGTGCTTTAATTGCTATTCAGCTATTATCTCCAGCCATTTTTGTAGTGACTATCCTAAGCTGTTTTAGAGGGTATTTCCAAGGTTTCCAATATATGGTGCCTACTGGTACGAGTCAAGTATTTGAACAGATCTTTCGCGTGTCTTCTATGGTAGGTTTGGCATACTACTTCATTGATCGAGGACTTCATTTGGCGGCAGGTGGTGCGACCTTTGCTACATTCCCAGGCGTATTGGCGGGGTTACTTGTATTAATTTATTTTTACTACCGACAACGCAATATTCGAGAAAAAATGTTTTCACAACAGAATCCTAATGCCATTTGTGAAAGTAACGGCACCGTAGTTAAACGATTGTTTAGTCTTGCCATACCGGTTTCTATGGCGAATATTATGCTTCCGATGGTATCGCTCATTGATACATTTATCGTTCCAAAACGATTGATGGATATTGGATACTATCTCAATGAAGCAACCACACAATTTGGTTATCTGACGGGTATGGCAACATCTCTGATTGGGTTGCCGATCATTCTAACTACATCCTTAGCCGCTAGTCTTGTACCAGCCGTATCTGAGGCACATACTCAAGGTGATGTACATCGCATCGTGAAACGGGCGGAAACGGCGATTAAAATTGCTAATATGTTTACGATTCCAGCCTGCATTGGACTTTGTGTACTAGCTACGCCAATATCACAACTAATATATGCAACACCTCATGCAGGGCCTGTTATTGCTGTTATTAGCTTGAGTATTGTGTTCCTCGGTTGGCAGCAGGTTACTGCAGGTGTTTTACAAGGGTTAGGAAGGAC
This sequence comes from Veillonella parvula, assembly GCF_042850485.1. Classification (GTDB taxonomy): domain Bacteria; phylum Bacillota; class Negativicutes; order Veillonellales; family Veillonellaceae; genus Veillonella; species Veillonella parvula_Q. Next base: position 1,527,771 of record NZ_AP031417.1, on the reverse strand, counting down.
AGTAATTCCTATGGTGTCGATTTTTATCGGCTTATTAGTGAAGACATTCTTAGATTATGAATTGACAGGCAGTGTTGAGTTGGGCATTAATGGTGCAGCTTGGGCGACGAATTTAAACTTTGCTATTGCAGCGCTTATTAACTATATTTTTGTAAAAAAATATGTAGGTTCGGTACTCAACACATTAGAGTTATTAAAAATAATAGTATCTGCCATGGCTATGGGCGGTGCTACACAAGTCATCTATGTGAGCACTGTTGATTTATTAGGCAATGGTGGCGCTGTGGCTGCAGCAATTGTAGTGGCTATTTTTGTATATGGTTTATCGTTATGGCTTACTAAAGCTGTCGTAAAAGATGATATTTACCATTTCCCAATCATAGGCAAGCGCTTACAAGCTCGACGCAATAGGGAGGAAGCAAAGCTATATGAAGAACAATATTGATATTCAACCTTTAGTCGATGTAGTGAAAACTTTGCGTGCACCAAATGGCTGTCCTTGGGATCAAAAGCAAACGCATGAATCTTTACGCCGCTATTTTATAGAAGAGACTTACGAGGTAGTAGATGCCATTGATAATAAAGATATGCCAAATCTTCGTGAAGAGTTAGGTGATGTATTATTGCAAGTTGTCTTTCACAGTCAATTAGCAGAGGAGGCTGGTCATTTTACACTTCAAGATGTAATTAATGATGTTGCTGAAAAAATGATTCGTCGTCATCCTCGTGTTTTTAATCCTGAAAAAGATGAAAAGTCATACACTTGGGATGAATTAAAGGCACAAGAAAAGAAAAATATTCAAAATTCTGTATTGGATGGTGTATCGAAAAGTTTGCCTGCTTTAGTGGCGGCTTATAAGCTCCAAGAAAAGGCCGCGAAGCTAGGATTTGACTGGGATGAGCTTGATCCTGTTTGGGCTAAAGTTTCCGAAGAAATGGAGGAATTTAAGGAGGCTATTGATCAAAATGATAGAGAAAATATGGAAAAAGAAGCAGGAGATGTGCTTTTTTCCTTGATTAATCTATTCAGATGGTATAAAATAAGCGGTGAAAATGCACTAAATCGCACAAACACAAAGTTCCGACAGCGTTTTTTACATGTAGAAGCTTGTGTTAACCAAAGCGATCGCTCATGGGAAGACTTTTCATTAGCTGAGCTGGATGCTTTTTGGGAGGAGGCTAAAGTGCAGGAAAAGTAACCTAGAGGTTTATACACTTCTAAGGTATTGTAATTTTAAGGAGGTTTTGTCATGAACAAAACAGAATTAATCGCAAGTGTTGCACAAAAAACTGAATTAACTAAAAAAGATGCTGAAAAAGCAGTAAAAGCTGTATTTGACACAGTAGCTCAAGAATTAGCAGCTGGTGGTAAAGTACAAGTTATCGGCTTCGGTACTTTCGAAGTTCGTGAACGCGCAGCTCGTGAAGGCCGTAACCCACAAAACGGTAAAACTATCACAATTGCAGCTTCCAAATCTCCTGCATTCAAAGCTGGTAAAGGTTTGAAAGAACAAGTTAACGCTGCAAAAGCTAAAAAACGCAAAAAATAATCCATATTGGATGTGAAAGAGACCTTTCGAGGTCTCTTTTTTTTATCTATTTATGGTATAATGCACAGAGAAAGGGTGCATTATGAATAACGAAACATCAAGGAAGGTTCTCATCGTGTCCGCCTCAATCGGCACTGGACATATGCAAGCCGCAAGAGCCATAGAAGAATATTGGAAAGAAAAAGAGCCACAAGCATCAATTACTCATGTTGATTTTCTTGATACAGAAACTATGTCTGTAGAGCATTTAATTAAGGGTACCTATATAAAGATGATTGACGTATTCCCCATGCTCTATGATATGATTTATCGCGTATCGAAAGGGGAAAAACGAGGTACCATTATGCAAACCGCATTGTCGTACCTACTTAAAAGCCGCATGCTTAAACTAGTACAACAAGAAGAGCCAGATGTAATGGTTTTTACACATCCATTTCCTTGTGGGGCGGCATCGATTTTAAAGCGTCAAGGTCATATAGATGTACCACTAGTAGCTATTATGACAGATTTTAGTAGTCATCAGTTTTGGCTCTATCCACAGATTGATGTTTATTATGTTGCAACAGAATCTATGGTACCTGAAATGGTGGCTTCAGGTATCGATGAATCTCGTATTCATGTATCTGGCATTCCAGTGCGTCGATCTTTTTTCCGTGATGCTATTGAAGAGTATACCTTAGAGGAACCTGTGAAAGTACTTGTTATGGGTGGTGGCTTGGGTTTAGGCTCTCTTGAGACGGCTTTAAAACATCTAGATGAAGTAAATGGTATTGGTGAAATTACCGTTGTAGCTGGACAAAATACGTCTCTTTATGAATCGTTAGTTATCCTTAGTGAATCTATGAAGACGAAGACCACCGTATATGGTTATACCACTAATATTTCTGAGCTCATGAAATCATCGTCTTTGCTCGTCACAAAACCTGGTGCATTGACCTGTATGGAGGCTGTTACAATCGGATTGCCAATGGTATTCTTTAATGCTATCCCAGGGCAGGAAGAGGCAAATGCAGAATTATTAGAGCAACGAGGTTGTGCCCGCTGGGCTCGTGATATTCACAACTTAGAAGATGTGGTAACTGCACTGTTAATTAATTCTCCGCGACTACAACAAATGTCTGAGCGTGCTCGCGAATGGCATGTGGATGGGGCTGCTGATATCGTAAATAGTCTCATTGAAATCTTAGATGCTAGTACACAAGATGAACTCGTAAAAGCTGAAGAGGCTCTTAGCTAATCAGCGTAAAAAAAGCGATGACCTAAAGGGCCATCGCTTTTTTCTATTGATATTGTTCAATATGTTCTTGTCGAAGTTTTTGTAAAGTAGCCAAAAAAGCATCTGTACTTTCGGCACCATCCAATAAATCTTTTAATTGGTAGGAGTCATTAAGGGTAACACTCCATTGGAAGGAGTCATTATCGTCGTATACGTTGAATACGATTGGTGTCTCTAAGTCCTCTAGCATATAGCCGTCGTCATCGGACACAGTTGCATAAGTGCCATCCTCTAAGAGCTCAGTAAATAATGTGTCATACCCATCAATGTCGATAAGTTCAAAGTTGATACTTTCATAAAAGTCTAAAACCATATCCGTCGCCATGTGGACCTCCTCATGAATATATATGTTACGTTTATTCTACTGAGGGTGCCTGTTACTGTCAATGGTAATGTGTAGTATAATAAATTACAGAATTACAAAATAGGAGCGGAATATGAACGTTATTAGTTTACAGAACATAGAGAAATCATATGGCACAAGGCTACTGTTTAAAGAGGTGAGTATGACTTTTACCACGGAAAAACGATTAGGTCTTGTGGGCATCAACGGAACGGGTAAGTCTACATTTCTAAAAATATTAGCAGGACAAATGGAAGCTGATAAAGGCACCATTGAGCGTAATGGTAAGGCTAGCATTTATTACTTAGCGCAGACACCTGATTTTGATGCAGAAGCTACTTTGCTTGAGGCCGTTCTTGATGGAAATCATCCTCGGTTGCAAACGGTAAAAGCCTTTGAACGTATTAGTCGTGAGTATCGCCAAATGCAAGAGTCTGGTAAAGACGATGCTAAAATATCTCGTAACTATATGAATGCATTGGAGCAAATGGATCAGCAAGACGGGTGGCAGGTAGAGCAAGAGGCGCGCATTATTTTATCTAAATTGGGCTTTCCTGATGTGGAGCAAAAGGTAGCTATGTTATCAGGAGGACAAAAGCGTCGTCTTGCATTGGGGCAAGCATTGCTATATCCATGTGATCTTTTATTACTAGATGAGCCGACTAACCATTTGGATGAAGATAGTATTGATTGGCTAGAGTCGTATTTGAGTGTACGTCAAGGAGGATTATTAATCAGTACCCATGATAGATATTTCCTCGATTCCGTATGTAATGGTATTTTAGAGCTATCAAATCGTCATATGTATCAATACGATGGCAATTATGAAGAATTTATTGCCTTGAAAGCAGATCGAGAGGCTCGTGAAGCTGCTACGGAAGAAAAACGACGTCAATTTTTAAAACGAGAAATCGAATGGGTACGTCGTGGTGCTCTGGCTAGAACTACAAAACAAAAGGCTCGTCTTGACCGTTACGAAAAATTAAAGAATATGGAGAAAACCCGTCGTCCGGATCAAATGGATCCTATTGCGCTGAAGACACGTTTAGGAAAAACCATCTTTGATATTGAGCATTTAGAGTTTTATTTTGATGAACGTCCTATGATTAAGGACTTTACCTATCACGTGGTACGCCATGATCGTATTGGTATCGTTGGCCCTAATGGTGTTGGTAAGTCTACCTTTATGAATATCCTTGATGGCACCTACGAAGCGACGCGTGGAACTATCGGTAAAGGTGAGACCGTTCGCATCGCTCACTTTAAACAAGAGTTGCCAGAATTTGATGAAGATATGCGCGTCCTCGATTATATCCGTGAGGACCACTCTTATATGGTACTCGGTGATGGATCTACATTGAGTGCAGGACAAATCCTTGAGCGATTCCTTTTTACCCCAGAATTACATGGTGTACCGATTCGAAAACTCTCTGGCGGGGAACGTCGTCGTTTATACCTCTTAAAATTGTTGATGAGCGCCCCTAACGTATTATTGCTGGACGAACCGACGAATGATCTTGATATTCCAACATTGGAGGTATTAGAGGATTTCCTTGACTCCTTTAGTGGCGTCATCATCACCGTTTGCCACGATCGGTACTTCCTAGACCGCGTAGTGGATAAACTGTTTGTCTTTACCGGCGATGGGCATATTGAAATCGTTCATGGCTCGTATTCTGACTACAAAGATGCTCTTGATGAAAGTAGTGGCAGCAAGCGCCCATTCTATATGCCAAATGATAATATACCGGCTAATTCCAAAGCGGTACGAGTTGTAGAAGGTGGAGAGGCTGATAGCGATGACTCTGTTGATAATCAATCTAATAGGGTAGATACCCTTGGAAATGATAATGTTGTAGCTGGTGATGAAACAGATACTTTCAAAGAAATACCAAAGAAGGGTCTCAATAAAGCAGAAGAAGCGGAGTATGCCAAAATTATGGATGAATTGCCTAAGCTAGAACATTTAGTGAAGGGCCTCGATGTTATGATAAGCCAAGTGGCTACTGATTATGAAAAAATGCAGTCACTGATGGAGGAACGAGAAGAAACACAGACTCAAATAGATGCGCTCACTGAACGGTGGATGGAATTAGAGGAACGCCTATAACTCCTTTTATCATGCTATTTTTTAATATCTGCTATGCAAAGGAATTACGTGTAAGTTTATTGATAAAACTCACAATGTATAGTATAATTTCTACGATTAACGATAACAACGTTACCTAAGTAGGAGGAACTCATGAGTAAGTACCAATTTTTAGACCGTCGTGTGCCAATTGAAGACGGAAATATTGCATTAGTACAAGATTTAACTAAATGTAAAAACTGCTCCTTATGTCGTAAAGCTTGTGCTGTAGACATGGGTGTATTTGATTATTATGATTTAACAACAAATGGGGATCATCCAATTTGTATTCATTGTGGTCAATGTGCATCTATTTGCCCATTCGATTCCATTAATGAACGTTCTGAAATTGATGAAGTAAAAGCAGCTATTGCTGATCCTAATAAAATCGTCATTTTCCAAACTGCGCCTGCCGTACGTGTTGGTTTAGGCGAGGAATTTGGCCTTGAGGCTGGTACGTTTGTAGAAGGTAAAATGGTGGCTGCTCTTCGTAAATTGGGTGGCGACTATATTCTCGATACAAACTTTGGTGCGGACATGACTATCATGGAAGAAGCATCTGAGTTATTAGAACGCGTTATTAATAGTGATGCAGTATTGCCTCAATTCACATCTTGTTGTCCTGCTTGGGTTAAGTTTGCGGAAACATTCTATCCAGAATTCTTGCCAAACCTATCTACGGCTAAGAGCCCGATTGCTATGCAAGCGCCTACACAAAAAACATATTTTGCTGAAAAAATGGGCCTTGATGCAAAACAAATTGTTGCTGTTGCAGTAACACCATGTACAGCTAAGAAGTTTGAAATTCGTCGCGATGAAATGAATTCCTCTGCGGAATACTGGGATACACCAGAAATGCGCGATACAGACTACTGTATTACTACACGGGAACTTGCAAAATGGTTGCGCGCAGAAGAAATCAACTTTGATGATCTTGAAGATTCTGCTTTTGACCCATTGATGGGTGAAGCTTCTGGTGGTGGTATCATTTTCGGTAACACTGGTGGTGTTATGGAAGCGGCTATGCGTGCGGCTTACAAGATGGCGACAGGTGAAGATGCACCTCAAACATTGATTCCATTTGAAGCTATTCGTGGCATGGATGGTGCTCGCGAAGCAGACGTAGTGATTGGAGATAAAACATTACACGTAGCGGCAGTTCATGGTACAGGTAATTTGCGTAAGTTCATCGAACGCATGCGTGCAGAAAATATCCATTATGACTTTATCGAAGTAATGGCTTGTCGTGGTGGCTGTATCGGTGGTGGTGGACAACCACGCGTTAAATTGCCGATGGCTGACAAAGCTCGTGAAGCTCGCATTGCTTCCTTGTATACTCGCGATGCAGAAGTAACTGTAAAAGCTGCTTGTGATAATCCAGATATCCAAAAATTGTATGCTGAGTTTTTTGATGGCAAACCTATGAGCCACAAAGCACATCATATGTTACATACTACCTTTGTAAATCGTTCTGAAGATTTAGGCCCTAATGGCGCTTGTACGCCTGCTACATGCCCTACATCCGTACCTAATTTAAAAAAGGCGGCAGAGGCGGCTAAAGCGGCGGCGGAAGCTAATAGCTAAGAGTTGATGGTTATTAGTTAATAAAAAACACAAAGATAGCTAAGAAATATATAGCAGATAGTTGATATGTTAGTCAGCTATCTGCTTTTTATCTATTTTATATAGTGGAAATATGGTCAATAAAAGCTTTCACAGATGTAGATTCTATATATGCCATATACGCATAGGGGTTAAAATATAGAGATTGGTAAATTGGTTTAGGAATTACCTGTAGTATGCTATAATTAAATTGTTATTATAGAAGCAATCAATACTGGTTCGGGAGGATCTTCATGGCTTTTAAATTAAAAGGAAAAGAAGAAAAATTTTTCAGTATTTTGGAAAAGCATGCTGCACTAACTTATGAAAGTGCGGAAATGATGGAACGCGTGTTTAAGGGGGATATCTCTAAGGAAGAGGCATTTCTTGAAATTGATACAAAGGAAAAAGCTGCCGATGAATTAGTAAATGAAACTGTAGAGCGTTTGCGCAAAACATTTATCACTCCAATGGATCGTGAGGATATTCAGCTTTTGATTGACCAACTGGATACTACATTGGATAATATCAAAGAAATCATGGATAAAATGGTTATGTATCACGTTGGCAAACCAAGTGATGGTGCTATTCGCATGAGTGAAATTGTTGTTAAATGCGTTAAGCATATCAACAAATCCATTGGTTATATGGGTAGTCTTAAAAAGGATCATGTGAAGGTAGAGGGGCGTGTTCACCAAGTATTGAAACTTGAGTCTGAAGCGGATAATATTTATCATGAAGAAATGGCTAAGCTCTTTACAGAGTGTACAGATCCAATTGAAATTATCAAATGGAAGGAAATCCTTAGCGCTATGGAAGATGTAATCGATGGCTGCGAAGATTTGGTTGGTACATTCCGCCGGGTAGTATTGAAGTATGCTTGATGCCCATTATTTAGTATGGCTAGTTGTATTTTTAGCATTAGCCTTTGACTATATCAATGGCTTTCATGATACGGCGAATGCCATTGCCACATCCGTTTCTACACGAGCTATTGAGCCTAAAAAGGCAATTATGATGACCGCTGCTCTAAATTTTTTGGGTGCAATGGTTAGTACAGGTGTTGCAAAGACTATCGGTGGTGATATAGTAATGTCGCCATCTCTTATCGATAGTGGTATTATTTCTGCAGCCCTTATCGGTGCCATTACATGGAATCTTTTAACCTGGTATTGGGGAATCCCAAGTTCCTCATCCCATGCTTTGATTGGTGGTATCATCGGTGCTGTGGGCTGGTCTGTAGGATTTGACGCGTTGAATGAGGCGGGGATTTTAAAAATCTTTTTGTCTCTTATTTTATCTCCGATTGTAGCCATGATTGGTGGCTATATTGTGATGAAAGTATTGTTGCTTATTTTCGGTAGATTTTCTCCGATTGCTTTAAATGATCGATTTAGATCCATGCAAATTGTATCAGCAATTATGATGGCATTTTCTCATGGCTCTAATGATGCACAAAAAGCGATGGGGATAATCACATTAACCTTACTTAGCGGTGGTTTCATCGATACATTAGATGTACCGATTTGGGTAAAACTTTGTTGTGCTACTGCAATGGCTATGGGTACTGCTGTAGGCGGTTGGAAAATTATCTCTACAATGGGTACCAAGATTTTCAAACTAGAAACTATTAATGGGTTCGCTGCTGATTTAAACTCGGCGATTACTATTTTTACAGCTACATTCTTACATTTGCCTGTAAGTACTACACATGTAGTAAGTGGTTCTTTACTAGGTGTAGGCTCTTCTAAACGTATTAAAGCCGTTAACTGGGGGGTAGCAAGATCTATGGTTATGGCTTGGTTTGTAACGATTCCATTATCTGGCATCGTTGCCGCTATTGCTTATGAAGTAGGTCACTTACTATTTGGCTAATTCATATACTTTTTATTATAGTAAAAAAGACTGCAAACGCAGTCTTTTTTGTTTATCAAAATATTCTTCCTATATTGTCATATTTATAAATAATTTGCTTTTCTATTTTAAAATTCTATTTACTATATGTGTACGTGATAGTATCTAAATAGTCTAAAAATATAGAAATAAACTGGTTTGTAAATACTATATTCTATAAAAGAGATTTATCTATATTTGGCAACATTAATGTTACAATTCAAGTTGAATAGGGGAAAATACTTATAAATATGTGTTTTGTTGATTATGCATTTTACTAATAAATGAAGTTTATTACTAATTTATAAGCTGTTAAGAGGTTGTTTAAAGTGAATGGCTATTGCATACTTATGTATCCGAGGTTATACTATCGGTAGAAGGAGTATTTCAAGTGAAAAGTGAGGTATGTATATGGCATGGGGTGGATCTAGACGCGGTGCCGGGCGCCCACGTAATCCTATTAAACGTATTGGTAGAACCTTTCGACTCAGTGATGAAGAGTTTCTTTCGCTAAAGCCATTGATCATGGCTATTAAGGCAAATAATGATAAACGATATAGGCAACAATATAGTCGAGAAGTATAAATAATCAGGCATTGTCACAGCATATACAATTTAATACATTTTAAATCTATTTTACAATAATTCATTATTTCTAAATCTTTCAACTACAACACATCTTTACTCTCTAAACAATATGCTGTGTGCAATACAAGTAGTACGAAAAGGTCCCAATTCATTTGAATTGGGACCTTCTTCGTTATATATAATATACAAAACATATTACATATATTACTCTATATCTTGTTATATTAAATTAGTCTACTTTGATGCCGTGAATTTCTTCGGCTAAACGTTTTAAAGCATCGACGGTACGTACACCAGGTGTGATTTCAGAAAGTTTTACACGAATGAAGTGACCTTCTTTAACGGCTGTGATGTCTTGAAGTTGAGGGTTAGCCTTGATTTTTTCAATTTTTTGTTGGAAATCATCGTCGTTGCGGATAGAATTGCCATAGTCAGCGATAATAATATAATCAGGGTTTTGTGCAATTACTGTTTCCCAAGAACCTTTAGCCCATGTTTTATCAACGCCTAAGCCGCTCATTACATTATCAGCACCGATAAGTTTTAAGATGTTAGTAGTATAACCTTCGAATGCTGTGAATGGTTGACCATCTTCGGAGTCATAAATGAAAACGCGTTTGCGAGGCAAGTCTTTTAGCTTGTCTTGGATAGCTGCCAATGTTTTACGTTGACCTGCAACCCATTCTTCTGCCTTAGGTTTTACGCCGAAAATCTCACCTAATTTAATCATGTCGCTGAAGTTGGTTTCTAGGTCAGCTTTAGTAGATAACATGGATTCAGGGATCCAAATATTAACCTTTTGGGAAATCATTTTATCTGCAGGTATAGCTCGTTTGCTAAAAGAATCAGGCCATCCCGTTGCGAAGTCAGGCTTTACGGACATGAATACTTCATAGGAAGGCCATTTATCAGATAATACTTTTACTTTGTCGTAAGCCGCTTGTAAAGGTGGGTAGATTTCTTCTTCTTTGAAAGCCGTCCCAGCCATTTTGTCTTCAAGGCCTAATTGTAACATCATTTCCGTCGTTGCTTGGGACATGGATACTGCATGAGTAGGAGCGGATTTTACGGCAAAGTCTGTTTTTGTACCATCAAATGTTTCACTCCACGTTACTGCATTGCCATTGTCCGCTGTGTTCTTAGTTGTGTCAGAACCACAGCCCGCAATAGCAAAGGTTGCGCATGCCATAGCAATTAATAATAATTTTTTTGATTTTCTTAATTTTTGAAACATAGTAAGTCCTTTCTTTACTAATTAATAATATAAATGATAGCGCCCTTCATCCCAAGAGGTTTTGAAAGAAACTTCAAAAATTGGTTCAAGAATTTCAGGTGTGAGTACCTCAGTAGGGAAACCTTCTTTTAGAAGGGTTCCTTTGTTCATGATGACTATATGATCGCAATATTGAGCCGCTAGATTTAAGTCGTGAAGGACTACGATCGTAGTGCCTTTAAAAGCCCGTAATTGTTTCATTAGTGCCACTTTATACTTCATATCTAAATGATTAGTAGGTTCATCTAAAAGAAGTATTTGAGGTTTCTGGGTTAAGGCTTTAGCAATAAATACGCGTTGCTTCTCACCACCTGATAAATGATGAATTTCTTCATTTGATAAATGGGTGATTCCTACTTCATTCATATAATGCTCTGCAATTTTAACATCCTCAGAATTATAGGTGCCAAAGTGTTGTTTGTACGGATACCGTCCCATGAGAACGATATCTTTTACGAGAAAATCATCAATCATAGCGTCTCTAGATTGTGTTAAGACTGCTACCAATTGAGCAAATTCGCGACCTTTATAAGACTCTAAAGGTTTTCCGTTTAATGTGATTTTGTTTTTTGTTGGATGAAGTCGATATAGATGGCTAAGTAGGGTAGACTTACCACATCCATTCGGTCCAATTATGGCTGTTATTTTATTGGTAGGAAATGTTACAGAAATATTCTTTAACACTTCTTTTGTTTCATAAGAAAAAGACAGCTGATTAATTTGATACATAGTATCTCCTATAGATATGATATACACTAACCATTGTGTTTATAACGATTCATGATAATCCAAATGAAGAGAGGCGCCCCCAATAAAGATGTAAGCACACCAATAGGGATTTCTTCTGGACTGTAGAGTGCTCTCGATAATACGTCTGACCAAATCATAACGATGCTACCGATGAGTGCACTGAATAGTAATGTGTATTTATGCTTAGGTCCGCCTACAATCCGAGCAAGGTGAGGGATGATAAGGCCGATAAAGCCAACTACACCAACCTTTGATACTAGTGTGGCAATCACAATAGAGGATATGATAACGATGCTTAATTGTAACTGCTTAACGGAAAGCCCCATTTGTGCTGCTTCATGATTACCGAGTAGCAACACATCAAGGTCTTGATTGAACATATAGATATATAGCATAAACAAGGTTACAATAATTGCTGTTAATGGTAAATCGCCCCATTGTATGCCTGCAAAGCTGCCAAGTAGCCAGAACATAGCACTTCGCACTTGAGCTTCGTGTTTGGCTCCGTAAATAATCATCATTGTTAAGGCTGAGAATACACCAGTCATACCCATACCTATGAGGATAAGTTTTACGGGGCTGTTGCTTTTACCAACACATAAGAGGACTAATATAATTGAAAGTGCTGCGCCTAGGGCCGCAAAAATAGGCGTATTGTACTGGCCTAAGAATGGTAGGCCACCCATGATAATAGCGAAAACGGCACCTGTGCTTGCGCCAGAAGAAACACCTAATACATAGGGATCTGCGAGGGCATTGCGTGTGACAGTTTGCATTAATAGACCTACAAGTGATAGACCTATACCTGTTAGAACAGAGTAAATAAGTCGTGGTAAGCGGATATCTGTAATAATCGTATCAGTCATAGATGCTGTAGTATTTGCATCAATCATAGACATAAGTGCTGAAATAATTTGGTCTAGAGAAATGAATTTAGCGCCAAACTGTAAAGCTGTTACTAATGAAATACAGAGGATTAGACAGAGTACAAATACTTTTACCGAAGTCTGCATAAAATCTCCTTATTCTATTTTTTATTTAGGTAGTTTAAGTCTTATCTAAGTATAGAGAATTTTCAATATATATACAATATTAATACCTGTATAGGTATTATACGTATAAGGGTTTATTAAATTATAAATAGCAAAATCTTATGTTAGCTTTATTCATTTTTATAAGTTCATTGTTATTTTGATATATGAAAAATTTATTATAATAGCTATAATAGAACTATATGTACAGAAGTACGTTTAGGAGGTGTTAGTTTGATACAAGATTTATTATCTGAGGATAATGTATCCTTTCATTATCCCGCTGAGACGTGGGAGGATGTTATTCGTCATGGTGGTCAACTGATGGTTGATGCGGGTTTTACGGATCCATCTTATACAGAGGCTATGGTTGAAGTCGTTCGCGAAATGGGTCCATATATCGTATTGGCTCCAGGTCTTGCTATGCCACATGCTCGCCCAGAACATGGTGCAAAGCGTGTAGGGACAGCTTTAGTGACATTGGAAAAACCATTGAATTTTGGCAGTCCTGATAATGACCCTGTATCTGTCGCATTATTTTTATGTGCTCCCAATAAAGATGAGCATATTCAATTGTTAACAGATATTGCTACTTTATTTGAGGATGAAGAATTCTTAGATGCGGCCGTTGACTTTGAAAGTATTGACGACGTACAAGCATTCTTGGCAGAGCATTTAGACGAGCAATAAACATTTAGAAGGAGGCAAGTATGATTTCTGTATTAACTGTATGTGGTAATGGTATTGGTTCTAGCTTGATGTTAAAAATGAAAATTGAAGAAATTTGTGCTGAAAATGGTATCGATGCACAAGTTGAATCTATCGATTTTAACGCGGCTCAAGGTCGTAAGGCAGATCTCATCGTAACTGTAAAAGAGTTGGCTGAACAATTTGACGATAAAAATGTTGCTATTGTTCGTAGCTATATTAATAAAAAGAAGATTACAGAAGATGTTCTTGAAGCATTAAAACTAGCTGCTCAATAATATGTAACAATTATATAGGAGGTAGTGCCATGGAAATGGTATTAGAGTTCTTGCGTGATGTGCTGTCTCAACCGGCACTTTTGATTGGTATTATGTCATGTATAGGCTTGATCGCCTTGAAACGTCCGTTTCATAAAATAATGACGGGCACATTAAAACCTATTCTCGGGTATTTAATGTTAGCTGCAGGTGCGGGTGTTATCGTTAGCAATCTTGACCCTTTGGGGAAAATGATTGAACATGGATTCCATATTACTGGTGTAGTGCCAAATAATGAAGCTATTGTAGCTGTTGCACAAAAGGTACTTGGCGTTGAAACAATGTCTATTCTTGTTGTAGGCTTATTGATGAACTTATGTATTGCACGTTTCACCAAGTTTAAATATGTGTTCTTAACAGGTCATCACAGCTTATTTATGGCATGCCTTATGTCTGCCGTACTTGGTACAGCAGGTTTATCTGGTATGGAACTCATACTTGTAGGTGGTTTCTTAATGGGGGCATGGTCTGCCATTTCTCCAGCTATTGGTCAAAGTTATACATCCAAAGTGACAGATGGTGATGAAATTGCCATTGGTCATTTTGGTAGTTTAGGCTACTATTTATCGGCTTGGGTTGCTAAATATGTTGGTAAAGCTGAAGATAGTACAGAAGATATTGAAATACCAGAAAAATGGGGCTTTTTACGGGACTCAACATTATCTACCGCATTGACTATGATTGTATTCTACTTAATTGCGGCTTTTGCGGCTGGTTCCGAGTTTGTAGCCATTTTATCCGGAGATATGAGCCCATATTTATACGCTGTTATGAGTGCTATGAACTTTGCTGTTGGTGTAACAATCGTATACTCTGGTGTGCGTATGATCTTAGGTGATTTAATCCCTGCATTCCAAGGCATTGCTACAAAAATTATCCCTAATGCAATTCCAGCTGTAGATTGTGCCGTATTCTTCACCTATGCTCCAACTGCAGTGGTATTAGGCTTCCTTAGCTCCTTTATTGGTGGTATTATCGGTATGCTTATCCTTGGTGCTGTAGGTGGCGTATTAATTATTCCTGGTCTTGTGCCACACTTCTTCTGTGGTGCTACAGCAGGTATTTATGGCAATGCTACTGGTGGACGTCGTGGTGCAGCAGTAGGCGCTTTCCTAAATGGTTTGGCTATTACATTCTTGCCAGCTTTGGCGTTGCCAGTTCTTGGTCAATTAGGCTTCCAAAATACAACCTTTGGTGATGCGGACTTTGCCGTAATGGGTCTAGTATTAGGTAATGCTTATGAATGGGTAGGTATGGCTGGTATCTATGGCATTGTAGCTATTGCCGCTTTAGTACTCATTGTTCCTAACTTTATTAAAACAAAGGGTAAAGTTATTAACTATGTAGAAGAGGATTAATGAAAACAACTGAGCAACATCGTAATGTAGTTGTTCGATATGTATTCCTGACTATTGGGGCCATAAGTTTTGCCCTTGGTACAGCAGGTATCGTACTACCACTATTGCCAACAGTTCCTTTTTATATGCTAACGTTATTTTGTTTGGCTCGTGGATCTGAACGACTCCATAAAATGTTTTTGGCGTCTAGTTTATATCAAAAGACTGTTGCTGCTTATGAACGCGATAAAGCGTTGACATTGCGGGCAAAGTTGTCCATTCTCGTATCCGTTAGTGCCATAATGACAATTGGTGCCTATTTTAGTCAAGATATGCCTATTGCTCTAATGGTTATGGGCATTATATGGGTAGCTCATGTCATAGCATTAGCTTTTATTATTAAAACAAAAAAATAGAAACTTATATCCTTAGTTTTGAATATAGCCTCATGAATTAAGTTCTTGTAGTTTAATTTATGAGGCTTATTTTATAGCACACTAACTATATCTTAATGATGATATTAATTATTCTATATTACTAAAGCTAACTAGCTTATATTTTTAAATATAAAATGAATTATTACTATTTTGAAGTTGACAATGACTATCAATAAGTATACTATAATATAATATTATTAATTTATGTTTATAGAATTTGTGTATATGGTGATAGTATGAATCCACATAATCATGCGGCCTCACATGCTGGAACATCTATGTCAAGGTATACGGTGTTTGACGGTATCGATCTAATGTTTCTAGATGTGAAGCAAGAGACGATTCAATTTTATGCTAAATCACATACCAAGACGTTTGCTATAAATCACTGTGAAGAGGGGCGCATAGAGTGCAAGTTTTCATCTGGTGAGTATTTATATATGGGGCCAGGGGATATGTCGTTAGGTTGGCATATACGCTCTGATTATCAACATGAAAATTACTTTCCTACAAAATTATTTAAAGGAATTGTATTATTAGTAGATGTTGCAAAAGCTCAACCCGTATTAGATGCACTTGTTAGTGATTCTCGAATTGATTTGACTGAGTTGGCCAATCGGTTTTGTGAGCATTCTGATTTTGGTATGATGATGGAAGAAACGGAAACTGTTCGTCACATTTTTTCCAGTTTATATAATGTGTCAGATCAAATAAAAGAGCACTATTTTAAATTAAAAGTGATTGAAATCTTTTTATTATTATCTGTTATCTCTACAGCTAATCCTGAAAAGAGAAGTACCTATAGAAAGCAACAGGTAGATATTGTAAAAGCTGTAAGTGAATATGTATCAACACAGTTTATGAAGCGTATTACTATTGATTCCTTGTCTGAACAGTTTGATATTCCTACATCTACCCTGAAACGTTGCTTTAAAGGTGTATTTGGTACAACCATACATCAATATCTAAAAGAATGTCGTATTAATGCGGCGAAGCGATTGCTTCAAGACTCAGATCAGTCTATTTTAGAAATCGCTAATGCGGTAGGGTATGAGAATGGTAGTAAATTTACTAGTGCATTCAAAGAGGCTACTGGTGTAACGCCAAGTGCTTATCGTAAGGTCTAAATAATTTGGACCTTATATTATCCTAGCTAAAAATTTTTGTGCTTTAGGCTAAGTTTGATAGTCTATGAAAATTAAATATTGTCCTAAACGTATATTTTTGGTCTATTCGGAGTAGATATGTATAATACACTTTGCTACTATTAAACCTGTAAATGATTTTCAATGTCATTTGGTTATAGTGGTAAAGTGTATTTTTATATGCATGGTTAAATATATGTGTGGAGGAAATTTAATGAATAGGAGTTGGGTGCGGGCAAGGAGATATGTCATACTATCCTGCGCAGTAGCGTGCTGGTTGCAAATGCCGGTGGTTATGGCGGACAATGCGACTGTAACAACCGATGTGGTTCATGTTCGCGGTACATGGGCTGAAGAGCAGGCAAAACAAGAGTCTCAACAGACGACGATTATCACGAAGAAGGATATTGTCAAAAAGCAGGCAAAATCCGTAGAAGATATTGTATTTTCCGAAACTGGCGTATCTAGAACCGTCGATTCGATGGGGCGCGTTGGCGTATCTATCCGTGGAGCGGATCCTCGTCATACCTTGATTCTTGTGGATGGACAGCCTGTGATGGGCGACCTTGCCAAATATCAAGGTGCTGGTGATGAATTACAACGTCTCGGTACAGAAAATGTGGAACGTATAGAAATTATCCAAGGTGCAGCCAGTGCTAAATACGGATCCGATGCCATCGGTGGTGTTATCAATGTTATTACCAATAAACCGCGTAAGACCGCTGGCCTTCAGTTTAATGGGGAAGGTCGTAGAACTAAAGGCGACGGTGATATCGTACCGTTTTCCAATTTCTTTATGCGCGCTGATTCCGGCTCATTAGGTAAGTTAAAAGTTAATATTCACGGTAGTAAACGTGATATTATGCCTATTTATGCTAGCGAGCGGCGTCGTATCAGCGCTATGACCAATGATGAAGATCACGGGTTTTTAAAGAATTCCCTACGATATTACGGTACAAATTCCAATATAGGTTTGGCCGCTACGTATGATATTAATGATAAACAGTCTTTGGGAGTCCGTATCGATAGGTATAATGAAGACTTGGAACGATATGTAAAGCGCAGTACTTCTTATTTGGAACCTCAGGTTCATTACAAACGGGATTTAGATAGGAACAATCTTAATTTGACGTATACTGGTCAGGACAATAAGAGTTCGTGGAAAGCGGAGCTGAATTATACTCGGACCAAAGAAGATGATGTAACATTAACCAGTGACTACGGGAACAGTACCTATGAAGGGAAAAATACATTAAACTATGTGGATAATGTAGATCATCGTCAATGGAGCGTAACACTCGGGGCAGATACGCAAGTCAATAAGAAACATCTCTTGTCTTATGGTATTGGGTTTATACGGGAGACAGGCGAAGGTAGCAGACTTAAAAATGCGCCTCATACCTATAAACGGCATATCGACCCCTGGGATTATGATAAAAGTCTGGCAGTAAAAAACGGTGTTCCCTCATCCACAATTTATGACCATTCTTTCAGAAAAAACGAGGCCGGTGTAGAGCAGTGGAATAAGGAGAAAGAATGGTATAACGGAGATAAAAGCAAGCCAAACACATTGCCGGAATTTACTTATGAAGAATATCTTCAATATTTGGATCCCCAGGCGGGGATTGATTCAGCGGCCGCAATGGGGCTTGTGGACGGCCCCGTGACGGAGCGTACGCTGAAAAAACGGAATCCTGAAGCTTATGCGCGATATCAGCAGTTTGCTAAACGTTTATTAGCGGAGAATAAAGAATTTATTGAAGACTATCATTTTAATAAGGAGGGCCGAAAAGATGAAAACGGTAAGTATTATCCAGCACTTTATGATGCCTATTTACCGAGCTTTTACTATGGCGCCGTACCGGATTTTGATTCTACGAAGTTGAAATTAAACGGAGCTTATTTTAAAGAAGAGTATTTAAAACGCGTTAATCAACAGACCGCAGGACGTGCAGAGATCAAGAAACAGAATTTCTTTATTCAGGATACGTGGCAGGTTAATAAAAATACTACTTTATCACCAATTATAAGACTGGATCATAGTGATTTATTTGGCTCCAACTGGTCGTTTAATTTCGGTATGACTCATAATGTACATGGAAATGTACACCGCAGATTAAAGGCTAATGTGGGTACCAGTTATACGGAACCTGGTATGGGCGAGCTGTATTATAACTGGGAAATGTATGGCCCAAATATTACAAATGCCACAATCGGTGGCGGTGAAGCCCGATTAGGTTGGTATTGGGTCGGAAATCCGAACCTTAAACCAGAGAAATCCATGAATTTCGACCTCTCTTTGGAAGGGGAAAATAAAAATACCTATGGTAAAGTAACCGTATTCCATAATAATATTCGGAATTATATGTCGATTTACAATACGGGATATTTGATGGATTTTTATCCTCAGTATGATGAATCCACCACATATGGAGCGGCGAAATTTGCTCATGCACCAGATATGATTTACAGTTTCCGTAATATCGGCAAGGCCCAAATTACGGGACTTCAATTTGAAGTTAAACAAACTTTGAATAAACACTGGAAGGCCCGTTTGGGATATACGTATTTACGAGCGCTTAATAAGAGCGATAAAGATATGCCTCGTGAATTACTGGATAAACCTCGTCATAAAGTGGATATCGGTGTGGATTTTGAGGATAAGGCTAGCGGATGGAGCGGTAGTCTGTGGGGAGATTATTATATTCATATGCTGGATAGTAACTCCTTGTCTGGTGGCGGTAATTATATGGTATCTTATATTGATCCTAATAATTCCGATCGTTCCGTTATCAGATATAATTTGAATAATAGAAAAACCGCCGATATGTATGAACATAAAACTTATGGCATATGGAATTTGATGATTCAAAAGAAGATTGATAAGGATTCACGAATCTATTTCGGTATTGATAATCTCTTTAATCATCGTGATGATGATCGGGCTTTATCGGCTCGAGTATATCGTATCGGATTAAATATGAAATTCGGTTTCGGTTCAGGTGAAAGTAAAACGAAACTTACGAAGGAGCAGTTTGAATCGTTACCTCCGGTTATGCTGCAGGATTTTATTACGCGTCCTTTCGATACAGACAGAAAACGAGGTATGGAACTTGTAGGTGATTATCGTGTACGTAATGACAGTCATCTTGGATCTGATCGTCCTGCTACGCGGGTGACTGCTACAAGTTACGTATCCGACGAGGCCGCAAAGAATCTGGCGGACCGCAAGGAACATGGCTTGAATCAACGTATACGTGTCGGTGTCGATGCTCGTATTAACGATAATACGAATGTACGTGTTGTGGGTAGTGCTTCTGGCCAAGCTGGTGTAGATAGCAGTCATGAAACAGAAGGCTCTAAAGGTTTTAATCATCAACGTCTCGAAGAACTAGATGTAACACATCACGGTTCTAAATGGGATCATAGTGTTGGTCGTATTACTGAATCTATGGGGGTTACAGGTTATTGGTTTAATAAAGAATATGACGGCCTTCGTAGTGTTTGGACGAATAAGAATACTCAAGTCCGTATCGGTGTGGGGACCTTTAAACATAGTACGGGAATTAGCGACAGTGCTTATACTCATGCTATTTATACGCATTTTAAACGGGTTCCAACGGTAGAGGAATTCTTAGGTGTTACTATGGATTCGGACGGTGCCAATAAGGAACTCATCGTACCAAACGCAGGGAATACTATTAATTTCTACCAGCAATTAAAAGCCTTGCGCGATAAGGAAGGCATCTTAGATGCGGAGGTAGGTACATTAAAGAAGAAAATCGACGATATGACTTCCGATATCTGGTCTAAAGAATTTATTGACGGCATGTCCGCGGATCAACTGGCTCCATTAAAAGCGGAGTTGGCAAAGTTGGAAGCATCTTTGCCGGATGTGGAAGCTCGTGTGGCGAAAGAACGGGAACCGTTGCGAGCTGCGCAGTTTGATGTGTTGCGCCGGATGCAGGAGATCGCGGTGAAAGCTTATGGTGTGGATGCGGCTAAACAGACTGTATCGATTAAGATGCCTGATGTGTCAGTAACGTATTCTTATAAATCGCGATACTATGATGAAGATGATGAACAATGGTATGAAGACGAACGTACTTTCACTCAGAAAATAGCACCGGGAACGATTGGGCTTGATAAGAAAAACCCATTGTTTGAAATGAAGTTGAGTGATACCACTGTTCTTTCCAATGGTGGAAAAACGTTTATTTCAAATTGGTACAATCAGAATAAGGCGGCTATCGTGGAGACGTATCGTGCCAAGGCGAAAGATATAGCAACCTATAGCTTTGGCAATAATCCGTACATGATGAAATTTGAAGATAATGCCTTTGACGGGCTAGACGAGTCTATTTATAAGGCAAATGTCGTTGATATTAACGACTCCGGCACGTCTGGTCTTATTAACGTAAAAGGAAGTGCCTATTATCCTTCTATGATAGCTTCGTACTTTAATAGCTTGGCCCGAATGCTTGAAAAAGCGGACGGCAACAGTCGTTTGCCGAGAGAGGCGCTAGGCAAATATACAGGTGCTGTTATTCCTTCAATAGGTGTCGTATTGGAGCGGGATACAATTCCACCAATTGAAAAGGCTACCTATGTTCAAGTTAAACATATGGTAACACCTAGACTTGGCTTAGCTGCGTGGTACTTACGCTCCTTTGGCGGTAGTGACTATCGCTTCTATACGGCGAATGGTAATGCTACAGAAGCGCATGAATTCAACAATATGGCTAATGTTTTCGGCGTTGGAGCTAAGTATCAATTAAATCATAATGTAAGTGTTTCCTTCGACTATGGACAAAACCGTAGTGACTTTGGTCGCTTCATGAATGGCAATACTCATTATGACCATAAGGCTGGATCCTCTCAATTCGATATCAAGGGCCGTGACGTAGGTGGTGTACCTCATTTCTGGGCATTGCGCTTTGATGTTGGTCGTGCCGATATGAATAAACCTGGTTCTTGGAATGCCTATGTAGACTATAAATACTTTGCCCATGGTTCCTTCTTTGGTGGCAATGGTACAGAGGCTGTTCCTGACCGTTACTTAGATGGTATTAAGAGCTTTACCTTTGGTGGTGGCTATGTGCCAACTAAAGATCTTCTTTTACAAGCATTCTATACATTTGATGCAAAAGGGATCAATAAACGAGATACCTTATATGGATCTGAAAACTTTAAACTTGGGAATTATACTCGTTTCCAAATGACGTATAAATTCTAAAAATTTATATCCGATTTGTCCGAAACGTATATTTTTGGTCTATTCGGAGTAGATATGCAAGATACACTTTGCTAACATTAAAATGTGAATGATATTCAATGTCATTAATGTTGGTGAAGTGTATCTTTTTAATTTTTGTGTGGGAGATACAAGACATATGTTTAGTTATAAGTTTAGGAGGGCATAATGAACCGGTGGGGACATACAAAGCGTACCATAATCCTGTCTAGTGCAGTTGCCTTGTGGCTTAGCGCACCTCTAGTGGTTTGGGCAGATAATGCGACTGTCACTACAGATGTTGTTAATGTGAAAGGCACATGGGCAGAAGAAGAAGCAAAATTGAACTCACAGCAAGTGCAAATCATTACCAAGAAAGAGATTGAAAAGAAACAGGCGAAGTCCGTTGAAGACATTATTTTTACGCAAACAGGCGTATCTAGAACAGTTGATGCTATGGGGCGTGTGGGCGTGTCCATTCGCGGTGCAGAAGCGCGTCACACTCTTATCCTCGTAGATGGTCAACCAGTGCTAGGTGATTTTGATAAGTACTCTGGTGCGGCCGATGAAGTACAACGTTTGGGTACAGAGAACGTAGAGAGAATTGAAGTTATTCAAGGTGCGGCTAGTGCTAAATACGGATCTGATGCAGTAGGTGGTGTAGTTAATATCATCACTAAAAAAGCACAAAAGAAACCATCCGTACAATTTAATGCTGAAGGCTTGCGTCGCAAGAGCGATGGCGATGTATTTCCGTTCCAAAACTTCTTCATTCGTGCCGATTCTGGTCAAATGGGCAAGTTAAAGGTTGGTTTATCAGGTAGTAAACGAGATCTTATGCCTGTTCTAGCATCTGTTAAACGTCGTGCCTCTGGGATGGCCTTTGATTATGCAAAACATAACTTCAAGCCAAATGTACTTCGTTACTATGGTGATGCGGCAGATATCGGTCTTGTAGCGACCTACGAGGCAAATGATAAAAATAAGGTGGAATTGCGACTTAATCGTTACACGGAAGATCTTGTGCGCGATGTTAAGCACTCCGACTCCGACTTAGAGCCACAGCAACACTTCAAACGTACGGCAGATCGTAATACAGCTAATCTGCAATGGTCCTCTAGAGCTGGAAAGAGTGACTGGACTGTAGAAACTAATTACTCTCGTATTAAAGAAAATGACGTAGCGCTCATTAACTATACAGGTCGTTCCGCTTATGAAGGCTCTAATGAGTTGCGTTATATTGATAACATCGATCATCGTCAATTAGATATTCGAGTAAATGCTAATACGCAAGTCAATAAAAATCATTTGCTAAGCTATGGTGTTAGCTATGCTCGTGAAGAAGGTTCTGGTAGTCGCTTAAAGAGTTCTCCTAATACAAGTACGATGTACATTGATCCATGGGATTACGATAAAAGCTTGTTAGTAGACCGCCTTGATCGTCTCGTGCGACGTAAAGGCGATAATAGTGTTAAAGTTTACTCTCACATCCATGACTATAAATTCATTAATTCCGGTGGCGGCATGCCGCAATGGGATATGGATTATGAATACTATGGGGCTGAAACAAAGGCACAAAAGCCGGGCATTACGTACGATGATTATGTGAATTATGGTTTATCGGAAAGCAGACTTAGTGAATGGTCAAGCACATCGCCGAATAATCAACCCGTAACGGATGAATTTAAGAAGCGATATTATGCTTTGGAAAATCGGTTGAAATCGGAAAATCCTGAAATGGCGGCACATCGTGCAAACATCGTAGGTGACTATTTTAAATATGGTGAGTCTAACGATCCAGAAATGCGTAAGAAAGCGCCTAAGCTAAATGGTAAGGCTTTCTTGGAAGAGTACCGTAATCGCGACCAACGCTTGACTACTGGTAGTGGTACGATTCGTAAAATAAACGCTTATATTTCTGATACATGGCAAGTTAATAAGAATTTAACATTGTCTCCAATTGTGCGTTTTGATAATAGTAGCTTGTTTGGTTCTAACGTATCTGCATCCTTGGGTATGACATATAACGTTAACGGTAATACACATCGCAGATTTAAAGCCAATGTAGGTACTGGTTATACAGAACCTGGTATGGGCGAATTGTGGTATAACTGGGAAATGTATGCTTCTAACCCTGTAGGGATTGGGGTAGCAAAACTCGGTTGGTATTGGGCTGGCAATCCTAATTTGAAACCAGAAAAATCGGTCAATTTCGACATGAGTTTGGAAGGTGAAAATAAAAATACATATGCACGCGTAGGTGTATTCCATAACCGTATTAAGAACTATATGTCTGTATACTTCACTGGTGATTTTATGGACTTCGCACCATATCTTAAAGGTGATGCGAAATACCAACGTGCACCGGATATGATTTACAGCTTTAAAAATATTGGTAAAGCTGAAATTACAGGGTTGCAAGCGGAAGTACAACAAAAATTCGGCAAATATTGGTCTGGTAAATTAGGTTATACATATTTACACGCCATCAACAAAAGCGATCCATCCATGCCACGTCAATTATTGGATAAACCAATGCACAAAGTTGATATTGGCATTACTTATGATAACCCTAAATCCGGTTGGAATGGCTCCATCTGGGGTGATTACTATATCAATATGCTTGATAGTAATACTCTTAATAACGGTGGTAACTACTGGCCAGATATCTTATCTGGTGATGCAGGCGTTTATAAGAAACAAATGTATGAAAAGAAAACATTTGGCATTTGGAATGTAATGATTCAAAAACGTTTCAATAAAAATGCCATGATGTATTTCGGTATCAACAATATCTTTAACCATCGCGATGATGATCGTGCTACACAAGAACGCGTATACCGCATGGGTGTTAACCTTAAATTTGGTGGTGGCGATAGTAGTAAAACTACAGCCATCGGCAAAACTAAGGATGGTTCAAAAGTTAATGCTACAGGGGTTAATGTAGCTAATGGTGAAGTGGTAAATTCTGAATCTGGTGTACAAAACGTAGCTGATGTAGTTCGTTTAACTGACTTTATTCGTTCTGATTTTGATACTACTAAAGAACGTGGTATTACAATGGTTGGCGACTATAGAGCGCGTTGGATGGCACATGATGGTTCTAATAGACCGCAATCTCCATTTAGAGCAAACTCTGCTATCGGTTCTGCAAAAGCTAATATGTACGATGCTAATCGTCATAGTTTTGAACAACGCTTACGTCTTGGCTTTGATGCTCGACTCAATGAGTTCACAAACCTCAAGGTTATTGGCAGCATGAGTGGTATGAGTGGAGTAGATACAAGCTGGACAAAATCTGATTCCAAAGGTCTCAATCATCAACGACTCGATACTGTTGATCTTACAAGACGAGTTAAAAAATGGGATGTATCAGTGGGCCGCTTAACCGAGCCTATGGGTGCTAGTGGTTACTGGTTTGGTCAATCTTATGATGGCGTTCGTGCTGTTTGGAATGGCCATGACTCTCAAGTTCGTATTGGTGTTGGTACTTTCAAACATAGTACAGGTATCACTGATTCTGCATATACACATGCAGTGCACAAAGTTATCTTTAGACCACCAACAGCAGCTGAATTGATTGGTATCAATCGCGATGATTATCCATACGATATTGAGAGTGCTACTAAAACCGGTTCTGATGGTGAGAAGAAGACCTCAACAGATCCGGCAGCTCCAGATAGTCCAACTGGTATTTATAACTCCACTTACAAAGGTAAGACAGATAGCCTCTATTTCTATCAACAGCTCAAAGACTTGCAAGCTGAATACGAAGCTTATAAGGCTACATTAAACCTAAATTGGAGTAATCCAAACCGCGATCAAGAAGTTGAAAAGGCTAATGCTAAGTTAGCAGAAATACAACAAAAACAAGCTCAAGTTATGAGTCGTTTACAAGATATTCTTACAAAAGCGTATCCTACAGAGATGGCTGAGAAGAAATTCTCCCTCGATATTCCATCTGGTGGATATACAATGTATGAAATTACTAATAAGAAAACAGGGGAAAAACTCTATAAGACTGGTGATCTTATGTATAATGTGAACTCTCCGTTATACCCTGAATATCTAAAAGATAAGGCTAAAGGCCTTATCGTACCTACTGATAATAAAGAAGCTTTGTTGAATCCAAAGGGTTATGTTGATAAACATAGTAATGAGATTAATCAATCCATTTCAGAAATTGCTAAATATAATGCAAAAGATAATTGGAGTAATTATAACAATGGTGAGCTTGATGAAGTTTGGGTAAAACAAGCTGATGGTACATTTAAGAAATCTTATGATTACTCTGGTCAACCATCAAGTGATTATGAATTCACTGGTTCCTTAGGTGCAAAGACTTACAAATACGATAGTGGTAAATACGTATTTAGTGATTATGATGCTAAAGATGCCATTTACAAAAAGAACTTCACCATGTCCTCTGGTGATTATGGCGAAGGTGGTTCTTACTATGGTTGGGGCATGCCAAATGCTATGTATAACTATATGTATAATCTTGAAAAAATTGTACATGATGCGGAATCTGAAAATAAATTGCCACGTGAAGCAATTGGTAAGATCATTGGTAATTTGATTAGAACAGAAGGTGTAGTTCTTGAAAAAGATACTGTACCAGCCATCGATAAGGCAGCCTTTATTCAATACAAGAAACAAATTGGCTCTCGTTTAGGTTTGCAAGCTTGGTATTTACGCTCCTTTGGCGGTAAAACACATACATATTTAAATGCAAACGGTAACGGTAATGATGAACATAGCTTCTCCAATGTAGCTCATGTGTTTGGTATTGGTGCTAAATATCAACTTGGTGCTAATGCAGCTGTTACAGTTGATTACGGTCAAAATCGTTCTAAC
Organism: Veillonella parvula; assembly: GCF_042850485.1. Taxonomy (GTDB): domain Bacteria; phylum Bacillota; class Negativicutes; order Veillonellales; family Veillonellaceae; genus Veillonella; species Veillonella parvula_Q. The sequence continues at coordinate 1,501,303 of NZ_AP031417.1, read as the reverse complement.
TTAGGACGTTACCTCAATGGTAATACCGTATATCAACATGAACGTGGTACAGCAGACTTTACTCTAAAAGGTCACCAAATGGGCGGCACACCACACTTCTGGATGGCTCGTCTAGATATTGGGCGTGCTGATTTAGATGTTCCGAAATCTTGGAATGCGTTCATCGATTACAAATACTTTGAACATGGCTCCTTCTTCGGTGGTAATGGTACGGGTGCAGTACCTGATCGTTATTTAGATGGTGTTCGCAGCTTTACATTTGGTGCCGGCTATGTACCGCGCATGGACTTGCTCCTTGAAGCATTCTATACTTTCGATGCGAAGGGCACTAATAAACGAGACACTTTATATGGTAGTGAAAGCTTTAAGTTAGGCGATTATACAAGAATTCAAGGGACCTACAGGTTCTAATGTTCAGTCTGTAAACAGACAGAAAGGTTACAAATATGGAAAATTTAAATTATGTCATTCACTTATTTCATAGTGGCGGGTATGTAATGTATCCATTGTTACTCTTGTCTTTCATGGTTATCGCTATAGCTGCAGAACGTGCTTTCTTCTATCGTAAGTATGCAGGCAAAACATTTGTTGTAACTCATGCAGTAAATGAATTCGCAAAACTACAACGTTGGGATGAAATCGATAAAGTAATTAAAGAGAACCCTTCTATTGCAAGTCGTATTGCAGAAGCAGGTTTAAAAAATGATTCTAGCGAAGAAGCAATGAAGACCGCTTTTGCTGATCAAATGGGGGTTGATGCAGTTGGTTTCCGAAAATATATGGACTACTTAAGTGCAACAGTTACAATTTCTCCATTATTGGGCTTGCTTGGTACAGTAACAGGTATGATTGGCTCTTTCAGTATCCTTGACTCCGGTGCGGGTGCATCTGCCATTACTGGTGGTGTAGGTGAGGCGCTTATCGCGACAGCATCTGGCTTATGTGTGGCCATAATGGCATTTATCGTTTACACAATTTTTAGTCATCGTTTGGACTCCATTATTAATCAAATTGAAAATATGTGTGTAAATATAGTTACAGCTAAACGAGAAGGGTGGAAATAGTTATGAACTTGCAAAGCTTTCGTATGAAAACTAAGCCGGAATTCATGATCATTCCAATGATTGATATCATTTTCTTCTTGTTGGTATTCTTCATGATGAACAGCTTGCAAACAGTGGCTCAAAAAGCCTTGTCTGTACAATTACCACAGGCTACTAGTGCTTCTGCACCAGCTCAATTACCAGTGGTTTTAACATTAGATGCGGAGGGTCATATTACGATTGATAACAAGCCAATGAGCATTGACGATGCTGAGGCAATGGTAAAACAACGTATCCAAGAAAACCCTAATGCTAGTGTTATCTTACAAGCCGATAAACGAGCGGCTCATGGTCAAGTAGTAGCGATTATGGACATGTTAAAACAATCTGGCGTTAAACGCTTAGCTATTGCAGCTGAACAGAAAGGATAACTATGGGACTAGGCATATCATGGAAAAAAGCAGCCATTATATCCGCCGTAGTTCATCTTATTGCTCTCTTTATTGCTGTAATCTTTTTTGTAGTGGTTCCAGCCATTCAAGAAATGGATACCTATGAAATCGACCTCACACAAAGTGTGCTCGATGATGGTGGCAGTGGACATGCTGGTGGTGGCGGAGGTAACAGAGCAGATCTGTTCCCAAAACCATTGTCAGCAGATGAAGTAGCGGCAAGAACAAAGGCTGTTGTAGCAAATGTTGAACCATCTACAGCAACAGATATCCCTGATGCAGTAGATGTGGCAGCTAAAGCAAGTGAAAATAAAGGCAATACATCCGGTGATAATTCCGCTGTTGGTGGCACAGGCCCTGGATCAGGTGGCGGATCTGGTGGCGGTCATGGTACCGGTGAAGGTACTGGCGTTGGTGATGGTAGAGGCCATGGTACTGGTACAGGTGATGGTACCGGTGAAGGTGATGGTCATGGTACAGGTAAAGCAGCGTTCAATGTAGAGGGCTTTTATGCAGCTGTAGATAGCCAAAAACAAATTCCTTATGCGGCTATTAAGCGTAAAATGAACGTAGATGTTACAATTAATGTAATGGCTAAATTAGATACTAATGGTAATTTAATAGACGTATATCCAACTAGTGGTGGCGATGAGATATTTGTAGAAGCGGCTCTTGATGCAGTGCGACGAGCGACTCCGTATCCAAATGAAACAGGGGATATACAACCGGTAGAAGTTCCTGTACACTTTGTAGTACAGGCCGATGGCGAAGATGAAGAAGAATAAATATATCTAAGTAATAAAGGAGATAAATATGAAATCTATTATTTTATATTCTTCCCTTACGGGAAATACTAAAAGTGTAGCGGAAGCAATGGCTTCCGTTATGCCTGAAGGTACACCTTGCGTTCCTGTAAAAGATGCACCTGAAAATTTAGCTGATTATGATACAGTATTCGTAGGTTTCTGGGTGGATCGAGGTACAGCGAATAAAGAAGCGGCAAAATTGATTGAAACTTTAAAGAATCCTAATGTGGTATTCTTTGCTACATTAGGTATGTATGCTGATTCTGATCATGCTCGTGAAAGTATCGAAAAAGCATCTGAATTATTGCCTAACAAAGAAGCTCTTGTAGACGGCTTCGTATGCCAAGGTAAAATCGATCCTAAAGTAATCGAAATGATGTATAAAATGTTCCCCCCTGGATCAGCACATGGGCAAAGCCCAGAACGCGATGCATTACATAAAGCGGCGGAAACTCATCCAGATGAACAAGACTTTGCAAATGCAAAAGAATTTACAAAATCTGTACTTGCAAAGTTGCAAGCCTAATTTCTGAAAGGGGATTGGAGTATGAGTTTAGCAAGTTTCTTTGAATCCATTCCGGAGAAGCAGCGAAACCTACAACTAGGTTTAGAATGCGATAATCCGATGAGTGGTGCATTTCCTCATAAACGTGTTGTACATGCAGGTCTCAATGGTACGCTCGTTTCTCCAAAAGAAACACAAGCCGTTTGGGATTCGTTAATGAATGGCACTCCTAAAAAGGGCGAAATGCAATGCGCTTACATTCATATTCCGTTTTGTAAGACAAAATGCACATATTGTGGTTTCTTCCAAAACGGTACGAGTCAAAGTGTTGAAGACCAATATATTGATGGTCTTATCAGTGAATTAAAGCTCGCTAGTGAGCGTTCGAGATTAAAAGATGGTTTGATCCATGCCGTATTTATCGGCGGTGGCACACCAACATCTCTATCACCTACAAATTCTGAAAGATTGCTTAAAGCGATTAAAGCGTACTTGCCATTGGCAAATGATTACGAGCTTACCTTAGAAGGTCGTATTCACGATTTGATCCCTGAAAATCTTGAAGTTTGGATGGCAAACGGCGTCAACCGTATGTCCATCGGCGTACAATCTTTTAACACAGAAGTGCGTCAAATGGTAGGCCGTTTAGATACGAAAGAAACCGTATTAGAACGACTAGCTGCTTTGAAAGCTTATGGTCAATGCTCTGTCGTTATTGACTTAATCTATGGCTTGCCTGGTCAAACTATGGAGGTGTGGGAACAAGATTTAGCTGATTTAGTAAGCTCTGGTGTTGATGGTGCAGACCTATATCAATTAAATGTATTTGATGGTAGTGATCTCAATAAAGACATTACAAACGGTAAAGTTCCAGCTGCAGCCACAACAGCAATGCAAGGAGATATGTTCGAATTCGGTCGACAATACCTAGATGCGCGATCTTATCGCCGATTGAGTGCTGCACATTGGAGTGCTAATAATCGTGAGCGTAGCCTATATAACACTTTAGCTAAATCGGGCGTCCCAATGTTCCCATTTGGTAGTGGTGCAGGTGGTAACGTCGACGGTTATGGCATGATGTTACATCGTGCATTAAAACCATACGAAGATATGGTTACCCGCGGTGAAAAACCATTTATGGCCCTTATGAAACAAAGTGATTTACAACCTATCGTCAACCGAGTAGTAAGTCAATTAGAACAAGGATTCCTCAATATTATGAGCTTAGTAAAAATGGATTCCAGATTAGATGAATTGAACTGGCTCTATAAATTATGGGAAAAACGAGGTCTTGTTGCCTATAATGGTTTGCTTTATAAATTGACTGATGCAGGCGAATTCTGGACTGTAAATCTTACGCAAAGTACATTAGAAGCTGTTGAATATATCATGACTGGTAAGAATTCCTTCGCTATAGAAGCAGTAGCAGCACAAGATACAAAAACAACTTCTAAAGAAAATCCTAACCAAGAGGTACGTGGCATTGGCCAAGGTAAAGCCAATATCTCTGTACCAACTGACGAAGATTCCGAAGCACAACGTAAAGATGCTCTCATTGCTAAGGCTAAAGCTGAAATTGCTAAGAGCGGTGCTTCTGGCGAAGCAGCAGAACGAATGGTACAAGCTATGTACAATTTAAGTGCTGATGAGATTGAATATATGATGGAACGTATGATGTCTTAAACTGTTATGTTACACCTTAATTCTAACAACCTCTCCCAATAATCAACATATAATATACAAGACATATTACGTGACATATACGTGCTCTCTGTAGTACAAAGTAGCCCCAGACTGTAGTCTGGGGTTTACTTTTTATAGAGCGAAAGGTATTCTGTAGGTATAAGACTTAAATGACTTTAAAAAGTATAGCAATAGATGTATAGGAATAGATGTATAAGTCTATAAGGACAATAAAAGTCTAATTGCTGTTAAAATCATAAAACAATAAGTGAGATAGTAAATCTATAAGATGTGAAGTGATATTGCTTGTATAGCTGATAAAAGGCTTAGGAGGTTAGTATGAATACATGTCCTCAAACAGAAATAGATATATTAGGTATTGGGGCTAGCACATTAGACCGCTTCATCGTTGTGGATCATTACCCAACGGGACGTGAGGTACAACAAGTTGTATCTTCTACCACCGATGGTGGAGGACCTGTAGCTACAGCATTAGCCGTTGCAGGTAAATATGGTGCACGTACGGCCATGATTGACAGTATCGGTGACGATATGGTGGGGCGTCATATTTTAGATGATTTCAAAAAATATAATGTTAATACTGATGCTATCCACATTGAAAAGGGGGAAAAGAGTGGCGTTGCTACAATCCTAGTAAAGCATAGCACTGGCGAGCGTGCCGTATTTTTTGAACGCTCTACTGCGCCAGAGCCAGTATTTTTAGATACTCATAAGCAATTAATTAAAGAAGCTTTCATTTTACATGTCAATGGACGGCATCGACAATTCATGTGTTCTGCCATGGCGTTAGCACAAGAGGCAGGTACTATTATCTCCCTCGATGGAGGTGCACAGCGCTACGATGAAGAGATGAAATCTATTACAGAGTCAAGTCATATTGCTATTGTTGCTCGTGATTATGCTGAAAAATATACGGGCACTACTAATTTAGAAGAAGCCTGCCATATCATTCATGACCGTGGTGCTCTTATTGCGGGGGTTACGGATGGCGCTAATGGTAGTTATTTCGTATGGCCTGATGGAACTTTCTATCGTTGTCAGGCCTTCCCTCAAGAATATGTAGTTGATACAACGGGGGCCGGAGATAGTTTTCATGGTGCATTTCTTTCAAAGCTTGTTACATTATTGAGAGAGTTAGCCCCAGTAGAAGGGTTAAAGACCTCTACATATGCTATAGATTTATTACAACATTGTGGACATTCTGATTTAGAAAAAACTGCTATTTTTGCGTCCGCTGTAGCAGCTTTAAATACGCAAGGGATTGGTGGTCGTAGCGCTTTACCAAGTTTACACGTTGTAAATAAGTTAATGGGATTGGAGTAAATCAGTATGTGGCACGATATTTCCCATTCTCATGTACAACGGTACATGCAACAAAATCCCTATCGATTATTAGCGTTTAGCTTTCTAGGCGTCATGATTATAGGTACAATATTGCTTATGTTACCGATGGCGAGTGCTCAGGGGCAGACGACGGCTCTTGTAGATGCCGCTTTTACCGCCGTATCTTGTGTTTCGGTAACAGGGCTGACCACTGTAGATACTTATTATCATTGGTCTTTATTTGGTAAGATTGTAATGGTTATCCTTATTCAGTTAGGTGGGTTAGGAATTGTATCTTTCACAACCATAATTGCTTTGCTTCTAGGTAAACGAGTAGGCCTTAAAAATCGTATGCTTTTGTCCGAGGACGTCGGACAGGAGGGTATGACTGGTTTATTACATATTACGAAAAAGTTAACGCTTTATACCTTTGCTATTGAAATTGTGGGAGGCATAATCTATACGATTCAGCTATATCCCTATATTGGACAGGCTGCATTGTATACCGGTATCATGCAAGCTGTTTCCACCTTTTGTAACGCTGGATTTGTATTTTTTGATAATGATCTGCCTTATGCCATGGTAGGGGACATATTATTTAATATCAATACAGCAGTACTAATTGTTATCGGTGGTTTTGGCTATTTAGCGGCCTTTGACATATGGTCACACCGTAAGGTGCGACGATTTGTTGACTTAAAACTTCACACTAAGATTATGTTAGTAGGCACAGCGATTCTTATCCTATTAGGAACTATCATTTTTTTAGGTGTGGAATGGTCAAATCCAAAAACCTTTGGGACATTACCGATTTGGAATAAAATAATGGCCTCTTTATTTCAATCAATTACGCCGCGTACAGCTGGGATTGCAACGGTTGATTATAATGCATTACATCCAATTACCTTGTTTGTTACCATTATTCTCATGTTTATTGGTGCGGGCCCGAACTCTACCGGTGGAGGGGTTAAAATTAGTACCGTAGCAGTAACCATACTTGCATCGCGTACCTTGTTTAATAACCGTCCAGATACAGAGATTTTTGAACGTCGTATTTCATTAGTAACCGTGCTTAAAGCCAACGGGATTATATTTTTATCGCTCCTTCTTATTTTAATAGCCACATGTTATCTGGCCTGGGATGAGCCTTATGATTTTATCCGATTGTTATTTGAGGTTACGTCTGCCTTTGGGACTGTAGGCCTTACGACGGGAATTACATCTGATTTATCTGAAAGCAGTAAATGGGTGCTGATGCTTGTTATGTTTACCGGTCGTGTCGGTGTTATGACCGTTATTGGTACATGGGCTCTTAGGACATCACCAACGAAGCCAATTGGGTATGCAGAAGAGAATGTATTGTTGTAATTGAGTAGAATAGTTAGTCTATCAGGAGATATAGCATGAAATATAAAACAATTGCCGTCATTGGTCTTGGTCAATTTGGTACGACTATAGCCAAGATGTTAGCCTCTATGAATCATGAGGTTTTAGGTGTAGATATTAATCCAGAAATTGTACAAAAGGTTTCCCCCTATGTCACACATGCTATCGTAGCAGATACTACTGATGAAGAGGCTATTAAAGCCTTAGCTTTGAGCCAATTTGATATAGTTATTGTTGCTATTGGGGATAATATCCAGGCAAATCTTATGACTTCGATGTTATTGAAAGAAATGAAAATGCCTCATGTGGTTTCGAAAGCTGAAAATGCACTCCAAGGTAAGATGCTCAAGAAGATGGGGGTAGATATGGTTATCTATCCAGAATACGATGTGGCACAACGATTAGCTCAATCGTTGACACGAGAACATGTAATGGATTACCTACAGCTATCTAAAAGTATTAGCCTTATTGAAGTAGATATGCCAAAATTTTTGGTAGGCACTTGCTTGAAAGATTCTAATCTGCGTGAGAAATATAATCTTAATGCTGTAGGAATCAGGCGTGGGGAGGATTTAGAAGTCCCTCCTAATCCGTTTACGATTCTTTCAGCAGAGGATAAACTATTAATCATAGGAAATAATTCTGATTTAGATGCATTAACAGTGTAGTAAGTATACGAAAGAGATATAAATATATCGAAAAAATATGATATAATAAGATAGAATTCAGTATAGGCCATACGTATTCGTATGGCCTTTTAATATAGAAATGAAGGTTATTATGACAGAGGAACAATATATAACGGCGCTGACCAATAACCCACATGGGATTCGAAATATTCCAAATCCTACAGAAGCTATGCAACTTACATGTGTGGGACAAAACGGCATGTTGTTACAATATATTAAAGAACCTACTCAAAAGGTTATTGAAACGGCGCTTTCACAAGCACCACGAGCTATACAATTCGTTGAAAATCCTACAGAAGAATTGTTAAAAGCCTTAGTGGAAAAAGATTGGGCGGTTTTAGAATATATCGACAATCCGTCTGATACATTAATAAAAAGTGCGTTAGCTCAATCAGGTTGGGCTATTCGCTATATTGCGAACCCATCTGAAGAATTGCAATTAGAGGCGGTGAAGGCGAATTATGATGCCTTACAATATATCAATGCTCCAAGCGAAGCTGTGCAGTTACAAGCCGTGCAAGAGAGTTACTTAGCCTTGCGCTACATTGATGAGCCTAGCGTAGCTGTACTAGAAGCAGCAGTAAAGCAAGATCCACAGGCAATGCGTCAGATTACAAACCTCACTAAGAACTTGGCCTTGCATTTATTTAAGGTAAGTGCGGCTATCGTCGGTTATATACCTAATACATTGAGCGTTACGGTAGACGAAATCAAAGATATAATTCTAGATGCCATTTCTAGCGATACCGTTGATGAAGACTATGTACGCGAGTTAATCAACAATAAAGCTATCGGTGGACGTCAATCCAAATGGCCTATTGATATATTGTCACTTATTGATAGGTATGGTACTAGAACTGTTAAGAAAATTGCAGTAGGCGAATATTTGAGATATTAGAAGGGAGATACAATGAACTTTATAGATACAATGGCAAGCGTTGAGTTAGTGCTTGCTGCTAATCAAGTACCCTTGCTCGTCGGTGAGACGGGTATAGGTAAAACCTCTCTCGCAGCGCGCGTTGCAGAGGTACATAATTGGGAATTAGTAACTATTGACGGAAACCTTTTAAAAGAAGGTGAAATTGGTGGCTTGCCTACAGTAGAAACGGTGACTCATACGGATGGTCATGGCAATACACGGGATGTAAAAACTACAGTATACGCTGTGCATCATACATTGGAACATGTGGCACAAGCCGTAGATAAAGGGCGCCAAGTATTACTGTTTATCGACGAAATTAACCGCGCAGAACATGCAGTTCAACAAGAATTGATGAACCTTATTCTAAACCGTGAAATTAATGGCTTTTCTTTAAGTGATCAAGTGCGCATCATCGCCGCTATGAACCCTGAGGATTCCTTTGATTACCAAACGATTGACATGGACCCGGCACAGCAAAACCGTTTTGTATGGCTTTATATGAATGCTGATTATATGCAATGGATTGACTGGGCTATTGGTGCTGGTATTGAAGAAAAGGTTATTGAATTTATTTCTTCCTATCCAGAATATTTAAATCAACGTCACGAAGACGATATCGATGCCACACCTCGTTCCTTTGAACGCGTGTCCGGTCTATATAGAATTTATAAGAATCAAGAGGGCACAAGCTATAGTCGTGACGTATTTATGAATGTTATCCGCGGTAACGTAGGTAAACTCATTGCGGAGGCTTTTGTAAACTTTATCGAGTCCGACCAAGAACCTCTTATTACCTTTGATGATGTATTGGCGGCGGTTCAAAAACCAGGTGCTATTATGTCTATGGCTGAGCAGGTTAAAGGTGAAAGCCCAACTCGCCTTTATGTAGCAGCAAAAAATATGTTGCATCGTTTAAATCGCAATAGCAATGCGCAGGAAGTACATCACTTTGTGGAGTTTTTAACTTTGTATCCAGGGGATTTGCGCGTAGCGGTTATGAAAGATCTTCGTAATACGTATGAGCGTGTTTACGCTTATGCTATTGAAGATGACCTTTTTGTAGATACTTTCTTTGACGCGCAAAAATAATTTTATGTGCGTAGTTAACCAAATCGAAGCTATATATAGATAATCGACTGTAGTAAATTATTAATTATTATGCTAATTGATATATGGCATATGACATATATTAAATTTGTTTTCTAAAGAAAAGGAGGTGTAAATATGCAACGAAACTTAGATAAGGACGATATACGTGATGCGTCGGATTTACTGACTCATATCGATGGCTGGGAAAAAACGGGTTCTTATGATGCGGAGGCTATCGAGGCTCTTGATCGATGGCATGCGAAACGAGAGCGCATACATCGCGAAGCAGAGGCTTTGTATACGCAAATATACGCATCCTATGAGGCCTATGTAGATAGCTATGAAGAACAACATCATAGCATGGCGCCTGAACGCATAGCGGCCGATCTTATGAACCATAATATGTCGGATAGCCATATAGGTACCATCGGTCGTGCTCTTGAAGACGTACAAGTGGAGGGGACAGACCTTTCCGTTATGCAGCAAGCGATAATGACACCTGCCTATGAGCAACGGTTGTGGAACATATTACATGATGTAAACAGTCTGCTCCTTGAAGAGGACCAATTCTTTGGTTACTTTTACTTACAAATGACTCATCGCATTCGCTTTGATATGGCCAGTGCTTTTGGTATTAATCTTAAACAGGGCGGATATGTATTATATGTAAATCCCTTTATCTTGTTACGCCAATCACCTGATGTGATGAAGGATGGTATTAAGCGTGAAGTTCTTCATATCATTTCTGCTCATTTGATGCGGGTAAAAGCACTGAGCCAAGGCTTTCACAAAACAGCAGTCCATATGGCTATGGACATGGTCGTAAACGATTACCTTGAACATGTAGACCGTGATGCAGTAACGGTAGCCAATGTAAATGCGCGCTTTGGTTTGTTATTAAAGCGTTTCCGTACCATTGAATACTATGCGAAGGCTATTGATAATGTTATGAAAGAAAAAACAGACCTCTTTGTGCCTATCGATAACGCAGATACGGCGATTGCTATGAAGTTTGACCCTCAAACTAGCCATGATATTTGGGATGAATCTGATTCTATTGATACAGACACGATGGACCAAATCACAGAGCGCTATATCAACGAAGCTTCAAAGGGTGATATGGAAGGCTATGTGAAAAGTCTTATCGATACATTCCAAAAGACACGCCGCGCCTTGCCATGGTATTTTTATCTCAAAAAGTTGATGGGCAAGGTAGCGAGTGGATATAAAAAAACGACGATGCGTCGTAATCGTCGTCAGCCTGAGCGCTTGGAGTTGTCAGGTACATTGCGCCAACATAAGGCAAATGTATGGGTTGCTCTCGATATGAGTGGTAGTATAACTGATGTGGAGTTTACGAATGCCTTAGAGCAAGTGTTACAAATCGTGCATGCCTATAACCATCGCATTACCGTTGTAGAATGTGATAATGAGGTGCGCCGCACCTATACGATGGAATCCGTGAAGGATGTGAAGCCGCGCCTTGATGTGCGTGGTGCAACAGCCTTTACCCCTGTATTCTCTCTGGCTAATCAAAACCGTGTAGATTTACTTGTATACTTTACAGATGGCAAAGGGGAAGAGCGACTACGAGAGGCGCCAAGAGGCTATAAGGTGCTGTGGGTGTTGACCGGTGAGAACCCACAACTATCTTTGCATACCCCATACGGCCTGGTTCGTGAACTCGGCTATGTTGGTATTGATGAAACTCAAGATATTGATGAGTTTGTACGCATGGCTAACCGTGGGGGCTTTTCTATGGCAAATCAAGAGATTTAGTCTATTAGAATGCAATTTTTTATGGGTTTGATCTTGAACCAAGACGATATACAAAAATGACGCAATCCTTTGGATTGCGTCATTTTTAGGTCTGTAGATTTTGTATTAGCTGTTAAGCTCAATAGAAGAACCTGGATCGATAATGAGTGCTGTTTGGTTATACTTACCTTCTACAAGACTTGTAAATACACCTGGTTCGCGGTCGATAACGGGCCATGTTTTGTAGTGAATTGGAATGGAAATACGCGCTTTTACATAAGAAGCAGCAAGAGCTGCATCTTCAACCCCCATTGTGTAATTATCACCGATAGGAAGAAGGGCGTAATCAATTTCACCAAAACGATTTAATAATTTCATATCGCTAAAGAGTGCTGTATCACCAGCGAAGTATAGGATATCTCCGTAGAAATCTACGATACAACCTGCAGCGTGACCGCCAGGGATGCCAGAGCCGTGGAAGGCAGGAACCATTCGAACAGAACCGAATTCAAAGTCGAACTTGCCACCTAAATGCATGGCGTGTGTACGACAACCGGCAGCTGCCGCTTTACCCGCTACCTCAGCAGTAGAAATAACGAGTGCATCATTTGCTTTGGCAATAAAATCTGTGTCGCCATAATGATCATCATGACCATGACTGACAAAGATATATTGGCATTTGATGTCTTCTCTTTTAGCGATATCCCATGTATTACCGGTCAAGAATGGGTCGAAAATCATGGATACATCGCCACGTGTGAGCATAAAGCAAGCGTGACCAAAATAAGTTAGTTTTGTTTTCATAGGAACACTTCCTTCCTTGTACATACAATTCTTAATTCTATTGTATAATATAATAAATGAAAATAAAACTATTGGTGATAATTTATACATAATTAGTAAGGATATATTATGGATTTAACACATTTTGATCAAGATGGAAATGCTTGGATGGTAGATGTATCAGATAAGGATATTACAACTCGTACTGCCGTGGCAGAAGGCTTTATTGCTATTAATGATGCCATTTATGAGCGTATCGAGGCGGGAACAATAAAAAAGGGGGATGTTCTTAGTGTGGCTCAATTGGCAGCTATTATGGGGGCGAAACAGACGAGTAATCTAATTCCCCTTTGTCATCCGTTAGCATTGACTAAGGTAGAGGTGCATTGTACTCTTGTTGATGGTGAAAGTCCTGCCTGTACAGATGCTACACATAATCGTGCTGTTAAGGTTCGGGCTACCGTAAAAACGACAGGAAAGACAGGTGTTGAAATGGAAGCGCTTACAGCGGTTCAAGTAGGGCTGTTAACAGTCTACGATATGTGCAAAGCTATTGACAAGGGTATGATTATAGGACCTACATATCTTGTAGAAAAAGAAGGCGGGAAAAGTGGACATTTTGTAAAAGTATAAGTTGATACTATTTCTTAGTTAAACTTTATTGGGGAGAGGTAAACTATGAATGTTACTTTTGATACAAATAATCATGGAGTTAGTAGAAAAGCCATACAATTAATTGAATTTATTAAAGCTTTAGAGGCAATGAAAAGTAAGGATTTAAAACTATCTATTAATGATTGTTTAAAGTCTATATCAGTTAATGATGTGCCAGAAACAGGGAAATATATATATAACAAATTAAATATTTCTAATTTGGATGAATTAGAAACAGAGGTCATTGATGATGAAGAATGTAAGATTATATTAGAAGTATTTAAAGTTAATAGAATACCTTGTCCAGAGCCTCCACCTGAGTTGAAGTCTTACCTTCTAGAGAATTGGAATTCAAGTCGTACAGTGATAACATCAAATAAACTGGTGTCTTTAATAGTTGAAGCTGACGATGAAGTTGATGTTAATCAAGTAGATAAATGGATTGGGTTAAGAAATCGTTGGGTAGAAGAAGATTCTTATTTATGTAAGATTGACTTACTTTTTTCAAAACTACAACAAATTAATAATGCAATACAAAGTGATCCTGATAAGATTGAGTTTATTCTTGGTAATGCAGTAATAAATAATCTAGATAAATCTATTAATTATCCTCTAATTTATACAAAGGTTCGTATACGTTATATTCCAGAAAAAAACTCGATTCAATTATATTGTCCTAGTAATAGTGTTAAATTTTCTGAAGAACTATCCTATAGTAAACATGATGATTTGACATCTCTGGATTGGAGTAATCTAGTATCATTTAAGCAAGAAACTGAATTGATGGATTTTGTAGTAGGGGATAGTAGTTTAGATTCTATCGTTACCAATAATTGTCGTTTATTAGATCCTAATATTAAGTTTTTTTCTACATGGAATGATGTAGTTGAATATACTAATATGGAGCTCTATATTGTATTAGAGCCAATATTAGTGCTCAGAAATGTGAATACAAGTAATCTAGGATTTCTCAATAAAGTAGAGGAGAGTTTAGAGCATAACATATTATCAGGTGCTTTAATAGATATTGTTGTAGGAGAAAATCAATCTACAAATTCTCAAGAAATTGAAATACGTTCTGATTGGGGCGCAATAAATGGACAGTCTTCTAATGTATTTTTTACTAAACCTGCTAATCGCGCTCAATTAGAAATTGTTGATTATATTAATCATAATAAATCTGTAGTTGTTCAAGGACCTCCAGGGACGGGTAAAACACATACAATTGCTAACTTAATAGGTCATTATTTATCGCAGGGTAAAACTATATTAGTTACTAGTTCTACTAGTAAGGCATTAGGTGTTTTAAGGGATAAGTTGCCTAAAGAAATTAGACCATTATGTGTACCATTATTAGATCAAAGTGAAACAGAGATTTCTAAAGCGATAGAGATTATATCAGAACAATTACAACAATATAATTCTGAACACTATCGTGCACAAATAAAAAATTTAATCAATGAATATGAACATACTTATGCTGAGCTAGAAAGCTATCGAAAGAAACTATTCTCCATTAAGTGTAAGGAAAATAGATATTTAAGTATTCAAAATAAGCCAGTGTCTATTAAAAGTATTGTTGAGACAATACTTAACATATCAACAACGGACTTTTCATATTGGAATAATATTAATCCACAGTTGGCCTTTCCGTTAAGTAATATAGAGTATAATTTTTTAGTTGAATATACCAGTAAAATTCGACCAACTTTAGAGGAAGCTCATTTATTATTACAAAAATCAGACATCAAAATTGAAGATATTCCAGTTGTGGATTCTTTAGAGAATAATTATAGATTAAAGAAATCTATTGATAATGAATTAGAATGTATATGTTATGTATTAAATGATATATTAGAGAATGAAGTATTTATTAATTCCAATGAGCAATCTATGGAACTCCAGTTTGATAGTAAATTAGTGACATCTGATATAATATCAGAATTTAAGTATATTGCTCAGAATAGAACTGTGTTGACTGAGCCGTATTGGATAGAATTAGCAGGCGATGCATTATCTAGAACTGAGGATACTAATCAATGGCATAAATTATACGATAGTGTTGAAAGGGGCATAGTTCTTTATAATGCGTACTATGAGACTGGACTTAATATAGAAGATATATCTATTGATAATGAAACTATAACTATAGAGTCTAAAAATATTATTTCGCATATTGAAAACTTGATTACTAATCCGCCTAGTTTTATTTCTAGACTTTTAAAATCCATTAATGTCGAGGCTGAGTGTGCTCGTATTAGAATAAAAGATAAATCAATTTCTTCGATTGATGAGTGTAAGCAGCTTTACTGTTTAATAGATTATATGTTATGGAAAGAATCATTTGCATCGTTGTGGGACGATATGATAGGGAAGTATATTGAAAAGTACTCATTTTTATCAATTCTTTCTTATACTAAAGGTAGAAATGTTGCATTGTGGTGTAAGGAACATGTTTTAAATGAGATAGAAACGGCTAAATCGTGGTATCAACTTTCGATTACTCCTGTGGTTGAATTATTTAATAGATATGGAATTAGACTTTCTATCAAGGATAGTATTTTAACGACACCAGCTACAAGAGTTCAAAATTTAATTAATAATTTAGAAAAACTAGAGAAAGCAATTTTTGATTTTGATGACTTATGTAACAAAGATTTTGTAGCTTGGAAAGCAAATGATATTGAAATTGAGAAACGATTATCTGATCTTGTTGGGAAATCTAATAATCAAATTACTGAATCTATTTTCTCATTTTATAAGAAAAATGATTTTAATAAATATAGAAATTGGTATGATACACTTGTTTATGCAATAAAAAATACTGAGAAACGAGTGGAATATGATCGTATACTCGGTGATTTAGATAGACTTGTACCAGAATGGTCTAACTTTATTAGGGATAATGACACTTTAGCCTTTAAGTCATATGAAGAGATGCAAAGTGTTTGGTATACAAAGCAGTGTGAAATTTCGTATCAGGAAAATTTTAATGATGATTATGAATCTTTGTTAAAGCAAATTAAAAAACTTTCGGAATTATTATTTAATTTAGCAAAACAAATTGTAGTGAAAAAATCCTGGTATGAACGCGCATATACAACTGCTGATAATAAAGCTGTACATACTGCGTTGGCATCGTGGGTAACATTAATTAAAAAGATTGGCAAAGGGACTGGAAAAAGTGCGCCAATGTACAGGAAGCAAGCTATAGAACAATTATCTATAGCAAAAGATGCGATTCCTTGTTGGATAATGCCTATTAATAAAATTTACAATACCATTGATCCTTCAAGTATGAAGTTTGATTTAATTATTGTAGATGAAGCAAGTCAAGCGGACATAAATGCATTACCTATTTTAGCGTTGGGGGATAAAGTAATTGTTGTTGGCGATGATAAACAAGTTAGTCCTTCCGGTATTGTGAAAATTAAAGATGAAGAAATACACTCGTTACAAAATAACTATTTAAGTTGTCTCCCTAACCGAGTACTATTTGATTTCAAAACATCTTTATATGAATTTATTAGACCATTATCGCGTCAAGTGTTGCTAAAAGAGCATTTTAGATGTGTTTCTGCTATTATAAACTATTCCAATAAATATTATTATGATAATAATATTATTCCATTGCGTGATGATAGTATTTCGCCACTAAAAACGCCTATAGTTCCTATATATGTAGATGGTTTTAGAGATGGTAATAGTAAAATTAATAAGCATGAGGCTGAGTATATTGTAGCATCTATAGAGGCCTGTTTTAATAATTCATCTTATGATGGCTTGAGCTTTGGTATTATTTCTTTACTAGGAAATGAACAGAGTGAATATATATATAATCTCATTACAGAACGATGTGATCCTGCAGATATAGAAAAGCATAGTTTGATTTGTGGTGATGCAGCTCAGTTCCAAGGTGATGAGCGGGATGTAATATTCCTATCTTTAGTGGATGCGAAACAGTTAGATTCTGATAACGAATTTTTGAGAAAAATTGATAATTCTAACATTACATTTAGACAGCGTTTTAATGTTGCTGTTAGTCGTGCTAAAAATCAGATTTGGGTAATTTATTCTATGCATCCAGATTCATTAAGAAACGATGATATTCGTAAAAACTTGTTGTACTATTGTGAAAATTATGGCACCATAGAAATTTTAAAAGATGAAGTTAATAGTTTGTCAGAATCACCTTTTGAATGTGAGGTTGCTACATATTTGATAGATAAAGGCTATAGTATTAAGCAACAATATCCTGTTGGTAATTATCGATTGGATATGATTGTTGAATATGATAATAATAAGATTGCTATCGAATGTGATGGAGAAGCTTATCATAGTACGGAAGAGCAAATAAGACGAGATTTAGAACGACAAACTATATTAGAACGAATCGGTTGGAGTTTTATACGTATTAGGGGCAGTGAATATTATAAAGCTAAAGATAATACATTACAGGCTCTTGATAGTCGTTTGAAATCAATGGGATTTTATCCTGAAAAAGTTGAAGGTGACAATAATGTTAGTGATTCCGTAGTTGACGCTATAAAACAAGAGGCTACAAGATTGTGTTCTGTTTATCAAATGAAATATAACAATGGAGTAGAACGATTAAAGTTATCTGAAAAACCTAAAAATGATTATAAAGAATTTGATTCAGAGTCAATGTCTATAAATGATAATAAGGTTGAAGAATCTAACCGATTTAAAGCCGAAGAAGAATTCATTGGCGAAAAGCACAATTCTGAAGATGCACTTAGTGAGAGGCTAAAACCACATTTTATTCGTTATAAACAAGATATACTTAATAGAGATGGTGCTGAAATTAAAAGTAGTAAAAACGATAATATTACTAGGATACCAAAAGTTATAGTATCAAGTGAAAAATTAGTATCAAATTCTAGAAGAACAGATGGGGATAAACAAAATCGTAAGTATAATCAAATAAAAGATGATTGTGAATCTATAACTATCTCAGCAAAATCGACTAATAAAGATATCTATATATTTGGTAATTTAGGTTATATTACTAAACTTGAATATGAGGATTTTCTTGCTGAAGGCCAGAGAAAAGCAAGTGGAAGGCAAAAGAACTTTTTTAATAATAATATGATTAAAGTAGGTGCAATGGTATATAATGATAAGTATGGTATAGGAGCAATTGATGCTGTTGATAAGGCTCAAAAGTATGTTAAAGTCATTTTTAGTGAAGTTAATAAATATGAAACATTTATTAGACCTACATGCTTTACTCAAGAGAAATTAATTTTATTAAGAGGTCGTTTGCGTTCAATGCTATAATAAATGGAGAAAATCAGATTATTTTTTGATTATGAAGAGAATAGAGGTATTAATTGGAAATAGTACTTTATGAGCCTGAAATTCCAGGTAATACAGGAAATATAGCGCGTTTATGCGCCGCCAATCATATGACCTTACATCTGATCAAACCCCTTGGCTTTTCTATTGATGACAAGCATGTAAAACGTGCTGGCCTTGATTACTGGCACTTGGTAGATGTACAGGTACATGAAAATATTCAAGAATTATATGAGAAATATCCTGATCGTAGATATTTCTATGCCACTACCAAAGCGAAGCATACTCATTCCGAGGTGAAATATGAAATTGGTGATATGCTTGTCTTTGGACCTGAAACAAGAGGGTTGCCTGAAAGTTTATTAGATGGTAAAGAGGATACATGCATTCGTATACCCATGGTAGATGAAGCACGTTCTTTGAACTTATCTAATGCGGTGGCAATCATAGCTTATGAAGGTATGCGTCAACTTGATTATCCAGATCTTAAGGCTGAAGGCAATTGGATTCAATCAAAATAAATAGACTTTTATAATTAAGGAATATATTATACGTAGGTGTTAGGAGACCTACCAAATCTATATGATCGGTAGCGATTTTAACGGTGTTGTTTGGAGGAGGATATTATGAACTACGATAAAGCTCATGATTTAGCTCACGCAATGCGTGAATCCGAAGAGTACAAAGAATTAATGGCGGCTCAGGAAGCAGTGAAGGCAGATGCAGTAGCGATGGGGTTGGTTCGCACATTTATGGCACAACAAATGCAATGGGAATATGCTAAGTTGTCTGGGGCTCCAGAAGCGGACGAGTTGCAAAAGAAACAAGAGGAATTGATGCCTCAAATTCAAGAAAATGCTGCAGCGGCTGCTTATTTGCAAGCGCAAATGCGTTGGAGCCAGATTTCTAATGATATTTACAAAATCATTAGCGAACCAATCACTGAGGGGATGAAAGTGTTAGATCATGGCGAACAACAACCACAACATTAAGGTATTACAAACCGCTTTATTAGAAAAATTACCAAGTACACGTGTACGAGAGCAGGAGCTTCTTTGTCATCATACGACATTCAAAATTGGAGGACCTGCGGACTTATTTATTGAGCCTACTACGATGGCAGAACTTAGTTTTACACTTCGTACCATTCACGAATTAGATGTGCCTGTAACTATTATTGGTTGTGGCTCTAATATTTTGGTGAAAGACGGGGGTATTCGTGGTGCTGTCGTATCAGTTCGACATATGACCCAAATCATGGATTGTAACGAAAACACATTGTGTATTGGTTCTGGGTATATGTTAAAAGATGCTTCTGAATTTGCTTGGGAGAATAGTTTATCTGGACTTGAATTTGCCATTGGTATTCCAGGCACACTTGGTGGTGCCGTATTTATGAATGCAGGTGCTTATGACGGTGAAATGAGCCACGTAGTTACTGCAGTGAGAGCCGTAGATTTCCAAGGTAATATCAAAGAATATGATGCATCTCACTTGGACTTTGCTTATCGTCATAGTGTATTCCACGATAATCATGAAGTTATTGGGGAAGTCATTATGACACTCAAACCAGGCGACAAGGATGCCATCAAGGCACGTATGGATGAGTTAACAGAAAAACGTGAATCCAAGCAACCTTTGGAATATGCCAGTGCAGGTTCAACCTTTAAGCGCCCACCAGGGTACTTTGCAGGTACATTGATTGAACAAACAGGCCTAAAAGGTTTGTCTGTAGGTGATGCGCAAGTATCTCATAAGCATGCTGGCTTCGTAATCAATACAGGTAGTGCAAGTGCGAAGGATGTACTTGACCTGATTAGTGAGGTACAACGTCGTGTGTATGATCAACATGGTGTACATCTCGAACCAGAAGTACGCATGATTGGTGAAGATTAATACAAATTAAATACTAATATAAGATTTCTTATGTAATGTTACTCTTATAAGGATGACGGATTCATAAGAAATCTTTTTTTATAGTTTTTAAAAGAGTATGATAGGTTTATAGTTAGTTCATATTTTGGAGGCGATGATATGAATACTTTGTTGGCCCAGGAGATTTATGATAAAGCGCTAGCGTGTGGGTATGACAGTTGTGGTATAGGGCCTCTTGATGCACTTGATTTTTATAAAGAACGGTTGATAAAGCGTTTAGAAGATGTACCTGAAAGTAAAGAGGTATATGCGCATAGTAAAGATTTTTTAGCATTAAAAGAAAAGTATCCTTGGGCACAATCCATAGTGGTTTGTACTGAATATTTTGGTGATTATAAGTTTCCTGTATCTCTTCGAAACCGATATGCAAAAGGGTTGTTGTTATCTTTGTCAAATATTCCTCACAGTGATGAGTTTAAACGAAGGCAATCTTTTGAAGCCTGGCTTGGTGAAAATGGAATACGATATATTGGCGGTGAAACGGCGAAACCTGCCGGAATTATTCCTTTACGGCCCGCTTCGGTAGCAGCTGGTTTAGGCATTTATCGAAAAAATAATTTTTTTTATGGACCTAAAGGTTCTAGCTATGAACTGGTAGGCTATTTAATTGATGCGTCCTGTAAGTATATTCAACAGTTAGAGATACCACCATGTCCGGATTCTTGTAATTTATGTCAGCAAGGGTGTAGGACAAAATCCTTATCTGCACCGTTTACTATGAATCCGTTAACATGTGTATCTTTTATTAATACATTCGGTGATGGTAAGTTACCGGATGGTGTCACAGACGATATGCTGGAGGCGTGGATATTAGGTTGTGATAACTGCCAGGATGCATGCCCTTTTAATGCAGACCATGACTGGAGCATAGGGCTGGATTATCCTGGACTTGATGAATTAGAGCCGTTGCTACAGCCAGAATATATTTTGAAAGCTTCTGATGAGGAGATTATAAAAAAGCTGATTCCTAAATTCTGTTTCCATTTAACAGATAAACAAATTCCGTTGTTGCGTAAATCTGCTAAGCGGGCGATAGCGCGTAAATAGGTTTTTGTCCTAAGATGAGTCAAAAGTATAATCGAATGTTGAAATTGCCATGATTAGAATAGGTGTACTGTTTTGACTTTTTTCTATAGACTGCGTTATAATTAACTGTTGCCAATTTTGGGGAATATACCTGCATAGCCCGTTTTATCGAGGCTATGTGATATAGAATATACTGAAAGAATTAAAGGGAGGATCTTATGATTCGCGAAAATCTTCGTAATGTAGCGATTATCGCCCATGTTGACCATGGTAAAACTACTTTGGTGGACGCATTATTAAAACAAAGCCATGTGTTCCGTGAAAATGAAAAAGTAGCAGAACGCGTAATGGACTCCAACGACTTGGAACGTGAACGCGGTATTACTATTTTGTCTAAAAACACTGCTGTAATGCATGATGGTATTAAAATCAATATCGTTGATACTCCAGGCCATGCTGATTTCGGCGGCGAAGTAGAACGCGTACTTAACATGGTTGACGGCGTATTGCTTCTCGTAGATGCTTATGAAGGTCCAATGCCTCAAACTAAATACGTTTTGCGTAAAGCCTTAGAACAAAAATTGAAACCAATCGTAGTAATTAATAAAATCGACCGTCCTGATCAACGTGTTAAAGAGGTTGAGGACGAAGTTCTTGAATTGTTTATGGAGCTTGAAGCTGATGATGATCAACTCGATTTCCCTGTAGTATACGCATCTGCTCGTTCTGGTGTGTCCAAAACTAATTGGAATGATGAAGCTGTAAACATGGAGCCGTTATTCAAAACATTGATTGATGAAATTCCTGCACCACAAGGTGATATGGAAGGTCCTCTTCAATTTATGGTAACTACACTTGATTACGATAACTTCATCGGTAAAATCGCCGTAGGTCGTATCGTTCGCGGTAAAATGAAAACCAACCAACAAGTGGCTATCATGAATGGTGAAAGTACTCGTAAAGCGAAAATTGGTCGTGTGTACACATACAATGGCTTGAACCGCGTTGAAACTGACGAAGCTGAAATGGGTGATATCATTGCTTTTGCAGGTATCGACGATATTAACATCGGCGAAACAGTAGCGGATGCTGAAAATCCTGAAGCATTACCATCCATCTCCATCGACGAACCAACATTGTCTATGGTGTTTTCCGTAAATAACTCTCCATTCGCAGGCCGCGAAGGTGAATTTGTTACATCCCGTCACTTGCGTGATCGTTTGTTCCGTGAAGTAGAAACTAACGTTTCTATGAAAGTAGAAGAAACTGATTCTGCAGATGCGTTCAAAGTATCTGGTCGTGGTGAATTGCATTTGGCAGTATTGATTGAAACTATGCGTCGTGAAGGCTACGAATTACAAGTAGGTAAACCTCGTGTAATTTTCAAAACTATTAACGACCAATTGTGTGAACCGCTCGAAGCATTGACCATCGACGTACCTCAGGAATTTATGGGTACCGTAATGGAAAATCTCGGTCAACGTAAAGCTGAGTTGACTAATATGGTTGAATTGGCCGGTTATCTTCGTATGGAATTCGTAGTTCCGGCTCGTGGCTTGATCGGTTTCCGTGCACAATTCTTAACAGCTACAAAAGGTAATGGCATCATGAACCATGTATTCCATGGTTATGCACCATATAAAGGTGAAATTCCTTCCCGTACACGTGGTGCTTTGGTAGCATTCGAAAATGGCGAAACTACTCCATATGGTTTGAACTCCGTTCAAGATCGTGGTACATTGTTCGTTGGCCCTAACCAAGACGTGTATGCAGGCCAAGTTATTGGTGAAAATACACGTGAACTTGATATGGATGTTAACCCATGTAAGAAAAAACATGTTACCAACATGCGTTCCAGTTCCTCTGATGAAGCGGTACGCTTGACTCCACCTCGTATCTTCTCCTTGGAACAAGCTCTTGAGTGGATCAACGATGATGAACTTGTTGAAGTGACACCTGAAAGCATTCGTATGCGTAAAACGATTCTTGATCGTAACGCACGTGCGAAAGCAGCAAAGAATAAAAAATAATATCTTATGCAGATATATAAAGGCGCTCCTTAAGGAGCGCCTTTTTTATCTAATCTATAAGTATTTATCTAACATATTCTTACAAGTCATATATTCATGAAAATAGGTGATAATTTTATCATTTATGATTATTGGGTATAAAAATAAGTTAATATACTAAATACGCATAATAACTTGCTGATAGGGGTATTGGTATATACGAAATATTTGTAACGCTGTATAATAATAACAAGTTTATTGAAAAAGTTATTGATTATGGAGGTTCTTATGAATAAGAAAATCTTAGCTTCTTTATTTGCAGTAGGTTTAGCTGCAGGTTGTGTGTGCTCTTCCGTTGATGCGCATGGCGTATTCTTTGCTAACCGCTTAGATGAAAAGGCGCTAGTACTTGGCGAAGGCCCTGTTGATGATGCGTATAGCCCAGAAATGGTAAAAAGCATCATTGGCTTAGATAACAATGGCATGGTAATTCCTGTACAAGTTATTAAACATGAAAAAAATGTAGTAGTTGTACCAAATGATAAATTGGGTATTACAGTAACTGACTTTGACTATGGTTATTGGACAAAAGACAAAGATGGTAAAACTGTTCATAAACCAATCTCTGAAGTACCAGGTGCTCAAAAAAGTACACATGCCATTAAATATGACGTTCACTACTGGAATGCAGAAGCAAAACCTTTCAATAATAAAGATGCTTTCATTCAAATCATTCCATCTGTTAACCCATTAACTCTTAGAAAAGGTGATACATATGAAATCCAAGTCTTGAAAGACGGTAAACCATATGCAAATGCACCTCTTATTAAAGACGTAATTAATGATCTTACTAATGAAAGCCAAGCAGATGCTAATGGTAAAGCAACTGTTACTGTAAGTGCTAATGGCCTTAACGTAGTAGGCGTTGAAGTGGGCTTCCCAACTCAAACTAAAGGTGAGCAAAATAAATACTTCAGTGCATTGTCCTTCATCATCAATCCTGAATAATATAGGATATAACTATTTACTAAGTGTGTGAAATAAACAAGACCTCCTAAGTTGGACTTAGGGGGTCTTTTTATATTTTTAGGGTGTACGTATAAATGCGTTCTGTGAGAGCCTCGTATTAAGCGAGGTAAGAAAGAGAGATTTTTATGAAATTACAACGAAATGTATCAGCTGTGATGGCTGCATTGGTATTAACTGGAATGACCTGCTCTGCATTTGCTACAGAAATTAATGCCACAAGCGATAAAGCGGAGGAATTGCTTGGCTTAACAATGGGGTCACCGGTACAAACACAACCAGAAGTTAAGCATATAGAAGATACCTTGACGGTTAATGTGCATGGTAAAAGCTTAACAGATACAGGTAAAACTAAAAATGTATCAGGTATTTATAATGGATTTGGATCACAATTGACGGTGGATAAAGATTTGATTGTACGCCTTAAAAATGATGCACCAGCCTCAAAAAGGGAACTCGGTCATTACTATATGAGCGCTGTGTATGCTGGTTACGGTGGTAAAGTGCCAAGACTCAGCAAGGACAATCCTGATAGAGATTATGGAGATACTAATATTCACGTCAAAGGCAATGTAGATATCGATGCTATCGGTGTCGGTTTACAAGCTAATCAACGTGGTCATATTATTGTTGATGGTGGTGGACGTATCATCACGCATCCTTTAGAAACTTCTGATACTTACTCTGTGGTGGCAGAAGAGGGTGATGTATACGTTAATACTGGCTCTGATGGTAAACATCCAGGGTCTAAAGAATTGGTCGCTGTTGGGAATGTAGGGTTAATTAATAAGGATTATGGACGTGATCCAAATCATAACGAAATGCCAACGAATATAGCATTAGCTTTTACAACACCTAATTCTAAACTTACGGGTGCTGTATTAAATGAATATGCTGAAAGCAATAAGAACCCTCATAATTCTGGTGCTGATATTTACTTACAAAATGGAGGGACTTGGAATAATGAATGGATTGGTATGGAGCGGCCTACCCCTAAAAGAGAACGTCCATCTGGGGATAATGCAGCATATCTATACAAGGGCAGTAAGGTTCGTAATCTCGTAGGTGGATCAAATCCAGCGGCAGCCGGTATCCTTCATCCTATCGATGCACGGCCTATTACAATTCAAAATTATAGCGGCTATGTGAATGCTGTTTATAAGGCCGGTGTTCCAGCTAGTGAAAAAGGAAAGGGGAATATTGTTGTTGAACATGCTGCAGATAATAGCCATATTACCTTGCAAGGCGATGGAGCTAATTTGACTAATGATGATAGCTACCGAAAGGAAATACAAGCCTTAGCTGATAAATTACAATATACTGGCAATGATAAAAAACTGAGCACAACAGTTCAAATCAATGAAGGGATTACTCGTCCAGGTGCTGTTGCAGAACTAGGTGCAGATCATTTTGACTCGCAGGGGCGTCTTGTTGTAAATGATACAACAAAGATTAATCGTGCTAATGAATCATCCTTAGTGAGTGGTTCAAAATCTGCTCTTACATCGACTGCTATGGCATGGAAGAGTAATACCAATGATTTACAACGCCGTTTAGGAGATCTTCGTTTAGCTAATACAAACCAAGGTGTATGGGCAAAATATATAGGCGGTAAATCTAAAATCACAGACGGTGCTGATGCACATATGACGTATAATGGGGTACAAGTCGGCTACGATCATAAGGCTTCTAATGGTTGGATTTTTGGCGGCGCTATTGATTACAGTACATCTAGTAATTCATATGCCAACGGTAGTGGTGATGGCAAACTTGGCGGCATCGCCTTGTATGGTACAAAAAAACATGATGATGGTCGTTATTTAGATATCATTGCACGTGGTAATAGATTATCCAATGATTATAAGCTCTACTCCGTAGGTGGACAACGTGTGAACGGTGATTACCATACATATGGCACATCCTTAAGCGCTGAATATGGTAAACGTATTAAGAAGGAAAATGGCTTCTACATCGATCCTAGTGTAGAATTTATTGTAGGCCGTTTGAATGGTGTATCCTATGATGCTTCTGTTGTCGGTGGTGGTTCTATGCATGTGAAAGCTGATGCTGTGAACTCTGCTGTAGGCAGACTTGGTATTGGCATTGGGAAAGAAACAGAAAAATCCAATATCTTCGCTAAATTAGCATTAGCGCATGAATTCTCTGGTAAGGTAAATACAACATATTCCGCACCAGGCAATCCAACAGTACAAACAACAGTAGATTTGAAGGATACATGGCTCGATGCTGAAATTGGTGGGTCTTGGAGTGTCCGTCCTAGTACATATCTATATGGTACATTCACTAAAAACTTTGGTGCTATCGTAGAAAATACATGGCGCATTGATGCTGGGATACGGCATAATTTTTAATTGAATATTGCATTAATGGTCCTTATAGCGTATGCTGTAAGGACCATTAGTATATAAGGAGTTTTTTATGATTAAGTTTCTATTCATTAGGAGTTATAATGGTTAATATTTTATTCATCTGTCATGGCAATATTTGCCGTTCTACGATGGCAGAGTTTTATATGAAGCATATCGTTGAGCAGGCTGGACTAAGTGATTCTATTTATATTGAGTCTGCAGCTACATCTCGTGAGGAGATAGGGAACGACACTCATTATGGGACTAAAGATAAATTAGATGAAATGGGTATTCCTTATACTCGCCGCAAGGCACGTCAAGTGACGCTGGATGATTATTACAACTTTGATTATCTCATCATTATGGATGAAAATAACGGGCGGAACTTACGTCGTATCATTGGTGATGATGTAGATTTTAAGGTGTACAAGGCGATGTCATTCGTTGGTGAAAACCGTGATGTAAAGGATCCTTGGTATACGGGAAACTTTGATGAAACCTATGACGATATAAGTCGGAGCTGTGATGCTCTACTAGCAGTGCTTAAAGAGAAACTTTAAGCGAAATATATAGACTGATGGGTCCTCAATGGTAGCTGAAATTTTAATCTACATTGAGGGCTTTTCTATAAGCCTATCTGCCTCATATACTTTATACTATCGAACCATAGCGTAATATGGTATAATTTTTAGGTATTCATGCGCCTATAGCTCAGGGGATAGAGCGCCGGTCTCCGGAACCGGGTGCGCAGGTTCGAATCCTGCTAGGCGCACCAAATAAAAGGCTTCTCGAAATTTCGAGAGGCCTTTTTTGTATGTATTAATGGGAGAGAAATACATGGCGATATATGCATGAATTAGTTAGAGATAGATAAATACATGAGCTGAGGTGCTGATAAGATTTCGATATAGAGTTTTATATTTAATAATATCGAAATAACATAATAAATGTGATTTGGGTAACACATTTTGTTTTGAGAATGATGTACAATAAGGATAGCTATATGAAAATCTGAACATCCTAGCCGGAACACTAGGACATATAGGGGAGCGTTAAATTACGTAGTGAATTTAACTAAGTGAATATTACTTATATATGTATCAATAGCCCATCCATTTAGGTATGGGGCTATTTAGAGGGGATAATATGACAAATAAAATACAAGAGCTTACCGTCAACGAAGTTTGGCGTGATGAGCAAGACGCATGGAACCATCGTTCTGAGTACTTTGTAGAAATGCACAATCGCGAGGATCGCAAGGCACAGGTCACTGATTTTTTAGCCTTCTTAAAGGAAGAAAATTTATTACCTGCAGCGAATGGTCGTACGCTTGATGTAGGCTGTGGTGTTTGTGATTATGCATTGGGCTTAGCTCGTGAAGGATATAAAGCGACTGGTATTGATTTATCTGATGGTATGATTCGCGGTGCTAAACAATTGGCAGAGTCAGAAGGTTTAGATCTTAGTTTATATATCGGACCTTGGTCTGATGAAATTCGTCGAGAGCTAGGTTGGGATAAAAGCTTTGACTTGGCATACAGTATCTTCTGCCCAATTATGTTTGATGTAGAAAATATTCGCGCCATGCACGATGCAAGCAATGATAAATGCTTGTGGATTGCTTTCAGTGAACGGAGTGACGAAATGGTAGATATGTTATCTGAACATTTCTTTGGACGTGATTCTTTCCCATGGGATGGCAAGATGAAAGAATGTTTAGATGCAATTCATGAGATGGGGCGTAATGTGAAAGTGACTTATAAAACGGTTCCTGAAACAGAGGTTATGTCTCTTGAAAAGGCAGTTAATTATTTTACCATGCGACTTCATAATAATGGATGGGGAGATATGGAAGACATGAAAGAAGAGATTAGAAATCTCATTGAGCCACTAGCTATTGATGGAGAAATCCATAATAAGACTATTGATAAGGTGGCTTGGGTTTCATGGTCTGTGAAATAGGAGAGAAACATGACAGTTGATGAGAAACGTAAGTTAGAACTAAAAACTATGTACCAGATTATTGGCATCTATTGTCATAATAAGCACCACACTCCTAAAGGACAACTCTGTGAGGAGTGTCAAAAAGTTTGGCAATATGCTGAACATCGTATAGATGTATGTCCTCATATGGAAAGCAAGACCTTCTGCAGCGTATGTAAAACGCATTGTTATGCGCCTACGTATCGTGAAAAAATACGTGAAATCATGCGCTATGGTGGTCCTAGAATGTTATTTATATCACCAATTCAAGTTATTCGCCATATGTATTTAGAGTGGAAGGATAGAAAAAGGAGTCGTACTTCTTATGAAAACTGATATGATTGTAAAGACAGGAATGTTTGTAGCATTGACGGTTTTACTATCTTATATATTTGCTATTCATACCACATTTATACATATTACCTTTGGATTTTTATCAACCGCTATATTTGGTATTCTTTATGGGCCTATGGCAGCAGGTATAATGGCTGCTATTGCCTGTTTTATAGGTATGTCTTTATTTGGACAAGGGGTATTCTTTCCCGGCTTTATCATATCTGAATTTCTTGTAGGCTATGTGTATGGGTATTTTTTACACGGACGTAATGTTACATTTAAACAATTACTTTTACCGGAGACGATTGTTACTGTATGTATACATCTGATATTAAATACAATATGGCTCACAATATTTTATAACAAAGCAGTATCTGCTATATTTATTGGACGTCTTATTAAAAATATCATTTGTTTCCCATTAGAAATTGCATTGATTTTAATTGTGTATAAGGCAGTCAGTAAGTTTATGGTACAAAAAAAGCCATAATCTTACAGTATACTAAAATGCACCCCTAACATTAGATTATATGTTAGGGGTGCATTATTATTTGTAAATATAGCGTTTTACGCGAGTGCTTTGTCCAATACAGTTTTGATTAAAGATTTTGTTTGGACATAGCTTTCACCAGGTTGCGCCTCGTATTGTTTGTCGAGGTCGAACCATAAGTTCGGATAGTATTCATAAGGGTGAGTTTTGAAGAGCTCATGAGCATCTTGATCTTCAACCCAGTTGATATGAATATCTGCGTATGCAGGATTTTCTGCAACGAGTTCATCGATAGCACGGAATGCATTAGCGCAATAAGGGCAACCGTTTAAATGGAAACCTAATATTTCTTTCATGATATTCAGTCCTTTCAAAATAGAATCTACATATATTTCTATAATTTGAGATTTTATACATATTCATGTACCACAACATATGGTACACTACTGAGTATAACATATCTATATAAGATATTCAATTTTTTAGATATATCAGATGTGAATATTGAGAATTCGATATGCATGCATTATATAAATAAGGAGATACCTATGATTTCAGGCGCACAGTATTTGGTAAAAGCCCTTCAAGAGGAGCAGGTAGAGTTTTTGTTTAACTATCCTGGGGCGGCTACTATTGATATCATGGATGAATTATATAAGCAAGATAAGGTAAAAGTGATTTTGCCGCGTCATGAGCAAGCATTGGCCCATGCGGCAGATGGATATGCTCGTAGTACCGGTAAAGTAGGGGTTTGTATGGTAACCTCTGGACCTGGTGCTACAAATCTTGTGACTGGTATTGCTACTGCTTATTCTGATAGTGTTCCGCTCGTTTGTATTACTGGACAAGTTGATTTAGGCCTCATGGGCAATGATGCTTTTCAAGAGGTAGATACTGTTGGCATCGTCCGCAATATTTGTAAATATGCCGTTACTGTTCGTGACCGTAAAGATTTAGGTCGTATTTTGAAAGAGGCCTTTTACATTGCTCGCACAGGTCGTCCAGGACCTGTTGTAGTAGATATTCCTAAGAATATTCAGAAGGCTATGGGGTCAGATGAATATCCAACAGAGATTAATATTCGCGGTTACAAACCAAATACCACTGTTCACGTAGGTCAAGTTAAAAAGGCCTGTTCTATTATTAGTAAAGCTAAAAGGCCTCTATTCCTATTAGGCGGTGGGGTAAGTATTAGTGGGGCCAATGACCTTATGATGGAGTTGGTTGAAAAAACAGGGATTCCTGTTGTAACAACCTTGATGGGAAAAGGTGCTATTGATAGCCGTCATCCATTGTATCTTGGTAATGTAGGGATTCACGGTGGCTATGCCCCTAATGTGGCTATAACTGACTGTGACGTGATGATTTCTATTGGTACGCGCTTTAATGATCGTATTACCGGTAAACTAAGTACCTTTGCACAAAATTGTAAGATTATCCATATTGATGTAGATGCGGCATCTATTTCTAAAAATATTAAGGTTGATATTCCAATCGTAGCAGATGCTAAATTGGCTATCGAAAAAATCTTAGAATATATTGAACCTCACGACCTTGGCGAATGGCCAAAACAATTACAGCAACTTAAGGCAGAGCGTCCTGTCACTCAAGCTGACGAAGAGGGGTTAACACCTCAAACTGTTATCGAGTACATCAATCATCACTATGAACATCCTATTGTTACAACCGATGTGGGTCAAAATCAATTGTGGACTACCCAGTTCCTTGATGTGAAAGGTCAATATCAAATGTTGACGTCTGGTGGCTTAGGGACTATGGGCTATGGTTTTCCTGCTGCATTAGGTGCGCAAATGGGAAATCCAGATAAGCGTGTTTTTGCCATCTGTGGTGATGGTGGCGTGCAAATGAATATCCAAGAGTTTGCCACTGCTATGCACTACCGTTTGCCTGTGACGTTAATTATTTTAAATAATGGCTTCCTCGGAAATGTACGCCAATGGCAGCAATTATTTTACGATAAACGTTACGCTTGTACGAACTTGATGATGGATGAAAGTGCCATTGTTACGCGAGACATAATCGACAATGATGAGTTTGAGTATGTACCGGATTTTGTGAAATTGGCGGAAGCTTATGGCGCAAAGGCAATGCGTATTACTAAGGTAGAGGACATCGAAAAAGGGTTCCAATTGGCAGATACTTTCAAAAATGGTCCAACCCTACTCGAGTTCATCATTCCAACGGAGCTCAATGTGTTGCCAATGGTACCAGCAGGTAAGTCTTTAAGTGATATGTTGTTGAAGGATAAAAAATAGGAGGGGCTATGGAAGTACAAATGAAAAAACGCTGTATTTCAGCGTATGTAGAAAACCAAATCGGTGTACTAGCTAAGATTTCAGGCCTCTTTGCAGGCAAAAATTATAATCTTGATACATTGACGGTAGGGGAAACTGAAGACCCTACCATGTCTCGCATGACTATTGATCTTACTTGTGATGATTTGACGTACGAACAAATTATTAAGCAACTAAATCGCAGTGTGGAGATTATTAAAGTTATCGACTTTACTGACATGCGAATTACGAAAAAAGAATTACTATTTATCAAGGTCAATAGCTGTAAAGAAGCGGACAAACAAGAAATTTTCCGCATTGCCCAAACCTTTGATTTGTTAGTTGTGGATTATAATCGTAAATCTGTACTTGTTCAATGTGTAAAAACTGTATCTAAAAATAATGATATGATTGCCTTATTTAAAGATATGTTCGTGAACCGTATTGAAGTCGTGCGCGGTGGTAGCGTTGCCATTGAAGCCTTATCCACACCTGATAGATAAGGTGTGTATTTTAAGTGTACTTTAAAAGTGTTTTAGGTCTATTCAAATATATAATATATGTATTTGAATAGGCCTATTTTTTGTGGCTTAAAGCGTGTACAACTTAATATGATATAATATGTATATCGACCATTATTGATATAGAGAGCTTGGTTGTATGCCGAGACCTTTAACTATAGGAGGTATCATGAGTTTATTAGATGATATTTTAGCCCACAATAGAGAATATGTAGAAGATCAAAATACAGGTTATGTAGATACAGATACAAAGTGTAGTAAAATGCCAAGTCGCGAGATGGCCATTGTTACATGTATGGATACACGTCTTGTTAACTTCTTAGAAGATTCCATGGATATTGGGCGCGGTGAAGCGAAAATCGTAAAGACTGCAGGTAACTGTATTACAGGTCCCTTTGATGGCGTTGTACGTAGTTTACTTGTTTGTATTTATGAGCTAGGCGTTAACGAAATCTTTATCATTGGTCATCACGAATGTGGTATGGCAAAAACTACAGCAAAAGATCTAACAGAAAAAATGTTGGCTCGTGGTATTGCACCAGAAGCGATTCATATGGTCCGTAAAGAAATGGAACGCTGGGCTGATGGCTTTACACATCCTGCAGAGAATGTGGAAGAAACAGTGGACGAATTGCGTATGAACCCTTTAATTCCTAAAGACGTGCCAATTCATGGTCTTATCTTTCATCCTAGAACGGGTGAAATCGAAGTCATTGTTAATGGCTATACACAAATGAAACAATATTACGAAAAATAATAGGTAAATTCTTTAATAGAGGTATTGTGAATTGAGCAATATAGATAGATTAGATACATTTGAGGTAGCATGTAAACATTTTCTTACGGATCTTTCAAATTTTAAAAATCTCATTTCCACTCAAGTTCAATCATTAGATAGTCTAGAATGGGCTTTTGATAAAGGTTCCACTAAGGTTTGTAGTGCTGACGAAACGGGCTTAAAAAAACGCTGTAAGGTTGGCGTAAAATATAGATTACAGGTTGAGTTATCTCAAGTTGATGCGGAAACTATATGGGAGGAATTTAGTCGGTTTTGGGGTGACACTACTTTAAATCAAATTGAAAGAGTAGGTAGCAATGAGGAACTAGGT
This sequence comes from Veillonella parvula, assembly GCF_042850485.1. Classification (GTDB taxonomy): domain Bacteria; phylum Bacillota; class Negativicutes; order Veillonellales; family Veillonellaceae; genus Veillonella; species Veillonella parvula_Q. The sequence continues at coordinate 1,467,772 of NZ_AP031417.1, read as the reverse complement.
CGCTATCAATTTATAGCCAATAACTCTTTAGGGGATGAGCTTACCTGTGATATCTATTTACCTAATGAATGGAATATACCGCAATTAAATATGTTGGGATTTATTTCTGCTAGATATAGAAACGTAGATGTTGAATAAGTATAGAAAAATCTTATTTGACTTAAAGTTAAGTTTAAGTTTTATAATGTGTTCATATTAGTACTTAATAGATATTTACATAAAGGAACTATATGAATAAAAGTAAACTGTTAAAAACAATTATAGCCATTTTTGTTTTGGCTGTATTAATTATAGGTGGATATGTCCATAAGGATGCCATACAGAGTCGCATAGCTAGAACTGCCGCCGTTGTAAGTGGACAAGAAATTAAGCCACTCCTCGATTCCGAAAGTCGTTATATTCGGCAAATTGTAGCTCAAGATAATAGCATGAGTCGTACTATTATGTGGCAATCAGATAGCAGCGAAGCTGATGCGGTAATAGAGTATCGTCTTGTTGGATCCGATACGACTCAAACGATAAGAGCTACAGACAAAGCTTTTACCGATGATGGCAGTACCACCTATATCCATGAGGGTACAGTAACTGGTTTGACGCCTAATACTAAATACGAATATCGCGTTGGTTATGGCAATGATCGTCGCAGTGATTGGTATTCGTTGGAAACTGCTGGCTCCAGTGTGTATGATGTTCTTATCTATCCAGATTCTCAATCTGGTGATTATTCTGCGTGGGAGCAGATTGTTAAGGATTCCGCACATCGCAATCCAAGGACAGCCCTGTATATTAGCATGGGGGACCTTGTAGATAATGGGGAACAAGACTATCAATGGCGCACTTGGTTGAATTCCATCAGACCATTGAGTGCTAATGTGCCGTTAGCAACGACCTTAGGCAATCATGAGATGTATACATTAGATTGGAAAATGCGCGAGCCTTATGCATATTTGAATTACTTCGCAGTACCGCCTAATGGGAATGAAATATTTAATCGCCGTTATTATTCCTATGATTTTGGCGATGTGCATTACGTTGTATTAGATACGATGTTGTATGAAAGTAATCATGAGGATAATCATGATACTCATCATCCTGATTTGTACGATGTAGAGGTTCAGTGGCTACGTCAAGATTTAGCAGCTAATACTAAAAAGTGGACTGTAGTCCTCATGCATCGTGATCCATTCCGATATGCCTTTGACCGACTAGGTGCAAGTCGCGATGTAGGTTTCGATGATGAGGGCGTATTATTTATGCCTATCTTCGATGAGTTTAATGTAGACTTAGTTTTATCTGCTCATTTACATACATACCGCAACCGTGGCCATGTACGAAACTTTGATCGAGACCCATCTGGTCCACTATATATCCTTACAGGGATAGCTGGTGATGCACGACGTCCTAAGTGGAAGCAACATCCTCTAGATGTATATGTAGCACCTCAGCCTGAAACAAATAATTATATGTCTATGACAGTGACACCGAATAAGCTGATTGTAAAATCATTTTTACCTGATGGTACTCAGCTTGACGAATCAGTCATTGAAAAATAAGAAAAAGACGCCTTTTTTGGAAGGTGTCTTTTTTTGTCTATTTTTCTCTAATCAAAGGTTGCAAGAATCTATGAGTAAAATTGATTTACAATACAACAAATAAAAATACAATGGATTTGTATAAATACTTGCTAATTGTGGTGTGTAGTATTATAATACGTGTATAGATTATAAAAATACACAAAATATGTATAAAATATACATACAGTGTATAAAGGAGATAGAGTAATGAACACATTACAAGATTTAATTAAGAAATATGCCTCCCAATATAAAGAACAAGTTGTGGAATGGCGCCGACATATTCATAGCCATCCAGAGTTATCTGGTGAAGAAAAAAATACATCTTTATTTATTCAAAAGGTTCTTGGTGAACTAGGAATCCCTTTTGTAAACGATGTTTCTGATTATGCCGTTATCGGTAAGATAGAAGGTGCTCATACAGGCCCTGTTATTGCATTGCGTGCCGATATGGATGCATTACCCATACATGAAATAACAGGATTGCCCTTTGCTTCACAAAATGAAGGCGTTATGCATGCTTGTGGTCATGATAGCCACATGGCAATCTTGCTTGGTGCAGCAGCGATTTTACAGTCTATTAAAGATCAATTGCACGGCACTGTAAAGCTTGTATTCCAGCCTTCCGAAGAGGAAGCTTTATTCCCAGGAGCACAAGGTATTGTCGATAGTGGTATCCTCGATGATGTAGACGAGATATATGGTCTCCATGTATGGCCTCAACTTCCAGTTGGTGCGGTAGGCCTAAAAAAAGGTAATTTGATGGCTGCATCAGACCACTTCCTTGTACATATTAAGGGCAAATCAACCCATGGTGCGGAGCCTCACAATGGGGTTGATGCTATTGTGGCCGCAGCGAACTGGATTGTAAATGTGGAGTCCATGGTCGCTCGTGAAACTAACCCGATGGAAAATCTTGTATGCACAATTGGAGTGATTAATGGTGGTGACCGATACAATGTGGGCTGTGGCGATGTGTATCTTGAAGGTACTTGTCGTACCTATGAACCAGAGAAACGTGATTATATTGAACGACGATTAGGTGAAAGTTTACAGGCCCTCGATGTGTTGTTTAAAACGGAAAGTACTTTGGATTATAAAAGGGGACATGGTGCAACTATCAATAATCCAGAGGCCATTGATTATGCCACATCCATTGTAGAGAAATATCTTGGTAAAGACGCAGTGGTACATCCTGAATTTCCGTCTATGGCAGCAGAGGACTTCTCCGCATATCTTCATAAAATAAAAGGTGCTTTTCTTTGGTTAGGTACTGGGTTTGAAGGCAATCCGGCCTTACATAATGAGGCTTTCACCATTGATGAAAGCATTCTGGAACCTGGTATAACAATGATGGCTGCTATTGCCGCCGAATTTTTACAAGAAAAGTAGTTAAATAAGTAGTTTGAAATAAGAGGTTATCATGAAAAGTTTACAACATACATCATTTAAAACAATGCTTCAATACACACCGGAAGAAATTAAATACTTCTTGGACTTAGCAGCAAAATTAAAAGCCGATAAAAAAGCGGGCAAAGAAATCAAAACATTAGTAGGTAAAAACTTTGCATTAATTTTTGAAAAAGACTCAACACGGACACGTTGCGCTTTTGAAGTAGGGGCTGCGGACCAAGGTGCTTTTACAACATATCTTGGCCCTACAGGTTCTCAAATGAATAAGAAAGAATCCTTAAAGGATACGGCTCGTGTTCTTGGTTCCATGTATGATGCTATCGAGTTTAGAGGCTTTGACCAAGAGGACGTAGATACATTGGCGGAATACTCTGGTGTGCCAGTTTGGAATGGGCTTACCGATATGGATCATCCTACACAAACATTAGCCAATTTCTTAACACTTCAAGAAAATATCGACAAACCGTTGAATGAAATTTCTTTTGCCTATGTAGGTCATGGTCAATCTAATATGTGCAATGCTTTGATGAGTGGTGCCGTTAAAATGGGGATGGATTTCAGACTTATTGGTCCTAAACAATACTGGCCAGCTGGTCCATTCTACGAAGAGTGCTTAAAGGTGGCTAAAGAAACAGGTGCTACTATCACTTGTACAGATGATGTAGCTGAAGGTGTTAAAGGCTTAGATGTCATTTACACTGGTGTGTGGGTAACGATGGGCGATACTTACGATATGTGGGAGGAACGTATCAATACATTTAAACCGTTCCAAGTAAATGCAGAAATGATGGCATTAACTGGTAATCCCAATACTAAGTTCTGTCACTGTTTACCTGCGTTCCACAACACAGAAACACAAGTAGGTAAAGATATTTATGAACGGTTTGGCATGGATGGCATTGAGGTAACCGAAGAGGTATTCGAAGGTCCAAACTCATTGGCGTTCCAAGAAGCAGAAAATCGTCTCCACACGATTAAGGCAGTTATGGTTGCTACCTTTGGAAATTATCCATTGAAATAAGTTCATCTTCCTAAATGGTGATGTATGGTATCGTTTGTTTTCTATTTATATTGGATAAAGGGCTATATAAATAGGTGTGAGTCACCAATAGGTGAGAATTGAGGTTTATTATGACACCCCATAGAGTATTTATTGTCGGTCATGAAGGCACAACGGGTCTTAGAATTCATGAACGATTATCCGATCGAAAAGATATAGAACTCTTAGCGACTGCTGATGAGGATCGCAAAAATGTAGAGGCCATTAAAGTGGTTGCAAAAAAAGCGGATCTTGTATTTCTTTGCTTACCTGATGTGGCATCTAAGGAAATTATGGCCGCTATTGGTGATTTTCCATGTAAGGTTATTGATACTTCTACAGCGTTTAGAACTACAGCTGGTTGGGCATATGGGTTCCCAGAACTTGGTGAAAGCTACAAAACAGATATTGCAACTAAAAAACATATTGCAAATCCTGGCTGTCATGCGAGCGGTATGATTGCTTGTATAGCGCCTCTTGTAAAAGCAGGGCTCGTGCCAGCGGATTATCCTTTCACCATTACATCCTTAACAGGCTATAGCGGTGGTGGTAAGAAGATGATTGGTCAATATGAAAGCAGTCCTAAGGACTATTTCCTTTATGCGCCTCGTCAATATGGGCTTGGCCAAGAACATAAACATTTACCCGAAGTACAACATGTATGCGGCCTTAGTGAAGCTCCAATTTTTATGCCAATTGTTGATGATTACTACTCTGGAATGGAGGTTACCGTAGGTATTCATAGTCGTTTATGTCATAAACCTGTTTGTATTGATAAGGTACAACAAACGTTAGAATACTTTTACAAAGATAGTACAATCGTTACGGTTGCACCATTTACTGAAAATAGCAATAGCGGTATGTTAAACGCTAATCAATTGAGCAATACGGACAGTATGAAAATCTATGTCACTGGTAACGATGAACGCATCATGGTTCACGCCATTTTCGATAATTTAGGTAAAGGTGCATCGGGTGCCGCCGTTCAATGTATGAATATTGCATTGGGGTTACCAGAGGATACTGGTTTAGTATTAGGTTAGAGAGGAATCTATGAAGAATGTAACAAATGCAATGCGGGCGCATATCTTAACGGCGGCCGTTCCATATATAAAACAATACACAGACCAGTACGTTGTCGTTAAATACGGTGGCAATGCCATGGTGGATGAAGAGTTAAAGAAATCTGTCATGAAGGATTTACTATTACTTCAATTAGTGGGGGTAAAAGTAGTCCTCGTTCATGGTGGTGGTCCAGCTATTAATAGTACCTTAGAGGCGATGCAAATTGAATCACATTTCGCTAATGGATTACGCGTTACCGATGAAGCAACGATGGATGTTGTACAAATGGTGCTAGCCGGCAAGGTGAATAAAGGGCTCGTGGCGGATTTAACGGATCTTGGTGGCAAAGCTGTTGGCCTTTGTGGTGTAGATGGCAACATGATTCAAGTTCATAAACAAAACGAAGAACTTGGTTATGTAGGTTATATTGATACCATTGATACGAGTATTATCCATGACGTAATTAGCCGTGGCTATATTCCGGTTATTTCTTCTATCGGCATGGGAGCCGATGGCAAGACATATAATATTAATGCTGATACGGTAGCCGCGAAAATTGCGGGCGCTCTCAAGGCGGAAACCATGGTGGCTATGACTAATATTGATGGTGTACTGCGAGATGTGCATGATCCAGATTCTTTAATTTCTAAAATTACAATGGCCGAGGCAGCTCAGTTAAAAGCGGATGGCGTCATTGCAGGCGGTATGATTCCAAAGGTAGATTGCTGCTTAGAGGCCATAGAAGCAGGGGCACAAAAGGTATTCATCATTAATGGTGAAATTCCACATGCCATTCTTATCGAGTTATTAACCGATGAAGGCCTTGGTACAATGTTTGTTGCTTAATATAGTAAACATAATACTGGTAATCATCTATTGGGTATCTTTTACATAGATAGACGACGGCATGACCGTACATTTGGAGGATATAATGAGTAATGCAATCGATTTTGAACAACAAGATAAAGAATATATAGCCAATACGTATGGTCGGTTCAACGTATGCTTTGAAAAAGGAAAAGGTTCTCTCTTGTGGGACGTAGATGGTAAAGAGTACATCGACCTTGGTTCTGGTATTGGCGTAACCGCTTTTGGCGTTGATGATGATGAGTGGACTGAGGCTGTTACTAAGCAGTCTCATGCATTGAATCATATTTCTAATTTATACTATTCCTTGCCACAAATTGAGCTAGCGAAACAGCTCTGTGCGAAAACGGGGATGAAAAAGGTATTTTTTTCTAACTCTGGTGCGGAGTCTAACGAATGTGCTATTAAGGCAGCGCGTAAATATAGCCATGACAAATATGGCGAAGGGCGTCATATAATTGTTACCTTAGTCAATAGTTTCCACGGTCGTACTATTACCACCTTGTCTGCTACAGGACAAGATGTATTCCATCAACATTTCTTCCCATTTACAGAAGGTTTTATTCATACACCAGCCAATGATATTGACGCGGCCTTAAAAGCTCTTGATAATCCAGCAGTTTGTGCCATCATGATGGAACCTATCCAAGGTGAAGGTGGGGTTATGCCCTTAGATAAAGAGTTTGTCCAAGCGGTAACAAAATATGCGCATGAACACGATCAACTGGTACTCATCGATGAGGTACAAACTGGTAATGGTCGGACTGGTAGTCTATATGCATACCAACAATTTGGCATTGAACCAGATGTGGTATCTACTGCAAAAGGCTTGGCGGGAGGTCTACCAATGGGGGCTACTTTGTTCAATGAAAAGATGCAGTATGTTTTAAATGCTGGTGCCCACGCTACTACCTTTGGGGGAAATCCAATCTGCGCGGCTGCAGGGAACACTATTATTAGCCGGTTAACTCCTGAATTTCTCGATTCTGTAAAAGTAAAAGGGGAATACGTAAAATCTACCTTAACTGGTAAACCTGGTGTCATTGGTGTTAGTGGTATGGGGCTCATGCTCGGTATTGAGACTACAGTAGATGCAAAAGCTGTCATTGCAAAATGTTTAGAAAAGGGCGTAGTATGCTTATCTGCTAAAAATAAGGTACGACTTTTACCAGCCCTTAATATTCCACAAGAGCAATTAGAAAAGGCGGTACGTATTTTAGCTGAAGTGATTGAAGAATTAGCTGAAAAATAAGAATTCGTCTAGCTTTCATAAATATTGTTTACTATAGTTATGTAACATTGAACTATGGAAATAAACCGATGATTATATAGACTTTACTCCGTATTCGTGTTACCCTAAAAGAAACAGTCTATATTGGAGGAGTAAATATGAATACAGAATCCTTACGTAATGAAGTATTGGTTCCAGCGGTAGCAAAAACGTTGGACATTGCGGCAAAAGCAAAGCCTACAAAAGAAGAACTTATCACAACGGCAAAAATCACTGCTGCTGTGACAGTTGCAACGGCTATTGTATCCTTAGCGGTACAAGCGGTATTGCGCAACCGATAAGAAACTAAGAAAACGACATGGCGTTGCCTGTCGTTTTCTTTTACTTTTACCATGTTATTCCTAGTAATGTTGGGATTTAGTGAGGAGGCGATATCATGCATAGTCGCGATTTAATAGAGCAATATAAAGGCTACGTGCAAGATTGGCGTAGATATTTTCATAAACATCCAGAGCTTAGTAATGAAGAGTTTGAAACGACGAAGACCTTGGCTAAAGAGCTAGAGTCTATGGGCGTAGAGGTTCATGTAGATACAGACCGTGGTATCGGATTAATCGGCATTATTCATGGTTTTAAGCCTGGCAAAGCCATTGCGTTACGTGCTGACATCGATGCATTGCCTGTTCATGAACATAATGCAGTAGATTATAAATCTGAAGTAGAGGGTAAAATGCATGCCTGCGGTCATGATGGACATATGGCTATTTTACTAGGTGCGGCAAAGATGCTAATGTCTATGAAAGACCGCATCGAAGGCGATGTATATTTAGCATTTCAACCTGCGGAAGAAACTGGAGCAGGGGCTCCGGATTTCATTAAGTTTGGCGATTGGTATGATAAGGTAGATGCTATCTTTGGAGGGCATGTGTGGATCGATTTGCCAGCGGGTCTTGTGTCTGTTGAGGAAGGTCCTCGTATGGCTGCAAGTAGCCAAATTACTATTAACGTAAAAGGCAAACAAGGTCATGGTGCGCAGCCACACCAAGCGGTCGATGCTATCGTGGTGGCTAGTGCCATCGTTATGAATTTGCAAACTGTGGTTTCTCGTAATGTGAGTGCCCTTGATTCCGTCGTTGTTACGATTGGCAATATTCACTCTGGCTCAGAATGGAATGTCATTCCTGGGGAAGCTTCCATGGGCGGTACGGTTCGTTTCTTTGATCCAAACCAAGAACAATACATTGTCGATACGATTCGCCGCATTGTGAAACACACTGCAGAAGCCTATGGAGCGACTGCTACATTAGAATATATAAAAAAAGTGCCTCCTACTATTAATGATCTTGAATCCAGTGAACTTGCAGAACGTGTCGTTATTGATACATTAGGTGAGGACAAGCTTTCTAAGATGCGTAAAGTAATGCCTGGAGAAGATTTTGCTTGGTATTTACAAGATAAACCGGGATGCTTTGCCTTTATTGGTATTCAAAACCCTGAAGTAGAAGCTACATACGATCATCATAATAATAGATTTAATATGGATGATACCGTATTATCTGCAGCATCTGCGGTGTATGCGGAATATGCCATTCAGTGGTTAAAAGAAAATAAATAAATTTTAACCCAATAAACCCCTTTACTTTTTTCGTAAAGGGGTTTATTATATTCCAATATTAGTCATATGTAATTAAAATGGTTTCCTGTAATAGTGCATATTTTAGAGCTTTGCGGATAAAAAGGACCTTTCTTCGCCGGACGGTTCTAGAAGCCAGAAAGGATGTAATGAACGATCAAGTTTCTATTTCAACAGCAAATATTCGTGGTGCTTTTGGGGCATTTTTTATCCCTGGTATGTACACAGCTTTATGGGCTGGTTTTGTGCCATATTTAAAAGCAAAACTTAGTATTGGTGAAGATGTATTAGGTTCCATGATTTTGTTGCTCGGTGTAGGTTCTTGTTTATCCATGGCTATAGCAGGTAAGCTTGTAGAAAGCTTTGGGTGTAAGAGAGTCGTTTTGTTAGCTAGCTTTATTGGTATGGTATCTCTTGCCATCGTTACTATGTGTCCTACTATTGCTACAACAACAGTAGCCCTGTTCTTTTTTGGTATTGGTGTAGGCCTTAGTGGTGCTTCTGCTAATTTACAAGCTATCCTAACAGAAAAGGTGAGCAAAAAACATTTAATGGGCGCCTATCACGGTGGCTGGAGCTTAGGTGGTTTTACTGGTGCCGGTGTTTTGCTCGTGCTTTTAAAAATCTTATCGCTGCCTGTTAATGAAAGTATTTGGGGGCTACTCATCGTATTATTTATTGCGATGGTCATAGTTAGCCAATTTATGTTGACCTTTGGTAGTGACCCAAATGCAAAGATTACTAAAAAATCTAAAAGTCCATTGTCCTTCCATCCAATCGCTCTTATTTTTGGTTTATTGTCCTTTGTTTCTTACTTGGTAGAAGGTGCTGTAGGGGATTGGAGTGCATTATATTTATTTGAAGATAAAGGGATTCTTATCGAAGAGGCTGTCATGGGTGTAATGCTCTTTAATGGTACTATGTGTATAGGCCGTTTGCTTGGTAATAGATTAGGTAAACACTTAACATCAAAGCAAGTTGTTGTTGGTGGCTACTTACTTGGCTCTATTGCGATGGGGCTTATCGTGTTCTTGCCAGGTCATGCATCCATGTATACTTACTTATTATTGGGTATTTCATTAGCTATGATAGTACCAAACCTATTCTCTGCAATGGGGGAACAAAATGTCATTCCTATGACACAAGCGGTCGCTACATCCACAATGCTCGGTTATATGGGGATTCTGATGGGGCCTGCCTTGATTGGCTTCATTGCGCACGGTACAAGTCTTACAGTAGCATTTATTGTATTGACTACATTGCTTGTTGTAAGTGCAGGTATTGGTAAATACGCATACCATTTAATGAGTAAAGACTGTGGTCTTAGTGAAGAACAGATTTAATAGTCTATAATTAAGGAGCTACGATTTTCGTATCGTAGCTCCTTTTTCATATTTTTATATTTTATGTATTTCTCGCATTAAAAAGACACAGGTTTTGAACCTGTGTCTTTTAGCGTTATTATATATTGATTAGATTAGCGATCGCCATTGAAGATAGAGTTTTTAACAAGTACATAGTCTACTTTGCGAATGGCTTGTAGAGTTGTACCGCCAGCGTAAGAGATAGCGGATTGTAAATCTTGCTCCATTTCAGTTAATGTATCAAAGATAGAACCTTTGGAATCGATGAAGATTTTTTTACCTTCTACATTTTTGCGTTCCCCTTTTTGGAACTCAGAAGCGGAACCAAAGTATTCTTTTACAGCTTTGCCGTCAACAATCTTTTCTTCCCCTGGGGATTCCTCGTGACCTGCAAAGAGGGAGCCAATCATAACCATAGTAGCACCAAAGCGAATGGATTTTGCGATGTCGCCATGGTCACGAATACCGCCGTCAGCGATGATAGGTTTAGTAGCTGCTTTTGCGCACCAGCGAACAGCCGCTAATTGCCAGCCACCAGTACCAAAGCCAGTTTTCAATTTTGTGATACATACTTTACCAGGACCGATGCCTACTTTAGTCGCATCAGCACCAGCATTTTCTAGTTCACGAACTGCTTCTGGAGTGCCTACATTACCAGCGATAATGAAGGTTTCAGGTAAGTTCTTTTTTATGTATTGAATCATTTCGATGACCGCATTGGAATGACCATGTGCAATATCAATAGTGATATATTCTGGGGTTAAGTTTGCTTTCTTAAATTCATCAACTAAAGCAAATTCTTCAGCTTTTACGCCGATAGAAATAGAAGAATATAGGTTAAGGTCGTGCATGCGTTTTACAAAGTCCATACGACGTTCTGGTTGGAAACGATGCATGATATAGAAATACCCTTCACGAGCTAATTTTTCAGCCAACTCTTCGTCGATAATAGTTTGCATATTAGCAGGTACTACTGGCAAGCGGAATGTGCGTTTACCTAATTTTACATGTGTATCACATTCGCTACGACTGGAGACAATACATTTGTTAGGAATCAATTGCACGTCTTCATAATCAAAGATGTTAGTTGTATTAATCATAGTTTCTATATCTCCTTCGAGTATTACATATTGAACCTGTACCATTATACAAGAGACTCATAAAATTTTCAATACATTCCGAATATTTTGTTTGGTATAAGGGATAAACTGTAGTACAATACAAGTAGATTGTATAAATAATATATTCATTTATAGATATATGGTAAAAGGAGGTTGATTAATGTGGAACAGTCTAAAACCCGTATGCTTGCTGAAGCTGGCGTAGCAATTGCCATTGCTCAAGTGTTGTCATTTATTACGATTTTTCATATGCCACAGGGGGGCTCTATTAAGGCGGCAGCATTGGTACCACTCATGATTTACGCGTATCGTTGGGGCGGAACACGAGGTATCTTCGCAGGTGTTGTATATGGTATATTACACTTTATTTTAGGCTTTAAATCATCTGTTCATTATTTAAGTATTATATTAGACTACCTGGTTGCTTACGGTGCTATTGGCGTTTGTGGTTATTTTAAAGATTCTCTTTCTGGTCTTATCACTGGATCCATCGTAGGTATTGTATTGCGTTGGGGAGCATCTGTTACGAGCGGTGCTGTAGTCTTTGCTAGCTATGCTCCACAAGGGCAGAATCCTTGGGTTTATTCCATGATTTATAATGCATCCTATATGGTGCCAGATGGTCTTTTAAATATTGCAGTTTTACTATTCATCTACCAAGGTGTTAAACGAGGTTTACAACGTCGTGGATAAATTAGGTTTAATTATTTTGGCTGGAGGACTCAGTACTAGAATGGGGCAACCTAAAGCTTTGTTGCCTTGGATTAATGGTGAAAGTCTTATATCTCATGCACTTCGTAAGGGATTAGATGCAGATGTTCAAGATATTCTTATCTCTATCGGTGATGACGAGCAATTAGGACTTGCTATCCAGACTCATATTATAGATACATTATCGAACGATGAGAAAAATAAGGTTTCTATTGTTCGGGATTCTGTTGGGCGATGCGGACCTTTAGGGGGGCTGTATAGTACTCTAGCTGTTGGCACTAGTTCTGCTTATGCGGTAATGGCAGTAGATATGCCATTCATGGAAATGGATTTGTATTATGATTGGCTCTATCAAGTAGATCATAATGATTGGAATGCCATTGTCCCATATAGTGAAAGTGGTAAATCTGAGCCGATGGCGGGTATTTATAGGCCATATATTGCGTCCTTAATTCAATCTATTCTTGTTGGCGAAAATGTATCGTTGCATCATGCCCTCGATGTTATTGGTCATGTAGAATCAATTGATGCTACTGATTTTAGTTGGGAGCTAAGCAATATTAATCGATTTGAAGACTATCAATGGGCGCGAGCTTTAGCGGAAAATGAATTCCGCCGTGTACCTTTAATTAGTGTGGTCGCATCGAAACGTAAAACAGGTAAGACTACTGTTGTAACGCGCCTTGTGTGTGAGTTACAAAATATCGGTTTATCCGTTGGTGTAGTAAAAAGCGATAAGCATGGCTTTCAGATGGATCATGAAGGAACAGATACAGACCTTGCCTATAAAGCTGGAGCTGATGCGGTTGCAATTGCAGGGCCTACTGAAACAGCGATTCGTATACGCACGAAAGAACAATCCAACTTGTATGAAATATCACAGTTTATGCCTGTAGATATAGTTATACTAGAAACGAGATCCCAAGGGATTGCCCCAATTATAGAGGTTACTCAAGAGGGATATACGGAAGAGTTGATCTCGGACCCAATGGACCGAGTGGCGACGATAGAAATTAGCAAATTGGATCAAGACGTACCTGAATTGGTACGCCACATACAGGAAATGATGAGGAGTTTAAATGGCCGTCGTTACTGTTGAGAAGGCTCTCCAATTATGGGATGAGGCCTTACAAACGCAAGTTCATAAAGTTGAAACGATTGCAGTTAAAGCTGCGAAGGGATACGTACTAGCAGAGGATATTATTGCGCCAACGGATGTACCTGCTTTTTCAAAATCTGCAATGGATGGGTATGCTATCGCCTATGAAGAAGGTCGTAATGAATATATCGTTGACGGCATCATTGGAGCTGGTGTTGTATGGAGACAGCCTGTAAAGCCTGGCCATGCAGTACGGATTATGACTGGTGCACCAGTACCAGATACATGTGATACCGTTATCATGCAGGAACAAGTAGTAGGCACAGGTGAACCGCATACATCGATTACAATTCAAGGTAAATATCGTTGTGGTGATCATATTATTCCACAAGGTGAAGAGTGTAATGTCGGTACTATTGTGATTCCGCACGGTACAGAGGTAACATCTACAGTACAAACCATTTTGACGGGACTTGGCATTATTGAGATCTCTGTTAATGTCATGCCTCGTGTATTAGTTCTTACCTCTGGTCATGAGGTTATTGAACCTAGTGAAAGCTTAACGCCTGGTAAAATTTACAACTCCAATCGAGCTATGATTTGTGGACTCTTAGAGGACTTAGGTTTTCACAAGATAACACATTATCATGTAAGTGATGCTCCAGAGGCGTTAGACTCTGAAATCAATCATGTTTTAAAACTTAGTGAAGAAGCAGATGTTATAATCAGTTCTGGTGGTGTATCGGTAGGTCTTTTTGATACGATGCCTCTTATTTATGAAAAATTGGGGGCAGAATCTATCTATGCCCGTATTCAAATGCGACCGGGTGCAGCATCCTATGGTGCGGTTACCCCGAAAGGTCAGATTATCTTTGGCTTGTCCGGTAATCCAGGGGCTGCTTTTAATGGATGGCATTTAATCGTAGCACCTACCTTGAAGCGTTATAAAGGGTTGGCTAATTGGACGACTCCAGTGGTGGCTTGTGTAATGGATACAGAAATCTTCAAACGTAATGTTTTTGATCGCTATGTACAAGGAAAAGTGGTGTTCGGCGGTGGTGTGCCACGCTTTGTGGCTAACCGTCATTTTAATAGTAGTAGCATGTTAGGGCTATATACTGTGAATGCGTTGGCATGTATTCCACGAGGAACTCATGAAGTACATCCTGGTGATACATTTAATGTGTATCTATTAGGCTTGCTGCCTGCAGTTTAGACCCTTTTGATTTTTAGACTCTTACTCTAAGGCATTAGATTTTTTAGAGTTATAGCGTTTTAGAGTTTTAGATACAAATATACTAGTTAAAAAACTATAATATTTATAGCTAACCATAATGTAAAAAAGACGAGGTTTCTTAGGAGGCCTCGTCTTTGCGTTTATTCAAAACATTTCGTTTATCCAAAAATAATTTTAATTTTGTTACCAAAGATACTGAAATTAAATCTCAATTAAATTATAATAAAATTAAGGGAAGGATATTTTTTAGTTATATCAATTGGTTTTGATAAAATTGTTTTAATCTACTTTTTATTTACTTTTACTATTATATAGCTATATAAGGAGTGATTTCTATGAGTAAGACTTTCACAAAAAATATCCCGGTAAACGAAATTTTGCATTTAGGTGAGCACCTAGAGTATAAAGAGGGGCAAGTGATTAGTATTACAATTGCTCAAAATGAGCGACTCAGCATTACACTATTTGCGCTGCCTAAGGGGGAAGAAATCTCTACGCATGTAACAGTAGGCGATGCGATTGTGCAAATCCTCGATGGAGAAGCGCATATCGTTGTTGGTGATACGGAGCATAATGTGAAGACTGGTGAAACCTTGATCATGCCGTCTGAAGTGCCTCATAGTTTGGATGCACGAGAAAGCTTCAAGATGCTGTTGACTGTAGTTAAATAAATATATCATAATAAATGCATCCCTTATATCAATAAGGGGTGCATTTTATATGTATTCTTTACAAGCCAGAGCTACACCTAAAGAGCATCACGATGAAATTGTGAAATCTTTGGTATCTAATATTAATGAACTTGAACAGAGTGGACTTTTTGAAAGCGTTCAAGTGTATAAACGTGATTTAGTACAGGTGTATCATTCAAAACAATGCACTGAACCTGTTGGACCTGTGGTAGACCAAATTTTATTCGGTTCTTGGTCTCAGGATGAAATCGATTTGTTGGTGCTAGGTAGAATACAAGAACAGGAGCTGCGAAAGCAGTTATGTTAAAGGACTTTGGAAATTATGGATTACTTCGACTATTCATATAAACATAATTACATAGAGTTTAGCAGCAACATATATCGAGTTGGTACATACCATTACAATTGGTATGGGAAAACGGAGATTTTTATCTTGTTAAAAGGGCGCGTTGAGATGAGTTGTAATGATGAGGTGTTTACATTAGAGCCCTTTGATGCGGTTATTATTTCCCCTCAAGTAGGCCATTCAACACTAGCTCTTGAAGAAGATGTAATCGCTTTTTCAATTCGTGTAGGACATGAGTTTTATCAACAGTATGATTCAGAGTTTGGTTCGTACCATTTTGTTGTTCGTTCCGATGAAAGCACTCGTCATAATCAATTTTTTACAACCTTGCGCCACCATGCAGCTATGATGATGTTGTTGATGGCTAAAGGTGAAAGTCCCGTACATCGCATGTGGGTAGAGCATCATTATTTAGCATTAGCTGGCGATGTGTTTAGGGAGTTTGATCCAGTTAAACTTGTTCATGAAAATGTTAGACCTGGTGATATAAAGCCGGCTACCTTTGATAAGATGATTGCTTATATCGATGAACATTATCAACAAAAAATTGAGTTAGAAGATATTGCTAAAATTGGTGGCTATAATGTAGCTTATACCTCTCAGTTCTTTAAGCGACAAATGGGTATTTCCTTTATTGACTATCTATTACGTTTGAGACTAAGGGAGGCAACAACTCGTTTGACTAGCTCTGATGAGGCAGTTGCTAGGATAGCTAGCAGTTGTGGCTTTGCAGATATTAAAGCCTTTAATGTGGCTTTCAAAAAACATTTCCACTTGACACCAACAGAATATCGTAAACAAGTAAAAGAAATTGGACGTAAAACAACATTACAAAATGGGGTAGAAATTGTTTCTGTTGAAAATCAAGATGTTCTAGATTTGTTACACTCGTTCTTGTCCTACGAAGATGATTCAAGAGCTAAGAGCGAGCTAGAGTTTATGAGTCAAAAACTAGAAACCTTAAAGGCGAAGTTAGCTGATGTTGTAAAGGCGTTATAATTAGTAGTCTAAATTAATGGTCTGACTCCGACTTGTTGTAAATAGAAGTTGGCTTAATGTAAATTAAATTTTTTTGACCATATAGAAATATTGGAATTGGGTGATTTTCTATATATATATAAATACTCTAAAGGTACTAAAAAAGCACTACTTTTGATAGATAGAGCTTTTTTGCATGTATTTTATAGGTAAATTTATATAATTTTATAGTCTCTAAATAAGAAAAACATATAGAAAACCTTAACTTTTGCTTAATTTAATTCAAAAAATTACCTTTTAATATGGATAGTTAGATTATCCAAACTGAGTAAAATATACTTCATCAGGAGTTCAAAATAATCAGTTAATAATTTTGGAGGATATATGAATCGAGTAAAATTTATGGAAAACTTAGGGAAGGTAGCAACTGTAACTGCTGTAGCAATGTATGTATCTTACTTCCCACAAATTATGAATAACTTAGCGCATCCAGGAACTGGTGATTGGATCCAACCATTAGTGGCGGCTATCAACTGTACATTATGGGTATTATACGGTTTGTTTAAAGAACATAGAGATATTCCAGTAGCATTAGCCAATGCACCAGGTATCTTCTTCGGTTTAGCAGCAGCTATTACGGCTCTTATGTAATATTGATGAGTAAGGCTGTTTTGTTATTAAAGTTTGGTATAAATATAATAATTAAGATGTCGTTGACCAAAGTTAAATAAATATATCATAATAAATGCATCTCTTAGATTAGGAAGGGATGCATTTTTGTATTTCGGTTTTAACTATCTGGTAGGTATTGAAATTAGTGGAGAAATCTTTGCTTGTATTATTTTTACCAGAAAAGATTACCTTTTAATAATTAGTTGTTTGATTTTACAGTGTTTACAGGGAATGATTAGATATCATGGATTACTTTCACTATACATATAAACACAATCATATAGATTTTAGTAGCCACATATATAAGGTTAGCACATATCATTACAACTGGCATGGAGAGACTGAAATTCTTATCTTGTTGAAGGGTCGTATTGAGATGAGTTGTAATAGTGAGGTTTTTACGATGGAACCTCTTGACTCTATTATTATTTCTCCTCAGGTGGGGCATGCCACCCTAGCGCTTGAAGAGGATACGACGGCTCTTGTTATTCATGTAGGGAAAGACTTTTTCCAGCAGTTTGATCCAAATTTTGGAATGTATCAATTTGTGGTGCGTTCAGATAAGTCGAATCGGCATAATTCGTTTTTTACCTCTTTACGACATCATGCAGCGATGATGATGTTGATAAAGGCGAATGGTGAAAGTCCCATTAATCGTATGTGGTTAGAACATCATTATTTAGCATTAGCTAGTGAGGTATACGATGAAATTAATGCGGTTAAGTCGATATATGTACATTCAAAGCCTGTGGATATGACTGTAGCTACCTTTGATAAGATGATTGCTTATATTGATGAAAACTATCAACAAAAGATTGAGCTAGAAGATATTGCAAAAATTGGTGGATATAATGTGAACTATACATCACAATTTTTTAAACGCCAATTAGGAGTCTCTTTTCTTGAGTATCTGTTGCGTTTGAGACTACGTGAGGCCACAGTTCGTTTGGTCAACTCTGAGGATGGGGTAGCGCATATTGCGAGTAGTTGTGGCTTTGCAGATATTAAAGCCTTTAATGTGGCCTTTAAAAAGCACTTCCATACCACGCCATCGGAATATCGCAAGCAAGCAAAAGAATTAGGACGTAAGACAAAGCTTCATGATTGGAAGGAGATCATCTCTACACAAGAGGAAGATATTATAGAAGTACTACAATCTTGCTTACCCTATGAACATGATACTAGGCATAAGCTTGAGCTAGAGGAAGCGAATCAAAAGTTACAAGATGTTAGAGCTCAGCTTGAAGTAGTTGTTAGGAAACTACAGGGCTAGGATCACATTTTTATATCACTGTAATGGTGGAATTATTTCATCATTTTAAGTTCTAATTATGATGAATATACAATCATTAGGTATAGGTAAATTTGTATATATTATAATCCTATAAAAATAAATGGTAAAAGAGCACTACTTTTCGATAGGTAGTGCTCTTTTTGATATTTTGGTATAGGTGTAATTGTATATTTTAAATGGGTAAAAATATAATCATATAGGTGATTTTGTATTAATTTGTCTTGCTTTCACCATCAAAAAACAACTTGTAAATTGGATAGTTATATTCTGAAAAAAGAGTAGAATGAAATCATCGAAAGGAACTAAGGTTCCGAAACAGAAATAATTTGCATCTTAAATAATGAAGTCTTTTTGGAGGTTTACGATGAGTACGAAAGAACAACAAGTGCAAGAAATGACAAATGTCATTGCAAAGTTCATTGCTTATGTAGCAAAAAAGTTGCCTGATGATGTAGAGGCTAAAATCAAAGAGCTTGCAGCAGATGAAAAAAATCCATTAGCAAAAACAATTTATGAAACAATGAAAAAGAATCAGGAGTTGGCCTTCGATTTAAATCGTCCATCCTGCCAAGATACAGGTGTTCTACAGTTTTGGGTGAAGGTTGGTTCAAACTACCCATTGATTGGTGAATTGGAAGAAATCTTGCGTAATGCTACATACCAAGCAACACAAGATGCGCCACTTCGTCATAACTGTGTAGAAACATTTGATGAATTTAATACTGGTAAAAATATTGGTCGTACAGCACCTTACATTACTTGGGATATCGTACCTGGTCGTGATGATGTAGAAATCTTCCCATACATGGCTGGTGGCGGTTGTTCCTTGCCAGGCTCTGGTAAAACATTGATGCCAGGTGAAGGTTATGAGGGAGTAGCTAAATTCGTATTAGATTTGATGACAAGTTATGGTTTAAATGCATGTCCTCCATTATTGGTTGGTGTAGGTATTGCTACATCCATCGATACTGCGGCAGCTATGTCTAAAAAAGCCTTGATGCGTCCCGTATCCTCTAAAGCAGATAATGAAAAAGCAGCATACATGGAGCAATTACTGGAAGATGGTATTAACGCATTGCACATTGGGCCACAAGGTATGGGTGGCGATAAATCCGTTATGGGCGTAAACATCGAGCACGGCTCTCGTCATCCATCTGTAATTTCCGTAGCTGTAAACGTTGGTTGTTGGAACCATCGCCGCGGTCATGTAGTATTTGATAAAGACGGTAAGTACGAAATTCTATCTCACAAAGGAGTGACATTCTAATGGCTAAACATATTTTGACAACACCAATTCAAGCTTCTGATCTCGAAGGTATTAAAGCAGGGGATATTATTTACTTAAATGGTCACATCACAACATGCCGTGATGTAGCTCATCGTCGTCTTGTTGAATATGGTCGTGAATTACCAGTAGATGTTCGTAACGGTGCCATCTTGCATGCTGGTCCAATCGTGCGTGACCATGGGGATGATAAATTCGAAATGATTTCCGTAGGTCCTACTACATCCATGCGTATGGAAAAATTCGAATATGAATTCGTAAAGCAAACTGGTGTACGTCTTATTGTAGGTAAAGGCGGTATGGGGCCTGAAACAACACGTGCTTGTAAAGATTTTGGTGCTCTTCACTGCGTATTCCCAGCAGGTAATGCGGTTCTTGCCGCAACAGAGGTAGAGGAAATCGAATCTGCTAATTGGCGTGAACTTGGTATGCCTGAAACCTTGTGGACTTGCCGCGTTAAAGAATTTGGTCCTCTCATCGTATCCATTGATGCAGATGGTAATAACTACTTTGAAAATAAGAAAGTAGAGTACAATGCGAAAAAAGAAGAAGTGTTAGAAGAAATTTACAAACACGTAAGCTTCATTAAATAATTTCATTGTGCGCTTTAACTTAATAGGGGGATTATACGGATTTTGTACAATCCTCCTTTTTTGTACCCTTTTTAGGTATATTACACGTAGTGGGAGGTATTTATGGATACAAGTGTAATGATAACTCTTGGCTTCTTGGTGTTTGCCATCGTCATGTTTGCATGGGAGAAAATTCCATTGTCTATTACAGCGATGATTGTGGCTGTAGGCTTACATCTAAGTGGTGTATTATCCGCTAAAGATGCATTCGCAGGCTTTGTAGATCCAAATGTGTTGCTCTTTATGGGTATGTTTGTTATTGGTGCGGCTTTCTTCGAAACGGGTGTAGCCGTAGAGGTAGGGAATGTAGTTCATAAATTTGCTAAAACTGAAACATCCTTACTTGTAGCTGTTATGATGATTACAGGCATTTTATCTGGTTTTTTATCTAATACTGGTACAGCCGCTGTACTAATTCCTGTAATTATCGGTATTTGTAAAAAGAGTGGCTTTAAACAAACTAAATTGTTGATGCCATTGGTGTTTGCTGCTGCAATGGGTGGTAATATCTCTCTTATCGGTGCGCCTGGTAATATGATTGCACAAGCGGGCTTACAACAAGCGGGCCTAGGCTCTTTTGGTTTCTTTGATTATGGTTTAGTAGGTTTACCAATCCTTATCGTAGGCACTATATTCTATGCTACAATTGGTAAACGTTTCTTACCAGATGCTCCAAGTCATCAACCGGATGGTGCTTTTGAAAGTAATGAAGATTATAGCCATGTACCATCTTGGAAAAAATGGACAGCTGCCATCGTATTAATCTTGACAATTGTTGCTATGATTTTTGAAAAACAATTAGGTGTAAAACTCTATGTTAGCGCTTGGGTAGGTGCACTAGTCTTGGTGGCTACTAATGTTATAGGCGAAACAGCAGCAGTAAAATCTATTGATATGAAAACAATTATGCTCTTTGCTGGTTCCATGGCCCTTGGGGATGCAATGGTTAAAACCGGTACAGGTAGTGTTATTGCTGATATTATCGTGAATAGCCTTGGTGCGAGTCCATCCCCAATCGTTGTATTGGTAGTATTGTTTGTTCTTGGTGTGTTTATGACAAACTTTATGTCCAACACGGCGACCTGTGCTTTATTAGTTCCCATTGGGCTTAGCCTAGCATCTCAACTTGGATTTGATCCGAAAGCAGTTCTTGCGGCTATCGTAATTGCTAGCTCCTTAGCATATGCTACTCCGATTGGTATGCCAGCAAATACTATGGTATATAATATAGCGGGTTACAGCTTCATGGATTATGTGAAAGCAGGCTTACCACTTATCGTTGTATCTAGTATTGTGGCGCTTGTGTTATTGCCAATTCTATTCCCATTCTAATAATAAATATAATTTTATAGAAGAAGTCTTAATGCAAATTGTTTTAAGGCTTCTTTTTACTTTGTGTATAAGACTATAACTTAATTACATATGTAAATAAAAAATGATAATAAAAAAAGAATCGCTTTATGTTTACATCAAAACGTTAAATTTATATACTATAAAAGTATGACTACCATGAAAGGAATTCTCATGGATTATAGTGTTGCTATTACACTGGGATTTCTTGTATTTGCAATCGTAATGTTTGCATTGGAGAAAATTCCATTGTCTATTACGGCTATGATTGTGGCCGTTGGATTACATCTTTCTGGTGTATTAACTGCAGCGGAAGCTTTTAAAGGTTTCGTTGACTCTAATGTTATTTTGTTTATTGCTATGTTTATTATCGGCGCTGCTTTCTTTGAAACAGGTGTAGCTGTTGATGTTGGTAACGTTGTTAATAAATTTGCTAAAAATGAAACTATCCTTATTATTGCTATTATGATGCTTACAGGTATTATGTCTGGCTTCTTATCTAATACAGGTACTGCAGCGGTTATGATTCCTGTTGTTATTGGTATTTGCAAAAAGGGTGGTTTTAACCAAACTAAATTCTTAATGCCAATCGTATTTGCCGCTGCTATGGGGGGGAATATTTCTATGATTGGCTCTCCTGGTAATATGATTGCAAATTCTAATTTGCAAGAAGCCGGCCTTGGATCCTTTAGTTTCTTTGCTTATGGTGAAGTAGGTTTACCTATGCTTATCGTAGGTACTTTATTCTATGCATTCATTGGTAAAAGATTCTTACCTGAGGTTCCAACGCGTGAACCTGATCCAAACTATCAAAAAAATGCTGATTTTAGTCATGTTCCAGTTTGGAAAAAATGGGTAGCTGGTTTGGTATTGGTGTTGACTATCGCTGCTATGATTTTTGAAAAACAAATTGGCGTATCCTTAGCGGTTAGTGCTTGGGTAGGTGCACTTGTTATCGTAGCGACAGGAGTTATTACCGAAAACGAAGCAGTTAAGTCTATTGATATGAAGACAATTCTACTATTTGTAGGTTCCTTAGCTCTTGGTACAGCAATGGTAAAATCTGGGGCAGGTGCATATATTGCAAATCTTATTGTTGATGCTTTGGGGGATACACCTAATCCATTGGCATTATTAGCGGTACTTTTCTTCCTATCTGTATTTATGACAAACTTTATGTCCAATACAGCAGATGTTGCATTGCTAGCTCCAATCGGATTGTCTTTAGCATCTCAATTAGGTTTTGATCCTAAGGCGATTCTTGTTGCAATCGTAATTTCTAGCTCTCTTGCGTATGGTACACCTATAGGGATGCCTGCGAATACTATGGTATATAATGTAGCTGGTTATAGTTTTAAGGACTATGTGAAAGCCGGCGTACCGTTGATTGTAGTATCTGCAATTGTATCTTTAGTATTGTTACCGATTTTGTTCCCGTTTAACCCATAATTATATTAAGGTTAGTCATACAAGGGGCTGTAACAGGATGTGGTTGTACCACATTCTAGTTGCAGTCCCTTTATAATATAAAAAATACCAAGAAAATTAAGTTTGTAACATCCTAGGTTTTCTTGGTATTTTTTGTTTTTAGACGCACCTAGGGTTGTTTTGTTACAGCCCCTTATTTCTTATTTGGAGAAAATATTTTGGTAATAAGTTAATATAATATAGAGATAGGCAAGAATTGATTAGACATATGGTCTACTTTCATATATAATAGATTACTGTAGTTGCACAAATATACACCTACAGTAGACAGTTAATATTAAATATTGAATATTAGAGAGTAAGGTTATAGTTGTTATATAGTTTATAGATGGCCTTAGTGCCGAGGAGGCTTTATGTTAAGCGATATTGAGATTGCCCAACAGAATAGAATGGAAAAGATTCAGGTTATTGCCAATAAATGTGGTTTAACACCTGATGATATTGAACAATATGGTCATTATAAAGCTAAAATTTCTTTTGATGCTATTCGTCGTTTAGAATCTGAGCCAGATGGTAAGTTAGTGCTAGTCACAGCGATTACGCCAACACCAGCAGGGGAAGGTAAGTCTACAACGAGCATTGGTCTCGTACAGGGGCTACAAAAAATCGGTAAAAATGCAATTGCTACATTACGTGAGCCATCCTTAGGACCTGTTTTTGGGATTAAAGGTGGTGCAGCAGGTGGTGGTTATGCTCAAGTTGTACCTATGGATGACATCAATCTTCATTTTACAGGTGATATGCATGCTATTACAGCGGCTAACAATTTATTATCCGCTATGATCGATAACCATATCCATCAAGGAAATGAATTGCAAATCGATTTGCGTCAACTATCTTGGACACGTGTTCTAGATATGAATGATCGTGCTCTTCGCAATGTGACAGTTGCACTTGGTGGCAAAGTATGTGGATTCCCTCGGGAAGATCATTTTATGATTACTGTAGCTTCTGAAATCATGGCTATTCTTTGCTTAGCTAAGGATTTAGAAGATTTGAAAGAACGGTTTGGTCGCATCGTTATCGGTTGTAACTTAGCAGGTGATCCTGTTTATGTTCATCAACTTGGTTGCCAAGGGGCAATGGCGCTTCTCATGAAAGATGCTATCAAGCCAAATCTCGTACAAACATTGGAACATACACCAGCTATTGTTCACGGTGGTCCCTTTGCAAATATCGCTCATGGTTGTAACTCCATTGTAGCTACAAAACTAGGACTTAAGCTTGGTGATATCGTAGTTACTGAAGCCGGCTTTGGCGCTGACTTGGGTGCTGAAAAATTCCTTGATATTAAATGCCGATACGGCGATATTTTCCCTGATGCAATCGTTATCGTAGCTACATTACGAGCTCTTAAAATGCATGGTGGTGTACCAAAACAAGAGTTGAATACAGAAAATGTTGAAGCCGTAACTAAAGGTTTCAGCAACTTACAAAAAGCAATTGAAAACATGCGTTATTTCAATGTGCCTGTATTAGTGGCAATCAATAAATTTGCTAGCGATACAGATGCAGAAATTGCTGAGTTGACTCGCCTATGTGATGAGTTTGGCGTGCCTGTAGAGCTTAATGAATGTTGGGAAAAGGGCGGCGAAGGCGGCACTGATATGGCGAAAAAAGTTGTAGAGTTACTTGAAGGCCCTAAGCCAACACCTAAATTCGTATATGAGTTAGAAGATAGTTTAGAGGACAAAGTTAATAAAATCGTTAAAACTATTTATGGTGGCGATGGTGTTATCTTTACGGACAAAGCCAAAAAGCAAATTAAACAATTAGCAGATTGGGGACTTGATCGTTTGCCTGTATGTATGGCGAAAACGCAATACTCCTTATCCGATAATCCAGCTCTTTTAGGCGCACCAACTGGCTTTACAATTACTGTATCCGATATTCGTGTTGCTAATGGGGCAGGCTTTATCGTGTGTCGTACAGGTGACGTAATGGTTATGCCGGGCCTTCCTAAACGTCCTGCTGCTCTTAATATGGATATCGAAGCAGACGGCACAATTAAAGGCTTGTTCTAATAGAAAGTATTTTTACATGAGGCTATGTTATGAAATTAGTAGAACAACGAGTAATAGATTTTGTGGCTGCTACTGCCTCTAAAGAGCCAACGCCAGGTGGTGGTGCTATTGCGGCATTGACTGCCGCAACGGGGGCGGCTTTAGCAGAAATGGTAGCCAACCTAACAGTTGGTAAAAAGGGCTATGAAGCGGTTCAGCCTGAAATGGAGGAGCTTCAAGCTAAAGCAGAAGCGATTCGCAAGCGCATGCTCGAATTATCTCAAGCTGATGCAGATGTATTTAATATCTTTATGAACGCCTTAGGATTGCCAAAGAATACAGATGAAGAAAAGGCTGCGCGTACAGCTGCTATTCAACAAGCATACAAAGATGCGGCTATGGTACCTTTTGAAATTGGAGAATTAGCGAATCAAATATTTGATTTAGCAGAATTAGCCTCTCGTAAGGGGAATCAAAACCTTATTACAGATGGTATTATTGCTGCCATTAATGCGCGTGCTGCGGTGAAATCGGCTTTTTTGAATGTGCGTATTAATTTATCTGGTATTAAAGATGAAAGTTTTGTAGCAGAACTAACATCTAAGATGTATGCCATTGAAAAAGATCTTGATGTTAAAGAGTCGTCTATCATAGGGTTATATGAATAATAAGAGATTATAATATAAATCCAATAATATAACCGAGCAAACTATAAAAGTTCGGGAAATAATATAAAGAGAGCCTATTAATACATATAAAATAATAGACTCTCTTTTTTGTATTGTTAAAATCCGAACGATAGTGTAAAATAAACGGGTGATATTTCGAGATTTTATGTAGGAGACATTATGACAGATCAAAAACAAATGAATACGGTCGATAGCATGCTGCCCATACCACAGCTCTTTGCCTTTGGTTTACAGCATGTACTTGCTATGTATGCTGGAGCTGTTGCGGTACCGATTATTGTGGCACAGGCGATGAATTTACCGGTGGAGGACTTGATTCGACTTATTACAGCAGACTTGTTTACCTGCGGCATTGCGACCTTAATTCAAACATTAGGCTTCGGTAATATAGGTGGGCGTATCCCTATGATCCAAGGTGTTACCTTTGCATCTGTCGGACCTATGACTATGATTGGGGCACAGCATGGTATGACTGCCATTTACGGTGCCATTATTGTAGCAGGTCTATTTACTTTTATAGTAGCTCCATTCTTTAGCCGTCTAATTCGACTGTTCCCCCCTGTTGTAACGGGAACCATAATTACTCTTATTGGGATTAACTTAATGCCAGTTGCCATTAATTGGATGGGGGGCGGCGTAGGAAATCCAGAATTTGGAAGCTATACAAACATAGGACTTGGGTTTCTTACGTTCTTAATTGTTGTATTTGTATACAAGTTTGCTAAAGGTTTCTTAAGTAATCTTTCTGTATTAATAGGCTTGATCGCAGGCACAGCAATTGCCTTTGCAATGGGGGTTGCTAATTTTGATGAAGTTGGTCGATCTCAATGGGTTGCTTTCATTGAACCATTCTATTTTGGTTTGCCAACCTTTGACTGGGCTTCTGTACTATCTATGATTATCGTCATGCTCGTTGTCATGGTAGAGACGACAGGTGATAGTATTGCTATTGGTGAAATTGTGGATAAGCCAATAGGTCGAAAAGAATTGGCTTCTGTTATTCGTGCCGATGGTATTTCTACTTTAATAGGGGGAATTCTTAATAGTTTCCCATATACAGCCTTTGCTCAAAATGTAGGACTTATTGCGGTTACAGGTGTTAAAAGTCGCTTTGTAGTAGCTGCATCTGGAGTAATCTTAATTTTGTTAGGTTTATTCCCTAAATTAGCCGCTATTGTTGCTAGTATACCAAATGCAGTACTCGGTGGTGCTGGCATTGCTATGTTTGGCATGATTGTTGCTAGCGGTATTCGCTCTCTTGGCAAGGTTAGCTTTGATGGTAATCATAACTTGATGCTTGTGGCGATTAGTATTGGTGTGGCTATGATCCCTATTGCGGCGCCGAACTTTTATGCTAATTTCCCTGATTGGGCACAAATTATATTAAAATCTGGCATTACCTTTGGTAGTATTACGGCAATCTTGCTTAACTTATTACTCAATGGTGTTAATCATGGCGATGAAATTCAAGAAATGGGTCGTCGCTAAATAATACATACGAGAACTCTATTCCTATAGAATAGAGTTCTTTTTAGTGATTAAATTCACAGGGAAAATGTATGAATACTATGCTATAATATATAGATAATTGTAGAACTATTTTGTGATACTTTCATAAAATAGGAATACAGTCTGGATTTACAATTAAGTGTTTATAAAAAGTTATGTATATGGAATGTTCCCATAAGAAGGGAAGGGGCACGTGGCAGACGGAAAGATTATTGCTATCTCCATTAGTGAGAAAAAAGGGCAAAAAAAACATAATATTGAATCCGCCAATCTCATTGTAGATCATGGGATGGAGGGAGATGCTCATGCAGGAAATTGGCATCGTCAAATCAGCTTACTTGGTATCGCTAGTATTGAACATATGCGGGCGCAAGGTGCAGATGTTAAACCTGGTGATTTCGCTGAAAACATTACAGTAGAAGGTATGGTTCTTTATGAATTAGCTGTAGGGACTCACTTACAAGTAGGTGATGATGTGATTCTTGAAATTACTCAAATTGGCAAGGAATGCCATCATGGTTGCGAAATCATGAAACAAGTTGGTTCTTGCATTATGCCTACACAAGGTATCTTTGGTAAGGTTCTTAAAAACGGTACGATTCGCGTAGGTGATGAAGTATCTATTATTAAATAATTTTGAGTTGGTAAACGAGGTGTATTATGAAAGACGCATGGGGCCGTACAATTGAATATGTACGTCTGTCGCTGACAGATGCGTGTAATTTTTGTTGTCCCTACTGCCGGCCTGCAGAAATTACGCCTCAAAGTCAAACGCAACTATTGTCTGTTGATGAATGGATGACCATTTTAGGAGCTTTCCATCATATTGGTGTGAAGGCAGTACGCCTCACAGGTGGTGAGCCTTTGCTCTATCCACATATTGAAGAACTACTAGGTCGCATTAAAGAATCAGGTTGGTTTGAAGATATCTCTATGACTACCAATGGCAGTTTATTAGCTTCACGAGCGCAACGGTTAAAAAAATTTGGCTTGAATCGTGTGAATATTAGTTTGGACTCTCTTGAAACTGAAGCTTTTGCTACCTGTGTTGGTAAAACGGGACAGTTGGAGTCTGTTCTCGACGGTATACGTAGTGCTATTAATGCTAACTTTAAATCCGTTAAGATTAATACCGTTTTATCTCGTTATTGGTCCGATGATGAAGTTAAATCTTTATTACAATATGTTGAAAAATGGCCTGTTGTTTGGCGGTTTATTGAATACATGCCGTTCCAAGGTGATGCCTTTCATGGGCCTACCTTTGATGAATGGAAGGAACAATTAGAACGCGTTAGTGGCGGATCTCTCACAGAGGTTCATTCTGTTTATGGCTTTGGTCCAGCTACATATTTGGCACTGCCTAGTGGTAAGGCCGTGGGCTTTATTTTTTCTATGTCTCATAGCTATTGTGATACATGCAATCGTGTGCGCCTTACATCTGATGGTCAAATGCGATTGTGCTTGTTGCGAGATGATGAGGCTGACCTTGTATCGCTCGTGCGCAATGGTGCCTCAGAAGAGGCTTTAGCCACGCATATCGAACGTGCTTTGCAACGAAAACAAGAACGACATGATGGTATAGGCATGGAGCAACCAGAACGACCAATGTGGCGAATCGGAGGGTAGTATGGGATTTTTTGATTTTTTAAAGCCTAGATCAAAGGAAAATATTGAATCATGCTGGCCTGGAGGCAAGATGCTTCAAGTCCATATAGAATACGATACACAAGAGTCTGTTTTTACCTATTTTGGTCGTTATGGGTTACAGTTTAGCGTTCCTAAGTCTAATTTAACGAATATTATTGTTAAAGAAGTAAGCCGCACTCATAGTGTGCTTCAACTATATAGTGGTGAAAACTGCGTAGGGACTAGTGATTTACTCCCTACTGAGGCCTGTAATATTATGAAGGATTGGGTATTACAATATTAATAATATGAATGTTGATATTTTATAGGAGTGTAATAAATTTTCTTTACATTCCTATAAAATAAGCATATAATTATTCATGTCATGGACCACTAGCTCAGCTGGCAGAGCACCTGACTCTTAATCAGGGTGTCCAGGGTTCGAACCCCTGGTGGTCCACCAGAGTAAAGAACTCACATTTTATGTGAGTTCTTTTTTTGTAAATATTTTTCTTTTAGCTTTTTATATATCTTTTTAACCTTTACATAGTTATTTACATGGTTAAAATACGTTGTGGTTTAATCCTATTTTTCTCAAACGAGTAGTCATTGATTCCATTAAGTTTATAAACTTTGATATTAATTGAATATAGTATTGATACAATATAATATATTTTATAGACAGTAAAACTATAATAGCTTATGATGGTTTTATAATAGTTTTCTCACTAGGAGGTACCAAATGGCAGTAGATGTTTCTAGAACACAAGATGTGTATAAAGATGCTGGCCAAAGTGTCAACTTCACTACTTTGTTATTAAACCGTAAAGATCATGAGGCAGAGCTTGAAGTGATTCAAGATATGGCAGATCGTATTCAAGCCATTAAACGTTCTGTTAGTATTCGCGCTAATGGGGAAGGTTTGGGCATTGCCTTTGGCTTTAGCCGTAAGGCATGGGATTATTTGTTTCCTAATGCACCGGTACCAAAAGAGTTAGAAGACTTCCAAGGCATAAAAGGTGATAAACAAGATGTACCAGCTGTAGTAGCTGACTTATTTTTGCATGTCCGCTCTAATGATGAATCTGTTACGTATACTGTAGTAGATCAAATTATGGAGTTCTTACGCCCTATTACATCTGTTGTAGATGAAACCCATGGCTTCCACTACGAACAAGGTCGTGCGATTATTGATTTCGTTGATGGTACGGAAAACCCTGTTGGCCAAGAGGCTGTAGAGTGGGGCGTTATTGGTGATGAAGATCCTGAATTCACTAACGGCTCTTATGCATTTGCTCAAAAATATGAACATGATCTTGATGCATGGCGTGCACTTCCTACAGAAATGCAAGAAAAATTCATTGGTCGTCGTAAATTTAGCGATATTGAATTAGAGGATGATGAAAAAGATCCGGCAGCTCACAATGTAGTGGCTCAAGATAATCGTGATGACGAAGAACACAAAATCGTTCGTATGAATGTTCCATTTGCTCAACCAGGACATGGCGTACGTGGTACATTTTTCATCGGTTATGCTCGTTACTGGGATGTAACTAAAACAATGCTTACCAATATGTTTACGCAAAACGATAAATTGCTTGATTACTCCAAACCTATTACTGGCATGTTATTCTTCATCCCATCTCTTGATACATTGGATGCTATTGCGGAAGGTGAACTATAACCGAATTCTGATTAA
The DNA here is from genome assembly GCF_042850485.1 of Veillonella parvula. GTDB lineage: Bacteria > Bacillota > Negativicutes > Veillonellales > Veillonellaceae > Veillonella > Veillonella parvula_Q. The sequence goes on along the minus strand of NZ_AP031417.1, from coordinate 1,437,155 downwards.
TATTGGAAAGCTGTATATTCACTTAATTAGTTAGTAATATTTGGTTTTATCTATTAGATTAAAAATTTATTATATAATTCTATAGAAAGCGCCCCAAGTGGGCGCTTTTATGCTATAATAAATCTATTAAACTCGTAAAAATCCATTGTAGTCATGAATGAGGTATTCCATGAATTATACTAGCACCCGAGGTACCGTTGCGGTAAATGAAACATATGCATTGTTGCACGGCTTAGCAGAGGATGGTGGCCTATATGTACCATCTTTATTTCCTACAAACTGCTTAACTTACAATGATGTGAAAGATAAAAACTACCAAGAAGTAGCAGCCGTTGTTTTAGCAAAGTTGTTTCCATGCTTTTCCGAAGCTCATTTAAATGAAATGATTAATTCTGCTTATTGCGATGCTAACTTCAGCACCCGTGATATTGCACCATTACACTCTTTATTGGAAAAGGTTTCCGTGTTGGAATTATTCCATGGCCGCACACAAGCTTTCAAAGATATGGCCTTGTCCTTATTCCCATATTTGTTAGTGGCAGCTAAAGAGGCGGAAGGTGAGAAAAAAGAGGTTCTTATCTTAACGGCTACCTCTGGTGATACTGGTAAAGCAGCTCTTGAGGGCTTCAAGGATGTACCGGGAACTCATATTCAAGTATTCTACCCGACTGATGGCGTTAGTCCTATGCAAGCGGAACAAATGCAAAAACAAGAAGGGGAGAATGTTAATGTTACGGCTATTCATGGCAATTTTGACGATGCTCAACAATTCTTGAAACGCCTCTTTGTTGATAAAGCGACTGCTGAAGAGGTTGCTGAAAAAGGTATTATGTTCTCCAGTGCGAACTCTATCAATATTGGTCGTTTAGCTCCACAAGTAGTTTACTATGTAAATGCCTATGCTGAACTGGTTGCACAAGGTGCAATCCATGAAGATGAAGCTTTCAACGTTGTAGTTCCAACAGGTAACTTCGGTAATATCTTGGCTGCTTACTATGCTAAAAAAATGGGGATTCCTATCGGCAAATTGATTTGTGCATCTAATCAAAATAACGTACTTACTGACTTCTTTGAAAACGGTACCTACGATATGAACCGCCCATTCTATACGACGATTTCTCCATCTATGGATATTCTTGAATCCTCTAACTTTGAACGATTCTTATATTATATTTCTGGTGAAGATAGCGAACGTACAGTAGGATGGATGAAAGATCTTAAAACAACAGGCAAATTAACTGTTAATGAAGAAGAGTTCAAACGTGTTAAGACTGATTTTGCTGGTGCCTACGTTGATGATGAAGAAACAAAAGCAATCATTGAACAAGTATATAATTCTTACGGTTATGTAATGGATCCTCATACGGCAGTTGCTATGGGGGCGTATATGAAGGAGTTGGAGAAGCATCCTGAAGATGGCGCTCGTCATACAGTGATTGCATCTACAGCACATCCATTTAAATTTCCTACACCAATCTGTGAGGCATTGGATATCAAGGTGGGCGAGACTCCTTATGAAAGCTTAGATAATATCTCTGCTGTAACGGGTGTTGCCTTCCCTAAACAATTGGAAGCCTTACAATCCAAACCATTGCGCTTTACAAAAGCAATCGACAAAGAGAATATGAAACAAGAAATCTTAGATTTTGTAGATACATTCTCTAAATAATACAATGCCGCCTTTCCTTAGAAGGGCGGCATATCTATATGTTTTTTATTGAGTAATCATTTTTTATTGATTAACCAATTAAATTCATTTTCTCATTAAATTAACATTCATCATATGATATGGAATTTTGTTAGTATGTATTGATGTATTCATTATTTATAGAAATATGGGTTTATAATTATATAGAGAAATATAATTATAGGAGGGGCTATGGCTAAAAAGGGCCTTATATATGCATTGTTATCCGCACTTTTATTTAGTACGATGAATGTATTTGTAAAACTGTTAGGGACAAATATTCCACCTGGGGAGATCGCTTTTGCCCGTGGGTTCTTTGGGACTGTTGCGGTGCTCATTATTATGTATGTGAAGGGCATCCGTTTTTCAAAAGAGGATCGGGGGCTCCTCGTCATGCGTGGCTTATACGGCGGTTTTGGTATGGTATGTAATTTCATAGCATTGGTACACATAAAATTATCTGATGCAACAATTCTATTTCAGACGACAGGAATATTTGTTTTTATCTTTAGTGCTCTGTTTCTGAAGGAATCGATACCTAAAGGGGCTGGCAAATGGCTTGGAGTCATTTTGATTGCTGTCTTAGTAATGGTAAATCCTTTTAGTTATGAATCATTTTCTTGGTATGCATTGGTAGCAATTTTAGGTGCTGCTTTAGCTGCGGCGGCCTATACGACGATACGAACTATTAGTAAACGCGGAAAACATAGTAATTTTGAAATCATGGCCTATTTCATGATTACTGGCATGATTGCGGGCCTCGTCACTACTGATAAGCTCGTTATGCCTCAAGGTACAGATTGGCTCATTATCTTCGCTATCGGTGGTATTAGTGTAGTGGCTCAGTTTTTCTTGACTGGCGCCTTTGTTACGACCAATGCTGTAGTGGCTCAATTCTTGCAATACGTTGGCGTATTTATTAGTTCCTTCTATGGGTTCTTGATCTTTGGTGAAAGCTTATCCATAGCAACAGTAGGAGCTGGTATTGCTATGTTTATATCCTCTGTCATGTTGGCGCGTCTTAAAGAACAGAGTGGTCCATTAAGAGAGGGCAAGGTTATAGAGGATAAAATTAAATAAATGTCGAATATATACAGTATCAGACTGTATATGACAGTGGGGGTGCTGATTACATTCGTGATTGGCACCTTTTTACATAAAAGATAAAATACAGGGGTATTAGTTAGTGATTTATTGTAATGAAATATACTAGAGCTTTTTCATTTTGAAAGTAGCTACAGACGGAGGAGCTATGTATATAAAATGGATGCATATTGAAAACTATAGGAACTTAGCCGATGTAACGCTAAGCTTTCACAATGATATTAATTACTTTGTCGGTGAAAATGCGGTAGGTAAGTCTAATTTTTTAGATCTCTTAGAAATTATCATGGAGTGCCATGGTTTTATTGAAAGTGATTTTACGGATGTAAATAAGCCTATTCGCATTGATTTTGAAATATCTCTAGGTGAGTTAAATTATAAAAGCATGTATACTGCTGATGAGGGACCTACCTACCGTTTACGACTTGAACAAGTTGTACAAGAGGTATATCCACGATTATACAGAGTCACTGATGCAGGGATTGAGCCTATGCCGTTGTCTATGATTCGTCATGCTTTATATGTGTGTCATCGCGATACCTCAGAGCAGGAACTGTTTTCTATACCGTCCTCTATATATGTAGAATTAGGACAGCTATTACAAGCTTATGTGTCTCGATTAGAAATGCCTACTGATGATTTTCAGCGTGAAATTGTTAGTTTACGTAAGGATTTAGATCCTTACTGTATGCTCAATATTCAACATCTTGTAGAGGTATTGTCTACATCCTCCGCTATGGAACGTAAGTATTCTGCTGATAATGTACGATTGATTATGGCTGTGGCTCTCAAGATTTTGGCTCAAATTTATATGAAAGTGAGTAGTGCAACTACAAATTTAGAATCTTTACTTGTATATGATGCAAAGGGATACAAGTTTTTACCAATCTTTATAAGTGTGGATGAGCCTGAGCTACATTTAAGTCCGTATTTGCAACGGGCTGTGCTCAATTATTACCGTCAAATTGCAACTAATGAAAATGAAGAGTTTTTAGCATTGCTGCGAGATATTTTTAAAATAGATGGATTGTTAGGACAGCTCTTTGTGGTTACTCACAGTACGGATGCGCTAGTTGACGATTATCGTCATATTATTCGGCTTTATCGGGATGAAAATAATATGGTCTGTGCAGCGTGTGGAGTTACTTTCAATTTTCCTAAAGAGGTAGAGAAACACTTGATTATGCATTTTCCTGAGGCAAAAGAGGCTCTATACGCTCGGTGTATTATCATCGTAGAAGGGGAGACTGAGTACGGTAGCTTTACAGGCTTTGGTAAAAAATTAGGCGTGGACTTTGACTATTTTGGAATCTGTCTTATCAACGCTCGGGGCGAGTCCTCTATCAGTAAATTGCAAAAATTGTTTAATAGATTCTCTATTCCTACAGTAGCTCTCTATGATCGCGATGTAGAGGGAAAATATGCAAAAGCACATAGCAATATATTCTATACGGAGGAAATTTGTTTTGAAATGGATTTTGTATCGTATCTACTTGCGATGCACAAGCGTTCCATAATGGATGCCATCATCAAGGACATTATTGATGACGCTCGTCCAATGGTAACAAAGGATATGGCGCGGCGTGGTTATGCTAAATTAGGTATTACTAAAAGCCAAATTGTACAACGATGTTTACCAAATATTTCGGATCGTAAGTTGGATGATTTACATATCTATTACTTCTCTTGGTTTTATGCTAATAAAGGAGTAATTGTAGGGCGACGTATTAGTCAATTTTTAGATGCTTCCATGATACCACCTGCATTTATTGCAGTAATAGAGCGTGCTAAACTTCTTTCGCTAGGCTTAGGTTAATGGAGTAATACATTACTACTTCTAATTAATAGAGTCTGACCAAAGTTTTGTTAGACTCTATTTTTTCGAAGGTAACATAGCGTTTTAGAGTGTAGGCATAGGAAATATGGTGTAAAAAATACGCATAATAAGCGATTTATTACTATAATAGATAGAATTATAAAAAACTATATTAACTAAATTTTAAAAACTACATCGAAATTTCTTGACATCTTTTTATCTTTATTTTATGATTAGTACTGTTATTAATGCATTCTCAATTAAACGTATCTAGGAGTATGAAAATGAAAGACTTTCTAAATGACTTTAAAGCATTTGCTTTCAAAGGCAATATGATGGACCTAGCTATTGGTATGATTATTGGTGCTGCTTTCACAGCATTGGTTAATTCTGTTGTAAACAACCTATTCATGCCTATTCTCAGTGTATTCACAGGTGGTATTGATTTTAGTAATTTGTACTTGCCATTGAGCACAGGTTCTAAAGATGCATTCATGTCTGGTGCTGATATTGCTACAGCTCGTGCAGCTGGATCTGTATTGCCATATGGTACATTTATTACTGATTTGATTCAATTCTTGATTTTGGCATTTGTTGTATTCTTGATGGTTCGTGGTTTGGCTAAAATGATGAAATCTGCGAAAGAAGAGGAAGTTGCAGAAGCACCTGCAACGAAAGAATGTCAATTCTGTAAATCTGAAATCAATATCAATGCAGTTAAATGCCCTAACTGTACTGCAGATTTGAACTAGTTCAAATTTAAATTATACATAAAAGGAGTGAGGTTTTGACCTTACTCCTTTTTGTTGTATTACGTTAGCTTTCTAGTATAAAATATAATTATAATATATAGAATTTTTTAGGGAGGGATATACATGGAAAAGAAACCTCTAGTAGTAGTAAATGGACTGGTTCGCAAAGATGCGATTGCATATTTAAAAGAGCATGTAGATGTGCGCCAATGGACTGAAAAAACAGTGATGCCTCGTGAGGTACTGAAGGAATGGCTCATTGATGCGGATGGTTTGTGGTGTGTACGACCTTTAGATGTAGATGGTGATCTTGTAAAGAATGCGCCAAATTTAAAGGTTATAGCACAAGCGGCCGTAGGTTATGATAATGTAAATATTGATGAACTAACAGTGGCAGGTATTCCTTATGGCAATACGCCAGGTGTTCTCAATGAAACGGTAGCAGAACTTGCATTTACGTTGATTGCCACGGCTAGTCGTCGTATTATAGAAAATGCTAACTTTGTAAAAGACGGTCGTTGGGCTCAAAGACCTTCTAATATTAAAGGTTTTGATTTAAGTCGTCGCACTCTTGGTATCATTGGCATGGGGGCTATCGGCGTATCCATTTCTCGACGTGCCCGTGCGTTTGGTATGACTGTTGTGTATCATAATCGTAATCAACGTTTGGATGATAAGATTCATAAGACTACTTATATGGAGTTAGATGATTTATTAGCCATTAGTGATGTAGTATGCGTTATGGCTCCATTGACAGATGAAACATATCATATGTGTGATGAAGCGTTTTTCAAGAAGATGAAGAATACAGCTTTATTTGTTAATGTTGGTCGTGGACCTATCGTAGATACTGATGCACTTATCAATGCTCTTAAAATGGGTGAAATCGATTATGCTGCCCTCGATGTAACGGATCCAGAACCATTACCAGCGGATCATCCATTGTTAGATGTAGAAAACTGCCTTATTGTACCGCATATTGGCTCTTACACAGATAGAACTCGTTATGACATGTCTATTTTGACAGCGGATAATATTATTGCCGGCGTTCATAAGAAACCTTTAAAAACATGTGTAAATGAAGAAGTAAATTATAAGAAACCTCAAATGGATGTAGAGTCTGCGCTAGAAGAGCTTAAAAAGGCTGGCGTTGATTTAACTGATTTCGACTAAAAGTGGAAGACATTAAAAGATATGCGGTTTTATACAAAATATGGTAAAATAAAAGAATATTTTTCCTATGGAGGTAAGAACGTTGGAACATAAAGACATTGAAAAAGATGTAGCTCCTGAAGAAGTTGTATCTGTTAACTTTATTGAAGCTATTATCAACAAAGATAACGAAACTGGCAAATACGGTGGCCGTGTATTGACTCGCTTTCCACCAGAACCAAATGGTTACTTGCATATTGGACATGCTAAATCTATTTGCCTCAACTTTGGTATTGGTAAACAATACAATGGCTTAACAAATCTTCGCTTTGATGATACAAATCCTGTAAAAGAAGATGTCGAATATGTAAACTCCATCATGGAAGACGTTAAATGGCTTGGATTTGATTGGAATGAACAACCACGCTATGCATCTGATTATTTTGACCAAATGTATGAGTATGCTAAGAAATTAATCACCCTTGGCAAGGCTTATGTAGATGATCAAAGTGCAGATGAAATTAAACAAAATCGCGGCGATTTCTCTACTCCTGGTGTCAATAGTCCATACCGTGAGCGTAGTGTAGAAGAAAACTTGGCACTCTTCGAAGAAATGAAGGCTGGCAAGTATAAAGATGGGGAAAAGGTATTGCGTGCAAAAATCGACATGGCGCATCCTAATATCGTAATGCGTGATCCTGTTATTTATCGTATTGTAAATACAGAGCATCATAATACGGGTAATGAGTGGAAAATTTACCCTATGTATGATTTTGCCCATCCTATCGAAGATGCTATTGAACGCATTACGCATTCTATTTGTACATTGGAATTTGAAGTTCACCGGCCATTATATGATTGGGTGTTAGAGGAATGGGATGATACTGAAATTCCTCAACAAATTGAGTTTGCTCGCTTGAATGTAACTAAAATGGTTATGTCCAAACGTAAATTGCGTGCTCTTGTTGAGGCAGGCCTTGTAGCTGGTTGGGATGATCCTCGTATGCCTACTATTTCTGGTTTGCGCCGTCGTGGTTATACACCGGAATCTATTCGTGATTTCTGTGATCGCATTGGTGTAGCGAAGGCGGATAGCGTTGTTGATATTGCTTTGCTTGAGTTCTGTATCCGTGAAGATTTGAAACTCAAAGCTACACGCCCTATGGTAGTTATTGATCCTGTGAAAGTTGTTATTACGAACTATCCAGAAGGTCAAACTGAACTTTGCACAGTTGAAAACAATCCAGAAAATGAAGAGTTGGGTAACCGTGAAGTTGTATTCGGTCGTGAAATCTACATTGAACGCAATGACTTTATGGAAGAGCCAGTTAAGAAATTCTTCCGCTTGGCACCAGGTAAAGAAGTACGCTTAAAAGGTGCATACTTCATTACATGTACTGATGTTATTAAAGATGAAAATGGCAATATTACAGAAATACACTGTACATATGATCCAGAAACTAAGAGTGGTAGCGGTTGTACTCGTAAGGTAAAAGGGACATTGCACTGGGTTGAAGCATCTACTGCAGTAGATATTGAATCTCGCTTATATGATTATTTACTTAAAGAAGATTCGGATGGTAAAGACTTCTTGGGCGATTTCAACCATGACTCCTTACAAGTATTCCATAGTAAAGGGGAAGCATGTCTTGCTAATACTGTACCAGGTGATCATTTCCAATTCTTGCGTCAAGGTTACTTTGTAACTGATAAAGACAGTACTTCAGAACATATTGTGATGAACCGTATTGTTGGTTTACGCGATAGTTGGGCTAAGGCACAAAAGAAATAATATAACGCTTATTTTATATTACTATAATGTTAAAGAACCGCTCCTTGGTGGGCGGTTCTTTAACACTGGGTTATTACTATAAATACTTTAATGACAATAGATATTTAGAATAGCCTAAGCCATTGTTTGGCTTTAATCTCTAGATGTTGTATTGCTAGCTTATTATATTAAAGCTTTGATGAGGAAAAACATGAAGAAATTAGTATTACTTGCTACGGCAGCGGCTGTGTTGGCATCTGTGCCAGCTACTGGTTCTGCAGCAAATATCAAGTCCATTTTAAATAGAAGTCAAACTGTAACATATCAAGGTGTTAAATTGCCTGAAGGTGTTACTATGTATCAAAACAATCCTAAAGCATTATTTGCAGGGGAAGGGAAAAAAGACGTTAAATCTGTACTTCTTGAAGCAGGTGTATCTTCTGCAGATGTATATACATTAAATATTAAAACAGAAAACGAAATGCGATATGCTGTTTATGCTAATGTTGTATTAGGTAAACAATTATCTGGTCGTATGAGTGAAGCAAAACATATGAATACAGATTCTTCCTCAATTGGTGCATTGGCCGCTGCTATTAACAAGGGTGAGAGCCCTGCGCTTGGCACTTTTACGGTAATAAATCCATTAGTAAAACAAGGCAATGCCTATGAAGGTACATTGAAATATAAAAGTGTAGCTAATAATAATTCTTATAATGAGATATTACATATTAGTATTTCTGAAGATAAATATACAGGACCAAATGCTCATTTAATCGCTGTTGATGAAGCTAATGATAGTGTTGTATTCCCTAAAGTTAAAGGTTTATTACATACCAAATAATTAATAATTATTGAAAATATATATCAATTATTCTTGACAATTTTTCTCATCAAGAGTACTATGAGCCTATAGGAATTATTCTCATTAGAGGAAATTCTAACGATGTGCAACAGGCAGGTACTATTATGATGAATTCAATTGACCATATCATTGGATATCATTGTGCACCGGCAATTCGAGGTATTAAGCTATCGAACTTGGTTTCTATTCCACGGGACATGAATGAACAAATCCAATTTGTATTGATAGAGTATAATAAAGCGTTCAATGAAAAAGGATTGTTCTTCTTTGAATTATGTCGTTGTAAAGCGCGAAGACTATTATTGGTATTCCGTGAGAAGCAATTAAGAGACTATGTACGGCAACCTGCGGTGATGTTATTTTTGAAAGCCTACGGTTATCATGATCGAATGAGCATTATGGAGATGCTCGAACATCTTAGATATCGTATGGAAGTAAGCATTGAGTTTCCACATGAAATCGGCATTTTTCTAGGTTACCCATTAAAGGATGTGAAATGTTTTATTTCTTATCGTGGTGGGGGATACCGAATGTGCGGAGAGTGGAAGGTTTACCATGATGTGGTAAATGCGCAACGCTCTTTCTTGTGTTACAAAGCATGTCGTGAATTTTGTCAAACTCAATTGATGTTGGGAAAAACATTTAGTTCATTGGTCGCAAGAACGGCCTAGGAGGTACAAGATGATTGGTGTAATTTTTTGGTCCGGTACAGGCAATACAGAACGCATGGCTTATGAAGTAGCTGAAGGTATTAAAGCTGCAGGTCAAGAAGTTGAAGTAAAATCCGTTTCTGAAGTATCTGTTGATGAAGCAGCCGCTTATGAAAAATTAGCTCTTGGCTGTGCTGATATGGGTGCAGAACAATTAGAAGAAGGCGAATTTGAACCATTCTACACTGAACTAGAAGGCAAGTTGAGTGGTAAAAAAATAGCGATCTTTGGCTCCTATGGTTGGGGTGGTACTTGGTTGGAAGACTGGGGCACTCGAATTAAAGATGCTGGTGGCGAATTAGTGGCTGATGGCGTAGCAATCTTGGGCGAACCTGATGATGATGGTAATGCACAATGCCAAGAATTAGGTAAAACATTAGCAAACGCTTAATTTGATTTTAATTACTAACATAAATACTAATAGTTAATAATAAAAGGTTGTAATGACGATAATTCGTTATTACAGCCTTTTTTGTATGTACTTATGATTGATATGATGGAGCAAAGGTCATTAAAAATTTTGATATCGATAAGTAAATGTGATGAAAATCATAATGTTTATTTATCTTTATCTCTATTTGTGTATATAAGCGCATAATTATAAATAACTTTAATACATAATTATATTGCGTTTTTGTACACATAGTCCTATAATTTAGTTAAAGAACCTAACAAAAATTTAGGTTGATACAAAAATAGTTAGGGTTAATTTTATATTAGCTATTAACCGGGCTAGCGTAATTTAAACGGGAAAGGTTAATCTATGACATTGAAAGAGGGGTTATTTCAATGAGTACATTAGAGCGAATAAAAGTCATAGCCCATGGATTAGCGGTACAATTTGGACCATCCTGTGAAGTATTGATTCATGATTTACAAGGGGATATTAATTCTTCTCTTGTATATATTGAGAATGGAACTATAACTAATAGACATGTTGGTGATGGCCCATCGCATGTGGTTTTAGATGTGCTGAGTCATGACGATGGTAGCGAGGGCAGATTTGGTTATCTCACAAAGACTAAAGATGGTCGAATATTAAAATCTTCTACCATGTATATTCGTGATGATACAGGTCGTATAGCATACTTGTTGGGGATTAACCAAGATATAACAGAGTTTGTTATGATGCATCGACTTTTGGATAGTTTGGTCAATACAGGTCAGGAAGATGCAGGATCTGTTGAAAAAATTACGACGAGTGTATCGGAACTATTAGATGATTTATTACTAGACGTAGAGCGTTTAGTTGGTAAACCAGGACCATTGATGAATAAGGTGGAACGCTTAAAAGCTATTACCTATTTAAACGAAAAAGGGGCTTTTCTTATCTCGAAGTCTTCTGAGAAGATAGCAGAGTATTTTAATATTTCTAAGTTTACTCTTTATAGTGATTTAAATACTGTAAAGGAAGAATCCTAGGAGGCAAATATGGAACGAATTCAGTGGAAACGTAATACAATGGCACCATCAAGTGACAAGTTTTTGTCCGTTATGGATGTTAGAGAGGTTAAGAAAGCTAAAGCGTTTCATGAAAGTTTTCCACAATATAGCGTTACTCCACTTGTATCGCTTAAGAATTTAGCGTCTTATATCGGTGTTGATGCACTCTTTGTAAAAGATGAATCCTACCGATTTGGCCTTAATGCATTTAAGGTATTAGGCGGCTCCTATGCGATGGCAAAATATGTGGCGCAACAAACTGGTAAAGCTGTTGAGGATGTACCATATGATGTATTAACATCTGCAAAATTAAAAGAAGAGTTTGGTCAAGCTACATTCTTTACTGCCACTGATGGTAACCACGGTCGCGGTGTAGCATGGGCAGCTAATAAATTAGGTCAAAAATCTGTAGTATTTATGCCAAAGGGCTCTACAGAATATCGTAGAAAACAAATCGAAAACGAAGGAGCTACCGTAACAATCGAAGACTTCAACTACGATGAGTGTGTACGCTTAGCAACCAAAAAGTCTAAAGAAGTTCCTAACGGTGTTGTAGTTCAAGATACTGCCTGGGAAGGTTATGAAGAAATTCCAAACTGGATTATGCAAGGCTATGGCACCATGGCTATGGAAACAGCCAATCAATTAGAAGCTGATAATTGTAAAGTTCCTACACATGTATTTGTACAAGCTGGTGTAGGTTCCCTTGCCGGTTCTGTAGTGGGTTACTTCACTAATCTATACAGCAATGTGGCTAAAAAACCTAAATTAGTTGTTGTAGAAGCGGCAGCTGCAGCTTGTTTATACAAAGGTGCTGTAGCTGATGATGGTAAACCTCGTATCGTAGAGGGTGATTTAGAAACAATCATGGCAGGCTTAGCTTGTGGTGAACCGAACACAGTTTCTTGGGAAATTTTGAGAAATCATGCAGATGTATTCGTTTCTGCGCCTGACTGGGTGGCACGTTTAGGCATGCGCGTTGGCGGTGCACCGATTAAAGGCGATACTCCAATTACTACTGGAGAGTCTGGTGCAGTTCCATTAGGTCTTGTAATGGCAATTATGACAATGCCGGAATATGAAGACTTACGGAAAGAGTTAGAACTAGATGCGTCTTCAAAGGTACTCTGTTTCTCCACTGAAGGTGATACGGACCCTGAAAGATATAAAAATATTATGTGGTATGGTGAAGATCGTTAGGAGGCATTAATTATGGATTTACAAGCAATTAAACAAGCAGCGGCAACTTATGGCCCAGCGATGACAAAGTTTTTACGTGAGATCGTAGCATTCCCAGGTGAAAGTGCTGAAGAAAAAGATCATGTAAAACGTATAGAACAAGAGATGAAAGATCTAGGATTTGATGAAGTTGAAGTAGATCCTATGGGGAATATTCTTGGATATATGGGTACAGGAAAAACCCTCATTGCCTTTGATGGACATATTGATACAGTTGGTATTGGCAATCGTGATAATTGGGATTTTGATCCATACGATGGTTTCGAAGACGAAACTAAAATTGGTGGTCGTGGCGTATCTGACCAATTGGGTGGTATCGTATCCGCTGTATACGGCGCTAAGATTATGAAAGATTTAGGACTTCTAAGTGATAAATATCGTGTACTTGTTGTAGGCACCGTACAAGAAGAGGACTGTGATGGCCTTTGCTGGGAATACATGATTAAAGAACGTAATATCCGTCCTGAATTTGTAGTATCTACAGAACCAACTGATGGCGGTATCTATCGTGGGCAACGTGGTCGTATGGAAATTCGTGTAGATGTACAAGGCGTATCTTGCCATGGTTCTGCTCCTGAACGCGGTGACAACGCAATTTATAAAATGGCAGATATACTTCAAGACATCCGTGAATTGAATGCTAACTCTGCTGATGAAAGCACAAAAATTAAGGGCCTTGTTAAAATGCTTGATCCAAAATTTAACCCTGACCACTATGAAGAAGCTCGCTTCTTAGGTCGCGGTACAGTAACTACTTCCCAAATTTTCTATACTTCTCCAAGCCGTTGTGCAGTAGCTGACTCCTGCGCTATTTCCTTGGACCGTCGTATGACTGCTGGTGAAACTTGGCAAAGTTGCTTGGCAGAAATCGAAGAATTACCACATGTTAAAGAATATGGTGCGAAAGTATCCATGTACGAATATGCTCGTCCATCTTGGACTGGTTTAACCTATCCAATCGAATGCTACTTCCCAACTTGGGTAATTCCTAAAGATCATAAAGTAACAGAAGCTTTGGAAGAAGCATACACTAGCTTATATGGCAACGAACGTATTGGTGCAGAAGATACAGTTGAAATGCGTAAAGCTCGCCCATTAACTGATAAATGGACATTCTCCACAAATGGTGTATCTATCATGGGTCGTAATGGCATCCCTTGTATTGGCTTCGGTCCTGGCGCAGAAGCACAAGCACATGCTCCTAACGAAATTACATGGAAACAAGATCTTGTAACATGTGCCGCTGTATATGCATTGTTACCATCCGTATACTGCAAAGACTAATATCACATATATTGAATTAGATCTATTTTAACGAAAATAACTGAAAATAGTTGATATTAAGAATTTCATATGGTACCTCAACATTTGATGAGGCATCGTATAAAGTTAGATCCTAAGTAGCCCTTTAGGGAATTGAAAGAGAGGACTTACAGATGACAGACTTCAATAAAAGTATTGAAACACTACAAGGCTTAGATGTTAGTAAAATGTACGGCGAAGATTTCTTCCTAACTTGGGAAAAATCTGATGACGAATTAAAAGGTGTTTGGGCAGTAGCTGATGCATTGCGTGCTCTTAGAGAACGCAATATCTCCACTAAAGTATTTGACAGCGGTCTTGGCATTTCCTTATTCCGCGATAACTCTACAAGAACTCGTTTCTCCTTTGCTTCCGCTTGTAATTTGCTAGGCCTTGAAGTTCAAGATTTAGATGAAGGCAAATCTCAAATCGCTCACGGTGAAACAGTTCGTGAAACAGCTAATATGATTTCCTTTATGGCAGATGTTATCGGTATTCGTGATGATATGTATATTGGTAAAGGGAATGCTTATATGCATCAAGTATCTGATGCAGTTAAAGAAGGTCATGAAGATGGTGTACTAGAGCAACGCCCAACGCTTGTAAACCTACAATGTGATATTGACCATCCTACACAAATCATGGCTGATACAGCTCATATCATCAAAGAATTCGGCGGTGTAGAAAACCTTAAAGGCAAAAAGATTGCTATGACTTGGGCATACTCCCCATCTTATGGTAAACCTTTATCCGTACCTCAAGGTGCTATTGGCTTATTCACTCGTCTCGGTATGGAAGTTGTATTAGCACATCCAGAAGGGTATGAAGTAATGCCGGAAGTTGAAGAAATCGCTAAGAAACAAGCTGAAGCTAGCGGCGGTTCATTCCGTAGAACTAACGACATGAAGGATGCTTTCAAAGATGCAGACATCGTATATCCTAAGAGCTGGGCTCCATTCGGTGCAATGGAAAAACGTACAAAACTGTATGGTGAAAATGATCATGAAGGTATTAAAGCATTAGAAAAAGTTCTTCTTGAAGAAAATGGTAAACATAAAGATTGGGCATGTACGGAAGAGATGATGAGTCTCACAAAGGACGGCAAAGCTCTTTACTTACATTGCTTACCAGCAGATATTACAGGTGTAAGTTGTGAAGAAGGCGAAGTAGATGCAACAGTATTTGATCGCTACCGCATACCTCTTTATAAGGAAGCAAGCTACAAACCATATGTTATTGCAGCTATGATTTTCCTTAGCAAATTTAAAAATCCTGTAGAAACCTTAAAAGAATTAGAACGGAAGGGAACCGAACGAGTTCAACCGTAAAGTAAAGTTTAGGGGCCATCCGTATTGATGGCTCCTTTTATTCTTAATAGTTTGTTATGAGGCATAACATGAAAAAGAGAGTTGTAGTAGCATTAGGGGGAAATGCATTAGGCAATTCCTTACCAGAACAGAAAATTGCTGTAAAAAGTACAGCTAAAACAATTATTGATTTAGTAGAAGCTGATTGTGATGTAGTGGTAACACATGGTAATGGACCTCAAATTGGTATGATCAACAATGCGATGGCTGCATTGACTCGTGAAGTAGAAGGTCAACCAAACACTCCATTATCTGTATGTGTAGCAATGAGCCAAGCTTATATTGGTTATGACTTACAAAATGCTCTTCACGAAGAGCTCTTAAATCGTGGTATAAAAGATTTGCCAACAATGACTATGGTTACACAAGTACTTGTTGATCAAAATGACCCAGCTTTTCAAAATCCTACAAAACCAATTGGACACTTTATGACTCAGGAAGAAGCTGAATACGCAGAAAAGAATTACGATTATGTGGTAAAAGAAGATGCGGGACGTGGTTATCGTCGTGTGGTGGCATCTCCAGCACCAAAAGAAATTATTGAACTAGAAGCAATTAAAGGTTTAGTAGGTAAACAATTAATTGTTGCTTGTGGTGGGGGAGGTATCCCAGTAACTAAAGAAGGTAATGAACTTCATGGTGCAGCCGCTGTTATTGATAAAGATTGGACTAGTAGTTTATTGGCCCAAGAAATTGATGCTGATGTTCTCGTTATTTTAACAGCTGTTGAAAAGGTTGCCATTAACTTTGGTAAAGAAAATGAAAAATGGCTTGATGAAATAACCGTTACACAAGCTAAAGAATTTGTATCAGCTGGTGAGTTTGCAGAAGGCTCGATGAAACCAAAGGTAGAAGCCGCTATAGCATTTGCAGAATCCCAAAAAGGCCGTGTTTCAATTATCACATTATTAGAGAAATCTAAAGATGGTATAGCAGGAAAAACAGGCACACGTATCGTATTATAATAATATATAAGTTTATAAGTATGCATTTCAACGAATCGTTGAGGAGGTGCCCACATGATTATATTAGGAAAAGGTACTGTTATTACTCGCGACGCTGATAGACCTATCATTTATGATGGTGCTATTGCTATCGACGGGACTCAAATTGTTGATATTGGTATATATGATGAATTATGTAAAACGTATGTAAATGCAGAAATCATTGATGCTCATGGTGGCCTAATTATGCCAGGTTTCATTAATGCACATCACCATATTTATTCCGCTCTTGCACGAGGTTTATCATTGCCAGGTCCGGCACCGACTAACTTCGGTGAAATCTTGGAAGGACTTTGGTTCTACTTAGATAATAAATTGACCGCTCCTGATGTAAAAGCAAGTGCATTACTTACGTATTTAGGCTGTATCGAAAATGGTGTAACTACTATTTTTGACCATCACGCAAGTTATGGTGAAGTGCCTAACAGCTTATCCATCATTGCAGATGTAGCTAAACAGTTTGGTGTTCGCTCTTGCTTGTGCTACGAAGTGTCTGACCGTAACGGTGTTGATCAGATGAAAGCCGCTGTTGCAGAAAATGTACGTTTTGGTAAAGAGGCTAAAAAAGATCCATCTAGACTCGCTGCTATGATGGGCTTACATGCATCCTTTACTCTAAGTCCTGAAACATTAGATTATGTGAAAGCACAAAATGAAGACAAGTTAGGATATCACGTTCATGTTGCTGAAGGCCCAGAAGATGTGGCAGATAGTAAAGAAAAATATGGCATGACACCTGTTAGACGCCTCGTAGAGGCAGGTATTTTAGGCCCTAAGAGCATCGCTGGTCACTGTGTACACGTAACTGACGAAGATGTGGCATTATTGAAAAACTCTCAAGCTAAGGTCGTACATAACCCAGAAAGTAATATGGGTAATGCAGTAGGCACGACAGATATCTTAAAACTATTAGATGCAGGGATCACTGTTGGGCTTGGCACAGATGGTTATACAAATGATATGCTCGAATCTTATAAAGTAGCGAATTGTCTCGTGAAACATGAGCAACATAAACCATATGTAGGCTGGGGCGAAGTACCTCATATGCTATTTGAAAACAATCGCAAAATGGCTAATGAATTCTTCGATACTACGGTAGGCATCCTTAAAAAAGGTGCCGCAGCTGACGTAATTGTTCTTGATTACGCAGCACCAACACCACTTGATGAAAACAACATCAATGGTCACTTACTATTCGGTACTAATGGTATGTATGTGGTAACAACTATTAGTGATGGTGTACCACGCATGATTGATCGTAAATTACAAGGCATTGATAAAGCTGAAGTAATGGACGAAGTTTTAGCAACATCTAAAGGTTTATGGAAACGACTAAACCCATAACGCAAACGCTTTAAAGGAGTGTGACATTATGAGTGACATTATGTATCCGGTAAGTTTCGGAAATTTGATGAACCACATTATGACTGAGTACAAGATGTACAATCGTATTTACAATGTAAATAAAATTCATCGTACGAATCATGATCAACGCTTATCTATCTTTGGTAAATCCATTGAAAATCCTGTAGGCCCAGCAGCTGGCCCTAATACACAGTTGGCACAAAACATTGTGGCATCCTATGTAGCTGGTGCTCGTTGCATCGAATTAAAAACCGTACAAATCATGTACGGTGAAGAATTAGGTATTCCTAGACCTTGTATCTACTCTGTAGACGAAGCCTATAACGTAGAGTGGTCTTCTGAATATAGCTGTGATGAAGCTGCTGATGAATATATCAAAGCTTGGTTCGCATTGAAATTAATCTCTAAAGAATTAGGTTTAGGCAATCCAGATGGCTTTTTATTCATCATGAGTGTTGGCTACAACTTGGCTGGTATCAAGAGCCCTATGGTTGATAAATTCATCAACACAATGCGCAGTGCATCTCAATCTCCAATGTGGGATACATGTAAACAATGGTGCCTTGACCACGTAGATGAATTTGAACATATCGATGCTGATTTCATCAACTCTATTGGTGATGAACTTTGTCAAGCAATCACATTGTCCACAATGCATGGTTGCCCAGCAGAAGAAATCGAATCCATTTGTTCTTACCTTATCAGTGAAAAAGGTCTTCACCTATACTTAAAATGCAATCCTACATTGTTAGGTCCAAAACGCATTAGAGAATTATTGGATAACGCTGGCTTTGAGTACATTGACTTTGAAGATCACCAGTTTGAAGTTGACCTTCAATTTGACAAAGCTGTTCCAATGTTAGAACGTCTTATCGCTCTTGGTGAAAAACATAACAAGATTTTTGGCGTTAAATTGACAAATACATTCCCTGTACAAATTCACAACAATGAATTGCCAGGCGAGCAAATGTACATGTCTGGTAAATCCTTATTACCTGTAACAATTGGTGTAGCTGAGCTCCTAAGTGCTCAATTCGGCGAACGTTTACCAATGTCTTACAGCGGCGGTGCCGTAAAACAAAACATCAAAGCTATCTTTGATTGCGGTATCTGGCCGGTAACAGTATGTACAATTCTTCTGCAAGGCGAAGGTTACAATACTTTCAAAGGCTTAGCAGACGAAGTAGAATCTACTGATTACAATGCTGCTTTAAAAGTTCATAAAGAACTTATAGCTAAACTCGCTAAAGATATCGCTGAGAACAAAATTTTCAAAAAGAGCGATGCTA
Organism: Veillonella parvula; assembly: GCF_042850485.1. Classification (GTDB taxonomy): domain Bacteria; phylum Bacillota; class Negativicutes; order Veillonellales; family Veillonellaceae; genus Veillonella; species Veillonella parvula_Q. Next base: position 1,418,289 of record NZ_AP031417.1, on the reverse strand, counting down.
TGAAGAAAAAACGTGAAGCAATGCCATCTTTCCCAGGTACACGTAGCTCTGACTACCACTGCCGCGTAGTTTGTGGCGCTTGTGTTCGCGTATGTCCTAATAGATGTAATGAAGTCGTTACTGTAAATGATGCTAAATTGATCGTCCATGTTGATCAAAGCTGTAATGAGTGTGGTAACTGTGCATGTCATTGCGTAGAACCTTGTCAACCATACAAGGATCGCATTACATTCTTCCACAATGCTGAAGCTTTAGCAGATAGTACAAATGATGGTTTCTACATCAAAGGCACTAGCTGTGGTTATCGCTTCAAAGGTGAAGAAGCCGTATGTGACATTGATGCATTACCTAAAGAATTGAAAGGAGTTGTACATGCCTTCTGTAAAGAGCATGTGTACTATGTATCATGATTATCATACAACAAGGGGAATTGGTCTTAGCTGATCGAATCCTTACCGGAGATTTATTAATTGATGGCGACAAAATTGTCACCATCGATGAACACGTTCCTGTTCCAGAAGGGGCTAAAGTAATTGATGCAAAAGGTTGCTACGTATTCCCAGGATTTATAGATCCTCATACGCACTTTCAAATGACCAATACTTTAGCATCGACTGCGGATGATTTTGATAGTGGTACGAAGGCTGCTATACTTGGTGGGACTACTTCAATCATCAATTTTGCTTCTCCCGAGGATGGCTCCCTTTGTAAAGGTTTAGAAGTTCACAAGGAGCGTGCCGCAGGGCGCTGCTCCTGTGACTACAAATTCCATATGGAGCTTGTAGAAATGAATGAAGAGGTATCTCATGAAATACCAAAGGTTGTAGAAGCTGGTGTATCGTCTTTTAAAGTGTACCTAGCGTATGGCTTCCGTTTAACAGATCGAGAAATTTATGATGCTATTGAAGCTATAAAACCAACGGGGGCGCTTGTAGGGGCTCACTGTGAAAACGGTGATCTTATCGATGCCTTTGTAGCAGATAAACGTAAACGTGGTGAATTAGATGTAGACAATCATCCACTCACAAGACCGGCCATGATTGAATCGGAAGCGATTAAGCGATTTAGTACAATTGGTGCTGCATTAGAGTATCCCGTGCATATTGTGCATGTAAGTTCTAAAGAAGGTGTAGATGAAGTTCTACGTGAGCGGGCATTAGGACATCAAGTCACTTGTGAAACATGTCCACAGTATTTGGTGCTTGATGAATCACGATATAAATTACCTGATTTTGAAGGGGTTAAATTTGTGATGAGTCCTCCACTTAGAACGATACGAGATCAAATGGCATTGAAGGATGCACTAGTAAATGGTGTTTTTCAAACCATTGGTTCCGACCATTGTAGCTTTACCTTTAATGATCAAAAATTAAAGAGTCGTCATGACTTTACCCGAATTCCTGGAGGTATTCCTGGAGCCGAAGAACGGGGCATCATTGCTTATGATGTGTTGGTTAACCAATGCAATATGAGCGCTGTAGATTTTATGAAATTAGTTAGTGAAAACCCAGCAAAGCTATATGGCATGTATCCCAAGAAGGGTACATTAGCTGTAGGTAGTGATGGGGATATAACAATTGTAGATAAGCATATAGAACATGTGCTTTCAAAAGAGTCCGCCCATACAAAGGCTGACTATATACCTTACGAAGGAATATCTGTAACTGGCAAGGTTCGAGATGTTATCCTTAGAGGTCACCATGTGGTACAAGATGGATCCTTAACAGAATCGTATCTTGGTGAATGTATTCCTTAATGAGAGGAGGGCTATATATGTACCGCTTTCAAGTGAATGGCACCCAATATGAGGTTCAAGAGGATCAACGTTTAATTGATTTCTTGCGATCTGATTTAAAGTTGACGGGCACTAAGGAAGGTTGTAGTGCTGGTGCATGTGGTACGTGTACAGTAATTATAGACGGAAAAAAAAGCAAAGGCTTGTGTAAGCAAACTATCTCAATTAGATGGTAAATCAATTGTCACGATTGAAGGTTTATCTGAACGAGAAAAAGCAGTATACACCTATGCTTTTGGTGAATGCGGAGCGGTGCAGTGTGGTTTCTGTATACCAGGTATGATTATTAGTGCAAAAGTATTGATTGACGAAAATAATGACCCTACACCTGACGATGTTAAAAAGGCGATATTAGGTAATATTTGCCGTTGTACAGGCTATGTAAAAATTGAAGAGGGCATTATGTTAGCTGCAAAAATGTTCCGTGAGAACTTACCAGTTCCAGAAAAGGATACAAATGGTAATGTAGGCGCTCGTTTACACCGTGTAGATGCTGAGGAAAAAGCATTAGGTACTGGACAATATGCTGATGATATCTATATGGATGGCATGATTTATGCCAAAGCATTGCGTTCTAAATACCCACGAGCTAGAGTTGATCGTGTTGATGTATCTAAAGCTCTTGAACATCCAGCGTGTGTAACGGCATTGACCGCTAAGGATGTACCATTCAATAAGACTGGTCATTTAGTACCGGATTGGGATGTACTTATCGCCGAAGGTGATATTACACGTTATGTAGGCGATGCAATTGCATTGGTAGCAACTACTGAGAAGAAGTATCTAGATGAAGTATTGGCTTTAGTTGAAGTTGATTATACTGAATTAGAACCTATACTAGATCCATTGGAAGCGCTAAAACCAGATGCTCCTCAATTACATCCAGAGGGAAATGTATTGTCTCGTCAAACGTTATCTCGTGGCGATGTAGATAAGGCTATTGCAGAGGCTGCTTTTGTAGTAACAAATCATTATTCCACGCCTCAAACCGACCATGCATTTATGGAACCAGAATGTGCCGTTGCATATCGTGAGGGAGACGAAATTCATCTGTATTCAGGTAGCCAAAATGTTTATGATGATCGGCGTGAAGTTGCTCGTATGCTTGGCATTCCAAATGAATCTGTAAAGGTTCATAGCATGCTCGTAGGTGGTGGCTTTGGTGGTAAAGAGGATATGACCGTACAGCATCATGCATCTCTCGTAGCTTGGCTTACAGGTAAACCAACTAAGGTTCTATTCTCTCGTCAAGAAAGTCTTAATATCCATACTAAACGTCATGCGATGGAAATGGATATTACAACAGCTTGTGATGCAGAAGGTAATCTGGTAGCAAGTAAGGTAAATATCGTTTCTAATTGTGGCGCGTATGCATCTTTAGGTGGTCCTGTACTTCAACGTGCTGGTACTCATTCTTGTGGCCCTTATCACTTTGATAATTTTGCCTTTGATGGTGTATGTGTTTATACAAATACTGTTCCTGGTGGTGCATTCCGTGGGTTTGGCGTAACACAAACTATCTTTGGTCAAGAGCAAAATATTGATGAATTAGCTGCGTTGGTAGGCATGGATCCTTGGGAATTCCGCTATAAAAATGTTGTACGCCCTGGTGACTCATTACCAAACGGCCAAATTTGTTCCAAAGAAACCGCTTTAGTAGAATGTTTGGAAGCTGTAAAAGATGCATATTATGCCTCTGATCGTACTGGTCTTGCGGTATGTTTGAAAAATAGTGGTATTGGTGTAGGACTACCTGATACGGGTCGTGTTATTTTAGAAGTACGTGATGGTAAAGTTCGTATTCGTACGGGTGCTGCTTGTATTGGTCAAGGCATGGCTACTATGGCAACACAAGTACTTTGTGAAACAACAGGCTTAACGGCGGATAAAGTATTTGTAGAACGTCCTGATACAGTACGCACACCAGATTCTGGTACAACTACTGCATCTCGCCAAACGCTCTTTACCGGTGAAGCAACGCGCAAAGCAAGTCTTCGCTTAAAAGAAATGTTAGATTCTAAAACATTAGAAGAACTGAATGGCGTAGAGATTTATGAAGAGTTCCTCGGTGAAACAGATCCATTTAATTCTGATAAATCGCATCCAAAAAATCACGTTGCCTATGGTTATGGTGCATGTGTAGCAACAATTGGTGAAGACAATAAGGTTGCTAATTTACATGTAGCATACGATGTAGGTCGTGTAGTGAACCCTCAATCCTGTACAGGTCAGGCCGAAGGTGGTGCCATTATGGGAATGGGTTATGCAGTTACAGAAGACTTCCCTTATAAAGAAGGGTATGTAACATCTAAATACGGTACGCTAGGACTTCTTAGAGCTACCCAATGTCCTCCAATTCATGTAAGTCTTATCGAAAAAGGGACACCAGAACAATATGCATACGGAGCTAAAGGTATTGGCGAAATCTCTAGCATTCCGATTGCACCGGCTATTGCAAATGCGTATCGTCGTATCGACGGAGAACCACGTAGGTCCTTGCCGATTAAACATACAGGTTATAAAAAATAGAATATTTGCTTAATGGTAGGGGCTTTTGCCCCTAGCCATCAAGGTTCCCACGTGAAGTCGATGAGATTTCTAAACTCTATCATGTACGATAGTATGACTATATTGTTTAACTAGTAACTAAAACGTAAGATATGAGGTGATTCTTATGAGTAAAGGTGCATCTGGTGTCGACCATGTAGATGGTATGCTGCCAATCCCGCAGTTATTCGCTTATGGTTTACAGCACGTTCTGGCTATGTATGCTGGGGCAGTAGCTGTACCAATTATTATTGCACAAGCTATGCATTTGCCAATTGAAGATTTAATTCGTTTGATTACAGCTGACTTATTTACATGTGGTGTAGCTACATTGATTCAAACATTAGGATTCGGACCAGTTGGCGGGCGTATTCCTCTTATTCAAGGTGTTACATTTGCTTCTGTAGGCCCTATGATTATGATTGGTCAACAGCATGATATCAATACGATTTACGGTGCGATTATCGTAGCTGGTCTCTTTACATTCCTTGTGGCACCATTTTTCAGTCGTTTGATTCGGCTATTCCCACCTGTAGTAACAGGTACTATCATTACTATTATTGGTATCAACTTGATGCCAGTAGCTGTTAACTGGATGGGGGGTGGCGTAGGCAATAAAAACTTTGGCGATCCACTATACATAGCTCTTGGTGTAGCTACATTTGTTCTCGTTATATTAACTTATCGATTTGGTAAAGGTTTCCTTGGTAATTTGGCAATCTTAGTTGGCCTTATTCTCGGTACAGCCTTAGCTATGATTGTTGGTATTACAGATTTTTCAGAGGTAGGACGTTCTCAATGGATTTCTGTTGTAACACCATTCTATTTTGGTCTTCCAACCTTTGACTTTGCTTCTATTGTATCTATGATTATTGTAATGCTCGTAGTTATGGTAGAAACAACTGGTGATAGTATTGCGGTAGGTGAAATTGTAGATAAACCTATTGGTCAAAATGAATTGGCTGCGGTACTTCGCGCGGATGGCTTGTCTACTATTATTGGTGGTATCCTTAATAGTTTTCCGTATACAGCATTTGCTCAAAACGTAGGTCTTATTGCTGTAACACGTGTTAAGAGTCGTTTCGTTGTAGCAGCATCTGGTGTAATTTTAATTTTATTAGGCCTTTTCCCTAAATTAGCCGCTATCGTAGCTTGTATTCCAAATGCTGTACTAGGGGGCGCAGGGATTGCTATGTTCGGCATGATTATCGCCAGTGGGATTCGTTCTCTTGGTAAAGTTAGTTTCGATGGTAACTATAACCTGATGCTAGTTGCCATTAGTATTGGGGTATCCATGATTCCTCTTGCAGCACCTCAATTCTATACACACTTTCCAGCATGGGCTCAAATTCTTTTGAAATCTGGTATCACAGCTGGTAGTATAGTAGCTGTTATTTTAAATGTAATGTTTAATGGTTTTGGTTATAAAACTGTTAACGAACCTAATCGTGCGACTCGTAAATATCGCCACTTCACACGATTCAAAGGTTATCCTAAACATTTCTACCAATAAGATATAGTTAGACGAGTTTACTCTCATGCGATTATATGTATTGTCTCTCACAGTAGAAACCTTGTTAGTATAGGTAAAACATCAATATATATGGTTTCGTTTGTTAAAAAGATCTCACTCTGATTTGGAGTGAGGTCTTTTTTTATGGAATCGTATACTACTTTGGTATATAATTAAATAATATTATTGCAAAGGAGACGCATTATGAAAGACGAGCGATTTATAGTTACATATAGAATAGAAGCGAGTACATATGAAGAAGCAAAATCAATTGCTTGGGCTGTTCAAGTGGAGCAAACTATAGAATTTCCTTATGAGTTTGTAACGGATCCATACATTAAAGAAACTATTACTGGTCGACTAGAATCTCTTGAACCTATAGTAGAAGACTCTCCTTATATCAATGTAGGTGTGATGCCAAATGCTGTAATTGACACCTCTCGTTACTATTTGGCTCGTATTTCATATCACGTAGATACCACGGCCTTAGAGGCTACACAATTTTTAAATGTTGTCTTTGGTAATTCTTCGTTACAGCCACATATTTGGGTAGTAGATATTGAACTATGTCCAACACTTTACGATGTGTTTAAGGGACCACAATTTGGCTTACAAGGAATTCGTCGATTAGTGGAAACCCCGACGCGTCCAATGATTCAAGCCGTTGTAAAGCCGATGGGCACACCGAATGTAGAATTGGCTCGTATGTGTGGCGCTTACACACGTGGTGGTGCAGATGTCATAAAGGATGATCATGGTATTTCTAATCAGTCCTTCTCTCAATATAAAGATCGTGTAAAACGATGTGCTGCTATGGTACAGGAAATGAATGCTGTACATGGTACACATACTTTATATGCTGCAAACGTATCAGGTGATGGTACAGATGTGTTAGAACGCGCTTATTTTGCCAAAGAGGCTGGTGCTACAGCTCTCATGGTGGCTGCAGGTCTCGTTGGTTTCGGTTGGTTACACAAATTAGCTACTGATGAAAACTTACGATTGCCCATTATTCATCATCCAGCTTATTCTGGTGGATTTGTAAGCCCTGGTGTATCTGGAGTAGCTGACTATTTACAACTAGGTTTATTACCTCGTATCTTTGGGGCTGATATGTCAATTTTCGTATCTTATGGTGGACGCTTTACTTTTACAGAGGAACAATGCAAGAGAATTTCCTCTTACATTAAACGACCAATGGGCTTGATGAAAGCAGCTTGCCCGGCACCGGGTGGTGGTGTTACAGATGCTCGTCTTAATGAACTCGTTGAGCTGTACGGAAATGATACTATGTTCCTCGTTGGCGGTGACATGTTCCGTCGAGGACCAGATATTGAGGCTAATATGTCGTACTTTGTAGAGCGTTTGACTAAATTATCTGAAAGAACGTAATAATAGCTTGAATTTAAATGAGTTAATACAATGTTTAACTAAATAACTAAGCTATTGACTTTTACAGAAATAATAGATTTATGATTAAGTATATGGAGTGTTTTGATGAGTGAATCATCACCGTTGGAGGTCCATGTCCTTGCCAGTGGTAGCAAGGGCAATTGTACAGTAATAAAAAAAGGGAACTCTGTCATATTGCATGATGTAGGCATTAGTTGCCGGCGCATTGTCAATGGGTTAAAAGAATTGCATATAGACATGGCTCAGGTGGAGGGCATATTCGTCAGTCATGAACATAGTGATCATATTGCGGGACTACAACAATTACTAAAACGATTTGATCTTCCTGTGTATACGAAGCAGGGCACATGGCGTGAAATTCAAGATAAGTTAATCGTACCGAAGAATCGATTGATTGAGCTTACAAAGGGCAGTTTAACGTTGGGCGGTCTCACCGTAGAGCCGTTTTCGGTAAGTCATGATGCGGCTGATCCAATTGGAATAAATGTGTTTGCTGGGAACGATAAGGCAACTGTTGTTACTGATACAGGTGTGATTTCAGATGATATTTTACGCAGGCTTGATGATACGACGCTGTTAGTGCTAGAGGCAAATTATGATCCGCATATGTTGCGTTTCGGACCCTATCAGCCGTTTTTAAAACAACGTGTGGCTAGTGATGAAGGTCATTTGAGTAATGAAATGGCTGCACAAGCTCTACTCATGATGAAGCGTCCTAATTTTATGCAAGTTATATTGGCTCATCGATCTGAAAATAATAATAACGCTGTCCTTGTTACTCAAACCATTGGTAAAATGCTTGTGGATGGTGGTGTTCGTATTGGACCTGAAATGAAGCTGCAACATGGTCAACCTAATGAAATCGTGTCCATCCAATCTGTGAAGAGGTAAAAATGAGATTTTATGTAGTCTGTATCGGCAAATTGAAGGATGCTTATTTACGTGAGGGCGTAGCAGAGTTTGTGAAACGCATGCGCCCCTATGGTGGCATTACAATTACAGAGCTGAATGAAAGTAAAATTGGAGATAAGCCGAGTAATGCGGATCGCAAACAAGTCGTTGCAGAAGAAGGAGACCGTTTATTAAAAGCGGTCCCTAAAAATGGGTATACCGTATTACTTGACGTGTATGGCAAACCAATGTCCTCTGAAGAACTCGCTAAGACGGTATCTAAACTTGAGGTGGATGGTGTGAGCGATATGGCCTTTATTATTGGCGGTGCCTTTGGGGTGAGTGATACATTACGTCAGACTGCAAATTATAAATTATCCTTTAGCCCTATGACTTTTACACATCAAATGGTTCGATTGTTACTTGTAGAGCAAATATATCGAGCATCAAAAATTAATCGCAATGAACCTTATCATTGGTAGAAGACGTATACCTAAAAATTATTTGTATAATACTTTCAGAAAAAAGGAGTTTTATTATACTGTGGCGAATAGTATAATAAAGCAAGATGTATTTATAAGGAGGAATTCACTATGAAAATCCAAGAAGTAATGAATAAATACCCTGTTACTGTTGGCAAAGATGCGCCGATTTCTGATGTAGCTGATTTATTAGTTAAATATAATTTAACAGCTGTGTCCGTAGTGGATGATGATAATAAGTTGTTAGGTATTATCTCTGAAGGTGATTTACTATACAAAAAGGTACGTCCTCATGTGCCTCATTATGTTAATGTATTAGGCGCTAGCATCTACTACAATGGCATTGGCGAATACAATGCTCAATTCAAAAAATTATTGGCATCTCACGTTCATGAGTTGATGACTGATGAAGTAATTACAACCACACCGGATAAAGATGTAGAAGAAATTGTATCTGTTATGCTTGATCAACATTTGAAAAATGTGCCAGTTGTAGATAAAGAGTATCGTTTGATCGGGATTTTGTCTCGTCGTGACATTATCAAATTGATTGCTAAAGATAACTAATTAGCATAATTATGTAAAATATGTAAAGACCACCCATTTTGGGGTGGTCTTTTAGTGTATATTGAGAAGAATTGCATTGACCTTGCATTTATGTTATTATTAGGAGTGCATAATATACTACAGAAATTTGGGCATATTGCCCTTTGAGGAGGACATATTTTAAATGAAAGCAACTGTAAATCCTGTTGATCAACACGTAGTAACGTTAACTATTGAAGTACCTGCAGCAGAAGTAGATAAGGGCATTAAACAAGCTGTAAAACGCATTGCAGGTCAAGTGAACATCCCTGGCTTCCGTAAAGGACATGCGCCTCGCCGTATTTTGGAAATGAACTTCGGCAAAGAAGCTATCTTGGAAGAAGCATTTGAAGTATTGGCTAGCCAATACTATAGTGCTGCACTTCGTGAAAATGATATCGTGCCTGTATCTGAACCTGAAATCGAACGGGAACAATTCGAAGAAGGCAAAGATTTGATTTTCAAAGCTACTGTAACTAAACGCCCTGAAGTTAAACTTGGCGATTACAAAGGCTTAGAAGCAGAAAAACAAGATGCTACAGTATCTGATGAACAAATCGAAGAACAGTTGAACAATATTCGTGAACAACAAGCAAAAATGGTTGTTGCTGAAGAAGGCGCTACAATTCAAAAAGATGACTTCGCAGTAATCGACTTTGCTGGTTCCGTTGATGGTAAACCTTTTGATGGTGGTGAAGGTAAATCCTACCCACTACAAATCGGTTCTGGTAGCTTCATTCCTGGCTTCGAAGATCAATTAATTGGCGCTAAAGCTGGTGATGATGTAACTGTAAAAGTAACATTCCCTGAAGACTACTTCGTAGCAGAACTTGCTGGTAAAGAAGCAGAATTCAAAACTCATATCCATGATATTAAACGTAAAGAATTGCCTGAATTGAATGATGAATTTGCAAAAGAAGCAAGCTCTTACGAAACTATTGAAGAATTGAAAAAAGATCTTCGCACTAAAATGGAGGAAGAAGCTTCCCGTCGTGCGATCGATACTTACAATGCTGACTTGATTCAAACAGCTGTTAAAAATGCAACTGTAGAAATCCCAGAAGTGATGATTAAAGATCGTGTAGAACAAATGATTCAAGAATTGGCTATGAATATGGAAGGCCGCGGCTTGAAACTTGAAGACTACTTGAAATTCTCCAATAAAACTATCGAAGATTTACGCTCTGAATACAAAGATTCCGCAGCTGAAAACGTACGCGCTGATTTAGTATTGGATGCTATTGCAACTGCTGAAGGTATCGAAGTAACTCCAGATGATATGAACCGTGAAATCTTCATTATGGCTCAAAACTTTGGGGCAGATCCTAAAGAAGTTTGGGATATTATTGCAAAAGAAGGTCGTGTAGCTATGTTGGCAGGCTCTGTAGCTCGCAAAAAAGCAGCTCGATTCATTATTGATAATGCAAAAGGCGCTGAAGCGGCTGAATAATAGTTTGCTCAACTAGGTACATGAAAAGGTGATTACATGTATGTACCAATCGTAGTTGAACAAGGTGAACGCGGAGAGCGTTCCTATGATATTTACTCTCGCTTGTTAAAGGATCGCATTATTTTCCTTGGTGGCCCCATCGATGATAATGTGGCAAATGCGGTTATTGCGCAAATGTTATTCCTGGAAGCAGAGGATCCTGATAAGGATATCCATTTGTACATCAATAGCCCTGGTGGTGTTGTCACTGCCGGTATGGCTATTTATGATACGATGCAATATATAAAACCAGATGTGTCTACTATTTGTGTAGGCTCTGCAGCGAGCATGGGTGCTGTGCTTTTAACAGCTGGCACTAAAGGTAAACGATATGCGTTGCCTCATGCGCGCATCATGATTCACCAACCATTAGGTGGTGTACAAGGACAAGCATCTGAAATTGAAATCCATGCCCGTGAGATTCTTCGCATGCGTGAAGAGTTAAATGGTATCTTAGCTTCTCGCAGTGGACAAGATATTGAAGTAGTAGCTCGCGATACAGATCGCGATAACTTCATGAGTGCTCAGGATGCCGTTGAATACGGCTTAATCGATGAGGTACTCACAAGAGAACCTGTAGAAAGCAAGTAATGGAGGCGCCCCTTGGCAAAAGATAAAGATACTATGCGCTGCAGTTTTTGTGGACGCACAAGCGAAGAAGTCCGCAAATTAGTGGCGGGTCCTAACGTGTATATTTGTGACGAATGCGTTGAAGTTTGTGAACGCATCATTGCAGATGAGTTGGGTGCGGTTGAGACGGACGACTTCAATTTAAAAGAATTGCCAACGCCTAGAGAAATTAAAGCTCATCTTGACGAATATGTTATTGGTCAAGATGATGCTAAAATCTCTTTAGCTGTGGCCGTATATAATCACTACAAACGCTTACAAACAGATAATGTAGTAGATGATGTAGAATTACAAAAGGCTAATGTATTGTTCATTGGTCCTACTGGTAGTGGTAAAACACTATTGGCTCAAACCTTAGCGAAAATGCTAGAAGTACCATTTGCTATTGCAGATGCTACAAGCTTAACTGAAGCTGGGTATGTGGGGGAAGATGTAGAAAACATCCTACTCAAAATTATTCAAGCTGCAGATTATGATATAGCTCGGGCTGAACGTGGCATTATCTATATCGATGAAATCGATAAAATTGCTCGTAAGTCTGAAAATCCTTCTATTACACGTGATGTGTCTGGTGAAGGTGTACAACAAGCATTGCTTAAAATCTTAGAAGGTACCGTTGCTTCTGTTCCTCCTCAAGGTGGTAGAAAGCATCCTAATCAGGAAATGCTTCAAATCGACACTACGAATATTCTCTTTATTTGTGGTGGAGCATTTGATGGTATGGACAAGGTTATTACTAAGCGTACCGCTAAGAAAACACTTGGTTTTGGTGCAGATGTACAGCGTAAAGAAGAACGTAATATATCGGCTATCTTAAAAGATGTTGTACCTGAAGATTTATTAAAATTTGGTTTGATCCCTGAGTTTATTGGACGTTTGCCTGTAATGGTGACATTAGATCAATTAGACAGAGATGCATTAATTCAAATTTTGACAAAGCCTAAAAATGCATTAACAAAACAATATGAAAAAATTCTATCCCTTGATGGTGTAGAGTTAACTTTCACTGAAGATGCATTAGAAGAAATCGCTGATGAAGCATTACAGCGAAAAACAGGTGCTCGTGGTTTGCGTGCTATCATTGAAAAGGTGATGAAACGCGTAATGTTTGAGGTTCCTTCCATGCCGGAAGTAACTAAGTGCATTGTGAATCGTGAATCCGTATTAAGCACAGGTGAACCTATACTCAAAAATGAGGCAGACCAAGACATCCAGTTGAAATCGTAATTCGAAGAAACTCATTTCTGTGTAGGAATGAGTTTCTTTTCATAATATATATACCTGGAGGAAGTATGAATTTACTCGAAGTTGGGATCCCTACCGTACCTCTCAGAGGCATGGTAGTATACCCGAATATCGTGATTCACCTCGATATCGGTCGAGACAAATCCATTAAGGCGGTGGAAGCCGCAATGAATGAGGACCGCATTTTAGCCGTCGTAACTCAAAAAGATGATGCTGTAGATGCACCAACAGTTCATGATTTAGCCCAAATGGGTACATTAGTAAAAATTAAACAAATGTTGCGCTTACCAGGTGGTATAGTACGTGTTCTTGTAGAGGGCATCACTCGTATTCGTCTTATGAATATTACTAGCATGGACCCTTATTATATAGGAGACTATGAACGAGTGGCGTCTGAATTTGAAGACGATGTAGAGCTTGAAGCTTATCGTCGTTTGGTTCAAGCTAAATTTGGCGAATGGGCAGAAGAAGCTAAATCAGTTACTGATGAAGGTGTAACGCGCGTTATGGAATTACGCAATCCTTGTGAATTAGCTGACCAAGTTGCATTTCTATTGCCTATTAATAATTTGAAACGTCAAGAGTTACTTGAAGAATTATCTGTGGCTCGTCGTCTTAACATGATTGTAGGCATTTTAAATATGGAATTACAAATCTCTGATTTGGAAAATTCCATCAATAATCAAGTGCGTCAATCTATGGAAAAAGCGCAGAAGGAATATTTCTTGCGCGAAAAAATCCGCGTTATCCACGATGAGTTGGGGGATAAAGGGGATCCCGAGGAGGAGGCAGAAGAACTACGAGTTAAGTTAAAAGCACTTAACCTAAGTGAAGACGTACATACGCGTATTGATAAAGAAATTTCTCGTTACAGCCGCATGCCTCAATTGATGCCGGAAGCAACAATTTTGCGCAATTACCTAGATTGGGTATTGGCATTACCGTGGAACGAATTAACGGAAGATCGTTTAGATATTAAGGGCGCTCATGCTATGCTCGAGGCCGATCATTATGGCCTTGAAAAGGTTAAGAAACGCATTTTAGAATTTTTAGCGGTTCGTAAATTAACCGGTAAAAATAGTGGCTCTATTCTTTGTTTAGTAGGCCCACCAGGCGTTGGTAAAACCTCTTTGGCTACCTCTATTGCTAAAGCAATGAATCGTAAGTTTATCCGTGCATCCTTAGGTGGTGTTCGTGATGAAGCTGAAATTCGTGGACATCGACGTACTTATATTGGTGCTTTACCTGGTCGTATGATTCAGGGGTTAAAAAATGTAGGTACTAAGAATCCTGTATTTTTATTGGATGAAATTGATAAATTAGCATCTGATTATAAAGGTGATCCATCCTCAGCGTTATTAGAGGTATTGGATCCAGAACAAAATAGCACATTTAGTGATCACTTTATCGAAGTACCGTTCGACTTCTCTGAAGTTTTCTGGATTACTACGGCTAACGTAGCATCTAATATTCCTGGTCCATTGTTAGATCGTATGGAAATTATTGAGTTGTCCAGCTATATGGAAGAAGAAAAACTAGAAATTGCTAAGCGTTACTTAACACCTAAGCAAATTAAGAAAAATGGCCTTGAAGATTACAAGGTTAAATTATCTGATGCTGTGTTAAGAAAGGTAATTTCCGAATATACTCGCGAAGCAGGTGTTCGTACTTTAGAGAAAACAATTGCTAAGATTTGCCGTAAGATTGCTTTCAAAGTAGTTGAAGAAGGCGGAGACGCACCAAAAGTCACTACTAAGAATCTTCACGAATTCTTAGGCGCACCAATCTTTGTTGACCAAGAGCGAGAAAAGAAAGCACAAGTTGGCTATGTAAATGGATTAGCTTGGACATCTGTTGGTGGTGTAGTATTACCATGTGAAGCTACAACTATGAATGGTACCGGTAAATTGGCTTTAACTGGTAGTCTCGGCAAGGTTATGCAAGAGTCTGGTCAAGCGGCTATGAGTTATATTCGCCATAATGCAAAAGCTTTAAAGATTGAAGAAGATTTTTATAAAAAGCTTGATATTCACGTTCACTTGCCAGAAGGGGCAACCCCTAAAGATGGTCCTTCAGCAGGTATTACAATGACATTAGCTATGGTATCTATTTTGACTAACCGCAAGGTTCGTTCTGATATTGCCATGACTGGTGAAATCACATTGCGTGGCCGCGTATTACCAATAGGCGGCTTAAAAGAAAAATTATTAGCAGCCTTGTCTCATGGTATAAAAGAGGTATTGATTCCAAAAGGCAATGAAAAGGATATTGCAGAATTACCTGACATTGTGAAAGAAGGCCTCATCATTACGCCAGTTAAGACAATGGATGAAGTATTAGCAAAGGCACTTGTGTAATGCAAAAGAAGAAAAAATCCACTAAACCAATGGGCCCAAAACCACAATATACACGAAAAGAACCAAAGGGGCCTCGTATTATAGCTGCAAAATATAATACTTCCTGTGTAAAGGCGGATCAATATCCTGAAGGGGATACCGTAGAAATCGCTTTCCTTGGACGCTCTAATGTGGGCAAGTCTTCGTTGATTAATTCTTTATGTAACTATCGTGGGTTAGCCCTCGTTAGTGGTCAGCCAGGTAAGACTAAGACGATAAACTACTTTGATATTGAATCAAAAGAGGATATTTCTGAAACCGAGGAACGCAGATATAACTGGTTTCTCGTTGACCTTCCTGGTTATGGTTTTGCAAAGACAAATAAAGGAAACCGCAATCTGTGGTCTTCCTTTATTGCCGATTATATTTTACATTCTGAACGATTGATGTTGTTGTGTTTACTTATCGATGGTCGCCATCCTGAAATGGCCATTGATAAGGTGGCCTTTGATTGGCTCGTCGAAGCCGGTGTTCCGTTACAAATTGTAGTGACCAAGGCCGATAAATTGACGGCTAAAGAAAAGTCTGCAAACTTGTCTATTATTAAAGAGCTATATCCAACGGCTACCCCGCCGATTTTGTACAGCTCTTTAAAGCATACTGGACGTGAGCTTTTACAACAACGAATCAATAAAATTTTGGTAGGAGATGAAGCATGAGTCAAACGAACGAATTAGAGATTATGGAACGCATTGCTCTAGATTTAGAGCGTGTCGAAGAGTCTCTTGCATCATCTTTTAATACCGGTGCAGAGGACTTCAATGCACTGATTCGACCGTTATCAGCAGCAGGTGGTAAGCGTTTGCGCGCTCAATTGTGTTTATTGATTGCTAATGCAGGTACATCTATAGAGCGTCAACGCATTAAAATTGCTGAGGCTGTTGAAATGCTTCATTTAGCAACACTTATCCATGACGATGTTTTAGATCAAGCTGAAATTCGCCGTGGGGAGGATACAATTCACATGCATAAAGGCAATAAGGTAGCTATCCTTAGTGGTGATTATTTATTTGCCAAAGCATTTAAAATCGTATCTGAAATGACGAATATGAAGTATCTTCAAGTATTCTCTCATATTATTACATGCCTCGTAGAAGGTGAGTTCATGCAAATGGAAGATGTATATCGCATCGATCAAGGCATAGAGCGTTATATGACAAAGACGCAAAAGAAAACAGCAGACTTCATGGAAGGCTGTATGGAGCTTGGTGGTCTCTTAGGAGGTTGGCAAGAGGATGAAATCATAGAGTTGAAAAAATATGGTCATGCATTAGGCATGGCATTCCAAATTACAGACGATATTATGGATTATCGTGAAACAGCGGAAACAACGGGAAAGCCTGTAGGGAATGATCTTCGAGAGGGACTATTGACGTATCCGTTATTAAGCATCGTTAACGATGGTAATAAAGATAAATTGCTTGAAGATATTAAAGGCTTAAATTATGGTGGTAATGAGCAAGACATTATTGATTATGTTATTGCTCAAGGTGGAATTGATAATACATTAGCTGTAGCTGATAAATATTGTAAAGATGCTCTAGCGGCACTCGCTGCAGTGCGTGATTTCCCAGGGAAGGAATTCCTTGTGATGGCTGTAGAAAATCTGGCTGATAGAAAGGTATAATATGGAACCATTCGAACCAAAATCGGATTTCGAATATCCCCTGCAAAAACCTTCTTTTGATAGTGTAGTTCGTCAAAAACGGCGTGAAGCAGAACAAAAGTTTGAGCAAGAACGATATAAGGTGGCAACTCAACACATTCCTGAGGATGTGGAAGATGAACCAGTTTATACGGCTATAGAGCAGAAGATGATGGATGAAGCAAGGGAATTGTCTCTTGTAGGACATCTTTCAGAGCTGCGAAAACGATTGATTATAATAGCTGTAGCAGTTATTGTGGGAACTTGTATTTCTTATTATTATGTAGACTTATTATTGGAAATACTCCTAAAACCGGCTGGCAAGCTTTATTATATGAGACCTACTGAAGCATTTTTTACATATATGAAGGTGTCTGTTGTAGGTGGCCTAGTCATAGCCGCTCCCATTATATTGCATCAGATTTGGCTATTTGTTAAGCCTGCACTAACTGTGCGAGAAAAGCAGCTATCTAACTGGATCTTACCAGTAGCAATTGGTCTATTCGGGATAGGTATTGTATTTTCTTATTTTCTCGTATTGCCTGCAGCGGTGAAGTTCTTTATGGGCTTTGCTACAGATGAATTACAACCGATGTTTTCTATTGGTCAGTATATGGATTTTGTATTATCCTTTGTACTGCCCTTTGGATTTATCTTTGAGTTGCCGTTGATCTTAATTATTTTGGGATATTTCAACTTAATCACATCACGCTTTTTAAAAACGAAGCGAAAGATATTTATTCTTATATCCTTTATCATAGGTGCTGTCATTTCACCTACACCGGATATGTTCTCGCAAACGATGATTGCATTACCTATGATATTGCTATATGAAACAAGCCTATTTGTATTGGCTAAAATTATGAAGCGCTAAGGAGTCTTTTAGGAGGAACGATGAAAACCTACGAAAATTTAACCACATATAATCCTGGTGAAATAGAAGGCAAATGGTATTCTTATTGGGAAAATCAAGGATACTTTCACGAAGAAGTAGACACGAATAAAGAGCCATTTAGTATCGTATTACCACCTCCTAATGTAACTGGTATGTTGCATATGGGGCATGCCCTTGATAACACATTACAAGACATCCTCATCCGTTTCAAACGCATGCAAGGCTACAATGTATTGTGGATGCCAGGTACAGACCACGCTGGTATTGCTACACAAATCAAAGTAGAAGAGATGCTTGCTAAAGAAGAAGGAAAATCTCGCTATGATTTGGGCCGTGAAAAATTCGTAGAGCGCGTGTGGGAATGGAAAAAAGAATATGGTGATACTATTGTAAAACAAATCCGTAGCCTTGGCGCATCCTGTGATTGGAACCGTGAGCGATTTACTTTGGATGAAGGGTATTACCATGCAGTGCGCGAAGTATTTGTAAGCCTTTATGAAAAAGGTTTGATCTATCGCGGTGAACGCATCATCAACTGGTGTCCTCGTTGTGCCACTGCGTTATCTGATGTTGAAGTTGAGCATGAAGACGAACATGGCCATTTATGGCATATTAAATATCCTGTAAAAGGTGAAGATAATCGTTTTGTTGTTGTTGCTACAACTCGTCCAGAAACAATGTTTGGTGACGTAGCAGTAGCAGTAAATCCTGATGATGATCGTTATAAAGATCTCATTGGTAAAACATTGATCTTGCCATTTGTTAATCGAGAAATTCCTGTAATTGCCGATGACTATGTAGATGCTAGCTTCGGTACAGGCTGTGTAAAAATTACACCTGCTCATGACCCTAATGACTTTGAAATGGGCCAACGTCATAATTTGGAATCCATCGTTGTTATGAACAATGATGCAACAATGAATGAAGGTGCTGGCAAATTTAATGGCTTACCTCGTGAAGAAGCGCGTAAACAAGTATTAGCAGAACTTAAAGAATTAGGCCTACTTGAAAAAATTGATGATCATGACCATGCAGTAGGTCATTGCTCCCGTTGTAATACAATCATCGAACCAATGGTATCTAAACAATGGTTCGTAGATATGAAACCATTGGCAGAGCCAGCTCTTAAGGTTGTTAAAGACCACGAAGTAGAGTTCGTTCCTGAACGTTTTACAAAAACATATGTGAATTGGCTTGAAAATATCCGTGATTGGACTATTTCTCGTCAATTGTGGTGGGGCCATCGTATTCCTGCATGGTATTGTGATGACTGTGGTGAAACGATCGTTAGCCGTGAAGATATTACAGAATGTCCTCATTGCCACGGTCATGTTACACAAGATCCAGATGTTCTTGATACATGGTTTAGCTCTGGTTTATGGCCATTTGCTACAATGGGTTGGCCTAAGCAAACTCCAGAACTTAAACAATGGTATCCAACAAGTGTGCTTGTAACTGGTTACGATATCATCTTCTTCTGGGTTGCTCGTATGATCTTTATGGCTCTTGAGTTTGAACATGAAATTCCATTTAAACATGTATTTATTCATGGTCTTGTTCGCGATAGCCAGGGCCGTAAAATGAGTAAATCTTTGGGCAATGGTATTAATCCGCTTGAAGTTATCGACCAATATGGTGCTGATGCATTGCGCTTTACTCTTGTAACTGGCAACACACCTGGTAACGATATGCGTTTCTATATGGAACGTGTTGAGGCTAACCGTAACTTTGCCAATAAGATTTGGAATGCATCAAAATTTGTATTGATGAACCTTACAAATTATGATGAAAGTTTCGTTCCAACAGCAGATGATTTGACATTAGCAGACCAATGGATTGTTCAAAAATACAATGAAACAGTACAAAGCGTAACATCTAATCTCGATAAATTCGAACTTGGTGAAGCGGCAAGTTCCGTATATGATTTCATTTGGAATACGTACTGCGATTGGTACATTGAATTAGCGAAACCTCGTTTGTATAGTGAAAGCAACGAACGTGATCGTCGTACAGTTCAATATTTACTTGTAACAATCTTACGTCATATGCTCGAATTATTACATCCATTCATGCCGTTCGTAACTGAACATATTTGGCAACATTTGCCACACGAAGGGGACAGCATCGTTGTTACTAAATGGCCTGGAGCATTGAAATTCGATAATCTTGAAGGGGCAGCACGTCAAATGGAAGTTATGATGGATGCTATCAAAGGTATTCGTAACATGCGTGCTGAAATGAATGTGCCTTTAGGTAAAAAAGCTGAGGTTATCGTAGCGCCAACAGATGAAGCATTAGCTAAAACTGTAGCAGAACATAGTGACTACTTCGTAACATTGGCTTGGGCTGAGAAAGTAACAATTCTTAGTATCGATGATCCAAAACCAGAAAATGCGACTGTAACCGTTGTCAATGGTATGGAAGTATATCTCTTACTTAAAGACTTGATTGACGGTGAAAAAGAAAGAGAGCGTATTGCAAAGGAAAAAATCCAAATGGAAAAAGAAATTTCTCGTTTGGAAGGTAAATTGTCTAACCAAGGCTTCTTAGCAAAAGCTCCTGAAGCTGTAGTAGCAAAAGAAAAAGAAAAGTTAGAAGAATATAAACAAAAACAACAAGCGTTATTGGAACGTGAAGCGTTCCTTGAAACCTTATAATAGGAGGTTTATATGACATATCAGGAGGCCTTAGCCTATTTGGAGCAGGCATCTTCATTTGGTATTAAACCTGGTCTTGAACGAATTACGGCTCTTATGGATGTGTTAGGGAATCCACAAGAAGATTATAAAATTGTTCATGTTACAGGTACAAATGGTAAGGGCTCGGTTACCTCATATATTTCCTACGCACTGTTTACAAGTGGATTACGGGTGGGGCGATTTACATCGCCTCACCTTCAATCCTATACGGAGCGTATTCAAATTAATGATGGAAATATAACAGAGGAAGCCTTTGGAAAATTAATTAGTCGCGTAAAGGTTGCCGTAGATACTATTATTAACAATAGAATAGAAGCGCCAACACAATTTGAAATATTAACAGCTGCCGCATTTTTATTCTTTAAGGAGCAAGGTGTCGACTATGCTGTAGTAGAAGTTGGTTTAGGTGGCTTACTAGATTCTACTAATATCGTGACTCCAAAAGTATCTGTTATTACTAATGTAACAATAGATCATCAAGCATATTGTGGTGATACTGTCGAGGAAATTGCACGCCATAAAGCGGGGATTATTAAACCTAAGGTGCCTGTAGTGACAGCTGCACAAGATACACCTCTTAATATCATTGAGGACGTAGCTAAAAAACGACATGCCAAGCTTTATGTTTTTAATAAAGATTTTGGTATTGATAGCCGCAGCGCTGTAACGGGTGGTCAAATGATTACGATTAGTTCTAACGATGCTGCACCTGCTATGTTGTTTACGACGATGGCTGGCATTCACCAATCTGTAAATCTCGCTTGTGCATTGATGGCCGTACGTTTATTGATGAAAGAGGATACGAACATCAGTGAAGAAACGATGCGTGAAGGATTTGCCCGCACTACGTGGGCGGGGCGCTTTGAAGTTAAACGAGGCTTAGATCGTACCTTTATATTTGACGGTGCTCACAATGCGGCAGGGGCTGAGTCTTTTGCCATGACGTACAATGAATTATTTAAGGACACACCGAAAACGGTGGTAATGGCTATCCTTAAAGATAAAGATCAAGAGGCTATTATTCGTGAAGTAATTAAATCTGGCGACACAGTCCTCGCTGTACCTGCACCAACAGATAGAACAGAGGTACCTGAAAACTTGGTTGAAGTGATTCGTCGTACTGTACCTAAGGTGACGGCTCAAACTGCAGAATCTGTTGAGGCTGCATTAGCATTGGCTTATAAACATACAAAGACTGGTGATATCATTGCTGTATGTGGTTCTTTATATATTCTAGGAGATGCTCGTCAGTGGTTTTTCCATGAGATGAGCCATTGAGGTGAGAATATGGAACTCTCACTCATTCCTAATCAGAAACGACTTACCTTTTATATTGAACGATTAATCTATGGTGTTGTCATTGCGATGCCACTTCAGCCAATGGTGGGAGATGTACTTCTCTGGTTGGCTATAGGTCTAGCATTATATGATTTGATTTCTAGTAAATCATTGAGTTTGCCGACAGGTTATTTATCTTGGACTGTTATGATCTTTGTTATCTGGACAGGTATATCGTCGTTAATGTCCCCAAACTGGGATTGGTCTATTCAGAGCTGGTTCTACCAAATTGTAGCGGGTGGGGGCATGTACTATTTAGTTCGTACCTATATCCGAACACCTAAACAGTGGAACTATTTTCTTCGTGCCTTTTTAGGTACAGCCGTTCTTGTATGCATTATTGGGGCCTATCAGTATATATTTGTTCCTAATATACATATAAAAGAATGGGTAGATGCAGCACAATTCCCTAAATTGATGCGTCGAATGGCGTCTACATTGCAAAATCCTAACTTGTTAGGGGCTTATCTATTGATGGTACTAAGTGTATGTATTAGCTATATTCTTGTTTATATGAAAGAGAATCGTACTCGTGAAGTTGTTACAATGCTGATTATTGGTGTTGTATTATTTTTAACGATGTTATTAACCTATTCGCGTGGTATTTGGATTAGTTTTGCGGCCATGATTCTGTATTGGGCTATTTTCGTAGAACGAAGACTATTCTTATCCTTGTTAGTGGTACCGTTAATTCTATACTTCTATGAAGGGGAAGTTGCTTCGCGACTTTGGTCTATATTCCAAGGTCATGATACGTCATCAGATCTTCGCTGGGCTCTATGGGATAGCACAATGTATATCGTACGAGAAAATCCAATCTTTGGTATTGGGTGGAATACATTCTACTTAGTTTATCCAGAGTATAACTATTACATTCAAGGTCCTAATGTGTTGATGTATCATGCCCATAATTTATATTTAAATATATTGGCTGAAACAGGTATTCCTGGCTTGCTATCATTCCTAGCAGTTATCGTCGGTCATGTTATTACATCTGTTCGTTTGAAAGGGGATATGTTCCGACAAGCTGCACAGATAGGTATAGGCGCTTTAGCTATCGGAGTTCTTTTTAGTGGATTGTCTGATTTTGAGCTCTATAGCCATCAAGTTACTATTGTTTTTTGGCAACTCCTTGGTTGGGTTGGGGCCTTTGTGAAAGTACAACTTTCCACAAAGGCCCATATGTAAAAGGTATATTTTGTATAATTAGTAAGTTTTATGGTAGCGATACAATTTCATAGTATGGTATAATTTATACATACCTTAGTAGGGTAAGCTTAAGTATATTTAACCGGTTTTCTAATGTTAGAATAATTGAACATTATTGCTTGCATTTGAAAACCGGTTTTTTGTATATCTATATTTTTATAGGAGGTGTAGCGGTCAGTTTCTGTATATATTATATTTTTTTTATTATATTGATAAGATTCTATATGTTGTATTGGGATAGTTCGATATACATAAAAAAACAACAATATATACTATTAAATTGATAATTCCTGTGAGTTATATCGGTGTGAATAAAACTTATGTAAAAATGTAAAAACCCATGCGTTTTAGTCATAATGCACGGGTAGAGTGTGATAAAAAATACATTTTAGTCATATAAGTTGACAATACATTGGATGTGGACTACGATGAAGTCGGTTTAAGGAACGTATTAGACCAAAGAGATTCAATTGTCGTTTAACAATGTTACTCTTAAAGGAGATGGTTATGGTGATAGACATCAAAGACCGCGTAAAAAATGTGGACCTGCAAGGTAAAATTGTCACTGCTTATGATGCAGCCCAGTTGATTAACCCTAATGATAAAGTTGGTATTTCCGGCTTTACACCATCGGGTTATGCAAAGGCAGTACCATTGGCATTGGCAGAAAGAATGGAAAAAGAACCATTCAAAATTGATTTGTGGACAGGTGCTTCCGTAGGTGATGAAGCTGATGGTGCGTTAACTCGTGCTAACGGTATCAATCGTCGTTTCCCATATCAAACAAATGGGGATACACGTAAAGCCTTAAATAGCGGTGCTGTTAAATACATCGATATGCATTTAAGCACAATGGCACAAAATGTTCGATATGGCTTCTTTGGTGATTTAGATGTAGCGATTATCGAAGCTGCACAAATTAACGAAGACGGCTCCATTGTTCCAACTACATCTGTTGGGAACTCTCCAACATTTGTTAGCCAAGCTAAAAAGGTTATCGTAGAAGTAAACGTATCTCAACCACTTTCCTTGGTAGGTATGCATGATATCTATGAACCACTCGATCCACCACATCGTAAACCAATTCCATTGGAAACACCTGGTGATCGTATTGGTACTGAAGCAATTCCTTGTGACCCAAGTAAAATTGTTGCAGTAGTACCTTGTGATGTTCCTGATACAACAAGACCTTTAGCGCCTATTGATGATGATGCAAAGGCAATGAGTCAACACCTTATTAAATTCTTCGAACAAGAAATTGCAGAAGGGCGTTTGCCTAAAAACTTGCTTCCATTGCAATCTGGTGTAGGTTCCGTTGCAAATGCGGTAATCAGTGGTCTTGCTAAAGGGCCATTCACAGATTTATCTATTTATACAGAAGTAATCCAAGACGGTATGTTTGACTTGATCGATGCTGGTAAAGTAACTGTATGTTCTGGTACTGCATTGAGTCCTTCTCCAGATGGGTTGAAACGTTTCTATGCGAATATTGATGAATATCGTAAAAAAATTATTCTTCGTCCGCAAGAAATTTCCAATAACCCTGGTATTGCCCGTCGTATTGGTGTCATTGCCATGAATACCGCTATCGAATTTGATATTTTTGGCAATGTAAACTCTACTCATATTATGGGTAGCAAAATGATGAATGGTGTTGGTGGCTCTGGTGATTTTGCACGTAGTGCATATCTCACTATCTTCTGTACTAACTCCGTTGCTAAAAATGGCGACATCAGTTCTATCGTTCCATATGTATCCCATGTGGATCATCCAGAACATGACACTATGATTTTCTGTACAGAACAAGGTGTTGCTGACTGTCGTGGTTTGAGCCCAGTGGAAAGAGCTCGTTTGATTATTGAAAAATGTGCTCACCCAGACTACAAACCTATGTTAACTGAATACCTAGAAAAAGCATTAGCTGCAACAAAGAATGCCCATACACCAATGTTGCTTGATGAAGCTCTTTCTTGGCATAAACGCTTCACAGAAACTGGAAGCATGAAAAAATAACCTGTTTTTTTAGGAGGATGATGAAAACATGGCTTACGAAAACTTAAAAGCCCAAATTGCTGAGTACAACAAACTTTGTGACGAAAAATGCGCAAAAACTCCAGAACGTCAAAACTTAAAATACAACCGTGTGTATACACCAGTTGATATTGAAGGCTTTGATTATGAACGCGATTTGGGAATGCCTGGCGAATTCCCTTATACTCGTGGCGTACAACCTACTATGTACCGTGGTCGTTTCTGGACAATGCGTATGTATGCAGGCTTCGCTACAGCTGAAGAATCTAACAAACGTTACCGCTACCTAATCGAATCTGGTGCAACAGGTCTTTCCTGTGCGTTCGACTTGCCAACTCAAATCGGTTATGACTCTGATGATGTTATGGCTGAAGGCGAAGTTGGTAAAGTAGGTGTAGCGATTGACTCTTTGGCAGATATGGAAATCTTGTTCGATGGCATCGACCTTGGCAAAGTATCCACTTCCATGACAATCAACGCTCCAGCATCCGTTTTGTTGGCAATGTATATCGCAGTAGCTGAAAAACAAGGTGTACCTTCCACAGAATTGAAAGGTACTATTCAAAATGATATTTTGAAAGAATATGCAGCTCGTGGTACTTACATTTTCCCTCCAAAACCATCTATGCGTTTGATCACTAATATCTTCGAATATTGTTCTCAATACGTTCCAAAATGGAATACAATTTCTATTTCCGGTTACCACATCCGTGAAGCAGGTTCCACAGCAGCACAAGAAATCGCATTTACAATTGCTGATGGTATCGCATACGTAGAAGCAGCTTTGAAAGCTGGTCTTGATGTTGATACATTTGCTGGTCGTCTTTCCTTCTTCTGGAATGCTCATAATAATGTACTTGAAGAAGTTGCTAAATTCCGCGCATCTCGTCGCTTATGGGCAACAATCATGAAAGAACGTTTTGGTGCTAAAAAACCAAAATCCATGATGCTTCGTGTACATACTCAAACAGCTGGTTCCATGTTGACTGCGCAACAAGTTGATAACAACATCGTTCGTGTTGCTCTTCAAACTGCAGCAGCTGTAATGGGCGGTACTCAATCTTTACATACAAACTCTCGTGACGAAGCTTTGGCTCTTCCTACAGAAGCATCTGTACAAGTAGCTCTTCGTACTCAACAAATCGTGGCTTACGAATCTGGTTTGGCTGACGTAGTTGACCCATTGGGCGGTTCCTACTATGTTGAAGCTATGACTAACGCTATCTATGACGAAGCTATGGCATACATCAAGAAAATTGATGAAATGGGCGGCGCTGTAGTAGCAATCGAAAAAGGCTACATCCAAAAAGAAATTCAAGAATCCGCTTACAAATGGCAAATGGAAGTTGAATCTGGCTTGCGCACAATCGTTGGCGTAAACAAATTCCAAGTTGAAGAAGAAGCTCCAAAAGACTTGCTTCGCGTAGACGCTTCCGTAGGTGCTAACCAATCTAAGAAAACTCAAGCAGTTCGTGCTAACCGCGATCAAGCCGCAGTTGATAAAGCCTTAGCTGATTTGAAAGCTGGCGCAGCTGACGAATCTGTTAACTTGATGCCATTAATTCTTGCAGCAGTTAAAACATATGCTACTTTGGGTGAAATTTGTAATGTATTGCGCGAAGTATTCGGTGAATACGAAGCTCATTCCACATTATAATATCGGCTGATTTCGGAGGTAATATATCATGGCAGAAAAACGTATTAGAGTAATTGTAGCAAAACCAGGTCTTGATGGTCATGACCGTGGTGCAAAAGTAGTAGCACGCGCACTTCGCGATGCTGGTTTCGAAGTAATCTATACTGGTCTTCGTCAAACACCAGAACAAATTGTTGAAGCAGCGCTTTCTGAAGACGTTAATGTAGTTGCATTATCTCTTCTTTCTGGTGCTCATAATACATTGTTCCCTAAAATTGTTGAACTTTTGAAAGAAAAAGGCATGGGGGATGTTCTTGTAATCGGTGGTGGCGTTATTCCTGACGCTGATATCCCTGGCTTGAAAAAAGCTGGCGTAGCGGCAGTATTCACACCTGGCACACCAACTAGCGATATCGTTAACTTTATTAAAGAAAACGTAAAATAATTGCTTGGGGCAAAGAGGGGTGCAACTTGAATAGTTGGCTCCCCTCTATTCCCATATTCGAAGATAGGTGGTGAGGCGAATGGATTTAGTTAAAGGCCTTTTTGAAGGTTCTAGACTAGCCTTAGCACGGTCCATAACAGCTGTAGAAAACGAGTATGATAATGCCATCGATATTATGAAGGCAATTTACCCTAAAACGGGGAACGCACGTATTCTCGGTATTACAGGGGCCCCTGGTGCTGGTAAAAGTACTTTGACCGATAAGGTAGTTAAACATTATTTAGATCAAGGTAAAAAAATCGGCATCGTTGCCATCGACCCAACTAGCCCATTCTCTGGAGGTGCTATCTTGGGGGACCGTATTCGAATGAATGATTTAACATTAAATGAAAATGTATTCATTCGAAGCATGGGCACGCGTGGTAGTCTTGGTGGATTATCTAAAAAGACTGCAGACGTTGTAAAACTCATGGATGCCTTTGGCATGGATTTAGTAATTATTGAAACTGTAGGCGTAGGTCAATCTGAAGTAGATATTGTAAAAAATGCTGATACTACATTGGTTGTACTGGTTCCTGGTCTCGGTGATGATATCCAAGCTATCAAGGCGGGTATTCTTGAAATTGGCGATGTATTTGCTATCAACAAAGCTGACCGAGATGGTTGCGATCGTTTGAATGTAGAAATTGAAATGATGCTTGACCTAGATTCTCGTGAAGTAAAATGGCGCCCACCAATTAAGCGCACAATTGCTAGTAAAGACCAAGGCGTAGATGAGCTTATCGACGCTTTAGATGAACATTTTGAGTATCTTGAAGATTCTGGTGAATTGGAATCTCGTCGGGCAGAACGTACTCGTGATGAAATCATCGCAATGATTAATGAACAAATTGGTCGTTATGTAGCTGATAAAATTGTTACAAGCGACGAATTTAATAGCCAAGTGGCAGCTGTTAATGAACGCGAAAGCGATCCATATACAGTTGTTAATGGCGTAATGACAAGCGTGCTAAAGTAGACGGCGACTACGTAGCATTAGAGATTTAGCCTTGAAAAGGAGATAATCAAAATGGCTTTTAAAGTATTACAAGTGGATCACATCGGTATTGGTGTTAATGATTTAGCAGCAACTAAAGAATTTTATAAAAATGCATTAGGCATTGAACATCTTCCTGAAGACGAAATCGTAGAAGAACAAAAGGTAAAAGTATCCTTCTTCCCTTGTGGTGATGCTGAACTTGAATTCTTAGAAACTACAACTCCAGATGGCCCTATCGGTAAATTTATCGAAAAAAATGGCGGTCGTGATGGTATCCAACACGTTGCATTGCGCGTTGATAATATTGAAAATGCTATTGCTGATTTGATGGCTAAAGGCGTTCGTATGATTGACGAAAAACCTCGTTATGGTGCAGGCGGTTCCTCAATTGCTTTCTTACATCCAAAAGCAACTGGTGGTGTATTGCTTGAATTATGTCAACGTATGAAATAATACAGTATCCAATTCACATAATTATATATGAGTTGTAGATATACATATACATATAATTCTACGTTATATATTAAATATGTATGCTTCTTGAACTTTATTCATTTATGAAATAAAATGATACTGTAACAAGTTTTATTTGGAGGTGCTATAATGGCAACAGTGCAGGAAAAAATTGAGTTATTGCACGAAAAACTAGCTAAAGTTAAAGCTGGTGGCGGCGAAAAACGCATTGAGAAACAACATGCTCAAGGTAAAATGACTGCTCGCGAACGCTTGGCTAAATTGTTCGATGATAATTCCTTCGTTGAACTTGATCAATTCGTTAAACATCGTTGTGTTAACTTCGGTCAAGAAAAGAAAGAATTACCAGGCGAAGGTGTAGTAACAGGTTATGGTACTATCGACGGTCGTTTAGTATATGCATTCGCACAAGATTTCACTGTAGAAGGTGGTTCTCTTGGTGAAATGCATGCTGCTAAAATCGTTAAAGTACAACGTTTAGCAATGAAAATGGGGGCTCCTATTGTTGGTATCAACGATTCCGGCGGTGCTCGTATTCAAGAAGCAGTAGATGCCCTTGCTGGTTACGGTAAAATTTTCTTTGAAAATACAAATGCATCTGGTGTTATTCCACAAATTTCCGTAATCATGGGCCCATGTGCGGGCGGTGCTGTATATTCTCCAGCATTGACTGACTTCATCTACATGGTTAAAAATACTTCTCAAATGTTCATCACTGGTCCTGCAGTAATCAAATCTGTAACTGGTGAAGAAGTAACCGCTGAAGATCTTGGTGGTGCAATGGCTCACAACTCCGTGTCTGGTGTTGCTCACTTTGCAGCTGAAAATGAAGATGATTGTATCGCTCAAATTCGTTACTTATTAGGCTTCTTGCCATCCAACAATATGGAAGATGCTCCATTGGTAGATACTGGTGACGATCCAACTCGTGAGGATGAAAGCTTGAATAGCTTGTTGCCAGATAACAGTAACATGCCTTACGACATGAAAGATGTTATCGCAGCTACTGTAGATAATGGCGAATACTATGAAGTACAACCATTCTATGCTACTAATATCATTACTTGCTTCGCTCGTTTTGATGGTCAATCCGTTGGTATCATTGCTAACCAACCAAAAGTAATGGCTGGTTGCTTGGACATTAACGCTTCTGACAAATCTTCCCGTTTCATCCGTTTCTGTGATGCTTTCAATATTCCAATCGTTAACTTCGTTGACGTTCCTGGTTTCTTGCCTGGCACAAATCAAGAATGGGGCGGTATCATTCGTCATGGTGCTAAAATGTTATATGCTTACTCTGAAGCTACAGTACCAAAAATTACTGTTATCACTCGTAAAGCATATGGCGGTTCCTACCTCGCTATGTGTTCCCAAGATTTAGGCGCAGACCAAGTATATGCTTGGCCTACATCCGAAATCGCTGTAATGGGTCCTGCTGGTGCAGCTAATATTATCTTCAAGAAAGACGAAGATAAAGATGCTAAAACAGCTAAATATGTAGAAGAGTTTGCGACTCCTTACAAAGCTGCAGAACGTGGCTTCGTAGATGTTGTAATCGAACCTAAACAAACTCGTCCAGCAGTTATCAACGCTTTGGCAATGCTTGCAAGTAAACGCGAAAACCGTGCTCCAAAGAAACATGGTAATATTCCATTATAATTCGATTCGGTAAACATATCATCGAATTTGGGAGATACCTTTCTTTACTACTTTTTTAGAAAGGGGAATGATTATGGAAGGACAAGCAGTTACTACCAATCCGTTACTCATAATGGCAATCAATATGTCTATTGTGTTCTTTGTTTTGATTGCTTTAGGTATTCTTATGAAGATTGTTTATTTAATCGATCCTACTAAGAAGAAAAAAGAAGCTCCTAAAACTGACACAACTGTTGCAGCTCCAGCAACTCCTGTGGCTGCACCAAGTGCATCTGCTCAAAATGAGGATGAAGTAGTAGCAGCTATCGTAGGTGCCATTGTGGCGATGGGGTACTCATCTGAACAAATTGCATCTATCCGACCTACAGCAACCAGTGCTAAATGGCGCTTGGAAGGTCGCTTAAGCGGTAGAGGTTAAAATAATTTTAGGAGGCATTTGTAATGAGCAATGCTACAACAACTAACGGTAAAGCTCCATCTCAAGATGTAGTAGCAGTAATCGTTGGTGCATTAGCGGCAATGGGTTATTCCGCTGATCAAATCGCGCATATCCGTCCAATCGTAAGCTACAATTGGAAAATGGAAGGCCGTTTGCGTGGTAATCGATAAGATAATTGGCTAATTTGATAATCCATGGGATTATTCAATTTATATGTGTAAAAATATTTATAAGTTTTGTGTAGAAATTACACATTTTGGAGGAATTTAAGATGAAAAAATTCAACGTTACAGTAAATGGTACAGCATATGATGTAGAAGTTAATGAAGTGAAAGCAGCGGCTCCTGCAGCAGCTCCTAAAGCGGCTCCAGCAGCAGCTCCAGCTCCTAAAGCAGCTCCTGCACCAGCACCAGCTCCAGCTGCAGCAGCTGCTCCAGTTCCAGCAGGTGCTGAAACTGTAAAAGCTCCAATGCCTGGTAAAATCTTATCTGTAGCAGTATCTGCTGGTCAAGCAGTTAAAAAAGGCGAAACTTTGTTGATTCTTGAAGCTATGAAAATGCAAAATGAAATTGCAGCTCCACATGATGCTGTAGTTTCCGAAGTTCGCGTATCTGCTAACCAAACTGTATCCACTGGCGACGACATGGTTGTTCTTGGTTAATACCAAGTTTTGTATGGCGCGGCGGTGCCGCGTCATATAACAATTTTATATTTGTGAAAGGGGAACGCATATGGAGGCTTTTGCTGTTGCGATACAATCCGTTCTTAACGATAGCGGGTTCCTCGCATTTGAACCAGGTAATGCTATTATGATTCTTGTAGGTTTGATCCTATTATACTTAGCATTTGCCAAAGAGTTTGAACCATTATTGTTGGGTCCGATTGCGTTTGGTTGTTTACTTGCTAATATTCCTCGTAACGGTTTTGAAGAAGGCGTTATGGCTCTTATTAGTGCAGGTATTTCCCAAGAAATCTTCCCACCTTTAATTTTCCTTGGTGTAGGTGCGATGACTGACTTCGGTCCACTCATTGCCAATCCTAAAACATTGCTTTTAGGGGCTGCTGCTCAGATCGGCGTATTCGTTGCACTTGGTGGTGCAATGACTTTGGGCTTTACAGTTCAAGAAGCGGCTGCTATTGGTATCATCGGTGGTGCTGATGGTCCTACATCTATCTACTTAGCTGCTAAGCTAGCTCCTCATCTATTAGGTGCTATCGCGGTTGCCGCATATTCCTATATGTCCTTGGTACCGTTGATTCAACCACCTGTAATGAAATTATTTACTACTCAAAAAGAACGTGAAATCGTAATGGAGCAATTGCGCGAAGTTACACGTTTTGAAAAAATCGTGTTCCCAATCGTTGCAACGATCTTCATTTCCTTATTGCTTCCTTCCATTACATCCTTGTTAGGTATGTTGATGTTAGGTAACTTATTCCGTGAATCTGGCGTAACTGATCGTTTGTCCGATACTTCTCAAAATGCGTTGATCAATACTGTTACTATTTTCTTAGCAACTGGTACTGGTTTGACAATGAGTGCGGAACACTTCTTAAGCTATCAAACAATCCTAATTATTGGTTTAGGTTTGGTTGCGTTTATCGGTGGTACTGCTGGTGGCGTATTATTCGGTAAATTGATGAGCTTATTTGATGGTGGTAAAACAAATCCACTTATTGGTTCTGCTGGTGTATCCGCGGTTCCAATGGCAGCTCGCGTATCTCAAGTAGTAGGTGCGAAAGCTAACCCAGCTAACTTCTTGCTCATGCATGCTATGGGTCCTAACGTAGCTGGCGTTATTGGTACAGCAGTAGCAGCAGGTACAATGCTTGCTATGTTGTCCAGTCACTAATAATTAAATAATTATTCACCCAGGTGTACCTAAATAGGTACACCTATTGGTGAATCAAAAAGCCCTTGGTCATTATGTAATCATACATAAAAAGGGAATATTTGCAATAAATGCTTTTCAGATCGGTCATTAGGTGATTAGCAAGATTTCACAGAATAACCTTCTAGTGCTTTTAATATAGTAGAGGTGGTCACTTGTTATCAATTGAATTAAAAATACTGATTTGTTTTGTTTGGGCATTTATTGTTTTTTTTATTACTGCACTGATTATCGGTGCTGAAGGCAAAGCTAAATGGTTTCAGCAGAGAACTAAATATTCTTGGTTTAACCGCCGTGGTTTTCTTGGTGAAACTTTATTATTTGGGTATCCTAAAACAAGAGAGGGATATGGGATTACTTTTATAATGGCTTCTGCCATTGGTATCGTAGGTTATATTTTATATCTCTTATAATTATGTCAGTGCATTTCTCTGAAGGGAGATGATGATGTATGGGTACTGCAGAACAAACCTTAATCGTCCTTGCAGTCATGGCTGTTTTATTCGTTACGGAAATTATTCCTCTAGCTATTACTTCTTTAGGCGGCGCAATTACATTAGGCCTTATGGGTATTATTACTCCTAAGGTTGTATTCTCTGGTTTATCTGATAGTACAGTTGTGTTGTTTGCTGGCATGTTCGTTGTTGGCGCTGCATTATTCTACACTGGTTTGGCTCAAAAAATTGGGGAAACCGTAGTATCTCATGCAGGCACTAGCGAAAATGGATTAATGCTTGCGATTATGCTTGTAACAGCTATCATGTCCGCATTCTTATCTAATACTGGTACAACAGCTGCTTTACTTCCTGTAGTTGTTGGTATCTGTGCTGTTGCTAAGATTCCTGCATCTCGCCAGTTGATGCCGTTAGCATTCGCTGCAGGCATTGGTGGTATCATTACAATGGTTGGTACACCACCTAATATCATTGTAAGTGGTACATTATCTAAATTTGGTATTGAACCATTTGGTTTCTTCGAGTTTGCTTGGATTGGCATTCCTTTGACTATCGCTACTATCGTATTTATGATGCTCATTGGTAAACATTTATTACCTAAACATGAAATTACTGATGCCGGTGATGTAGAACAAGAAGTAGCTGCTGAAGATATTTCTAACGATCCTAAGAAACAATTGTTCTCCGGACTTATTCTTTTAGGTGTAATCCTTGCCATGATTTTAGGCGAACCATTGAAAGAACA
The DNA here is from genome assembly GCF_042850485.1 of Veillonella parvula. GTDB lineage: Bacteria > Bacillota > Negativicutes > Veillonellales > Veillonellaceae > Veillonella > Veillonella parvula_Q. The sequence continues at coordinate 1,384,702 of NZ_AP031417.1, read as the reverse complement.
CTTTGGTATTAACTTGCCATTGAGCATGGTTGCAGTTATCGGCGCAATGCTTTGCGTATTAACTGGTTGCTTGAACGAAAAACAAGCTTATACATCCATTGACTGGGTAACAATCTTCTTATTCGCTGGTATGATGCCAGTAGCAACTGCACTTGATCAATCTGGTGCTGGTAAAATGATTGCCGATGCAGTAATCGGCGTTATGGGCGCTGATCCTAGCCCTTACTTTGCTACAGCCGTATTGTTTATTTTATCTTGTGTTATGACACAATTTATGTCTAATACTGCATCTTGTGCATTATTGGCTCCTATTGGTATCTCCATTGCTCAAGGTATGGGCGCTGACCCTCATGCTGTATTGATGGCTATCGGCGTTGCTGCATCTTGTGCATTCGGTACACCTGTAGGTACTCCTCCAAATACATTAGTACTTGGTCCTGGTCAATACAAATTTACTGACTATGTAAAAGCTGGCGTTCCATTGGTTTTAGTTTGCTTCGTAGTAAGCTTAATTATCATTCCAATGGTATGGCCATTCTTCCCTGGTAAATAATAGGGAATAGGTTACTCTACTATACAAGCACACACGAGGTCGAATCGTAAGATTCGGCCTCGTTTTTTATGATTTTAGTCTATATGATTTTAATATAGATTACATATAAGTGTAATCAAAAGCAATATGAATTAAACTAATTTGCATGATTAATTTTACACAATTGACTACATCGAAAAAAAATATGATATAGTATATTGTGTAAGATATAATAATGTAATGTTGAATAAGGAGGTCATCTATGACAAAAGAAAGATTTAATATGTTAGTTGGTTCTATTGCTGCATTTATTGGTGTATTTGTATTTTTAGCCTATATCCCACAAATAATTGCTAATCTTCATGGTCAACCTAGTCAACCATGGCAACCATTATTTGCAGCAGTATCCTGTTTGATCTGGGTATTATATGGTTGGACAAAATCACCTAAACGTGATTATATTTTAATCGTACCAAACCTTGCAGGCGTTATTTTAGGTACACTAACATTCTTAACATCTATCTAAGTGCTATAAGAAAAAAATAGTATTATTGTTATATAGTGAATAATAGTAAAGATATTACTTTACTTTATAAATATAAATGAGGTCGAATCGTATGATTCGGCCTTTTTTAGAGTGAAGTTTATATGTTAGATTAAAATATAGATAAGCGTTAAATCTGTTGTAATAAAAAAATAGTTTTTATGATAATAAATATTGATAATTAAATTCCTATTATAATGATTAGGATTTTATAAAATTGATAATTACAACATTCTCATTTGTTGAATATCATATTCAATTAATTAAATGAAAAGTAATATCAAAATACCTATAAACATAGGCTTTGTATGATAAAAATGAAAAAGTAATATGCAAAAATATATACAGTTTTTTATCATTTTCATTTGACTTTCAAAAAGAACTGTGTGATAATGAGAACATAAGTTGAGGCAAGTGCCTTTCTAAATGATAATAAAAAGTTCTGATCTATATTTTTATGGAGGTCCTAATTATGAGAGTTATTGCTGATGGTTGCATTAAATGTGGTTCTTGCGCATCTGTTTGCCCAGTTTCTGCTATTTCTGAAGGCGAAACTAAATATGAAATCAACGATACTTGCATCGATTGCGGTTCTTGCGAATCCGTTTGCCCAGTATCTGTAATTTCCGCTGAGTAATCACAAATTAAACGGCCCCTCATTGAGGGGCTTTTTATTTTGCCTAAATTTGCTTAACTTAGTATAATAGGACTATTAAGACTTATATTATAGTAAGGGAGTTAATCTTGTTTTATACAGTACTTATCATTTGGTTATTATTGGACCAATTAACTAAATATTATGTAATGAATCATTTTTTGTTAGGTGAATCTTTACCTGTTATTCCTAATGTATTTCATCTTACCTATATTATTAATCGCGGTGCAGCCTTTGGCATGTTAGCGAATCAACGATGGTTTTTCTTACTAGTAGCTTTTGTTCTATTAGCTGTTTGTGCTTTTTATTGGAAGCGATTAGCTAAGGGCCATTGGACTTTGCAAATCGGATCCGCCTTATTAGTCGCAGGTGCAATTGGTAATGGCATTGACCGATACATGATTCATGGGGTAGTGGACTTTTTTGATTTTCGTGTATGGCCTATTTTTAATGTGGCAGATATTGGTATTTGTATAGGTGTAGCTTTTGTTGTATTTTATTTGTTTTCATTGAAAGAGGACCATGAATAGCTTTCATTATTAGGGCCCTTTATAGATTATTGACTTAATTCGTCAATAAATATATATCTTATACTTGACTCAAAGAGGAATAGAGGATGAATGAATATATTGTAAGTGCTGAGCAAGAAGGCATGAGACTAGATATATTTTTAACTGAACAGATGGAAGGATCTCGTAGCTATATTCAAAGTTTAATTAAAGGTGGTCATGTTACAGTAGGTGATAAAGTAGGAAAGGCTAATCTTCGGCTTACACCTGATACTGTAATTCATGTAGAAATCCCAGAGCCTGAATCGATTGAGGTTAAACCTGAGGATATCCCTTTAGATTATTTATACGAAGATCACGATATTGTTATTGTTAATAAACCTCGTGGCATGGTGGTGCACCCTGCAGTAGGAAATTATTCTGGAACCCTTGTAAATGCTCTATTATTCCATTGTAAGGACCTATCAGGCATTAATGGTGAAATTAGGCCAGGTATTGTGCATCGCTTAGATAAAGATACGTCTGGCGTTATGATGGTGGCAAAAAATGATGCAGCGCATATTGGTTTAGCAGAACAAGTAAAAGCACATTCTGCAAGACGTACGTACTGGGCGCTAGTACAAGGCAATATTGTAGAAGAAAAGGGGACTATAAAGGCGCCTATTGGACGCCATCCTAAGGACCGTATGAAAATGGCTGTTGTCTTTGAAAACAGTAAAGATGCAGTAACACATTTTAAAGTATTGGAGCGTTATGGTCATCAAACATTGGTTGAATGTAATTTGGAGACTGGCAGAACCCATCAAATTCGTATTCACTTTGCTCATATTGGACATCCTGTTGTTAATGACCCATTTTATGGATATAGACGTATGGATTTTCCTATAGAAGGGCAAGCATTACATTCTAAATCGTTAGATGTTAAACACCCTATTACAGGTGAAGAAATGCACTTTGAAGCACCGGTACCAGCTGATTTTGAGGCGTGCTTAGAATTTGCTAAGACCTACCGTGAAGATAAACGAAAATAGTCTAAATGTTTACATTGATTGTTTAAGTACTTATTTTTACTACTTATTTGGATATAGGGGCATAGAACAATCCTATGCTGTAAGGGCGTATATATGGAAAAGAAACGCTTATTAATGGATCAAGACGCTATAATGCGTGCGATTCGTCGTATTAGTCATGAAATTTTAGAACGCAATAAAGGTTTATCTAATGCGTTAATTGTAGGTATTGAACGGCGTGGTGTCATTTTGGCAAAACGTTTACAAGCGGAAATTGAGCGTATAGAAGGTATTCATATTGATTGTGAGTCTTTGAATGTTGCAGTGTATCGTGATGATCGTGATGCTCGTCCTAAAGAGGGGGAACCGTGTACGATTGATACAACGGAAAAGACAATTATCCTTGTAGATGATGTTTTGTATACGGGCCGTACTATTCGTGCTGCTTTAAATGCATTAATGACGGCTGGCAGACCAAGATCTATTCAATTGGCCGTCCTCGTCGATCGTGGTCATCGTGAATTGCCTATACGAGCGGACTATGTAGGTAAAAATATTCCTACATCACATCTTGAAAGTGTACGCGTTGCCGTCGCTGATCTGGATGGTGAAGAAGGGGTTACAATACAGGAATAATCTGTATTGTAACCCCTTCTTCTTTTTGAGTATTACTATATAATAAGATGATTAACTTAATAAAATTAAATTATTTGACTCTTATATTTATGTGCAGAATGTTTCTACCAGATTGTAGTTCTGCTTATTTTATGTATTGTGGCGTATAGGTGTAGTCCATATGACCCATTCGTTTAACTTCATTATGTAAGCATAAGGCTTGTATATCTGTAGCTAATGTATCAATTTGATGCATCGTTTGTCCCAACGTATTTAATTCATTAGGTGCTTTGGCCCATTTTTGAATAAGTGGTATTTCAAAATCATTTCGAAGCCATTGACGACCTCTATCGTTGAAGGCCAGTAAACGAGCATATTGTGGCGATTCCTGTATAGCACTTTGTAGTAAATCTTTTTGTATTCCTAAGGTGAGATAGGCTCCCATTCGTTGTAAACGGGCATAGGTATAGCGCTTTGATTTTATTTGCTTCATAACCAGGTCCCACGTAGGTTGTTGGGCCGCTTTGGACCATAAGTGTTCAATGCCTTCACTGAACTCTCCAAAGCTTTCTAGCTCCTTAGTTGATGTACGACGACTTAAGGTATGGACCATATCATAGTAGCGGTTATAGTTTACATAAGCACCATTAGAAATTATATTAGTCATATCGTCTGCAATAGTCTTAGGAATGATTGACTGAAGTTGTAACTCTATTTTACTATTTAGTGTATTTAATTTTGTTAATGTAGTTGCAGTTGAATTTGAATTTGAAGTTGTATTTGTATTTGTATTTGTATTTGTACTTGCACTGGTCGTTGTATCTATATCTGTAGAAGTGTAGATACTATTTTTATTACAATTGTTACTACCTGTAGCCATATTTGTTATAAGTTTACGCAATGCTGTACCAGAAGGAAAATCTTTTGTAATATTCGCGTCGTGATGATCTGATGTGCGTAAGATTGGTATATATTTTAAGGAAGGATAATAGGTAAGTCCTGCCCGAATATATTCAAGTCCTAACAGTGCATTAGGGGTGTTGAGCATCTCTGTATTAAGGGCTTTACGGAAGGCAGAGCCATAGGACATACCTTCGTTAATATAGGTCCGTAATACTGTTTGAGTACTTTCACAATCCATACGTTTAGTTATATCAACGAGTGTATCTAGATCAGCCGTTTCAGAACCAAAGGAGAGTGCATCGATATGTAAAGCTTTTACCATGCGAATAGCACCTGTTCCAAACAGTTGTGCACTACCCAAAGAATAGAGTGTAGGTAGCTCGATAACGATGTCTGCACCACCGAGAATAGCCCAACGAGCACGGTCAAATTTAGAAAAAATAGCAGGTTCTCCTCGTTGTACAAAGGAACCACTCATGATACAAATGCGCAGCGCTTCAGGATGCTCTTGTGCTAAGGTATGTAATTGATGCGCATGTCCATTGTGAAATGGATTATATTCACAGATGATACCGATTGTTTTCATAGTGACTCCTTTCATTATTGTTAGTGTAACAAAGCGAAGAAATGCTGTAAATAACATTTCATGATATCCATATAAAAGGTCTGGTTATAGAAATGATGTTATGTGCAAATATTAAGTTTAGTATAGATTTTCTTGACACTATAGGCTATAATTAACTGTAAATGCTGAATTGATGTGAGGTATATGATGAAACAAAATTGGAAACGTACATTACAAGGGGCTCTGCTCGGTGCTGTGCTGCTAGCAATGGCGGGATGTGGCTCTACAAATGTAATGGATACATATAGTTTTGGCCATCAAGTTATCCGTGCTGGTCAATCTGAAATTACCATTGCTTTGCCTTATGAAATGGGTAAAAGTACAAAAAATATGTCTGATAAGGGGTATCCAATCGATATTTATGGATCTGTTACAGAACATATGGTAATTGAGGTTGAGGCTTTACGGCCTGGTGAAAATAAACCGTTACCTACGGTAGATGAGTATATTAATCACAGTAAGTCTGAATTTGCTAAAGTAGGCGCGACCATCAAAGAAGAGTCCGTAGCATTAGAAGGTGCATCTGCTAAAAAGCTTGATGTTACTGTTACATCGCAAGGACAAATATTTAGAATTTCTCAATACGTATTCTTAGATCATGGCGTATTGTGGAATATAGTCTACCAATATCCTGAAAAGGATCAGGTAGGTGCTGATATCAGCAAAGAAATTCAAAACAAGATTCAAGTTACACAACAGAAAGAGGGTTAATCGATGAACGTATTAGTAGTTAACTGCGGTAGTTCTTCTTTGAAATATCAATTACTTGATATGACAACTGAAACAGAATTGGCAAAAGGTCTTTTTGAAAAGATTGGTGATCAAGATGCTATCTTCACTCACAAACGTCCTAATGCAGATAAATTAGAACGCATTGAACCAATTTTGAACCATAAAGAAGCGCTTCGCATTTTGCTAGATATTTTAGTTGATGCTGAATTTGGTGTTATTTCTTCCATGGATGAAATCGATGCTGTAGGTCACCGTGTAGTACACGGCGGTGAAAAATTTGCTGATTCCGTATTGATTACTCCAGCAGTTATGGAAGCATTGGAAGAATGTGCTTCTCTTGCACCATTGCATAACCCACCAAACATTCAAGGTATTGAAGCTTGTGAAGCTATTATGCCAAATGTACCTCAAGTTGCTGTATTTGATACTGCATTCCATCAAACTATGCCAAAAGAAGCATATATGTATGCGCTTCCTTACTCTTATTATGAAGATTATGGTATTCGTCGTTACGGCTTCCATGGTACATCCCATAAATATGTAGCGCAACGTTGTGCAGAATTAATGGGTAAACATATGACTGATCTTCGTATTATCACATGCCACTTGGGTAATGGTTCCTCTGTGGCTGCTATTAAAGGTGGTCGCTCCATCGATACTACAATGGGCTTCACTCCATTGTCCGGCTTGATTATGGGTACTCGTACAGGTGATATTGACCCTGCTATCGTTCCATTCTTGATGGAAAAAACAGGTATGACCTATGAAGAAATTGATAGAGTTATGAATAAAGAATCCGGTGTTTTAGGGATTTCTGGTGTATCCAATGACTTCCGTGTGATTGAAGAAGCTGCTGCTAATGGCAATAAACGCGCACAATTGGCATTGAATATGTTCCATTACAAAGTTCGCCGTGTAATAGGTGCCTTTGCTGCTGTTATGGGCGGTGTAGATGCTATCATCTTTACTGCTGGTATTGGTGAAAACGGTATTGGTAACCGTGATGCAATCTGTAACGGTTTGGAATATTTAGGTACTCGTATTGATTCTGAACGCAATAATGTTCGTGGTAAAGAACAAGAAATTAGTGTTGAAGGCTCTAAGGTTAAAATCTTCGTAATTCCTACAAACGAAGAAATCATGATTGCTCGTGATACTCAACGTATTACAGCAGCGTTGAAAAAATAATATAGTTCGCATCTGAACTGAGTGACTAATAGAGTCATAAAACCCCGTCTATATCTTGGATATAGACGGGGTTTTTGTAGTTTTTATGCATAGAATATCTTATAATAGGATGTATAGTTATTAATTAGTGATTTCTTTAAAAGGGGTAAAGCATGACAGTATTATATGAAGAAAAATCTCAGCGCACCAGAAGTGCAGAGTTATTGGTAGTATTTTTTGTGATTTTATTGTTGTGTGCAGCAGCTTATACAACGTATCGCAGTATTCAATTACATACGGTTTTATTAGCTGAGTATTTTATTGAAATCATGGCCATCATTGTTATGGTTAAACAGGCTGTTAGTAGATATACATATATTTTGACAGATACAAAGCTTGTGATTGAAGAGAACTCTATCTTTAGAAATCGTCATTTTGAAGTAGATTATAACATGATTGATGGGGTGTTCAAGTTTGAACGTGAGTTGTTGACAAATATTAAATACCGCTATAAATATAGAAAATGTTCTACCTCTGACCCGCGCCCGATTTGGTCTCTTGTGTATTCTATTGTAGATGGAAATAAAGTTAAAAATGGTCGTTTGCTGTTGAAAGCCGACGATAGATTCTTTGAAATATTAGAAGAGCATGTGCCTGGCCGTATTCGTGTGCCTCAAGCGGATATTATATTTTATGCAGCGGTGCGAGCTGATGCGGTAAAACATGGGGAAGATGTACAAGAATATTATGAAAGATTAATTTCTTCAAAAGAAGATAAAGGAACAACTATGTAAGGGATGGTAAGTTCTGGGGGATAGGCAGGATAGTTTAGTTATACCAAGAATTTTATGTACAAGTTTTTTAATACGAAGGAGCGTATATGGCTGGATTATATTTGGCGAGTCAATCACCACGTAGAACTGAATTATTAACACAGGTTGGGATTGATCATACTGTTGTATCCAGTACTTATGAGGAATCTAATGAGGGTTACGACAACCCTATTGAAATGGTGAAAGCCCAAGCATTAGGTAAGGCTCGTTGTGCTGTAGGTGTTCCAGACGGAAGTATTGTGTTAGGCGCAGATACTATTGTTGTCCTTGATAATAAAGTATTAGGAAAGCCACATGATGAATCCGATGCACGCCATATGTTGGAGCATTTATCGGGTAGAGCACATTCTGTAATCACTGGAGTCGCGTTACTCATCAAAGGGGAGGAGATAGTTTTTCACAATGAAACAAAAGTATATTTTAAACAATTAGCACCCTTTGAAATTGGGTCTTATATTGCTAGTGGGGAACCGATGGATAAGGCTGGAGCTTATGGCATCCAAGGAAAAGGTGCATTATGGGTAGATAAAATAGAGGGCTCTTATACTAATGTGGTAGGGTTACCAGTTGAACATGTATACGAGGAACTGTGCAAGGCGTTAGGGGCAAAATAGTACTAGCGTATTAGACAGATAGTGATATAATTGGCTGTGCTGTGCTGTGCTGTGCTGTGCTGTGCTGTGCTGTGCTGTGCTGTGCTGTGCTGTGCTGAATAATTTTTAAGAGAGTAGATGTGTTTATTGTTTGATTTACAAATGGTGTTATCTATTTGAATGGAGAGATTCTATGGAAGTACCAACAGTAAGTGTAAAAGATATGCTACCATTCCAGCGCCCGCGAGAAAAATTTCTCGCCTTAGGCCCTTCACATATGGCGATGGAGGAGTTGTTGGCTATTTTATTGCGTACAGGGGTAAAGGGGCAATCTGCGATTTCTTTGGCAAGTGATATCGTACAATCCTTTGATGATGGCGTATATGGTCTTAACCGAATGACCGTAGATAATCTAACCAAAATCAAGGGTATTGGTAGAGATAAAGCAGTGACGCTATGTGCAGCACTTGAAATGGGTAGGCGTCTAGGGGAGCTTAAGATTAAAGAGACTTATGAAGATTTTTCGCAACCTTTTGTAATAGCTCAATATGTGATGGAACGACTGCGGCACGAAGATGTGGAACATGTGTGGGCTGCCATGCTAACATCTCGAAATAAGCTTATTCAGTTGGAGCATATCTCTAATGGTGGATTGGTATCAAGCCTTGTAGAGCAAAGAGCAGTATTTAAAAAAGCTATAGCATGCAATGCGGCGGCTATTATTCTAATCCATAACCACCCGTCAGGTGATAGTAGACCAAGTGATGAAGATATACGGCTAACGAAAATGTTTGTTAGTGCTGGTCAATTTATGGGGATTCCTGTACTTGATCATATTGTTATAGGGGATAATGAATTTACGAGCCTCAGCGAAATTGGTAAATTGAGCTGAGCCTAAATAAACTGAACAAAGCCAAGTAAGATTATTAAAAGCACTCATTTTGAACTATACCTAATTTTGACGCATGGGTAAGTTCCTATAAATGAGTGCTTTTCCTTATTGTGTATGAGATTATATGTATGAAGTTATGTAATTTTTATGTATGACTTATGAGTACAGGGATTATGCGTTATCTGTGCTTTTAACAAAAGGAAAGGTACTGATATCAATGGAAAAAGTCGCGTTATATATGGTAAAATGGAATGATGATGTAATGAAGGAGAAATTACTATGAGTTCCATTTTACCTACTCTAGGAAAAGATGTAAGTATAGATATTGGTTCCATACAAACGCGCCTCATGGGGGGGACGCGAGGGACTGTTATAAGCGAACCATCGATTATAGCAACTGATACAAAACAAGAAAAAGTAGTAGCCGTTGGTGATGAAGCGGCGCGCCTCGTATTGCGCATGCCCGATATGTGGCGTCCGTTAACGCCTTTAAAGGATGGATTTATCGTTGACTATCGTGTTATGCATACTATGCTTAGCTACTTTCTTAATAAGGTGTCTAATGCGTTGCGTCGAGCCCGCGTTGTCGTAGGGGTTCCTTGTGGTATGACCGATGTTGAGCAACGAGCTATGATGGATGCTGTTATTCAAGCTGGTGCTCGAGAGGTATTCCTCATTGAACGACCTGTGGCAGCTGCTATTGGTTGTGGTGTGCCTATCTTTGAAGCGCAAGGATCTATGGTTATTGACATCGGTGGTGGCACTATTGATATGGGGATTGTTTCTTTAGGTGGTATCGTAGATAGCAAAACAATTCGTTTTGGTGGTTCTGATATTAATAATGCCTTATTGCGCTATGTGCGTGAGTGTTTTGGCGTTATCGTATCTGATGAGACCATATTAGATATTAAGCATACATTAGGTACAGCTATCGCTCCTTTAGAGGATGCAGAGTATGCCTTTCAGGGGCGCGATATGATGAACGGCTTAGGTAGACGTTGTGTGATTCATCAATCTGAAGTGTACCAAGTTGTAAATGAATGTTTGATAGGACTCTTGGATGAGGTTAAGCAAATGATTCGTGCTACGGCACCAGAAATCGTGGCTGATATTATGCAACATGGCATATGGCTTACTGGCGGTACGGCAAGACTATCTGGCTTAGCGGATCGGATTGGTACTGAAGTAGGTGTACCTGTTCACGTTCCTGAAGCACCTGAAACAAAAGTTGTGGTAGGCCTTAATGGGGCCTCATCTGATTTGGTGAGCTTATCGCGTTTTATTGTAAATTCTAAGAATAGAAAGGGCCGAGACTAGCATGATACAGTCAGATAAAAAGTTAATTATCATCGTTGTCATTGGTTGTATCCTAATGGCATTGCTCGGCTTTGCGTGGAAGCAACGGACTAGTATTCCCTTTGTTACGGTTACCCTTGAAGGAATTACAACGCCTTTCTCTTATGGGTCAGCTCGTTTATTAGAGGGCGTCCAAACTAGCTTTACAGTACTTAATAATGCTATTTTCTCTACTATCGAACGTGAAGAGGAAGCATCTCGTAAAGCTACATTGGAACAAAAGGTAGTTAACTACGATGAAGTAGTAGCAGAGAATATTCGCCTTCGTCAGCTTTTAAACTATAAGAGTAGCCATCCAGAATTCTCCATGACCCTAGCAGGTATCATTACAAAGGATTACGGTACTTGGACAAATACTTTCACCATTGATAAAGGGAGTGAAGAAGGTATGGCAGTTAATATGGCTGTTGTTGTACCTAGTGGTGTCGTTGGTTTTATTACAGATGTATATCCGCATTCTGCTCGCGTTCAAACCATTCTTGATCCGCGTAGCGCAATAGGTATCCTTGTACAACGACCTGAATCTCGTTTGTCTGGCGTTGTAAAAGGTAATGGCAATACACCTCGTACACCATCTATGGTAAATATTGCTCGCGATGGTGATGTATTGGTAGGTGATAAGTTGATTACCTCTGGATATGGAGGCATTTATCCGAAAGGTCTACCTGTTGGCAACGTGCAATCTATCGAAAATGATTCGGAAGGATTTGTTAAAAATGCGGTAGTCACACCGAGTGTAGATTTTCATCGTTTAGAAGAAGTTTTTGTGCTTACCTCGTCTTCTCTAAGTGCACCACAAAAACCAGAACTTGAACCTAAACTTGTGCCTCAAACACAACGAGATCAAGTAGAGGGTGCAAAGGGGGCCGTTAAACAATGATGCGTCTAGCTTTAGTTCTCTCTGGATTTTTAATATATTTTATACAAGCGCAATTATTGCCTACTATTTTTCATACAAATTGGTTACCAAACTTAATTTTGACGATAATTGTTATGATTACTTTATTTAAAGGTCGTCGTATGGGGCTGATATCCGCTGTTGTTGGGGGTATCGTACATGATGTATTGATATCTAACTTTTTTGGGCTCCATCTATTCCCTTACGTAATTGTGGTATACCTACTATCTGCCGTAAAGCATCGTATCTATGAAGAACGCTGGTATTGGTCTAGCGGTATAGTAGCTATTTGTACGCTACTAGATGGCGTTATTCGTAGCTTTATGATATTAGCTAGTGGTGGCGATTTGCACTTTGGACTATACTTGTGGCATATGGTATTACCCGTGATGTTCTGGAATGGCTTGTTAGGCGCTATTGTGCATGGTTTGTTATGGCGTAAAGATGATGAACAACAAGGTTATATTTGGTAAGGATTAAGGGGGTGAAAGAGTGCTTGAAGGCCTCTATAAACGAAGAAAAACGAATCGCTTTGATGTACTCTTTTACATTGTAGCCGGCATATTTATAGTCTTGGCATTACGCCTGATGTCGTTGCAAATCTTGTCTGGTGGTTATTACCAAGCTAAGGCAGAAGGCAACCGTTTGCGCATGGTATCCATGACAGCTGCTCGTGGTATTATGTACGATCGAAATGGTCAGATCTTAGTAGGTTCTAGACCGGCATACACTATCTCCATTTTGCCTACGGGGAAGGCTCTAGACGAAGGTGAAGTTGCTAAGTTGGCAACTTTGCTGAAAATTAAACCAGAAGATATTACAAAAAAGGTAAATGATCATAAATATGGTTATGAGCCAATTCGTATTGCTAATGATATTTCTATGGATGTAGTTACAAGCATCGAAGAGCATCGTCATGAATTACCAGGTGTTACCATAGATGTAGAACCACTTCGCTATTATCCATATGAAACGATGGCTTCTCAGCTCTTTGGTTATGTGGGTGAAGTGAGCGAAGAAGAATTAGAAGAGCTAAAACAGCAAGATCCAAATACCCTTATTAGTGGTGGTACTATTTTAGGCCGTTCTGGTCTTGAAAAACTATATGATTCCATCTTGCGTGGTACTGATGGTGGTAAACAGGTAGAGGTTGATGCTACAGGCCGACCGGTTGCGGAGGTAGATAGAAAGCATACAGTGCCTGGATCTAATATCCATTTGACAATAGATGCAAATCTACAAAAGGCTGCTGAAGAAGCTGTTAAGAACCAATTAGAACAGTTGCGTGCCCAAGGCATTCCAGCTCAAGGAGCTGCTGTAGTAGCAATGGATCCAAATACGGGTGCCATTTTGGCCATGGTCAGCGCCCCTGAGTTTAATCCTAACTGGTTTGCGAAAGGGATTACAACGGCACAGTGGAATCAATTGAATAACGATAAGAATCATCCATTTGATAATAAGGTTATTTCTGGTGAATATCCACCAGGTTCTCCGTTCAAGATTATTACAGGTACGGCGGCTTTAGACCTGAAAAAGGTTACCCCTGAAGAAATGATTTTTGATAGTGGTAAACATTGGCTTATCGATAAACGAAATGCAGAAGGTGAAGCATTAGGGTGGCTTAACTTTAATAAAGCTCTTGCAAAATCAGATAATGTTTACTTCTATGAAATGGGCAATCGCGTTGGCATAGAAGGACTTGTAAAATATGCTGGCTACTTTGGTATTGGCGAAAAGACAGGCATCAATCTTGTTGGTGAGGCCTCTGGTAATATGGCAAGTCCTGCTTATAAACGCAAAGTGTATGATGAAGATTGGTATTTAGGTGAAACCTTTGATGCGGCCATAGGTCAGTCTTTTACTTTGGTGACACCATTACAAATGGCTGTTATGCTCAGTGAAGTAGCAAATGGTGGCATTAAATACCGCCCATATGTAGTGAGCCGTATTGATAATAAGGATGGCACGCCAAAAGAAATCTTTGGCCCAGACAAGCTCGGTATCTTACCTGTACCAAAAAATATTATGGATCTTGTTCGCGAAGGCTTGCGTGATGTTACTAATGAAGGTGGTACAGCAGGGGAGTTGTTTAAAGGATTCCCTATTGATGTAGCTGGTAAAACAGGTACTTCAGAGAATGCACATGGCAGAGATCACGGCTGGTTTGTAGCCTATGCACCATATGATAAGCCACAAATTGTAGTGGTTGCACTTGTTGAGCAAGGTAGCTTTGGTGCGGGCTCTGCAGGGCCTATCGTACGAGATATATTGGCTGCGTACTTCAATGTACCAGTGAATAAGAAATCTAATGATACAAATAGTAAGAGCAATAAGGAAACTGCTACGGGGACAAGTATTAATAAAGGGCAAAAACCTCAGAATGCGGTAACTAGTGGACAACCAAGAAAGGATTAGTATGGGCGAGATAATCGGCGTTGTATCCGGTAAGGGGGGCGTAGGTAAGACTACGATTACCGCTTGCTTGGGTTCAGCCTTAAGCAATGCAGGGCATCACGTATTGCTCTGTGATGGAGATTTTGGATTGCGCGATTTAGACCTTGTGTTAGGAGTGGCAAATGAAATTATTTACGACGCATTAGATGCGAGCGAAGATAAAGACTATATGGATGATGCCATCGTATCAATTGCTGAAAACTTAGATTTTCTACCAGCTAGCCAAAGTGCTCGTTGGGAAGATATAGGTCGTAAAAAATATAAAAAATTAGTTCGTCGCCTCTCTGAGACATATGACTATATTTTAATTGATGCTCCTGCTGGTATCGGTAAGGGCATAGAGTCTATTTTAGAATTAGTAAATCGCTGCATCGTGGTGACGCATCCTTTATGGGTGTCCTTACGTAATGGGGCGCGCATGATTCAAGTATGTCAAGAACATAATATTCGTGATTATGCTATTGCTTTTAATGCAGTACCTATCGATGGAGAGAATATCAATTTATATGATATGTTAGAAGTCCTTCGCGCTGAATATGTAGGGGCTATAATCCCTTATGATGAGGATATTTTGACCTATACACAAGATGGTCGTTTGTTAGAATTTGTTTCTAGCGAACTAAAAGCTATGTTAGCACCTCTTGTTGATTATGTAACTACCGGTGAGTGTTGGGAAGACTACGATGTACAAAAGCACTTCGATGCTTATGTAACTAAGAAAAAAACATCGAAGGAGCAAGATAGTACACCAAGTCTTGCAACAGTAGGTGAGTCTATTTTTGAGGATTCTAACAATGTTCATTACATTAATCGTGGCGGTTGGACCACGCAACGCTTATTGGTGCAAGGGAAACAAAGCTTGTGGCGCCGTAGCAAGTTGAAATAGGTGATATGATGTGGCGTAAAATATGGACAGATAGCGATTGGACTATCATCATATGTACTATATTACTTGTCGGAATTGGTCTTACAGCTATTGGTAGTGCTACCCATGTGAATCATGAGGCTATCGGTTTTGGTAGTTTAGTGGTAAAACAACTCGTATTCTTTTTAGCAAATATAGCTGTCGTTATAGGCATGCAATTTCTAGATTACCATCGCCTTAAAGGGTGGGGGAATATGATTTATGTGATTACCATGCTTATGTTAATTGCAGTTATGGTAGTTGGTACCTCCGCACTAGGTGCACAGCGTTGGATTCAACTGGGGCCAATTACTATTCAGCCTTCAGAGTTTTCTAAACTATTGATGATTATCTGTATGGCTAAAATGTTAGAACCGCGCATTGGCAAGTTAGATACTTTTAAATCCCTATTGATGCCAGTGTTATATGTAGGGATTCCTATCCTTCTCGTATTCTTACAACCTGACTTGGGGACATCCCTCGTATATATTGCTATATTTGTAGGGATGCTCTTTATATCTGGTATCAAAACTAAGCTTATAAAAATTATTGCGAGTGTGGCTTTACTCTTGATGCCTTTGGGCTGGTTTGTACTGAAAGAATACCAAAAGCAACGTATTCTAGTATTTTTAAATCCAGATATCGATCCCTTCGGTTCTGGCTATCATATTATTCAATCTAAGATTGCCATCGGGTCGGGTATGATTTTTGGTAAAGGTATCTTTAATGGTACTCAAAGTCAGTTGAACTTTTTACCAGAAAATCATACGGACTTTATCTTTTCTGTAATCGGCGAAGAATTTGGCTTTGTAGGATGCATTGTAGTATTGCTATTATTGTTTATGCTTATTTATCGCAGCATTCAAGTAGCATATACCTGCAATGATAATTTCGGTATGTTATTAGCAACGGGTATTGGTACGATGTTTGCCTTTGAAGTGCTCGTAAACGTAGGCATGACGATTGGTATCATGCCTGTAACGGGGATTCCGTTGCCATTCCTTAGCTATGGTGTTAGTGCGCTAACAACTAATATGCTGAGCATTGGCATTTTATTAAATATTGCTAGACAGCGGACAAAATATATATTTTAATATCCTTTCATAGGATTGATTGTGAAAGAAGTCTTTCATTAAAGACGGAGGATGTATGATTCAATTAGATACGTCATGGTTACAACATGTCCAAAAGCCCGCTCGTTACACGGGCGGCGAATACAATAGTATCGTGAAAGATCACAGTACTGTTGATGTAACTATGGCTTTAGGTTTTCCCGATGTGTACGAAGTGGCCATGAGTCATTTGGGCATCAAGATTTTGTATGGTCTCGTAAACCGTCGTGAAGATGCGGTAGCCGAGCGCGTATTTGCACCGTGGCACGATATGGAAGAGGAAATGCGCAAGCGTAATATTCCATTATTTTCCTTAGAAACACGTACGCCTATTAAAGACTTTGATGTGTTAGCATTTACGCTTCAATATGAAATGAGTTTTACTAACATTTTAAATATGCTCGATTTAGCAGGCATTCCTATGTATGCTAAGGAGCGTGATTTAGATTTTCCACTGCTTGTATGCGGTGGCCCTTGTGCGTATAATGTAGAGCCTATTGCTGATTTCTTTGATATCGTATCCCTCGGTGAATCCGAAGAGTGGGGCGATGAATTCATCGACTTATTTAAAGCAGAAAAAGCCAAAGGCTTCCCAGGTGGCAAAGAAGGCTTTTTGCGTAAAGTAGCCCAAATTCCTGGCACATATTGCCCGGCTTTATACGATGTAGAATACACCGAACAAGGCGATTTTAAATCGATTACGCCGCGTTTCGAAGACGTACCTGCAACCGTTGAGAAACGTATTATAGAGGATGTAGAGAATGTATTCTATCCAACAAAGCCTGTTGTACCGTTCCTTGATATAGTGCATGACCGTGCTGTATTGGAGTTATTCCGTGGCTGTACGCGTGGTTGTCGTTTCTGTCAGGCCGGTATGCTCTATCGTCCGGTTCGTGAAAAGACGCCAGAACGTTTGTTACAGATTGCTAAAGATACAATTGCCAATACGGGGTACAATGAAATATCCTTGATGAGTTTGAGCTCTGCGGACTATTCTAAATTGCCTGAACTCGTAGATATGCTCATGGAAGAGTTTAAAGATAAACAAGTTAGCGTTAGCTTACCGTCATTGCGTATTGATAGCTTCTCTATCGATATTGCGAAAAAGGTACAGCAAGTGCGCAAGAGTGGTCTTACCTTTGCTCCTGAAGCAGGTACGCAACGGATGCGTGACGTTATCAATAAGGGCGTTAGTGAAGAAGATTTGTTGGCCGCATGTACTAATGCCTTCAAATCAGGATGGAACACGGTTAAATTGTATTTTATGATGGGGCTTCCTACAGAAACAGACGAAGATTTGGCTGGTATTGCAGATCTTGCGTACAAGGTGCTTGACTTGCACCGTGATATTACAGGCAAACGTAATGGCTCTGTAACGGTGAGCGTATCCTTTTTCGTACCAAAAACACATTCTCCATATCAATGGTATGGTCAACAAGATGTGGAGGAAATTCATCGCAAACAACGTTACTTGAAGTCTCTTATCAATAATCGTAACATTTCCTACCACTACCATGATGGTTATACTGGTTACATGGAAGCCGCTTTTGCTCGTGGGGACCGCAGATTGTCTAAAGTTCTCGTAGAGGCTTGGAAGGCAGGTTGTAAATTCGATGGTTGGACCGAGTTCTTTAACTATGAAACTTGGTTGAAAGCATTTGCTGACTGCGGATTGGATCCTGCATACTATGCACGTCGCACCCGTGATTTTGATGAGCCTTTGCCTTGGGATCATTTAGATTGCACTGTAAGTAAAGCTTTCTTAAAACGCGAGTGGGAGCAAGCGGTAGCAGCTAATCTTACAGGCGATTGTCGTCGAGCTCCATGTAAGGGCTGTAATGTATGTCCAGAGCTCAATACAGCTATTATTGACTATAAGGAGGGTGGCAGAGTTGAAAAAGTTACGTTTGGCCTTAAATAAGGGCGAAGAATTACGATTCCTGTCACACCTTGATTATGCTCAAGCTGTAGAGCGGATGATACGTCGAGCAGAAATTAAAATGGCGTATTCTGAAGGGTTTAACCCTCACATGAAAATTAGCTTCTCCTCTGCACTCGCCTTAGGCGTAACCGCAGCGGCTGAATATATCGATATGGATGTGCTTGAAGAGGACAGTTTAGAGTCCATTATGGACCGTTTAAACCGTGTAGCGCCTTCTGGTCTTGAGGTTCTAGATGGTAAAGAAATGCCTGAAAAGGTGAAAAAGATGATGGCCATCTGTAACTTTGCTATCTATGAGGTAACAGGCCCTGTGACAGATGAAAATGCTGATTGGGCTGCGTTACTCAAACCTTTTAATGAAGCAATGGAAATTTCTTATGAAAAGGTAACACCTAAGAAAACTCGTACCATTGATGTAAAAGAGTTTGTAAAAGAACCGATCGTAGCCTCTGTTAAAGAGGGTATGGTGACCCTTACAATGGGCATCGGCATTTATCCGCAAGGCACGATTAAACCTAGCGAAGTATGGAATCTAGGGAAGGATCAGTATAATTGGCCTATTACAACTAGCTACGAAATTCATCGTAAAGCAATTATGGTAGAAAACGAAAAAGGCCGCTATACGCCTTTAGAGATTAATTACTAATTATAATTTAGATGACAAAGAAGGGAGGGATAGGATGCATAAAATTTTGGTCAATGTTATGCGTGAAGAAATTCGTATGGCTGTTATCGACGAAGAAGGCCAGCTAGTGGACTTTGTCTTGGAGCGTACCGATGAGTCTCATATGGCAAATCATATGTACAAAGGCACAGTAAAGAACGTATTAAATGGTATGCAAGCGGCCTTTGTTGATATTGGGGGCTCTCAAAATGCGTATTTGAACCTTCAACAAGGGAAGGAACAGAAAATTTTGCCACGCCTATCTGTGGGGCAACAAATTCTCGTTCAAGTAGTGAAAGAAGAAATGCTCGGTAAAGGTGCCCGCGTGACTGCAGACGTCAGTTTGGCTGGTCGTTATATGGTACTATTACCATATTCTGAAGGCATGCATATTTCTAAGAAAATTACAGACGAAACCATGCGCAGTAAACTACAAGAATTGGCAACTCCTTATGTACAAGAAGGTTGCGGTTTTATCATTCGTACTGCAGCAGCTAAGGCCAGTGCCGATGAAATCGGTCGCGATATGGAGTATCTGTGGCGGACCTGGCAACATGTGTTGAAGCGCTTTAAGGTGGCGAAGAGCGGTACTGATTTATATAGTGACGCGGATTTCTGGTTCCGCCTTGTACGGGACTATGCGCATCGCAATGTAGAGGAAATTATCGTCGATTCCGATATGGGAGAATCCCGATTGCTGGACCTCTTAGGGCATGGACCTACGTCACAACAAATTAAAGTAACACGTCATCGTGATAGCACACCGATTTTTAAAGCAAATCACATTGAACCTCAATTGGAAGATCTTATCTCTCGCGATATTAATCTTCCTTCTGGTGGTTCAATCCGTATTGATCATACTGAAGCT
The DNA here is from genome assembly GCF_042850485.1 of Veillonella parvula. Taxonomy (GTDB): domain Bacteria; phylum Bacillota; class Negativicutes; order Veillonellales; family Veillonellaceae; genus Veillonella; species Veillonella parvula_Q. The sequence goes on along the minus strand of NZ_AP031417.1, from coordinate 1,364,894 downwards.
CTTACCGTGTTTGATGTGAACTCTGCTCATTATACTGGCAAGTCTAATAAGCTGGAAGATTTAGCTTTCACAGTCAATAAAGAGGCGGCAAAAGAAATCTGTCGTCAATTGCGTTTGCGCGATATTGGCGGTATTATTGTGGTCGATTTTATTGATATGAAAGATAAAGAGCATCAACAAGAATTGTTAAAATTGTTGGGGGTACAAGCTAAGTTAGATAAAATGAAAACTGTTGTATGCGGCATTAGTTCGCTTGGCCTCGTAGAGATGACCCGAAAGCGAGCTCGCCAAGGTTTGCAAACCTTGATGTTTGATACATGCCCTCAATGTGGTGGTACGGGCTATATGTTGTCAGGGCGTACTGTATATATGCAGATTGTGCGTCGTATCCGCGAGTTATTTAAATCGGGACGTATTAAAACAGATTTAGAACTCGAAGTTCATCCGGAGGTAGCTCAGTATTTAACAAAGGCTGTTCTCGAGGATTTAGGTGAGTCTATAGGGCGCAAGATTTCTATTGTGGTAAATCCACAAATTAGCCGTGAAGGGTATTCCCTGATGGCTGTCACTGAATAATATGTAGTTTGTTTATAGAGGAGTACCGTGTCTGTATTTGAAATTATATTAATTAGTATAGGCCTAGCGATGGATGCCTTTGGTGTATCTATCGGTAAGGGGCTGACAATGCCTGTAGGTGAGAATGGTCGCAAGGTAACCTTGGCATTTCTTTTTGGTTTGTTCCAGTTTCTTATGCCTCTTATTGGTTGGCTCATCGGTCGTCAATTTATCGATGTGATTGCTGATTGGGACCACTGGATTATCTTTGGACTTCTTGGTTATTTAGGTATCGCTATGATCAGAGAGGGACTTAGCGATGATGATGATGAAGATGACGATGATAAGCAATTCTTGGGTGTCTGGGAAATGATGATGCTCTCCGTAGCGACTAGCCTTGATGCAATGGCTGTAGGACTTACCTTTGCATTCTTACCTATTAATGTATGGAAAGCATCTACGATGATTGGTGTTATTACCTTTGGTATATCTTTAGTGGGTGTTTACTTAGGTAAATTTATGGGCCGATTTGTTGGAAAATATGCAGATATAGTAGGTGGAGGTGTATTGATCCTCATCGGTACAAAGATACTTTTACAACATCTTGGGATTATTGGAGAATTTTAAGGTATATATATATGTGAAAGTGTTAGAAACTGAGCGGATTCTGTTGATTTTTGTTTGACATGACTGTGTAAATAGGATATACTATATCAGTATTAGTTCGGTTTACTGAACTTTGCAATCCGCGTGAAGCAGGTTTAAACGCCCGACCGAAGTTCGGGTCGGGATACCGAATTCAGCGAGTTCGATAACAAGGAGGTGTTCTCATGTACGCAATTATTAAAACTGGTGGTAAACAATATCGCGTTGCTGAAGGCGATGTAATTACTATCGAAAAATTGGAAGCAGCTGCTGACGAGTCCGTTACATTCGAAGAAGTTTTGACTGTAGTGAATGACGGCGACGTTAAAGTTGGCGCTCCTCTTGTAAACGGTGCAAAAGTTACAGGTACAGTTCTTGAGCATGGTAAAGGTAAAAAAATCTTAGTATTCAAATACAAAGCTAAATCCAACTACCGTCGTCGTCAAGGCCATCGTCAACCGTTCACAAAAGTTCGTATTGAATCTATCCAAGCTTAATTATGGTTTCCATTGGAATCCAGCGGAATAGTGATGGCCAAGTAGTTGGTTGTCATATGTCCGGTCATGCAGGATATGATGAACATGGCTTCGATATCGTATGTGCCGCAGTGTCCGCCTTGTCGGCAACGGCAATGTTAGGACTCACCCAAATTGCTCGACAAGAAGGGGAGTATACGAATAGCGAAGGTCAATGTGATATAGTTCTCTCTGGTACGATTAATCAGAGTGGACAGGATATTCTGGGGACTATGCTTCTCGGTTTAGAGGAAATTAGCCGTCAATATCCAGAGTTTGTCCAAATTCACGAAATATAGGAGGTGAACTTAATGTTTACTTTTGATTTGCAATTGTTCGCACATAAAAAAGGTGTGTCCAGTACTCGTAACGGTCGTGACAGTGAATCTAAACGTCTTGGTGTTAAATGCCATGATGGTTCCATCGTAAAGAGCGGTAACATCATCGTTCGTCAACGTGGTACTCACTTCCACCCTGGTACTAACGTAGGTATCGGTAAAGATGACACTTTATTTGCACTTGTGCCTGGTAAAGTAGCATTTGAACGTGCTGGTCGTTATAACCGTAAAGTTAGCGTATACCCTGTAGAAGCTTAATTTTATAAGACTATTAATCCCTAGTGGTTTCCACTAGGGATTTTTTGTTGCTTATTTTTGTTTATTATGGTGTAAGTTGTATTGGTATAATATAATATAGTTTAAAGTGATTATTAAATATATCATAGAGTCTTGAAATATGATCGGAGGCATTATGGCACTATTAGAGTTATCTAATATATCCTATGTTGTAAAAGAAAAGTCTATTATCCGTGATGTATCTCTATCTGTACATGAAGGAGAGTATCTCACTATTGTAGGTCCTTCTGGTAGTGGTAAAAGTACACTTTTAAAATTATGCAGTGATTTAATTAGCCCTACCTCAGGGATTATTACTTATAATGGGCGTGATTTAGCCACTATAGATCCAGAAAGTTATCGTAAAGAGGTTGGTTATTGCTTTCAAAGACCTTACTTGTTTGCAAAAACGGTGCGTCGTAATATTTTGTTCCCTTATGATATTCGAGGTATGGAACCTGATATGATTCGTATCAAATATCTTTTCGATTTACTTCATATGCCTATCGAATATCTTGAGCGCCGTAATGATGAATTATCTGGTGGAGAAATGCAACGGATTTGTCTTATTCGCAGTCTTATCTTTGAACCTAAAGTATTGCTTTTAGATGAGGTAACCTCTGCATTAGACGCTGTCAATACGGCTATTGTAGAACAGGTAATCGGTGAGCTCCATAAAAATGGAATGACCATCATAGCAATTACACATAGTGAGGAACAAAGCCTACGCATGTCTAATCGTCGTATTACAATTGTAGATGGATCATTAGCTAAAGAGGAGGTATTACGATGAGTCAATTTCATGCTATTTCAGCCACGTCATTATGCCTTGCATCTACATTAGTTATTATCAGTATGTTTATGTCCTATCAGCAGGAGTTGAAGTTAGAGAAAGATATTTTTATAAGTGCTTTGCGGGCTACCATACAGTTATTTGTTATAGGTTTTATTTTAGCTTATATTTTTAGTACCGAAAGTCCTATATTTATAATTGGTTTATTAGGATTTATGGCTATCAATGCGGCCTATAATTCTTCTAAGCGGGGAAAGGGAATTCCTTATGCTCTGTGGATTTCTTGGTTTGCTATAACCGTAGGTGCAAGTATTACTTTAACGATTTTGCTTTTAACGGGCGTGCTTAATTTTACTGCTTATCAAGTGATTCCTGTTGGTGGTATGGTCATTAGTGGTGCTATGGTAGCGATTGGGCTTTGTTATCGGCAAATGCTATCAAATTTTGAATTGCGTCAACAAGAGGTAGAGATTAAACTAGCGCTAGGAAGTACACCTAAGCAAGCGTCAAAAGCCATCGTGCGAGATGTTATAAAGACTGGATTGCAGCCAACTGTGGATAGTGCTAAGACCTTAGGAATTGTGGCTTTACCAGGGATGATGACAGGTCTTATTTTAGCGGGGATGCCCCCGCTTGAAGCTGTAAAATATCAAATGATTGTGACATTTATGAGTTTATCTACCATATCGATTGCTTGCTTTATTACTTGTCAATTAGCGTATAGAACATTTTTTAATAATAGAAATCAATTAAATAGGTAAGCTTAGTACCTTAAATATATTTTTATAGTACATCAAATTAGAATATTTAATCAAAACTTAGAGTAGTAACCTTAAGGTTACTACTATTTTTTATATAGTAAGAAATATTTTTGTATGCTTATAGGTATACAAATTGATGGATATAATTCTGTATAGTTATAAAGGTTTACTTATATTGTTGTTAATATTGCATTATTTCTATAAATGATATTGAGATTTATTATTGAAAAAGATAGAAGAGTGTTGATATAATATATCAGTAAATTCTATAGTATTTTGTATTGTAAGGAGTTTTTATGAGCAATTATGATGTAGAAACAAGGGGAGGGCGTGCAGCTAAAACTACGCTACTAGGTATATTAGCCTTAGCTATTTTAATTGCCACATCTCTTGGTTCACTCTTCATTGGGATACGCTATATCAGCATAGATGATATTACTCTATCCTTTACCAACTATGATCCTAATAGTATAGGACAGATGATCGTTCAAACATTGCGCCTGCCACGTATGATAGCAGGTATCGTTGTAGGTATTAGCTTTGCCGTATCAGGTGCACTGATGCAAGGTGTTACCAATAATTCTATGGCAAGTCCTTCTATTTTGGGGATTAATGCAGGTGCTAGTTTTGGTCTAGCTGTTGGAATGATTTTATTTCCTTATTTAACCTTAAATGGAAGTATTTTATTTTCCTTTGCTGGGGCTGCGTTGGCAACACTATTTATTTTAGCTCTTGCTAAACGCGTAGGTGGTAAAGCTACCCCTGTATATCTTGCACTTGCAGGTACGGCTATTAGTGCAGTATTTGTAGCTGTTACACATATGCTTGTTGTGTACTTCCAAGTAGCACAAGAATTAAGCTTCTGGACTGCCGGCGGTATAAGCGGTATTCGCATGGAACAAGTATTACTCGTATTACCTTGGACTATTGTTGGTATTCTTATTGCTATGTACGTATCAAAATCTGTTACGCTTTTAAGCTTTGGTGAAGAGGTGGCGATTGGTCTAGGTAGTAATTTAAATCGCGTCCGTGTGTTATCTGGTTTGACAGTACTTATTCTTAGCGGTTCTGCTGTTGCTCTAGCCGGTCCTATCGGTTTTGTAGGTCTCGTCATTCCACATATAACACGTAAACTGGTGGGCATCGATTATCGACTAGTAATTCCATTCTCTGCACTTTTTGGTGCGGTTCTTGTTATGATTGCAGACGTTGTGGCTCGTATCATAAATCCTCCATTTGAAACACCATTAGGTGCCATTACTGCGCTCGTAGGGGTTCCATTCTTTATTTATTTAGCAAATCGTAAGGGAGGGAAATAAGATGAAAAAACGCTTTTTTGCCTACTCTTTCGTTATGACACTTATATTATTAGGTGCTATATATGGACATCTTCATACAGGATTTAGCGATATGTCTACATCTGATCTTATTCGCATTCTTTTTGGCGGTGGTAATGATGTAGAAAATCTCACGGTTTTTGATTTTCGTTTAGTTCGTACCATCTTGGCTGTATTTATTGGTATGGGCCTTGCTATGTCTGGTGCGATTTTCCAAACTATATCTCGTAATGAATTGGCTAGCCCAAGCTTGTTAGGCGTAAATGCTGGTGCTGGCTTAGGTGTAGTTCTTTTAGTGTATTTTGCAGGTTCTACAACGGCGTGGGGGATTTGGACATTACCAACTGTTGCCGTAGCTGGTGCTGTTGTGGCAGCGCTTTTAATTTATCTTTTATCTTGTCGAGGCCGCGATATTATTTCGCCATATCGTTTAATCTTAACAGGTATTTCTATGAGCGCAGGGTTCCATGCATTGCAAGTCTTACTCGTAACGCGTTTGGACCCTAATAAATTTTATTTAGTTAATACCTGGACAATCGGTACCATTTCGGGTAATACCTGGGAGCACGTATGGGTGCTTGTACCAGTTGTCATTGTATTATCACTTATTCTCTATGCTCGTTATATGGAGTTAAATTTATTAAGCTTAGCTGATGAAACGGCGATTGGTCTTGGCGTACATATAAATCGCTCTAGATTCGTATACTTAATTATTGCAGTTCTTTTATCTGGGTTCTGTGTAGCTATCGGTGGTAGTATTGGTTTTGTAGGGCTTATTTCCCCTCACATTGCACGTCGTTTAGTTGGTGCCGACCATGCGTATTTCTTGCCGTTAACAGGTCTAATTGGCGCTATTTTAGTGGTCACTGCCGATTGGATTGGCCGAGCCATTATTGCGCCTGACGAAATCCTCTTAGGCATTATTGTAGCCTTAATCGGGGCACCATACTTCTTGTATATTTTAGCGAAAACAAAAGCGTAAAAGGGGAGATATAAATGAAATTAGAAATTAATAACTTAACCACAGGTTACGGTGATACAAAAATTATAGAAAACTTGAATCTTACAATTCCAGAAGGTAAAGTGACCGCATTGATTGGTGCTAATGGTTGTGGTAAGTCTACATTGTTAAAAACAATTTGTCGTATTATTCGTCCCATGGATGGTGATGTATTATTAGATGGTAAGTCTATTGGTGATTACAATAGTCGTGAATTAGCGAAGAAGGTTGCTATTTTACCTCAAAATCCTACAGCACCTGGTGAAATCACTGTTCGCGAACTTGTTATGTATGGACGTGCACCGCATCAAGGTAGCCTTTTTGCTCGTACTACAAAGGAAGATAAAGAAATTGTAGAGTGGGCTTTAAAAGAAACTGAATTACTATCATTTGCAGATCGTGGTATTACGCACATGTCTGGCGGTCAACGCCAACGCGCATGGATTGCCATGGCTATCGCTCAAAATACAGACATTCTATTCCTTGACGAGCCTACTAGCTTCCTTGATGTATCTCACCAAATGGATGTATTACATTTAGTAGAGCATTTGAATAAAGCTTATAACAAAACGATTGTTATGGTTATTCACGAACTTAATGAAGCCGCTCGTTTTGCTGATAATTTAGTTGCCATGAAGGATGGAAAAATTCAATACGAAGGTACGCCTCATACTATCTTCCATAATGAAATGTTGAAGGATGTATTTGGTGTAGATTCTACAATCATGAATGACCCTAAGACAGATCGTCCGTTCTGTATTCCTTATTCTATGAAAAATTATGGCCATACGGCACGTGAGGTGTAGTATGAAGCGTTTGTTAATTTCTGGTCTTTTGGGGGCTTGTATGCTCATGGGAATTGCAGGATGTGGTCCACAGGAAAATGGTATGACTCATGAAGCTATCTATGCTAATCTTGATGATAAGGTAAAAACAGCCCTTGAACGGTCAAATGATCCGAAAGACATTGATAAAGAGTTTAAGAAGCGATTAACGGCTATCCAAAAGGCAGCAGATAAAATTGTTACTGTTGAAGGAGATAAGATTATTGTCACTCATAAGCTCGGGACAACAGTTATGCCCAAAGAACATAAACGTATCGTGGTTGTTCGGACAGAAGATCCTATGATTGCATTAGATGAATCTTTTATAGGGGCAAATTTTAATGAAAAAAGCTATCTTTATAATGAATTAAGTAATCGTAATGTTCAAAATTTTAGTATTAATGATGAAACAAAGACTATCAACTATGAGCAGATTCAGGCTTTAAAACCGGATTTGATTATTATGCGTGACTCTTATGGCAAAGCGGCATATAATGCACTTTCTAAAATTGCTCCAACCATTTCTGTCAACGTAAATAAGGAAGAAGTTGCACTACTAACTATTGCTAAAGCACTTGGGGTCCCTGAAAAAGGGGAAGCTCGTTTGAAAGAATATTATTCACAGGCTAAGAAAACACGGATAGCTTTAGCTGAACATATGCAAGGGGAAACCGTAGCTTTTCTAAGAATTTTAAATAAAGAAATACGATTGTATCCGTATATGAAAAGCGATTTGAATGTCTTTATGGCTGAATTACTTAATATTAAACCGCCTGATATGGTATTAGAAACAGAACTTAACCCTACGAACAATGCGATTTCTTTAGAGCGATTACCCGATCTTGATGCAGGCTATTTAATCGTTTCTGCTGGTTACGGTGCTTCTAGTGCTAATAATCAAGGTGTAGCAGACCAACGATTGGCAAATCTTAAAAAAGATGAGTTGTGGAAAAATTTGCCTGCTGTAAAAGCCGATCATGTATTGCAAGTGGATAGTACTTTGTGGATGGCCCATGGTATTATTGCGAAAGAACGTGCTATGAAAGAGCTGTATGATACATGGGGAAAATAGGACTAAATACATTTGTAATATATAGTTAGTACTATTATGTAAGGGTTTATCTCGTGTAAAAATACATACATACATTTTAGTCATGTTCGATATAGATAATCGATATAGATTAGAAACTCCCATGATATAAAGGTTGCTTCCTCTTATGAGGTGGCAACCTTTTTGCATGTATCAAATTCCTGTGCTTTTTAGTAGGAATAGTGGTATACTATGTACAGTATCAGTGAAATACCAGAAGACTGGTTGTCATATACTTTCATAAACCTAAAGAGGGGTGGCATTGCCACTAGAAAGATTTGAGGTAAGTACTATGTATGATGTAAAATCTCCAAAGGCGGAGGAATTTATTTCCCATCAGGAAATCCTTGACACACTTGCCTATGCAGAGGAAAACAAGGAAAATAGGGAGTTGTTAGATGCTATTTTAGCGAAAGCTGCTACATTTAAGGGATTAAACCACCGAGAAGCAGCAGTTCTCTTAGAATGTCCGTTACCTGAATATAAGGAAAAGCTTTTTGCTTTAGCAAAGGAAATCAAGAAGGCTATCTACGGCGACCGTATTGTTCTATTTGCACCGTTATACTTGTCTAACTATTGTATCAATGGATGTGTGTATTGTCCGTACCACTCCAAAAACCGCGATATTAAACGTAAAAAATTAACGCAAGACCAAATCAGAGAAGAGGTTATTGCGTTAGAAGCGATGGGCCATAAGCGTATTGTAATTGAGTCTGGTGAAGATCCTCTTAATAATCCACTGGAATATATTTTGGAATCCATCAAGACGATTTACAGTATCAAAAATAAAAATGGTGAAATCCGCCGTGTAAACGTAAATATTGCAGCTTGTTCCGTTGAGGACTACAAAAAATTACATGAAGCTGGTATTGGCACGTATACATTATTCCAAGAAACATATAATAAAGAAAACTATGAAGCTTTACATCCTACAGGCCCTAAGAGCGACTACGCCTACCATACAGAGGCGATGGACCGCGCTATGCAAGGTGGTATTGATGATGTAGGCATCGGAGTTCTTTATGGTTTGGAACATTATAAATACGATTTCGTTGGTTTGTTGATGCACGCAGAACATTTAGAGGCTGTGTATGGGGTAGGTCCACATACTATTTCTGTACCTCGTATTTGTCCAGCGGATGATATCGATGTAGATGATTTCAGTAATGCTGTACCTGATGATGTATTTGAAAAAATTGTTGCTCTTATCCGCGTCTCCACACCGTATACAGGTATGATTATGTCCACTCGTGAAAGTCAATCCATGCGTGAACGTGGCTTGGCATTAGGTATCTCCCAAATTAGTGGTGGATCTCGTACTAGTGTAGGTGGTTACAAAGAAGAAGAAAAGCCAGAAGATAATACGGCACAATTCGATCGTAGTGATACGCGTACATTAGATGAAATCGTTAACTGGTTGCTAGACCTTGGGTATGTTCCAAGCTTCTGTACTGCTTGTTATCGTGCAGGTAGAACTGGGGATCGATTCATGGCTCTTGCAAAATCCGGTCAAATTCACAACTGTTGCCAACCTAATGCGTTGATGACATTGAACGAATATATCATGGATTACGGCAATGATGAAACTAAGGCTCATGGTTCTAAGGTTATTGAACAACAGTTAGAAAATATCAAAAATGATTTAGTTAAAGATAAAGCTAAAGCTTATATTGCACAGATGAAAGACGGCGAACGGGACTTCCGGTTCTAAGGAATTCACTGATATGGAGCCTCCTATTGATAATAGGAGGCTCTTTCTTGTTGAGAAAATAGCAAGCTTTAAATGAGAATAAAATATATAAAATAGTTTATTTTATTTGCATTTTAAGGTATAATAAATAAAAATGATAATGATAATACGTTGAATTCAAGAATAATATTGATTATAAACTACTGAGGGATATGATGATTAAGAAAAAACGTTGGCGCCTTTGTAAAGGTGATCAAGAGAAAGAGAATATCTTAATCCGTGAACTTGGTGTAAACCCTATTGTGGCTAAATTAATGGTGAATCGTCACATTGATGTAGACGAAGGTCGTCAGTTTTTACAAGGTACTTTGACAGATTTGTTAGATCCATTTACATTAAAAGATATGGATGTGGCTGTTTCACTAGTTCTGGAAACAATTGAATGTCACAAACCAATCGTCATTTATGGTGATTATGATGTAGATGGTATTACTGCAACATCAGTACTTTATCGATTTTTAAAGAAATTAGGTGCCGATGTTACCTATTACATACCAGAACGTCAAAGTGAAGGGTATGGCCTCAATTTAGAGGCTTTAGAGCACCTTATTGAACGGGGAACAGCTTTAGTCATTACTGTAGACTGCGGCATTAGCTCTTACGATATTGTAGAGGCTGTACGAGACCGTATCGATATGATTATTACGGATCATCATACGGCGCCTGATATGATTCCACGAGCCAAGGCCGTTATAAATCATAAACAAAAGGACTGTCCATATAAGGATAAAAACTTATCTGGAGTAGGTGTTGCTTTTAAGTTATGCCAAGCCTTGTGGCTTACAAAGCACGGAGAATGGTACTTAGATGATTTAGATATCGTTGCACTTGGCACTGTGGCAGATGTAGTGCCTTTGGTCGGTGAGAACCGTATCATTGTAAAATCAGGCCTTGAGAAGATGAATAGGGAACCTAACTTGGGGATTAAAAAGCTTATTGATGTAGCTGGGCTTCATGAACGAACTATTACATCTGGACATATTGGTTTTACCTTAGCACCTCGTCTTAATGCAGCGGGTCGCGTAACGCATGCAACGCGTGCAGTTGAATTACTTGTGACCGATGACGAGAATATAGTAGAGGCTATTGCGGAGGAACTAAACGAAACGAACCGTGAACGACAAGAGTTAGAACGAAATATTCATGAGTTGGCTCGTGTTGATGTAGCTAATCAAGGACATAAAGCTGATTATGTAACTATTGTGGCCGGCGAAGAGTGGCATCCAGGAGTCATTGGTATTGTTGCTTCTCGTCTAGTAGAGGAGTTTTACAAACCAACCTTAGTCATCAGTATTCATGATGGCATTGGTAAAGGCTCATGCCGTAGTATAGATGGCTTTAACATATATGATGCATTAAAATCTTGTGAGGATATCTTGCTACAGTTTGGCGGGCATGCTGCGGCAGCAGGCTTTAGCATCGATGCAAATCGTATTGATGAGCTACGAGAACGGTTAACCAAGTATTGCAAAGCAGTTATTACAGAAGAGGAATATATTCCTGTGGTTGCTATTGATGCGGAACTACCTGTTGATGATATCGATGTCGATATCATTGACCGCGTATCAGACCTTGAACCTTATGGGATGGCCAATAGCACGCCAGTCTTTGCTATTATGGAAGCTACCGTACAAGATATTATGCTCATGGGCCAATTAAAAAATCATTGTAAGATAATATTTGAAACTTCGAATGGTACATTAGATGCTATAGCTTGGAATCGTCCAGACTTATTTAAATTTATCTTCGTGGGAACTGTGGTAAAAGTGGCATTTTCTTTGCAAAAGAATGAATGGCAAGGCATGGTTTCTCCGCAGCTCATGATTCAAGCTATTGAACCATTGACTGAAGAGCCGATTAAACTTTCTACAGAAGGACTTAGACAAATGTATGTCATAATAAAACAGTCCATGCGAGGTCGTAGTCAATCGGTTTATAATGTAGAACAAGATATATTGCGCCGTAAGCCGGCAGATCAGAATAATCGCAGTGCTCTAACATCTATTGATGTATTTAAAGAATTGGGCATTGTTGAAGAATATACAAGTGATGATGGTCAATTAATGCTTAGATGGAACGCCATTGAAGGAAAATTAGATCTTGTCACATCCGTAACATTCCTTACTTATAGTGTATAGGAGGTGACATCATGACAACTGTAAATGAAGAAGGCAAAGCTTTGGTAGAACAAAGTACATTTGATAAAAGTAAAGCCTTAGCTGAGTTTATGGAGTATATCCATACGTATTTAACAGATGATGAGTGTGACCAAGTATTGAAAGCTTTTGAGCTTGCTGATAAGGCTCACGAAGGTCAGTTTAGAGCTTCCGGTGAACCGTATATTATGCATCCTTTAGCTGTAGCTGATATTTTGGCACATTTACAAATCGACCATATTACACTCATGGCAGCTCTTATGCATGATGTGGTTGAAGATACATCTTACTCGAAGGAAGACCTAGAGGAGATGTTTGGCTCTGAAGTAGCATTCCTCGTTGATGGGGTAACAAAATTAAACCAATTCCAGTATGAAACAAAAGAAGATCGCCAAATGGAAAACTATCGAAAGATGATTTTAGCTATGGCGAAGGACGTACGTGTCGTAGTTATTAAATTGGGTGATCGCTTACATAATATGCGCACCTTAAAGCATATGCGTAGTGACAAACAAAAACGTATTGCTAAGGAAACCCTAGAAATCTTTGCACCTTTGGCACATCGTCTTGGTATCTTCAATGTGAAATGGGAGTTGGAAGATTTATCCTTCCGTTATTTAGAGCCGGAAAAATACTATGATCTAGTCGATCAAATGAAACAAAAACGCCAAGTCCGGGAAGACATCGTTAATGATACGATGAGGCAACTTACAAAGGCCTTAAGTGAAGCCCATATCAAGGCGGATATCAAAGGTCGTCCAAAACACTTCTACAGTATTTATAAGAAGATGAAAAAGGATAATCGTGATTTATCCCAAATTTATGATTTGCTTGCCGTTCGTGTGATCGTTGATAGCATCCCTGATTGTTATGCAGTACTTGGCATTGCACATAGCTTGTGGAAGCCATTGCCTTATCGCTTCAAAGATTATATTTCCATGCCGAAGTCTAATATGTATCAATCCTTGCATACAACCGTTATCGGCACGATGGGGCAACCGGTAGAGATTCAAATCCGTACTTGGGAAATGCACCGTGTATCTGAATATGGTGTGGCCGCTCACTGGCGATATAAAGAAGGAAATAAAAACGGCGATAAAGAATTTGATCAAAAGGTTGCATGGCTGCGCCAGGTTCTTGAATGGCAAGATACTACTAATCCAACGGAACTCGTTAATGCTTTGAAATTAGACGTTTTCTCTGGTGAGGTATTTGTATTTACGCCAAAGGGTGACGTTGTTAAGTTGCCAATAGGCTCTGTACCTCTTGATTTTGCCTATCGAGTTCATACCGATGTAGGTCATCATTGTGTAGGTGCTAAGGTAAACGGTAAAATTGTACCGCTGGATTACACCTTGCAAAATGGTGATATTGTTGATATCATCACATCCAAAACAGGTCGTCCTAGCCTTGATTGGTTGAATATCGTAGGTTCTTCTGAAAGTAAGAGCAAAATTCGCAATTGGTTCAAGCGTGAAAATAAAGCTGAAAATATTGAAAAAGGCTTAGAAGCTCTTGAAAAAGAAGCAAAACGATTGAATCATAATTGGAAAGAATTATGTGCAGACAACCGTTTACAACATGTAACGAAACAACTTAAAGCCGGTACAGAAGAGGAAATGTTTGCAGCCTGTGGCTATGGCGGTATTCCTGTAAGCACTGTTCTCTTGCGTTTAATTGAACTTTATAAAAAGTCTAAAGAGGTAGAGGAATCTAAGCGCAGTACAGAGCAAATTATTGAGAAGTTAAAATCTCAAGGACAAAAGAAAACTAAAAATGGCACTGGTGTTCTCGTAAAAGGTGAAGCTGGTGTGATGGTGCGTATGGCAAAATGCTGTAATCCTGTACCTGGTGATGATATTATAGGTTACATAACCCGTGGTCGTGGCGTTTCTATTCACCGTTGTGATTGCCCTAGCATGGGCCATTCACCTGAAGATTTAGAGCGGATGATAGAAGTCTCTTGGGACGGTTCTTCTGGCGAATCTTTCCACGTAGGCATTGATATTCAAGCTTATGATCGAGCTGGCATTCTCATGGAGGTTATGGCGGTGCTTTCAGAATTGAAAATCACCATTACTAACATCAATGCTAAGGTTCAAGAAGATACAAAAAATGTAAGCATCAATTTGGTGGTTGATATTCGGGATATTTCGCAACTAGATTTCGTAATGACTAAATTGCGTCGTATTCGTGAAGTGTATACTGTTCAACGTAGTAAAGGAGGGGCTTAATGAGCGAACAACAATTAGTGCTTATGCGCATGCCTTTAGGTCCACTAGGAACAAATTGCTATGTTATCGGTGATAAAGCGATAGGTGAAGCTTTCATTATCGATCCTGCAACAGCTGAAGTACTAGATGCGCTAAAAAAACATGACTTAAAGCCGAAGGCGATTGTACTGACACATGGTCATGGAGATCATATTGGTGGCATTCAAGAGATTGTAAACATCTATCATGTGCCTGTATATATTCATAAGGGCGATGTACCGTATTTATCTGATCCTGAACTTAATCTTAGTGCTTATAGCAATCCAACGCCAATTAAGGTAAAAGCGGAAATTATTGAGGTTAAACAAGGTGATCACATTACATGTGGTGATATCGATCTTGAGGTGCTTGAAACACCAGGTCATACGCCAGGAGGTGTGTGTTATTACATGGAAGGTCTTGTGTTTGTAGGGGACACTCTATTTAGAGACTCCGTAGGCCGTACAGATTTTCCAAATGGTTCTTATGAGACCCTGATATCATCTATTAAGACTCAGCTTTATACATTGCCTGATAATACAATGGTTTATCCTGGTCATGGACCGGAAACAAATATAGGGTATGAAAAACAATACAACCCATTCGTTGGTCAGTAGGTTTAAACGAATTATTTTTTACAGTCGAGGGGAAATTTATTATGAACACAACATTAGAAAAATTAAAAGAACGCATTAAAGACAAAAAGTACAAATTGACAACTCAACGTCAAACAATCTTACAAGCATTCATCGATGCTGATGAAAATCACTTGAGTGCTGAAGATGTATATGTTCTTGTAAAAGAGGTGGCACCTGATATTGGGTTAGCAACAATTTATAGAACTCTTGATCTCTTCACAGAACTTGATTTGTTAAAACGTCTTGATTTTGGTGATGGTCGTAATCGCTATGAATTAAATGACGAAGAGTTCGCTCATTTCCATCATCATTTGATTTGCGTAAAATGTGGTAAAGTATCCGAGTTTGAAGACGACATGCTTGAAACATTGGAGTCTATTATCGCTAAGAAATTAAACTTCCGTACCATTGATCATCAATTGAAAGTATATGGTTATTGTAGTGATTGCCAAAATCATATGACTGAAGCAGAATTAGAAAAGCTTGAGCGTATGTCCCATCATGGTTAATGGATATCTATATACGGGTCCATTACCACTTGGCTCTGTAGTAGCTCATAACTGTGGCGCGGCCGGACTCTTTTCTGATAAGGTACATCCAGAGGTTATCCTTGAAGCGCATGAAGTGGAAGGGCTGTACACATTAACTGTTACCATTGGTGATTCGGTTCAGATTTTTGAAGGCCCTGTTTCCTCTATGGGGCGTCGCCAAATTGGACAAGCCTTGTTGCGCTATTTGCGTGAATATCAAGGCTTACCTGCTGAGGCTCCGTGGGGAACTATGGTAGGTGTGCGCCCAACAAAGCTACTACATAAATATATAGATACATATGGCTCTGTCCACGCAGCAACTCGTCACATTCGGGACGAGTTTTCTGTGTCTATGGAAAAGCTTGCTACTTTGGGGGCCATTGGCGAGTATCAACGTCCATTTCTATCTGATACAGATGATAAAAAGGTAAGCCTCTATTGTGGTATTCCTTTCTGTGACACGCGTTGCGTATATTGCTCATTTCCATATGGTCTCTATCAGGATTATGCTGGTAAAAGTCAATTTCTAAGGGCTTTAACCCGTGATATAGAAGATATGAAAGCTATTATCCAATCTTATAATCTAACCGTAGATACCCTCTATATGGGCGGCGGTACTCCGACAGTGCTAAAGGATGAAGACTTTCACCAGGTTCTAAAACAGTTGTCTCTACTCGTACCAGAAGGTCATGAATTTACTGTAGAGGCAGGACGACCTGATTCTGTTAATCCTACAAAGCTACGTTCCATGCTTGCGCTAGGTGTGAATCGTATTAGCATTAACCCGCAAACAATGCAAGATGATATTTTGCGTCGTATTGGACGCGGCCATAGTGTACGGGATATTGATGAACTTTTACAATATGTAAAAAACAATACATCATTAGCCGTAAATATGGATTTTATTGCAGGCTTGCCTAATCAAACGATGTTAAACATGATAGAGAATATGGATTATGTATGTCAAAATCTGCCGGAAAATGTTACAATTCATACGTTAGCATTAAAACGTGGTAGCCCGTTGTACGATTTACATATGGAAGATGATATTCCTGAAGAACATCTTGTGGCGGAAATGGTACAATATGGTAAAGAGCGTCTTGAAGCGGCTGGTTATGTGCCATATTATTTATATCGCCAACAATATATGAGAGGGCAGTTAGAGAATATTGGCTATACCTTGCCTGGCAAAGCGTGTGAATATAATATCCAGATTATGGAAGAACGGCAGAGTATTCTATCTATGGGGCCTGGCAGTTCATCCAAGTGGATGCGCGCCCCTGAATATCGTCAACTTAAACAGCATATGCCAAAAGACGTAGATGTTTATCACGAAACGATAGATGCACTTTTAGAGAAACGACATAGAATTTGTGAAAGATTTTGGGAGGTTGTGTAATGGCTATAAGAAAACCAAGAGGTACACAAGACTTTTTGCCAGAACAGATGATACATTGGCATTATATTGAACAACGTATGCGCGAAATTTGTAAAGTATATGGGTTCAATGAAATTCGCACACCTGCCTTTGAAGAAACTAAATTATTCTTACGTGGTATCGGTGAGACTACAGATGTAGTACAAAAAGAGATGTACACCTTTACCACTGGTGATGACGGTGGTTCTAGCTTTACCTTACGCCCTGAAAATACGGCGTCTGCTGTGCGCGCATACTTAGAAAATAAAGTATATGGTAAAGAAGGTCTCACAAAATGGTATTACATGGGCCCTATGTTCCGTCATGATAAACCGCAAGCGGGTCGTTATCGTCAATTCCACCAGTTTGGTGCAGAGGTACTAGGTTCGCAATCTCCAGTGGTAGATAGTGAAGTTATCTGTATGGTTGTACAGTTATTAAAAGACTTTGGCCTTAAAGACCTCAATGTAGAAGTAAACTCCGTAGGTTGCCCAACATGTCGTCCTGTATACCGAGAAAAATTAATCGCTTTCTTTGAACCTAAAAAGGAACAATTATGTAGCGATTGCCAAGAGCGTTTGTACAAAAATCCTTTGCGTATCTTGGACTGCAAAAATGAAACATGCAAATCCTTGTCCGTAGGTGCTCCTGAAATTCACGAACATTTATGTGAAGAGTGTCATGATCATTTTGAAGAATTGAAAACCTATTTAACTGCAGCTAATGTGCAATATACTTTAAATCCTCGTCTCGTACGTGGCCTTGATTACTATACAAAGACAGCCTTTGAGGTACAATATACTCCTTTAGGTGCTCAAAGTGCTGTAGCTGGTGGTGGTCGTTACGATGGTCTCGTAGAAGAGCTCGATGGACCTCATACTCCAGCTATCGGTTTTGCTATGGGCATGGAGCGTTTACTATTAGCTCTTGAAAAACAAAACTTATTGCCTGAGCCAACTGTAGAACCATCTGTATTCGTAGTCGCTCTTGGTGATGCGGCTAAGGTAGAGACTTTCAAAATTTGCCAAGCCTTACATGATGAATATATTACCGTTGAAATGGACGGGCAGGGCAAGAGTATGAAGGCACAATTAAAATACGCTAACAAAATTAATGCGAAATATGTTATTATATTGGGTGATGATGAATTGGCTCGTAAAGAAGCCATAATTCGATTCATGGATACTAGTGAACAAGAGACTGTATCTCTTGATACAGTGGCTGAACGTATAACTTCTTTGGTGAAAGGATGACAATTAGAATGGAAACAATGCAAGGCTTACACCGTACGCACGGTTGTGGCACCATCTCTGAACAAGAGGTAGGTAAAGAGGTCGTATTATGTGGTTGGGTTGAACGCCGTCGTGACCATGGTGGTTTGATTTTCTTGGATTTACGTGATCGTTCTGGCGTAGTACAAGTGGTGGCATCCCCAGATCATAACGTAGAATCGTTCCACAAAGCAGAGGATGTTCGTAATGAATATGTGCTTTGTGTACGTGGTAAGATTACAAAGCGTGATGAGGCTGCTATTAATCCAAATCTTACTACAGGTGCATACGAAATGTTCTGTGAAGAGTTGCGCGTATTGAACTCTGCTAAAACTCCTCCTTTCTATATCCAAGATGATATCGATGTAGATGAAAATATTCGCTTGAAATATCGTTACCTTGACTTACGTCGTCCAGAAATGCAACGCAACTTGATTTTGCGTCACAAAGTAACGAAAGCAATGCGCGATTTCTTCGATAGCCGCGATTTTTTGGAAATTGAAACTCCAATGCTTACTAAATCTACACCAGAAGGCGCTCGTGACTATCTAGTGCCGTCCCGTGTAAATGCTGGTACATTCTATGCGTTGCCACAATCTCCACAAATTTTCAAACAAATCTTGATGGTTGCTGGTTACGAAAAATATTTCCAAATCGTTCGTTGCTTCCGCGATGAAGATTTGCGCGCAGACCGTCAACCTGAGTTCACTCAGCTCGACTTAGAAATGTCCTTCGTTGATGAAGAAGATATTTATGCATTGCTTGAAGAGATGATTGCTCATGTATTTAAAACTGCATTAGGTAAAGAAATTTCTTTGCCTATGCCTCGTATTACATGGGACGAAGCAATGGATAAATACGGCTCTGATAAGCCGGATCTTCGTTTTGATATGGCCTTTACTGATGTAACTGATCTTGTAAAAGATACAGAATTCAAAGTATTCCGTTCTGTTATCGACAATGGTGGTGTAGTTAAAGGTATCGTTGTACCTGGTGACGCTGGCATTCCTCGCCGTGAACTTGACGACCTTGTTGAATATGTAAATCGTTACGGCGCCAAAGGCCTTGCATGGGCTTGCTTCAACGAAGATGGTTCTATCAAGTCTCAAATCATGAAGTTCTTAGGTGAAGATACAATTCGCAATATCGGTGAAAAAATGGGTGCTAAAGGTGGCGACCTCGTATTGATGATTGCTGATAAACCTGCAACTGTGGCACGTGCATTAGGTGAACTACGCCTTGAAATGGCACGTCGTATGAACATGATTGACCAAGATAAATTGGCATTCACCTGGGTAACTGATTTCCCTATGTTCGAATATAACGAAGATGAAAAACGTTATGTTGCAATGCACCATCCGTTCACAATGCCACGCCATGCGGATCTTGATAAATTGGAATCTGATCCTGGCAGCGTAAAAGCGATTGCTTACGATATGGTATTGAATGGCGTAGAAATTGGTGGCGGTTCCTTGCGTATCTACCAAGCTGACGTACAAGAAAAAGTATTCAAAGCAATTGGTTTGTCCATTGAAGAAGCAAGATCCAAATTCGGCTTCATGCTTGATGCATTCCAATATGGTGCACCTCCTCATGCAGGTTGTGCATTTGGCTTAGATCGTCTTGTTATGTTGATGGCAAAACGTC
This sequence comes from Veillonella parvula, assembly GCF_042850485.1. Classification (GTDB taxonomy): domain Bacteria; phylum Bacillota; class Negativicutes; order Veillonellales; family Veillonellaceae; genus Veillonella; species Veillonella parvula_Q. Next base: position 1,345,099 of record NZ_AP031417.1, on the reverse strand, counting down.
AATCTATCCGCGACGTAATCGCATTCCCTAAAACTCAATCTGCTTCTGATATCATGAGCCAAGCTCCATCTGAAGTAGAACCAAAGCAATTAAAAGAGTTGCATATTAAACCAGATGTAGAAGAAGAACAAGAGCAATCTTTAGTGTAAAAACATAGGCAAGAATTGATTAAAATCGAAATGTCAAGACTTGTTAATTGCTAATCTTTCTGATACTATTTAAGTATAAGATATCCCTGCCATGTGCGTGTGATATCGCAGTTTTGAGCCAACACATTTACTTTGGGAGTCTGAACTCTCGTCTGAACGTTACGCCCTTACGGGACAACTGCAGGATGAGGAGGACACCCACCTGCCCTTGCAGGATCAAAACGCGGTACATTACGGCATGGTGGGGCTTTTTTGCGTGTAAAAATAGACTGAAATATCATATACTATAAATATATCTTTGGTAAGAATTTAAACTATTTAAAATCTTAAGAGTCCTAAATGTCATAAATGTTATAAATATCTTGCCAATATTATCAGTGTTACCGAGTTACTGATGTTATTAGGCTTTTATGACGGGACAGTAATTTTTTTGGATTGAATAGTTATAGATATGAAAATACGACAGTTAAACTGAGTGCGAATTGAGGTGATAGAATGGATAGTTTGTTTGATATGGCACCTACAAATACATACGAGCCGCTTCCTGTACGAATGCGTCCTACTAAACTAGATCATTTATATGGTCAAGAGAAGGCCGTAGGTAAGGGGACTTTCTTGAGAGCTATGGTAGAGAAGGATACAATACCATCTATGCTTTTTTATGGGCCTTGTGGAACGGGTAAGACTACATTAGCTGGCATTATAGCTAAGGTGAGTAATAGCCATTTTGTAAACCTGAATGCTACTAACGCCGGTATTGGTGAGTTGCGCACCATCATTGAAGACGCGCGCAAACGAGTTCGTTCTTTACAGCAACGCACAATTCTATTCCTCGATGAAATTCATCGTTTTAATAAAAGCCAACAAGATGTGTTGTTACCTTGTGTAGAGGATGGCACTATTATCCTTATTGGTGCTACAACAGAGAATCCATTCTTTGAGGTTAATAGACCGTTATTATCTCGTTTGCGTCTTATTACATTAGAAGCACTTACACCAAAGGCTATTGGTCAAATTTTACGTCGCGCCATTACCGATGAAGAAGTGGGATTAGGCAAACGCCATCTACAGGTAACGGATGAAGTTCTGGAAGATGTGGGAATTTTCGTCAATGGTGATGGCCGCATGGCCCTTAATATTCTTGAACAAGCTGTAGCTATGGTTCCCGATGAGGGGACGATTACTATTGAGGTTCTTGAAAAGGTCGTAGGTCGTCGTATATATACATATGATAAAAAAGGAGACAGTCATTACGATACAATCTCAGCCTTTATAAAAAGTATGCGTGGTTCTGACGTACAGGCAACGGTACATTATTTAGCACGCATGATTGAAGCTGGAGAGGATCCTAATTTCATTGCTCGTCGTATTGTTATTTGTGCAGCAGAGGATGTAGGACTTGCGGACCCACAAGCTCTTATACTTGCCAACGCAGCGGCTCAAGCGGCTCATATGGTAGGTTTTCCTGAGGCGCGCATTATATTATCTGAGGCTGCGTGCTATGTTGCTCTCGCACCTAAAAGTAATTCTGCTTATGTAGCTATTGATGCCGCGATATCTGATGTGCGACATAAGGATTGTGGACAAGTACCTGATCATTTGAAAGATAGTCACTATAGCGGGGCTAGTAAATTAGGCCATGGGAAAGCTTATAAGTATGCTCATAATTATCCTAATGGATATGTAAAACAGCAGTATTTACCAACGCCTCTAGTTGATGCAACCTACTATAAGGGCATAAAGAGAGGGACTGAGGAACAGTTACTTCACGACTGGGAGAAACGTTGTAAAAATTAACTTAATATTACGATATATGCTATAATATAATGATAAGTTAATTTACTGTAATGTTATATAAGTAAGGGGTTTGTATAGATTTATGGCAGAAGAAAATACTTCCACCAAAAGACGCAACACACGCCGTAAGCGAACAAGTACAAAACAGCAATCAAAGTCTCAAAGCTTTTCTTTGCGCAGCGAAGTGAAAGGCCTTATTGTCATTGCCTTTGCTGTGATTTCCTTTCTGGGCTTTTTCGGCTTTGAACTCGGCCTTGTAGGACAGATTTTAACAGGTATATTCCGTTATGGCTTTGGCTTAGGGGGTATTATTCCTTGTTTATGCGTTTTCTGGTTAGGTTGGAGATTATTATATAAGGATACATTTATTTCCATTACAAAACGAGGGATTGTAATGACCTTGTTTTTCCTATTTTTGTTAGCTCTTGTTCCCTTGTGGCGCGTTCCTGAGGGGCAGGAACTCATTACTACACAACTAGCTAATCAAGGTGGTTTCGTAGGTGGTGCAATTGCTACATTCCTTCGTACACTATTAGGCAATCTAGGGGCTATTATTCTTGATGTATTCTTACTCATAGCTTTTGGATTACTGGTGACACGTTTGTCTTTGCGCAGTGGATTACAAAAGGCTGCGGACAAAACACAGGTTGGCCTTGATGTTGCAAAAGAGGTAGCTGCTGAGAAGGTTGCTGTTGCAAAAGAAGTCTTTGAAGATTGGAATGAACAACGTAAAGAAGCGGCAGAACAGCGTAAAGCTTATAACAGGGAAAAAGATACACGCTTTGCTGATGCAGCAGATCAAGCATTAGATGCACTAGAAAAACAAGGCATTGCTACTGGAAGAGACCTCTTTGACTCTACCACAGCTATAGATGTTGATCCTATTGAAGATACAGTTACTACTATGGAGTCACAAAGAACTCCTACATCTTGGAAGGAATTGGCTGAGATAGAAGCACGTAATCGTGCGGCTGAGCAATTGGCTAATATATCTGAAGCATCTGGTGATGCTAAGTCTTATGAAGCTGATAATTTTGAACAATTCTCTGATACGCATAGATCTACGAGTGATGATTATGTATATGTTCCAGATGAGGACTTTTCATATACACCAGATGAAGAGTATTCAGATGAGGTTGGAACTGTAGAAAACTCTGATGATGAAGAACCAGAATTCTCTTATCAAAATACAACAATAGGACCATTGGAAACGAATCACGGTGCTATTGCCTCCGCTGTGCCAGGAACGGGTGCAGCGGCAAGTTCTGTAAGTGCTGGAGCTGGTATGGCAGGTATGGGGTTACAAGTACCGTCCATTATTAGTACTACAGAAGATACGGCGCAAGTAGCTGTATCTAAAGATGGACAGATTCATCGGTCCTATGATAGACCTTACCATTTCCCAAGCCTAGATATTTTGGCGAAAGGGAAGGGGAGTCAAAACAATGGTGAAGAAGTAGCACAAAATGCGATGATGCTTGAACATGTATTGAGTGACTTTGGTATTACGGCAAAGGTTGTTAATGCTACACAAGGCCCAACTGTTACACGTTATGAAATTGAACCTGCACCAGGCGTGAAAGTGAGTCGTATCGTTAATTTAACAGATGATATTGCCCTCAATTTGGCAGCACAACATATTCGTATGGAGGCTCCGATTCCAGGGAAATCTGCCATCGGTATTGAGGTCCCTAATAAAACGACAGAAGCCGTTCATTTACGCGATGTACTTGATTGCAGTGACTTTAAAGATGCTCGTGGAGGTATTCCTGTCGGCCTTGGTAAGGATATTGCAGGAAAGCCTGTTATTACAGACCTTGCGAAGATGCCTCACTTGCTCGTAGCTGGTACAACTGGCTCTGGTAAATCCGTATGTGTAAATACATTAATTTCTAGTATTCTCTTTAGCCGCAAACCGGAAGAGGTTAAGTTATTATTAATCGACCCTAAGATGGTTGAATTGTCTATTTACAATGGGATCCCGCACTTGATGGCTCCAGTTGTAACGGATATGAAAAAAGCAGCAGCTGTATTACGTTGGGCCGTTCGTGAAATGGAGGCTCGTTATAAGGCGTTTGCTGCATCTGGTAAACGTGATATCAAGAGCTATAATGAAGCGCATCCTAAGGCTGCTATGCCGCTAATCGTGTTGATTATCGACGAGTTAGCTGACCTTATGATGACGGCTCCTGATGATATTGAAGAATCTATTAGTCGTTTAGCACAAATGGCTCGTGCTGCAGGTATTCACATGGTTCTTGCTACGCAGCGGCCATCTGTTAACGTTATTACCGGTTCTATCAAGGCCAATGTACCAAGCCGTATTTCCTTTGCTGTAGGCTCTCAAATTGACTCTCGTACCATTCTTGATATGGCAGGAGCAGAGAAACTATTGGGTAAAGGGGATATGTTATTTGCTCCGATTGGTGCTAATAAACCTATTCGTGTACAAGGGGCCTTCATTTCTGATGATGAGGTAGAAAAACTTGTAGAGTTTGTGAAAGCTCAACGAGAACCAGAATATGATAATACGGTAACTCAAGAAGTGGAAAAGGAAGCTGAAAAAGAATCTTCTGATGCTAATGATGTTTACCGCGATGAATTATTAGAGCGAGCTGTCAATCTCGTTATGGAATCTGGTCAAGCTTCCGTATCGATGTTGCAACGTCGTTTCCGTATAGGTTATACCCGTGCGGCACGTCTTGTAGATACAATGGAAGACCTTAAAATCGTTGGTCCTAGCATGGGCAGTAAGGCGCGAGAAATTTTAATGAGCCCTGAACAAGCTAAGGCTAGATATTTCTCCGATTCCAATGATGAGCAATAATTAGCTAATTACTATATGAATATTACGTAGATTTAGAAAGGAACGAAAATGGCTGAATTAGGCGAAGAATTACGACGTGAACGGGTAAGACGTAATCTAACCTTTAAAGATGTGGAGCAAGTGCTGCACATTAAAACAACCTATTTAGAGGCTATCGAAGATGGCAACTATGATATCATTCCTGGTCAAGTCTACGTAAAAGGTTTTATTCGAAACTATGGTAACTACTTAGATCTTGATGGGGATCGCTTGGTAAAAGTATATCAGGGCCAAGTAGGGGACATAGATACCTTTTCTTTACGTTCTGTTACAAGACGGAAGGCTCAAGCAACTCCTAATTTGGTACAAAGTGAGTTTGTTGAATACCAAACATCTAAAAAGCGTATGTCCTTAGAAACGCGTCAACGAAAACGTCAACGCTCTATTGTACAAGAACGCATTATTTTAGGGATTATTTTAGTTTGTATGGCATTATTTTTACTATGGTTATTCCTGTTCTAGTATCTGATTAGGCATGATAGAAAGGCATTTACACAATCAATGGATAGATTTTTAGTAACAGAACCTTCGGATATGAAGGAACGTGGTTGGGCTGAATTAGATTTCGTTCTCATCAGTGGGGACGCTTATGTGGACCATCCATCCTTTGCGCCTGCAGTTATCGGTAGATACTTGGAATCCAAAGGTTATCGTGTAGGCATTATAGATCAACCAGATTGGAATGATGTAGAGGCTTTCAAAAAACTAGGTAAACCACGTCTAGCATCCCTTGTTACGGCAGGGAATTTAGATTCAATGCTTAATAAATTTACGGCAGCAAAGAAAGTTCGCCGTCAAGATGATTATTCTCCAGGTGGTGAGTCAGGTCATCGTCCAGATCGTGCTACCTTGGTATATGCTAACCGTATGAAGGAGGCTTACAGTGATGTACCTCTTATCATTGGTGGTATAGAAGCGTCTTTGCGTCGCTTTGGTCATTATGACTATTGGTCAGATACGGTGCGTCGATCCATCTTAGTAGATTCTAAGGCCGATGTACTCGTCTATGGCATGGGAGAACTTCAAATCGTTGAACTAGCTGATGCCTTAGATCAGGGTCGATTTAAAGAGTCTTTGCCATCTATACGTGGCATTTGCTACATGGCAAAGGAAATTCCAACCATTGACTATGTAGAGTGCCCATCGTATGAAGCTATTAAGGCGGATAAGATGGATTTTGCCGATGCATTCCGCATTCAATACGATGAACAAGATCCGTTCTATGGACGTATTGTAGTCCAAAAGCATGGTGATAGATATCTCATTCAGAACACGCCTGCCTTGCCATTGACACAGGAGGAAATGGACGGTGTCTATAACTTGCCATATACTCGAAAGTGGCATCCTAAATACGATGATAAGGGTGGTGTGCCAGCATTAAGCGAAGTTCAATTTAGCCTTGTGAGCCAACGAGGTTGCTTTGGCAGTTGTTCTTTCTGTGCTATTACTAATCACCAAGGGCGTATCATTCAGAATCGTAGTCATGAGTCTTTGATTGAAGAAGCTCACATGATGATCAAGATGGACAATTTTAAAGGGTATATTCATGATGTAGGGGGCCCTACGGCAAATTTCCGCCATCTAGCTTGCGATAAACAAGCTGTCTATGGTGCGTGTAAAGGTCGTACTTGTGCGGCTCCAGAACCTTGTGAAAACTTGAATACAAATCATGATGACTATATTGCTTTACTGCGTAAATTACGTAAACTAAAAGGTGTAAAAAAGGTATTTGTTCGTTCTGGTTTGCGTTATGACTATGTACTAGCCGATAACAATAAAGATTTTGTGCGGGAACTTTGCGAGTTTCACGTAAGTGGGCAGCTAAAGGTAGCTCCAGAACATGTATCTAAACGGGTTACCAATATGATGGGGAAAGCTGGTAAAGAAGAATTCCTAACCTTTAAGTCTTGGTTTGAAGAGGCAAATAAAAAGCTTGGTAAGAAACAATACTTAGTGCCGTACTTTATGAGCTCTCATCCCGGTTGTGCCCTAGAGGATGCTATTGAATTAGCGGAATTTTTACGAGATTACCATATGTACCCAGAGCAAGTACAGGATTTTATTCCTACGCCGGGTAGCCTTTCTACTTGTATGTATTATACGGGCATTAATCCACTAGATGGAAAACCTGTTTATGTTGCTAAAAAGGGTAGAGATAAAGCAAAACAGCGCGCATTGATGCAGTTTAAAAATATTGAAAACTATGACCTTGTTAAAGAGGCTCTCATAGAAGCCAATCGACGTGATTTAATTGGCTTTGGCCCAGAATGTTTAATTCCACCCCGACCAATTGGTGGAAATTCTAAGCGTATTAGCCAATCTAGTAAATCTCGTAATGGCAAACGAGGTTGCGAATCTAGGAATCGATGCCAGACTGGAAAAAGGCGTAGTAGAGATGTGACTAAAGTTCGTACATCTAATAAAAGTTTTGGTGGTCGTTACATGTAGGGAGTAGCTCTAGCTACTCTCATTTTAAGATACTTTATGTCTTATGGGAGGCATATATGAAACGATGGATTGCTCCGAGCATCTTAGCATTATTTGTGGTAGGAATGTTGATCTATGGCATAAACTTTTACCAACAAGAACAAATAGAACAGGCCAAAGAGCCTATTCGTGGTGAAATTATAGTCTATACGGACTTACCTAATACTTTGACAGCTATGCTTGCTGAGCGTTATGAAGAGGAACAAAAGGTAAAAGTCACTGTAATGCCTCTTACAGAGGAACAAATGTCACAACGGTCGGCTTCTACAGTGGCTGATACTTCTGGTGATTTGGTGCTAACTTCTGAAGATAATCTCGTAATTGGTGCCAATGCAGGTAAATATATGCCCATCGTCAATGAACGTATTGACGAGGTACGTGATAATCTAAAGGATCCAAATGGCTATTGGGTTGGTATTTGGTATGATCCCATCGTATTTGTTCAGAATGATACCTTCCATAATGGCATTGGTAAATATATTACTACATGGGATACATTGGGAAAACAAGGTGATTGGTCTATCGTTATGACCGATTTTGTAGCATCTCAGAATGCGGCCAATTTGCTATATAATATGGTAGAGTATAAAGGGGAACCAGAGGCTCTTGAATACTTATATAGTTTGAAGCCCCATGTGGTTCAACATGCTAAATTTTTGTCTACTCCAATACGCCTAACTGCGCTAGGGGAGACAAATATTGGTATTGGTAACTTGTCTGATGCGGCGCAATATAGTCATCATGGGTATCCAATTAAGATCATTTATCCTAAAGATGGTACGTCTTATTATGTGACTGGTGCTGCCGTTTTAAAAAATTCAAAACATAAAGCAGATAGTGTAGAGTTTATTAATTGGTTACTATCTTCTAAAACGGCAAAATATATGGTAGAAAAGAATTTTACTTATATATTTACTAATCCTGAGATGGATGAGCCAAAAGATTCTATGGGGCATGATTTAGTATTATGGCCTGTGAATGGTGGCTATACTCTAGAAGGTAAAAAGTTACTATTAAATCATTGGGTTAGTCAAGTACGATTCCGTAAGGACTAAGTCAGTTGTATAAATCCAAGAAATAAATAAATAAGAATCTAGTGACGAAAGGATATAGAATGGGGAAAAAATTAGGATATGTTAGCCTAGGTTGTGCTAAAAATTTAGTAGATACAGAGGTAATGTTAGGCTTATTGAGAGATAATGGCTATTCGATTACAGAAGACTTAAGCGAAGCAGATCTTATCGTTGTAAATACCTGTACTTTTATTGAAAAAGCTAAGGCTGAGTCTATAAATACTATCCTTGAGGTTGCCCAATATAAAGAGGATGGTACTTGTAAGGGCCTTATCGTAGCAGGTTGTCTTAGCCAACAATATCAGGATGAATTATTCCAAGAAATTCCTGAAATTGATGCATTAATCGGTACCGGTGCATGGGATCAAGTTATGGTAGCCGTTGATGCTATTGAGCACGGCAATCGCAGTTGTATCATGGAAAATATTACGAATATCTATGATGAGCGCATGCCTCGTATTCAAACAACACCTCGTTATAGTGCATATGTAAAAATTGCAGAAGGCTGTAATAACGGGTGTACATTCTGTATTATTCCTAAGGTACGCGGTGCATTCCGCAGTCGTACTATCGAGTCTATTAAGGCTGAAGTGGAACGATTGGCTGCGACCGGGGTTAAGGAAGTTGTCCTTATCGCTCAAGATACAACGAGCTATGGTATCGACCTTAATGCTGGTAAACCATTATTGACGACATTGTTAAAAGAATTAACAACTGTAGAAGGCATAGAATGGATTCGCATGCTATACCTATATCCGACATTTTTCTCTGATGAATTGTTAGATATTATTGTTAATGAGCCAAAGCTTTGTAAATATGTAGATATTCCATTGCAACATGTTAATAACGATATTTTGAAACAAATGAATCGCCGAGACGATCGCAATGATATTGAGCGCTTGCTTAAGAAGATTAGAAATGCACCGACTCATATTACATTGCGCACCTCTATCATCGTTGGATTTCCTGGTGAAACAGATGAACAATTTGAGGAACTTTGTGACTTTGTAAAAGAAATCAAATTCGATAATATGGGCGTATTTACGTATTCTCAAGAAGATGGTACACCAGCTGGTGCTCGTGAAGACCAAATACCAGAAGAGGTCAAAGAAGAGCGTTATCACGTTCTTATGTCCATCCAAGCTGCTATCTCTGAAGAGAATAATCGCAATTTAGAAGGTACCATTGATTATGCGATGGTAGAGGAAATCGAAGAAGGCGAGAATAACACCTTGCTTGCAAAAGGTCGATTGAAATCTCAAGCACCTGATGTAGATGGTAATATGTACATTGAAGACTGTGGTGAAGACATTCAACCTGGTGATATTCTTAAGGTACAAGTAGAGCAAGGCTTTGCTTATGATGTAGTAGCTACGGTTGTAGAATAATACACAGTTCGATACATTCGATTGTGGAGGTGATCTGATGATTGTAGAACTTATTTCTACAGGTTCAGAATTATTGCTAGGTGATACAGTAAATACGAATGTATCATGGCTAGCACAAGAGTTAAATAAATTAGGATATACCATTGCCCATCAATCGGTGGTAGGTGATAATCCGAAACGGATGGCTGAAGTTTTTCAGCTCGCTAGTACAAGGGCTGATATCGTTATTAGTACTGGTGGGCTAGGACCTACGCAGGGCGACATTACACGTAATGTACTTGCCGATTCAATTGGCAGACCTATTGTGTTTAATCAAGAGGCCATGAATGAGCTTGAAAGGTTTTTTAAAAGTGTAAACCGTACTATACCCGATGCGAGTCGGCGAGAAGCAAAATTACCAGAAGGGGCGAAAGTATTATATAACCCTGTTGGAGTTGCTCCAGGTGTCGTCGTTGAAGATGGCGACACTACGTACATACTTTTACCTGGACCTCCTGGAGAAATGAAGGGCATGTTCCAAGAGAGCGTAGTTCCTTATTTAAATGGCCGATTTGGTTCTCAAGGTGTTGTTACATCCTATCGTTATGGCGTATATGATATTCGTGAAATTGATTTAGAAAGCACCTTGATGGATCTAATTAAGAAGCAATCTAATCCGACCATAGCTTTGCTCATTAAAAAAGGCTACATTGAGGTTCGTATCACTGCTAAGGCTGAAACATTAGAAGCGGCACAAGACCTGCTTAATCCTTGGGATGCAATCATACGAGAACGCTTAGGCTCTCGCATAGGGCGCAACTTAACAATTTCTATGGAGGAAACATTAGGTCGAACCTTGTTAGAGGAACATAGTACTATTAGTACTGCTGAATCATGTACATCAGGATTGGTTGGTAAATTACTGACTAATGTCAGTGGCAGTAGTGAGTACTATATGGGTGGTGTCATTTCGTATAGTAATGATGTGAAACATCGTGTTTTAGGTGTACCACAAGATATGTTAGATGCGTATGGCGCTGTTAGTGAACAAGTGGCTAAGGCTATGGCAGAGGGGGCACGAACTGTTGGCCAAACAACATATGCTGTTTCTACGACAGGCATAGCTGGTCCTGGAGGTGGTACTCGAGAAAAGCCTGTTGGTCTTGTATGGTTTGGTGTTACTGGTCCATATGGCACAGTGGCCCATAAAGCTAATTTAATTGGCAATCGAGAAGATATTAGACAAAGTGCGGCAGAACTAGCACTATACTATGTTTATACTTATATAACAGAAAAGGGGAAATAAAATAATGGCTGTAGATGGCAGACAAGCAGCGTTGGATAACGCGTTAAAACAAATTGAAAAAGATTTTGGTAAAGGTGCTATTATGCGTCTTGGTGAAGCGGCAGATCGCATGAATGTAGAGGTGATTTCCTCTGGTTCTCTTGCTATCGATATTGCTGTTGGTGTAGGTGGATTCCCTCGTGGTCGTGTAATTGAAATCTACGGTCCAGAATCTTCTGGTAAAACAACAGTCGCTCTTCACGCTGTAGCAGAAGCTCAAAAACAAGGTGGTATTGCAGCATTTATTGATGCGGAACATGCGATGGATCCTGTATATGCTCGCAACTTGGGGGTAGACATCAATAATTTGTTGATTTCTCAACCAGATAATGGAGAACAAGCTCTAGAAATTACAGAAGCTCTTGTTCGCAGTGGTGCAGTAGATATTGTTGTAGTTGACTCCGTAGCGGCTTTGGTTCCTAAAGCGGAAATCGATGGCGAAATGGGTGATGCTCACGTAGGCTTACAAGCTCGTTTGATGAGTAAAGCTTTGCGCAAATTGACTGGTATCATCAGTAAATCCAAAACAGTTGTTATCTTCATCAACCAATTGCGTGAAAAAGTAGGTGTTATGTTCGGTAATCCTGAAACAACGACTGGTGGTCGTGCGTTGAAATTCTATTCTTCCGTACGACTTGATGTTCGTAAAGGGGAATTAATTAAAGCAAACAACGAAAATGTTGGCGCTCGAACAAAAGTCAAAGTTGTCAAAAATAAGGTGGCACCTCCATTTAAGACAGCTGAATTTGATTTGATGTATGGCGAAGGTATCTCTAAAACTGGCACACTTATTGATATTGGTACAAATATGGAAATTATTAATAAATCTGGTGCTTGGTACTCCTATAATGGGGAACGTATGGGGCAAGGTAAGGAAGCGGCTAAACAATACTTGTTAGAGAATCCACAAATAGCTGATGAAATCGATCGCATTATTCGTGATACATTGGCTGTTGGCACTGAAGAAATCGATGTAATCGGTGAAGAAGTAACTGAAGAAGTATAATCATGAGTGACGAAACGATGCAAGCTGCTATGGATCAAGCGTATCGCTTCCTAGCTCAGCGCTTCCTTAGTTCTTATGAGCTGACGCAAAAAATGAGACGTAAACAATTCGAGGACCCTATCATTGAGAGGGTCCTTGAGCGCCTTAGAGATTATGATTACATTAATGATGAACGTTTATCTGAGCAAGTATTAACCTATTTGATGAAAGAACAGAAATACGGTGCTTATATGATTAAGCAAAAAATGAAAATTCGAGGACTTGCGATTCCTCAAGAAATTTCTGCTTATGATGAGGTAAAAGCTGCTTATCGGGTGGTAGAGAAAAAATTTGGATCTATTCTCAATGAAGAGAAGACTCCTCGGGTAAAAGTTTTTAGTTTTCTCAAATACAGGGGGTTCTCAACAAGCACAATTCAAGTTGTATGCAATGATTTTTATGAATAAATTCTGCTTTTTGAGAGGCCTTGGTAGGCTTGTAAAATCTTGACAGAAAGGGCTTTGAAGTCTAAAATTAATAATAGCCTTATTTATTTATATGATGATATGGCTAATTGATAATTTAATGCATAAAGGGCATAAAAAGGAGCATGAAAGCTCAATTTTGAGAAATAAAAAGGAGGTGAAAGAAATTTTAGAGTATAGTCTAATTGCAGTGGTAATGGTACTGATTGGACTAGGGGTAGGCTATTTTTTAAGAAAAAATATTGCTGAAGGAAAACTGAATCAAGCTGAACAAGAGGCTGCTCGCATCATTGCAAATGGTGAACGCACAGCTGAGTCTAAAAAGAAAGAAGCTTTATTAGAAGCGAAAGAAGAAATTCATAAGCTCCGTTCTGATGTAGAACGAGAAAATAAAGATCGTCGTTCTGAACTTCAACGTATGGAACGTCGTATTCTTCAAAAAGAAGAATCTTTGGATAAAAAATTAGACAATATTGAGCACAAAGAGGAAGCTTTACATCGCAAAGAAGCTGACTTAGCCCAAAGCCGTGAAAAGGTAGAAGCTTTGTATGAAAAACAAATGGCAGAATTGGAACGTATTTCTGGCATGACGTTCGAAGAAGCAAAAAATATCTTGTTAACGAATGTGGAACAAGAAATCCGTCATGAAACGGCGATTATGGTTAAGGAAATGGAGCAGCAAGCTAAGGATGAAGCGGAGAAAAAAGCGAAAGAAATTATCTCCTCTGCTATCCAACGTTGTGCAGCTGACCATGTAGCGGAAACTACCGTATCCGTAGTGGCATTGCCTAATGATGAAATGAAGGGGCGCATTATCGGTCGTGAGGGCCGTAACATTCGTGCACTCGAAACATTAACAGGTATTGATTTGATTATCGATGACACACCAGAAGCAGTTATTCTTTCCGGCTTCGATCCAATTCGTCGTGAAGTGGCTCGTATTGCGCTGGAAAAATTGATTGTAGATGGTCGTATCCATCCAGCTCGTATTGAAGAAATGGTTGGTAAAGCTCGTAAAGAGGTGGACCAAACTATTAAAGAGGCTGGTGAACAAGCGACATTTGAAGCTGATGTTCATGGCTTACATCCTGAAATTGTTAAGATTTTGGGCCGTTTGAAATATCGTACTAGTTATGGTCAAAACGTATTGAAACATTCCATTGAAGTATCTCATTTAGCAGGTTTAATGGCAGCTGAACTAGGCTGTGATGTAACTTTGGCTAAACGAGGTGGTTTGATTCATGATATTGGTAAAGCATTAGACCGTGAACTTGAAGGTTCTCATGTTCAAATCGGTGTTGATGTGGCTCGTAAATATCGTGAAAGTGCAGCAGTAATTAACTGTATTGGTGCTCATCATGGTGATGAAGAGTTCCAAACCGTAGAAGCTGTATTAGTAGCTGCCGCTGATGCTATCTCCGCTGCCCGTCCAGGAGCACGTCGAGAAACATTAGAAAACTACTTAAAACGTTTATCTAAATTGGAAGAAATCGCTGAATCCTTCGAAGGCGTTGAAAAATGTTTTGCTATTCAAGCCGGTCGTGAGATTCGCGTTGTAGTAAAACCGGATAAGATTGATGAAGCTGAGTCTACATTACTTGTTCGGAATATCGTAAAACGCATCGAGTCAGAACTTGAATATCCAGGCCAAATTAAGGTCGTAATTATTCGTGAAACTCGCGTTGTGGATTACGCAAAATAATATGCTATAAGCGATAAGTATAGGCTGCAATGTTTTCATTGCAGCCTATTGTTATCAAAGTTTCGGTAATTATATATTGCTATATACGGCGTATAGGAATCATCATTTACATTGCGTTGTAGATGATGATTCCTATGATTCGTATCAAGTTATTTATACTTTTTTAATAATTTAATTGATTAAAATGCTTTACAAATAGAGGATTTTTTATTTGTATATAGAATTAATATATATATGGGGAAGGAGGCGTTGGCTATGAGCCGATATTTTGAAAATGAGTTGATTGAACAAATCAAAGATGCTAATGATATCGTGTCAGTTGTATCCGAGCATGTAGCCTTAAAGAAACGCGGCAAGAACTATTGGGGTTGTTGTCCATTTCATAATGAAAAAACGCCATCCTTTAGTGTAGCCCCTGAAAAGGGTTTTTATTATTGCTTTGGGTGCCATGCATCAGGAAATGCTATTAAATTTCTTATGGAATTAGAGCATTTAACTTTTGTAGAAGCCCTAGAGCGGCTAGCTAATCGAGCTAATATTCCATTGCCAGAGGCGAAACTTTCACCTGAACAAAGAGCTAGAGATGAAAGGCGCAAAAAACTGTATGAAGCTTCTGATTTAGCGTCTACCTTTTTCCATAACTGTCTCACTCAAACGTCTATTGGTAAAGTGGGATTAGATTATTTGAAAAAGCGAGGGCTCACACAAGAGACCATAGAAACATTTAAGCTTGGTTTTGCTCCTGATGGTTGGGATAAGTTATATCGTGCCTTTCATGAGCGTGGCATTGATGATTCCATTCTTTTAGAGTTGAATCTTGTCCGAAAGAACCAAAAGGGTCAATTTTATGATTTCTTCAGAAATAGAATTATGTTCCCCATTATGGATGGTAAAGGGCGAGTAGTTGCTTTTGGTGGACGCGTTATGGATGATAGTACACCAAAATATTTAAACTCTCCAGAGTCATCAATCTTTGAAAAAGGTAAACTCTTATTTGCCTTTGATAAGGCTTATAAATCTATTCGTGAGGAAAAACAAGCTATTCTTGTAGAAGGCTATATGGATGTTATATCCGCTCATAATCATGGTGTTACTAATGTAGTCGCATCATTGGGGACTGCTTATACAAGAGATCATGGGCATATCTTGATGAGGCAGGCTGAAGAAATCGTGTTAGCTTATGATATGGATGGTGCTGGTCGTCAGGCGGCTGCTAGAGCTATTGAATTATTGCAAAATACGGATTTTAAGGTGCGTGTCCTTGCTATGCCAGACGGCAAAGATCCAGATGATTATGTGCGTAATCATGGGGGACAGGCATTTAAGGAGTTAGTTGCTAAAGCTGTTAAGCCTCTAGATTATCTATTAAGTGAGTCTTTAATCAAACATGATACAAATGATACAGAAGGGAAGCAGGCTGTTATGGCAGATGTTTTCCCATATATTGCAAATATAGATAGTCAAACACAGAGAGATGATGCTTTAAAAACATTGGCATTGCCATTATGGCTTGATAATAGTACTATTTTTAGATACTTTAGAGATTATGTGAAAAAAGGACAAATTGAATTAGTGGATACTGCATCAACACCTTTGCCAACACAGGATTTACCAAAGGGAGATGCGGAAAAATTATTGTCCTTAGCTTTCACAGATGGCGAAGTATTACAACATATGATGAGCTATTTGCCATTAGAGGACTTTGAAAAAATTGAATATCGAGGTATAATAGAAAAGCTATTCACCTTGTATAAGTCCGAAGGTCGTCTAGATGAAACTGCAATTCAATCTGTTTTATCTTCTCAAGAATACGATATTTACTCTAGGTTGGTCGTCATGAGTGACGATGAATACAAGGTACAAGTGCCTGCATTAATCCGTAAGATAAGGCTCCATTCATTGCGTGAACAGTATAAAGCGCATTCAATTATGGCGGATCAATTAAAACGAGCAGGAGATTCGACGTTTATTAGCGAATTACATAAGTGTCAGGAAATACAGAATTTAATTAGAGAATGGTCTAAGTAAATCATTAATGGTTAAAAAGGAGAGCGCTGTGGCTAAGAAAGTACAAAAAAGTCAAATAGAGGAGATTGTTGAGCAACTTCTTGAAAAAGGCCGTAAGAGCGGTGTGTTGACACAATCCGAGATTTCAGATGCTCTTCATGAGCAGACGGAAATTACTGCGGAACAATTAGATGATATTTATACGACTTTGGGTAAATTGAATGTAGAGATTGTGGCAGATATTGATGCTGATGATACAGATAGTCATACAATTGAAACGGATGAAGATGAAGACGAAGTTTCTAGCGAGAAGAAAATTTCTATCGATTTAAGTGTTGATTCTGGTGTTAATATTGATGACCCTGTACGAATGTACCTAAAAGAGATTGGTCGAGTGCCATTGCTTTCAGCTGATGAAGAAATTGTATTAGCTAAGCAAATCGAAGCTGGTGCACAAGAGGATGCTACATATAAAGATATTCAACTTAGCAAAAAGGCAAAGAAAAAATTGGTAGATGCTAACTTGCGACTAGTTGTAAGTATCGCAAAACGTTATGTAGGTCGCGGTATGTTGTTCTTGGATTTAATCCAAGAAGGTAACTTAGGTCTTATTAAAGCGGTAGATAAATTCGATTATACTAAAGGTTATAAATTTTCTACGTATGCTACATGGTGGATTCGTCAAGCGATTACACGTGCTATTGCAGACCAAGCTCGTACGATTCGTATTCCTGTACATATGGTAGAAACAATTAATAAATTGATTCGTATTTCTAGACAATTGTTGCAAGACAAGGGTCGTGAGCCATTGCCAGAAGAAATTGCTGAAGGTATGGGAATTACTGTAGAGCGGGTACGTGAAATTCAGAAAATCGCCCAAGAGCCAGTATCCTTGGAAACTCCGATTGGTGAAGAGGAAGATTCCCATTTAGGAGACTTCATCGAGGACCAAGATGCAATTGCTCCAGACGATGCAGCTAGTTATATTTTATTGCAAGAGCAGATTGAAGATGTATTTACATGCTTGACTGATCGTGAGCAACAAGTATTGATTTTACGTTTTGGGTTGAAGGATGGTAAGCCTCGCACATTGGAAGAAGTTGGTCAACATTTCAATGTAACAAGAGAACGTATTCGTCAGATTGAAGGTAAAGCGCTTACTAAATTGCGCAACCGCGGTAAACGTGATAAAATCAAAGACTTCTTATAAGATTTTGAATCTCTTAAGGGTTGTAATGCAGTGGTGTATAGCACTGTATTACAACCCTTTTGTGTTATAATAAAAAATGGTAATATCTTACAATAAAAAGTAATTTATGATAAGACTTACGTAATAGACAAGCGTTTCATGTAATAGCGATAAGTTTTATGTAATAGATATAAGTTGAAAGCTTATGTAATAGATAGGAGATATAATGTTTACAGTTACTAAACGGTTAGAGGTGAGTGCATCTCATCAATTAAAACTAGATTATCCGAGTAAATGTCAAAATCTTCATGGGCATAATTGGATTATTACAGTTCATGCACGTTCTGAAGAGTTAGATCATAATGGGATGGTCATCGACTTTACGATTATTAAAGAAAAAATTCATGGTCGATTGGACCATCGCCATATCAATGATGTACTAGGCGATATAAATCCTACTGCGGAGAATATGGCAAAATGGATCGCTGATGAATTGGGTCCAAAATGCTTTAAAGTAGAGGTTCAAGAGTCTGAAGGGAACACAGCTATTTATGAACGTGATTGAGATTTTTGCCTCTATTGATGGGGAAGGTAGTCGGCAAGGCTTGCTGACTACATTTTTACGCCTTCATGATTGCAATATTCGCTGTTCCTATTGCGATACGACTTATAGCTATGGCATTGATAGTGTTTTCACAGAGATGACTGTAGCTGAGGTGGCGGATGTTATTGAATGCTTAGGCAATCATCGCATTACTATTACTGGTGGGGAGCCTCTATTACAAGAAGCTGCTGTTGTAGAGTTAATTGATGAATTAAATCGTCGGAAGGCTTTAAAGATACAAGACAGTCCATCAAGTCAAAGTGATTTAACTCGTATTAATGATGTAGATAAAGATGTAGATAAACGAGAGAGGCCTAATAATAGTCCTTATGATTTCAATATTGAAACAAATGGCACGATTGTACCGAGCTTTCATAGAGATAATGTGTGGTTTACCTACGATTATAAAACGTCGTCCTCTTTAGCCGAAGAGTCTATGAATATAGATATATTCAAGGTGGCTACAGAACATGATTTGATTAAGTTTGTCGTTGGTTCTCCAGAAGATTTGGATTGTATGCGTCGCATAATTAGTAAATATCCTACAGTGGCTCAAATATATGTATCGCCTGTATGGGGACAGATTGAGGCGGCATCGATTATCGATTATATGAAAACATATAATTTGCAGAATGTACGATTCCAACTGCAAATCCATAAATTTGTCTGGGATCCAGATGCAAAGGGTGTATAGTATTGTTAGGCTGTGTAGTATCAGTATCTTTTCTATGGTATGATATGAGGTCTGATGAAATCTTGATATAAAGGGGTAAATATGGATACAAAAAAAATAGAATCGCTTATATATCAGTTGTTAGAAGCATTAGGTGAGGATCCTAATAGGGACGGTTTGTTAGAAACACCGAAACGGGTGGCTCAAATGATGGAAGAGGTATATGAAGGCATTCAGTATACAAATGCTGAGATTGCAGACATGTATGGTAAGACCTTCGCTGTAGATACAAATCAAATGGTAGTAGTAAAGGATATTACTTGCTTCTCTAATTGTGAACATCATATGGCATTGATGTATGATATGAGTATCAGTATTGGGTACATTCCAAAAGGTCGTGTCATAGGTTTATCTAAGATTCCCCGCATAGCTGAAATGTGCTGCAAGCGTTTACAACTACAAGAAAAAATTGGTGAAGATATTGCGGAAGTAATTTCCTTAGCGACAGGGTCTGATGATGTTATTGTGCACATTACATCGTCTCACAGCTGCATGAGTGCACGAGGCATTAAATCTACAGATAGCCAAACGACTACACTAACTACTAAAGGCGTATTTAACGAAGATCATATGATTCACCGTTTTATGCTAATGAAATAGTCTTAGCGTTTGAGTTGCCTTGACTAAATGATAGTCTATTCGGTATAATTAATAAGCTAGAAACTAACTGAGGGCCTATAGCTCAGGGGTAGAGCAACCGGCTCATAACCGGTCGGTCCCTGGTTCGAACCCAGGTGGGCCCACCATTATGTTGACATCTACCGTCCTTGAGAATTCAAGGGCGGTTATTTTTATATGTAAATCATTTATTTGTGTAACTTAACAAAGCTTATTTTTGAATAGTATTATGTTTAGAAATAAATAAACGAGAACAAATATGTAAATAAATAAGCATAAAATAAGCAAAAAATAATCAAGAATAAATAATTAAGAATTAAGAATTAAGAATGAATAGTTAGTAATATATAATTAGTAATAGTAGAGGATGTTATGGAACCTAGACCTATGATGGACCGCCTAGAAGCGGTATTCTCAATCGTACCAAAGGCTCATGCCATTGCTGATATCGGTACCGATCATGGCTATTTAGCGGTAGAGCTCATCAATCGTCAACGCGCTGAATATGTCATTGCCGGTGATGTACATAAAGGTCCGTTAGAGTCTGCAAGATCATATGTTGAGTCTTGTGGACTAGCCGATAAAGTAGATTGTCGTTTAGGCGATGGTCTTAAAGTGACAGAAAAGGGCGAGTTGAACGGCGCCATTTGTTGTGGTATGGGTGGATTTTTAATGCGGGATATTGTAGATGCAGGCCCAGAACCATTAGAGTTCTATGTACTCCAACCACAGAATGGACAAAAAGAATTACGTCAATATATGGTTCAAAAGGGATATGTTATCGTTCTAGAAATCATCGTAGAAGATGCTGGTAAGCTCTATACAGCATTTTTAGCCGTGCGCAATGACTGCGTGGAAGCTTATACAGGTATGACTGAATATGTAGATATTTATCGATCATTACCGGAAGACTCCTTGTTGTGGTCTGTAGGGGCTTTATTGGAACAAGATAGACCACCACTTTGGATGAAATATATAGAGTATTTAATATATCAACGACAATGTGCATTAGATGATATGACAGAGAAATTAAATCATACTGATAAATATCAGGATTTAGAGCGGGAAGTTAATTTTCTTCGTAATCTTTTAGAGAATAAATAGAAAGAAGTGAGTTGTATGATAACGGTTCAACATGTTATTACCTTGATGGAGCAATTAGCACCGCATTCGTATGCAGAGTCTTGGGATAATGTAGGTTTAATGGTGGGCGATCGGAATGTAGTTGTTACAGGTGTAGTGACTACGTTAGATGTAACAGAAGAAACCGTAGAATATGCTATTGAACAAAATTGTAATTTAATTGTTAGTCACCACCCATTAATCTTTAAAGGGTTGAAACAGATATCATGTGATACTGCTCAAGGGCGTACGATTAATAAGCTGATTCAACATAAGATTGCCGTATATAGTGCTCATACAAATCTTGATATTGCACCAGGCGGTCTCAATGATATGTTGGCGAAGCAATTGGGACTTATTGATATTAAGGGCTTCATTAAAACTGGTGAAGAGGCGCTTTATAAGGTGACCACCTTTGTACCTGAAAGCTCAGCTGATGCGGTTCGTTTGGCGATGGGTGATGCAGGGGCAGGCCAAATTGGCAATTACGAGCATTGTAGTTTCAGTATCCATGGGGAAGGACGCTTTGTTGGTAATGAAGATTCTCATCCTGTCATTGGCGCAGCTGGCGCTTTGACAGTGGTTCCTGAGGTACAAGTGAATGCTATCGTTGATGGTACGCATTTAAGCAAAGTCGTGGCGGCTATGAAAGTAGCTCATCCATATGAAGAAGTTGCTTATGAGGTTTTGAATATAGTCGAGCCTACTAGTTCAACTCAATATCTAGGACGGGTAGGTCGCTTGCCTAATGCATTAAACTTAGATTCTTTCCGTGAATGGGTACAAGAAGCGTTGCCTGATGCTAACATTCGTTTTGCTGGTATTGTGCCGAAAGCGATTCAATCCATTGCTCTATGCTCTGGTGCAGGTGCAGAATTTATTAAGGATGCTGCCAGGTTACATGTAGATGCATATATTACAGGTGATGTGAAGTATCATGAGGCGCAAATGGCTAAGGAATTAGGCTTACTCGTAGTTGATGCGGGGCATTTTGGAACTGAGTCTATAGTGGCACATGGTTTACGTGACTATTTAATCTCTGCAGGGCTTACTGTTCCTGTGAAAGCTTTCACAGAACAAAATGATTTCTTCTTTGTGTAATGATGCATTTTCTTGCAACAAATTGTTAGCTATGATAAACTGAATTGAAGCAAGTATGAAAGACGGTTGCGAGTCTATAAGACTCGAGGAAAGTCCGAGCTCCATAGGGCAGGATGCCAGATAACGTCTGGCGAGGGTAACCTTAGGGAAAGTGCCATAGAAAAGGAAACCGCCACGTAAGTGGTAAGGGTGGAAAGGTGAGGTAAGAGCTCACCAGCAGTCTGGTAACAGGCTGGCTCGGTAAACCCCATCCGGAGCAAGACCGAATAGGGAAGGGTTAAGGGTGGTCCCGCCTACCTTCCGGGTTGTGTCGCTCGAGCGTGCAGGCGACTGTACGCCTAGAAAGATAATCGTCACCGCGCAAGCGGAACAGAACTCGGCTTATTGATTGCTTGCTTCTATATTTAACATATAATTGATAGTATATAAGATTGTAGATCTTTGTTAGGAGAACTTCATGGCAATTACAGCAATTACTAGTGTACAAGAATTTGATGAGAAAGTGCTTGGCGCTAAAGGTTTAGCTATTGTTGATTTTTGGGCTGGTTGGTGCGAACCATGCACTGTTATGCGCCCAGAGATTGAAGACGTAGCAGAGCGTTTAAAAGGTCAAGTAGAATTCTTTAGTGTTAATGCAGAAGATAAAAATCTTCGCGGTATTTTGTTAAAAGAAGATGTCGATGGTATTCCATCCTTAGTATTCTTCCGCGATGGCAAAATGCTTGATTCCCTTGTGGGCTATAAAAAAGCAGATATGCTTGAGTCTCTAATAAAGGAAGTTATCTGATTAATTAATAACTAGGAATTCTTAGGAAATGAATAACATGAGGCTGTATATAAGGAAAGTTAATTTCTTATATACAGCTTTTTTGTTAAATTTCATAGTTTTCAAAAATGTTAAGTGATATAATAAAATAGTAAAAATATGATTGTCATCATGTTGGTTGAACTTCTTCAAAGTGATAGAGGACGCTAATAAAATGATTTCCGTCATAAACGTTGTAGTTTATTAAGTAATATAATTATATTGCGCAAAGTTGTTGTAAGGAGGCTATATTCCATGAAGAATCGTATAAATAGTTTGTGGACACTCTTCCAAGAACGCCGTTTGAGTCGACGCACATTTATGAAATCCTGTGTAGCACTCACTGCTATTTTAGGACTACCTCCAACGATGTTAGACACCGTTGTTAAGGCTGCCGAAACAACTGAATTACCTACAGTGATTTGGTTGCATGGTCATGAATGTACTGGTTGTAGTGAATCTTTTATCCGTTCATCCTCTCCCTTTACTTCTGATGTTATTTTGAACATGATCTCTTTAGAATATGATGATACTTTGGCGGCAGCGTCTGGTGCACCATTAGAGGAACATTTAGAAAAAATCATCAAAGAAAAAGCCGGTAAATATATCTTGGCTGTTGAAGGTGGCGTACCACTTGATGAAGATGGTGTTTATTGCACAGTAGGTGGACGTACATTTAAAGAATCCCTATTAGAAGCAGCTAAAGGAGCTGCAGCAATCATAGAATATGGTTCTTGTGCTTCTTGGGGCGGTATACAGGCGGCAAAACCAAATCCAACAAATACAGTTTCTGTATCTTCCGTTGTATCTGGCAAGCCAATTATTAAGGTCCCTGGTTGTCCTCCAATTCCAGAGGTTATGACTGGCGTAATCATGCACTATGCATTATTCGGTCAAATTCCACCTCTTGATTCTCAAGGCCGTCCTAAACAATTTTATGGCAATCGCATTCACGACACATGCTACCGTCGTGCCTTCTTTGACTCTGGACTTTTTGTTGAAAAATTCGACGATGATGCATCCAAATCTGGTTGGTGTTTGTATAAAGTAGGTTGTCGTGGACCTCAAACATATAATTCTTGTGGTAACTTACGTTGGTGGAATGGTTTATCCTATCCAATTCAATCCGGTCACGGTTGTATTGGTTGCTCTGAAAAGGGCTTCTGGGATAATGACGTATTCTACAAACGTTTACCAGATATTCCATTGGCTAATACCATCACGACTGCTGATACAATCGGTACAGTAGCTGCTGTTGGTGCTACTGCAGCAGTTATCGTTCATGGTGCTGCAACTCTTACGCGTAATAAAATTCTTGATATGAAAGAAGAAAAACGCTTAAAAGAACAAGGCTTATGGGATGAAAAGAAACATAATAATGGAGGAGGTCACTAATGAAACGCGTAGTAGTAGATCCGATTTCCCGTATTGAAGGTCATTTACGGGTTGAAATAAAAGTTGATGAAGCGAGTGGTAAAGTAGAGGATGCATTGTCGTCTGGTACTGCTTGGCGCGGTATCGAACTTGTTGCTAAAGACCGCGATCCTCGTGACCTTTGGGCGTTCGTACAACGTATTTGTGGTGTATGTACTACAACACATGCCTTGGCTTCGTTAAGAGCTGTTGAAGATGCGCTTGGTATTACAATTCCTAAAAATGCAAACTATATACGTAATATTATGCATAGTAGTCTAGATGTGCATGATCATATTGTGCATTTCTATCATTTACATGCCCTTGACTGGGTTAGCCCGGTAGCAGCTCTTAGTGCCGACCCTGCTAAAACTGCACAATTACAAAATGATGTATTGGCTATATATAATGTAAGCGGTTTAGCACCTGCTGAAACAGCATCCAAAGACTCTGCTTATCCTAAAGAGTTTCCTAAGGCTACTACAGCCTACTTTACGGCTGTACAACAAAAGGTTAAGAAAATAGTTGAATCTGGTCAATTAGGTATTTTCTCTGCACAATGGTGGGATCATCCTGATTATAATTTGTTGCCACCAGAGGTTCATTTGATGGCTGTATCCCATTACTTGAATATTCTTGACCGTCAACGGGATATTGTAATTCCTCACGTTGTATTTGGTGGTAAAAACCCTCATCCTCATTACATTGTAGGTGGTATGCCATGTTCTATATCGATGAATGATATGAATGCACCTATCAATACACAACGCCTTGGAGCTGTTGAACAATCTATTGCATTAGCTAAAGACTTAGTAGATAATTTTTATTTACCAGATTTACTAGCTATTGGCAAAATCTATGTAGAAAAAGGTATGATCGATGGTGGTGGCCTTGCGAAGAAACGCGTTATGTCTTATGGTGATTATCCAGATGATACTTACACAGGCACTTCTAATGGTGACTATCATAAGAAATGTATTGTTCGTTCCAATGGCGTTGTTGAAAACTTTGCGTTAGGTGTAGATAAAGCAACATTTATCCCATTAGAAGGTAAGGATTTTATGGATCCTCAATACCTTAGTGAAGAGGTTGATCATTCCTGGTTTACATACCCAGATGGAACAAAAACACTTCATCCTATTGAAGGTGTTACTGATCCTAAATTTACGGGTCCTAAATCTGGTACAAAAGAAAAATGGGAATTCCTTGATGAAGATAAAAAATACTCTTGGATTAAATCTCCAACTTTCAAAGGGAAAACCGCAGAGGTTGGTCCATTAGCAAAATATATTGTTGTGTATACAAAGGTAAAACAAGGCATAATCAAAGACCCAACTTGGGCTGAATCTATGATTGTTCGTCAAATTGATACAGTATCACAAGTATTGGGTGTACCAGCTCATGTATGGATGACTACTATGGTAGGACGTACAGCATGTCGTGGTCTTGATGCACAAGTAGCGGCAAATATTAGCCAATACTTCTTTAACAAACTTGTATCTAATATCAAAAATGGTGATACTACAGTAGCAGATATGACTAAATTTGAGCCAAATACATGGGATAAAGATGCTAAAGGTGTTGGCCTTGTAGATGCGCCTCGTGGTGGTTTGGGTCACTGGATACATATTAAAGATGGACGCTCTGCAAACTATCAATGTATCGTACCATCTACATGGAATGCGTGCCCTAAAACTGCAGCTAATGAACATGGTGCCTATGAAGATTCTATGATTGATACACATGTAAAAATTGCGGATAAACCACTTGAAATTTTGAAGGTAATTCACTCCTTTGATCCATGCTTAGCATGTGCAACCCATTTATACAATAAAAAAGGCGAAAAAATTGTTTCCGTCAATACAGATGCATTGTGTAAATAAAGGGTGGTGGACTTATGTTAATACATACTGACAAAAAGGCGTATGTCGTATTTAGTCTATGGTTGCGCATATTCCACTGGACTATGGTACTCAGTGTAACTGCATTGTTCTGGACTGGTCTATATATCGGTGATCCAGGCTTTGCTGCGATTACGGGTAACCCTGAACCAACCTTTGCTATTGATGGCTGGTTCTCTATGGAAACTATGCGTCGTATCCATTTCACTGCAGGGGTTATCTTAACATTCTCCTTTATTTTCCGATTTGCAGGAGCTCTTTGGAATCGAGGAGATAGATTATTACCTAAATTCCGCCAAAAACGGTATTGGTACGGTCTTAAAGAAACAACATTGCACTATTTAATGATTCCTCAAAAACATGAACATCATTGGCTTCGTAATTCTTTAGCTAGAACTGCGTATATGATGGTATACATTATGTTTTTCTTTGAAATCTTAACGGGTTTTGCAATGTATTCTATGATTGACCCTAATGGTGTTTTAGGAACTTTATTTGCACCAGTAGTCACATTATTTGGTGGTGAATATAAAGTTCATGTTATCCATCACTACATTGCGTGGGGATTCTTGTTCTTTACTATTGTTCACGTGTATATGGCATTCCGAGAAGATGTTATGGAGGAATCGGGCGAAGTATCGGCTATGGTTTCCGGTATGAAATATTACGCTCATGATCCAATTGATATTGAAGACCTCAATGGTAAACGTCGTCGTGGGGAACGTATTGATAAACCATCTGGTACTACATATCGTCCAAGTGATCCTAATGATCCTAGAGAAAGAGAATTACAAGAAAATGACTAAAACAAGTACTGATATTATTAGTGGCTTGGAACAATACGCGGACTCAAAGGGTCCGCGTATTGATTTAAACAGCCTTTATGATGATGGAGACAATGAAATTATCCTACTTGGAGTCGGCAATATTTTGCTTACCGATGAGGGATTAGGTGTTCATGTAGTAAAAGAATTGAAAGAGTCTTTCACATTTACGCCTGCGATTTCCATTATTGATGGTGGCACTATGGGAATGGAATTACTTACGTATATGCGTGGTATGAAGAAAATCCTTCTTGTAGACGCTATTAATGGCGGAGATGCTCCAGGAACTATATATGAATTTCCTCATAAGGAATTAGAACAATATTTTACGGAACATATTTCTGTACATGAAGTAGGAATGCAAGATATTTTGCGCATCCGTGCTATTCAAGAGGATCCATTAGAAGATGCAGTGGTTATCGGTGTAGAACCGGAATCATTGGAGATTGGTTTTGAACCTAGCGAGCCGGTACAATGTGCCTTGCCTGAGGTTAAAAAACGTGTTTTGAATGTACTACGAGAATGGGGCGTAACAGCTGAGCCTAAAGCACAAAGTGAAAATTTCATATAGTATATAGATAGCTTATAGAGTGTAAAGATAGTCTCTGTATAGGAGTATTTATGATTGAAAATTATGGTAATGTTCGCGCCGTTTTAAATGAGCTGCGTTTGGCTCTAAAGAATTTGCGTGAAACTGGTGAGACATATTCGATTTATATTGAAAAAACGGGTTTAACAGAGGAAGAACAAGTTGAAGTATTAGAAACACTTGGACGCGGTCATATTACGATTAACTTTAATGAAACTGATCAACCTGTAGAATGGTATGAATCACAATTTTCTGGAATCTGGATTGGGACTTATAAAAATGGTCGTGATGACTCAATTTTACATACCGTAGAGGTCGCTAAGTATCCAGTTGTAGCTGGTGCTTATATAGAGGATATGGAACTGGCGGAGGAAGATTTACAATCTTGGATTGATGCTGCTGGATTATAGTAAAGGAGACCCTTAACGGGTCTCCTTTTTATGAAAAATAGATGAAAATAGATATTTCCGGTAAATTTGTGATAAAAATACATATAAATTTTTGATTAATATTTAATAAAGTCAGAAATAATCATATTTATTTCCATATCATTAAAATAAATATTTTTTATAAATCGCTTTATTAATTAGATTTACAAATAAATAGATATTATATTGATTTACTGTATTTATATAAAAGATAAATGAAGTGTTTTGTTGGTGTTTTATAGATAAATGGCTTATTTACTGGCTTTATAAACATTATTAGGCTTATTGTTAACCTTTAGCATTTGCCTTAATTTACTAATTAACATAAAATATGTGAGTAAAATACTTTGGAGGATTTATGTTACTTTCTATTGTAGTGCCTGTATATAACGAAGAGGAAAATATAGCGAACTTTTATAAAGCTGTAACTGATGTTATGTCAGGTCTCACATATGATTATGAACTAATCTTCGTGGATGATGGATCTAGTGATTCGTCAGCTATGATACTGCGTGAAATTGCATTCAATGATAAACATGTTAAAGTGTTATTGCTGGCTCGTAACTTTGGGCATCAAACGGCACTTACATGTGGGCTTGATTATGCTCATGGCGATGCAGTCATTACAATGGACGGTGATATGCAGCATCCACCAGCATTGATTCCTGAACTAGTTCGATTGTGGGAATCAGGGTATGATGTGGTGCGTACCATACGCGATTCAACTGATGACGCTAGTTGGGCTAAATCTTTCACGTCTAAGTATTATTACAAACTGATGAACAAAATGGCCGATGTTCCTATTGTTGAAGGCGGGTCCGATTTCCGCCTCATGAATAGTAAAGCATTGGGCACGTTGAAACGATTCAGAGAACATGGTCGATTTTTACGCGGTATTGTCGGCGCCTTAGGGTACAGACAAGCAGAGTTGCACTTTGTGGCACCACCTCGATTTGCAGGTGTCTCAAAGTTTAGTGTGCGTAAAATGATTCGATTTGCTCTGGATGGTGTAACCGCTTTTTCAAGGGTGCCTTTACGGGCCGCCTTGTATGTAGGTGTACTTTGTGGTGGAATGAGCTTTTTGCTCATTTTACATCTTTTGTATGTATATCTTACAGGACAAGCTTTGAATGGGTGGACAACCTTGGGCGTATCAATCTTGTTTATTGGTGGAATTCAACTCGTCGGACTGGGAATTATTGGCGAGTATGTAGGTCGTATTTTTGAAGAGGTGAAGCAACGGCCTTTGTATTGGGTTAAGTCAGCTATAAATTTTGAAGAGTATGAAGAGGCTCCGTTACTCGGACCAAGTAGTGCAGATGTTTTTATGGCACCAGAGGTTTATACCAACAAGAGCAAAGAAGACTAGCTGTATTTGTGAATGCAAATAAATAGACGGTTAGTATATTTTGAATAAATAACTTACTTTAAAAGTTTTTTGGAAAGGAAGCATATGAAGTCAAAATATAGTAAGGTTAAAATAACGGCATTAACATTAACTTTTGTGTGTGCCACAACAGCCATGGTTGGCGCAACAACATTACAATATGGTGATAAGGGCAAAAGTGTTACAGCGGTTCAACAACAACTAATTAAACACGGCTATAATGCTACAGATAAAAATGGTGTATATGGTAAGGAAACGAAGTGGGCAGTTCGTTTGTTCCAACAAGATCGTGGCCTTCCAGTGGATGGTATCGTAGGTCCTGCTACGTATAACGCATTGATGGGTGCTCCTCGTTCTACGAAGGCAGTATTGACTCAAAATGCAGCGACTAAAGCAGTAGCAACGAAATCCGCTTTTACAAACAGCAACGCGACATCCCGTCGTATCGCTGGTCAATCCATTAATGGCAAGAACGTTAAATTAAACAATATTACGAAAAATGAAACACCTAGCAGTATTCACGCAATCTTGGCAGAAGCTGACAAATACCGCGGTGTACCATATGTATTTGGCGGTACTACTCCAAGTGGCTTTGACTGCTCTGGTTATGTTAAATATGTATTTGAAAAACAAGGTATTTCCTTACCACGTTTGGCAGATGAACAGTATAACGTAGGTGTTGAAGTTTCTCGTGCGAACTTGAAAGCAGGGGATTTGGTATTCTTCGAAACATATGAACCAGGTCCATCTCACTCTGGCATTTATATTGGCGATGGCAAGTTCATTAGCGCCACTTCCAGTCGTGGTGTTGCAGTAGCAGATCTTGATACTGGCTATTGGGGTGAACGTTACATCGGCGCAAAACGCGTTGTACGCTAATTTAATAACTAGCTATAAAAGAGGCTATACGAATCAATTTTGTTTTGTTGATTTGTATAACCTCTTTTTATGTTTATTATTTACGATTTAACTAGCATTGACTAAATTTGACCTTTTCTTTTATTGTAAAAATATGGATTAAAATTTATATCTTTCACGGTCTGATTGGATTGGTGTGAAAGTGCGGGAATTCCGCATAATCTCAATGTTTTTGATAGATTTTATATCGTTTTTGAGTTATAATGAAGAGTAAATAATTTTAGGAGGAATATACACATGAAGGGTAATGAACTGCGTCAAGCATACTTGCAGTTTTTTGAAAGTAAAGGACATTTAAAATTAGATAGTTTTTCTCTTATACCAGAAAATGATCCGTCTTTGTTATTGATCGGGGCAGGTATGGCGCCATTGAAGCCTTTCTTTACAGGCAAATTGGTACCTCCTTGTCGTCGTATTACAACATGCCAAAAAAGTATGCGTACCGGTGACCTTGAAAACGTAGGGCGCACAGCACGGCATCATACATTCTTTGAAATGTTGGGGAATTTCTCTTTCGGGGACTACTTTAAAAAAGAAGCTATTCATTGGGCGTGGGAGTTTTTAACTGAGGTTATTAAACTCGATAAAAATAGATTATATGTTACTGTATATCCAGATGACCAAGAGGCATATGATACATGGCATAATGATTGTGGTGTAGAAGAGAGCCATATCACGCGTCTCGAAGATAACTTCTGGGAAATTGGCGAAGGCCCATGTGGTCCAGATAGCGAAATCTTTTTTGATCAAGGTCCTGAACATGGTTGTGATGACCCTAATTGTGCGCCAGGCTGTGATTGCGATCGCTATCTTGAAATTTGGAACTTAGTGTTTACTCAATTCAATAAAATGCCAGATGGATCTTATGAACCATTACAACATAAAAACATCGATACAGGCGCCGGTCTTGAACGATTGGCTTCCGTATTACAAGGCTGTAAAACAAACTTTGAAACCGATTTGATTTTCCCAATCATCGAAGCCACTGCAAAACGCGCTGGTGTTACATATAACGAAGATCCAAATACAGATGTTTCTTTAAAAGTTATCGCTGACCACGCTCGTGCTGTCACTGCATTGATCTCCGATGGCGTATTGCCATCCAACGAAGGTCGCGGCTACGTATTGCGTCGTATTTTACGCCGTGCTGTACGTCATGGCCGTTTACTTGGTATTGAAGGTATCTTCTTAACACCACTTATTGATGTAGTCGTAGACATTCTTGGCCCTGGTATTACATCTATTGCTGAGAAACAAGACTTCGTTAAACGCGTGGTTCAAAACGAAGAAGAACGCTTTAACCAAACCTTGGAGCAAGGTCTTGAGCTATTAAACTCCTTGATCGATACATTAGCTGCTGAAAAGGCAACTGTAGTTCCTGGTTCTGAAGTATTCAAACTATATGATACCTATGGATTCCCTTGGGAATTAACAGAGGAAATTGCTTCTGAACGTGGTTTTACAATCGACCATGAAGGCTTTGAAGCTGCTATGAAAGAGCAACGTGAACGCGCTCGTGAAGCCCGTGTTAAAGAAGATGCAAAGGTAGCAACACCGGATATTACATTCTTGAAAGACGAAGAACTTCTTGAGGACGAGGCTGTAGAAGCATCTTCTGTATTGATGATAGGTAAAGGTGCTGAACGTTTACAAACAGCTGCTGACGGTGATGAAATTACTATCATCGTACGTACGACTCCATTCCATGCAGAAGGGGGCGGTCAATTAGGCGATACAGGTTTTATTGTGGGCCCAATGGGTAAGGTAGAGGTTCATAACACTAAACGTTTACCAGAAGGCACTGTATACCATATCGGTACTGTTATAGAAGGCTCCATCTCTGAAGGCGATGATGTCACTCTTGAAGTGGATACAAATCGCCGTGCAGCAATGGCTCGCAATCATACAGCGACCCATTTGTTACATGCAGCTTTGAAACAAATCTTAGGTGAGCATGTAAACCAAGCAGGTTCTTTAGTAACTCCAGATTACTTGCGTTTCGACTTCACCCATTTCTCTCCTGTAACGCAAGAGGAACTTGATCAAATCGAAGCTCTTGTAAACGAAGAAATTTTAAAAGCTACGGACCTAGCTATTGCTGAAATGTCCATGGATGAAGCAAAAGCAAAAGGTGCTATGGCACTCTTCGGAGATAAATATGGCGATGTAGTTCGCGTTGTTGAGGTCCCAGGATTCTCCGTTGAATTGTGTGGTGGGTCCCACGTAGGAAATACCGCATTCATTGGCTCTTTCCACTTAACTTCAGAAGCTGGTATCGGTTCTGGTGTACGTCGTATCGAAGCGATTACTGGTCGCGCAGCTCTTGATGCAGCCAAACAAGATCGTTTGACTATTGAACGCATGGCAAGCGAGCTTAAAACTAAAGCTCCTCAAATAGAAGAACGCTTACACCAAGTATTAGCAGAAGCTAAAGAAACTGCTAAAGAACTAGAACAAATTCGTAAAGAGGTTTCTGCTGCAGGTGCAGCTGATATCATTGCGGGTAAAGTCATGATAGGTGATGTAGAGTTTGTTGGCGCAGCTGTAAAAGCATCCTCTATTGATGAATTACGCGACTTAGCTGATATGGGACTTGATAAATTGAATGGATCTGGTGTGGTTCTTGTAGGCGCTGCTATGGGCGATGATAAGGTAAACTTTGTATGTAAAGTATCTAAAGATGTCGTTGCTAAAGGTGCAAAAGCAGGTAATATTGTTAAAGCAGCAGCTCAAGTAGCTGGAGGTAATGGCGGTGGCCGTCCGGATATGGCACAAGCAGGTGGCAAAGAGCCAGCTAAATTAATGGAAGCCTTAAAAGCTGGTGGTGAAGCCTTAAAATCTATGTTACAATAGGCATATAATTTTATAATTATACTTGTATCTGTTATAGAAATTTTTCATAATGCATAAAAAGTTACTGACTTTGTAGCTTTAATTCAAGTATAATAGTAGGTGAGATTTCACTTTTATGGTGAAATCTACCGATGTAATAAAAAGGAGGGATACGATGAACGTTTCAGATGAAACCATGTTATTCCGTAAAGTAGACGATGAACCGATGACCGCTGAAGAGGTGCTTACGCGTGTTTATCAATCTATTCAAGAAAAAGGTTACAATCCAATTAATCAAATCTTAGGGTATCTAATCTCTGGAGACCCTGCGTACATAACAAGTTATAATAATGCGCGTTCCGATATCCGTCGTTTAGAGCGTGATGACTTGATTGAAGAATTGTTGAAAGAATACGCAAAGGCTAAACAACTATAATGAGAATTATGTCATTAGATGTAGGCAGCCGTACTATTGGTATTGCCTGTAGCGATGCACTGCTCATGACAGCACAAGGTATTGAAACCATTCGTAGAACATCTCTAGAAAAAGACTTTAATCGCTTACAAGAACTCATTTCTGAATATGAAGTACATGAACTTGTGGTAGGTATGCCGAAAAATATGAATGGTACAAAAGGTGAACGGGCTGAAAAGACTGAAGAATTCGTTGCAAAGATGAAGGAAGTCATCGATTTACCTGTTACATATTGGGATGAGCGGTTATCTACTGTTATGGCTGAACGTCAACTCATTGCGGCTGACGTGAGCCGTAAAAAGCGTAAATCCGTTATCGATAAAATGGCAGCGGTTGTAATTTTGCAAGGATATTTAGATCGCTTGCAGTTTAATAAATAAGTATTTTCTTTAAGGAGGGTTTCCAATGGTTGACCAAAATTTTGAGGGTGAAGTGTATTATTTGGAATTCGAAGACGAACATGGTAATAAACAATACTTCACAGAAGATGTTATCTTGAGTCATGAAGGTCAAGAGTATGCCGTTCTTGTGCATGTACAAGATGAAGATGCTGATCATGAAGGTCAAGATGACACATACATGATCTTGGCTCGCATCGAAACAAACGAAGAAGGCGTAGAAGAATACGTACCTTTGGATGAAGAAGATGAAAACTTTGAAACTCTAGTAAAATTGTATGAAGACATGGATGAAGACGAATAATCGTTTTTAGCATAAATTTAGCGTATTGTCAGTGGACAATGCGCTATTTTTATTTTGTTATACATTATCATTGTTGTACAAAGAAGGGACTTCATTTATGCTAAAGGCATAACAAATTTACAAAATTAATATATTGCATAAAATGTAATAAGTGTAATCATTGCCCTTTTATATAGGGGAAATATAGAGTTTATGGTATAATGAATTGATATACTGTTATGTTACAGAAAGGAACTCAACAACGTGAGAAAAGCCTTAAGATATATTTTGATCCTAGTTATTGTAGGTATATTAATTATTGGTGGAGGCCTTGGTGCATTGTACTTTGTACCGAATACCTTTGCTCAAGATGATGGAACACAAGTAGTCGTTATAGAAAAAGGTCAAACGGGTACTGAAATTGCAGATATGCTTTTTGAAAGGGGGCTTATTCGCTCAACTCAAGGCTTTAAGCTTTGGTTATACTTGAGTGGTACCAATGATAAGCTTCAAACTGGCCATTATCAAATACCTAATAAGGTAACTGTGCACGAACTCATTTCTTTGTTACAAGAAGGTCATGTAGAATCTATTCGTGTTACAATTCCTGAAGG
The DNA here is from genome assembly GCF_042850485.1 of Veillonella parvula. GTDB lineage: Bacteria > Bacillota > Negativicutes > Veillonellales > Veillonellaceae > Veillonella > Veillonella parvula_Q. The sequence goes on along the minus strand of NZ_AP031417.1, from coordinate 1,310,602 downwards.
CTATACAGTTGGGGATATCGCTATCGTTCTTGAAAAGAATCAAATCATGAAGGCGAAGGACTTCTTGGCTGAAGCTAAAACTTATGTACCATACCCATACATGAAAGGTACAAAACCTGCTACATATCCTGTAGAAGGCTTCTTGTTCCCAAGTACGTATGAAATCCCCGTAGGGGCTACACCTCGTGATGTTATTCAAATGATGGCTGATGAAATGAATCGTTATCTCACACCAGCTGTGAAGAAACAAATTCAAGCTCAACATATGAGTATTCATGACTTTGTAACTTTGGCGTCTATCGTTGAACGAGAGTCGTTATTTGATGCAGACCGTCCAACCATTGCAGGGGTGTTTAAAAAGCGTCTAGCTCATGGTATTCCATTGCAATCTGATGCGACTATTTCCTATGTACTTGGTTATGCAAAGGAAAATGTAACGATTGGTGATACACAATTACAAAGCCCATATAATACATATGTATCTAAAGGTTTACCACCAGGACCAATTGCAAACCCTGGTAAAAAAGCTTTAGATGCAGTATTACACTCTGAAAATACAGATTATTTATACTTCGTAGCAGATAAAGAGGGGCATAATCACTTCTCTAAATCATACGAAGAACATTTAGCAGAGGTTAATAAAATTTATGGCGCTGATACGGTAAAAAATTCTTCTGCTAATACTGAAGTAGCTGCACAAGCTGGTCCTAACTATGACGTAGCAGTAGCGACTACAGAGCCTAATTATAATTATAGTTCTGCAGAAGCAGTGGAAGCAGATTCTCAATATGTTGATGTAGAACCTAGTTATAAATACACACCAACTACAGTTCCAGCGGCTGAGGTCCCAGATCCTGTACCAGGTTCAACACAAAATCAATCATCGACGCAAGTTACGCCAACTGCTCCATCCTATGGAAATAATACAAATACCAATACGTATGTACCAACGACGACACCTGTACCTGAATCGATGCAGAACGTTATTCCTAATGCACAACAAGTACCACAAATTCAGGTAGAATCTGCAAATCCGGCTGAACGCTCTACGTTGGTAGTTCCTAGTGGTACTAACAATAGATAATGTAGGAGATTTAATCTACTTTCATGATATTAAATGATATTTTAAATGAACAGCGTATTTACGCGATGATTAATGATGTGCCGATTTTACGAGAATCTGAGGTTCATCTATTTGAAGAATTAATAGGTTTATACCGGCCCACCTCTGTGTTAGAGGTGGGCACAGCCATTGGTTACTCCGCTTTGTTGATGGCACCATTACTCGACGAAGAGGACGGGCATATTACCTCCATTGAATTGGATGATGTGCGCTATGAAATGGCGAAATACTATATTAACCAATCCGATTATACCGATAAAATTACATTGCTGAAAGGCGATGCGTCTCAAGTCTTAACGGAACTCACAGGCGAATACGATCTAGTGTTTTTAGATGGACCAAAGGGGCAATATTTAAAACAACTTGAACTTATTCTGCCACATGTGAAAGAAGGGGGCGTCATTCTTGCAGATAATGTACTCTTTAGAGGCTATGTAAGGGGCGATAAGGAACCGCCAAAACGGTTCAAAACTATCGTAAAACGGTTACAAGAATACTTAACATATGTTGAAAATAAAGAATTGTTTAACACCACCATTTATCCCATGGGTGATGGTATGAGTGTGAGTGTGTGGAAAGGGCACAACAAATAATGGCAGAACATTTTATGGAATTGCTTTGTCCTGCAGGTAATATGGACAAGCTTAAAATGGCTATTCGCTATGGTGCGGATGCCGTATATTGCGCAGGTAAACGTTTTGGCTTGCGCGCAGGTAACTCTAATTTCTCCGATGAGGAATTAAAGGAAGCTGTAGAATTCGTACATGCTCATGGTAAAAAACTCCATGTTACATGCAATATTATTCCTCACAACGAGGACTTCGAAGGCTTAGAGGACTATTTGAAATTCCTTGAAAGCATCGGTATTGATGCTATCATCGTTGCCGATATGGGTATCTTTAGCCTTGCTAAGCGCGTGGCTCCAGGTTTAGAGCTTCACGTAAGTACACAAGCTTCTACTACAAACTGGCATACAGTTCAAATGTGGAAAGAACTTGGTGCCACACGTGTTGTAGCGGCTCGCGAAGTATCCTTAGCAGACCTTAAAGAAATGAAGGATCATGTAGATATTGAAATTGAGTCCTTCGTACATGGTTCTATGTGTATTTCTTACTCTGGTCGCTGCTTATTGTCTAACTATATGACAGGTAATCGCGATGCTAACCGTGGTCAATGTTCTCAATCTTGCCGGTGGAAATATTCTCTTGTAGAATCAAATCGACCTGGTGAATATTACCCAATCGAAGAAGATGAACATGGCACATATATCTTTAACTCTAAAGACTTGTGCTTGATTCACCGCATTCCAGATCTTTATGAAGCTGGTATTGATAGCCTTAAAATCGAAGGGCGTATGAAATCAGTTCACTATTGTGCCACAGTGGCAAAAGTATATCGCACAGCGATTGATACATATCTTAAAGAAGGTAAAGATTGGTACGTTCGTCCAGAATGGATTGCAGAATTAGAGAAGATTTCCCATCGTCCTTATACAGATGGCTTTGCAGAAGGTCGTCCTGATGAAACGGCTCAAAACTATGGTAAATCTACGAATACGCAGAGCCATGACTTCATCGGTTTAGTTATGGGCTACAACGAAGAAGAAAAATACGTTGATCTTGAACAACGTAATAACTTTAAGGTGGGCGATAAGGTAGAATTCTGCCAACCGAAAGGGGAACTCGTTGAAACTGTTATCGAAAAAATGACAGATGAAGATGGCAATCCTATCGATGTAGCACCTCACGCACAAATGAAAGTACGTATCTATATGGATACACCACTTGAACCGTACTCCATGATGCGCCGTGAGTGCAAACCTAAAGAGGGTGAATAGTTTATGAGCGGTACAGCCTTAGAGCCGAGTAAATCTATCGGCGCATTTCCAGATGTACCTGACTTAACCACCTCTGGAGAAGAAGCGTATGTGTACTTTCACATTGATCCTAAGCATACGAATTTCATCAATCGCATCATTGAAGGCTATGAATATTTAGGTGTTATGACCTCTGTAGATACGAGTGGGCGGTGCATGTTGCGCTGCACACCATCTACAAGGCCTTTGGCGCTTGAAGTATTAAGTAGTTTATCCGACTATGTCACTATAGAAGATAAAGTATAATCATGATTGTAAATTGTATGAGGGAATTTTGTGACTATACTAGATTTACAATTATATTAAATGTATACGAATTGTAGAGAAATGAGAGTATATCTATGAAACAATCTATTTTGAAACGCACATTATTAACAGCTTGCCTTGGAGCATCTATGGCAGGTGTAGCTATGGCGGGTCCTGTAGGCCCTGTAATCATTCCTCAAGCCGGGGATGTGGTTGTTATCAACCATGGTCCTGATATGACTTTCACAGGGAATATCAATTTTGATGTGGAAAGCCAAACTAACAACAATTTACAAATTAGTTCTACTGTGATTCCTAATGTGGTATACGGTGCGGCTTTCAATAAGTCTGGCGCACCAGATACTATCATCCCAGCTCAAACGTATGTATATGTAGGCACAAAAGACGGGGCGAATGCTTTCACAGAAGCTAGCGATGCAGACAAAAAAGGTGCAAGTTGGAACGTGGAAACATTGAAGAAAACTAAATCTGGCGATGTACAATTGGCGAGCCGTGGCGTTCCTGAAAAACCATTGGCTAATCAAGTGGCGACCATTAAAGATTCTATTATGCTTAGCGCTGTAGACCTCAGTACTACAGAGGTGGGACGCAATAGCAAGGGCGTTTTATATATGACCGTGCCTAAGGAATTGAAATTGACTGCTGACACAGGCATTCCTGATGATGTGCGCGAAACGATGCCAGCCATGTTCCGGGGCAAAATGGGAGACTCCCTCATGGTAAACCTCATGCCTCTAAATGAGGAAGAGAAGCAACAATTAGCGGCAAATCCACATAATGCAAATACTATCGTATTCAACCGTGGTATGAACATGGCAAAAATGATTGGTTCCTCTGCGCGTACAAGTAAGGTGTATACATACATGAAGGACCATTATTTGAACCTTGTTATTGTAGCGAAAGATTACGATGATAACGGTGCTCGTGGTAGCGGTGTTATGATGGTATCAAAACAAGATAACTCTAATGACGTGCTCTTAACACTCTACAAAGGGCCAGACCTTTCTACTAGCAAATTGGAAAAAGTAATTGGTGCTATGTTGTCTACAAACTTCAAACGTTAATATACAAATAAAGTATATAAAATGGCTCGAGATTCTGATATGTTCCGCCTTTACTGGTTGTCTAGTAAAGGGGGCCATATCATTCTGGGGCCGTTTTCTTTTAAAAATAAATGTATATAGGTAAAAATAAAGGTGAAGTTTATAGTATATTGCTCTAACAACAATTACAATTTATAGTTCTTATTATATTTCCATTTAAACTGTATTGAATTTTTTAACTCTCTATGATACTATAATCTAGTAAAAGTGATGCAAAGGACATGATTCTTTTATCCCTGTGTACCAGAGAGAGGCAGATGCTGGAAATGCCTTACACATATATTAGAGTTACCCCCTTTAAACTGATTTGTCGAACCTAAGTAGGCAAGTACGGCCGCCACCGTTATCGGGCTTAATGAAGTGAATTAACTATACACATATATTCGTATAGGTAGTTAACTAGGGTGGAACCGCGAATGATCTTCGTCCCTTGTTTGTAGGGATAGAAGGTCTTTTTTTATTACCCAATTTCTACAAGCTATTTACACAATGCTTATGTATTGTGTGGTAAGTAGGTCTATTGGTGAAAGTATAAAATCAAAGCTATCCTAGTTTATAAATTGGAGGAAAGAAAAATGGCAGATGTAAAAATCATTTTACCTGATGGTAGTGCGAAGGAATATGCTGCTGGCACTACTCTTGGGGAAGCAGTAAAACAACTATCTAACAGCTTGGCTAAAAAAGTACTAGCTGCTAACGTAAATGGCGAATTAACAGACCTTCGCGAAGAACTTGTAGATGGTTCTGAAGTAGCGTTCTTAACATTCGAAGAAGATGGTGGTAAACATACATTGCGCCACACAGCTTCTCATATCTTGGCTCAAGCTGTTAAACGGTTATGGCCTGAAGCTAAATTGGCTATTGGACCCGCTATCGACAAAGGTTTCTACTATGATATCGATATGGAACATACTTTGACTCCTGAAGATTTGGGTAAAATCGAAAAGGAAATGAGCCGTATTGTAAAAGAAAATTTACCGATTACTAAATCCGTTATGCCTCGTCAAGAAGCTATCGAATTTTTCAAAGCTAAAAACGAAGATTACAAGGTAGAATTGATTCAAGACCTTCCTGAAGATGCTGTAATCTCCTGCTACTCTCAAGGCGATTTCATCGATCTTTGCGCAGGACCTCACGTGGCATCCACTGGTAAGGTAAAAGCTTTCAAATTACAAAGCATTGCAGGTGCATACTGGCGCGGCGATGAAAAGAACAAAATGTTGCAACGTATTTACGGTACTGCATTTGAAAAGAAAGAAGAACTTGATGCATACCTTCACTTGCTTGAAGAAGCGGCTAAACGTGACCACCGTAAACTTGGTAAAGAACTTGGCTTGTTTGTTATCAAAGAAGAAGGTCCTGGTTTCCCATTCTTCTTACCAAAAGGTATGGCTCTTCGCAACGAATTAGAAAACTTCTGGCGTGAAGTTCACCATGATTTTGACTATGAAGAAATTCGTACACCTATCATCTTGAGTAAACATTTGTGGGAAACTTCTGGTCACTGGGATCATTACCGCGAAAATATGTACACTACAATCATCGACGATGAAGAATATGCAATTAAACCTATGAACTGCCCAGGTGGTATCTTGGTTTACCAAAACGAAATGCATTCCTATCGTGACTTCCCATTGCGTTACGCTGAACTCGGTCTAGTTCACCGTCATGAATTGTCCGGTGCATTACACGGCTTATTCCGTGTACGTGCGTTCACACAAGACGATGCTCATGTATTCATGTTGCCAGATCAAATGCAAACTGAGTTGATGAAAGTTATCGAATTGTTCGACCGTATCTATAGCCAATTCGGCTTGAAATATCATGTAGAATTGTCCACTAAACCTGATAATGCAATGGGTGATGACGCAATTTGGGAAGCAGCGACAGAAGCATTGCGTAATGCTATCGAAGCGAAAGGTATTCCATACGTAATCAACCCTGGTGACGGCGCATTCTACGGACCTAAACTTGACTACCATATCGAAGACTCCTTAGGTCGTACATGGCAATGTGGTACTATCCAATTGGATATGAACTTGCCTGAACGTTTCCAAATTGAATACATTGGTGAAGATGGTCAAAAACATCGTCCTATCATGATTCACCGTGCATGCTTTGGCTCTATGGAACGTTTCATCGGTATCTTAACTGAACATTATGCAGGCGCATTCCCAACATGGATGGCTCCTGTACAAGTTAAAATCTTGCCTATCTCTGAAAAACACGTTGAATATGCTAAAGAATTGGCAAAACAAATGCACCGCGACTATGTACGCGTAGAAGTAGACGATCGCAGTGAAAAAATCGGCTATAAAATCCGCCAAGCGCAAATGGCAAAAGTTCCTTACATGCTTGTTGTGGGTGATAAAGAGGTTGAAGAAGGCACAGTTAACGTTCGTAAACACGGCGGTGATGAATTAGGTTCTGTACCATTCGAAGAATTCTTTAATTCTATTAAGATTGAAATTAAAGAACGTAATTAATTAAATATCTATTGTTTATATTGATAAAAATCCCCCTCACATCTTGCACAATTATAATTAGTCTGTATAATTTATTAGTGGTGAGATTATATGAGGGGGATTTTATTATTATATTCTCTTTAATTGTTACCTGTGAGTAGCGAAAGGAAATGACTATGAAAGAAGTAAATTCATACGGTTGGAAAGCTGTTATTGGTTCATCTATAGGTTATGCCATGGATGGGTTTGATCTCTTGATTCTTGGCTTTATGCTAACCTTGATTTCAGGGGACTTAGGCTTGACTACTGGTCAAGCAGGTTCACTTGTGACGTGGACATTGGTAGGTGCCGTAATCGGTGGTTTTATCTTTGGTACTTTGTCAGATAAGTTTGGTCGTGTTCGTGTGTTGACATGGACTATTGTGTTATTTGCTGTATTCACTGGTCTATGTGCTTTTGCACAAGGGTATTGGGATCTTCTCATATATCGTACAATTGCCGGCATCGGCTTAGGCGGTGAATTTGGTATTGGTATGGCCTTAGCAGCTGAAGCATGGCCTGCACAACACCGTGCAAAAGCGACGAGCTATGTTGCCATCGGCTGGCAGTTAGGCGTATTGGCCGCAGCACTGTTAACCCCCGTATTACTTCCTTATATTGGATGGCGAGGAATGTTTATGGTTGGCATTATCCCTGCCTTTGTAGCCTGGTTCTTCCGTGCGAAATTACATGAACCAGAAATCTTTGTTCAAAGTAAAGAAACTAAGGAACATTCCCATACAAATTCATTCAAGTTATTAGTAAAAGATGTAAGAACTACAAAGACCTCTATAGGTGTTGCTATTTTAACATCTGTTCAAAATTTTGGTTACTACGGTATTATGATTTGGTTGCCTAACTTCTTGAGTAAGCAATTAGGGTTTTCCCTTACAAAATCGGGTCTGTGGACTGCCGTAACTGTATGTGGCATGATGCTTGGCATTTGGTTATTCGGACGATTGGCTGATAAAATTGGTCGTAAACCAACATTTATCTTGTTCCAAGTATGTGCTGTAGCATCTATCTTGATTTACTCTCAACTATCTGATCCAACAGCTATGCTATTTGCCGGTGCTATTCTAGGAGCCTCTGTAAATGGCATGATGGGTGGCTACGGTGCCTTAATGGCAGAAGCTTATCCAACAAGTGCTCGCGCAACGGCTCAAAATGTATTATTTAACATCGGTCGCGCCGTAGGTGGCTTTAGCCCAATGGTAGTAGGTATGATTATCTCAATGTATTCGTACCAAGTGGCAATTGCATTCTTGGCGATTATCTATGTAATCGATATATTGGCAACCGTATTCTTAATTCCTGAACTAAAAGGTAAGGAACTAGAATAGATAATTGTTTGTAAAAGCTTTACATTGAAAAGAATATAGACGTTTTATATTGAAACTTATATAAAAATCAAGAGGCTCTGTCATAAGACAGAGCCTTTTATAGTATGTTTAATTTAAAATATTAGAATTATTTAGAGTGTTTGGTCTATTTAGAATATTTAGACTTACGCAATTCCAATCCAATGCCAGTATGTCAGTGCAAATACGAGCATCATGACATAGCCGATGATGGTTAATGGAATGCCTGTAGTCATAAATGTTTTTACGTCGAATGTATCTGTTCCGTAAGCTACCATGCCTTGTGGTGAGTTTACTGGTAATACTAAACCGAAGCAGATTGCATATTGCATGAGCATTGTTACGCCAAGTGGATTAAGTCCTTCTGCGGAATGTCCCATAACGATGGATATTACGATAGGAATCATGGCAGACGAGAGAGCTGTAGCTGATGCAAATCCAAGATGGATTAAAATCAGAAAGGCAGCCATAATAGCAATCAAAAGGAACACACTTGCCGTTTCAAGGGAGAAGGCATTTACAAATACCTGTGCGAGCCAAGTAGCAGCTTTTGTTTTAAGTAATACGGAACCAAGTCCTATACCAGCTCCAAACATAACAATCGATCCCCAGTCGATATTTGGCTGTGCAAACTTCCAGTCCATAATACCAATTTTAGGGAAGAAGAATAAGGCAATTGCTATAATCGTAGTTGTTGTAGTATCGATAGAGTGTAGTTTACCTCCTGTGGCCCACAATGCTAATAAACCAATGGAGATGCATAATAGTTTCTTTTCATCAAATGTCATTGGACCGATTTCTTTACGCATTTTAGCGAGTTGTACATCACCGCCAACGAGCTCTTTAAACTCTGGTTTGATAAAAGCTTGCGTTACAAAGTAGGTAATGATAGCCATAATTATGGAGAACGGTGCAGCTGCTGTGAGCCAATCAATCCAACTTACAGATGTATTCATCTGTGTTTGCATAAACCCAACAGCTACAAGGTTTTGAGCGGCAGCTGTTTGAATCATAATATTCCAAAATGTATCTGCTTGTACGGCACCTACCATGAGCAGGGCTGCTACACGGCTTTTACGTTCAATACCTAAGTTTTCGACGATACCGATAATAATTGGAGCCAAACAAGCGATACGAGCCGTTGCACTTGGTACAAAGAAGGCGAGAATAAGACCTGTAATAATAACACCTAAATAGATACGGCTTACCTTTGTACCTACACTAGATAATACGAGCATAGCAATGCGACGATCGAGTCCTGTTTTGCGCATGGCTACGGAAATAAACATAGCGGCACCCACGAGAATCATCGCAGGAGAAGAATAACCTGAAATAATTAGTTTCAAGGCATTGGCTGTGCCCATAGTTTTCGCTGGCGCTTCTGGATTTGGAGAGAAGCCTAGTAATAAGGCAGTGAGTGCCGTAATCATGGTCGCACTTACCGGATAGGATACAGCCGATGTCATCCACAAGATGATAGCAAAGGCGAGGACACCAATCATGCGATGACCACCGGTAGATAATGTTTCTGGCGTAGGCAATAATAAAATACTACCTAGAACAATAAAGGCGAGAATAAGGCCAATATTTTGAACTGTTGTACGAGCCTTTTGCGGAGGCGAACTAGTTGTTACACTCATGATAAAACCCCTTTCAGTTTGTGTAATACCTATTACTGTATAATACCTAGTTAGATAATGTTTAGTTAGATAATGTTTAGTTAAATAATATCTAGTTAGATAATACCTATTTAGATAATACCTATTTAGGTAGAATATATTATATATATTATTGTATCGTATTTTTTCTATAGAATTAATAATTATATTATAGAAATATTGTATACATAAAGGGGGATAGGTGTCAGTAAGTATACCTATATACAGAACTTATAATCTCTGTTATACTGTAAGAGTTGTAATAATAAATTGCTGAGAGCAACTTAAGATTGTTGTTGACTTTCATTATCTAATTTGTTATTATAATTAAGTGATTTATGAAGCAGAGGCCATCCGCCACTCACCTAATACCAAGAAGTATGAGGTTAATATAGAGAATTCTATTCGGATGGTGTTTGCCGTCCGTTTTTTTTTATTCTCTTGGAGGTGAACGCTATTAGCAAGGATACACCACGCATTAATGAAGAGATTCGTGCTCGTGAACTTCGTGTCGTAGGTCCTGAAAACGAACAAATCGGTATTATGTCTGGCCGTGAGGCTTTGGCATTGGCTGAAGAACAGCATCTTGATCTTGTGGAGATTGCGCCTAACGCTAAACCACCAGTAGCTCGCATTATGAACTACGGTAAATATCGTTATGAACAACAAAAACGGGAGAAAGAAGCGAAAAAGAAACAAAAAATCGTAACTTTGAAAGAAGTCAAATTACGTCCACATATTGAAGACCATGACTTTTACGTAAAAATGAAAAACGCATCCAAATTCTTGGGTGAAGGTAACAAAGTAAAAGTAACCATTATGTTCCGCGGTCGTGAACTTTCACATCCAGAACTAGGCATGGCAGTGTTGACACGTTTTGCTGAAGAACTCAAAGAAACGGCGTCTATTGAAAAAGCAGCTAAATTAGAAGGTCGTAACATGACCATGATTTTAGTAAGTAAATAAGGTATTGGGAGGATTATATTATGCCAAAAATTAAAACTCGTCGCGCAGCGGCTAAACGTTTCGCAGTAACTGGTACTGGTGAATTCAAGCGTGCGAAAGCTTTCAAAAGCCACATTCTTGAGAAAAAATCTCCAGCTCGTAAACGTAATTTACGTAAAGCTACATTGGTTGCAAAAGCTGACCACAAACGCGTAGCTAAATGCTTACCATACGCTTAATCGTTAACTATTAGATCGATACATCGTAATTTAGGAGGAATATACAATGGCAAGAGTGAAAAAGGGCGTTACAGCTCATGCACGTCATAAAAAGATTTTAAAATTAGCTAAAGGTTACCGCGGTACACGTTCCCGTTTGTTCAAAAAAGCTAACGAAACAGTAATGAAAGCGTTGTACTACGCTCGTCGTGACCGTCGTGCGAAAAAACGCGAATTCCGTCAATTGTGGATTGCTCGTATCAACGCAGCGGCTCGCATCAACGGTACAACTTACAGCCGTTTCATCGCTGGCTTAGCTAAAGCAGGCGTTGAAGTGAACCGTAAAATGTTGGCTGACTTGGCAGTTAACGATGCAGCAGCATTCGCTAAACTTGTTGAAGTAGCTAAAAACGCTTAATAGTATAACCATATACATTGAGGACTCTCTTTGGAGGGTCCTTTTTTATGTGGTGAAAGTAATAGATTATCAATATTTTTATAATATGATATCCTATACATATAATGTGTGTGATAAATATTGAAAGAGGGGAATTAAAATAATGAAAAAGTTATTTTCTATGTTATTGTTAGTATGTATAGTAATACCATTACAGATCCAAGCTATATCGATGGAAGCAATTAAAAATGATAAGAACAATGTTCCTATTCTTACAGGAAAAAATGCTATTACGTATTTTGTAGATAAAAGTTCCATTAAAAGAGTAGAAGAGAATGAGTTTATTTATAAAGCACAGGCCGTTGTATATGAGGTTGAAAATAATAATAGTCGTAGAACTAACTCATATATTCACAAGGTTTTAGTTACTTATCGTTATGATATAAACCATTCTGTAGCCAGCGTATTACGTACTCCACAGTATGCACAAGACTATTCACTTCTTATATATGCTAAACAAGCTAGCTCTGGTATGAAATTAACAATAAATAGTGTGGAAGATTTTAATTATGAAGGTGTGGCTTTAGGTAATTTCGGCAATATTCCAGAACAATACGTTGATGTAGCTTTGCATGATCCTAAATATGTTGTAGGTAACTATATCTTTAAAGAAGCTTATGGTACAACTTTTGAAAATATGACTCTTCATAAGAAATAAGATAAATGAGTTTATGGAAGTAGCTAAAAACGCTTAATAGCATAATAATACAGATTAAGGACTCTCTTTGGAGGGTCCTTTTTGTATGGTAAAAGTATGATATAGCTACATTTATATTTTAGTGTAAAATACTAAATCGTTTTGGCTGTTTTATAAAGTGAAATAAACTATCAAAAAAGTAAAATATAAAAGAGGAGTTTTATTATAGCTTGTAGAACTAACATAGTAATAAACCTATTTAAGGTGCTTGTAAAAGGAGGCATTATTATGGGAATCTTTAAAAAGCTATGTATGACCTCTATGTTAGGTGTTATGTTAACTGTACCAACGTATGCAACTGTTGTTACAGGCAGTCAATCAGATGTAAATTTAGATTTAAAGTATCCTTTAGTTTATACAGAACATGCTTATGCTCAAAGAGTTATTAATACAGATATTGCAAATTATGTACTCGAAGCAAAGGATATGTATTACAACCAACATATTTATCAAGTTTCTCAAAACTATAAGGTTACCTATGAGGATAGTCAAGTTGTTTCAATCCTACTAACTACCTATTATTACTACGCCGGAGCTGCTCATGGTATGTATAATACAAGAGGTCTTGTATATAATAAAGTAACAGGTCAACGCATTCCATTATATAACTATATAAAAATTGCGAATGCAGCACAATTGGATAACGGTTTACGATCCCATGTATTAAGTTATTATACAGGTAATCATATAAAGAGCTATATTCCAAGTGGATGGAGTGTAAAATATGTAACCGATAACTATTGCTTACGTGGTAAGGGGAACATTGATCTAGTTTACCAACCATATGAACTAGGACCGTACGCAGCTGGTAATACCTATATTGGTTTTACACCAAAAGCCATTGAATACTTTAACAGAATGAACTCCTGATAAAAGTATGTTGCTATATTGATCCTAACTGTATTTTGATGAATTAAATAGTATTCTTGTAATATACGACAAAAGCCTATAGTACATTTTTAGTACTATAGGCCTTTATCGTATTTACCATATTATCTTCTAAATCCGCCGCATCCTCTAGTATTAGAGTTTGGACCGCAATAATTTTGGTTGTTATTGGTGCCTGGTGCATAGTTAGTATTGTTCGTATTGTTATCGGAGTTGTATTGTGTGTTAGTGTTGCAATTGTACTGAGAGTTATTGCATACATAATCGTAAGCAAATCCAGTAGATACAACAGCGGTTACGGCTAAAGCAGTCATGATGAGTATACGTTTTGTAAATTTCATAGTAATTACCTCCTTGTTCCTATATTTATATTATACTACTATGAGTCAAATAAAATATGATATTCTATATATATAATATTGGGGAGACATTATGTGAAAGGATGAGAGTTTATGATGAAACGTGCGTTAATGGCTGCACTATGTTTTAGTTTTGTGACATTAGGTAGCCAAGCAATTGATATTAATATACCAGGTGCGGATCCTACAATATCGAAGGATGCATATCAGAATTATCGTAAGACTGGTAATGAAGTCCAAAAGACTGAAAATATTATAGCTAATCAGATACGAGATGAATATGCTAATAATATGTCTAAAAAATGGACACTAGATGAGTTGCTATACTTTACAAAAGAATTGTATCATTCTACAAAACAGTCTTCTTCTGTTTTTATTCTTAAGGATAATGGGGCAAATATCAAATTTACTTTGCCAGAGAGTAGCCAGTTCGGTAAAACTATAAAAGGGGATCCATTAACTACAGATATTAAAAAAGGGAATTTTCGTTTAATTGAGGGCAACCTACATTATACTATTCGTAAGAGTGGTGAAAGCCAAGCTAAGGAAAATTCGTTCTCGTATCCTACTGTTAGAAATGCTACATGGGAGATTGGGCAGACTAAAAGTGGAGCTTTAGAAGGGGCTATTAACTTTGGTGTGAAATCTGATTCTTCGCTGTCTTATTATATTAGTTATGATTTGATTAAGAAAAAGGAACTAGAACTATTAAAGACACATGATCAGGAGTACGTGTATAAAGAGCTAATGTCACCATTAGTTAATTATGTACTACCTTCAATTGAACCAGCAAAACAAATACTTTCAAAAACAAAACCAATAACTATTAATGGATTCACGTTCCAAACGTTAAAATCAAGTGATTTAGTGTATCATGGCCCTGATAATGATGCAATTTATATCTATGATGGTAAAAAATATCGTGAAGGTATCATGGTGAGAGAATTAAAACCGGAAGAGTTGGCTAATCATCATCAAATTAATTATAAATTGATACGATTCTTCATTATGTATAAGCCATATTCTGATTTTAAGCCAATTCAATACGCAACAGTTTGGAATGATGCTACTCCTGCTATGTATATGGAAGTTGAACGATCTGCATCTAGAATGTACATTCAATCACTATATGATGATAAATATTTATATACTCACTTTATAATGGCCGATTTAGAGTATAAAACACCATCAAAAGACTTACGCGATATAGTTCAATATGTAGACAATGCAAATGACAAAGATAAATACGCTAAAAGCCAAGCTGGAATGGGAGCTATGCCTAAAGGTATATATGAAAACTCATCTGTAAAATAAGGGGAAAATAGTAAACCTCACATATAATCTTGACTTGATTCTAAATTTAATTTATGAAAATATATATGTAAGTTTTACCACATATAAATACTATTACTCTAGTAAAGTGTTTATATGTGGCATTTTTTGTAGTAGAATAAAATTAATTACTATGAATAAATCATGAAAAGTTAGGAGATATTATGGGTGCCGAATTAAATCAAAAATTATTTAGTGCTGCTGATAGTTTACGCGGTAAGATGAGTGCTGATCAATATAAGGATTATCTCT
Source organism: Veillonella parvula (assembly GCF_042850485.1). Lineage (GTDB taxonomy): Bacteria > Bacillota > Negativicutes > Veillonellales > Veillonellaceae > Veillonella > Veillonella parvula_Q. Next base: position 1,295,562 of record NZ_AP031417.1, on the reverse strand, counting down.
TGGGATTAATATTCTATAAATATTTATCCGATAAATTATTGGAATCGACAGTTGTTAAAGCTTATAAATCTCTTGATGATATTGATACACATGTAATAGATAAAGATAGTAATTTATTGAAAATTAAACGAGAATACTTTACTAAGGCATATGATTCTATTGTTGAAGACTTTGCTTCAATGTGGTGTGTTGATGTAGATGAACTCATGGTATCTGTAAATCAATCTACAGCTGGTGAGGATATATATAACAAAAATCGTATAGTAGGTAGTGCTGACTATCCCGTATATGTACAACAACACCCTGATTCCGATCCATTTTCATACCCTCAACATATGATAGAAGCATGGAAAGTGTGTTTGTTTGAAGAAGTTATTCCATTGAGAGATGAGTTGAAATAATAGAGTTTAATTAACATTGGTTAAATAATAAAATATTAGTAGTTTTGTCCATATATGGTCAGGAAAGTTAAAAAATAGTATTAGACACCATATTGTGTCTAATACTATTTTTTATAAATATTATAAATGTAAAGGTATTAAGATGACATTAAAACATAATTATTCAAAAGAGATTAGTGAATTTATTAAAGCTAATAATAAAAGATTAAATTTGAATTGGGGCACAATCACTGACTTGAATCAATTAGGACAAGGTGGAAGTGGATTAGTTTATTCTGGTAAATATAAAGATTTTGATGTAGTAATTAAATTTTTTAATAAGGAGCTAGAAAGTAGAGATGAAATTAGATTTAAAAATGAATATTTTAAGATACAGTATTTAGAAAATCATGAAAAGATGGGTATTGCTACCTATATTAATTTTGAATGTATTGAGTTTAATGAGCATAAATTTTACTTTTATATTATGAAACATTATAAAGAAACTCTTAAATCTTATATGGACCATTATACTGGTGATAGGGAAAATCTTTTTGAGCAAATCTTAGGTTTCTTTATGAATGCATTAAGACCACTTTATAGATATCAAATTACTCATCGAGATTTAAAACCTGAAAATATATTAATAGATGAAAAAGAGCGTTTTTATTTAGCTGATTTTGGTATTGCTAAATTTATAGATAGTGAGCTAACTAGAGACCATGATCGAATGGCAAATTATAGGTTTTCTGCTCCTGAACAAAAAGAACCTGAGGCATCAAGTAGTATAGCCTCGGATATGTATGCTATTGGACAAATTTTATTTTGGATTTTAGAGAAACATACATATGAAGGAACGATTACAATAAAGGATTACAAAAATCACAGAATTAAACCATTATTACATGCTTTCTTAGCATATGATCCACAAGAGAGACCTAATTCTATTGAGGAGTTAGAAGCTTTAATAAATACAATAGATCAAGATTATAAAGAATATAAATTAAATGAAGAACGTATAAAGTTTGCTGAAAAAGCGATTGATTTAAATCAAGAATATACTGTATTAATACGTAGATGTTATCCACATGCTGACAATAAGATAGTTTATGTTGATAGCTCTGATTATATTGATAGAATTATTCAAATGATAGATATATTTATTAAAGATCAATATAAAAAGCAGAATAACATTTGGTTTAGTACAGGTTATTGGGATCAAGAGCTGATAGGGATTAGATATAAGAAATCAGATAATATCATTCAAATTCAAGTATCACAAAGTAATATTATTGAATTTAGGCTAAAGGGGATATGGTTATTTGCTTCTCCATCAGACTATAACTCTATTATTTGGTTAGATGCTGAACAACTTCCATTTTATTTAATAAATGGTGATGAAAGTTCTTCTATGTCAATAGTCAATGGTAAGTATCATGTAAAAACAGAAGAAACCTATAGTGGATTTTTAGAACTAGGTCCTGGTAGTATTCCGGTTCCAATTATTGATGTGCTTACATACGAACGGTTATTACCATGTGGAAAGAATATTGTTATTGCCCCTAGATTGTCAGCAGCATTATTCAATGATAACATCGATTGTTTAGATAAACTTCAAAACTGTAAAATTGATATTGGTATTCTTGACACTTATTTACGTGAAATAAATAAATATAAGCCAAAAGATTTTTATCATTATCTATAAAAAATGTACTACTTTTATAAAAGCGTTTTAGGAATATTTTAATAAGATAGTTTTTTTATTTGGTATTATAGAACTGATAATTTTTATATGTTAGGAGGGGCCATGGAAGCTGTTGGTGTTATTTCAGATATATCATATAACGCATCTATTTTATTTTCTATATGTACAATAATTTTTACTATCTATAAATTTAAAAAACAAAAGAAGTGGAATTCTGAACTTGAAAAATTAAAATACTCTTTTGAACATAATTTAACTAGTTATCGTATTTATATAGAACTAAAACATAAGCGAATCATAAAAGTTAATCAATGTATGGTACAAGCTTATAGTTTTGTGAGTAATATTGCTTCACCGATTTAAGAACATCCTGATTTTTCTAGATACACTAAACAGGAAATTTCTGACTATTTAGATAAAATCTCATTAGATGAAAATGATAAAATTTATATAATAAATCAATGGGAACTAAATAAGACTAGAACATTAAAAGAGGTAGTGTATTGGTATAATCGCAGCAAATGTTTAAGTGCTTATAATTCAATTAATAAATTGAAAAAACACTTGCTATATGTTCGACTATATATAAAGGAAGAAGATTTCAAAGCTTTATTTGAGTTTACCCTTAAATTAAATAGTATATTAATTTATAAAGAAACACTATTGGATGAAATTAGAGGATTAAGTTATGATAATCATAATTTAATCCAAGATATTCAAAGTAATTTGGATGAAGCTACAGTATTATATGAAGAATTAGTATCTTTACTAAGAAAAGCATTAGAGATTGACTTGTTATAAGTTCAATTGAGTGGTAGTTATTTAAGGGGAGATTTATGAATATAGGGAAACTGGAAGCTGTTCCTGTGCGGGATTTATGGGCTCATGAGCAATATGATTTTTCATCATGGCTTGCAAAAGAAGAAAATCTATCAATTTTAGGAGAAGATTTGGGGATAGCCTTTACTGGTATAGAAACTGAACAGTTTGTAGGCTCATATAGATGTGATATTGTAGCTAAGGATGATAATAATGAAGGTAAAATTGTTATTATTGAAAATCAACTAGAAAGTTCTAACCATGATCATTTAGGAAAAATTATAACTTATGCATCAGGATTAGATGCTTCAAAAATTATTTGGATTGTTACAAATGCACGTTCAGAACATAAGAGTGCTATTGAATGGTTAAATAATAATACTGAGAATGATATTAATTTCTTTTTAATTGAATTAAAGGCTTATCGAATCGGGGACTCTTTGCCAGCTCCTAAATTTGAAATTGTACAAATGCCAAATGATTTTATTAAAAATGGAAATATGAAATCTAGAAATAAAACATTAAATCGTTCACAAGCTGCTCGATATGACTTTTGGTCTCGTTTTATAGAATATAGTTCTACTCAATCTTTAATATTAAAAAATAGAAAAGCAAATACTAAGGATAGAATGTCTATATCTCTTGGTGTAAGTAATGTTCGTATGGAGATAAAACTTACTGATAAAGCACATTGTATTAGAATAGCCCTATGTATTCGTGATAATAAAAATCTATATCAGTTACTTGAAAAATTTAAGGATGATATTGAAAAAGATGTAATGTATCCCTTAATATGGAAAAACATTGATAGTTTAAAACAATCAGAAGTTATTTTAGAGATACCGGGATTAAATTTTGATGATGATAGTAATTATGACGATTTGATGCACGATACTTTAGAGAATATAGTTCGCTTAAAGGATATTTATATTAAATATTTAAAAAAAATAGGGAATATGTAGATTTCAAAATAGTTTCAATATTATTTAACTCTATTTTGGCTATTCTTATTAAATAGGTTACATGATTGTAGTTTAGTTGGTGAATTTAAATTAGATAAAAGAAAAATAATAGTGCATTTAGAACCATAGCAACTAAATAATATAGTACCTTTAAAAATTTATGAGAAACATTAAGTATTATTAATGTTGTAACATCTTTAAGAAACAGTCTGGCTTTACGGGTGGACTGTTTTTATTTTATTTTCATGAAATCTCTTTATTTTACTTATATAATAGTTTCATTAGTCTAATGAGAGGGTAGGTATAGATGAGAGATACTGCAAAGCAAATTATAAAGTATTGGTATTCACTTGAGTGTTTACAACCGAAAGAAGTTCCAAAGTATAAAGCAATTCCTAAGAAGTATATTAAAGAACTCATATTTAAAAGTAAAAATGATACAATTACTATTTATCAACAGTCTGTAATAAAACCTTATTGGAAAAGAACAAATTCGCGTGTTTCTACGTATGTAGTACCGTTACCAAATGATCATTATAATTACTCTATTATTGATGAGATTAAATATTTTAAGGATGAAAAAAACTATGTTTTAGATGATGAACATGCTGTTCTGTTATGTGTAGTTAAAGGGACTGAAATATTAGAGGCTTTCATTGATAAATTAGAAATTGAATATCCTGAAAAACCATATTTAGGAAATGTGTATAGTGCATCATTTATCGTTGATGCGGAGGGATACTATAAAGAGGGCAGTCTACAAATTGCTCCTTTTATTTGGGTAATTTATCAAATGATGTTTCAGCCTGATGTGGAGTTTAAAGATATTAAGTTAGATGGCTGGGATGAAGTTGTTAAAGAAATTGAGGATGGTTTTAATCTTCCTGAAGAAAAGATATCCCTTGATGAGGCTGCACATGTGATCAATGTGTATATACAAAAGCATATCTTGGAGCCTATGGGCGTTACCATGTTCCGTGCTGGCGATGTTTATGGCTATTGTGGCTTTACGGTCGAGGAGATTCAGCTTGTTAAAGCTGATACAATGCCTGTAAATGTTTTAAAATCTAGCTTTTTCCTTGATGATTTACAGTTGGTCTTACAGCGCATCGATACATTAAAGGATAATAATAAGGTATTGTCTTATATCAATAGTCTTAATCAGGATATTGAGCATTATGATTTGTTGAAAGATACTAAGCAGATGCGTAAATGGTATAATCCGAAGGTATTACCATATGGTAGATGGCCTTCAAAGTTTAACTTATCCTTTATGCAGCAAATTGCTGTTAATATTGCTAAGGAGAATCCTAAAGACGTCTTTTCTGTTAATGGGCCTCCTGGTACAGGAAAAACTACGTTATTGAAGGATATCATTGCTAGTAATATTGTTGAACGTGCTGCTAAGTTTTGTGAAAGTAATCATGTAAATGATATCTTCAAAAAGGTTGTGGGCCGAGATGGGATCTCTTTTTACTATGATATACCTAGTGATATTGCATTATATGGCATGCTGGTGCTTTCATCAAATAATAAGGCCGTTGAAAATATTACATTAGAATTGCCAAATATTTCCTCTGTGGAAGAGGGGACTGATGGGTCTACATTATTTCATCCAGATTCCTCCAATCAACAGGTTGATTTATCTTATTTTGCTAAGGATAAGAAGTATCAATTTGTTAAATCTAATGAGGTATATTTTACCTTTTTAGCAGATCGTTTAGCAGAGAGTAATGAACAATGGGGCTTAATTTCTGCGAGACTTGGTAAGAAGTCTAATATAAACACATTTATGCCAGTATTAGATGTATTATCCTCAGATATGTCCTCTATTATGCGTATGCCTAGTGCTCAAGATGCTTTTGAAAGTGCCAAGAAACAGTTTCAGGCTCAACATAATCTTGTAAAAGCATTATTTACTTATGTAACAGCCTATGAAGAGAATATTCATTTGATTCAAGAATTAAAGGGTAAAATCGATAAATTAAAAGAGGAAGTTCTTGTAATCAATGAACAATTAAGTAAGTATTATGATTTAGATGATAATTTGTTGAAGTTGATAGAGCGTAAAAATAGTATTGAGTCTAAATTAATAGAGTTGAACAGCAAACGTTCTATTATTGATAAGATTTGGAGTGCTACTAGCTGGTCTATTTTAGAAGCCATGAGTAATGCTGCATTGTTATCAGTTATTGAAGACGAGACTACAAAACTTCAAAATGTTAAAAGTGAATTAGATGCATTACACAAATTGGTTAATGAGCGTGAATTTATAATCAATACGAAAGATGGTCTATTATCTGATATTAAAGAACTTGATGGTACTGTCCAAAATGCAGAACATACACAGCAAGATATTTTAGGTATATTAAAAACTGATAATAAAGACACGATACATTGTTTTGATGATATAGCATCAAAGTTAATGTCACCTGATGAGGACCGAGCAGAGGCCCATACAGCGTTCTTATATGTGTGTAACTACTTAAATGAATGTAGAGAACGTTTGTTATACAATGCCTTACAAGTACAAAAGACTGTTGTTATGAGTGATGCTTTCAGAAAAAATATGCAATTACTTAGTCAGTATTGGGGCTCATTAAATGATAGGAAAAATTTACAGAAAAATTTTGACCTTGATGCCATATTCCCTGCATTACTTAATTCCTTGATGATTGCAGTACCAGTTATTTCCTCCACCTTTGCTGCTGTGGAGAGATTTTTGATTAATTGTAAATCTGAAAGCTCGTTAGGTACCATTATTATTGATGAGGCAGGGCAGGCGTCACCTCATATGCTTGTAGGGGCATTGTTCCGTGCGCAGAAGGCCGTAGTAGTTGGTGATCCTAAACAGATTGAACCTGTACAAACTGTACAGGATTTGTTTGTAGAAAAAATTGGTGGCGAAGGTATTGGTAAATATCGGAGTAAAGAGCTATCTGTACAAAGCTTAGCTGATGCACAAAATCCATTTGCAGGCATTATCAAAAATCTTGATGGTTCCGAATCTTGGGTCGGTTGCCCGCTCGTTATTCATAGACGCTGTAAGAATCCTATGTTTACAGTAGCTAATGAGTTATCTTATGGTGGCTTTATGATTAATAAGACCATGGAGCCTAAAGAGTCTATTGAGCCATGCAAAGAGAGCTGTTGGATAACATATGATACAAGTAATATTGAATCTACTATGGGTAAAGATCGATATATACAAGTACAAGGCCAAATTGCTTTTGAACTGATTCAAAAGTTACGAGCAAGAAATGTGGAGTTTAAAGATATTTTTATCATTACACCATTTACTAGTGTTGCATATGGGTTTAAAAAGTATATGGGATCCCTTAGTAATGATATTGTGAATTGGACCAAGGAGGATAATAAGAAAGATTGGTTAGATGATAATATAGGGACTGTACATACCTTCCAAGGTAAAGAGGCTAAAGTCGTTATTTATATGTTAGGCTGTCAAAGCGATGGCACGGCTAATGGGGCTATTAAATGGGTTAACGCTAACAATGTAAATGTAGCCTTTACAAGAGCAAGGGAGTATATCTATGTTATTGGTGATGCTCCGAAATGGGCTGAACTCAATAAAAATCTTGCATTTGCCCAAAGGTACTTGCCTATATATACTTTAGAGGATTTTTAAGCGAATAAATTGCAATGACTATAGTAGATTACTAGATTATAAGGCATAGGTTACTATAGATGTTTCTATAAAGAATTTATATGTACAATAAAGGTTTATAAAAGAAAACAAGGAAAGAAATCCTTAGACTCCTTTCCTTGTCCAGATATGATATAGTTTATATCCAAGTGAGGCATAAATGGTTTGGTCGCCAGACTTCGCTTCTAGTATTTATAATTGAAAAAACGGTCTGACATCATGTCAGGCCGTTTCTCCATGCTTAAATGGAGTTATTAGTTGTGTAATTCTCGTTTTCCGTATATTTTTAGGACTATAGCAATAATTGTATTTAACACAAATAGAGCGGCAAAACATTCTAAAGCAGTAGTATAGCCATATCCTGCTTCGTGAAAGTATGATACGAGCATAGGGCCTGTGATGCCCGCTAATCCCCAAGCAGTTAGAATACGACCATGAATGGTAGAAAGTTGGCGTATACCGTAGAGATCTGCAAGATATGCTGGCATACAGGAGAACCCGCCACCATAGCAGGTGATAATGAGAAGAATTAAAATTTGGAATGTTAGGGCGCTATTGGTTTGGGCGAGTAAATAGAATGCGACGATTTCTATAATAAAGAAAAGTATGTAAGTTTTTGCTCGTCCAAGGTAATCGGAGATCGTAGACCATGCAATGCGACCCCCGCCATTGAAGATACCGATGATACCAACCAGTGATGCAGCTGCTGTAGGTGTCATACCAATGGCTTCTTGCGCCATAGGTGATGCTAAGGATAGTAGACCTATACCACAGGTAATATTAATAAAGAATACCCACCAAAGGGCACCGAATTGCCAAGTTTTCATGGCATCATTGGCTAGCATGCCATGGGTATGAACGTACATGGTAGATTTATCTTTCGTAGTTCGAGTTGAGTGTTTTTGTTGAGGTGCTTTCAAATAGAGCGAAGAGGCACCCATAATCACTAGATAGATTACACCGAGGATAATGAAGTTATTTACCAATCCAAATTGAGCTACGAGGAATTGCATAAGAGGCCCTGCAATGAGAGAAGCAAATCCAAAACCCATAATAGCTAAACCAGTAGCAAATCCTGGGCGATTTGGAAAGTATTTCACGAGCGTAGAAACTGGTGTTATATAACCAATGCCTAGTCCAATGCCACCGATGATGCCGTAGAAGAGATAGAGTAAGGTAAGATTGTGTATGCTAAGTGCATAGGCCGTACCCAATAATCCGGTTACCCAGAATAACATAGCGAGAAGTCCACTTTTCTTAGGGCCAATTTTTTCTGCAAAGGAGCCAAGAAAGCCCGCAGATAGTCCGAGCATTAAAATGGCTAACGAGAATGTCCATGTTGTTTGCGATAAAGTAAAACCCATATCTGCCATAATAGGACGTGTGAGTACACTCCATGCATATACGCTACCAATGGATATGTGCAAACCAATGGCTGCTAATGCAATAAACCAACGATTTCTCATAAGAAAACTCCTTTCATATAGGTGAGATACTCAGATATAGATAAAGAAGCATTTGTTACGAGAAGGCAATAAAAAAGACCATCTGAACAAAAGCTTGCCCAGACGGTCGGCTATCACACGATGTGTGCTACTGTGCATGTAGTCAATTCTACGTATCCGTCAGCCCAGTAGGAATATATTACAAATATAGCAATTGAAAGGACATCTTGTCGGTGATCTAAGTCACTATCGTATGCATTATGATGATTTATAATTGAAAACAAGGAAAGAAATCTTTGGATTTCTTTCCTTGTTTAGATATGATATAATTTATATCAAAGTGAGGCATAAATGGTTTGGTCGCCAGACTTCGCTTCTAGAATTTAATGTTGAAGAAACGGTCTGACTTCACAGTCGGGCCTTTTTTCATAGCCTAATTCTGTGAAAAGCTAACTTTTGCTAGATGTCAATTCATTTAGCTGCCATGATAATGGTCGCCACAAGTATGCCAAAGGAAATCATTAATGATAACACTTTGAATGTACTCATATTGATCACCGCCAATCTCTAGAAGATTAGCAAAGGCTGGACCCATTTAGAGGCCTCAAGTTCAATATAGTGTTGTGGATAATAAAAGTAAATAGATTAGAGGTTCCTAATAGTCACCTAGGTGACCAATAGGAACCTTTTTCGCTTTGTAATTATTATTATAGGATAGATAAATTATGTTACAATACAAATAAGATAATAGTTTTTAGGGAGAGGGAAACTCATATGAAACGTTATATTATGCTATTGACTTTAGGTTTATGTTTTGTAGCACCAATGCTTTCACAAGCAGTGGATATAAGACCTATCATACATGTTACGAATGTACATAATGGCCAATATGATGAAGAATTAGATGCTATTACAGCAACCAAGTTTTATGGACCGTATCAGTTCCGTGTATTGAAGGATGCTGTAGAGACTAAAGGGGAAACTAAAGATATAGATGGCAGAGCCTTTAGAACCTCTGATGGTGTTTTTATGCATGTGAAGGCTAGATCTATCGATAATACAAGTATCTCTTTAGATAAAGAGATTGAAAAAATTGTTAAAGATAGAACGGTTCCTGAACCTACTGCAAAGATGGTATTGCCTGTTAAGCATGATGTAACAGAGGTCGATAATGATGGTGTGCGCAGTTTACTAGCTGAATTTATGTATGGCTGGCCATTACATAATAGGACGGACATGGTATTAGTTACTGATTATGAAGATACTCGTTACTATTATAAGTTGCAGTTTTATAGAGACCAGCTACCAAATGGTGTTCGCATTGAGCAGTTGCGCAAAATGATTATGGATGCGCAGTTTAGTTATAAATAAGGTGTTTTTGATCAGACTTCCATATTTGTGTATCCTAATGTATTTAGTCAGTCTGTAATATTTAGCTGAACGGGTATAGTAAAAGTAAATTAAAAAGAGGTTCCTATGAGTCAACTTGTGACCATTAGGAACCTCTTTTGTTGTGCAAGAGTTTATATAGTTTTCAAACTATTATAATATGCTTTTACCTAAAGGAAATTATTATTTATTTAAGCTTTCAACAATGCTTACAATATCGTCTGCTTTTCGGGCAATATGTGTGACGCCTAGTTCTTGATGGAGAGATTCCTCTCTAAAGCCCCATGTAACACCGATGCAAAGTAGGCCGGAGTTTTCTGCAGTAGCTACGTCAACTTCAGAGTCACCTACATAAATAGATTCGTTCGGTGTAGAGTTTAGTTCTTTTAAGGCTTGTAGTACCATATCTGGTGCTGGTTTACGTTGTAATCCTGGTCTTTCACCAATGGCAACAGGTAAACGATCACCAAAGTACTCTTTATTGAGTGGCGTTACACCTTCTTGGATTTTGTTGGATACGATGGCTAATTTATAACCTTGTTTACGCAGTATATCAAGCATATCTAGGATGCCTGGGTAAGGAGCTGTTGTGTCTTTTAAATGCTCACCATAGTAAGCTTTGAACTCCTCAATGTATGGATCTAATTCATGATCAGCTACTGTACTTGGTAAACATTGACGCATCAAATAGGTTACTGCATTACCCAGAGCTACTTTTACCTCTGTTAGCGATTTTTCAGGGAAGTTATGTGTACGTAGTACATGATTTACGGCGTTGGCTAAATCTGTAGCTGTATTGAGCAATGTGCCGTCGCAATCAAAAACGATAGTAGTATATTTCATAGGGGCCTCCGATTTTAAATCAATATGTACTTTTTAAGTATATGATAAATATGTAGAAAATCAAGAGAATAGACCTATTAGTTATTATAATTGTGTTACAATAATAGAAGTAATAAGTACAGTGTATAGGAGGCGTAGTATGACTGAAATACAAGCTCTTTTATTGATAAAATCTATTCTTGAATCCGCAGATATTCACGGTATTGAACATATGTTAAGTGAAGATTGTGAGTATCTGTCTACAGGCCGTGGCATCATTGGACGAAACCGCAATGAAACTGTTGAGTTTTTGTCCTCTATGACTGAGTCCATCAAGGCTGATAATGTACCTGTTACTTGCAAGGTCATGCATATTACTGATGTGTATGAGGAGGATGCGTTATTTCACGAGGGGCGTCATGGTTTAACCATTTCCTATGAAAGTAACGATAATTACGTGTACATGATTTTTGTAGACGTAAATGATGAAGGACTTGTAGATCGTATCGTTTCAAGCCAAGAAAATTATAGTATCGAGTATGATGATCTTCGTTTTGGCACTGATGAAAGCGAATATGCCTTTATTTCTGCGCCTACTACTGTGAAAGACTGGACTACAGCCCTTAGTATATGGCTTGAAACCGCGAATGTTGATGTAGACGATTTCTATCAATATATCGATGAAGACACACGCGTTGTATTCCAAAAAGGCGATGCTGAATCTATAACCCTTGAAAGCGGCCTAGATGTAGAGGATTACTTTGATCAATTAATGAACCAACACTTTGATGCGGTGCCTCATATCATTCGCGATGAAGAAGATGGTCTTATTTTAACCTATGGGCCTATGAGTACCATTGCAACCCTCAATGAAGAAGGCGCATTAGCCCTTATTAGTATCTATATCGATACACGTGACGAAGACGAAGCTACCGATGAAGTTGGTTATATCGAAGAGGACTTAACGAAGGACACTATTATAGAAGAGAATCTATATTAGTCGATACGACTCTTTTGATAGAGCTAATTTAATTACGATTAATAGATAAAATAAAAACTACCAGTTAAACATATATCTTTTAAACAGACCTTCTACTATGAAAGGATAAGTCACTAGATATTGTGAATAACTGGTAGTTTTTTGTATTATTTACATTTCGTCATGGTCTTTAATGAGACCAGCTTTTTTCTTTTTCCAGTAGGAGTAGTAGAATGGCAAGATTACGATACAGCCGCCTAGACCCCATAATAATTGGTTAGTTTGAGCTTGGGCAAGCATCCATAGGGATGTGCCGATAGCGATGACTGGGATTAAGTAGCCACCAGGGATTGTGTAGGAACGAGCTTTGTCTGCCCATTTGCGACGGAAGATAATAACAGCCAAACACGTTGGTAGATATTGTGTAAAGCGAGATACTGCACTGATGGCTGCTAGTGTAGTAAAGGAGCCGGACCAGGCAAGTAAAACACTGGCAATGGCAGTAACGATGGCTGCTACATATGGTGCGTTGTAACGATTGCGTTTTGCCAACGCACTTGGTAGCATACCATCTTCCGCCATGGATGTAGCTACACGAGGCGCATAGTAAGCTTCAGCAAAGTTGATACCACCCATAGAGATTAAGGTGCCTATTAATACGATATACATGCCAATAGGTCCAACAATCACATTGAATGCATCTTGTACTGGAGCCTTAGTATTTGCTAAATCTGTACCAAGTACACCAATAGATACGGCGAGGATCGCCATATATAGAACCGATACAAGAAGCATACACATGATAATAGCACGTGGTAAGTTCTTTTTAGGATTTTTCATATCTTCTGCAGCAATGGCAATGACTTCAAACCCTGTATAGGCAAAGAATAGAAGAACCGCAGCTTGAGCAAATGATCCATCTACATAGATGTCTTGAGGGAAGACTGGCGTAAAGTTAGCTCCATTTATAAAGAAAATACCAATTGCAATAAATAGGGCAAGAGGAACTAGCTTAGATATAGTGATTAAGTTGTTAACAAATTTGGATACGTTAACACCAAATATATTTACAATCGTAAGGCCTACAATTAAGATAAATGAAATGACATCCTTTGCAAAATCACCACTTAAAGCTGGTACTGCAGCACCTAATGCTGTAGCAAAACCAACGGCCATAGCCGCCCAAGCAATGACGGTAACAATCCATTTAAGAACACCCACTTCAAATGCCCAGAAGTCACCTAAAGCATGTTTTGCATATAGATAAGGACCACCATTGCGTGTAAATAAACTGGCTGCTTCTGCAAAGCAAAGGGCGATGCAGCCAGCGATAACGGCGTCAAATAAGAGTACACCTAAACTAGCGGAACCAATTATGGAATATGCTTTATTAGGTAGTAGGAAAATACCTGTTCCTACAATACCATTGATGCCAAGGAGTACAATACTCCAAAAGCCAAATTTTCCTGTTTCTTTCATGATACAATCTTCCTACTATTTAGTTATATTTTCTTGAGTTGCTTTTACGAATGCAGTAAATAAACGTTTTGCATTTTCATCATTTGTAGACATCATTTCTGGGTGGAACTGACAGGCTACTAACCAAGGATAGGCTGGATCCTCTAAACCTTCTACAGTACCATCCTTAGCTCTTGCTACAACTTGTAATCCTTTACCGACATTTTTAACTGTTTGGTGATGATGGGAGTTCGTAATCCAAGTATTGCAACCTATAGCACCAGCTAGTTTTGATTTGGAATCAATTTCTACAGTATGGGTGCCAAGAGAAGGTGTTTGATTCTGAGAGTGTTTTATTGTACAGTTTTGATCATATTTTAAATCTTGGAATAAAGAGCCGCCACGATATACATTTAAGATTTGTAAGCCACGACAGATACAAAAGATAGGAATTTGTTTTTCTTCTGCTGCTTTGATTAAAGCAAAGTCGAATCGATCGCGCTCCGGAAATACATCGCCAAGACCTTGCAAAGGTTCTTCTCCATAGTGAAGAGGATATACATCATGACCGCCGGATAATAACAAGCCGTCAAGCTTTGCTACCGTTTCGCGAGCTACATCAAGATTTTCGGTAAATGGAATTATAACAGGAATGCCACCAGTTTCCTCAATAGAACGAGGATAGTCTTGGTTTACGTAAGAACGCAATAAATCTACGTAAGGACCACCATTATCTCGTAAGATATTGCCAGATATGCCAATAAATGGTTTCGTCATAATATCACCTCATATGTGTAAAAATCTGTACAACCTGATGTTAGTGTATCAGATTTTTATGGATAAAAACACTACTAATAGATATAATTATAAGACTTATAATAGAGAAAATATGTTAAAGTTGATACATTTTACTATATTTTCTTTCAAGATATAGTTGTATAAGTTTATTGCGAAACATGATATGATAAACTACGAATGAACTGTACGGGAGGTTTACTATGGTTTTTCTAACATCTTTGCAAAGTATCATACCTATTGTGCTACTTATTTTGTTAGGATATATATTAAAAGGACAGGGCATGTTTAACCCTACCTTTAGTGGTAATTTATCGCGATTTATCATGTCGGTTGCATTACCAGCGGGAGTATTTATATCCGTATTACATCACCTACATACTTCAGATATATGGAATTTACGATATGGCATGTTAGTGGTTGTCCTAACATATGTTATTGCATATATTGTAGCGTTCATTATGATGAAAATGCTGAAAGTTCCTAAAGGACGACGTGGTATTTTTATCAATATGGTAGTAAATGATAACTGCTTGTTTATTGGGTTACCAGTGCAAATTGCACTCTTTGGGCAAGATGCGCTACCGTATTTCCTGTTATATTACATCGGTAACACTATTTCCGTATGGATGGTAGGGGTATTTCTTATAGAACTAGATCCACTGCCAAATCCTAAAGTAGATTTTAATAATGGATCCCATAAGATTGATAGTATACATAATAGTTCAGTATCTATTGAAGGTAAAAGCAAGAAGCATAAATTTGATTGGAAGAAGTTATTACCACCACCTTTGATAGGTTTTTTTGTGGCATTAATTTTCTTGTTCTTTGAAATTCCTTTACTTCCAATTTTGCATACTACCTTAAATTATTTAGGTGATATGGTAACCCCATTATCCTTGATTTATATTGGTATTGTACTTCATGATACGGGTTTAAAGAGCATGCGTTTAAATAAAGACTCCATCGGTGGGATTGTAGGACGATTTGTTATTTCCCCGATTATCATGTTCTGTTTGATTATGGTTTTACAATATGGAGCAGGTATAGTTCAAGAACCAATTGCAATCATCACCTTTGTTGTACAATCAGCAGGACCTGTTATTGCAGTATTGCCGATTGTAGCTAATGAATCAAAAGCTGATTTGCCATTTGCTACAGGTTTAGTCATGATTAGTACCATACTATTTGTTGTAGTAATTCCAATTATAATGGAAATTTTAACAATGATAGGTATACAGGCTTAAAATAAGAAGAAGATTAAAATAAGTAAATAAAAAATAGGTTCCTAATGGTCATATAGGTGACTATTAGGAACCTATTTTTATGTAAGTATATATAGCTTATCTAAAGAATCTACCAACGAGTGGCATGCTAGCACCATCGTTTTTATTGAGGCCTTTTAAAAGGACCATGATAATAACGTAGAGCAATAAGCCTTCGATACCAGTGAGTATAAAGTTAGCCCACATTGGTAAGATATCTGTTAAATAGTGGTAACTCAAGAAGATGAGTATACCCATAACACCAGCACTGACCACGTTTTTCCAAAGAAGGGAAATATCAAGGAAGTAGCCTGTGTATTTTTTGATATAAATCAAGTTAAGTAATGCCGCAAAGCCAATATCAGCAACGGTTGCCCAAGCGGCACCGCCGATGCCCAGCCAAGGAATAGCGGTCAGTGTCCAGTTAAGGATGACCTTGATTATGAGAGAAATCCCCATATTTATGACTGGAATACGTGGCCTGTTGAGACCTTGTAGGATACCTGTTGTTACTTGATGTACACCTAGGAAGAATATAGAGAACGCCGTGATTTGCGTTGCTAGTTCTGCCTTAGGCGCATTGTAAATCAGTGTAACGGTTGGGGCAGCAAGTACATATAATAGCACTGTAAATGGTACGGTTGCCATAAATGTTAGTCGCATAGAGCCTGCAGTGCGATCATAGATACCTTGATGATCGCGTTTTGCAAAGGCATGAGAGATAGCAGGTACAATGCTTGTCGCAAGGGCTGCGGTAATGATGGTAGCCAAGTTAATGAGTGGCACCGCCATCCCAGTAAGGTAACCGAATAGTTCTGTTACTTCGTTCATCGGGAACCCAGCATCTAATAAGCGACGTGGTACGATAAGTAAGTCGAGATTCGCCGTCAACGGTAACATGATACTTGCTAAGGAAATTGGTATAGACAATGTTAAGAGTCGTGACAAAATTTCTTTAGCTGATTCACGAGGACCATCGTAGCTTTCACCAGTACTACTAGCCTTAGGTAATTTGTAGTAGTAATACAACAGCACCAGGAAGGCCCCAAAAGCACCTACACCAGCACCCAAACTAGCACCACCTGCTGCGGCTGGTAAGCCATAAGGCAATAAAATAGCAGCAGCACCAAGCATAACGATAACCCGTAGTAATTGTTCTACAATTTGGCTAATCGCCGTGGGCGTCATCATTTCATAGCCTTGAATATACCCGCGGAAACAGGAAATCCATGTTACAAAGAATACTGCCGGAGCGAGCGCGATGATAGAGTAGTAGGCACGGCTTTCAGCAATGAGACCACTAGAGATTAACCAATCTGCACCAAAGTACATGGCAAGACTGGCGATAAAACCTGTTATAGTCAACATTGTAAAAGAAATATTGAATACTCTCTTAGCACCACCAAAGTCGTGTAAGGCTAATCGTTCTGCCGTCAAAATAGAGATGGCAATCGGCACACCTGCGCTCGAAATTTGTAATAGTAACAAATAGATAGGAAAGGCCATCTGATAGATACCGATGCCTTCACCACCTAAGATGCGAGATAGAAGAATCCAGTTGATACTACCGATGGCTTTCACTACGAAACCGGCAATTGTTAAAATTAAGGTTCCTTTTAAAAATCCACTAGCCATTGATTATAGTTTGTTAGAAGAACCTAATACATTTTTGATTTTGTGAGCTACCATGCCTTTAATAGCATCACGAGCAGGTCCTAAATATTTACGTGGGTCAAACTCAGATGGGTTTTGAGCCAAGTATTCGCGTACAGATGCAGTCATAGCGAGGCGAAGGTCTGTATCGATGTTGATTTTGCAAACCGCCATTTGAGCTGCTTTGCGAAGCATTTCTTCAGGTACGCCTTGTGCACCAGGAATGTTGCCACCAAATTCATTACATTTTGCTACGAATTCAGGCAATACGGAGGATGCCCCATGCAATACGATTGGGAAGTTAGGCAATAATTCGCCCACTTTTTTCAAACGATCGAAATCCAGGTAAGGGTTGCCTTTGAATTTGTATGCACCGTGGCTAGTACCAATAGCGATTGCTAAGGAGTCTACACCTGTGAGATGGACAAATTCAGCAGCTTGTTCAGGATCAGTGAAGCGAGCATCTGCATCAGATACATTTACATCATCTTCAACGCCTGCTAAACGGCCCAATTCTGCTTCTACTACAACGCCGTGAGCGTGAGCATATTCAACAACTTGTTTTGTGATTTTTACGTTTTCATCGAAATCATGATGAGATGCATCAATCATAACAGATGTAAAACCACCATCTACACAGTCTTTACAAATTTCGAAGGAATCGCCGTGGTCAAGGTGAAGAGCGATTGGTAGATTGCTGTCTTCAAGAGCGGCTTCCACAAGTTTTACAAGGTAAATATGTTTAGCATATTTACGTGCGCCTGCAGATACTTGCAAGATAAGAGGAGATTGTTCCTCTTTTGCTGCATCTACAATACCTTGTACGATTTCCATGTTGTTTACATTGAAAGCGCCAACAGCATAGCCGCCTTCATAGGCTTTTTTGAACATTTCTGTAGTAGTAACTAATGGCATGTTGTCCTCCTTGGCCATAGGGCCTGTTATATCATGTTATTAATACCGTGACTGCTAATATTTCTAGTTTGTAAGAACTAGATGCATTTCTGTTATTGCAATCATATATCAATTCAAGTTAAGTATATCAAGAAACACTATAAAGGGCCAATATTTTTTGTATAACTTATGCATAAATTTCGTCTTATTTTGTGACCCATGTGGGTTATTTCTGTGTGTTAGCATTTATTTAGTGGTGTTATATCAGCTCAATCGTTCAGCAATACATTCATATCCTCTGGCATCTCTGCATGCAGTTCGATCCATTCATTTGTTATGGGATGGTAAAAGCTTACGTGCGATGCATGCAGTGCTTGGCGTTGAATAAATTCTAGATGACCACCGTATAAGTCATCACCAGCTAGTGGATACCCTAGTTGAGATAAATGAACTCGAATCTGATGAGTGCGCCCTGTGTGTAATAAGCATTGCACATGAGTAAAGTGATTATGATCTATTAGAGAGTTGTCAGTTGGACATATATTACTATTATTAATCAAATTATCAGAGTTGTTTTTACTATAGTTAATTTTGCTTGTATTTTTACTAATCACTGTTATATCTGTGCGAGCCGGCTTTCCTTGGTCTGTACAACAACGCTCAATGATACTGCCTGGTTTACGACCTATAGGCCAGTTAATGCTTATAGGCACAGACGGGAGATGTCCTTCTACAATGGCGTCGTAGCTTTTGTAAAAATAGGTGTGTTTTTTATCAAAAGCATGTTGGACCACTGATGTTTTAGCAATGATGACAATACCTGAGGTATCCTTATCTAATCGGTGTACGGGATGGAAATCATAATGCTGATTTGTTTCTTGGTAGTAATGAAGTACACCATTTGCTAGCGTATGATCTCGTACGGTAGAAGTAGGGTGCATAAGAATACCAGCCGCCTTATTAATGACTAAAATATATTCGTCCTCATATATGATATCTAGTTCCATAGGGCTTAAACTAAACT
Source organism: Veillonella parvula (assembly GCF_042850485.1). Taxonomy (GTDB): domain Bacteria; phylum Bacillota; class Negativicutes; order Veillonellales; family Veillonellaceae; genus Veillonella; species Veillonella parvula_Q. The sequence goes on along the minus strand of NZ_AP031417.1, from coordinate 1,276,308 downwards.
CTTGCTCTGGTGTTAACTTCATAATGAGATGATCGCCACCGTGAATGAGCGTATTCCAGGTAGCAGGTTTACCATTAATTGTTATGATGCCATCACTTCGTAAACGTCGTCTCATGCGCTGGGAGATATGCTGTTGTTTTATAATATGATTTATAGATTGTGTGTGTACATCAGAATCTACAATTAAGTCGATTATTGTTGCTGTTTTCATACGTATTATTATAACAAATAAAATAAAAATGAAGAATTTTTCATAATTCGTTGTTTTTATGAAGGTCCATATAGTATAATTTGAATTATTAAATTTTATACATTATTTATGTGTGAACTTTTTTTACTGTAAAACCGTGTGTTTAGTTATAACAGTATATTTTATGAACTATATATGTATGTTAATGACTGTATGGTTATAGCTTATTCTATAAAAGGAGAGGTTTATGAATATTAACAAGAAATCTGTATTAGTCGCATGTGTGTTAGCGGCTATGTCTACAACAACTTTTGCGGCATCTACTACAACATCTACTAGTAGCACAACGGTAACAAATCACGATACACCAACATCTACTAGTACACGTGTAACTCGTGAGCAACATACAACGACTACATCAACTTCTACTGTGCGTACAGAGAGCTCTAGCTCCACTAAAAGCACAAAAGCTAGTGTAGGTGTTATGACTCCTCAAAAAATTGAAGAGCGTAGTGCACTTTCTGGCTATATAGCAGCTGATGTGGCGAGTGCATTAAATCCTTATCGCAATGCACCTAAATCTTTAAAATCTGGTAAAGGCACTACTTTCAAAAATGACGAAGTCCTTGAACATGGTGTATTAGCAGCTATGAAACAAGGTGGTAAATGGGGTGTTATCCGTCCAGACGGTACCGTTGCCATTGAGCCTAAGTATAAAGAAATTAAAGATGTTGATTATAAAACGGGCAATGTGTTAGCTCAAGTAGATAAGAAAACAGACACTTGGGTTACGCCTAAGGGTGTAGAAATCTCTGAAGAGGAAGCTTTAAAAGAACGTGTAAAACAAGAAGCAACTCAAGAGTATGCAAGTGATTCTTATGTAGAGTTTAAAGAAAAAGGTAAATATGGCTTTAAAACTACTGATGATAAAGTAGTGATTGCTCCACAATTCCGTCAAATCGTGACTGGATTTAGCGAAGACCGTGCTTTTGTTAAAAATGCTAAAGGTAAAATCGTAGCGATTGATGGTACTGGTAAAGAATTATTTAATGCTCCATCTAAAGAGGTATATAGATACCGTAATGGTCTGGCTGAATACCGCCGCTCTGTGAGTGGCTTTAATTTAGGTGGTCTTGTAGGTGGCTTCATCGTGGGCGGTATCCTTGGAGGTGCGCTTTTAGGTGGTCAACATTATCACGTAGGTGGTTTTGCCTATGATGGTGCAAAACGTGGCTATATCGATCGTTCTGGTAATATTGTAATTGACAGCAAAAAAGATAAAGTATGGCCTATCACAGCTTATGGTACGGTAATTAAAGATGCTGGTAACTTATACTTTGTGAACCGTAAAGGTGAAGTTGTTATTCAACCAGGCGATTACGATGCAGGTGAAATGGATAAATTAAATGGTCTATTAGCGTTAAGAGACAATAAGACTGAGAAATGGGGCATTTTCGATGTATCAACAGGTAAGCAAGTAGTAACCTTCAAATATGATTCTATTTCCTTTGCAGGGACTGATCGTTTAGTGGTTGTGAAAGATCATGTTAAAAACCTTATCGATATGAATAGTGGTAAATCCTTGTATTCTGCTCAAACAGAAGCAACTATTGAACCGTTCAACAACGATACTGTAACATGGGTTCATACTGGTAAAGAGGGCTATACAATCATAGATAATAATGGTCATATTTTATTTAAAGATACAAACAAAATTATTGAAGACGCTAAGTCCTTTAACCATGGTTTCAGTTCTGTTAAGTCTAAAGGCAAATGGGGAATTATGAACTCCAAAGGCGAATGGCTTGTACAACCTACATATGATGCGGTAAACGTTTTATAATATAATGGGTTGTAGAATTCCTTTGAATTTGTATTGCCTTTATTTATGCTTAATTAGTATTGTTTAGTTATAGTTCTTAGCTATAAACTAAATACAACGTAATAGCGTTATATAGAAACTAGCGATGTACATGTATTATGTATGTTGATAGTTTTTTTATATTATTTGTCTTGTGTATTGCATAACCGTATTAGAGAACATTCACTATACTTATAAAAGCTTCATTAATACATAGCTAACAATCATAATTAAGAAAATCGATTTACCTAGAAAATAAGCGTATTTTAAGGTATAATTATAGAGATGTATTCCGATTTGGTGTAGTTTTACATTTTCACTTGGAATATGAGGATGATGAAAGTAATGCTATGAACCTTATGCCTAATAGGTTCAGGTGTAGGAGGTATAAAATGGCTAAAGATTGTTCCTTTGACGTTGTGTCCGAAGTGGATATGCAGGAAGTGGATAATGCGGTAAACCAAGCGAAAAAAGAGATTGGTACGCGCTATGATTTCCGTGGTTCTAAAGCGGAAATTAGTCTTGAAGGTGACACTATCAAAATCATCGGTGATGATGAATACAAATTGAATGCCATTATCGATGTATTAAAAGGCAAGATGGTTAAACGTAATGTAGCGATTAAAAATCTTGACTACGGCAAAGTTGAACCAGCAGCAGGTGCAACAGTTCGCCAAATCATTACTATTAAAAAAGGCATTACTAAAGAAAATGCTAAAGAAGTAGTAAAAGCAATTAAAAACATGAAAATTAAGGTACAAGCATCTATCCAAGAGGATCAAGTGCGCGTATCTGGTAAGGATAAAGATGATTTGCAAGCAGTAATCCAAATGTTAAAACAATTGGATATCCCTGTAGAACTGCAATTTGTTAACTTCCGTTCTTAATACTATATGTCCATAGGATAGGGTTAGTTAGACTCGTTTGAGTCGCTAATACTATTAGTGTAGGAGGCCTTATGAGAGTGGAGGACATGAAGGGTGGATATACCACAGGTTCATGTGCTACGGCAGGTATGAAAGCTGGTTTATTGGCCCTCTTAGATAAGAACATTGTGGACCAAGTGGTTATTGAAAATCCTCAAGGGCAGTATATTGAGGTGCCTATTAAAGCGATAGAGGTTATATCCGATACAGAGGCGAAGGTGACCGTTATGAAAGACGGGGGCGATGATCCTGATGTAACTCATGGCAATGATGTGGAAACGACAGTGACCCTTGATAATACTGGTGAACTGCGATTCCGAGCAGGCTTTGGTGTAGGTACTGTAACGAAACCAGGCCTTGCTATGCCGCCAGGAGAACCGGCTATCAATCCAGGGCCCCGGGCAATGATGAAAATAGTTTTTGAAGAACATTGTGTCCATGGTCAAGGTGTGACGGTAACCGTTAGTGTTCCTAATGGTAAGATATTAGCTAAGAAAACATTAAATCATACACTTGGTATCGAAGGTGGCATTTCCATTATTGGTACTACCGGTATTGTTAAGCCTATGAGTGAAGAAGGGTTTAAGAACTCGTTAGTGCCACAGTTGAAAGTTATGAAGGCTAACGGATGTGAAACAGCTGTTCTCGTACCGGGGCGTATTGGTCAAGATCTTGCAGAGCAAGTATTGGGTATCCATAAGAACCAAATGGCAGAAACAAGTAACTTTATCGGATTTATGCTAGAAAAGGCTGTACAGATTGGATTTAAGCGAATCCTAATCATCGGTCATATCGGTAAGTTAATCAAACTAGCTAGTGGTAGCTTCCATACTCATAATCGCATGAGTGATGGCCGTATGGAAAGCATCGTGGCCTATGCTGCCTTAGAAGGGGCATCGCAAGCAGTTTGTGAAGAGTTATTTAATTGCCAAACTACTGAGTCTACCTTCCCTATCTTGGCGCGAGAAGGTTTTACTGGTGTGTACCAACGTGTTGTAGATCGTGCATCTCTACGTAGTGAGCGCTATATTGCGAACGAAGCAGAGGTAGGTATCATCATTACGACCTTAAAAGGCGAGATTTTGGCAATGGATAAACATGCAAAAGAGATAGGAGAACTTGAACATTGGCACATACCTTGTATATCGTAGGCATTGGTCCGGGTAATCCTGATTATGTGGTGCCTAGAGGTCTTAATTTAATTAAACATGCTACAGTACTGGTAGGCAGTGAACGGTCCTTAGAGGACTTTCAAGAGCCTGGACAAATTACATATCCTGTAACGGGTAAACTTAGTTTACTAGCCGAACAAATTGAGCATGAGCTCAAGAGCCATGACGTGGTGGTCATGGTTAGTGGTGATACAGGCTATTATAGCTTGTTGCCCTATTTAAAGAAGAAATTTACTGCTAATCCTATTGAGGTGGTACCAGGTATTAGTTCTATGACCTTTGCCTTTGCTCGACTCAATGAGGTGTGGCATGATGCGGACTTGATGAGTTTTCATGGGCGCCAACCGGCACCAGAGAAACTCGTGTATGAAGCAGGTAAAAAGATGGGGTTCTTAACTGACCCAGAATATAATCCAGCGCATATTGCGCGTATTTTAATAGATGCAGGTTGGCCAAAAGAAACGAGAGCGGCAGCCCTTGAGCGCTTGAGTTATGATGATGAAAAAATCGTAGACTCTACGCTAGAGGTGTTAACTGAGCTCGAAGGCTTTGGTCATTCTGTAATGGTGGTACTAGGATGAGACATTTTTTCGGAATTCCTGATGAGGAGTTTATACGCGGCGATGTGCCGATGACGAAATGCGAAATTCGTAAAGCCGTTATGAACGAGGCACGCATCGAGGAGGATAGCATCGTCCTTGACGTAGGTGCTGGTACGGGCTCTATTTCTATTGAAGCAGCCTTGGCAGCTCCTAAAGGGCATGTATATGCCATTGAGCGCTTTGATAAAGGCATCGACCTTATCAATGAGAATATAAAGAAATTCAATGTAAATAATATGACTGTAATCAAATCCAAAGCTCCTGAAGGCATGGAAGAATTGCCAGAGCTTGATGCGGTTATCATCGGTGGTAGCGCTGGTGGCATGACAGGCATCATGGACGAAGCGCAACGTCTTTTAAAAGTAGGCGGCCGTTTAGTAGTGACGGCTGTAACGATGGAGACTGGCTATACCATTCTGAAAGAGTTGAAAGGTCGTCCTTTCACGTATGAAGGTTACCAAATGTCTATCAGTCGTTACCGCAAGGCTGGTCCTTATCATTTGTTAGACCCATTGAGTCCAATTTTCATTGTATCTGCAACGCGTATCGCAGAAGGAGAGTAATATGGTTGACGTACATATCGTAGGTGCAGGCCCTGGGGATCCTGAGTTAATTACTCGCAAAGGGTATCGTTTAGTTCAAGAGGCAGATGTTGTAATTTATGCGGGTTCCTTGGTAAACCCTGCCATTTTAGAGGCTTGTAAACCAGGCTGTGAAATTCATAACAGTGCTACGATGAACCTTGATGAGGTTTTAGCTGTTATGAAAGCGGCCGTTGAGGCTGGTAAACGTGTAGTTCGCCTTCACACAGGTGACCCTGCTATTTACGGTGCTATTCAAGAGCAAATGGATGCATTGGCGGGCATGGGCATTTCTTATGAAGTCGTGCCGGGTGTAAGCTCTTTCCTTGCTACAGCAGCGGCATTGAAACAAGAGTATACATTACCAAATGTATCTCAAACAGTTATTATTACGCGTATGGAAGGCCGTACGCCGATGCCTCCAAAGGAAAAATTGCGCATGTTAGCATCTCATGAAGCGACAATGTGTATTTTCCTTAGCGTTCAAATGTTAGACAAGGTTGTAGCTGAACTCATCGAGGGTGGCTATGACAAAACGACTCCAGTGGCTATCGTGGTAAAAGCTTCTTGGCCAGACCAACGCATTATTCGTGGCACATTGGAAACTATTGCGGATATCGTAGCGAAAGAAGGCGTATTGCGCCAAGCTATGATTGTAGTAAGCCATGTATTAGATAGTGAATACGAATTGTCTAAACTCTATGACAAAGGCTTCGCTCACATGTACCGCAGTGCTAAGGACTAGTATGATGAAAGAGCTAGAAACTGTTGTGCCTATGACAGAAGCTAAGAAGAATAGAACGGCTATTCTTTCTGTATCTGAACGAGGGGCAAAGCTGGGTCAACGCATCAAGTCTTTGGTGGCACCTCATGCGGATTGCTTTGAAAAAGAAAACCGTCCCTCTGGTGGTGAGGCTATTTATTTTGATTCCCTCAAAAATCATATTGGACAGATTTTTAAGGATTACGATCAAGTATTATGCATCATGGCACTCGGTATTGTAGTGCGCATGATTGCACCGTATATTGAGCATAAATCTAAGGATCCTGCGGTAGTCGTAATGGATGAAGTAGGGCACCATGTAATCAGTTTATTATCTGGTCACCTTGGGGGTGCCAACGAATGGACACAGTCCATTTCATTGGCCATCGATGCGGACCCTGTTATTACAACTGCAACGGATGTAAACGGATTGCCAGCGCCTGATGTGTTAGCGCGCCACGAGCATCTGTTGGTAGATGATTTTCAAACCTTAATCAATGTGAACTCTGCCATCGTTGGGGGAGAGCGTGTTGATTATTATATCGATGAAAGCTTGCCGAATGCAGCGCATTTTGAGCAAGCTGCGAAATCTCATCTTGGTGAACATGGCATGGCGCATCTTGTTTCTCTGGAGCAACTCGAGTCTATCCCATGTAAAAATGATAGTGCTGAAGAGGGCTTATCTCGGGTTGTAATTACCGATAAGGTGATTGCCGAGCATGGTTATCAATTGATTTTACGCCCTCGTACGTATACGATGGGGATTGGTTGTCGTAGAGATACGCCAAAGGAATTGATCCTTGACGCCATACAACAATCGCTAGCAGCACATAAGCTTTCACCAAAGAGTATTGTCACGGCGGCATCGGTCATCGTTAAACAAAATGAAGTAGGCCTGTTAGAGGCTATGCAAATTATGGGGTGGCCTATCGTGTTCTATACACAGGACGAGATGGCACCACTCATTGAAGAAGAAAAATTAAAAGAATCTAATTTTGTAAAAGGAACTATAGGAGTAGGAAACGTATGCGAGACAACGGCATTACTAGCGGCCAAGAGCCGAACACTAATACAGCACAAAACAATTTATCCCAAAACAACGGTAGCCATTGCACAGGTAACATCAAAGTAATTGGCATCGGCCCTGGCGATGAAGAGTTTATGACGCCTCAAGCGCGCGAAGCCATCTTAGCGGCTGACCGTGTTGTAGGTTATTTGACTTATCTTGACTTGATTAAAGACCTTATCGAAGGTAAAGAAACTGTAGGCACTGCCATGATGCAAGAGGTAGATCGTTGCCAACAAGCTGTTGATTTAGCGGTAGAAGGCCATCAAGTCGTAGTTGTATCATCTGGTGACTCTGGCGTATACGGCATGGCAGGTCTTGTGTTGGAACTTGCTAATAAAGTACCAGCAGAAAAACGTCCTTCCGTAGATATCGTACCTGGCCTTAGTGCTGTAAACGTAGCGGCTTCTGTTTTAGGCGCTCCGTTGATGCATGACTTTGCAGTTATTTCTCTTAGTGACTTGATGACTCCATGGGATTTAATTAAAAAACGTGCTGACCTTTGCGCACAAGGTGACATGGTTATCTCTTTGTACAACCCGCGCAGTAAAAAACGCGTTACTCATTTAGATGAAGTTCGTGAAATCGTTCTTAAATACCGCGATCCTAAAACACCTGTTGGTATCGTGCAAAAAGCAGGTCGTCCAGGTCAACAAATGGTAATTTCTGACCTTGAAAACTTCACAAAAGAAGAAGTAGATATGCAAACACTTGTTATTATCGGTAATAGCCAAACCTATGTTGAAAACGGTCGTATGATTACACCTCGAGGCTACAAGTTATGATTTGGGTCATCGCTGGTACCTTGGATGGTCGTACCTTAGCGGTAGATATTCAAGAACGGACAGGTGAAGAGGTTCTCGTTACTGTTGTGAGTCAGTATGGGGCAGAGCTTGCTGCCCATAAGGGCATTACTGTTCATACGGGCCGTCTTGACCAAAAGGCTATGCAAAATTTGATTAAGGAACACAACGTACGTTTATTAATCGATGCAAGCCATCCGTATGCTGCTATTGTTACAGCTACGGCCCAAGATGCAGCAAAAGCTGAAGGTATTTCTTTTGTTCGCTTTGAACGTAAAGAGGTGCCATTGCCAGACTATGATAAATTGCATATTGTAGTTGATGAGGTAGAAGCCGCTAATTTAGCTGGCAAATTGGCAAAGGAAAACAATAAACATGTGTATTTGACCACAGGTAGTAAGACAATGCACATCTTTGCTAAATCTGATGCTTTACAAGATTGTGAAGTATGGACACGTATTTTGCCGACTGCAGAGGTGTTACAAATGATGGAAGACCTCAACGTGAGTCCTAAGCGTATCGTTGCTGTTCAAGGTCCATTCTCTTATGATATGAATCGTATCATGTTCCACGATACAAAGGCTAGTGTTGTAGTTATGAAGAACTCTGGACTTGTAGGTGGTGCTGATACAAAATTACAAGCTGCTATGGATCTTGGTATCCATGTTATAGTTATCGATCGACCCCGTGTTAAACTTGAAAGTCACGTGGTATCGTCAAATGATGAATTTTTTAAATTATGGGAGGACACTAATGGATTACGTTAAAAATCCTAAAGCTATTGAAGATAAAAGCATGGAAATCATTTACGATTATGTAAAGGATTTAGGTTTAACAGATGATGAAGTGCGCGTTGTATCTCGTACAGTACATGCGTCTGGTGATGTCGAATATGCTCAACTTGTAAAAATGAGCCCTGATGCTGTTCAAAAAGGTATTGAAGCATTGGATAATGGTGCAGATATTTATACAGATGTAGAAATGGTTCGCACAGGTATTTCTAAGCCAGCTCTTAAAATTCGCGGTAATGAAGTGCACTGCTTAATTAAAGACGAAAATGTAGCTAAAATGGCTAAAGAATTAGGTGTAACTCGCTCCATCGCAGCTATGCGTACCTTTGGCAAACAATTAGAAGGACAAATCGTTGCTATCGGTAATGCACCCACTGCATTGTATGAAGTATTGCGCCTTGCTCTTGAAGAAGGCATTAAACCAGCTCTTATCATTGGTATCCCTGTAGGCTTCGTAGGTGCTGCAGAATCCAAAGACTATCTGATGGAAGTATCTCCGGTTCCTTACATCACTGTAAAAGGCAACAAAGGTGGTAGCCCAATCGCTGCCTCCGTATGTAATGCATTACTTTACACAGACGTAAAACGCAATGACATGCTCTTCGTAGAAGGCAAAGAATCTAAATAGTACAAAACCCGAATCGTGTTTTAGTAGTTTTGCGATTCGGGTTTTACTGTATATATTTTTCACAATAATTGCTAAACATAAATTAGATAAACACAGTAATTATGCTATATTAAATTTCTTATAATGTAGTATCTGTAAAATAGAGTTCATTTTATAAGAGACTTATATTACATTAGGTAGGTTTTGAGAGGGGGTTCATATGGCATCTAGTAATGAACGAAAATTATTTCGTATATCAGTGATTTGTATCTTAATCATCGCCGTTATTATGAGCATGATTATATCTCTTATTTGGGGATCAACACCCGTATCATTAGCTGAGATTTGGCATACATTATGGGCTAGTGAGCTAACTGATACATCTTCACAAATTATTTGGAATATTCGATTGCCTCGCAATATTGTAGCTGCGTTAGTGGGGGCTTGTCTAGCTGTATCTGGTGCAATTTTGCAAGCAGTTATGAAAAACCCCCTAGCGGATCCACAAATTGTAGGGGTATCCTCTGGTGCAGGACTAGCTGGTGTTATCATATTTATTTTATTTCCTGGGTATGATCATATAGTTCCTTTAGTGGCCTTTTTAGGTGCTATGGCTGCAGCCCTCATGGTCTATGCACTAGCCTGGAAAAATGGAGTGCGACCTAGTCGTATTATCTTAGCTGGTGTTGCGGTCGCAGCCTTTTTAGGCTCAGGTATTTCAGCACTACTTGTATTCTTCGGTGATCGTGTACAAGGGGCATTGCTTTGGATGGTAGGGGGACTCGCTGCACGCAGTTGGCCTCAAGTAGAAGTGCTGTTTCCATATGCTATAGTTGGCCTTATTTTTGCCTGTTTAGGAGCTAAACGACTTACCATTTTAAGTTTAGGTGATGAAACTGCAAAGGGATTAGGCCTTAAGGTAGAACAAACACGGTTTATTATGACTGCAGTGGCTGCTCTTTTAGCGGCTGGTGCTGTAAGTATAGCTGGACTTATCGGATTTGTAGGTTTGGTTATTCCCCATATGTTACGTCTTATAATCGGTAATGACTATGCATATTTATTGCCTGGATCCGCATTATTAGGCGCCCTAGTTCTTGTTGTCAGTGATACAATAGGACGAGTTATGTGGAGCCCTATAGAGGTACCAGTGGGCATTATTATGGCATTTTTTGGAGCGCCGTTCTTCTTGTATCTATTGAGGAGGGATAACTAATGAATACCGCTATTGATGTAAAACAGTTATCCGTAACTCTTGGGAATCGTCATATTCTATATGACATTAATGTATCGGTTCCTATCGGTAAAATTACGACATTAATAGGGCCTAATGGTTGTGGTAAAAGTACGCTTTTACGATCTATGATCGGATATATCCATAGTCCTCATGAATGTATTACCATATTTGATAAACCGTTACAATCATATTCTCAAAACAATCTGGCAAGGCAAATGGCATTTTTGCCACAAGTACCGAATATGCCAAAGGATATGACTGTAGAAGAATTGGTATATTGTGGACGGTATCCATACCAAACGTGGTGGAAAAACACGGCTAAAGAAGATCGTGAGATTGTTGACTATGCGTTACATATCACGAAAACGAATCATTTGCGAGAACAATTAATCCCATCCCTATCTGGTGGTGAACGGCAACGCGTTTGGATTGCTATGGCGCTAGCACAGCAACCAAAATTATTAGTCTTAGACGAACCTACAACATATTTAGATATTAATCACCAATTAGAAATTATGGAGTTATTGAAACGATTAAATAAGGAACAAGATTTAACCGTTCTCATGGTACTTCATGAACTAACACAGGCGGTTCAATATTCACATTATATGGCTGTTATAAAAGAAGGCCATTTAGTAACGTCAGGAGAAACAAATAAAATAATATCGGATGAGTTGTTTAGAGATGTATTCTCTGTAGATGTACAACTTGATACATTTGATAATAAAAAATATGTACGCGTAAAAGGATTAGTTGAGTAGCTTGATATTAATAAAAAAGAGGGCATTCCCTATTTGGGGGATGCCCTCTTTCGCATGATGCAATATGTTAGAATGTAACATTAATACCGTATGCTTCTTTAACTAAACGCGCCATAGCTTCAGGTGTTTGTAGTCCTGGGTTTAATAGGAATAGTTTAGATGGTAAGTATATTACGCGGTTATTTTGTACAGCTTTTAAATTAGCCCATGCAGGATTATCTGTCATAGCTTGTTTCATAGCTTTTGTAATTTCTTCTTCTTTACCCATTGTAACAACAAAGATAATATCAGGATTATCTGCAGTCAATGTTTCAAGAGAGTAAGGGACAGTTTTGTCCTTGGTTGTACCCTCTAGGTGGGAGGCAACAACATTTGTCATGCCTAGCTCTTTTACCATGGATGCAGTAACTGCTTCATCAGTTTCGGCAGTTACACCCTTTCCTGTGGCACGTAATACGGCAACACGTGCAGGCTGTTGATTCTTAACTGCATCTTTTACCTTGGTAATATTGCTTTCATAGGTAGTAATAACAGATTTAGCCTTATCTTGATGATTAGTTAACTCGCCAAGGAATGTTAACATTGGTACATTATCTTTAATACCATCGTAATCAAAAAGTACGGTTGGAATATTATTAGCTTGTAATTGGGATTCATATTTTTTATGTTGATTTACTAAACCCAATACTACATCTGGCTTCAAGCCTAATAATTGTTCCATGTTGATATTTGCAGTTTGACCAAGAGCCGGTAGAGCTTCTAACTCTGGTGCTAGTTTATCCGTTGTATTGGCACGGCTAATGGCTTTACCATCGACAGCATAAAGCATAGATAAAACAGAATTAGATAATACAGCAATTTTTTGTGGATCCTTTGGTACAGTATAGGTTTGACCATTAAAGGTCAATTCCTTCGTAGTAGCAGAAGAGCTGGATGTGGTTTTACCACACCCAGCTAGTGCTAGTACAATCATAACCAAAGCGATACTAACGAGTAGTAGTTTTTTCATGATGTACTCCTATGAATGTTATATATGCAATAACGATCTTAGTTATATTGTTATATTGATTATTTTTCTAATGCATCCCAGGCTTCGTTAGCACGTTCAACGAATAAGTTACGGATGTTTTGGTTTTCACCTAAACCATGGATATAAGTGTCAACTTTGAAACCTTCTTTTTCAAGAACGGATTTGTGGGAATCTGGTTCGTTACCAGCCATGTCGTTGTTTGCATGGTCACCAGCAACCATCATGAAAGGCATCAATGTAACATGTTTAATACCATGTAATTTCAATTGAGGGATAACTTGTTCAAGATTTGGTGTACCTTCTACTGTGTAGATGAATACATTTTTCATACCAAGAGTATGGATGCGGTCTTGAATTACAGAATAGTATGCATTGGAAGGATCTGGAGTACCATGAGCCATGATAAGAAGAGCATCTTCTTTACCTAATTTAGGGAATTGGGATTGAACAGCTTTTAATGTTTCAATAACTTGGTCAGTTTGGTTTTCTTGACCCATCCAGTACATAAGAGATGTACCGAGTGTCATTTTTTTGAAATCATTTTTGTATAAATTATATACTGCTGCATCGTAATTATATTCCATACCAGGAATTACATCTAGAGATGCCAATGCAACGCGAGTGTAACCATCTTTTTTAAGTTCAGCTAAAGCTTCTTCAGGTGTAGGGTATGTTATACCTTCTTTTTGTTGGATACGATCACGAATGATATGGCTTGTGAAAGCAGTTATCACTTTAGTATTTGGGTGAGCCGCCTTAATAGCATCTACAGTAGCATCGATTGTTTTTACGCGAGTATCTTTATAAGTTGTACCAAAGCTCATAACAACCATAGCATCCTTGTTTGGCAAGTTTTGTAAAGCTTCTGTATTATGTGTACGAACACCAATTGCAGCGGCTTCTTTCAATGCTGGTGTAGGATCTTTTACTTCTTCATTTAATTGATATGCAGCATTAGACACAACTGGTGCACCAAAGGATACTGCAAGACCTAGAATAGCGGATGCTAAAGCTAATTGTTTTTTCATTTCTATACTCCTATCTATAACTATAACTACACTAATATGCAATCATTTACATAGTTCTATTATATGAAAACTATGGATTCATCGCATATATATAACCTTATTTCAATCGTAACAAAGCGGAAAACAGGTGTCAATAAACCCTATACCCCTAGAAGTATAAGGAGTTTGAGAGATTATTAATAAATTAATGTGATGAATAAAGTATGATAGTACATTTTATAATTATATTCTTGTTGGTTATAAGGATATGAATATGTGAATACATGAGTAATTTTATTTTACTAATTTTTTATATCCATATTTTTTTTGACATATACTAAATTAAAACGTGAAAAGTGTTGTCTATACTTTCTTCGCTCCAAAGGGAGCTAAGTCAATCATCTAGTATATGTAATGATTTTATAATGTAAGTAGGAACTAAAAGAATAAATTATGTCGATATAATACTAAGATTTAGTTCTAGTTAATAAAATGTCATAAAATTATAATGAAAAATATAGAGAACATATCTTTTTATTTAATTATATTTATATTGACTTTGTTAAATAAAACAAAATATAATAAATTATAATTTTTGAATATTTTGGTGTGAAAGAGAGGATATATGAAAAAGAGAGAATTATTATTCTGTCTAAGTTTAGTGTGTATGGTACCAATACATATTTTGGGTGCTAAACCTATTGATACTCAAGAACAACTAGATAGAGCGAGAGAACAACAACTAGCGAGAGAGGCGCGGCTTGGAGAGGAACGAATTACAGTACAAACAGGTGGAATAGATTTTTCATCTGGTTCTTTAACACCACAAGATGGTTATACAGTACCGGCACAACAGCCAGCACATGTAGAGCCATCTTTTTTTGTATCTCATATCCGTGTTGTTGAAGAACCTATTAGTCAGTCTGTAGAATTAACATATAGTAATATGATAAATACTACTATGGATCAGACGACATTTGTGGATAATAGTTCTGCAGCAAGTGTACGATTAATTAAAGGTCCATTATATTATGAAGCACAAAAAAAGAAGATACAATTAGATGTGCCTAACGAGTTTACGTTTCTACGTAAAACAATTAAACCATTTGTAAATCGCAAACTTACAGTTGAAGATGTAAATAGATTATCTACTAGCTTAAATACTGCACTTATAGAACATGGATACGTCACGTCTCGGATTGGTATTCCATCCCAATCATTAGCTTCAGGTAATCTACAATTTAATTTACAACTCGGTCGCGTAGAGTCTGTCTTATATAAAACGTATGCACAACCATTGCCATGGCAAAATGCATTTCCTATTCGTGAAGGGGATATCCTTAATATTCGAAATATAGAACAGGGGATAGAGCAAATGAAGCGAATTGGTTCTCAAAATGTGTCTGTTGAGCTTGAGCCAGGAACAAAACCGTTAGCTACGAATATTGTACTTGAAACTACTAAAAAACCACCAATTCATGGAATGATATCCATAGATGATTCTGGACTAAAAGATACTGGTAAACTGCAGTGGACGGCTGCAATTGGAGTTGATAGGATATTTAATGCTAATGATTCATTAAACTTAAGTATTAATCGAGATGCTGCTCAAGATGGTGAACGAAAAGGTAGTCGAAACCATACTATTTCTTATTCAATACCTAGAGGGAAGGATACCTTTAGTATTTCCTATAGTGATATGAAATATCATCAAACGATTAATTCTATGTCTACTCCATTTATTAGTTCTAGTCATGCCAAGACTGTAAGAGGTTCGTGGAATCATGTATTTCATCGAGATCGAACGACTAAGCGTAGTTGGGAGATTATTATCAGCAAGCGTAATGCTAAAAATTATATTAATGATGTAGAAATTGCTGTACAACGTGCTAATACAGCTTCTTTAGAAGTAGGTATATCAGAACGAAGATACATAAAGAAAAATACATTATACTCTAGAGCAGCTATTAAACAAGGGGTTGGTTGGTTTGGTTCGCAACCAGAATATGGTAATGGCGCGCCTAGTACTCGATATACTCAACTATTGTTAGATGTCGATTATCAAATTCCACGTATATGGGGACATAGACCAGCAAGTATTACTACATCTTTCTATGGACAATGGACATTAGGGGATAAACGTTTATTCTCTAGAGATATGATTAGCCTTGGGAATCGATATACTGTACAAGGATTTGATGGTGAAAATACACTAATGGCTGAAAGTGGCTGGTATATGCGTAATGAGGTTGCTAGTTACATCCCTAAATGGAAATCAAGTGTTTATGCTAATATTGATTTTGGCGCCGTATATGGTCCAAGTACAGAGGTATTAACAGGAAAATTTATTGCTGGTACTAGTCTTGGGATAAGAGGGCAATTTAAATCTGGATTATTCTATGATGTATTTGTTGGGGCTCCTTTATATAAACCAAGTGGTTACAAAACTGATTCTGTAACCGCAGGTTTCCAAGCAGGTGTGCGGTTCTAATATAGTATACGTATTAATTGAGAGAGTAAATATGAAACAAAAACGATTACAATATAAAATTGCAGTATGGCTTACTATGGGGTTAATAATCGTTGATCCTTTAGTCGTACCGTTTGTATATGCAGAAAATCCTATAGAGGTAGATCGAAATGCGCCACATGAAAGACAAGCCATGATTGGACAAGCTGCTAACGGTGTCACATTAGTAAATGTCGTAGGTCCTAGCGCTGGTGGAGTATCTAGAAATGATTATACTAACTTTAACGTACCACAAAATGGTGTAATTCTTAATAACTCTTACCAAATGTCTAATACCAAGCTTGGTGGATATGTTCCTGGTAATACTAATATGATGCGTGGTTCTGCCAGTGTCATTGTTAACGAGGTTACTTCACACAATCCAACCAATATGAACGGGTTTATTGAGGTAGCAGGTCGTAAAGCTTCAGTAGTTATAGCAAATCCTAATGGTATTACTGTAGATGGTGGTGGATTTATCAATACAGATCGAGCAGTATTAACTACAGGTAAACCTGAATATGATTCATCAGGAAATCTAAACTCATATCGGGTGGAGCGAGGAACTGTTGCTATTAATAGAAATGGTCTTAATGCCAAAGAGGCTAACTCGTTACAAATTTTAACAGAAGCAGCGAGTGTAAATGCTGGAGTCTGGGCAAATTCGATTGAAGCTCGCACTGGTAAGAATAAAATAGTTGCTAATACATTAGACACACAAAAGATTAGTAATTCTAATAATATTGGCTTAGATGTCTCTGCTATTGGTGGTATGTATGCAAACTCTATTACTCTGAAAGGTACCAACACTGGTCTTGGTGTAAATGTTAAAGGTGTAGTAAGTTCTACACAAGCCTCTAGTATTACTAGTGATGGTCAAATTATAGTTGATGGTGGTGTTACAAGTAATGGCAATACTATTTTAGATGGACAAAGTATAGCAATTCATTCAAATGGCGTGGTTCAAGGTGATTCCTCTACAACTGTACATAGTCAAGAAAAGGTAAACAATAATGGTCTTATCAACTCTGGAAATACTACAACTATAAATGCTAAATCTATAGATAATCATGAAGGTGGACGTATTTATGGTGATACAGTAGATATTAAAGCTAATATAGTTACAAATCATACTAATAGTGAAATAGAAGAACGCTATCATAAAGCTGGTAAAGAGCTAGAAAAGGCAAAAAATGAACTTGATGCTGAATGGAATGCTGATATATCTAAATATAAGACCAAGCCTGAGTTAGACGCACATCGTCAACGGATTAATGATTTAACAAAAGCGTATGATGATGTACAAGAGAAAGTTACTGCTCTTAAGGCAGAACTAGATTCTCATAAGTCTGGTGTAATTGCGGGTCGTAATCACGTTAATATAACTTCAAATACAATAGATAATACTGGTAAAGGTCTCATTTATAGTGGTGGAACTATGGACTTTATTGCTAAAGATGGTATACATAATAAAGGGGCGACTATTAAAGCTACAAAGTCTATTAAACTTGATACTCCTACAGTAGAAAATAATAATGTTGCGTTAGGAACCAAGCGTGTTTCAGATGGGATTACTAAAAATCCAGATAAAATAAAAGTTACTCATCCAAATCATAAATTAGAAGGTCAGGTATTTGATAAGTCTGAGTTCCCATATGCTGATGATTCAAGTGGTTATGGTACACCGCATGTAAAACCAGTTAAAACGCCTGAAGATGAAGCTTATAATAAGGAAATGAATAAGAATGAGAACCGAATAAATCAGTTTACAATCATTAGAAGTGAAGCCGAACAAACTCACAAAAAGATTACCAATGATGATCCAGGTATCATTAGTAGTGGTGGTGATTTAGTAACTACTGGTATACTTTATAATGATAATAGCAGCGTGATTTCAGGAGGAACTTTTAAAACAAAGGGCTCTATACAAAACATATCAGATATGATTAGTGATAAAACCTTTATTACTGGAACTACTCAAGAGAGTAGAACCGAAAAGAAAAGGAAACGTCATGGTTATAGAAGTAAACGTATACGTGTTTGGGGCCCTGAAGTCTTTATGACACCGTCGATTACTGAAGAAAATGTAAAACCAATTGGTACTCTAAAAGAGCACGCTGAAGATAAAGTATCCAAAGCTACTATTGCAAAGGTCAATGATAGTTTAGATCCATATGGTCTGGGTGGGGGCAAAGGTAAAGCAAGTCAAACCATAGATGGTTTATCGTTACCAACAGAGGCACTATATGATATTCATCCTGCTATTACGGCTAATGCTTTGATAGAGACTGACCCTGCTTTTACTAATCGAAAGAATTTTTTATCCTCTCAATTTATGATTGATGCGTTGACAAATAATCCTGAAAGAAGATTCAAACGTTTAGGTGATGGATTCTATGAACAGCAACTTATTAATGAGCAAATAGTATCAGCTACAGGTAAACAGTATTTAGAAGGTTATACAGATAATGAAGCTGAATATAAAGCATTATTAGAGGCTGGTGTAGCTTTTGGTAAAGCTTTTAAATTAACACCTGGAATTGCCTTATCTAAAGAACAAATGAAAGCTATAACGACTGATATGGTGTGGTTAGAAACTAAAACAGTTGTAGTAGATGGAAAAGCTCAACAAGTTCTATATCCTAAAGTATATTTAGCGAAACAACCTGCAAAATCTGTTGATGCAATGGGTGGAATCATAAGTGGTAAAGCTATTGTTAGCAACACTAATGCAGATATTCTAAATCAAGGCATTATGACTGCAGATACAATTGTATTAGGGGCTAATGATGTAGAAAATACAGGTCGTATAGATGGACGTAAAGTGACTATTAAGGCATCACAAGATGTAATGAATACAGGCAATATTCATGGTGATAAACAGGTTACTATTAATGCTGGTCGTGATATTAATGTAGGTGCTCATGTAGATAGACTAGAACATCACGATATTGTTAGTCGTCAAGGTACTATTGGTGTAGCAAAAGATGGTGATTTAGTTTTATCTGCTAAACGAGATGTTAACCTTAAAGGTGCTATTGTTCATACTGGAGATCATTCTAAAGCAACCATTGATGCTGGGCACAATATTAATGTAACAACAGAGGCATTGTCTTCTAAAAAGGATATGACTGTTAATAGTGATAATTATAATCGCACTGATCGTCGTACTGAATTAGGTACAGCTATTTTAAGTGATAGTCATGTTAATTTACATGCAGGAAATGATGTAAATATCCGCAATGGTATTGTTAATAGTGAACATGGTGTCACATCTGTTGAAGCCGGAAATGATGTTACTATCACTAATGGGAACAGTTATAGTCGTGATGAATATGGTCTAAAATACAAAGAAAAAAGTTTACTATCACGTACAACTAATATCATACGTACAGATCATGAACATACAGGTGTTTTATCTTCAACAATTGGTGGAGATACAATTAATGTAAAAGCTAATCGCAATGTTTCGGTAACAGGTTCTAATATTTTAGGAACAAAAGATGTATCCGTATCTGCAGGTAATGACGTGCGTACGGATTCAGGTGAAGAATCACAACGTGATGATGTATATCAATATAGTAAAAAATCTGGGTTAATGGGCGCTGGTATAGGATTTACTATTGGTAGTAAGAAAGTGACTGATACAACAGATGGAAGGTATAAAAATCAAGTTGCTACTAATATTTCTTCCTCTAAGGGCGAGATAAATGTTAATGCTGGTAATTCAATCCACAGTACAACAACAAACTATTTTAGTAATAAACCGATAGACTTATCTGCTCGAAATGTAACGGTTGATGGAAAACATAATACTGCACATGTAGTGCAAAGTCACGAGGAGAAGCGTTCCGGTCTTACTGTAAGTGTTGGTGGTCAGATTGTTAATGAATTAAATAATATTCAGCAACTGGGTAAACGTGCTAACTCTAGAAAAAATAGCAACTTATCAACATTAGAGTATCTTGAGGCTGCAAATACTTTAAAACATGCTTATAATGATGGGTCTTCTTATAAAAATGCTAAGATAGAAAAACTTGTAGAAAAAGAAATAGATATACTTGCTAAGGCTGATGAACTTAATAAAGCATATCAGGCTGAACATCCTGAAGAGAGCAATGCTATGCATCCAGATGTAAAATCAGCGATTAATAATGTAAATAATAGAGCTAAAAAAGATCGTTTACTCAATATACAAGTAGGTATTGGTTCAAGCAAATTTAAACAAGTTAGTGAACTTAATCAAGAGAACTATATAGGTAGTTCTATAGGGAGCAAAAATAAAGTAAATATTACTGCAGATAGTGATAATAGTGACAAAGGTAATATTCAGATTACAGGTAGTGTTGTAGAGGCTCCACAGGTTAATTTAAATGCATCAAATAACCTACGTATAGATGCAGGAACAAACTCTTTAGTACAACTCGACACATATACAAGCTCAGGATGGTCTGTTGGTGCTACAGTTAGTCCTCATGGTAATGGTGTTATTGGTTTAGATGCTAATGTGTATAAAGGTAAAGAAAATGCATTAGAGACAACTAAGACACATACGGGAGCAATTATTCGTGGTAAACAAGTCAATACTGTCTCTGGAAATGATACAGATATTATTGGTTCTAAGGTCATCGGGGAAAGTGTAACTACAAAAGTTGGACATGATTTGAATATTGAAAGTTTACAAGATACGAATGACTACCATAAAATAAGTAAAAATAAAGGTATATCTGTATCCTATGGAATGAGTGGACCTGCGAGAGTTGGATTTGATAATTCGAGAGGCACTACAGACAGTCATTATGCTAGTGTTACAAACCAGGCTGGTATATACGCAGGTGATGGTGGATATAATGTACAGGTAAATAATGCAACTACACTTACAGGTGGTATAATTAAAGGTAGTCCTGATAAATCTAAGAATAAATTATCTTCTAACTCTTTGAAAATGAATGATATTCAAAATGAAGCATCTTATTCAGCAAAGACATCTGGATATAGTTTATCTACCACTAAACGCTCTAAAAATAATCCAATAGGTATTACTGGCAGCCCTAAAATGGGAATTCCTGTAAAAGGTAGTTCTAAGTCAACCACACATTCAGCTATTAGTGAAGGTATCATTGAAATTGCGGAGAAAGAATCCTTAGAAAAGATTAATCATGATACGGAACAAGCACTTAATAAACTAGCACCGATTTTTGATAAGAAAACAGTAGAAGAAAAACAAATTCTTTTATCTAAAATTTCTGATCATGGATATAAGCTAATTGGTGATGTAGCTTTAAAAAAATCTCGCGAACTAACAATTAAAGCAATTTTAGCTAGTCAAGAAGGTAAAGAAGATTTAGCGCAAAAATATATTAAAGAATCTAAAAAATGGAATGAAAATGGGGTATATAGAATTGCTTTACATGCTGGTTTTGCTGGGGCAATATCATCAGTGTCAGGGGACAATATTTTAAATGGTATAAAAGGTGCTACAGTTAATAGTACAATTAATAATACGTTGAAAAATATTAAGGACCCTGGAATTAGAAAGATAGCTAGTATTACCTTATTAAAAGCTTTTTCTATAAATGATACTGGACAAAGTGTTTCATTGTCTGCAACCAATAATAACTGGTTGACACATGAAGAACAGCAACAAATGTTATCAGAATTACAAGGCGCATTTACTTATGAAGAGGGGTATGCAAGAAACCATAGAATATCTGAGATTATTGGTAAGTGGGCTGGATTAAGTAATTATAGAACGGTACATCGTTTAGGAGATAAGAATGATCAAAAGGAAATTATAGATGGTAGTGTCGCATATGCTTTATCGTCATGGCTACCTGATGAGAGTATATTAGATGGTGGGATGAATTATACATTAATGTATTTGGCAGGATTAAACAGTACTTCTGCAAATGCTGCCTATGCTACACGTTCAAATTTAGAACGTGGTAATTCTAATTGGGAACCTAATGCATGGATATCTTCAATTTATTCGTCTGATGATACGTATTATGCAAATAATAGTCCTTATGCTAGAGTCTATGATAATTATGGTGATAAATTAGTTGATAACGGTCATAAAGCTATTACTTTATCAGATGGTACTAATGCAGTATATGATGTTAATACAGGAGCATTCGAGTATACTAATAAACCAGCAGTATATTCTTTTTCTGAATTTGGAGATTATATGGCTGATAATGGATATGAGGTACATCCTGCTAATGGAATTATGACAATGAATTATATCATTTTTGAAGGAAAAGCCTTTGCAGCTAACAGAGAATCATCAATTGAAATAGCAAATCCGATGTATAAACAAGCTACGAGTACAGTAGGAAAAGTACGAGAAGAACTGCCTGATGATAAAAGAATAGGCTTGACATATAAAATAGGACAGGCATCTATTCAAAAAGCCTCTGATAATGGATTGATTTTAACAACTCAAGCTGATGTTGGTTTTTCTGATCTTATTTACAGTAAAAATACTGATAAGAATGATGATTTTACGAAAAAAAATGAGTTAAAACTTACAGATTTTCGACCAATCTATGGTGCTAGTACAGATGTAGATACATCGCATGCTCATCTTACCTTATATACTAAAGATATTAATTTTAATGATGGAAAATTTAATTTTAATGAAACAACATTAGTAGATGCTTCTTTAGGCGCACAAGGTGATAACAATGTTAAATTTAGTTATCCTGAGGATAGTGGCCTACATTATGATTTGCGTGTAAAAGCAAAAAAAGATTGGGAGCTTAAAGGTGTAATCCCACCTGAGTTAGAAGAAGTAATAAAGGAGCGATATGGGTATTTAAATTGGAAAAATAGAATGGCAATTGCATACAAATTATTAAATCCTGAAACAGGAAATTTGTACTATTCAAAATATAGCCCTGATTATCTCTTTTTTGTAAGAGATAATGATAATGAACAAAAATCTATTTTAGTGGATTATAATAAGTTTGTACCTTTACGACAAGATGCATTTGATGATTTAAAACCTGCTTCGAGGAGCTATTAATGTATATAAAGAATGAACTGTCACTATTCAAAGTTAATTTGAAATCCTTATTAGTTAATCAACGTATTGGTAGAATACCATATATATTTGGGTGTTTATTTATCTCCATACAAAAAATATTTATGTATATAATAATTAGCATATTGTTTTCGAATAATTTAGAGTATCAATATATTAGTTCGATTATTTCGCAAATTATGGCTCTTATATGCTATATTATACTAATTATATTTAGATTACATGATATAGGGAAAAGTATTATAAATATTCTTTATATAGTGGGAATTTATATTATTATTCATTTATTGTGGGGAATGGAATTATCACTCTCGTCCATTACTAACTCCTTTTTGTATAGTGCTTTTTATCCAATAAATGGCACAATAATATATATTCTACCTATACTCTTCCTGGGACTTTGTCCTGGCATAGAAACCAACAATGAATTTGGGTTAGCAAATAGCGATGATATTGTAGGCAATACGATTATTACCTATGGACACAATACATCCAATTTTAAATTAAATAAAGAAATTATAGAAAGAATATTTGAATTTACTTGGATTGTATTATTTTATAGATTAATTGATATTCGAGGTCGATCGACCAGAGAAGAGTTTATATTAGGCATTTTGGGTGGTAGATTTTTTATATCTATCATTATGTACTTTTTGGTTGGTATAGTTATTTTAATTTATCAACATTACTCAATGATTTACATTCCTGAATGGGGGTTGATGATTCTATATATATGGCCTTTTATTGCATTTGCGACGTTATCTATTCGTAGATTACATGATAGTATGTTAAGTGGTATATGGCTAATTGGGTTAATTATTCCTTATGTAAATGTTTATGTGTTATATCATCTTTTATTAAAAGCGTCTTGGCGTGTGAAATAATACACTGTTAATTCTAAGGAGGTATTTTTTTAAATCTTAATATGATTCTTAGTTAATAAAATGGTGTTGGTCTCCTTTGAGTTCAACACCATTTTGTTTATTTTGAAGTAATAGTGTAATGTATATATTAAATAGATTAGAGTACTATGATTTTAAATTAGTAGGGTAGATATGTTTGAGAAGATTGTAATTGGTCTCTTTGGCTTATTAATGGTGAATTATCTCGTCATTATAGCTAGGCAACGAATAGTCAAAATTGTAATTGGTATCTTAGGGAATTGCTTATTTGGACTTTCATTGTTTAGCGATTATATTGCTTTACCAAGTTATATGATTGATTTGAAGTATATTTTAATTATTATTCTTTGTGTTGCTTGTGTTTTTGATCTATGGCGCCATAATCGCTCTGGCAAAATCACAGCTGGCGACAAGAGAATGTATGATACCTTTACAGGTCGAATTAAGTTTATTGTTATATTATTCCTTCTTTTATGTGGTGTTGCATCGGTTATACATTATTTTGGTTGATTTTGATATTTTTTTTTCATTGACTTCTATAGATTAATCTTGTACTATTATTACATAGTAGTTGATAACAATTTTCAATTGTGAAAGTTGTTTCATGTATGAGTAATATGGAGGTCACATATGAAAGGCATAATTATTGCATCCTTTGGATCAATTTACCAAGATGCTGTGGAGAAATCCATTGGCAGTATAGAGAAAAAAGTACGTTCCATGTATAGTGATATGGAGGTACGCCGCGTATTCTTATCTGATGCATTAGTAGAGAAGTGGAATGAGAAGTACGAAGATAAGATTTCTTCTTTCACAGAGGCTATGCAAGATTTCGCTCGTATGGGTATCGATGAGGTGTACATTCAACCTATTACATTGGTGGCAGATCAGTGCTACCAACAAATGCGCAAACAAGCATTAAAATTTTTACATAGCAATGAATATGGTTTTAGCCAGGTAAATATTGGTAAACCATTGCTTACCTCTTTAGGTGTAAAAAATTATGCCGATGATTATGAAGCAACATTAGAAAGCATTGTTCGTCACGTTAATACAAAAGCACTTAATAAATCTGTTGTGCTCATGGCAAATGGTCAAAATCAATTAGAGTTCAGTACATTGCAATTAAAAGCTATGTATGGAGCAGCGCCAAACGTAGTAGTATTTACTACAAATGGTTTCCCTACATTCAAACAAGCTCTTACTTTCTTGGATCGTATGGGGCATAAAGATTTATTAGTTGTACCATTGGCTCTCATAGGTTCTACACATTTAATGGATTATCTTGGCGGTGAACGCTCCGATTCCATTTATGCTTTACTCGCTGAGGAAGGCTACAATGTTGACATCTGGAATGAAGGGCTTGGGGAAAACCCACATGTACAAGATTTATTCTTGAAACATTTAGGTCAAGCTATCCGCATGTCTGATCGGAAACGGCCCATGCCTAGAGAATCCGTAAAACCTGTCATGACAAATTCTCGCTTGGAAGCGCAAGGTTTGATTTCTTGATATTTGTTATTACATAATTAGACATACAACACTCCACTCTTTCACATTAATAAAAATCCTCCTTGTTGGACATCCAATGAGGAGGATTTTTACTTTTGCCATGAAAGATAAGAATAATTTCTATTTTATACGTACCACGGTATGCCCCTATAGAATGGTCTATGGTATGATTAAGATACATTATTAGTTAATATAAGGAGACATTCATGAAACAAGCTATCTTAGTTGTTGCCTTTGGATCCACTGTGGACAGTGCTCGTGAACATAATATCGATTCCGTAGTAGAACATATTCGTAAATCGTATCCGGATTATACTGTAGAATTAGCTTTTTCCTCTCGTATCATCGTTAAGCGCTTACGTGAGCGTGGTATTGAGATTCCTACTGAACAAGGGGCGTTAGAAAAACTAATTCGAGAAGGTTATACACATGTATATGTGCAGCCACTTCATTTCACCGGTGGTGAAGAGTTCGATAAATTGAAAAATAATATCCTTGCTCATGAAGGGGAAGGACAACTCGAAGTATTGCGTGTAGGTAGACCTCTCGTATACTATATGGGACAAGAAGAGCACCCAGATGATTACCAAATCTTGATTGACCGTTTCATTAAATCTCTTAATATTTCCAAAGATGATGGTTTGTTATTGGTCGGTCATGGAGGTCTTGGTTCTGGCAATTCTTCATATGGTAATTTACAGTTTAAGCTAATCCGTAATGGACTTACGAATGTGCGTATCGCTGTACTTGAAAACGCACCATATGTGTCAGATGTAGCAATGCCTTGGGAATGGCTTGATGGTAAACGTCCAAAAACAATTTATGTACATCCTTTATTATTGGTACTCGGGGATCATGCACAAAATGATTTATTTGGTGACGAAGAGGATAGTGTTGTCAATGAACTTTCTGGAGCAGGATATGCGGTTAAACCAATTCATAGTGCTCTAGGTGAATATGAAGCGATTCATGATATTTTCCGTCAACATGTGCAAGATTGTATCGATGATTTGTATGGCAAACGTAGCCCACATCGTCCTGCAATTCCAAATATTAAATAGTATCTTTGTATATATTGCATAAATTGGTTATAATAAAAGATATTACAATTATAAATAGCGTGTGACTATAAGAATAGGAGATACCCATGAAAGGTAAATTATATGGTATTGGCGTAGGCCCTGGCGATTCTGAATTAATGACTGTGAAAGCTGCTCGCATCGTAGGTGAAGCAGATATTATCATCACACCTAAAACAGAAAAGAAAGATGGTTCCGTAGCTCTTGATATCGCATCCCCATATATACAAGAACATACAGAAATCGTTCCCGTAGTATTCCCAATGGTGTTGGATGATTCTACGCAAGAGGAAGGCTGGCAAGAGGCTAAACGCGTTATCTTGTCTTACTTGGATGAAGGTAAAAGTGTTGTATTCTTAACATTAGGTGATCCTATGTTCTACAGCACATATATGTATGTATACCGTTTGATTGAAAATACAGGGCATGAAATTGAAACAATTCCTGGTGTTACTGCATTCTGTGCTATCGGATCTCACCTTGGCTATCCAATCGTAGAGAAGGAAGAGGTATTGGCCATCGTTCCAGCTACAGCGCCTAAAGAAAAAATCGATGCTGTATTGGCTGTTGCAGATGATGCAGTTATTATGAAGGTATATAAAAACTTTGATGAAGTACAAGAAACCTTGATTAAACATAATATGGCAGATGATGCGGTTATGATTAGCCGTGTAGGTTTGCCTGATGAGCAAGTATTCGTAGGTTTAGATAATATGCCAAAAGATACTAAACTCAACTACTTATCTACAATTCTTGCAAAACGCAAGGATCGTTAACAAACACATCGTATTACGAGGTAATATCTATGAACACAGTACAGATTCCACGTGTTGTCATTGCTGGTACCAACTCTGGTGTTGGTAAAACAACTATCGTAGCGGGTTTATTGGCCGCTTATGCAAATGGTGGACGTACGGTGCAATCTTTTAAAGTGGGCCCGGATTATATTGATCCGGGCTTTCATAAAATTGCATCCGGCCGTGACAGCTATAATTTAGATACGTGGCTCGTGCCACCTCACAAGTTGACTCCTTTCTTTGCTACAATGGCACATGATGTAGACCTTGCCATTATTGAAGGTGTTATGGGCCTTTACGATGGTGGTCGAGAGGGCGTTAGTTCTACGGCTCAAATTGCTAAACAGTTAAATGCACCGGTGGTGCTTGTTATTGATTGTAAAGCTATGGGTGAAAGTGCAGCCGCTATTGCTAAAGGGTTCCGTGACTATGACCCAGAGGTAAACTTTGGTGGTGTCATCTTGAACCGCTTAGGCTCAGCCAATCATGAGCGTATGGTTCGTGAAGGGATGAATAAAATCGGGGTACCTGTTATTGGTGCCATTTATCGTGATGATCGTATGCATTCTCCAGAACGTCATTTAGGACTTACACCGGTTACTGAAATTGATCCAACAGAGGCGATTAATACGATTCGAGAAGCTGTTGAGAAGATGGTAAATCTCGATGCACTATTGAAAATTGCTACTAATGCATCAACTATCGAACTACCAGATGCTATAGATGTTAAAACCATTGAAAAACGTGTGAAAATCGGTGTAGCTTATGATGAGGCGTTCTCTTTTTACTATCCAGCTAGTCTTGCTGCGTTAGAGGGAAAAGGGGCTGAGCTTGTTTACTTTAGTCCGCTTAATGACTCGGTAATCCCTGATGTAGACGGACTTGTATTCGGTGGTGGCTTCCCAGAAATGTTTTTATTTCAGTTATCTAGCAATGAGTCTATGAAGGAATCTATCCGCCAAGCTAATGCACAAGGTATGCCTATTTATGCCGAATGTGGTGGCCTCATGTATCTTTGTGAAAGTATTAATGACTTTGGAGGTTCTGTATATAAAACTGTAGGTATTGTACCTGCCAATTGTGTGATGCAACAAAAGCTTCAAAAGGTGGGCTATGTTACAGCAACTGCAAAGAGAGATACTTTATTAGGCGCTATGAATACAGCTATTCGTGGTCATGAGTTCCATTTCTCTACAATGGAGCCAACTATAGATGACTTTCCATGGGCTTTTCATTTAGAAGGAGGCCGTAAACCTCAATCGTATGACGGCGGCTATGCAACAAAAAATGTATTAGCTTCTTACTTACATTTGAACTTTGCTGGCTCTGATGAAGGGGCACAACATTTTGTTGATACATGTGCTGCTTATAAAGCCCAAAAGTAATAGATGTATAAATGTATTTAATAGGTTTATATTACTATGTATTATCACAATTACATACATAAGTATTGTAATGTGCTATTGCAATTATATTCATATGTATTGTTGCAATCCTATTAGTAAATATGAGGAGAATGTAATTAATCAGGAATAGTTAGTTCTTAAAGTTATTGCGGGACAGTTCGTATTAAAGGAGCTATTATGGAAGAACGTGGATTAATTCTAGTTAATACAGGGAATGGTAAAGGTAAAACAACAGCGGCATTAGGCGTTGTTTTACGTGCTGTCGGACAAGGTTTCAAGGTTCTTATATTACAATTTATTAAGAGCGGTAATGGTTATGGTGAATTGGCAGGTCTTGCTAAACTAGGTGATCAAGTTGAAATTCGCTCTATGGGAAAGGGTTTTATTTACTATAAACGTGATGAAGTAGGAGAAGCTGAACTTGCTCGACATAAAGAAGCAGCTCAAGCCGCTTGGCGGACATTGTTGGAGGAAGTAAACTCCGATAAATGGGATCTAATTGTTATGGATGAAATAAATAATGCTATTAATTATGAGCTTATCAATGTGCATTCTGTAGTGGAAATGCTTAAAAATAAGCCAGAAAGACTTCATGTTGTTATGACGGGTCGCTATGCTAAACCTGAAATCATTGATATGGCAGATACTGTAACGGAGATGAATGTAGTAAAGCATGCTTATGAAAAGGGCATTAAGGCTGCTAAAGGAATTGAATTCTAACTAAATTCAAAAAAATCGAAAAATATCGAAAAAGAACTTGCTAAAACTATATCGAAAATGTATAATATAGTCATAAGCACAGAGGTGCTCAATATTCTTGACATTAAGTATGTATATAAGACTAACCAGGAGGTTAACTATGGCTGTACATGATTACATTAAATCTGGCGATTTCGCTACTGAAAAACACGTTCCTGTTATCGAAACAGTTGACACTGTAAAAGCAGGTGAAACATTCCACGTTACTTTATCCGTAGGTAAAGACATTGCACATCCAAACACTGTAGAACATCACATTGATTGGATTAAATTGTACTTCGTAGCTGAAGGCACTCAATTACCATTCGAAGTTGGCGCTATCGAGTTCAACGTTCATGGTGACGGTGCAACTGCAAACGAAGGTCCTGTAGCAGCAGTTTCTGAAGGTACTTTAGCAGTAGCTTTGAAAAAATCTGGTAAATTGATCGCTGTTTCCTACTGCAATATCCACGGTTTGTGGGAATCCGAAAAAGATATCGTAGTTGCTTAATTAACTATTACAACTAATAAAGACCAGTCCTAGGGCTGGTCTTTTTGTATATCTATGTGTTCACATAGTTTAATAATGAGGCAAAGTTAAACTTTTAATAGTAGATATTTAATGGCATTATGGCTAATACATGTTAGGATTGTTTAATGCATATTCATAATATTATAGACATATTATTTGATTTTTAATGTCCGCATAAAAAGGAGTTTTGTATCACTCCAGTGGATTAATTGCTGTACATCCCTTTACAGTGCTATTTGTTTGTGGTAAAGTATATGCATATTGATATTTAGTAAACATAGTTAAATGAGGGATTATTGTGGCCTTAATCGTTAAAAAATTTGGTGGTAGTTCCGTAGCTACACCAGAAAAAATATTTAATATTGTTGATCGCGTTCTTCGTGAGAAGCAAGCTGACGATAAAATCGTTCTTGTTGTATCTGCTATGGGTGATACAACTGATGACTTGGTGGCCTTAGCTAAACAAGTTACATCCAAGCCGTATGGTCGCGAAATGGACCGCTTGTTGTCTACCGGTGAACAAGTAACAATTGCATTGATGGCAATGGCTTTTAACGAACGTGGTCAGGAATCTGTATCCTTAACAGGTGATCAAGCAGGTATTACAAGTAGTGATACGTTTAATAAAGGTCGCATTTTGGGCGTTGATCCTAATCGTGTGTTTGAAGCTTTGGATGAAGGTAAAATTGTAGTAGTTGCTGGTTTCCAAGGTATAACTGAATATGGTGATATGGTGACATTAGGCCGTGGTGGCTCTGATACAACAGCTGTTGCATTGGCAGGTGCTATGAAAGCGGATGTATGTGAGATTTTTACGGATGTAGAAGGCGTATATTCTACAGATCCTCGCGTGGCGAAGGAAGCTTTCAAATTAGAAGAAGTAACGTATGGCGAAATGCTTGAAATGGCACGCCTTGGTGCAGGTGTAATGCAGCCGCGTGCCGTAGAAATGGGTTTCCGTTATGGTGTACCTATTCATGTACGTTCTACATTTAATGATAAACCAGGTACTATTATTCGGGAGGATTATACTGTGGAAGCAAATAAACACGTAATTACTGGCGTAGCTGATGATACAAATACAGCAAAAGTAGCCCTTGTAGGCGTTGAAAATAAACCAGGCGTTGCAGCGACTGTATTCAAAGCATTAGCTGCTAGAAACGTTGACGTAGATATGATTGTTCAATCTATCCGTTCCGTAGGAGAACCAAAAACTGATCTTATCTTTACAGTAGCTATGGATGATGTGGTATTAGCTCGAGAAGTATTAGAAGAATTACAAAAAGCAGTAGATATTGAAGCTGTTAATATTGACGAAAAAATGGCGAAAGTTTCCATTATTGGTGCAGGTATGTTAGGACAGCCTGGTGTAGCTGCGCAAATGTTTGATATTTTGAGCCAAGAAGGTATCAATATTGAAATCATTTCTACTTCTGAAATTAGTATTTCTTGCCTTGTTGCTGAAGATCGTGTAAAAGATGCTGTTCGTGTAATTCATAATGGCTTATTGTTAGATCAACGAGGTTAATCATTGCATGGATAGTCTACGTAGTTTTATGGATGAAATGCTCAATGACCAAGGTCGTAAGGAAGGTTTCATTAGCGATCTACTAGGAAATCTAAAAAATCAGCCTATTCCAACATTGGAACAAGCTCAAACTGGTTACACAACAATGAGTAATTTACATGGTATCTTCTATGATTATGATAAGTCTGAGGTTACTATTACTTACAAGGTTGTACCAGATATGTATCAACCATATACATTGAGTTTTATACAATTCGAAGCCGTGTTAGAAGGCTTATTAACCTTGCGTCGCAATCAAAAGTGGCAGATGCAACATAATAAATAATATGAACCCCATGGGAATACTTGCCTATGGGGTTTTATAATTCGATAATTATTCTTAACATCTATATATAGAGTCATCGATATGATATAATAAATTATTCAGAGAGAAATCATTATATTAGTATAGAAAGAAGGGACAGCATGGAAATAAATAAGGTTTATTCTGGCTTTCGCCTTGACCGCATTGAGCGCATTGATGAGATCAATGGTACCGCTTATGAAATGAAACATGAAAAGTCTGGTGCTCGTTTAATTTATATTGATTCACCAGATTCTAATAAAGTATTCAATATCGCTTTTAGAACAACACCACATAATAGTA
Source organism: Veillonella parvula (assembly GCF_042850485.1). GTDB lineage: Bacteria > Bacillota > Negativicutes > Veillonellales > Veillonellaceae > Veillonella > Veillonella parvula_Q. Next base: position 1,244,217 of record NZ_AP031417.1, on the reverse strand, counting down.
CTGGTGTTGCACATATTATGGAACATTCCGTTTTATGTGGTTCTCGTAAGTTTCCTTTAAAAGAGCCATTTGTTGAGCTTGTTAAGGGATCTTTAAACACGTTCTTAAACGCTATGACTTACCCTGATAAAACAATGTATCCTGTAGCAAGCAAGAATGATAAAGACTTCCACAACTTGATGGACGTATATCTTGATGCTGTATTGTATCCACGCGTTCGTGAAGATGCGGAAATCGTGATGCAAGAAGGTTGGCATTATGAATTAGATCGTGCGGACGATGAACTTACCTATAAAGGTGTTGTATTCAATGAGATGAAGGGGGTTTATTCCTCTCCAGATTCCGTTCTAGAACGCCAAATGATGCGTGAACTTTTCCCAGATACCACTTATGGTGTTGATTCTGGTGGAGATCCTGACCATATTACAGACTTAACTTATGAAGAGTTCCAAGAGTTCTATCGAGTTCATTATCATCCGTCCAATAGTTATATCTTCCTTTATGGTGATATGAATATTGAAGAGCAATTGGCATTCTTGAATGATGAGTACTTAAGTCATTTTGATGCTATTGAGGTTAATACAGAGGTTGGTATACAAACGCCATTTACGGAAGGTAAAGTGGTAAGTTATCCATATAGCGTAGGTTCTGAAGAGCCAACCGACAATCGAACTTTACATTCCTTTGCCTATGTGTTACCTGATGTAACACCTGAGCATAGCTTGGCTTTTGAGGTATTAACACATGCATTGTTGACATCTCCTGCGGCGCCTCTTAAACAGGCTTTGGTGAAAGCCGGTATCGGCTCTGATGTGAGTGGTTATTATCTTGATAGTATTCGTCAACCTTTGTGGACCGTGCAAGCAACTGGCTCTAATCTCGATAAACAAGCTGACTTGCAGCGTATTGTGGAATCTACATTGCAAGAACTTTGTGATAACGGTTTAGATAAAGAATTATTAGAAGCTTCCTTGAATAGCATTGAGTTTGCTCTTCGTGAAAGCGACTTTGGTGGTCGTCCAATTGGTCTTGCTTATGTTATCCGTATGATGGATAATTGGCTATATGACAATGACCCACTTGAACTATTACACTACGAAGAAGCATTAGTGAATATTCGCAAGGGCTTATCTGGTACGTACTTTGAAGATTTAATTCGTCAATCTATCTTAAATAACAATCATAAAGTGCTTGTTTCTATTTATCCTGAACGTGGTCTTCAAGAGCGCAAGGATGCAGAGGTTAAAGAATATTTAGCTTCTGTAAAAGCTAAGATGACTCCAGAAGAAATCGAAGCGATTGTAGAGCAAACAAAACGACTTAAACTTCGTCAAGAAGCTCCAGATAGCGACGAAGCATTAGCGTCGATTCCATTGCTTGAATTATCAGATTTAAATCCTAATATTGAAGAAGTAGAACGTCGTGAAAGTAAAATTGGCAATACTACAGTACATTTTGTACCTACTTTCACAAAAGGCATCAACTATGTAGGTCTTTACTTTAATTTAAGTTGTCTTACAGAAGATGAGTTGTTCTATGCCGATATTCTAAGTGATATTATCGGTCGTATCAACACATCTGAACGTGGCTATGAAGCATTGGCGAAAGATATCAATATGAATCTTGGTGGTTTAAGCTCAGATATTACGGCTATTAGCAAAGATGGTAAGCGTGATGAATTTACGCCTCTCATGATTGTTCGAGCTAAAGCCTTGCATTCTAAATTACCTGACTTATGCCGTTTGATTAACGAAGTAGTACAAAAAGCAGATTATAGTGACCATAGACGCTTGACCGAACTTGTTCAAGAAAGCAAAGCTATTTGGGATAATGAAGCGTTTCGTCGTGGCAACTCCATTGTAAGTCAACGTGTTATGGCACAAGTATCTGCAGTTGGTAAATTTAGAGATAATGGTAACTTTGGTTACTATCAAAAGATTAGCGAATTGGCTTCTAATCCTGCGGCATTACCATTATTGCCGAAAAAATTAGCTGATGTGGCTCGTAAGATTTTCCGTGCTAATAATGTGGATATCATGTTCGTTGGTGAAGAAGGCGAATTAGAAGCCTTTGAACATCTCATGAAACCATTGATTGAAACTTGGGATACTACTGACTTAAGTAATGATACATTAAAAATTACACGTTTGTCTGGTAATGATGGTATCGTTACAGCTGGTAAGGTTCAATACGTAGCTCAAGGTGGTAACTTTATAGACCATGGGTATAAACACGTAGGCCCAATGAGTGTATTGGAAACGATTTTACGTTATGAGTATCTTTGGATTCGTATTCGTGTACAAGGCGGTGCTTACGGTGCCTTCGCAAACTTCTATGACGATGGTAATATGATTTTCTGTAGCTATCGCGATCCAAACTTGGTAGAAACATTAAATGTATATAAAGAATTACCTCAATACCTTCGTGAGTTTACGTTGACTGATCGTGAGATGCGTAAATATATTATCGGTACTATGAGCTCCTTGGACTTGCCTATGACTCCTGCGTTGCGTGGTCCACGTGCGATGGGGATGTATTTTAGCGGTGCTAAACTAGAGGATAAGGTAGAGTTTCGTAAACAAGTTATCGCTTGTAAGCCAGAGGATATCGTTGCTTTAGCAGATGTGGTTGAATCAGTATTGAAGGACAATCATATTTGTACAATGGGAAACGAACAAAAAATTAAAGACGCTGGTAAGGTATTCGATAACATTATTTCTCTAGGATAATCGTTTTATATTATTTATAGTGGCATATTCTGTGTAAGTTTACGGGATATGCCACTTGTTTTGTACTGTAGGAGGGTCCATTATGAAAGGCCGATTTGCTCCAAGCCCCACAGGATATATCCATCTTGGCAATGTGTGGATAGCCCTCTTATCCTATGTTTCTACGAGGCAACAAAAAGGGCAGTATGTTGTGCGAATGGAGGATATAGACATCCAACGTTCTAAACGGGATTTAGGGGAAGCTCTATTAGATGATTTAGAGTGGCTAGGCTTTGAATGGGATGAAGGACCTCGTGTTGGTGGTCCAGAATCAACATATTGGCAAAGTGAACGGCAAACATATTATGGAGAAATATTAGAACATCTTGCATCAGAAAAACTAATTTATCCTTGCTTTTGTAATCGTACAAGGCTCCAGTCTATTGCTTCGGCACCCCATGTCGGCGATGTAATTCATCGTTACGATGGCCATTGCCGTCATCTAGAGGATAAATTGATAAAAGAATTTATGATGTCTAAGGAGCCATCTTTGCGTTTAGCCGTTAATTCTTGTGATTTAGATTTCGTGGATCGTTGGCAAGGCTTTCAACATATTCATTTAGAAGGTGAATTAGATGATTATGTATTGCGTCGTGGTGATGGTATGTATGCCTATAATTTAGCTGTCGTACTGGATGATATTGTTATGGGGATAACGGAGGTCATTCGTGGAGATGATTTACTAGAGACTACGGGGCAGCAAATATATTTATATAAAACATTACAAACCAGTTTCAATTCTAAAAATATACAAATACCTTCTTATGGGCATGCTCCATTATTAATTGATTCTGAAGGACATAGATTGTCTAAGCGACAAAAGAGTATTACTATTCGAGAATTGCGTGAAAATCAGTGGTCTCCTAATAGAATTTTAGGTGAGCTGGCTATTGTAGGGGGCTTAGTTGAAGCTCATACATTAAGTCGTAGAGAAATCAGTTTATCTGAATTAATTGAGATTGATTTAAATTTACCTAGTCTTAGTCAGAAAACGATTGAGATACAAATCAAAGAATAACGTAAGAAAATAGTATTGCTTTATGTTATAGAATGTTTGCTAAAAGAGAATAATTCTTTAACTATATAATTCGATATAATATATTGACAATGTTCGATATTCATTTATAATAGTATATAAGAGGTGGTCGAAATGACAATTCAACAAGCTTTAGATCAAAAAGTATGGGCCGTTATTGGAGCTACCCATAAAACCGAAAAGTTCGGTTATAAGATTTATAAATGTCTTAAAGATCACGGATATGAAGTATATCCAGTCAATCCTAATATTGCAGAAATAGATGGAGACACTTGTTACTCTAGTCTTTCTGCACTTCCCGTTGTGCCTGCTGTGGTAGATTTTGTTGTACCAGAAGCAGTAGGGTTAGCTGCACTTGATGAATGCAAAGAACTTGGCATTCCTGTTGTGTGGTTGCAACCGGGGGCGGATAAACCATCTGTTGTTGAAAAAGCACATGCTTTAGATCTGCATGTCATTCAAGATTGTGTATTAGTTCAATTACCGTAGGAGGGTACAATGAGCGAATTAAAAGATTTAAAAACTGCTGAATATCAAGATTTAGTAAACCAAGGTGGTGTTACTGTTGTTGACTTCTGGGCTCCGTGGTGCGGTTATTGCGTACGTATGATGCCAATCATTGAAGAAATTGCAGGTGAGCTTGAAGGTAAAGCTAACTTTGTAAAAGTAAACGCTGATGAAGAACCAGAATTAGCACGTAACTTACAAGTTGAAGTATTGCCTACATTCGTTATTCTAAAAGATGGTGAAGTAGTAGACCGTAAAATTGGATTCTTGCCTAAAGGCGATCTTCAAGCGGCTATCGAATCTAAATTTTAATACTATAATTAAAATTATATAAATAGAGGAAAACCTCATCAATGTATGTGTTGTACATTGATGAGGTTTTTTTGCTTTTTTAATATAGACCTAAATATATTTAACGTTTATGCGTTGCTAAACATAATACATTGAGTTCCTAAACATAATACATCTAAAAGTGGGGTTTATGTCCATCTAAGGAGTGGTATTTCACCATTGTGGTGGAGAGTGGTTTAAATTGATTAGTTTTAAATATTTAATCGAACATATGTATTGTAGAAAAGCGGAGAAAAATAGAGATTAAACAAGAAAAATATAAAAAAGTGGGATAAAAATGGATTTTTTGTTGTGAAAGGTGGGGAATTGTGGTAGAATTTACCATATAGTGGTGGATAAGAAATAGTGAAAGGCGGTGATACGTATGTTCATGGGCGAATATAATCATACTATTGATACAAAAGGGCGGATGATTATACCTGCGAAAATACGTGAACAACTAGGCGATTTGTGCATCGTAACAAAAGGCTTAGATAACTGCTTGGCTATTTACACCGAAGAGGCGTGGAAAAAAATTTCTACTGCTTTACAATCACAATCCTCCACTAAAGCTAGCGTGCGTGCCTTAAAACGTTTTGTTTTTGGTAGTGCCGCTGAGCTTGAATATGATAAACAAGGTCGTGTTCTCATTCCTGTACCACTACGTGAATATGCTAGCCTTGATAAACAGGCTGTTATTGTAGGGGCTGGGGATCATGTCGAAATCTGGAGCCGCGAAAAATATGATTACTATGATGATCAAGTGGCTGAAAGCATGGAAGAATTAGTTGAAGGGCTTGAAGGGATTATGTTATAGGAGGCTATGATGGAATTTAATCATACTAGCGTACTCTTACGTGAAACGGTGGACTCCGTCGTAACTAATCCAAAAGGCATTTATGTGGACTGTACCCTTGGTGGGGCAGGACATGCTCACGCAGTGGGCGAGATGCTAGACCCAGAAGGCATGATTATAGGTTTAGATCAAGATGAAGATGCTTTGAGTATAGCTCGACAGCGTTTATCTGATTTGAAATGTCAGGTGTTAACAATACCTACAAACTTTTCTAACTTAAAAGAAGCCCTCCGAAATGCGGGCATCTATGAAGTAGATGGTTTTATATTTGATCTTGGTGTATCAAGCTATCAACTAGATACCCCTGAACGAGGTTTTTCATATATGAATGATGGACCTCTTGATATGCGAATGGATAAAGATGCACCTCTTACGGCAGAGGAAATTGTTAATGAATATGACAGTGAACAATTACTGCAAATTATCCGCGACTATGGGGAAGAACGATGGGCTAAACGGATTGTTGAGTTTATTGTTGAAGCACGCCAAGAAAAAAGAATCATTACTACTGGTGAGTTAGTTAGAATTATTAAGAATGCAATACCTGCAAAGGCACGACAAGATGGACCTCATCCGGCAAAACGGACGTTTCAGGCTATACGTATTGAAGTAAATAGAGAATTAGCAATTTTGCATGATAGTTTTGTAGATGCTGTATCGATGTTAAAACCAAAGGGAAAGATTGGAGTTATTACATTCCACTCCTTGGAAGATCGAATTACAAAGCAAACTTTTAAAGAGTTAAGTACCGCATGTATATGTCCTCCACAATTGCCTATGTGTGTTTGTAATCACAAGGCAGTTGTAAAGGCAAAAAATAAGGCTATAGAGCCAAGTATAGGGGAGATTGAAGTTAATCCGAGGGCTAGAAGCGCTAAATTGCGCGTAGCAGTAAAGTTGTAGAATTGGAAGGGGTTAAGTGTTATGTTAGCAAGAAAGGCTGTTGTGGGCCAAGTAAAAGGTGATATGTTGGTCATTGCACAAGGGAGAAGACGTAGTGCAAACGTAGCTTTAGATTTAAGCCCTATGATGTGGCAAGTTGTATATGGTATTGCTGCATTAGTTGCATGCTTGCTTATCATGATGGTTATGAATGCATACAGTACAAAGTTGGGCTATGAGGTAGTTAAAACACAGCAAGCTGTAGTACAATTAACAAAAGATAACGATGCATTAGACGTTGAAGTGGCTTCCTTGAAGTCTCCTGTACGTATCCAACAAATCGCAGAAGAACAACTAGGAATGGTTTTGCCTGATTCTTTTGTTTATAGCACAAAAAGCGCTGTTACTGAACGTAATGTACAAGAGAAACAGCAAATTATAGACTAGCAGGCGAAGCAGCTCGTATTGGGCTGCTTTCCTTTGCGTGTAAAGGAGATTGTATATGAAACACTTACAAGATATAGTAAAAACCTTACATGCACCGCATGTAGAAGGTAATACAGCTGTTGAAATTTTAGATGTAACCGCTGATTCTCGTGCTGTAAAAGCAGGTAGTTTATTTATTGCTTTAGATGGTGCTACTGTCGATGGACATGACTATGTTAATAAAGCTGTTGAGGCTGGGGCAGTAGCCGTATTAGTATCTAAACCTGTTGAGGTAAATAGTGATGTTTGTGTTATCACTGTTGAAGATACACGTGCGGCTATGATGGCCTGTGTGCCATACTTTTTTGATTATCCAGCCAATTCCATGCGCATGATTGGTGTCACTGGTACTAATGGTAAAACGACTACAACTCATATGATTCGTCATATTTTGAAAGCTCAAGGTCATAAGGTCGGTGTGATTGGTACTGTTCATATCATGATTGGTGATACATCATATCCGATTCATAACACGACCCCTGACGTAGTAGATTTACAACATATTTTGCATCAAATGGTAGAAGAGGGGGTTACACATTGTGTAATGGAAGTATCTTCTCATGCGTTGGCTTTAGGACGCGTATCTGGTGTTGAGTATGATACGGCTGTATTCACAAATCTTACACAAGATCATTTAGACTTTCACAAAACATTTGAGAATTACTTGGCAGCTAAATGTAAACTATTTGAACAAGTTAGCAAATCAAACCAAATAAAATCTGGTAAGGGTGCTGTCATCAATATTGATGATGTCTATGGACATCGAGTTGTTGAAAAAACTACAGCCCCTATCATTACCTATAGTATTGATGGTAGCGGCACATTGAATGCTCATGACGTTGATATGACGCCAAAGTCTAGCCGTTATACTGTATCTTATGATGGTCATGATTATACAGTTGCAATGAATACAACTGGCTTGTTTAATGTGTATAATACATTAGCAGCTATTGGTGCCTGCTTATTAGAAGGTATTTCCATGGAAGACATCGATAAAGCGTTGAAAACATTTAGTGCTGTACCTGGTCGTTTTGAATTGATTGAAGAAGGTCAACCATTTGCTGTTGTTGTAGACTATGCACATACACCAGATGGGTTAGAAAATATTTTACAAACAGCAAAGGCTATTCAAGAAAATCGTATTATTGTAGTCTTTGGCTGTGGCGGTGACCGAGATGCAACCAAACGTCCTATTATGGGACGCATTGCGGCACAATACGGTGATGTTGTGTATGTTACATCTGATAATCCGCGTACAGAGGATCCTGTACAAATTGTTAAAGATGTGGAAGTCGGCGTTAAAGACGGCCTTCGAGAAGGAACTCACTATGAAGTTATCGTTGATCGTCGAGAAGCGATTCAACATGCTATACAACATGCAAAACCTGGGGATATTGTACTCATTGCAGGTAAGGGGCATGAGGATTACCAAATCTTAAAGGATAAAACGATTCATTTTGATGATCGTGAAGAGGCGCGAGCAGCCCTCAAGGAGATCTAATATGGCAGAATTTACATTGTCTCAAGTACTGGAAGCCACACAGGGGACGAGTGCACATACCGACAATATTAAGTTTTTAGATGTGTCTACTGATACAAGAACTATTGAATCAGGCTTTTTATTTGTAGCCTTAAAAGGTGATACCTTTGATGGCCATGATTTTATCAATGCGGCTATCGAAAAAGGTGCTACAGGGGCTATCGTTGAAAAAGGACGTTCTGTAGAAGGTATTGCTTGCATCGAGGTAGACAATACTTTGGTAGCATATCAAAACTTAGCACGATATCATCGTCGCCGCTTTGATATTCCTGTAGTTGCTATTACTGGTTCCTCTGGTAAGACAACGACAAAAGAAATGGTGGCAGCCGTACTTGGCACAGAATTTAATGTATTAAAAACTGAGAAAAATTTTAATAATGAAATTGGCTTGCCAAAAACCTTGTTACGTTTGACCGCTGAGCATGAAGCCTGTGTTGTTGAAATGGGTATGCGTGGGCTCGGACAAATTGAAGAACTGGCGTTGATTGCAGAACCAACGATGGGGATTATTACTAATGTTGGTACTAGTCACATCGAGCTTTTAGGTTCTCGAGAAGCCATTGCCGAAGCGAAAGGTGAATTGATTCGTTGCTTGCCTGAAAACAGCGTGGCTATCCTTAATGAAGATGATCCATATGTAAAAGCTATGGATCGTTTAGCTAAGGGTAAAACAATTACCTATGGTATTGAACGGAATGCTACTTGTATTGGTAGCCATTTGCGCTATAAAAAAGACGGTATTAAGTTCACTTGTAAGTGTTATGATGAAGTTTTTGATATCTTCTTGCCTATGATTGGTGAACACAATGTATATGATGCATTGGCGGCTATTGTTGCAGGCCGAGTGCTAGGCATTAAATCTAACACAATTCGCAAAGGTTTGAGTGAGTTTAGTGGAACTCCAATGCGTCAAGAAATCGTTCCATTTGAAGATATTGTTATCTTAAATGATGCTTATAATGCAAACCCTTCATCCATGGCAGAAGCTATTAAAGCACTTGGCCAATTAGAAGGTAAGCGTAAAATTGCGATGCTAGGCGATATGCTCGAGCTCGGCGACTTCTCTGAAGAAGCACATCGTGAAATCGGCCATTTGCTTGCTGAAGAGGGTTATAGTGTTGTATTCACCTTTGGTGATGCTGCTGCCTTCATTGCAAAGGAAGCAAAAAAAGCGGGTTTAACTACATTCCGTTGTAACAGCCATTTAGAAATGGCCAACGCATATAGTGATATTCGTGAAAAAGGGGATGTTATCCTTGTGAAAGGTTCCCGTGGTTTACGAATGGAGCGCGTTGTTGAAGAATTAAAGGATCGAGAATAATAGGTAACGGCTAGTTATATCTAGCCGTCCTATTTATTAATAAGTAGAGGATTCATATGATAAATAACATTCTATTAGCCTTCGTAGCGACTTTCATCATTACGGTAGTGCTAGGTAAAATTGCTATTCCTATGTTGCGTTCTTTGCACGCACAACAAAGTATTCGTGAAGAAGGCCCTGAAAGTCATCAAGCAAAAGCCGGTACGCCAACAATGGGTGGTGCTTTCATGATGGTGGCTCTTATTATTGGCGTGGCATTGTTTGCACCATGGAATGTGGGCACAGGAATGTTATTATTCTTAACACTGGGTCATTGTTTATTAGGTTTTTTTGATGATTTTGTAAAAGCTGTAAAAAAACGCAATCTTGGTTTAACAGCGAAGCAAAAATTACTTGGACAATTTATATTGGCTGCCGTATTCTGTTATTGCATTACTGAGATTATGGTTGTTCCTACCACATTATGGATTCCTGTTGTAGATACACAATTACAATTGGGATGGGGTTATTATGTATTGGCATTTTTGATTATTGTAGGAGCTACAAATGCAGTAAATTTAACAGATGGTCTTGATGGTCTTGCTGGTGGTACATCAGCAGTGGCGGCGATAGCATTCTCTGTTATTGGTTTGATGGCTGCATCGATGACAAATTCTATTGGTGCTGAAAGTGTTGCGTACTTCGGCGCTATAATAGCAGCTGTATGTCTTGGCTTTTTGGTATATAATGTGAACCCTGCAAAAGTATTCATGGGGGATACAGGCTCTTTGGCATTAGGTGGTGCCTTTGCAGCAATGGCTATTTTAACTAAAACAGAATTGCTACTTGTGGTGATTGGTGGCATTTTTGTTATGGAAGCATTATCTGTTATTATTCAAGTTATTTCTTTCAAAACACGTGGTGTGCGTGTTTTTAAGATGAGTCCTATTCATCACCATTTTGAACTTTCCGGATGGGCAGAACAAACAGTTGTTAATCGTTTCTGGTTTGGTGGAGCCGTTTTAGCCATTATTGGTGTGCTTTTAGCGACTATAACTTTATAAGATAATACTTAACGGAAGTTGTAAATAATGGTATGCTTATTAGATAGGATACATTAATTTTATAAATAATTTAGGTGATATAGATGGAATATGGAGATAAACATATACTTGTTCTTGGCGCTGGAGCTAGCGGTATAGGTGCATCTTGGGTATTAGCCCAAGTGGGTGCGCATGTTGTGTTAAATGATTATAAGCCTATGACACTGCCTACGGCTGAGGAGAAACGACTCGTTGCGGCAGGGGTAAATATTATTACAGGACATCAAGATGAATCCTTGCTAGATGGCGTGGATCGTATCGTTATTTCTCCAGGTATTTCTTTAGATATTCCGATTGTAAAAGCAGCACAGGCTCGTGGTATTGACGTGGTCAGCGAAGTAGAATTAGCTTATGAAGTATCTAAATCACCTATCGTAGCTGTTACTGGTACAAATGGTAAGACTACGACAACAACCTTATTAACTAAAGTACTAGAAGGCTCTGGAAAACCAGTTCACGTCGGTGGAAATATTGGTGATTCCCTTAGTGAAGTGGCGTATTCTATGCCTGCAGACGGTTTTTTGGTAGCTGAATTATCTAGTTATCAATTAGAGACAATCAAGCATTTTAGGCCTATTGGGGCTATTATGCTCAATATTACTCCAGATCACTTAGCTCGTCATAAGACGATGGAAAACTATATTGCTGCGAAGGAACGCATCTTTGAAAATCAATTAAGTACAGATTATTTAGTGTTGAATATAGATGATCCCGTTGTAGCTGATATGGAACATCGTGCGCCTAGTCATATTCTAAAGATTAGTCAAAAAAAAGCCGTAGAGAATGGCGCTTATTATGCTGATGGGAAATGTTATATTGCTAAAGATGGGGTAGCAAAATTTGTTATTGGAAATGAAGATATTCATATTCCAGGCAGTCATAATATTGAAAACATATTGACCGTTATTGCTTTATCTTATGCATTGGGCGTACCCGTAGAGACAATTCATCGTATTATTAGTGAGTTCCATGGCGTTGAACATCGTTTAGAACGCGTTAAAACGATTGATGGTATTACATTTTATAATGATTCTAAAGCGACTAATGTAGATTCTGTGGTTAAAGCATTAGAATCCTTTGATCAACAAGTTATTCTATTAGCTGGTGGTCATGATAAAATGACGCCTTTAGAAGACTTCATGGAGTTAGTTAAGGAGAAGACTAAAGCGGTTATTTTCATGGGGGAAGCGGCAGATCGTTTCGAGACGGCTGCAAAAAAGGCTGGTGTGAAGCCGATTTATCGTGCTTTATCCATGAAGGACGCAGTAGAGAAAGGCTATAAATTGGCAGAGACGGGCGATATTGTGCTATTATCTCCGGCTTGCTCAAGCTTTGATTGGTACAGCTGTTTTGAAGAGCGTGGAGATGACTTTAAACGTTGTGTTCATATGTTGCAAGAGGGAGGACACCATTAATGAAACGTGTTATTATTTCAGGTGGTGGCACTGGTGGACATATATATCCAGCAATAACTATATATAAGGAAATTATGAAACAAAATCCTGATGCAAAGGTGTTATATGTTGGTACCAAGCAAGGTCTCGAGGCTACATTAGTTCCTAAAGAGGGAATAGAGTTTACTACGATTCCTGTGCAAGGCTTGCAGCGTCAATTATCGTTAGGTACTTTAGTTACATTAGGTAAAACTGCTTTAGGCATTGTAAAAGCTAATGCTATAGTTTGTAAGTTTAAACCTGATGTTGTTATTGGTACTGGTGGTTATGTATGTGGGCCTGTTCTCTTGGCTGCAGCATTACATAATATTCCTACTATAATTCAAGAACAGAATGTCATAGCAGGTATTACTAATAAAATTCTGAGTCGTTTTGTTGATGTGGTAGCCCTAGGCTATAAGGATGCGGAAGCATCGTTTTCTAAAGCAAAGCGCGTAGTCTATACAGGGAATCCTGTTCGTCCAGATGTGCTAGTTGATTCGAGAACAGTGGGACGTAACTATTTCAATTTAAGTGATGATACCTTTACAGTACTCATAGCTGGAGGTTCTCGAGGGGCGAGAACTATTAACAATGCTATGATAGATGTACATAAACACTTCCAAGGTGTGAAAGGTATTAAATTAATCCATATTACGGGAAACGGAGAATATGAATCTGTTTTATCCCAATTGGGCATTACCGATGGGGATGGTTTAGGTAGTTCATCTTTGATTTTGCCGTATTTACATGATATGCCAAAAGCACTAGCAGCAGCCGATTTAGCAGTATTTAGATCTGGTGCTATAGGTCTTGCAGAATTAGCAGTTCGCGGTATTCCATCCGTATTGATACCGTATCCATACGCAGCGGAAGATCATCAAACCTATAATGCACGTATCTTTGTACAAGAAGGGGCGGCGCATATGATTGTAGATAAAATGTTGAGTGCTCACGATTTAATAGGGGAAATCGAGATGTTTATGGCCAACCGTGATTTGTTGGCACAAATGGGAGACCGAGCATTGCAATTGGGGAAACCGAATGCGGCTCATGATATTGCAAAATTAGCTTTATCTATTGCAAAGTAACAAGGAGAGGTTTTATGTTAGACGGTATTCACAAAATTCACCTTATCGGTATTGGTGGATCTGGTATGCGTGCGATAGCGAATATTTTGATTCAAAAAGGTTATGATGTATCTGGTTCAGATATTGCTGAATCTGCGGTGATTTCTAAGTTTAGAGATATGGGTGCCACGGTGCATATCGGTCATAATAAAGAATATGTAAATGGTGTTGATGCCATAGTTCGTTCTACAGCGATTCGTGAAGACAATCCTGAAATTGTTGCCGCTAAAGAGCAAGGGATTACCATTTTACATCGTTCTGATATTGTAAAGGCTGTATTAGATGTAACAGATGGTATCGCAGTAGCTGGTGCGCATGGTAAAACATCTACAACCTCAATGATTGGACAAATTTTAGTGGAGGCTAATGCGGATCCTACAGTAATTATCGGTGGCGAAGTAGATTATCTCAAAGGTAGCAGTTGCCTTGGGAAAGGCCATTTTTCCGTTGTGGAAGCGGATGAGAGCGATGGTTCATTTTTAAAACTGCATCCACATACTATCGTTATAACTAATATTGAAGATGATCATATGGATCATTATAAAACTATGGATAACTTGTTAAACGCTTTCTGTGAGTTCGTCGAAACGTTACCAGAAGCAGGCAAAGCTATCGTATGTGGTGATAATGAAAATATTCGTTATGTTATGAGCCGCGTAAAACGTACTTTTATTACGTATGGGTTAGAGGATAATAATGATTATGTAGCAAAAAATATTCATTATGTGGACTCTTCCTTGGTATATGATGTATATCATAAAGGCATTAATATAAGCCGCATCAGCTTGCGCGTGCCTGGAGAACATAATGTATTAAACTCATTGGCAGCCTTTATTGTGGCTCATGAATGTTGCGGTGTAGAGAATCGCTTTATCACAAAAGCGTTAGGTAAATTTATCGGTGCAAAACGACGTTTTGAAACAAAGGGTCATGTTGGTGGAGTCTGGGTTGTCGATGATTATGCACATCATCCAACAGAAATTAAAGCGACCTTAAGAGCGGCAAAAGAGCTTGAAAAACATCGCGTTATTTGTGTGTTTCAACCGCATCGGTATACACGTACAAGTTTGTTGAAAGATGAATTTGCCACTGCTTTTACAAGTGCTGATGAAATATATATGACAGATATTTACAGTTCTGGTGAAGATCCGATTGCAGGTATCGATGGACGTACTATTCCTGACGCTGTTGAAGCTGCTACACATAAGGTTGTACATTATGTACCATCTGTTGACGACATACCGGCTGTATTGGCAAAAATTGTGCGACCTAATGATCTGGTTATCACAATGGGTGCCGGTTCTATTAATCAATATGGACCCAAATTATTAGCTATATTGGAGGAAGGCTTACAATGAAAGATAGAAAAATAATCGTATTGATGGGTGGCCCTTCCAAAGAGGCTGAAGTATCTCGCCGTACTGGCGTTGCTATTGCGGAAGCACTCGAAAGCAAAGGGTATAATGCGCAAACATTAGAACTTAATCCTCGTACTGTTTTAAAAGATATTGAATCCTTAGGCGGAGAGATTGTATTTAATGCAATTCACGGCCGTTATGGTGAAGATGGCGCATTACAAGGCTTGCTTGAAATGGCAGAAATTCCATATACTGGATCGGGCATCATGGCTCATGCGGTAGGAATGAATAAAAAAGTAAGTAAAGATGTTTTCAAAGGAGCTAATATTCCAACAGCCGCTTCTGAATCCTTTAATGGTAATTTAGAATCTGCAGAAGCTATTATAGGACATATTCGTAAACAGTTTACGATTCCTGTAGTGGTAAAATCTGCTACTCAAGGATCTAGTATTGGCGTTACCATTGTTCGTGATGAGGTACAATTGGAGGATGCTGTTACAGAGGCACTAAAATATGATCCGATTCTTGTAGTAGAGCAATTTCTTGATGGTCGCGAATTTACAGTATCCGTTCTTGACGGCAAGGCCTTGTCAGTAATCGAAATCCGTCCACATTCTGGGGAGTATGATTATACCAGCAAATATACTGTAGGTGCTACAGAATATTTAGTGCCTGCGCCTATTAGTGAAGAAATGACTGCTGAGATGCAACGCATAGGGGAACTTGTGTATCGCGAAGTACAAGGCAGTGGGGTTATTCGTGTTGATATTATGACAGATCATGCAGATGATATGTATGTTCTAGAATACAATACTGTGCCAGGTATGACGGCAACGTCTTTAGTACCAAAGGCAGCTAAAGAAATGGGAATTGACTTTCCAACATTATGTGAAAAGATTCTATTAACAGCTAGTATAGGAAAATTTTAAGGGCTGAATAGAACATAAGGAGTTATCTATGGATGATAAGCAATACCATCCATCCAACTCTGGGGAGATGCAGTCTTCTACACCTGTTCAAGATGAACGGGCTGTATTTAGAAAACGAGTGTTAAAAATCGGTGGTGCAGTTACTCTCGTGTTGGTGGGATTGTTTACACTACCTATTCCTTTTGGATCCTTAAAAATTATAGGGTCGGATAAGGTAACTGTACAAGATGTAATGGTAGCAGGGGATATTCATGAACCTGTAAATATATTGCAAATTAGTACAGAGAAATTAAAAACTAGATTGGCGAAAGACTTACGGGTTGAAGAGGCCCAAATTAGTTATCAATTGCCATTTACAATGGTTGTACGTGTCATAGAGCGCAAAGCTGTTGCAGTTGTACCAGCTCAGTTTGGTTATTTAACACTTGACAGTAAAGGTCAAGTGATTGCATCAGAGCCTGCAATACAAGATACGTCGGTACCAATGATATCAGGTGTTAAGGCGGGAAATATTTTGTTAGGTGATACCGTTGTGGATAAGCCCATTTTAGCGGCTCTTGAATACTTAAACTCTCTTGATGAGAGCACCTTCAAGACTATTGCAGAAGTCAATATAGGAGATCCTGATGCAATAATGGCTTATACCGTATCGGGGGTGCAAATTAGATTAGGAGATAGTAAAGACTTACCTAAAAAAGCCGAGTTAACTCAGTCTATGTTACAAGATATTAAGACAACACATAGCAATGTACAATATATAGATGTTAATGTTTCATCACCATATATAAAAACTGATGTAATACCGGAAGTTAAAAAGCATCAGACTGGAACAAAGACAACAGAAAATTCATCTACTAAGAAGGATGATAAAAAACAAGATAAACAAGGTCATGTTGAAGATAAAAGGTAGATGATTGTCGTGAGACACGAACGGTGGGCAATAGCCTTAGTCAGTTGTATATTGGGTTTCATGGTTGTTACTCAATATAAGATGACTCAAGATAATATAGAAGAAAATATCCGTTTACAACGGGCTGGTGATTTAGCCGTACAATTACGAGAGGCTCAAAGTGAACGTGATACATTGTTAAAACAAATAGAAGAACTTAAACAGTCTGGTGCTAGTAGCAATGTTAAAGCAGATGAACAGTTGATGATGAAAGCAGCTTTAACTAATGTTAAAGGTACAGGTGTTAGTGTATTAATTGAGGATAGCTTAAAGCCAATTCAAAGTGGTGAAAATCCTAATTTATATGTAATTCATGATGAAGATATTTTACGTATTGTTAATGAATTGCGAGCTGGTGGGGCTGAGGCGATAGCTATCAATGATCAACGTCTCATAGGGACTTCTGAAATACGATGCTCTGGTCCGACTATTACTGTGAATGGTAAGGTTTTTGGGGCTCCTTTTACAGTTAAGGCAATTGGTGATCCAAAAACACTAAATTCTGCGCTCACCATGCGAGGCGGTGTGGTGGATTCCTTGAAACACTGGGGCATAAAGGTAACCATAAAGGAAGAAAATGAAATAGCTATTCCAGCTTTTACAGGAACCTTTAGAGAAGAGCATATAAAGCCTAATGAAACAGGAGGTAAAGAATGAATATTTATATCTTTGCCATTGTTGGTTTAATTGTAGGTACTACATTAGGGTGGCTTTCACCATTTCATATACCTATAAGTTATGCAAATTACACATCGGTCGCTGTTCTGGCTGCACTAGATGCTGTATTTGGTGGTAGCCGGGCTGCATTGGAACGAACCTTTGATCTTAGTAATTTTGTACTTGGGTTCTTTTCAAATGTTGTGTTAGCTGTTATTCTTGTATATGTAGGTGACCTCATAGGAATTAACCTATATTACGTAGCTCTTATTGGCTTTGGATTGCATGTATTTATTAATGTAGGCGCTATACGAAAGATTATTATGACTAAGCGATTCTAATAAATCACATTCTATATAGTGGAAAGTTTTTAAATTTTAGTGTAAAATAAATGTAATTGTTATAAGATTGTCAGTATATAAATCGATACATTGGGACGTATATTGATACGATAGATAACGATAAGAGGAGGAAGTTCAATGTCTGATTTTGCAAATATTAAAGTTATCGGTGTTGGTGGCGGCGGTAATAACGCTGTTAATCGCATGGTAGATAGCGATCTTAAAGGTGTTCAATTTTTATCCGCTAATACTGAAAGCCAAGTGCTTGAATTATCTAAAGCGGATGTAACGATTCAAATTGGCGAGAAGGTTACAAAAGGTCTTGGTGCAGGCGCAAATCCACAAATCGGTGAAGAGGCTGCTCAAGAAAGTCGCGAAGAAATTATAAAAGCTCTTGAAGGTGCTGATATGGTATTCGTAACTGCTGGTATGGGTGGTGGTACTGGTACAGGTGCTGCTCCTATCGTTGCAGAATGTGCTAAAGAAATCGGTGCCTTGACAGTAGGCGTCGTTACTAAACCGTTCGCTTTTGAAGGTAAACGCCGTCGTGCACAAGCGGAAAAAGGCATTGAATTCTTGACTCAAAAAGTAGATACTATTATCGTTATTCCTAATGATAAATTGTTGCAAGTTGTAGATAAAAAATGTTCCTTAAGCGATGCATTCCGTACAGCTGATGATGTACTTCGCCAAGGTATCAAGGGCATTTCAGACTTGATTCAAGTTCCTGGCTTGATCAATCTTGACTTTGCAGATGTTAAAACTATCATGACTGAACAAGGCGAAGCATTGATGGGGATTGGCGTTGGCGAAGGTGAAAACCGCGCTGCTGACGCAGCTAAAATGGCTATTAATAGCCCATTGTTGGAAACATCTATCGATGGTGCAAAAGGCATCTTACTCAATATCTCCGGTAGTGCTAACTTAAGCTTGTTTGAAATTAATGAAGCTGCCGAAATTATTTCTGAAGCGGCGGATCCTGATGCAAATATTATCTTTGGTTCTGTTATCGATGAAAGCTTAGGCGATACAGTTCAAATTACTGTTGTGGCAACTGGTTTTAATTCAAATACTAAGAATGTACCTGAATTCGGTAAAACAACAACTACATCCCGTCCGGCATCCACTACAAATACTAACAATGGTATCCCTGATATCCCTGTATTCATGAAACGCTAATTTATAGATTGTATAATTATTATACCTATCAATTAGTAACTTATTAAGACATACCATTGGTATGTGTATAGGAGGTAAAAATGAAGAAATTAGTATTATTAACTTTAGCAGCTACAGTTGTAGCCGGCAGTGCATTTGCTGCAGCTCCTGTAACAAAAATTAGTGATGGATCCACCAAGGTACAAGCTGATTATGCTTTTAAACAACACGTATCTAACGGTGGTGGCAATAGCAATGATGGTTTCGGTGTTTCTTTACAACACGACCTTTCCAATAAAGCCGCATTACAATACTCTTACGATAAATTAAATGCAAAAAATGGCGATATTAAAGATCATCAATTAGCATTGGTTTATAAGGTACATCCAAATGTAAATCTATATGGTGCAGGTACTGCGATTCGTACAAATGATACTGAACTTGGTTTCCAAGCTGGTGTTATCGGTCATGTACCTTTGACTAATAAAGTAAACGGCTTTGCTAAGGCTGGTTGGGGTAATGATATTAAGCAAACTTATCAAGTAGGTGCTCAATATGAAGTACGCCCTGATGTAGATTTGAATGTATACTATGGCTATGATAAATATAGCGTAGATAGCAATGATAAAACTGCAAAAGGTTTACACGCTGGTGTAGGCTACTCCTTCTAAGGATGATAAGGACCACTCTTTTGAGTGGTCTTTTTTTTATATATTTACTGTTTTATTGTATATTTGTTAACAATTTTTCCTAAATAAGGTACTTAATTATTATATATATATATATATATTTAATAAGTGTTGAATTACTAATAGTTAGTTAAATCTTCTATGTATACAATATATTTACTGAATATACGTTGTATATTTAAATCAGTTTAGGTATGATAAATGTGTAATATTCATTTCAGATAGGATGGTGCAAGTTATGACAAGTGTTGCTGCAAAGCATGCAAAAGGAAAAAAATTAAAAGACGTAATCTTCGTAACTGCTGGTCAAGCTCAAGCTGATGCTAAAGAAAATGGCCGTGAGAATGTTGTGAATGGTACGTTGGGTGCTATTCATGATGAAGAGGGAAACTTAGTTTTTCTTAAGACCGTTAAAGAAGAATATTTGAGTCTTTCGGATTCTGAACATGTTGGTTATGCACCAATTGCGGGTATTCCAGATTTTTTGTGTGCTGCTGAAAAAGAATGTTTTGGTAATTTCCGTCCAGAAGGTCATATTCGTAGCATTGCTACCGCAGGTGGCACTGGTGGCATTCATCATTTGATTCATAACTATACAGAGCCTGGTGATGAAGTATTAACAGCGGATTGGTACTGGGGTGCATACCGTGTTATTTGTAGTGATACTGGACGTACACTAGTTACGTATTCCTTATTTGATGAACATAATAACTTTAATCATGAAGCATTCCAAAATCGTGTAAACGAATTGGCGGCTAAACAAACAAATGTGGTTGTTATCTTTAATACACCAGGTAATAACCCAACCGGCTATTCTATTGAGGATAAAGATTGGGATTCTATCCTTAATTTCTTGAAGGATTTAGTTGCTATTGGTCGAAATAATGTGATTATTGGTATTGATGTAGCATATCTTGATTACTCTGGTGAAAAAGATGAGGTACGTGCGTTCTTCAATAAATTTAGTCATTTACCAAAAGAAATTCTCACCTGTGTGTGTTATAGCTTATCTAAAGGATTTACTATGTATGGTCAGCGCGTTGGTGCGATGATTGGGATCTCTGACGATGAAGAAATAGCTGATGAGTTTTTCGAAGTTAACAAATCTACAAGTCGTGCCACATGGTCCAATATTTGTCGTCCCGCAATGCGTACAATGGCTAATATTGTGGCTGATCCAGCTAAGTTTAAGGAATATGAAGCTGAACGCAATTGCTATTATCAATTAATTCGCGATCGTGCTGATATCTTTAAACAAGAAGCAGCACAAGTGGGACTTCCTATGTTACCTTACCGCGGTGGCTTCTTTATTACAATTCCTACAGACTCTGCGAATGCTATCTGTGAAGAATTGAAAAAAGAGCACATCTATGTGATTGCATTAGCAAATGGTATTCGTATAGCAGCATGCGGTATTCCTAAATGTCAAATGACAGGTCTAGCTGAAAAAATTTATAATGCCATGAAACGTCTTGGTAAATTATAATACATAAGTAAATTATACTAAAAACCACTTGATACATGTATCAAGTGGTTTTTAGAATGTAGATATAAATTTGATTGAATAAATATAAAAGGATATTAGTAATGTAATCAATTTTGTTTATTTGTTACATTAGTGAATATCTTTATGCTCTTTAATGTCTTTATCAGCTTCTTTTGCCAAGTTTTCAAGCGCTCGTTTAGGAGCGGTTCTTTCACCTGTTTCTGGGTCTATAAATTCAACGCGGTCCAAGGTGCTTGTAATTTGACCACGAATGAAGCTTAAGTAGATTTCGTATAGTTCTTTTTTTTCTGCTAACTCTTCTGGCGTTAATTCTTGACCAGATTTTTTCTTTGCAGCTAGTTCATTTATTCGTTTTAATGTATCGTTAATATTACTCATATGCGCCTCCTGTATTCTATATTAGAATAGTATGTTTTATTATAACATAGAACTTAATGAATACGTATGGTAAGATATAAGTTGTACGCGTCTGTACTTTCACAGGTGAGAAAGGAGAACTGTATGCGTGTAACAAAAGCGATAAAGGCAGAGCAGTTGAAATTGTTACAAGAGCATTATTTTGATGCAAAACCTGCCCTTGAGTATACAAATGAATTTGAATTATTAGTTGCTGTAGTTTTGTCAGCACAATGTACGGATGAACGGGTTAATATTGTTACTAAACGACTGTTCCCAGAACTTAATCATCCTGCAAAGATGCTTGAAATCGGAGTTGCTAAGTTAGAGACTCTCATTAAAGATTGCGGTCTTTATAAGTCCAAGGCAAAAAACTTAATTGCTACTTGTCAAATTTTAGTTGACCGATATCATGGAGATGTACCTCGTGAGTTTGATCAACTCGTTGAATTGCCTGGTGTGGGGCGTAAAACAGCAAATGTTGTGGTATCCGTTTTATTTGGTACACCAGCCATTGCGGTAGATACACATGTATTTCGCGTGTCTAACCGATTAAAATTAGGTATTGCTAAGACGCCAGAAGAGATGGAACAAAAGTTACAAAAGGCAATTCCAAAAAAGGACTGGGCTGCTGCACACCACTGGTTAATCTATCATGGCCGTAGATTGTGTAAGGCTCGTAAGCCTTTGTGTAATGAATGTTTTTTAAATCATCTATGTCCTTCTGCAGGAAAGGTTTAATATGAAAGTAAACAATGAAGAATTTATTACCCTTTGTGCCGCACATGGTATTGAGGGAATTGATATTGTAAATGAGTTAATGCGTTTTAAAGTGCTAGATCAATTGATTTCTAGTAATGCTAGCTCCCGTGAGTGGGGTGTAACGGCAGATGATTTATATGCGTTAGCAGAAAAATCCACAGTAGAATCCTTTGGTCCTGTACCATATGATTTGAATACATTCCAAGCTCTTTATGGACCATCCTTTAGAGTGGAATTGTTTGATTTTATTAGTGACACAGGCATTTTAGAAGGTCTAGATGTAGGAACTATTTGGGAAACTCCTGTTCGTGAAAGTATCGAAGCTCATAGTAAAACGGGAGAATTGGTTCTGTATGCTTATGTAGAAGAATATGCAGGCATGGTTGAAGAGATTCTTCAATCTTATGAAGATAAAAAAGTCGTTCTGTATACGGCATCTCCCGTGTGTTATAGCATTTTGACACGTTTATATCCAATGGCTCAAATCATTAATCAATGGCCTCATCGTAGCTATTTTGACCATATCTTTACAGGCACAGTTGGTATGTTCCAATCCTCTGAAGATATTGTGGAAGAGGTCGCTAACGGATTACATAACTTGGTTCCAGAAGGGACTGCTCAATTATTCTTACCTGCTACAATGGCACAAAATCAATTGGGCTTAAATAATATGGCGTTGCAATTTTTCTTGAACCAAAAACGAGTAGAAGCTATACGGGAATGGACTCCATTAGGGGCTTATGAAATCGTATATGGTAAATACGATGTAAAAAAAATGCGTGTTGGTCTTCGTGAACGTGTAGGGGATGAGTGGAAAACAATTAATTATATTCCATTACCTCATGGCGTATTTGCGCAATTGCCAGTATTTACGGTATTAAATTATGGCTTGTCCTTGCGTTCTATTTTGTTGCCCGGCAGTCAAACGGACGTAGCCTTAGGTCAAGATGGTATTTATTGCATTGATAGCCGTGTATCTGAATTAGGTCGCACTGCTCTTATTGAAAGTGGAGCTTATTTTCTTACTTTTAAACGTCATACTGATCATATTGATGTAGATATTACGACAGAAGCGCCTGTAGATGATATGTACTGGATGCTCCCAGATGCTGAATTAGCATATATGTGGTATGCCTATTTCTGCAGCACTACGGGTCAAACATTGATTCAAGAAATCTCCATGCTCGTTCAAACAGATGAATCCTTTGGCTATATGCTTAGTAGCGTACGTCGTCGCGTATTAGATGTAAAGGATGAGACCCAACTAATTGAATCTGTACAGGCTGCTGACGAGGCATATATTAAGGCTGTTACGGAGGCTACAACGAGTTGGAAAGAGACCGTAGATTCATTAGGTGCACAAGTTATGCCACCTACAGCTTCTATTGATATTGAAGATTATAGTGACTATAAAAAAGAATTGTAAATCATATAATTTTGGTTTAAAATATATCGTATCCTAAAAAATATAAACTACTAAATATAGTAGATACGAAACATAGCATATGAATATGTAAGAAAGGAGGACCTATGGCAGTTATTAATTTTGAAATCTTCAAGGTTATTGGTACTTTATCTGAAGATAAAGATGGTTGGAAAAAACAATTAACATGTACTAGTTGGGGAAAATACAATCCTAAGTTTGATCTTCGTGCTTGGGATAGTGAATATACAAGCATGAAAAAAGGTATTACCCTTTCTTTAGAGGAGCTTATTGCATTGCGTGACATCCTCAACGAAAGCGACTTGGAAGCTATTTTAGCTGAGGCTATTGAAGAAAAGCAAGCATTCAAGGAATAGTATTGGTTACTTGCATTTGTGCAGGTGTCATGCTATAATCTATAAGAATAATATTGATTGCTGGAAAGAGGTGTATAGAATGAAACAAGGTATTCATCCAGACTATAAAGAAGCTACAGTAACTTGCGGTTGTGGTAACACATTCAAAACTGGCTCTGTAAAAGAAGACCTTCGTGTAGACGTTTGCTCCAAATGCCATCCGTTCTTCACTGGTCAACAACGTGCGGCTCAAGCTCGTGGTCGTATTGAACAATTTAACAAACGTTACGGCAAATAATTTGTATTGTAATGTAACATGTATTGGCAGGGCTGTTGGCTCTGCCTATATTTGTTTATGAGAGGAGATCTTGTGAACAGAGAACGTATAAAAAAGTTTGTCGGAGGACAGGCTGTGATCGAAGGTGTCATGATGAGAGGCCCTGGCTATACGGCAACTGCCGTACGTGAGCCTGCGGGAACTATTGTAGTTCAAAAAGAGGCTACAAAGTCCATTGCTGACACATATCTAATATTGAAAAAACCATTTCTTCGTGGCTGTGTAGCTCTCTATGAATCTCTAGTGATAGGCATGAAGGCTTTATCCTTCTCTGCTAAGGCTGCTGGCGATGAAGAGGAAGAAATGTCTAATAGTGAAATCGCCATTACCATGGTCATTTCTACACTGTTTGCGATAGCTGTGTTTTTGGCATTGCCTACATTTATCGTAAAATTCATTCCTGGTGTACAGGATAATCATATAGTATTAAATCTCATTGAAGGTGTCATTCGTTTAGTACTTTTCTTACTTTATATTTGGGGGATTGGTCTTACGAAGGATATTCAACGAGTTTTCCAATATCATGGGGCAGAGCATAAAACGATTCATACCTATGAATTAGATTTGCCGCTTACTGTAGAAAATGTTCGTCAACAAAGTCGATTGCATGCACGATGTGGTACAAACTTCTTACTTATTGTTATGGTAGTTAGTATCTTTGTATTTGCTTTCTTGGGTTGGCCCAATTTGTTGGAACGTATCGTGAGCCGCGTACTCCTTATGCCTGTAGTAGCTGGTATTGCGTACGAGGTAATTCGTCTTGCTGGACGTAGCGATCATTCTTTTGTAAAAGCTCTTATTAAACCAGGTCTTGCGTTACAATATATGACAACGCGTGAACCAGAAGATGATCAAATTGAAGTTGCTATACGAGCTTTAGAAGAGGTCCGTCCGCCTGAGAGTGACGCATATGAAGAGGAATAAACATGTTAGTTGATAAATTACAAGTTATTGAAGATAAATTTATGGATCTTGAGCAGCGTATTAGTGACCCAGAGGTCATTGCTCGCCAAGATGAATGGCGTAAATTGACCCGTCAACATGCTCAATTATCTGAAACCGTTGAAACGTTCCGTACTTACAAAAAAGTTTTATCTGGTATTGATGAAGCTATGGAAGTTATTGAAGATAAATCCATGGACGAAGAATTCCGAGAAATGGCTCAAGAGGAATTGAAAGACTTAAAACCTCAAAAAGAGGAATTGGAAGAAAAGTTGCAAGTTCTATTATTGCCTAAGGATCCTAATGATGATAAAAATATTATCATCGAAATTCGCGGGGGCGCTGGCGGTGATGAAGCTGCATTATTTGCAGGCGACTTGTTCCGCATGTACACAAAATATGCGGAAAGCCAAGGCTGGCGTTGTGAGATTATCGATGCTAATGAACCAGAGCTTGGTGGCTTTAAAGAGGTTATTTTCTCTGTGGATGGTGAAAATGTATACTCTAAGATGAAATTTGAATCTGGTGTACATCGTGTACAACGTGTACCGGCTACAGAAACACAAGGCCGTGTACATACATCTACAGTTACAGTAGCCGTATTGCCAGAGATGGAAGATGTTGATATTGAAGTTAATGAAAAAGATTTAAAAATTGATACATATCGTGCGAGTGGTGCCGGTGGTCAGCATATCAATAAAACTGAGTCTGCTGTTCGTATTACACACTTACCATCTGGTATCGTTGTAGCGTGTCAAGATCAACGATCTCAATTACAAAACCGTGAAAAAGCTATGCGTGTATTACGTGCTAAGTTACAGGATCAAGCTGAACAAGAGGCCATTTCTAGTATGGCTGCAGATCGTAAGAGTCAAGTCGGTACAGGTGATCGTAGTGAACGTATTCGCACCTATAATTACCCACAAGGACGCGTCACAGATCATCGTATTAATTTAACATTATATAAATTAGATGCTATTTTAAATGGCGATCTTGATGAAATTATTCAAGCCTTAAATGCTGCAGACCAAGCGGCAAAAATGCAGGAGGCCAATACAAATGCATAAGGAGATTTGGACAATCGGTCGTATTCTCCAGTGGACAGAGCAGTACTTTCAAAGCAAGGAGATGGATACACCTCGACTTGATGGGGAAGTACTGCTTTCTCACGTTTTAGGTAAAGATCGGATTTATCTATATACCCATTATGACCAACCGCTTATTCAAGATGAACTCGATGCCTTTAGACCTCTCGTTCAAGAACGAGCTAAGGGACATTGTGTAGCGGCTATCATTGGGGAAAAGGACTTTATGGGGTTGACCTTTAAAGTGAATGATAAGGTATTAATTCCACGACCTGATACGGAAACCTTGATTGAGCATGTACTAGGCACATATCCAAAAGATAGCGATATGCGTGTCCTCGATGTATGTACGGGTCCTGGTACGATATTGTTAAGTCTATTACACTACTTGCCGAATGCGTGTGGAGTAGGACTTGAAATATCTACCGATGCTTTGTCAGTGGCTGAGGAAAACTGTGAAAGGTTTAATTTAAATGATCGTGTTCAATTTATAGAATCCGATATGTTTTCTGGTTTGGTAGGTAAAACTGAGAAGTTTGACCTCATCGTATCGAATCCACCATATATCTGTACAGGGGATGCTAAATTATTGTCTCAGGACGTGTTAAATGAGCCTCATATTGCCTTATTTGGTGGTGAAGATGGACTTGATTTTTATCGTATTTTGACTAAATCATGCGGTATATATTTAAAATCGCAAGGCCGTATAGCTTTTGAAATAGGTTTTGATCAAGCTGAGGCTGTAAAGTCTTTATTAGAGGAAACAGGGCAGTATTCTAATATTCGATGTATTACTGACCTTGGTGGAAATAATCGCGTTATAACAGCTGTGTATGAGGGATAATATGGATACTCAAATTATTACAAATCCATCAGATCAAGAACTAGATATGCTTGCTCGCGCTTTGCGTAATGGCGAATTAGTGTCCATTCCTACAGAAACTGTATATGGATTAGGTGCTAATGGGTTAGATCCGGAGGCGATGGATAAAATCTACACCGCTAAAGGTCGCCCTTCCGATAATCCACTTATTTTACATGTTCCTAATAGTGAAAGTATAAAACCTTTAGTAACAGAGGTTTCAAATACGGCACAATTATTAATGGATACGTTTTGGCCTGGTCCGTTGACAATCACATTGCCTAAATCAGATTTAGTGCCAGATCGTGCTACAGGCGGGTTACCTCGTGTTGCTTTACGTTGCCCTGATCATGAGCTTTGTCGAGTTTTACTAGAGCGTGCTGGTGTACCTATAGCGGCTCCTAGTGCTAATATATCTGGACGGCCAAGTCCCACAACGGCACAAGATGTTTATCATGATATGAAGGACCGTATTTCCTATATTTTAGATGCTGGTTCATGTACGATTGGTGTAGAGTCTACTGTGGTGGAAGTTCATGATGATAAGGTTATTATATTGAGACCTGGTGGAATTACAAAAGCACAGCTAGAAGATGTTGTGTCTACTGTTGAGTATGATACTGCTCTTGTTAATGCAACAACTAAGCCAAAGGCTCCTGGTATGAAGTATACCCATTATGCTCCTGATGCACCTATGACAGTTGTTGTAGGCAGTCCAGAAGATGTAGCAAGTACTTTCAAAGAGCTTTCTGCAGAGGTAGAAGGTCCCATAGGTTGTTTGGTAAGTCATGAAACGTATAATTTGATTAAAGGGGATACACGCTTTATATGTCATTGTTTTGGCCATCATAGTGATGCTTTATCATTAGGTCATGACTTTTACAAAAGTCTATTACATTTTAATGAAAATCATGTTACCCTAATCCTAGCAGAAGGTGTTGATGATGACGGTTTTGGTGTTGCTATTATGAATCGTATGGAGAAGGCATCGAGCCATCATATCATTTATAAGTAAATTTACTAGCATAAAAATGTCCACTGATAATAGAAATATGTCTTTACATATTGGATGAATTTGCTATAATGTATAAAGTAATCACAAAATGTGATTAAGTAAGGATGTTATTATGAATATTTTATTTGTGTGTACCGGTAACACTTGCCGTAGTCCTATGGCTGAAGTTATTACACGGGCACTTGCAGCGGAGCAACATAAGGATGTTACCACTGTATCGGCTGGGTTATTTGCCGCTTATGGCGCAAAACCAACTGAACAAGCCGTGGAAGCCGTCCGTTCCATTGCAGATATTTCTGATCATGAATCGAGACCATTGACGATGGAACTCGTGAATGCAGCAGATCTTATCATTGGTATGACGAAAGATCACAAATCTGTACTGCTTCGCCAATTCCCATTTGAGGAAAGTAAAATCAAAACGATTTCCGAGTGGGGTGGTCAAGATGGTGATGTTACGGACCCATATGGATCTGATCAAACCGTATATAATCAATGTGCGGAACAAATTTATCACTTAGTAGAGGCTGGTCTTACATCAGTGCCTCAGAAGGCGTAGGAGATGAAATTATGAAAGTTGCAATCGGTTGTGATCATGGCGGATTACATTTAAAGGCATCCGTTAAGGAATTGTTAAATGCATTGGGACATGAAGTAGAGGACTTTGGCTGTCATACAGCTGATTCTTGCGACTATCCTGATATTGCTGTACCTGTAGCAAATGCAGTTGTATCTGGTCAAGTAGACAGAGGTATTTTGATTTGTGGTACTGGTATTGGTATCGGTATTGCAGCAAATAAGATTGCAGGTATTCGAGCTGCTCTTTGTCATGATACATTCTCTGCCCATGCATGTCGTGAACATAATGACGCTAATATTCTCACAATGGGGGAACGCGTTATCGGCCCCGGCCTTGCAAAGGACATCGTTACTATTTGGATGGCAACGGATTTTGAAGGTGGCCGTCATGAACGCCGTGTGGAAAAGATTAAAGCCTTAGAGAAGTAATACATCGTTACCTTATACGCATATATTTACATGAGGAGGATACTTATGAGTTTCTTAGAAAAACAAGACCCTAATATTCAAGCTGTTATCAATCAGGAGTTGGCACGTCAACGTGACAAATTGGAAATGATTGCTTCTGAAAACTTCGTTTCTCAAGCAGTAATGGAAGCTCAAGGTAGCGTATTGACTAACAAATATGCAGAAGGGTATCCTGGTAAACGTTATTATGGTGGTTGTGAAAATGTTGATGTTATTGAAACATTAGCTATTGAACGTGCAAAACGCTTGTTCGGTGCAGAACATGCTAACGTGCAACCTCACTCTGGTTCTCAAGCAAACTTTGGCGTGTATTTCGCATTATTACAACCAGGTGATACTATTGTGGGCATGAACTTGTCCCATGGCGGTCACTTAACTCATGGTTCCCCTGTTAACGTATCTGGTACATATTTCAACGTAGTACCTTACGGTGTAGATGCAGAAACACAACAAATCGATTACGATGAGTTCCGCAAGATTGTCTTGGAAGCAAAACCTAAATTGATTATTGCCGGTGGTAGTGCTTATAGCCGTCAAATCGACTTCAAAAAAATGGCTGATGTAGCTCATGAGGTTGATGCTATCTTCATGGTAGATATGGCTCATTTCGCAGGCCTTGTAGCAGCAGGTTTACATCCAAATCCTGTAGAATATGCTGATATCGTTACTACAACAACTCATAAAACATTGCGTGGTCCTCGTGGTGGTATGATTCTTTGCAAAGAAAAGTATGCTAAAGCAATCGATAAAGCTATTTTCCCTGGCATTCAAGGGGGTCCTTTGATGCATGTTATCGCTGCTAAAGCCGTAGCATTTGGTGAAGCTTTACAACCTGAGTTCAAAGTATATGCACAACAAGTCATCGACAATGCAAAAGCGTTGGCTGCAGCATTGCAAGAAAAGGGCTTAACAATTGTTTCTGGTGGTACAGATACTCATGTTATGCTTGTAGATGTTCGTAATACTGGTTTAACTGGTAAAGAAGCTGAACACTTACTCGATGAAGTAGGTATTACATGTAATAAAAATACAATTCCATTTGATCCAGCTAGCCCCTTTGTAACAAGCGGCATTCGACTTGGCACGCCAGCTCTTACGACACGTGGTTTGCAAGTGAAAGATATGGAAGAAATTGCCGATATTATTGCAGTGGTTCTTAAAAATCCTGAAGATAAATCGGTCCATGAAGAAGCTAGTAAACGTGTCGCTACACTTTGTGAAGCGTATCCATTGTACTAATCGATTACATTAAAATTACATTATATATTTATAGTCCTATAAGTTTATAGGTAGTATAAAAGGGGTGTGCCCTCGGCACATCCCTTTTAATATTTTTATGGCATGATTTTCTAATCTGTGATAGAGTAAATATGATAGTTAATAGCTAGAATGGGATATGTATATTGTTTTATAGGAGGACAGTCATGAAAGTTAATGTTATGACACATCCATTGATTCAACACAAAGTTACATTGATGCGTGACGTACAAACAGGCTCTAAAGATTTCAGAGAACTACTTGATGAAATTACTATGTTGATGGGGTATGAAATTACACGCAACTTACCACTTGAGGATGTGGAGGTAGAAACACCATTAACTAAAATGATTGGCAAACGAATTGCAGGTAAAAAATTGGGTATTATTCCAATTCTTCGCGCTGGTCTAGGTATGGTAAATGGTATGCTTAGTTTAATTCCAACTGCAAAAGTTGGTCATATCGGTTTGTACCGTGATCCTGAGACTTTGAAACCAGTAGAATACTACTGTAAACTACCATCTGACGTAGGCGAACGTGACTTTATCGTAACTGATCCAATGCTTGCTACTGGAGGGAGTGCAGCAGCAGCTATTACATTGTTAAAAGAAAAAGGAGCTAAGCATATTAAGCTAATGTGCTTAGTGGCTGCTCCTGAAGGTGTAGAGGCTGTAAATAAAGAACATCCTGATGTACCTATTTATGTAGCAGCACTTGATGAAAAGCTTAATGATCATGGTTACATCTTGCCTGGCTTAGGTGATGCAGGTGACCGTATCTTCGGTACAAAATAAAATACAATAAAGTAAAACGACATATTAAAATATAATAAGAGGACATGACGACATATTATTAGATTTGAAATAATAACAAATCATCTAAGACGTATGTCGTTTTCTCTTATTTAGGGTTGAATAAAATTTACATAAGGTATACAATACAAGTGTAAAAGTATTTTTTTATTTTAGGTGGGACGGATTTTGTTCACATGGGACGAAAAACGATTCATGCAATCCAAACGGGTAAAGGAGGGACCCGATGAACGAATTTCTAATGATATGTGAACGTATTGTTCCTGAAATTGTTAGCGTATTGAAGGAGCGATACAAAATACTAAACCACCTTGTTTATGAAGAGCCTATAGGCCGTAGGACATTAGCTACTGCAACGGACCTTCCTGAGCGAACCGTACGAAGTCATATTGAGTTAATGCGTGCTAATGGTCTTGTAGACATTTATAAACCAGGGATTTTTCTCACTGATGAGGGACATGCAATTGTTCCAAAGTTGCGAAATTTTTTAAATGAGCTAGATCGTATTAACGAGCTAGAACATCGATTGACTGAAGCACTTCATATCGATAGGGTTATCATCACTCCTACTGAAGGAACCTTGATGGTTAAAAAGTTAGGTTTTGCAGCAGCAAAGCTATTACAGGAATTATTAGAGCCTGACTCTGTAGTTGCCATCAGTGGTGGCAGTACAATGGCTGCAGTAGCTGAAGAGATGCCAGTATTACCATTTAATCCTATTGTTGTACCTGCCCGGGGTGGCGTTGGTGAGGTAGTGGAGTATCAAGCTAATGTAATCGCTTCTGTGTTAGCTGAAAGACTTCGCGGGTCCTATAAGATGCTCCATTTACCTGATGGACTTTCACAAGACTCATTACATATGCTCATGACTTGTGAACCGCAAATTAAAGAAATTGGAGATCTCATTAGTAGGACTGACGTACTATTATTTGGTATTGGTACTGCAATGCGCATGGCAGATCAGCGCCATATTGCTGATGATGTGCGTAAGCAGTTGATAGATAATCATGCGGTAGGTGAAGCACTTGGTCAATATTGTGACATTGAGGGTAAGTTAATTTATTCTACTAATAATATTGGTTTATCACTTCCTGATGTAGTAAAGGTTCCCAATGTTATTGCTGTAGCTGGTGGACAAGAAAAAGCGAATGCTATTATAGGTGTGATGCGAGCTTGTCAAAAAGGTATACTCATAATTGATGAGCAAGCAGCGGAGGGGATGCGTCAATTGTTACAAATTTCTGCCTTATAGGCGAATTAGTAGTTATAAATTTTAGTTTGAAATTTGGTTAAAATTTTTGTTATTAGGAGGATTTAACAATGGCAGTAAAAGTTGGTATTAACGGTTTTGGTCGTATTGGTAAATGTGTAGTTCGCGCAGCGATTAATAATCCTGACGTTGAGGTTGTAGCAATTAATGCAACTGGTGATAATGAAGGTACTGCATTATTGTTAAAATACGACTCCGTACATGGTACAATTCCTAACGAAGTAACATTCGACGAAGAAAATATCTATGTTGATGGCAAAAAAATCCGCGTATTCCATGACCGCGATGCTTCCAAATTACCTTGGTCTGAAGAAGGCGTAGAAATCGTAATTGAATGTACAGGTAAATATCGCGATGCAGAAGAAGCAAAAGTTCATTTAGAACAACCTACAGTTAAAAAGGTATTGATTTCTGCACCTGGTAAAAATGAAGACTTAACTATGGTTATGGGTGTTAACCAAGATATGTACGATCCTGCAAAACACCATATCATCTCCAATGCATCTTGCACAACAAACTGTTTGGCTCCATTCGCTAAAGTATTATGCGATGAATTCGGTATTAAACGCGGCATGATGACTACTATTCATTCCTATACAAATGACCAAAAAATTCTTGATGCACGTCATAAAGACCCTCGTCGTGCTCGTGCAGCTGCTATGTCCATCATCCCTACAACTACTGGTGCAGCAAAAGCTGTTGCTAAAGTATTGCCTCAATTAAAAGGTAAATTAGATGGCTTCGCATTGCGCGTTCCAACTCCAGACGTATCTGCTACAGATCTTGTTTGCGAACTTGAAAAACCTGCTACTAAAGAAGAAATAAATGAAGCATTCCGCAAAGCAGCTGCTGGCGAATTAAAAGGTATCTTAGGTGTATCTGATGTGCCATTAGTATCTTGTGACTTTAGCTCCGATCCACGTAGCTCCATTGTTGACGCTGATTTAACAATGGTTATGGATGGCAATATGGTAAAAGTTGTTTCTTGGTATGATAACGAATGGGGTTACTCCGAACGTCTTATCGACATGGCCGCATTTATAGCAAGCAAAGGCTTATAATCAGGAGGCTTTAATGAAACAAACAATTGAAGGTTTACAAGTAGCTAATAAAACAGTATTTGTTCGTGTTGATTTTAATGTTCCTATGAAAGACGGTGTCATCACTGATGACACTCGTATTCGTAGTGCATTACCTACTATCAATTACTTAATCGAAAAAGGGGCAAAGGTTATCCTTGCTTCTCACTTTGGTCGTCCTAAGGGAGAACGCAAACCAGAAATGTCTTTGGCACCATGTGCTAAGCATTTATCTGACCTTATCAACAAGCCTGTAGCATTCGTAGATGACTGCATTGGTCCTAAAGTTGAAGAAGCTGTAAAAGCATTACAATCTGGCGATGTATTGATGCTTGAAAATTTGCGTTACCACAATGAAGAAACTAAAAATGACCCTGAGTTTGCTAAGCAATTGGCATCTCTTGCAGATGTTGCTATCAATGATGCGTTTGGAGTATCTCACCGTAATGCGGCATCTGTAGTCGGTATTGCTGATTATATCCCTATGGCAGCAGGTTTCTTGCTCAAAAAAGAAATTGAAGCATTAAGTGCAGCTGTAGTACATCCTAAAACACCTATGGCGGCAATCATTGGTGGTGCAAAAGTAACAGATAAAATTTCTGTTATTTCTAACCTTTTGCCTAAAGTGGATGTAATGATTATCGGCGGTGGCATGGCTAATGCGTTCATTAAAGCACAAGGATGCAACATTGGTAGCTCTTTATTTGAAGAAGGCCAAGAAGCTATCGCTACAGACCTTGTTATGGAAGCTCGCGTAGCAGGTGCTAAATTATTAACACCTATCGATGCTGTAGTAGCAGATGCTTTCAGCAACGATGCTAATACTAAAATTGTAGACGTTGATCAAATCGAAGACGGCTGGATGATATTAGATATTGGGCCTAAAACACGCGAACTTTATATAGAGGCATTGGCGCCAATGAAGACTATTATTTGGAATGGTCCTATGGGCGTATTTGAAATGGAAAACTTTGCAGCTGGTACGAATGCAGTAGCGAAAGCTGTAGCTGAATCCGATGCGATGACTATCGTTGGCGGTGGCGACTCTGTGGCAGCCATTGAAAAAAGTGGCTTAGCAGATAAAATTAGCCACATCTCCACAGGTGGCGGTGCATCTTTAGAGTTCTTAGAAGGCAAAATTCTACCAGGTATTGCTGCATTGTCTGAGGCATAATATGAGAAAACTCATTATTGCAGGGAATTGGAAAATGAATGGCACCATTGCGTCTGGATCAATTCTGATCGAAGCGTTTAACAGCGTGTTACAAGATATGGAATTGTTCTGTGATGTAGTTGTATGTCCGCCTTTCACAGCCATCGAACGTGCTGTAGTATTGACGAAAAATACAGCTATGGAAGTAGGTGCACAAACTATGGATTATCATGATGCTGGTGCGTTTACTGGTGAGATTTCACCACTTATGCTTACAGAGGTAGGCGTTAATTATGTAATCATCGGTCACTCTGAGCGCCGTGAATATTATGGTGAAACAGATGAGACCGTCAATGCAAAAATTAAAAGTGCATTTCATCATAATTTGAATCCTATTGTCTGTGTTGGTGAAAGTTTAGAACACCGTGAAACAGGTCATACACTTGACTGGATTACATCTCAACTAGAAGGGGCGTTGGCTGATATTCCGAAAGAACAAGTCAGTCAATTGATTATTGCGTACGAACCAATTTGGGCTATCGGTACTGGCAAGACAGCAACGGCTGATCAAGCTGAAGAGGTATGTAAAGAAATCCGCAATTACATTCAATCTCTATATGATAATGAAACTGCTGATGCAGTACGCATCCAGTATGGTGGTAGCGTTAAATCAGAAAATGCATTAGAAATCCTTGGAGAGCCTAATATTGATGGTGCTCTTGTAGGTGGTGCATCCCTTGTGGTTGACGAATTTATTGATATTATTAAAGCTGCAAACCAAGTAAGCGCTTAATATGAGGTTACAAATGGCTAAATTAGAGGCTCCCGTAATGCTAGTCATCCTAGATGGCTTTGGCTTGGGGGATAAATCAGACACAACCAATGCTGTAGTACAGGCGAAGCCGCTCTGTTTTAATCGATTATGGGATATGTATCCACATACAACATTAGAAGCATCAGGGCTTGCGGTAGGTCTTCCAGAAGGTCAAATGGGAAATTCTGAAGTTGGCCATTTAAATCTTGGCTCTGGTCGCATAGTGTATCAAGATTTGACTCGTATTACTAAAGATGTCGAGTCTGGTGAGTTTTATAATCGCCCTGTTATGAAGGAACTATACGAAGTAGCTAAGAAGCAAAGCTTACATCTTATAGGCCTAGTTTCAGATGGCAATGTGCATTGCTCCTTAGATCATATTAAGGCAGTCATCAAGGGGGCTCATGATAATGGAATCGAGCATGTGTA
Source organism: Veillonella parvula (assembly GCF_042850485.1). Taxonomy (GTDB): domain Bacteria; phylum Bacillota; class Negativicutes; order Veillonellales; family Veillonellaceae; genus Veillonella; species Veillonella parvula_Q. The sequence continues at coordinate 1,208,219 of NZ_AP031417.1, read as the reverse complement.
TGTTCATGCTTTGCTCGATGGTCGTGATGTAGCTCCACAATGTGCACAAGGCTATTTAAAGGACTTAGAAACGTATATGGCTGATTTAAATTGTGGCAAAATTGCTACAGTTAGTGGTCGCTATTATGCAATGGACCGCGATAATCGTTGGGACCGCGTTGAATTGGCATATAATGCCATTGTGCATGGTCAAGGCGAAAAGGCTACATCTGCATGTGAAGCGGTGCAACAGTCCTATGATAGAGATGCGACAGACGAGTTTGTACTTCCTACGGTGATTGATGCTGCAGGGACTATCAAAGAAGGAGATGCGGTTATATTCTGTAATTTCCGCCCAGACCGTGGTCGTGAACTTACAAAGGCACTAGTGTTACCTGATTTTGATGGCTTTAAACGGGAGCCACTATCTATATATATGGCAACTATGACAAAATACGAGGATGGTTTGCCCGTACATATTGTGTATCAAAAGGATACATTATCTGAAACATTAGGTGAAGTTCTAAGTACAGGTGGTTATCGCCAATTGCGCATCGCGGAAACAGAAAAGTATGCTCATGTTACATATTTCTTTAATGGCGGTGAAGAGGAACCCTTTGAAGGGGAGGACCGCATTCTCGTAAAATCCCCTCAAGTGGCCACCTATGATTTACAACCAGAAATGAGCGCTTATGAAGTGACCGATAAGGTTGTACAAGCAATACAAGATGAAACATATGACATGATCATCTTGAACTTTGCAAATCCAGATATGGTTGGTCATACTGGTAGCTTTGAAGCTGCCGTTAAAGCGGTTCAAGCAGTAGATACTTGTTTAGGTCGTATCGTGGAGGCTATTCGTAGCAAGAAAGGTCATCTGTTAGTTACAGCAGATCATGGTAATGCAGAGCTTATGGTTAACCATGAAACAGGTAAGGTACATACGGCACATACAACGAACTTGGTTCCTTTAATTTTAATGAGCGACAGTTTAAAAACAGCTACATTAGAAGCTGGTAAATTATGTGACATTGCTCCTACATTATTAGATTTAGCTGGGATACAACAACCAAAAGCTATGACAGGTCACAGCTTGGTACATAAAGCATAATATGGAGCTTTCACTATATTAGTAGTTAATTAGAGTTATAAGCCTATAAGGTTTAGCTCAATATATATAATGGCTGTCAGATGGCAGTTATTCCATTAGATTATATGAGGTGAAAAAATGGCAGTAATTGAACAAGTCATTGCAAGAGAGATTTTAGATTCCCGCGGTAATCCAACAGTTGAAGTTGAAGTATGTTTAGAAGATGGTACTATTGCGACAGCAGCTGTTCCATCTGGTGCTTCCACAGGTATGTTTGAAGCCGCAGAATTACGGGATGGAGATAAATCCCGTTACTCCGGTAAAGGTGTTTTAAAAGCTATCGATAATGTAAATGCTAAAATTGGTCCTGCACTTATCGGTTATGACGCTACAGAACAAGTGGCAATCGATAACTTGATGTTGCAACTTGACGGTACAGACAATAAATCTAACCTTGGTGCAAATGCAATTCTTGGCGTATCAATGGCAGTAGCTCGTGCGGCGGCTGAATCTTTGGACTTGCCATTATTTGTATATCTTGGTGGCTTCAATGCTAAAGAGTTGCCAGTTCCTATGATGAATATCTTGAATGGTGGCGCACATGCAGATAACAACGTAGATATTCAAGAATTCATGATCATGCCTGTAGGCGCTAAATCTTTTGCAGAAGCTCTTCGTAGCTGTGCAGAAGTATACCATACTTTGAAATCCGTACTTCACAATAAAGGTCTTAGTACTGCAGTAGGTGATGAAGGTGGTTTCGCACCTAACTTGTCATCTAATGAAGAAGCATTAGAAGTAATTTGTGAAGCTATTAAAGCTGCTGGTTATGAACCAGGAAAAGATTTCAAATTGGCACTTGATTCTGCATCTTCTGAATTCTACGAAGATGGTAAATACAATCTAGCTGGCGAAGGCAAAGTTAAAACAGCTGCTGAAATGGTAGACTTTTACGAATACCTAGTAGGTAAATACCCAATTGTATCCATCGAAGATGGTCTTGCTGAAGAAGATTGGGAAGGCTGGAAATTGTTGACAGACCGCCTTGGTGACCGCGTACAACTTGTTGGTGATGATTTATTTGTGACTAACACAAAACGTTTGGCTCGTGGTATTGAGCTTGGTGTAGGTAATTCTATTCTTGTAAAAGTTAATCAAATCGGTACTCTCACTGAAGCTTTTGATGCTATGGAACTTGCTAAACGTGCTGGTTACACTTGCGTAGTATCTCACCGCTCTGGTGAAACTGCAGATACATTCATTGCTGATATTGCTGTAGCTGTAAATGCTGGTCAAATCAAGACTGGCGCACCGGCTCGTTCTGAACGTGTAGCAAAATATAATCAATTACTTCGCATTGAAGAAATGTTATACGAAACAGCTCAATATAAAGGTAATGACGTTTTTTATAACTTAAAATAAGATACGTTATATCTAATAGTCCAATAAGGGCGCCCTTTGGGGCGCCTTTTTTGTATGTCTAAAAATAGAAAAGTTTTCGCTTCGTGGATTTTTAAAAATAAAAGAGGGATTTAGAGGCTGATGTCGAAACCTATAACGCCATACGCTAGTGTGAGGTAAAAACATACCGCAAGGTATTGGAGGTGACCATGTATGTAGACGTAACATTAGACGATATTATCTTGTATGCCTTAGAACACCATGTGAGCGATATCCACTTTGATCCCGTTAAAAGTGGTGCTCATGTTCGGTTGCGAAAAGATGGACTGCTGCAACATTACATGACTGTATCATTTGAAGAAGCTGAACTCATTATCAACCGTATTAAGGTTTGTAGCTCTCTAGATATTAGCGAGAAGCGTTTACCACAAGATGGGCGTTGGTCTTGGAGTCATAAAAATAAGTCTGTAACGATGCGTGTATCTACATTGCCTAGCCTATACGGAGAAACCTTAGTATGTCGCCTTATGGGAAATGAAGGGAGTCATAAAGACTTAAAAGAATTAGGCATGCAGCCGGATATCTTTGAGCACATTGAACAATTATTAAAACGTCCTTATGGATTATTACTTATCTGTGGACCTACAGGCAGTGGTAAGACAGCTACTTTATATGCCATGCTTCGCATGTTAAATTTAGACGAAACTAAGCTTATCTGTCTTGAAGATCCTGTAGAAGCCGAAATCAAAGGGGCTATACAAATTGGTATTAATGAAAAGATTGGATTTACCTTTGCCAAAGGTCTTCGCTCTGTATTACGGCAAGATCCAGATACGATTATGATTGGTGAAATTAGGGATAAGGAGACCGCAGAGTTAGCCGTTAAGTCTGCTTTAACGGGGCATCGCGTATTATCTACTATACATACCAATACAGCTATAGGCGTTGTAACGCGACTCATGGATATGGGCGTAGAGCCGTACTTAATACGGGCTACTTTAATGGGGGCTATTGCACAACGGCTAGTACGAAAATTCGATGGTACATCATATCAGGGACGGACTGCTCTATTTGAATACTTAGAAATACCAGCTAATTCAGCTCATTGGGACGAATTAGAAACACATTTATTATTGTCATTAGAAGAGTCTGCTCGTAAGGCCGTATCTCAGCATGTTACATCTATAGAGGAGGTGCATCGTTGTGGACTCATGCTGTAAGAGTGAAAGTTTAGAAACTATTGTAGAAAATGCAATACAACTATCATCAACAGATATTCATCTACAATGTGGTCAGCCTATCTATTTGCGACATGGTGATGGATTAAGGGCTACTTCCTTTATGTGTACTACAGAATTAATCGAGGATATATTGCGTCGTTGCGGTATAGCATCCTATGAGTGGCAGTCTCTTGATGAGGCTTGTTCCTGTTGTGGTGTGCGTATCCGTGTTCATCTATATCGAGCTAATCAGACCATATGTGGTACATTGCGATTACTTTGTCATCAGCAACTTAAGTTAGATGATAATAGTGAAGGTCAGTTATTACAAAAGCTATGTGAAGCACATGATGGTCTATTGCTTGTTTGTGGCCCTACAGGCAGTGGTAAAAGTTTTACCTTAGCTTGTTGTATTGATTATATAAATCAGACTATGGAGCGTCACATTATTACCTTAGAAGACCCTATCGAATTTGAGTTTGTATCTAAAAAGTCTTTAATACATCAACGACAATTAGGTGCTGATATTAATACTATGTCAGATGGTATTCGAGATGCTTTACGAGAGGATCCGGATGTCATTATGGTAGGCGAACTTCGAGATCGTGAAACCCTTGAAGCGGCACTTCATGCGGCAGAGACTGGTCACCTTGTAATGGCAACTATGCATACACAGCGTGCAGTGATGGCGGTTCACCGCATGATTTCTCTATTTCCTGGGGAGCAACAAGAAGAGATACGCAATCAAATATCTCAAGTGTTACGGGCCGTTATATGTCAGCGTTTACTTCGATGGAATAAAAAGTTCATTACTATTCGTGATATTTTGCTAAATACCCATGCAGTAGCAAATTTGATACGGACCCGTAAGGAACCACAAATCATATCTATTCAAGAAACGCAACTACCGATGAAAACATTAGAAATGGCTGTGCGAGATGTAAAGGCACAATATGGAGCCCAACAACAATTGCATACCTTGCTTGATCAACAATTATCGTAGGTGAATATATGGAGGCTTATGAATATGTCGTAAAAAATAATCAAAATGAAACAGAAAAAGGTTTGATGTGGGGGGATTCAGAACAAGAAATTGCAATACGGTTAAAACGAGATGGTTATAGAATTTATAGAATATCGTTGCAGGATGAAAGAAAGAAACATAAATGGAATCATACTATGGTGGTAGATGTGACTTATCAATTAGGTCTACTCATTGAATCTGGTGTTCCATTACGGCGAGCCTTACAGTTGCTCTGCCAGGGGAAACGAGTACTACTCTATACAGCTTTATATGAATCTATAGAGCGTGGTCAGACTTTATCACAGGCTTTACGAAGTGAAGGATGTCCTCCTATTGCTTTGGCTTTACTAGAAAGTGGTGAAGCAGCGGGCACTTTGGGTGAGAGTTTACAATATATATCCCGCCACTATGATTGGGAGAGGCAGCTGAAACAAAAGGTTATGAGTGCTATTTCTTACCCTTTATTTCTTCTTTTAATGATGAATATATTTTTTCTAGTTACCATTTTGTTTATTATTCCTTCGTTTGAAAAGGTATTTACCACTATGCATATTACATTACCTTTGATGACGCGAGCTCTTTTTGCATTAGGACAAGGGTTAAAATCGCATCCTCTAATGGTAATAGCTATTCATTGTGTTGTAATAGGTTCCTTAGCATTTGCTTATAAACAGCATAGTATAAAGTGTAAAGTACATCGTTGGCTTTGGCTGTTGGCTCACCGATACCAATGGAGTACTTGTGTGTATTATACAAGTATGTTAAAAGTTTGGGCTCTCTTACTAGATTCTGGTATTTCTATCATTCAAACCATGAATATCACTCGCCCTTTGTGGGGGAATATATATGGTGTTGAATGTAGTAAACAAGTGGAAGCAAGATTATTATCAGGACATTCACTGGAAGAAAGTTTACGTAGTGGTCAGATAGGAAACGCTTTTATATGGCAAATGGTGTCCATTGGAGAAGAGAGTGGTGAATTAGTAAAAATGTTAAACCACTGTGGCTACTACTATGAATCTATACTTTCAAAATATATTGCTCGTTTAGAACGATTATTGGAACCAATTTTACTAACCATAATGGGAATCGGTGTAGCCGTATTAGTTGTATCTGTTATGTACCCCTTATTTACGTCCATTGCCAACTTAGGAGGGTAATAGACAATGTTATTACTTAACTATTAAAAGGAGAATATTATGAAGTCTGTTATGCATATGATTCATGGAGTGAATCATCGATTAGAAATGTGCGGTCAATGGGTCGTAGATCGACTACATATTTCTCGTGTTCGAGAAGGGTTTAAAAAATCGAGAAAAGGCGGATTTACTCTCGTTGAATTAATGGTTGTAGTAGCGGTTATCGCTATATTAGCAGCTATTGCGATGCCACAATTCTTATCTGCAGCGGATAAAGCTCGAAACGCTAAAGAAACAGCAGATATTCAAATTATTAAAAATGCCACTCAATTGTATATGATTGATAAGAATGTCGACACACCTCCAACAGTAGAAAATCTATATAAGGAAGGATATCTTACTGAACATGTTAAGACTGCAAAAGGAAAAGAATACACTATTACTTATGAAGTTGTCAGTGGTGGGACTTCAAAATCTGTTGTTGTTAAAGCACCTAATGAGCCTTAATTAACTTGTATAGATTATGAATTATATACATTAGTTATATGAAAGGATAAGGTATGAAAGGGACTAATTATGTAATAGGACTTTTTGTATATATAGCATCTATATTGTTACCTATTATAGTTTCATCAAAAGCAATATCTTATACTCACATTGCTTTGTATGCTGTGTTTTCACTCATCATCATAGCAGGTGCTACCATCGATATGCATTACTATATATTGCCTGATGAAGGGGCATTAGTTCTTGTAATAGGTGGCATTATATATAGCTATATAAATGATCAATCTATGTTAGTAACCTTATTAAGTGTTATCAGCGTAGGTGCTATTACATATGGACTTCGTTTGATTAGCCATAAAGGCTTTGGCATAGGCGATATTAAATGGTTTTCTGCTATTGCAATATGGCTCACTCCATGGGAAATTATATGTTTCTTTTACGTAACTTTTTGTGTTGGTTCTCTCTATCTCTTACTCGCCGGTTATCGTAATCGATATATCCCATTTGGTCCCTTTCTATGCTTTGGCGGATGGTGTGCCTTACATGGTGGTTCCTATATGGAGGTGCTTTATCAATGGTTAAGGTGCAACTTATAAATCGTCAAAGTGGATCTTTATTGGCGGAATGGATTATTACTATTGGTTTAATCTTATTGCTCATTTCTATTGCCTTACCTATTGTGACAACACCTAGTCGTTATACTTTAAATGGTGCTACGCAAGAGGTGGCGTATATGCTCAAGAAAGTTCAACTGTGGTCTATGTTAGGGCATAAATCTAATGGTAAAGGGAGAATGCTTTTTATTTTAAATAAGGACAGTTATACCTTAGAGGAAGATGTTAATCATCATACGGTAAACATATCATTACCGCAAAATATTGAGAATGAACGGTCTATGACAATTATTTCTTTTTCAGCCTTGGGCTTACCCTATGATGGGACAGAAATTATTTTGAAAGATCGTGAAAGTGGTGAGAAAAATCGTATATGGATATCTGTACAAACGGGGCGAATTAGATGGGAAGAAGTGCACTGAAGGATTTATGTATGGTGACGCTTTAATATCAGCCGCTATAATCATGTTCATTTTACCGGTTGTATTATCTATTTTTTGGATGGCTACTCTTACGGTATATAGGGCGTATTATTGGGATCATATATTGCAAGATACCATAACGTATTTAGAAGTGGCTAAAGCTTCTTATTATAAGAATGGAGCAATAGAAACTGGTGTATATAATTCTCAATTTACAATGAGTCCCAGTGAAAAAATTACCTATAAAATACATATAAAGCCTGTAGTGATAGAAGGTGTATCTTTACAACGATTAACAGTAGATGCCATCGACAATCAATCTGTTGTCTATTCTCTATCAGTTGATTTGGAGGGGATACATTGAAGGGCGAGGATATAGAAACGGTAATTGGGAAGAATAAAGAATACAAGCAGAATCCCATAACAGATAGAAATAAAAATAGAAATGATATGGGTTTTATTTTGTATTCTACGCTTATTAGTATGATGATTTCTATCATAGTCCTTACCTTATTGTTAGGTATCGTATTCTATGCAGTTATGTGGGATGCTAAATTACTTGATAGTGTAGCTATGATGGAGGATGGTCGATATACACGGCGTATGGTTGTGGCTCATATGATATGGAATCCTGTGAAGGTTACTGTAGAAGATCGTAATACAAGTTTATATATTCACGATACAAAGCGCACAACCTTAACTGTACAACGTCATGCATTATACAGAAAATTAACGGATGGTAGCTTGCAACCTGTCAGTGGTAGTCGAATTGTAGGAACTACAGATAAAAGAAATGTGGGCTATACCCAAGAATACCCTTTTAGTGTAGATACTAATGGGACCGTGTATTTACGTTGGTATATTAATAATCGTTTTGTTAATGATAGAAAATACACAAGTGGTTATGGAGGATTATCCATATATGAGGTCTCTATTGGACAGAGTACTATTTATGATTGGTATACAAGTAAAGAGGAGACAGGTTATGAACGTAGGAGCCCATAACGCGGGCTTTATTACATATATAGCGATACTTACAATGTCCTTTTTATTATTATTAGCTTTTATGGGGCTGCGTATAGGACAAATATGTGAAAGTAATGTGGTAGACGAATTGCATTTGGAAGAGGCTCATTATGCGGCACAGAAAGGTGTTCATTGGTTTGTGGGCTATTGTAAATTAGGAAATGTATGGGACTTTCAAAATAAATTAGTTGTGATAGATGATGAAAATGTAGAGATTACTATTGAAGCAGACCAATCAACAGATAATCCGCGACATATTATGAGTTATGGAAAATTGAAAAATAGTGAAATCGTGAGTCGTGTACATATGTATGTGACCGTAGATAAAGAAAAACATATGCATGTTATAAAGGTAAAACCTTATTGAGGTGATTCTATGAAACGAAAAAAGAGAATACATTCTGGAGTATGTATAACTGATGAACATATTGTATGTGTTACCGCTCATATAGAAAATAAAACAATGGTCATTACTGATGCGTTAGAAATGAAGCGTACAGGACCTATTGATGAAGACGTTACAAAATTTATAGAAACGTATGATTTAGATGAAGGGGCTTATAGTATTGTTGCTAATATTGATACACAAATGCATGTAGCACCTTATGATCCTCATGATTTTGATATGAAGGAGTTTATAAAGTGGAATATAGAGGACTACTTTAGTTTTGAGGGGGATAGTTTCCAAATGGATGCTTGTCGCCGGGAATATCCACGACACAATTATCATATGTTTATGGTGGCTGTAGATCGGCATTCACTAGAGCTTTTGAAGCAAGGTATACGAGATACTTATGCACCCGTTGATGTTATTGATTTTTGGCCTATTCCTATTTGTTATTGCTTGATGCGGCGCAGCGGTACTGTAACAGGTGTTGTAGAAGAAGGCGCCATGCATTTATGGCTTTGGTGGAATGATATATGCATTCAAGAGTGTATTGTACCTATTACTAGTAGCGATGTAGCTGAAGCTATGGATAAGTTAGAAGTGAGATTACAAGACTTTGGTATAGATGAGATACAGGGGATTCGGATGTATGGGTTAGAATCTATAACAAATGAAGAACGGACAGATATGGAAGGTATAATTTCCATATATGGAGAAACTGAATATATTCCATTATTATTCTTAGGTCGTGGTCGTAATCGTTGCAAGCAAGGACAATTAGATTGGGACATGGCTATTGGCATGGCAGCAAGGGGGCTGAAATGGATTGGATTGGGCTGGTAAGAATAGATGTATTAATTTAATGACACGATCCTTACGATGGCATAGTTTATGGCATACCTATCGATACTTTCTTTACGGGATAAGTTTTATATACGTTATAGTAGGGTTTGTTACCCTATATAGTTGTTGGTCAAGTTATCGTAGCTATGAAAATCGAAAGATAGACTTTGTGCGATTGCAAGCAAATGCTCAGTATCAAGAAATACATCAACAATATGGTGAATTAATGGAAATAAGAAATAAAATAATAAAGAATAAAATCCTTAAGAATCAAACAGATATATTACCCAATACAATGGTCGTATATATTCTTGATGCCGCTATGGCAGAACATATTAGTTTACAGCATCTTAGCGTTAAGGAAGGCCGTATCAGTATGGATGGTATAGGCATGAGTGACGAAGTATGTCGTAAATTTATTGCTATTCTCCAACAAAAATTACTAGGGATGGAGTGTCATGGAACAGTTAAAGCAGATAAAGGTGTTTATACATTCCATATGGACGGATCTAAAAGAGAGCACAACGTATCAGGTCAAGAGAATATTAGTGAGCCTAGTGTTGTGGGCGATGCTCATTAGCCTTTCTATGTATGGGCATATCTATTTTGAAGAAAAAAATAATAGCTTAAAAAATCAACAAGAAAATTATATTATACAAATGAATGCTGAGTCAGATTATATAGAGTCTAATGAAGCAAAACTATTAGAATCTTTTACACGGAACAAGACATCTAATACGAGTTCTAATACAAATATTTTTGATTCCTTGCAAGGAGAACCATTAATGATTGTCAGTACTGATGAGCATGAAGGTATACTAGAATTAACAGTATTAGGTAGTACAGAGCGTATGATTAACTGGATAAATACTGTTGAAGAAAAGGATCCTTCACGCCGTATAGAAATAGAAGATATAGAACGTAAAGGTAATGTAGTTTATGTGCATTGTGCAATTAAATCGATTATAAAACCTTAATGAAAATCGGATGTACTGTATAGAGACAGATTATAGATTTTATGTCTATAGTCTGTCTTTGTTTTTGGACCATTTTATAGTACAATGAAGGATATGTAATGATAAGGGGCACATAATAGATGATAATAAAACGGAATATTATGCTCATCGGTTCTATGGGAAGTGGCAAAAGTCACTTTGGACGGAACCTTGCAGAACGCAAGGGTTGGCAATTTGTAGATACCGATCGTGTATTAGAAAGTCGTTTTGGGTTGCCCATTGCTGAGATTTTTAAAAAGATAGGAGAAAAAGCATTCCGCCGCGCCGAAATGGATGTACTAAAAAAGGTTTGCTTATACCATGAAGCAGTGATTTCTGTGGGTGGGAATTTTCCTATTGAACATCGCACCTTAAAGGTATTAAAAAAATATTCCTATATTATTGGTATCCGAGCTGCACAATTCCGTATTGTCAGTCGCGTGAATCGCCGTGTTGGGAAACGGCCTACCATGGACTATAGTAATGTGAATGCCTTTGTACATGCTATGATACAATCGTGGAAGCCCGTGTATAAGCAGTGCGATTTTGTACTAGATACAACAAATGGCCGGACCTATGATTTTATACAGCGTATTGAGGATGAATTAGATGCCTCAGATGTGCATTTTAAAGCAAGACGTCAACCCAATGATACAAACAATGTAGATGCTAAAGAAGCAGCTGAAGATATACAATTTAATAATCAACAAAGTAGGAAAAAAGAGATTTCTGAAGCAGTATCAAAAAGAGCAATGTCTAATAAAATTCGTTATGATAAGAGGTATAAACAAAAGACTTCTAATCAAACGAATAAAAAAGGTAAAGCACATAGTATATCCAAACAACGTACACCACAAGGGGGTAATGGATATGAGAAGAATCGCAATACTAACAAGCGGCGGAGACGCACCTGGAATGAACGCCGCCATAAGAGCGTTAACTAGAAAAGCTATACATGAAGGCTTTGAAGTGTTTGGCATTGAGCGTGGCTATTTAGGTATTATTGAGGAAAAAATATTTCCTTTATCGAATCGAGACGTTGGTGGCATCATAACACAAGGTGGCACGATGCTGAAAACGGCTCGTTTTCCAGCATTTCAAAATGAAGAAATTCAACGCAAAGCTTATGATATTTTGAAAGCTTATGACATCGACCATCTAGTCGTTATCGGTGGTGATGGCTCCATGCGTGGTGCTGCAAGTTTATCTAAACTTGGTATGTCTACTATGACCATTCCATGTACGATTGATAATGACATGGGTGGCACACAATATACGATAGGCTATGATACGGCTCTCAATACGGTAGTTGATGCGGTTGGACGTATTCGTGATACATCAAACTCCCATGAACGTGTAGCCATTGTAGAGGTAATGGGGCGCAAAGCTGGACATATTGCATTAAAGGCAGGCCTAGCTTGTGGGGCAGAAATAGTTTTGGTTCCGGAAAATCCAATGTCTTTACATGCGGTTTGTCGTCATTTAAAGGAAACACAAATTCGGGGTAAAGAATATAGTGTTATCCTTGTTGCAGAAGGTGCCTATAACAGCGGTGAGGTGAAAGCTTTTATCAAGGAGCATACAGAATTTGATCCTAGCCTAACTGTGTTAGGCTACTTACAACGTGGCGGTGGTCCATCGGCATTTGATGCTATTTTAGCGGCTCGCATGAGTGAAGTCTGTATTAATCTATTGATGAGTGGTGTCGCTAACCGATTAGTGGGCTATATAGATGGTCATATCCGTGCGCTATCTTATGAAGAGGCAGAACGTCTTGAATTTCCAATCGATGAGAAGGATTATAGATTATTGTCAATATTGAGTAGTTAATGGCCCGTAAGGGCCATTTTTTATATATCATAATTTATTCATTAATGAAATTATATTGCGTAAAAGCAATTGGTGCTGTATAATTTAAAAATACTATATGTGTTGATATAGAATAAATGTCTTTTTAATATATCTTCATCTTAAAAAAGGAGATCATAATGAAAGAGTTCTTACAAAAGCATCGTAAACGCATAGTGACTGGTGCTGTTGTTCTTTGTGTTCTTGGTGGTGGCACATATTACTACATGGATAGTCTAAATGCAAATCAAGCACAAACGTTATACACTACTGGCAAGGTTGAAAAGGGTGATGTAAAAACTAGTATCAGTGCCACAGGTACTATTAACCCTGTAAATTATGTAGATGTTTCTACAAATGTTGCTGGTAAACTTGAAAAAGTTTTAGTTAAAGAGAATGATCAAGTTACGGCCGGTCAAGTTATCGCTTATATTGATACACGTCAATTACAAGCATCTGTTGATGATGCTCGTGCGGCGTTAGCCAAAGCAGAACTTGATATGAATCGTTATAAATCTTTGGCGGCTCAAGATGCTATTGCACAACAAACATATGATGATTCTGTAACATCTTATGAACGTGCTAAATCTACTTATGAACGTGCGGCTGCAGATTTAAGTGATGCTACTATTACAGCTCCAATGTCTGGTACTGTTGTTGGTACACCGCTAAAAGCCGGTCAAACTATTAGTACTGGTATTTCCACACAAATGATTATTGCTACCATTGCAGATTTAAAAAATTTAGAGATTTATCTTACTGTAGACGAAACCGATATTGGCAATATCAAACAAGGTGCTAAGGTAGAGTTTACTGTAGATTCTAAGCCAGGTGAAACTTTCACAGGTTACGTTTCTGAAATTGCAAAAGGTACAAAGGGTAATATGGGCACTACAAGTACAAGTGTAGTGTACTATACGGTTAAAGTTCAAATTCCTGAAAATATTGCAGGTAATTTCTTACCATCTATGACAGCTCGTGCCACAATCTTTGGTGAAGATATTAAAAATACATTGGTAGTTCCTCTTACTGCTGTACGTACGGATAAACAAGGTGAGTATGTATATGTTATAAAAGATGGTCAACCAGTACGTACCGCTGTTTCTACAGGTGTAACTGGGGATACTAATGTTCAAATCTTAAAAGGTTTATCTGAAGGTGATGAAATTATCGTAAGCGGTGATGTGAATGCACCAAAGAATAATGTAGCTGGACCATTCTAAGGGTAGGTGCTTATGAACCAAACAGTAATTGACATACAAGGGATTACAAAAACCTATGTGAATGGCAAATTATCAGTACCTGTTCTGCATGGCATTGATTTAGTTGTCAATAAGGGTGAATTTGTATCCATTATGGGGCCATCTGGATCTGGTAAATCAACCTTTATGAATATTCTCGGATGTTTGGACCGACCTACAACTGGTTCTTATCGACTCAATGGAGACGAGGTTGCTACCTTATCTGATGATGAACTTGCGTATGTACGTAACAAACAGATCGGTTTTGTATTTCAAAGCTTTAATTTGTTGACAAAATTGACAGCCCTAGAAAATGTAGCGCTTCCTATGATTTATGCCGGTGTAAATAAAAAGATGCGCATTGAACGGGCCACTCAATTATTACAGTCTGTCGGCTTGGGCGAGCGTATGGACCATTTGCCATCCGAGTTGTCTGGTGGGCAACGTCAACGCGTGGCGATTGCTCGTGCATTGGCAAATAATCCTGCTATTATCATGGCTGATGAACCGACAGGGAATCTTGACTCCAAGTCAACCATTGACGTTATGAACATCTTTCGAGGCCTTCATGATGAAGGCCGTACGATTCTTCTAGTTACACATGAACCGGATATTGCTACGTACGCGAGTCGTAATGTAGTCTTGAAAGATGGGATAATCGTAGAGGATTCGATCAATTCTAATATGACTCCTATAAAGGAGGTGCCTAATGTATAAAGAAAGTTTTCTAATGGCATGGGCTTCCTTGATTGCTAATAAATTGCGCTCCCTTTTGACCATGTTAGGTATCATTATCGGTGTAGCAGCTGTTATTGCCTTGGTATCTATCGGTAATGGGGTGAAGCAAGATATTGAGGATTCTATTTCTAGCTTAGGCTCTAACTTGTTGGTAGTTCTGCCAGGGGCACCGCGGACGCCAGGTGCTAGATCTTCGCAGGGGTCCATGAAATCGTTGAAAATATCTGACTATGAAGCTATTGCTAAGTTAGAAGGTGTAAAAGCCGCCAGTCCTATGACAAATGGCTCTTATGTGGTGATTTATCAAAATAAAAACTGGACTACATCTGTTGCGGGGGTTAATTCTAACTTTCAGGACGTAAATAATTGGACTATGACATCTGGTCGATTTTTCTCCGATAAAAATGTTCAGAACCGAGAACGTGTAGCGGTTGTGGGACAAACGGTAGTAAAAAATTTGTTTGCTGATGAAGATCCTGTAGGCAAGGAAATCCGTGTTAAAAATATTCCATTCCGTGTCATTGGTGTTCTCAAAAGTAAAGGGAACGGAACCATGGGTAATGACCAAGACGATACGGTGTTAATTCCATATACAACATCAATGGAGCGCGTAGAGGGCATTGACTATCTTCGCAGGGTGTATGTTGTGGCTAAGGATGATGGGGGCATTGATCGTTTGCAGGCAGATATAGAGAATTTGTTGCGTGTTCGTCATAATATAAAAGATACAAATTTGGATGATTTTAATATTCAAAATATGAAATCTATTATGGAAACAGTGGCTCAGACGACGGGAACATTTACGTTATTCCTAGGGGCTGTAGCTGCGATTTCACTCGTTGTAGGTGGTATTGGTATTATGAACATCATGCTTGTATCTGTAACGGAACGGACTCGAGAAATTGGCGTGCGTAAAGCTTTGGGGGCTACGTATAGCGTAATTGTTACACAATTCTTAATAGAAGCTGTTGTAATCAGTTTGATGGGGGGCTTTATTGGTATTGCTTTTGGTATAGGAGCCTCAAAAGTAATCGGAATGGTATCTGGAATGAGTACAATTGTATCTGTTCCAACAATCATAATGTCCTTTGCCTTTTCCATGGCTATTGGTTTGATTTTTGGTATATACCCAGCCCGTAAAGCGGCTAAGCTCAATCCAATCGATGCATTGCATTATGAATAGTTTTGAATTTATAAATGTGTTTTCTTAAGAACATACCATATAATTAGATAGAGTTATTCGCATATGGTGCGTTGCATGATACAATATGTATGATGTAACGCACCATTTTTATATGTTTGTATTGAATTTTTACATTTAACTATAAAGATTTTCATACAGGTAATGTAATAGACTTAGTATTCAGATTAGTTAATCTATGAGTATGTATATAGAATGGAGAACCTTATGGCTACAACATTGTTAGAATATTTCAACGAATTACGAGATCAAAACCCATTTTCTTGGGTAAAAGATTCTGCGATTACAGCAGTGGAACCAGGTCATGCGGAAATGACATTGCAAACAAATGAAACAGATTACTGCAATTTTAGAGGGGATTTGCATGGTGCCGTATGTATTGGCTTAGCAGATAGTGTGATGGGGACTGCTTGTTTTACATTGGGAAAATCTGTTAGCACCATTGATCTTAATGGTAACTATGTGAAAGCTGTTAAGGGCGGTGCTGTATTGCGTGGTGTAGCCAATGTAGAGCACAATGGTAAAACTACTATGGTTGCTACCGCTCGTATTTATAATGAATTAGGTGAACTTGTTCACTTGGCACGGGGTACATTTTTTGTACTAGAAGAGAAGCCATTACCTGATTTACCATGGCGTTTTATTGAAGAAGATAACCCTGATTTGGTATAATATAAGTTAGACTTTTACAAATAGGAGGATGCTTGAATGGAACAAGAATTACAACGTATTAAGGCAGAAGCCCTTGATGCCATCAAAGGCGCTGCTGATCAACAAGCGTTGCAAGATATACGTGTTAAATATTTAGGTAAAAAAGGCGAGGTAACGGCTTTATTAAAAGGTCTTGGTAAATTATCTCCAGAAGAACGTCCTAAAGCGGGGGCCCTTGTTAATGCTGTTCGTGAAGCGTTAGAGGCTGAAATTGATACGGTTAAAGCTCGTATGGAAACTGCAGAGTTAAATGCTCGTTTAGAAAAAGAGCGCATCGATATTACATTACCTGGCCGTGCACAAAAAGCTGGTCATATCCATCCATTAACAAAGGTTAATGAAATGATTGAGGACTTCTTCATGAAAATGGGGTATACCGTTGAAGAGGGGCCAGAAATTGAACAGGATTACTTTAACTTCGAATGCTTAAACTTGCCTAAAGATCATCCTGCACGTGATATGCAAGATTCCTTCTATATTACAGAAAACTTCTTATTGCGTACGCATACATCTCCAGTACAAGCTCGTACAATGCAACGTCATGAGCCTAACAGCCCAATCCGTATGATTGCGCCTGGTAAGGTTTATCGTTGGGATTATGATGCAACACATTCCCCAGTATTCCATCAAGTGGAAGGTCTCATCATCGATGAGCATATTACATTTGCTGATTTGAAAGGCACATTAGAGTCCTTCTTGCGTCACATGTATGGGGATGAAACAAAGGTACGTTTCCGTACAAGCTTCTTCCCATTCACAGAACCATCTGCAGAAGTAGATATTTCCTGTGTAATGTGTGGTGGTGAAGGTTGCCGTGTATGTTCTCATACAGGTTGGCTTGAAATCTTAGGATGTGGTATGGTTCATCCTGATGTATTGCGTATTAATGGGTACGATCCTGAAAAGGTTAAAGGCTTTGCCTTTGGCATGGGCGTAGAACGTATTGCTATGCTTTTATACGGCATTAATGATTTACGTCTATTCTTTGAAGATGATGTACGATTCTTGGAACAATTTTAGGAGGAACTCATGAAAGCAAGTTTACAGTGGATGAACGAATACGTGCCTGTGGATATGAATCGTCCTGCTCAAGAATTGGCCGATGAATTAACACAAGCAGGGATTCCTGTAGAAGATGTCATTGCTATGGATAATGGCATTAAGAAAATTTATACTGGTAAAATCGTAGAAATCACGAAACATCCAGATGCAGATAAATTACAAGTATGTCAAGTTGAATGCCTTACTGAAGACGGTGAGCCTGTTACTAAACAAATCGTAACAGCAGCCACAAATGTAGCGGTAGGCCAAATCGTACCTGTAGCGTACCATAAATCTCGCTTAGCTGATGGAACAGAAATTAAAAAAGGTAAATTGCGCGGCGAAGTATCTGAAGGTATGTTCTGTTCTGTTGCAGAATTTGGTATCTCCAGCGATTTAGTATTGCCAGAAGAAGCACAAGGTATTTATATCTTTCCTGAAGGCACACCAATCGGCCTTGATGTAAAAGATGTATTAGGCTTAAACGACACAGTGTATGAATTTGAATTGACTGCAAACCGTGCGGACTGTTTCTCCATGGTTGGTTTATCCCGTGAATTCGGCATGATGACAAATCAAAAAGCTTTATTCCCTGTTATCATGGTTAACGAAAATGGTGAGTCCATTGAAGGTAAAGCCTCTGTATCTATCGAAGCGGATGATCTTTGCACGCGATTCATGTCTCGTATCGTTACAGATGTAAAGGTTGAACCATCCCCATTGTGGATGCAAAATCGTTTGCGTAACAGCGGCATTCGTCCTATTAATAATGTAGTAGACGTAACAAACTATGTTATGTTAGAACTTGGTCAACCTATGCATGCCTATGACTATGACCATGTAAAAGGTCATCAACTAGTGGCAAGACGTGCCAAAAATGGTGAAGTTCTTGTTACACTTGATGGTTCTGAACGTGAATTGAATGACTCTATGCTTATTATTGCCGATGCAGAACGCCCAGTAGGTGTAGCTGGTATCATGGGTGGCTTTGATAGCGAAGTAACAAATGAAACGACTACTGTTATGCTTGAAGCTGCTGTGTTTAATGGACCATCCATTCGCCGCACTGCAAAAGCGCTTGGTATGCGTTCTGAAGCATCTGGACGTTTTGAACGTGGCGTAAACCATAAATACACTGCCTATGCTATCGACCGAGCAGCACAGTTATTGCAACAAATTTGCCCATCCTGTAAAGTTGATGTAGGCATTATCGATGTGTACAAGAACCCTGTAGAGCAACATACAGTTACTTTCACAGCAAAACAAATCAACGATTACTTGGGTACAAACATTGAAAAAGACGAAATGGTTCGCATTTTGACTGCTCTTGAATTCGTTGTAACTGAAGAAGGGGACCAATTATCTGCCCTCGTTCCAACATGGCGCGGTGACGTAACAGTAATGCCTGATATCGCTGAAGAGGTAGCTCGTATTTATAACTATGATAATATCGCTCCTACAATTCCTGTAGCCGTATTGTCCTCTGGTGGTATGACGCCTAAGAAAGCTCTTACGAAAGAGGTAACACATACGTTAGCTAAATTGGGTATGACTCAAATCATTACATTTAGCTTTATGCATAAAGATGGCCTTTCCAATATGATGCTTCCTGAAGGGGATAGCCGTTATACAGCCATTCCAATTTTGAATCCTATTTCCGAAGAATTCCCTTATATGCGTACTACATTGGTGCCAGCTGTTATCGAAGCTGCGAAACGCAATATTGCGCAACAAAATAAGGATCTTTGGTTGTTTGAAACAGCAAATGTATATGAACCAAAAGCATTGCCTTTAACAGAAGTGCCTCATGAACGCCCTATGGCTTGTGGTATCTTGATGGGTAAGGCAAACCAAGCTGGATGGAATCAAGCAGAACGTACTACAGATTTTTATGATGTAAAAGGCATCGTAGATGCGTTGTTAGCTGAACTAGGCGTTACAGGCTACGAAATCAATCGTGGCACTGAACCTTACTTCCACCCAGGTGTAAGTGCTCAATACGTAGTTGATGGTAAAATGATTGCTCAATATGGTGAATTACATCCACAAGTGAGCAAAAACTTTGATTTACCAGGAAAAGTATATATGTTTGAAATCGATTTGGAAGCAGTATTATCCTTAACGATTCCAGCATTCCGCTATACCTCTTTCAGTAAGTTCCCAGGTACTAGCCGTGACCTTGCCATTGTAGCACCTGTGTCCGTATCTAGTGGCGAAATTTTATCTATCATTAAAGAACATGGTGGAGAATATTTAGAAAGTGCATCTATCTTCGACGTTTACGAAGGTGAACATATCGAAGCTGGTTACCGCAGTCTTGCGTACAACTTACAATTCCGCTCTATGGAAGGTACGTTGAATGATGAGGATATTGAGGGTAATATTCAAGCTATTATCGATGCATTAGCAGAAATTAACTGCAGATTACGTTAATCTCAAGCAGTATATTGAAAGGGTTTGCCGTATGGTAAACCCTTTTAGTACTATAGTTATACCTTTAGTTAGGTAGAAAGGATTATCCATGGAATTATTGGCTCCTGCCGGTACGATGGAAAACTTTATAGCCGCTTTAGAATCTGGTGCTGATGCTATTTATCTTGGCGGTAAAGGCTTTAATGCTCGTGCTCATGCAGCGAACTTTGGCATTGAAGAACTGGCTGAGGCTATTCGTTTGGCTCATATTTTAGATGTGTCCGTATATGTAACCGTAAATATCCTCATAGGTGATTCCGAATTAAAGGATCTCGAGGCGTATTTAAAGGACTTAGAGCGCATCGGTGTGGATGCTATTATCGTTCAAGATTTAGCAGTTGCTAAATTGGCACAACGAGTGGCTCCTAAACTTCACTTGCATGGCAGTACGCAGATGACGGCTGCTACATTAGATGCTGTTCGTTTTTATGAAAGCCTCGGCTTCACTCGCGTTGTGTTAGCTCGTGAATTGAGTCTTCCTGAAATTGAACATATTTGTAAAAACTGTACAGCTGAAATCGAAGTCTTTATACATGGTGCCTTATGTGTGTGCTATTCTGGTCAATGCTTGATGAGTTCCTTTATCGGTGGTCGCAGTGGTAACCGTGGTGCCTGCGCACAACCTTGCCGTTTGCCTTATGAACTATTGGATTCTTCTGGTACTAGTTTGCTACCTAAACACGAAGCCTATTTACTAAGTCCAAAGGATCTTAACTATAGTGAGCATATGAATGAGCTCGTAGCTGCCGGTGTTACGTCCTTTAAGGTAGAAGGGCGTATGAAAAAGGTTTCCTATGTGCGTCAAGTCATTGGGACCTATCGTCATATTTTAGATACAGCTCATATGGATGCTGCTGATGCCGATGCATTGGCATCTGGGTTTAATCGTGGCTTCTCTACAGATTATTTAACAGACCATGTAGGGAAATCTATGATGACTGTTGTAGCTCCAAATAATCAAGGCAAATTAATTGGTAAAGCAGAGGTCAAAAAGGGACAAGTTCATTTATTCCTAACAGAACCGATTGAAAAAGGATCACTTTTAAAGGTAATGCAAGATTCTGGTAGTATTACGTATTATCAAATTGATCAAAATTGGTCCTTAATGGATGAAAAGCATTTTGTAGGCAAACCTGATGAAGGGTTTGCAGCGGGACAAGTATTTTTAGCATCTACGCCAAAATCTCAAAAGCAACGAGGCTTACAAGATTTTAGTGCTAAATTAGAGGTACATGGTTATCTATCTATTAATACAGACCGAGAACAACCTTGCACAGACCTTACCTTTGTATTGAATGATGGGCGTACTGTGACTGTATCTAATGAGTTTGAACCGGTTTATGCTAACAATAAACCGACTACATTAGAGAAGGTTACTGACCAAGTAGGTAGATTAGGCAATACATTGTTTACGCTTGGCTCTATGTCTATTCCTGATGGACCTTATATGTGGCCAGCTAGTGTGTTAAATGCATTGCGTCGAGATGCTGTAGAAGCACTAGAAAACTTATTGATTACAGACCATGAAATGGCTTGGGCTGAGCTGGCTGCAGAACCTCAAGATATGTCATCTATGGTTGCTAAGGGTAAGGTTCAATATTCTGAGCCTATGGTGAGTGCTCGCGTTGATGAATTAGATTCTGTAAAAGCTGCTATTGAAGGGGGCGCTAAGAAGATTATCTTCGGTGGTGACCGTTTACAACGTAAGCCTTATGAACTTAGCATCTACGAGCAGGTAGCTAAGCTTTGCAAAGACCATAAAGTACTTTGTGTATTTGCTACCCCTCGGGTTGTGAAAGATGATGAAGTAAAGGCGTATATGAATACCCTCAAGGCCATAGTTGAGGCGAAACCAGATAGCATTTCTATTCACGTCCCTCAAGCGTTATTGTGGCTTCGTGACTTAGGGTATACAGGTGCTATTGAAGCCGATACAGGTCTTAATATATTTAATGGCTCTGCACTACAAGTATGGCAAGACTTTAATATGAGTAGTATAGCACCATCATTAGAGTTAACCTTGGCACAACTTGTTAACTTGCAAAAATCTACTAATTTGCCATTAGAAATAATGGTACATGGTTACACGGAAATGATGATTTCCGAATACTGTGCCATCGCAAGCTTTGTGGGCACTGGTAAAAAGGAAAACTGTCCTATGCCATGTGTAAGCGAGGACTATGCATTGAAGGACCGTAAAGGGGAAGTGTTCCCACTTCGTACGGATCCGTATTGCCGTATGCACATCATGAATAGTCATGAAATGGACATGCGTGCCTATGTGCCAGAGTTACATCGAAAAGGGCTACATATTTTGCGCATCGATGGACGTCATATGGATCCAAAGAGATTACGTACTATCGTAGCAGATTATGTATCCATTCAAAATGGAACAAAAGAGGCTCCTCCTAAAAGTGTAGGCAAGGATGATACGCCTATTACAAGGGGCCACTATTTTAGAGGTATTTTATAAAAGAGGTAGTACATTGTTTAACGAAGATGTATTAGACTTTCACCATATAAAAGAACAATTACAACAACATTGTAGTTCTACCATTGCTAAAGAATTAGCTATGCATATTGAACCAATGACAGATGCTAAAGCTATTCAAGAGAACCTTGATGAAACAGCAGAAGCCATGCGTTCTTTACAAACTGAGGTAGAACAACCGTTAGGCGGTACGCGAGATATTCGTGAGTCCTGTAAGAAGAGTCGTAAAGACTTTGTCCTTACGCGTGAAGCATTGTGGGATATTTATTTAACCATTGGTGCTTATAAGCGAATGACAAAGTTCTTTAGAACGAAATATATGGAATATCCTTTGCTATCCTTATGGGTACAGGATATGCCAAATACAGATCGCATTGAAAATCGATTTAAACGCGTCTTTGATGAAAAAGGGGAATTACTTGATACAGCATCTCCTAAGTTGGCGAGCCTAAGAAATACGATTATTAAAACTCGTGAAAAGATCAAAAATGATATTCAAGCTATCTTACACGATAAGGATAATCAGAAGTATTTCCAAGAAACAATCATTACACAGCGTAACAATCGCTATGTAATCCCTGTAAAACAGGAATATCGCCAATATTTTGATGGTCTTATTCACGACCGTTCTGCAACGGGTCAAACACTCTATATTGAACCGATGCGCTTGGTGAATCTAAATAATGAATTACAAGAGGCTTTGATTGGTGAAGAGCAAGAGGTATTGCGCATTTACCGTGAATTATCTGCCCTTGTTAAACAGCATAGTAATGATTTGATGGATGCTTGTGAAAAGGTATCCCATATCGAATTTGTATATGGTAAGGCGAGCCTTGCTATTTCCTATAAGGGTGTACCAGCTATCTTGAGTACTGATAGAACAGTTAATCTCATGAGAGCTCGTCATCCATTAATTCCACCAAATGTGGTGGTGCCTACAAATATTGTATTAGGCACATCATATCGCATTCTATTGATTACTGGTTCTAATACAGGTGGTAAAACAGTATCCCTTAAAACATTAGGGTTATTGAGCTTAATGAACCAATGTGGTCTATTTATCCCGGCAGATCACGGATCAATGTTGCCTATATTCCATAATATCTTTGCCGACATTGGGGATGAACAAAGTATTGAAGCCAGCCTTAGTACGTTCTCTGCTCATATGACACAAGTTATTTCCATCATTAAACATTGTGGCCCAAATGACTTGGTATTGCTGGATGAGCTTGGATCTGGTACAGATCCAGAGGAAGGTAGTGCACTTGCTGTATCTATCCTGGAGTTCTTCCGTAAAAAGGGTGCCCTTATGATGGTAAGTACTCATTATAATGAGCTTAAAAATTATGCATACCATACGGAAGGTATTGAAAATGGCCATGTAGAGTTTGATGAGCGCACCTTAAAACCAACATATCGACTTCATATCGGTGTAGCTGGTAGTAGCCATGCATTGAGCATTGCGGCCCGTCTAGGCTTGCCAAAAGATATCGTAACTCGTGCGGCAGAATATAAGTCTCAATTTGGTAACCATGAAATGGAAGAAGTTCTTTCAGATTTGAATGAACAACTTCGTAAGGCATCTGAACGTGAAAGAGCCTTAAAAAAAGAGCTTGATGAAACACGTCGTATGCGTGGCCAGTTAGAGAAGGAAAAGAAACAGTTTAACGAAAAACGTAAACAAATCTTAGCCAAAGCTCAAGCTGATGCAGAATCTATGAAACGTAGCTTACGCGTCGAAGGGGAAGCGATTATCAAGCAATTGAAATCGCAATTCTCCGAAACAAATAAGGATAAGCGTCAATCTGCTATTAATGCTGCACGTAAGGGCATTTCTAATGTACATGTACCAGAAGCCCCAGTAGATGATGATCGTAAGTCCTTGACGGCAGATGCTATTAAGGTAGGCCAAGCAGTATATGTTACATCTTTACGTTCATTAGGTACCGTATTAGCTATCAATGGTAATCGTGTAAATGTAGATATTAATGGCTTAACTGCTACAGTTAAAGTTAATGAATTGCAATCTACAACTCGTGAAGAGGGCAATAAACTAGAACGTGAACAAAAAGCAGCTATGCCTAAGACTAGAAAACGTATGGGTGGCTCTGCCGTACAACGTCAAAAAGAGATTCGTACTGAAATCAATATTCTTGGACAAACGGTAGATGAAGCGACAGTTTCTGTTGGTAGATTTATTGACCAAGCTTTACTTGGTGGTGTTAATCAAGTGCGCATTATTCATGGTAAGGGGACTGGCGCATTACGAGAAGGTGTGCATCAATATTTGCGTACCTTACCTCATGTAGCACACTTTGAAACAGCAGGCTATGACGAAGGTGGAGCAGGAGCTACCAATGTAGTTCTGAAATAAAGCTACTCAATAGTGATATAGTTATTTATAATACAGTAAATTATTATCGTATATCGAATTGGTTATGGGGTATAGCCATAAACATATATAGAAATAGAAAAGGTAGTAAGTTCTTTGAACTTACTACCTTTTTTCCGTAAAAGAAAGGAGCGGAACACATGTTCCACTCCTTTAGCGTATGAGATTAACGATCTTTTTTACTAGACTTTTTACTTTTCGATGAATTAGATTTTGTTTCAGTTGCATCATCTTTTGAGCCACTGTCATCTTTTACAGCTTCATCTTTTGACTTGTCTTTATCGTCTTTTTTATCTGCTTTCTCGTCTTTTTTATCATCTTTTTTAGGCTGTGCTTTTACAGGATTATAATAACCTTCAGAGACAGCCGCTTGAGCACTAGCAGGTACATTAAAGTCAGAAGCAGGGGTATTAGCTAATGCGGCCGACATAAATTGTCTCCACATTACTGCCGGCGTTGAACTACCGGTAATACCTAATGTTTCAGATCCGTAGTCATCGCCTATCCAAACCGCAGCAACTAAATCAGGTGTATATCCAACGAACCAAGCATCTTTTTCATCATCTGTTGTACCTGTTTTACCAGCTGCAGGTCTACCGATAGCAGCATTGCCACCAGTACCACCATTAATAACAGATTCTAACATATCAGTGATGATAGCAGCATCTTTTTCTTCAACGACGCGCTTTTCTTGGATGGAATTTTCTTCCACCACTTGTCCGTTGCGATCCACGATTTTTATGATTGCTGTAGGTTGAACCTTAACGCCGCCATTAGCGAGTACGCCATAAGCTTCTGCCATTTCTAATGGGGAAACACCATGAGTTAAACCACCGAGTGCTGTTGATAAGTTGTTATCTTCATCGGTTAAGGTAGTAATACCCATTTTCTTAGCTAAGTCGATAATCTTAGACATGCCTACTTCATCAGCAATTTTTACAGCTGGTACGTTACGAGAATGTTGTAATGCATAACGGTAAGTAATATTGCCTTCATAGTTTCGTTCATAGTTTTGAGGACGCCATCCATTAAAATCAACAGGACTGTCATCAACAATGGAACCTGGAGTTTTACCAGATTGAATAGCAGCTAAGTAAACAAATGGTTTCATAGCAGAGCCTGGTTGACGTTCCGCTTGTGATGCACGGTTAAAGGCATCATCACCGCGACCACCAACCATAGCCATAATGTAACCATTATGAGGGTTCATAGCTACGATAGCACCTTGTGGTTGATGTAAACCATTGCTATCAGTGTAGTAATTAGGCAAGTTTTGCATTGCTGCTACAGCTGCATTTTGTGCATCCATATCAAGAGTTGTATAGATTTTTAAACCATCTTTATAGATTGCATCGTCGCCATATTTTTCAGAAACTTGTGCAATAACATAGTTAATGAAGTAAGATGCATTAGATTTTTCATGCGTTTGTTCTTGTTTTGCCACTAAGCCTAAATCTGCTTGACGTGCTTCATCAGCTTGCTCTTGTGTAATGTAACCGTATTTAACCATTTGGCCTAATACAACAGCTTGACGTTTTTTACTAGCTTCCAAATCATTGAATGGAGAGTAGTAGTTAGGACTTTGTGGTAAGCCTGCAATGAGTGCTGCTTGAGCTAGCGTTAATTGGCTAGCATCCTTACCAAAGTATACATGAGCTGCAGATTGTACACCGTATGCACCTTGGCCAAAGTAAATTTGGTTCATGTACATTTCAAGGATTTCATCCTTAGTGTAATGTTGTTCAATTTTAAGTGCTAGCAATGCTTCAGAAATTTTACGTTTAAATGTTCTGTCTTGAGATAAGAATGCATTACGCGCTAACTGTTGAGTGATTGTAGAACCACCTTCAGATACGCCACTATGAACAATGTTAACCCATACAGCACGCAAGATACCAACAGGGTCGATACCGTGATGGGAATAGAAGCGAGAGTCCTCAGTAGCAACAAAGGCATTTTGTAAATCCTTTGGTACAACTTTTAAAGGTACAGGTAATCTGTTCTCTGTGGAATGAACCGTTGTGATGAGATTACCATGGACATCGTAAATTTGAGACGATGCGGAAGGACGTACATTGGATACATCTGGTAGGTTAGACAGTGTAGCACTGATGAAACCACAGCCACCTCCGGCTACGATGAGTATAAGGAGAAGGGTACAAATCCAAAATAGACGCTTCGGACTTGTTTTCTTCGGTGTAGAGCCGCTACCGTTAGAACGGCGGCTGCTTCTCGCATTTGAGTTATTACTCATAGAGTCACCTCTTTTTTTCTTTTGTTAGTAAATATAACGTAAATTCTATTACGCAGTTATAAATATTATATCATATATGGCTTAAAACCAATACTATATATATAATTGTGAAAGTTTTTAGATAATGGTATACTAAAACAATAGTATTTCGAGGAGGATTATCATGGTTAGTGCTCAAGAACAAGTGCGCCAAATTAAACACGGCGTAGCAGATTTAATTAATGAACAAGATCTTGTAAAGAAAATAGAAAAATCCATTAAGGAAAATAAACCTTTAGTTGTAAAATTAGGTTTGGACCCAACAGCGCCAGATATTCATTTGGGTCATACTGTACCACTTCGTAAATTACGTTTGTTCCAAGAATTTGGTCATCAAGTCGTAATCGTTATCGGTGGTTTTACTGCACGTATTGGTGATCCTACTGGTAAAAGCGTAACTCGTCCACCACTTACAAAAGAAGAAGTATTGAAAAATGCTGAAACCTATAAAACACAAATCTTCAAAGTGTTGGATCCTGAAAAAACTATCGCTCGTGACAATAGTGAATGGTTAGAGTCTATGAACTTTGCTGATGTGCTTCGCTTAGCAAGTTCTTACACTGTAGCGCGTATGATGGAACGCGATGATTTCAATAAACGTTTCAAAGAAGGTCGTGCAATCGGTGTTCATGAATTTATGTATCCATTGATGCAAGGTCAAGATTCTGTAGCATTACATGCTGATGTTGAATTTGGTGGTACAGACCAAACGTTCAACTTGTTAATGGGTCGTCATTTACAAGAATTAGAAGGTCAAGAACCACAAGTTGTTATTACAATGCCATTGCTTGAAGGCCTTGATGGTGTTCAAAAAATGAGTAAATCTTTAGGTAACTACATCGGTATCGATGAAGAACCTAAAGAAATGTATGGTAAAGCAATGTCCATTCCAGACGAATTGATGATGCGCTATTTCATGCTCGTTACAGATATGCCAATCGAAGAGCAAGAAGATATGGAAAAACGTCTTGAAAGTGGTGAATTACATCCACGTGATGCTAAAATGCAATTAGCTCGTACCATCGTTCGTTTGTACCATGGTGAAGAAGCTGCTCTCGAAGCAGAAGAAGAATTCAAACGCGTATTCCAACAACGCGCGTTGCCTACAGATATTCCTGAATACGCTATGGATGCGCCAACAGAACCAATCTTTGTACCGCAATTCTGTACAGATGCTGGTTTAACTGCCTCTAATGGCGAAGCACGTCGCTCTATTAAAGCCGGTGCTTTCAAAGTAAATGGTGAAAAATATACAGAAGAAAACCTTACCCTTGAAGACGGCATGATCGTTCAAGTTGGTAAACGTAAATTTGTAAAAATTAAATTTAACTAATATAAAACTGTGATGAGATAGAAACCTCATCACAGTTTTTTTATGTCTATTTGGTCTATAAGATTATTTATCTACTAAATCTGTTGTTTGTAAAGCAAAAAATGACTTACAAGTTCATGTATAATGAAAGTAAAATATAAATTCAAATTTAAATACAGATACAAATATAAAATACAAATTTGACACATAAAAGATTTATAGAGATATCGTATAGTATCTATAAAGTAAGAGGACTATATATGGACAAAGAACTAAGCAACTTTTTAGAACAACGAGAACATACTGTTCTTACCGATATTGATGTTATAACTGCGGCAGTAGCTGTACCATTATTAGAAATCGATGGGGAAGATCATGTAGTATTTACTGTGCGCAGTAATAAGCTACGCCGTCAACCAGGTGAAATCAGTTTTCCTGGTGGACATTGTGAGCCTAATGATAAAAGTGGTGCCCATGCTGCCATGCGTGAATGCTCTGAGGAACTGGGTATCGATTTAGATCAAATTGAACTTCTGGGCAATTTAGACTGCTTAGTATCTGCGATAGGTGTCAAGCTATATGCCGTAGCCGTGCGCCTGCATACAAGCGATTTGAAACCAAATCCAGACGAAGTAGGAGAGGTATTCACAGTTCCATTACAATATCTATTAGACATGGAGCCAACGGTAGGTCATCTAGACATTGGGACGAAACCGTTAAGAGACTTTCCGTTCCATTTATTAGAAGGCTACAACATTGACTGGAAAATCAGACAAAACTACTCCGTTTATTTCTATCCTTATAAACAATACACCATATGGGGGCTAACTGGGCGAGTACTGAAGAACTTTTTAGATATATATAGGGAGATAGATTTGCATAATAATCCTCATATAAATTGACAGATTGTAAATTAAGGTATACTATTTATGTGTAAAAGGTTTAATGTGTTGCACTAATTAATCTAGGAGGTTCTCACATGAATCGCGAAACAGCATACGTACTTTGGTTTGATGAATTACGACGTGAAGATGTTAATTTAGTTGGTGGTAAGTCTTCTTCCTTAGGGGAATTGACATCCTCCACTAATGTACCTGTACCTTACGGCTTTGCTACAACTGCTCATGGTTATCGTGAGTTTATGAAAGCAACAGGTTTGGAAGATAAAATCCGCGCTGAACTTGATGCATTAGATGATGTAGAAAATTCTGCATTATTGCGTGAAGTATGTGCTAAAATTCGCCGCATGATTTGCGAAGAAGAAATGCCTAAAGAATTGGCAGATGCTATTCGTCATGCTTATGAAGAACTTGGTAAAAAAGTAAACGAAGAAAATCCATTCGTAGCAGTTCGTTCTAGTGCAACAGCAGAAGACTTGCCAGATGCAAGCTTTGCAGGACAACAAGATACATATTTAAATGTACGTGGTGCTGATGTTATTATTCAAAAAGTAAAAGAATGCTATGCATCTACTTTCACAGACCGTGCAACATATTACCGTGTAAAACAGGGTTTCGATCATATGACAGTAGCATTGAGTGCAGCTGTTCAAATGATGGTATTCTCTAAAGCGGCTGGCGTAATGTTCACTGTTGACCTTGTAACAGGCAATGACAACAATATTCTTATTGAAGGCTCTTGGGGTCTTGGTGAATACGTTGTACAAGGTACCGTTACACCAGATAATTTCCGTGTAGATAAAGCTAAAATGGAAATTACAGACCGCATGATTAATGACAAAAATATCCGTTTAGTTCGTAAAGCTGACGGCGATTGCGTTGAAGAAGTTGTTCCAGCAGATGAAGCTAAACAACAAGTGATTACAGATGCTCAAGTTCTAGAGCTTGCTGAATATGCAAAAGCAATCGAAAAACATTATGGTTGCTACATGGATATGGAATGGGGCGTAGATGAACGAGACGGTAGAATTTGGATTTTACAAGCTCGTCCAGAAACAGTTTGGTCCCGCAAAGAAAAACCAGAAGTATCTGAAAAATCTAGCACATTAGATGCAGGTAATCGCGATATTATCGTAAAAGGTTTGCCAGCATCCCCTGGTAATGCAGCTGGTAAAGCTCATGTTATCATCAATCCTGAGGATATTGATGAGTTCAAAGAAGGCGAAATTCTTGTTACAGCTATGACAGCTCCTGACTGGGTGCCAGCAATGAAAAAAGCGAAAGCCATCGTTACTGATGCCGGCGGTATGACTTGCCATGCGTCCATCGTTAGTCGTGAGCTTGGTATTCCATGTATCGTAGGTACTAAGAGCCGTAGCCATGAAGCGACTACATCCATTAAAGATGGTCAAATGATTACTGTAGACGCTACAAATGGTATCGTATATGATGGCGTATTAGAAGATATCGTTAAAAAGCCAGAAGCACAAGCTACTGCAAATGTTGTTGCTGAATCTGTTCCTGTAACAGGTACTAAGATTTACATGAATTTAGGCGATCCTGATTTGGCTGAAAAACATGGTGTATTGCCTTGTGATGGTATCGGCCTCATGCGTGAAGAGTTCATTTGGACTACTTTCATCCATGAACATCCATTGCACCTTATCGAAACAGGTCGCAGTGATTTTGCTGTAAATACATTGGCAGAAGGTATGCGTAAAGTTTGCCAAGCATTAGCTCCTCGCCAAGTTGTAGTTCGTTTGAGCGACTTCAAATCTAGCGAATACCGTGATCTTAAAGGTGGTGACAAATACGAACCACATGAATCCAGTGCATTACTTGGCTGGCGTGGTGCTTCTCGTTACTACGATCCTAAATATACACCTGCTTTCAAATTAGAATTAGAAGCAATCAAAAAAGTACGTAACGAGTTTGGTTTCAAAAACTTACAAGTTATGATTCCATTCTGCCGTACTGTAGAGGAAGCTGAACTTGTTACTAACTTAATGGCTCAAGAAGGCCTTGTACGCGGTAAAGATTTCAAAATCTGGCTTATGGCTGAAATTCCAGCAAATATTATCTTAGCTGATCAATTCAATAAATATGTAGATGGTTATTCCATCGGTTCTAACGATTTGACTATGCTCGTTCTTGGCTGTGACCGTGATAATGAAACAGTTCAACATATCTATGATGAACGGAATCTAGCAGTTCGTAGAGCAATTCGCCATCTCATCGAAGTAGCTCACAAAGATGGTAAAACTGTATCCATCTGTGGCCAAGCGCCAAGTGTGTATCCTGAACTTTGCGAATTCCTCGTGAAGAGTGGTATCGACTCCATTTCTGTTAATCCAGATGCGGTTGTGAACACTAAGAAAATGGTGGCTCAAATCGAACAACGAATCATGCTTGATGCTATGACTGGTCGTGGTCGTCAAGAAACTGATGACTTAACTTGGTAATCATATAGTGGTATTGAAAGAGGAGGCCCGTTGGTCTCCTCTTTTTCTGAATGGTAACTTAGGATATAATACAAACAGAGATGAAAGGGGGTTACCGTGTGAAACTGTCGAAACGACAAGAACAAATTGCTCAAATCGTTCGTGAAGAAGGACCTGTTACAGGTAGTGCTATTGCTGAACATTTAGAGGTTACACGATCTGCATTGCGTTCAGATTTATCTGTTTTAACTATGCTAGGTGTTTTAGATGCACGTCCTAATGTAGGTTATTACTATGTGGGGCTTTCAAAGGAAACACAAACAGCAGAGCGATTAAAATCATTTCTGGTAAGTGATGTATTATCTCAAGCCGTCGTAGTCAATGGGGATACAAGTTTGTATGACACGATTGTTACTATATTTACTGAAGATGTAGGGACTATTCTAGTGTGTGATGATTCCTATTTAGTAGGTGTAGTATCTCGTAAGGACTTGTTGCGTGCCTCTATGGGGCAAACAGATTCACATACCATGCCTATATCTATGATTATGACCCCTGTTAGTAAGGTAATAACTGTGGAGCCTACCGATACATTAGTAGAGGCTGCACAGAAGATGATAGAATATGAGGTGGATTGTTTACCTGTTGTCGTTCGCGAGGATGTGGAGAATAAGAAGCGCCTAAAGGTTGTGGGCCGCGTATCTAAAACAACGGTGACAAAAGTATTTTTAGAATGTAGCATACATTGAGGTTGATAGAATGGCAGAAAAAATTATTTATGCAATATCGGACTCCCTTGGGGAGACCGCAGAGGCTGTAGCAAGAGCTACGGCGAGTCAATATGATAAGGAACAAATTGAAATTGTTCGTATCCCTTATATTGATAGTGAAAGCCAAATTGATGAAGTTATAGCAGATGCAAAACGTGGTAATCATGTTATTTGTCATACCATCGTATCTGAGACTTTACGTAAATATCTTCATGAAAAAGTGGCGGAATACAATATTCCTGCTGTAGATATTATGGGCCCAGTTCTCGATGCTGTAGGTACTGTTGCATCCACAAAGCCTCGTATGACAGCAGGTATGGTTCATAAGCTTGACCAAGAATACTTCAAAAAGGTAGAAGCCATTGAATTTGCCGTAAAATATGACGATGGTAAAAATCCATCTGGCTTTGAAAAGGCCGATGTAGTTATTATTGGTGTATCTAGAACAAGTAAGACACCATTGTCTATGTTCTTGGCGTATAAAAAGATTAAAGCTGCCAATTTGCCATTAGTACCTGAGGTACCATTACCAGAGGAATTATTTAAAATTCCAGCAAAAAAAATCGTGGGCCTTATCATTGACCCATTCAAATTAAATAATATTCGTAGTGAACGTTTGCGTGCTATCGGTCTTGAAGATGAAGCAAATTATGCTTCTATTGAGCGTATTCAATCTGAATTAGAATATGCAAAAGCTATTATGCGTCGCTTACATTGCCAAGTGCTAGATGTTTCTAATAAATCTATCGAAGAAACAGCATCTCTAGTTATGCAATTGATTGATAAAAACCGTGCATCGGAGGGTAAATGAATATACGGGAACAAATAGAGGAGAGGGAGGCATTACTCCTCTCTCCTTATGCTGCAAAAAGCCGTGATGCCATCCGTGATTTAGAGGAAGCTCCTGATCCTCTTAGAACTGCATTCCAACGAGATCGGGATCGCATTATTCATAGTAAATGTTTTAGACGGTTAAAACATAAAACACAAGTTTATATTGCGCCAGGTGATCATTATCGTACGCGTATGACTCATACTCTCGAGGTTGGTCAAATTGGGCGTACAGTGGCTCGTGCATTGCGACTCAATGAAGATTTAGTGGAAGCTATTGCCATGGGGCATGATGTGGGTCATACGCCATTTGGTCATGTTGGAGAATATGCGTTGCGTGATATGGTAGGTCATTTTAATCATAATGAACAAAGTTTGCGCATGGTAGAGGTTCTTGAAAAGCATGGTGACCAACAAGGTCTCAATCTAACGACTGCTGTGCGGGATGGTATTTTAGGCCATACGGGCGCTACAATTCCTGTTACCTTAGAAGGACAAATTATTCGTATTGTAGATCGTATTGCCTATTTGTGTCATGATTTTGATGATGCTCAACGGGCAGGAATGTTGACCGCTGAGGAATTGCCCTTTGAAGTGCGCGAGCATTTTGGAATGACTCCATCTAGTATGATTACAGCCATGGTTGAAGATATGGTGCGAGAGTCTTTAGATAAACCTGTTATTTCTATGTCTACAGATATAGAGATGACCATGAATCTATTCCGTCAATTTATGTTTAAAAATGTTTATTTGGCGCCGGCTTTAATTCCAGATCGAAATAAGGCATCTCATGTGGTGAAAAACTTATTTACTCACTTTATGGAACATCCTGACGATATGGAGGGCTGTGAAAGTACAAGAGAGTTTTATTCTACCCGTGATGTGGTGGATTATGTAGCAGGCTTAACAGATCAATATGCTATTAAGCTATTTAAACAGTATTACATTCCAAATATTACCTTGTAACTTTTAGTAATAGGTACATAGATAACAAAAAAAGCAGTTAGTTCAAATGAACTAACTGCTTTTTTTGGGGCTCTAGAACCCCAAAGAGTACATGTACTTTTTATTTTACGCGCGTGTAATTTTATTAGAACGAAGGCAGCGAGTGCATACGTTTACTTTTTTAGTAGCACCGTCTACAACCACCCGTACTCTTTGAATGTTCGGTTTCCAAGTTTTTCTTGTGCGAATGTGAGAGTGACTCACGTTCATACCGCTAGATGTGGATTTGCCACATACTTCGCAAAGGTTTGCCATAGTTTCCACCTCCAAGCTTAATCTATAACATAACAAAAGTATATTATCATAAAGAGTAGCGTAAAGCAAGTGTTTTTATCGTACATATTGCTCTTTTTATGAAATATACTACAATATAAGGTATACTATATATCGTATTCTATGATATGAGTGGGCTTTTACACAAGGATATACAGAAATTGGATATATTTCATGTGTTTATCGTATATTTAAAGGAGTTTCTATGGATGAACGGTTGACGACCATAAAGGGGATAGGTCCTGGTCGAGAGAAACAATTACATAAGTTGGGAATTATCAATATAACATCCTTGTTAACGTATTTCCCAAGAACCTATGAAGACCGCCGTACGATTTATAGAATTGGTGATTTAAAATCTGGCATGACTGGTGGCGTGGTTGGGAATGTTATTGCTGTACAAGAAAAACGCCCTCGTCCCCGATTGTCTATTTTAGAAGTAGTCATTGTAGATGGTACAGGTCCTTTAAAGATTGTGCTATTTAACCAAGGGTATAAGAAAAACTTTTATAAAAAAGGGCAGCATCTATATGCGTATGGTAAAGCAGAATTCCAATATGGGTCTATGCAAATGAATACACCCCAAATAGAAAATTTGGGAGACGGTGGAGAACCTGATCGGGGTATCGTTCCCATTTATGCTCTTGCAGATGGGGTATCTCAATTTGTGGTGCGCTCATCGGTACGTAATTGGTTTGCAGCTAATCATGAATTGCCAGAGATTTTGCCTGCTGAAGTTCGTGAAGTACATCAATATATGACTCGTTATGATGCATTTAAAATGATGCATTTCCCAGAGTCTTCAGAGCGATATGAAGAGGCTCGTTATCAATTGGCCTATGAAGAGTTGTT
This sequence comes from Veillonella parvula, assembly GCF_042850485.1. GTDB lineage: Bacteria > Bacillota > Negativicutes > Veillonellales > Veillonellaceae > Veillonella > Veillonella parvula_Q. Next base: position 1,172,760 of record NZ_AP031417.1, on the reverse strand, counting down.
CGTCATGCAAGCTGGTTTAGCTTTGTTGCGAAATAAAGAACAATGCCATAGAGGGTCTAAAATGGGACCAAATGGGGAACTAATGGCTCAGTGTATAGAGAATTTACCGTTTTCTTTAACAGGTGATCAACAACGAGCGTTAGAGGATATTCGTATTGATATGGAAGATGAACGACCTATGCAACGTTTGTTGCAAGGAGATGTAGGCTCTGGTAAAACTATTGTGGCTACCTTGAGTTTATTAAAAGCCATTGAAAATGGGTATCAGGGGGCATTGATGGCCCCTACGGAGATTCTAGCGGCTCAACATTACGAAGGGATACGAACTGTATGTGCTAATTTAGGTATTACCATAGAATTATTAACGGGATCCTCTACGAAAAAAGAGAAAGAATGCATCTATGAGGGCTTAGCAGATGGCAGAATCCAAATGATTATTGGAACGCATGCTCTTATCCAAGAGGGGGTTAATTTCCATAATTTAGGCCTTGTTATCATTGATGAGCAACATCGCTTTGGTGTAGATCAACGGGCGAGATTGCAACAGAAGGGAACATATCCTCATGTACTTATCATGACGGCTACACCAATCCCTCGTACCATGACATTATCCGTATATGGAGATTTAGCAGTATCTTTAATTAAAGAAATGCCACCAGGGCGAAAACCTGTTAAAACATATGCTGTAGATAGTTCTTATAAAGAGAGATTACGCACTTTCTTTGGTAAGGAAATGGCGGAAGGGCGTCAGGTCTACGTGGTGTGCCCTCTTGTAGAAGAATCCGAAAAATTAGACTTGCAAGCTGCTGAGGAATTGTATCTAGAATTAAAAGAGTACTTTTATAAGGCCTATGAAGTGGGCCTCGTTCACGGTCGTATGAAGCCGAGTGAAAAAGATGAAGTGATGAATGCCTTCCATAGGGGTGAAATTTTATTACTTGTTTCCACAACAGTTATAGAAGTGGGTGTTAATGTGCCAAATGCGACCATTATGTGCGTTGAAGGGGCAGAACGATTTGGCCTGTCTCAGCTACATCAGCTGCGGGGCCGTGTAGGTCGTGGCGCTCATCAGTCCTATTGCATTCTTGTTAGTGATTCTAAAAATGATGTAAGTCAAGAGCGTTTAAAGTTGATGGAACAAATCCAGGATGGATTTGAGCTTGCAGAGCAAGATTTATTGATTCGTGGATCTGGTCAATTGTTTGGATTAGCTCAATCAGGACTACCTGATTTGCGCGTTGCTAATATCATCAAAGATATTGAGATTTTAGTAAAGGCTCGCAAGGATGTGCTAGATTTTGCAAATCAATTCGGAATAGAAAAATTAGAATCTATCATGAAAGAAGAATTAGAAAAAAGATTTGGTGAAAAATTTCTAAGAATATTGTATAATTAAGAGGTAGGATTAATAAGTATATAAGCATCGATAATATTAGATTTTATCTGGTTTTTTTCCTTGTTTATATGTCCTTCATACCGTATAATAGAACAAACAATTTATTTCATTTTTTCATCTATGGAGGTTAATATGCCAATTATTCATGTAGAGCTCGTCGAAGGGCGTACAAAAGAACAAAAGAAACAATTAGGTGAAGCAATTACAAAGGCTGCGGTTGATATCGTAAATGTTCCTGCTGATGCAGTAAAAGTTATCTTCGTAGATATGAAAAAAGACGATTATATGGAAGGCGGCATTTTGCGGTCTGAATGCTAAGGCTACGACTGACCGCCTAGTCCATAGGGACTAGGCGGGTCGTAGTTTTGTTTTATTATACGGAAAGGAAAGAAATATGAGAGACGATAAATTCGGTATGCGTGGACTAACTTTTGATGATGTATTATTAATACCAGCAGCTTCGGATATACTGCCTAATCAAGTAGAGTTAAAAACTCAATTAACTCGTGATATTACATTAAATATTCCTATGATTAGTTCTGGGATGGATACGGTTACTGAATCACGGATGGCGATTGCAATGGCTCGTGAAGGAGGTCTTGGCGTTATCCACAAAAATATGTCTATTGAAGAGCAAGCTCATGAAGTTGACAAGGTAAAACGCTCTGAACACGGTGTTATCGTTGATCCTATTTTCTTAAGCCCTCAAAATTTACTATCCGATGCAGCAGAACTTATGGAAAAATATAAAATTTCTGGTGTACCTATCACAGAACATGGTAAACTAGTAGGGATCATTACAAATCGCGATATGCGTTTTGAAACTGATTTAAGCCGACAAATTGGGGAATGTATGACAAAAGATTCCCTAGTTACTGCACCGGAAGGTACATCTCTTGAAGCGGCGAAAGCTATCTTAAGCGAACATCGTATTGAAAAATTACCTCTTGTAGATGGCGACGGTAACTTAAAAGGCTTAATTACGATTAAAGATATTGAAAAAGCGACTAAATATCCAAATGCAGCAAAGGATGGTAGTGGCCGATTATTAGTTGGTGCTGCAGTAGGTGTTTCTCAAGATTTGTATGATAGACTTGATGCGCTTGTATCTGCTAAAGCTGACGTAATTATTGTTGATACTGCCCATGGGCATTCTGCAGGTGTTCTTCGTACGTTGAAGGACATTAAACAAGCGTATCCTCACATTCCTGTAATTGCAGGTAATGTGGCAACTGCAGCAGGCACTGAGGCTCTTATCGAAGCCGGAGCTGATGCAGTTAAGGTTGGTATAGGACCTGGTTCTATTTGTACAACTCGTGTCATTGCTGGCATTGGGGTACCTCAAATCACAGCAGTCTATGAGTCTGCTCAAGTGGGGCGTCGCTATGGAGTTCCTATCATTGCTGATGGGGGGATTAAATATTCTGGAGATATTGCTAAAGCTATTGCGGCTGGTGCTAATGTAGTTATGATGGGTAATATTTTAGCGGGTACTGATGAAAGCCCTGGAGAAACAGTGATTTATCAAGGCCGTTCTTATAAAGTATATCGAGGCATGGGTAGTCTAGGGGCTATGAAACTCGGTAGTAAAGATCGATATTTCCAAACAGAAGCTAAGAAATTAGTTCCTGAAGGTATAGAAGGTCGTGTACCATATAAAGGTATGCTGGCCGATACAATTTTCCAAATGGTTGGTGGTTTGCGTGCAAGTATGGGGTATTGTGGATGTCATAACATCCAAGAAATGATTGAAAACACTCAATTCATTCAAATTACAGCGGCTGGTTTGAAAGAAAGTCATCCGCATGATGTAAGCATTACCGTTGAAGCACCAAATTATAGTGGTTGATAATGGAGTATTACATTGAATAAACGTATTTCTGTTTTATCTGTGCCTATCGATTGTGTCACAATGGATGAGGCAGTCCAACGTATTTTACAATTAACTGAACAGCCGGGGCTACATTTAGTAGCAACGGCTAATGCAGAAATGGTTATGTTGGCTAATGAAAATCCTACATTGCACTCCATATTGAATAATGCTAGTCTCGTCGTTCCCGATGGGGCTGGCATTTTGTGGGCTGCAGAGCGTCAAGGAGAACATGTGCCTGAACGCGTAACAGGTGTAGACGTAACTATGGAATTGTTTAAAGTTGCGGCGACTCATCAAATTCCTGTATACTGCTTGGGGGCGGCACCTGGTGTTGCTCAACGAGCGATTGGTAATGTATCTGCTCAGGTAGGTGCATTAAATATAGCAGGAATTCATGACGGATTCTTTGATAGTGCAGAGGAACAAGAAATCATTAAATCTATAGCTGAATCTAAGGCAAAATTGGTATTTGTTGCCTTAGGTGTGCCAAAGCAAGAACAATGGATTGCAGAAAAGTTGAGTCACCTCGATGGCGTAGTTGCCATTGGAATTGGTGGTTCCTTTGATGTCTTGGCAGGTAATATTCCTCGGGCCCCAGAATGGATGCAACGAAATCGACTTGAATGGTTGTATCGATTATATTTAGAACCTCAACGGATTGGCCGTATGTTGGCTATTCCAAAGTTTATGTGGACCGTTATTAGAAATAAATAGAGGAGTGTTGAATCGTGCCTACAGGACCAATAATTAAGGAAGGGTTTCCTCTGATAGGAGCTATGCTCATTATCACTGTGGTGTTAGGATATTTAGGACATTATGTAATTGCGATTATTTCATTTATTCTGGCATTATTTTTCGTCAATTTCTTTAGAAATCCTAAACGTGTAATCCCTCAAGATCCAGATTTGATTTTATCCCCAGCGGACGGTAAAATCATGGATATTTCTGATGTATACGAAGATATTTACTTACATAAAGAGTGTAAAAAAGTAACTATTTTCTTATCTGTTTTTGACGTGCATGCTAATCGTGCGCCTATTGATGGTAAAATTACGTACCGTCACTATACGATGGGTAGTTTCCTACCAGCATTCAAAGATGATGTAGGTTTTGAAAATGAACGTCATACTATTTGTATTGAAAATGATCGTACTTCCGTATTAGTAACGCAAATTGCGGGCCTTTTAGCAAGACGTATCGTATCTTGGACAGACCTAGATAGTGTACTTGAACGCGGTCAGTTGTACGGGATGATTAAGTTCGGTTCCTGTACTGAGCTCTATATGGATAAGGATGTAGAGTTGTTCGTGGAAAAAGGTCAACATATTACAGGCGGTGATACTGTTATCGGGAGGTTACGACATGAATAAATCTATTATTCCAAATTTATTTACTAGTGCAAATTTAGCATTTGGTGTTCTTGGTATTACGTTGTCTGCTACAAATAATACCTTCTGCGCAGCTATATGTATATTATTGTCTCTAGTAGCAGATGGGTTAGATGGTCGTGTAGCAAGAGCTTTAAACGTTGCAGGACCAATGGGCCGGGAACTTGATTCTCTGTCTGATGTAGTGGGATTTGGTGTAGCGCCTGCCTATATGCTTTATATGAAAGAATTAAATGGTTTAGGATGGATTGCATATGTGCCACTATTAGCTTTTGCAGTGCTTGGTGCATTTCGTTTAGCGCGATTTAATATTAAAACTGACGAAGTTCATGGCTATTTTGAAGGTTTACCAATTCCAGCCGCTGGATGTTTAGCGGCGACTTACGTATTGTGTGGCGTATCGGTACCTCAATTTGTGTTGGTAGTTTGTATGATTGGTATAGGTCTCCTTATGGTTAGTGAAGTTAAATATCCCGATTTTAAAGGTAAAAGTGAGATTTATATCAATAAACTTTCTATTGTACTCACAGCCATATTTGTTGTAGCTTGTCTCGTGTATGATTGGCATACATGGGCCGTTATGATTTTTGCTGGCTATGTAATGTTTGGACTTATTAACGGGGCTTTAAATATAGTGCGTAAATAGATGTGTGGAGGAGAATAGTATGAATTACCTACTGGATCTATTACTGATTCCTATGCAGGTAATAATCGTAATTTATACGGTTTATTATTTTATACTCGCTGTCGTAGGTATGTGGCGATCGCGAGTACATAAAAATTATACCCCTAAAAATTCCTTTGCCATCGTTGTATGCGCTCATAATGAGGAAGCTGTTGTTGGTGAGTTAGTTAAAAACTTACGTGGCCTAGATTATCCAGATGATCTGTACGATATTTTTGTAGTTGCCGATAACTGTACAGATAAGACTGCGGAAGTAGCAAGTGCTGCTGGCGCTAATGTACATGTACGTGAAAATAAACAAGAAATAGGTAAAGGTTATGCCATGGGGTGGATGTTTGATCGGGTAGAACAAATGGATCGGAAATATGATGCATTTCTGATTTTTGATGCCGATAATTTAGTACATCCTCAATTTATGTTAGAAATGAATGATCATCTTGAAAAAGGTGAGTCTGTAATTCAAGGTTACTTGAACTCTAAAAATCCAACTGACTCTTGGGTAGCCGGTACGTTCTCTATCGCCTTTTGGATGGTTAACCATATGTGGCATTTAGCAAAATATCGTCTTGGATTATCTACGGCCTTAGGTGGTACAGGCATGTGTATTCGTACATCTATTATTCGCGAATACGGTTGGGATTGCAATAGCTTAACCGAAGATATGGAATTTTCCATGAAACTATTGACTCATGGTATCCGTACTTGTTGGGGGCATGATGCTATCGTATATGATGAAAAGGTTACGACTATGATGGCTTCTTGCAGACAGCGTTTACGATGGGCTCAGGGGCAATTTGACTGTGCGGGTCGATATATTCCTAAATTATTTGCTATTGGTATCAAAACAGGGAATATTATGATTTTGGATGGTATATTCCAAGTGAGTCAACCTTATTTCTTATTGTTGACAACCGTATACTTGGTGTTATCCTACATCAATGCGTATACTCCAATTTATACAAATATTTTGTATCAAATTATGCCTATGTCTGTATGGACAATTATAGGTGTTGGTCAATATCTATTCCCATTAATTGTATTGTTGAAAATCAAGGTACCACCAAAGATTTGGTTCTACTATTTACTATATCCATTATTTGTTTACTCTTGGATTCCAGTAAATATTTTAGGGTGGTTCCGCCGTCATAATAAGGTATGGTCTCATACAGTCCATACGAGAGCTGTGGGCTTAGATGATGTTAAATTAACACGTATGGGCAATATGAATAAGAATGAAAAATAGAATCTGTAGGAGTGACTATGCATATTTTAATGTGTAATGACGATGGCATTTTAGCAGATGGTTTACGTCATCTTGCATCGTATTTAAGTCAATATTATAGAATTACCGTTGTAGCACCTGCTAATGAGCAAAGTGCTAAATCCCATGCATTGACAACCGAGGTTCCATTGAAATTAGATGCTTGCAATGGCGAGGATGAAAATCCTCGCCTTTATGCTCTAACGGGAACGCCGTCCGATTGCATGAAGTTCGGTCTCAGTTATTTATTGACTGATGATATGCCAGATCTTGTAATTTCTGGAATTAATCATGGATTTAATTTAGGCTCTGATGTATTGTATTCCGGCACTGTTTCGGCAGCTATGGAAAGTGGGTTTTACGGTATTCCCGGTTTAGCATTATCTGTTGAGAGATATTCTGTTGAACGGGGAGACGAGATGCATCCATTTATACATGAATTGATTGAGAAAATTTATGTGGCGGGCCAGTTTAGCGGTTTACTAAATGTGAACTTCCCATTACGTGGTACATGTGATTGGGACCATTTTAAAATGGTGAGCCAAGGCTTACAAACCTACAGTAATATTATCGAAGCTCGCATTAATTCAAGAGGACAGGATTATTATTGGTTAGCTGGTGAGCTAGACTATGGTGCTGAAAGTGTTCCTACAGATGTAGAATTTGCCCGTAAAGGCTATATTACAGGTGTCGCACTCACATGGAAACAACAATGTGATACGGATATGAAAAGGGTTCAAAATATTTTAGATGAAATATAAAAAATATGTTGACATTGCTTAGGGATGTCTGTATAATAACAAATGTTCCGATACGCCGGAGTGGCGGAATGGCAGACGCACTTGACTCAAAATCAAGCGGGTAACACCGTGTGGGTTCAAGTCCCACCTCCGGCACCAACATTAGGCGGTAAGACTTTTGTCTTACCGCCTATTTTTATATTTATGAATTTATATACTATAATATACATTATTAATTTCATGAGGTGACAGTATGGATCAAGGTGTAATTGATTATATTACAAATATCTTTGATATTCCTAAACTTACTCAACAGGTTAGCTCTGTACAGATGCCATTGCCATTATCTCGCTTGGCAGAAATACCATTAGATGGATCTGTAAATCAGTGCCAAGGATTTTGTTATAATTCTAAAAAAGACGTTTTTGCTTTAGCTTGTATTAATTCAGATAATACGAAGCAAATTATTTATGAAATTAATCCAAAAACTTTTACTGTTGTTGCAAAATATGAGTATAGTTATAAAAGTTTATTAGGTCATATGAATACCTTAACTTATAATTCTGTCAATAATCGTTACTATACAACAAATGCTGTTGTAAATGGATATAACCTTACTCCTATTGAAGCGGATAGCATGATTGTTGAAGCACCGATTAAACTAAAAGAGAAAGTTTTTAATTTTGCATATGATAAAGTACGCAATGAATATGTATCAATTGTGCCTTTAACAAACTCTGAACGGACAATTAATTATTACGACTCCAATTTTAATCGTATTCGTTCTTATAAAATTGATGCTAACCATACAAACTTAAATAATAACGGTGCTTACGCAACTAATGGAAATACTTTATTTACAACGTTGACAACCTTTGTATACGTCGATGAAGAGGGAGTTGTTAAAAATATTAGCCCTTATGCTTCTGGAATGGAAGTAGAAGACATGGATTGTCGAAATGGTCAAATGTATATGGCGGTCAATCGCAAAGGTAAAGTTGAAATTTATAGTTTGTCTAGCCTACCATTTTCGGTAAATGTCTAGATACTACTTATGTTTTAATCCCCTTTATGAGTGTATAATAATAGTATTAGAGTATTTTAGGAGCTATTATGAAATTAGGGAATGATATTATAGAGATTGACCGTATACGTCAAGCTATAGAGAAATCAAGTTCATTTAAAGTGCGCGTTTATACGATTCATGAGATTGAATATTGTAAAAGTCGGAATAAAGGATGCTACGAATCCTTTGCAGGTATATATGCTGCAAAAGAGGCTTTTATTAAAGCTTTAGGTACAGGGATGAGGCATGGATCATGGCAAGATATAGAGATTTATCATGATGAATGGGGCGCACCCTTAATTCGTTTACAAGATACTTTCAAAGATATTTACGAAACATCAGGTTATACTGATATTCATGTATCGATTAGTCATTGCAAGGATTATGCAATAAGTACAGTTATACTTGAAGGAGCATAAGATGAATATTTTAACTACAGAAGATGCTCGATTTATAGATCGAGAGGTTCCTAAGCAATTAGGAATTTCTTTAGAAATCCTCATGGAAAATGCTGGACGTGGTATCGTAGATGCCTTATGGGGAGAGTACGATTTATTTTCCCTGAATAATGGCCGTTCCATAAATAGTTTTGTTTTATTTATATGTGGTACGGGTAATAATGGGGCAGATGGCCTTGTAGCGGCTCGCCATTTTATGGAGCAAGGCGTACCAGTACAAATTGTACTAGTGGGAAATACAAACAAATGTAGTGATCTTTTTGCAGTGCAAATTGAGCGCTGCAAAGCTATGGGATGTATCATCGATATGTATGATGAATTCAATGATTGGTCCAACGTAGCCATCGCTGTGGAAGGCATCATGGGAACGGGCTTTACTGGAAGGTTAAGAGAGGTGACCATCGATATATTGAATGATATTGATACTATGCGTAGTCAGTATAATTTTGATTTGTGGGCTATTGATGTACCTGCAGGTTTGGATGCTACTACTGGTCATGTAGCAGAAGGCACACTGACCTATGATTATACTGTTACTTTTGGAGCTATCAAACAAGGTTTGTTATTATATCCCGGAAAGGCTATAGGAGGAACCGCTGTGGTTGCTCCATTGGGTGCTCCTTGGCAGCAGGTACTGGGTGAACGTGTTAGAACTATAACCATTGATTCTGATTTAGCCGAAAAAATTATCAACTATCGTACCCCAATGGCGCATAAAGGTGTCAATGGAAACACTTTAATTATTGGTGGTTCAAATGATATGATAGGAGCCCCTATTTTGGCTGCTGAAGCGGCAGTTCATAGTGGTGCTGGTAAAGTAACATTAGCTGTACCCAAAATAATTAAACAGATTGTACAAAGCCGTGTCATACCTGAGGTGATGGTTACTTCCACAGAGCCTAATAAAGAACTTTTTGATTGTCGCCAAGTTGTTGCTATGGGACCTGGTTTAGGTCGCACCCGTGAAATCTGTGATTTAGTGGATCATATCTTAGAAGCTTACGAAGGAGCATTAGTACTAGATGCTGATGCTTTGTATGCATTGGGACATGTTGGTTGTGTTAATAAAGATGCTTTGCGAGATGGTGATATTGAGTCTGCATATACAGTGGAAAGAGAACTTCCATATTGTGTCATGACACCGCATTTAGGTGAATTTAGTAGACTTATTGATTTATCTATTAAATGGATTGAGCGTCATTATATCACGTTGGCTAGAGAATTTGCTAAGGCTCATCAAGTTATTCTTGTACTAAAAGGAATTCCTTCAATTGTGGCATTACCTGATGGAACGGTGTATGTAAATACTATCGGTAATGCGGGCATGGGTACTGGCGGTATGGGAGATGTACTGACTGGTGTAATTGCTGGTTTTATAAGTCAGGGTTATTCACTACAAGATAGTGCTGTTCTCGGTGTATATGTACATAGTCGTAGTGCAGATATTCTGAATGAAACAAAGAGTTGGGGTTATACTCCGAGTGATGTCAGTGCTTCTTTAGGCTTCGTGGTTAGTGAATTATTGGGAGATTATGAATGACAAATAGAATACAACGCTTTATAGCTTTCTTGTTAATATTATGTATTCCTATCTTCGCCATTGCAGGCTGCACAAATAATGATGTAGCAAACGCAGCAAATCAAGTAACTACTAACGCTAATGGGACTTACTCAATCGATACTAAAACGACTACCCCTGAAGGTAAGCTAGATGTATATATGCTAGATATTGGTCAGGGGGATGCTATATTACTTAAGGTAGGTGATGAGTATAGCATGATCGATACTGGTGACATAGAGCATCGTGAAAATATTGTAGCTCAACTTAAAACTATGGGTGTAACAAAGTTAAAAAATATTATTATCACGCATCCTCATGCTGATCATATGGGTGGTTTCTATGCTATTGCAAAGGCTATGCCTATTGAACATGTATATGATGATGGTATTGCCGTTGATAATAATATGTACAAAACTTATGAAAAGTGGATTGAGAAAAATAAAATTCAACGAATTACTTTGAGAAGTGGAGATGTAGTTGATTTTGGACATGGTGCTGTCTTTGTAGTATATGCTCCTTGGGTTGAACCTTTAACTGATAAAAAAGGAGAGACAGATCTTAATAATAATTCTATTGTAGGTAAATTAATCTTTGGTAAATTTTCTATGCTCTTCACGGGTGATGCTGAATGGCAAGAAGAGAAAAAACTTATAAAAGAGCAGAATTCCAGATTGTTTGCTCGTATTCTTAAGGTAGGTCATCACGGTTCACGTACAAGTAGCTCTGAAGATTTTTTGAAATCTATTAAGCCTGAAAGTGCATTAATTTCAAATGGCATGTATAATAAGTATGGTCATCCTCACGATGTGACATTACGTCGCTTGCAGGAAAATAATATTGCTATTTACCGTACAGATACGATGGGACGTATTCATATTAGTACGGATGGGAATGAATGGCAAATTACAACTGAACGTTAGTTTTGATTACTTATACAAAAAATTATTTTTATGAAACTGTTTTTGTGTATTCTGTATAAGGTCTTTATATAGTAATATGTGTAATCGGCATACTAATCTTCATGTTTGTATGAAATAATCTATTTATAATCTAACATTAGTTTATGGATAGATTGGAACGATGAGATTTTGATAGATAAAAATATCATCGACTCATCTCTATGGTTTGGACACTATGTATGTCAGTTAGATTGGAGTGAATGTATTGCGTAAACTATTTTTAATGTGCCTTGCAGTCTTGATGGCGATACCTTTATTATTGACTCAAGCAAAGGCAGCTAATTTGGAAGATGCTCGATGGGTGACTAGAACAGATGCACCTGTACCATATGTTCGTATTGTTATGGACTTATCGGCACCTATAAAGGCATCTGCATCAATTAGCAAAGATGGGAAAACTACGACTGTTACTTTAAAGAATACAAAGCTAAAGACGGCTAAAGAGAACATTTCTATGGACTCAGCTATTGCTAGCTCTGCTAAACTTTCACAAGATGGCAGAGACGTTAAAGTAACAATCAAGACACCTTCATCTATTGATACTAGTGATGTAAAGGTTTTTTCCTTGAAAAAAGATACGGTTAATAAGAAACCGTATCGTATCGTTGTTGATGTTCAGAAAAAAGGTGCTGTAGCTAAGCCTGCTTACTATGGTAAAAAGCCATCTCAATCTGCGCATCCAGCAAAAAATGTACCTACAGGATCTGGTAAATACTCTACTAGCGGTGGTTTATCTGGCAAAACAATTACTATTGACCCAGGACATGGTGGTAGTGATTCTGGTGCTATTGGACCTCACGGTGTACAAGAGAAAAACATTACACTACCGATTTCCATATATTTGAAAAAATCTCTAGAAAATCGTGGTGCTAAAGTGCTTATGACTCGTACTACCGATGTAGATGTATATGGCCCTAATGCAAGCGGTGTTGATGAATTGGGGGCTCGTGTTAACGTGGCTAACCGTAGTAATTCTGATGCTCTTGTAAGCGTTCATATCAACGCATTTAATAATCCTAGCGTTGGTGGTATTGCAACATATTACTATAGCAAAACCGGTAACGATGCTCGATTAGCACAAAAGGTACAATCTCAAATTGCTAACACACCTGGTTTCAATGGTGATCGTGGCATTCAAGAAGGTAACTTATACGTGTTGAGACATTCTAATATGCCTGCAATTCTTGTAGAGCTTGGTTTTATTTCTAACCCTAATGAGGAACGTGTGCTACAATCTCCTCAAACTCAAGAAGACTTTGCTAACCGCATTGCAAATGGTATTGCTAATTACTTTGGAGGTTAATCGATGAAATTACGTAAACAAGTTCTATCGATTCTCTGTGTAGGTATGCTGGCATTTGTAGTGGGTTGTACACATGAACAAGCTCCTACAACAGGTAAAAGTGAACCTACGCAAGAGACGAAAGTCAATAAGGATGCAGAAACAAGTAAAGTATCTCAAGAAAAGGTTAAGATGGCCTTCTTTGTTCCTACAGAGGATGGTTCTGGGGTAAAACAAACTACCGTTGAGATAGAGGCGAATAAAGTTACGCCTAAAGCAGCTCTTTTAGCAATGTTAAATGCCGATAGAGCACAAAAATACCCAGTCTTCTCTAAGGATATTGAAATTACATCTGTTACTGTAAAAGATGGTATTGCTTCTGTTGAAGTAAATGATGCATTCGTAAAGGGTAATGGCGGAGACTTAACTGTTAAATTACAAATGGCTGCTATTGTAAATACATTGACATCCTTTGATAATATTAATGGTGTTCTATTTGTCAATAATGGTAAAAAGGTGCCAACTGTAGGTTCCTTTGATACTAAAGAACCTGTTAAGAGAATGACGAATCTAATTAAAAAATAATTCTTTTAAAGACATTTATAGCAGATAGTTGTTATATCAACTATCTGCTATTTTTGTTGTCTTTTATATATGTTACAATACAATAAGTAATAAACGGAAACTAGGTGATCAGATGCAATTAAAAGATGTAGGGGAATTTAATTTTATTCGCCAAATACAAGATAACACAATATATAACCCTAATACTGTAGTGTATGGTATTGGTGATGATTGTGCTATTTATAAAGCAGAACAAAATACAGAGCAATTGATAAGCACTGACACAATGGTGGAAGGTGTTCATTTTAGCTTTCACTATATGATGCCCTATGATGTTGGGTATCGCCTTATGACGGCTAATTTAAGTGATGTTGCGGCTATGGGTGGCATTCCTAGACAAATTGTATTATCTGTAGCCGTACCAGACCATGTTGATACAGTCATTCTTGATGAAATTTATAGGGGAATTAAAGATCAATGTATGCGATATCAACTCAATATATTGGGTGGAGATACTGTACGTACAGAAGGGCCCATGGTTTGGACTGTAACAATTATCGGAGAGGTTCCTAAAGGCACTGCGGTTATGCGAAGTGGTGCGAAAGTAGGAGATGTTGTAGGTGTTACAAACTATGTAGGTTATGCAGCCACAGGCTTAGGAGCGTTATCATATAATTTAGTAGGCTATGATATGACCAAAGTGGGGCATCAACGTCCCGAACCACAGATTGAATTGGGGCAAAAATTGCGACGACTTGGTATCCATAGTATGAATGATATTAGCGATGGACTAGGAAGTGAATTGAATGAAATCGCTGTAGCTAGTAATGTTTCCATTGTATTTGAAGAACAAGCAATCCCTCTACACGAGGAGACTTACGAATTAGCTAAGTATTTACAAACTAATCCAGTAGATTATGCTTTGTATGGTGGAGAAGACTTTCAGTTAGTCTTTACGGCGCCAAAATCGCTACTTTCGGAATTGGAAAAGCTATCAGGCATTACGTTGATTGGAGAAGTTTTATCTGGCCCACCACGGGTTCAAATGGTAACACCTGATAAAAGGATTAAGACTGTAGAAGCGAAAGGATATAATCATTTTCATGAAGGATAAGGTACAGGTTCATTTAAAGACTTATACAGTAGAAGATACACAACAATTTGGTAAATTATTAGGTGCATGGGTTAAACAGAATGGGGACCCTCTTTGTATAGCACTAGTTGGTGACTTGGGGACAGGAAAAACACATTTGTCGCAAGGAATTGCAAAGGGATTTGGAGTTACTGAAGAAATTACGAGTCCTACCTTTGCCATCATGAATACCTATGATGTGAATCGAACTCATTTATATCATTTTGACGTATATCGCTTGGAAGATATTAGTGAACTGGAAAATATTGGCTTTTATGAGTATACAGAAGATTGCGTATCCATTGTAGAATGGGCTGATAAATTTCCTCATGAATTTCCTGATGAAACACTATGGATTTATTTAACGAGCATTGATGATACAAGCCGATCCATTACATTAGTTAGTGATTACCTTACAGCGGATGATTTAGTAGAAATAGGAGGCCCATATGTGGTTGGGAATTGAGACGAGCTCACTTGTGTCGAGTGTGGCTTTAATGGATGAAAGTTGCCTAATTGGGGAATTGACCATTCAAGCTGGATTGACTCATTCTGAGCAGTTGGTACCTCATATTGATATGTTATTACGAGCCTCTCAAGTTAAAAAAAGTGAATTAAAAGGTATTATGGTTAGTATTGGGCCTGGTTCTTTTACAGGGCTACGGATTGGTATGGGGACAGCCAAAGCTATGGCTTATGCCTTACAAATTCCTTTATATGGTGTAATGACCATGGATAGTTTAGCTCGTAATGTAGCTTATACAGACCGCACGATTTGTACTATTATCGATGCTCAGAAAAAACATGTTTATGCAGGTATCTACAAATATGATGGTAATGAACTAGTCTGCAAAGAAGAACCTTTTGTTATTGCTGCTAATGATTTATTAGATCGACTCCGAGCATCTGAAGAGCATGTTGTATTCCTTGGGGATGGCGTTAAGCGAATAGAGAAGCTACTAGATGAAAGTGATACAAATTTAACGATTTTAGATATATCGAAACGTATTCCAAAAGCTAGTTCTTTATTACTGGCTGGCCGTAGATTCGTAGTCTCTGAAGAGAGTTCTGACCCTATGGATATGGTTCCTTATTATATTCGACGGTCAGAAGCAGAAGTGTTATGGGAAGAACGCCATAAGGATAATCCTGAAATGTTGAACCAAAATCCTGCAGTTATAGTTACTGAGGCAGCGGGAGTCGAATAATGGAGATTCGTTTGGCTACAATAGATGATGCTCAAGCTATCTATGCTATTGAACAACAGTCTTTTTCTGTTCCTTGGAGTTTAGAATCTGTTCTCGTTGAGTTAGAAGGGGCATCAAATAAATTATATATGGTAATTTGTGAGGAGAACAAAATTGTTGGATATGCAGGTGCTTGGCTTGTATACGATGAAGGTCAAATCACGAATATCGCTATTATTCCTTCCGCACGAGGTAAGGGATATGGATCAAAACTTACCAAGCAATTAATAGATGAATGTCTTACGAGAGGTATGAAAGAAATTTTCTTAGAGGTGCGCATATCTAATTTAGCAGCATTGGCTATGTATAGAAATTTAGGATTTTCTGTAAAAGGAATTCGTAAAGATTATTATTCAGAGCCTACGGAAGATGCTTATATTATGTCTCTCGTTTCAGAGGAAATAAAATGAGTATATACACATTAGCCTTGGAAAGTAGCTGTGATGAAACTTCTGCTTCTGTCCTTAAGGACGGGCGCACCGTTTTGTCTAATGTTATTTCAAGCCAAGTACCAATACATAGAAAATTTGGTGGCGTTGTACCTGAAATTGCATCACGTCATCATATAGAACAAGTTATACCTGTTATAGATCAAGCATTACGTGATGCGAATGTGACTCTACAAGATATCAATCATATTGGTGTTACGTATGGGCCAGGTCTTGTAGGGGCTTTATTAGTTGGTGTAGCTGCTGCAAAAGGGTTATCCTTTGCTACAGGGATTCCCTTGGTGCCAGTGCACCATATGGAAGGTCATATTTTTGCTAACTTTTTAGCTAATCCAGAACTGGAGCCTCCGTTTTTAAGTCTTGTTGTATCTGGTGGTCACACTATGTTAGTACATGTAAAAGGATATGAAGATTTTGATGTTCTTGGTCAAACACGAGATGACGCAGCTGGCGAGGCTTTTGATAAGATTGCACGGGTTATGGGATTCCCTTATCCAGGGGGCCCTCATATCGATGCCCTTGCCGCTGAAGGGAATTCAGAGGCTATTGAATTTCCAAAGGCTTTAAGTGAACCAGGTAATTTTGAATTTAGCTTTAGTGGTTTGAAATCCGCAGTTTTAAACTATTTAAATAGTAAGCAACAAAAGAATGAGCCTATCAATCAAGCTGATGTGGCCGCATCGTTTCAAAAGGCCATCGTAGATGTTTTAGTAGAAAAGACGAAAGATGCTGCACATACTTTAGGTGAAAGTCGTATTACTATTGCTGGCGGTGTATCAGCTAATAAAGGATTACAAGAGGCTTTAGAAGCTATGTGTGTAGAAGAAGGCTTTACTTATTACAAACCACATAAAATATTGTCTACTGACAATGCAGCCATGATTGGATGTCGAGCTTATTATATGGCGCAGGCCGGAAAATTTGGCGATTTAACATTGAATGCAAAGCCCAGTGTTGAAATTGGATACGTATCTTGGAAAGAGGATTAATCGTGGATATTGGTCAAGATATTTTAAATAGAACACCATTAGGACCATTACAAACCTCATTACTTGAGCATATTAGTAAACTCATATCCTTTGGCGAGTCTTTAACTCGTCAAAGGATACAGATTTTTACACCCCTACTAGAGACAGGACAAGGTGAGAGATCACAACAATGTGCAGATATGCTATGTATAGAACGCAGTGATCAAGGGATTACTACACGTCAATTAAAAGGCAGTCATACGTGGTATGCTATGATGAAAGATGGTCAACCACTTATCGGGTTAGATGACAAACAGCGTCAATATGTCTTTCCTATCGTAGACAACGGAGGTCGTATTATTGGGGGTATATCTTTTACATTATCACCATCTATTAAGGCAGAACAATATGAGCAAGAATACGTTTTGTCTGATACGATGCAACGTCTTATGCTGACAGCTACTGATGAACAAATATTGTCTTACGAACCCATGTCCTATTTTGATGGTTTAATTATTTTCGACGACACTTATAAAATACTGTATGCTAACGATGCAGCTATGAAGTTAGTAGATGTATTAGGCTTTGATCGTCGCTTGGTAGGTTCATCAATTTTTAGCAGTACCTTAAAGATGTCCGCTATACAGCAAGTATTATTAGATAGAAGTATACGTACAAATGAAGAAATCTATCAAGATATGGTAATTCGTCAGCACATGATTCCTATTGCTATGGGGCGCAATGAAACAAGGTGCTTTTTAGTTCTTCATGATTGTACTCGTGAAAGTAAACAGCAACAAGAATTATTGGTTAAAAATTCCATTATCAAAGAGGTTCATCACCGTGTAAAAAATAACTTACAAACTGTAGCAGGGTTATTGCGTATGGAGGCGAGACGCTCTAGCTTGCCAGATGTAAAGCAAGCACTCCAAGAGGGGATTAATCGCATCGAGAGCATGGCTCTAGTTCACGATATAGTGTCTCATTACGATGAGGATTATATTGGTATACGATCAATTTACGATGAATTATGTCGTTTGTTGCGTATAAGTATGGTGCGACAAGACCAAGAGGTTACTTTTACTTACAGTGGCGAAGATATGCTAATTTCTTCTCATATGGCAAGTTATGTATCTCTTATTATTAATGAATTAATTACGAACAGCTTAGAACATGGGTTAGATGGGAATCGTGGAAATGTTCATCTAGCAGTTACTGATGTAGGTAGCACAATTAAACTATCTTTTACAGATGATGGAAAAGGATTGCCTAGTGATTTCTCTGTTTCTTCTAATAAACGGTTAGGTTTAACAATTATTAATAATTTAGTTACTCATGAATTAAAAGGAAGTTTATCAATAGAAAATACTGGAACAGGTGTATTGGTGACGATATATATGAAAAAGGAGGCATAAATGCGCGTTTTAATCGTGGATGATGAATCCCTAATACGTATGGATTTACGAGATATTATTGAGTCTTGTTGTCATGAAGTCGTTGCAGAAGGTACAAATGGTGTTGAAGCTTTAGCACTTTGTAAAAAATATAAGCCAGATATTATATTGATGGATGTTAAGATGCCAGAATTAGATGGTATTGAGGCGGCACGTCAAATTGGCTTTCACCATGAAGCACCTGTAGTATTATTAACAAGTTATAGCCAGCAAGATTTAATCGATAAGGCTCGAGATTCTGGTGTATATGGCTATTTAATTAAACCAGTACGGGAGGAACAGTTAGTTCCTACCCTAGAGATGGCTTTAGGCCGCTATAAAAGTGATGCTCAGTTGCGCGAAAAGATGGCTGAGCTAGAACAGTCATTAGAAGATCGTAAAATCATTCAAAAGGGAACTGGTATATTAATGGAACTATATTCTATATCTGAAGTGGAAGCGTATAATCGGATCCGCACTTTAAGTATGAATAAACAAATATCTATTATAGAAACATGTAATCTCATCATTAAACAGTCTAATAAGTCAAATAATATCTAAAAAGTCAAAAAATCAAAATTAGTACTTGCAATTATTTTAACTTAGGTTATAATAATACTTGTGATTAGCACTCAATGAGTTAGAGTGCTAATAAATTATGGAGATTAACTAGTAAAAAGGAGTGACATTATATGTTAAAACCATTAGCTGACCGCGTTCTTATCCGTCTAGAAGCAAAAGAAGAAAAAACTAAAAGTGGTATCTTCCTTCCTGATACAGCTAAAGAAAAGCCTCAAGAAGGTGTAGTTGTAGCTGTAGGTGCTGGTAAAGTATATGACAATGGTCAACGTGTAGCTCCAGAAGTTAAAGTTGGCGACACTGTTATGTTTGCAAAATATGCTGGTAGCGAATTAGAAATCGATGGCGCTACTCATTTGATTATTAGCGAACGCGATATTTTAGCAGTATTATAATCGCTGATTTATAGTCTGTATGACTATAAAAACTGATGATACATTTTATATTGCTTAAGGGCACATATATTTCGTTACATTGGATAGTGTTACTATTTAGGAGGTAATACATATGGCAAAAGAAATCTTGTTTAATGAAGAAGCTCGTCGCGCTTTAGGCCGTGGCGTCGATCAATTAGCAAATGCTGTAAAAGTTACATTAGGTCCAAAAGGTCGTAATGTTGTGTTGGATAAAAAATTTGGTTCCCCAACAATTACAAATGATGGTGTAACCATTGCTCGCGATATTGAACTTCCAGATCCATTTGAAAACATGGGGGCTCAATTAGTAAAAGAAGTTGCTACTAAAACTAACGACGTAGCAGGTGATGGTACTACTACCGCAACAGTATTGGCGCAAGCTATGATTCAAGAAGGTATGCGCAATGTAGCAGCCGGTGCAAACCCAATGATTTTGAAAAAAGGCATTGAAACAGCAGTAAAAACTTTGGTTGAAGAAATTAAAAAACGCTCTATCAAAGTTTCTGGTAAAGCTGAAATTGCTCAAGTTGCAAGCGTATCCGCTGCTGATGAAGAAATCGGTGGTTTAATTGCTGAAGCTATGGAAAAGGTTGGTAATGACGGTGTTATTACTGTTGAAGAATCCAAAGGTTTGCAAACTGCATTAAATGTAGTAGAAGGTATGCAATTTGATCGTGGTTACATTTCCCCTTATATGGTAACTGACCCTGATCGTATGGAAGCCGTTATGGATAACCCATATATCTTGATCACTGATCGTAAAATCAGTGCCATCGCAGACATGTTGCCAACACTT
Source organism: Veillonella parvula (assembly GCF_042850485.1). Classification (GTDB taxonomy): domain Bacteria; phylum Bacillota; class Negativicutes; order Veillonellales; family Veillonellaceae; genus Veillonella; species Veillonella parvula_Q. Next base: position 1,152,507 of record NZ_AP031417.1, on the reverse strand, counting down.
GAAAAAGTAGTAAAAGTAGGCAAAGAACTTCTTATTATCGCTGAAGATGTAGAAGGGGAAGCATTGGCTACATTAGTAGTAAACCGTTTGCGTGGTACATTCAAAGCTGTAGCCGTTAAAGCTCCTGGCTTTGGTGATCGTCGTAAAGCTATGCTTGAAGATATCGCTATCTTAACAGGCGGTACTGTTATTACTGAAGATATGGGTCGTAAGCTTGATTCTGTAGAGCTTGAAGATCTTGGTACAGCTCGTCAAGTTCGCATCACTAAAGATGAAACTACAATCATCGATGGCGCAGGTGATAAAGATGTAATTGCTAAACGCGTTAACCAAATCCGTGCACAAGTTGAAGAAACATCTTCTGATTTCGACCGTGAAAAATTACAAGAACGTCTAGCTAAATTGTCCGGTGGTGTTGCAGTTATCGAAGTAGGTGCTGCTACGGAAGTTGAAATGAAAGATAAGAAACTTCGCATTGAAGATGCATTGAATGCAACTCGTGCAGCTGTTGAAGAAGGTATTGTAGCTGGTGGTGGTACTACATTCATCGATATCATCCCTGCATTGAATACATTGGAAGCTACTGGTGACGTTCAAACTGGTATTAATCTTGTAAAACGCGCTGTAGAAGAACCACTTCGTCAAATTGCATACAACGCTGGTCTCGAAGGTTCTGTAGTAGTAGAAAAAGTTAAAAATACTGAAGCTGGTGTAGGTTTCAATGCCTTGACTGAAGAATACATCGATATGGTTAAAGCTGGTATTGTTGACCCTGCAAAAGTTACTCGTTCTGCCCTTCAAAATGCCGCATCTATCGCATCTCTTGTATTAACTACTGAAACAATCGTAGCTGATAAGGTAGATGAAAATGCAGCAGTTCCTGCAATGCCTCCAATGGGTGGTATGGGCGGTATGATGTAATCAGCTGCTTAGAATTAATTTTATAAGAAACATAATAATCCTAATGAATTGTGAATTACATTTTTCATATTCATTAGGATTATTTTTTACTGATAAATTAATCTATTGTAAGGGTGTAATATTTTAAATTTCAAATTTCAAAAAAACTATGATTGTATTTAAGCTGACTATATTATGTTGATTACATCGATAAAATTGATTTTGTATACAATGTATGATATAATTCTATAGAATTTAATAGTGAGTCTTATTGACATAGTTATTCTCTAATAGTATAATTAGTGTATCGAATTTATTCGATTTATTATATTTGAATTGAAAGAAGGATCACTATGTTGAACTTTATTTTTAAAAGTAAACCTAATTATGTAAACTTTGGCTTATTGATTTATCGCCTTGCATTGGGCATTTCCATGTTTTATCATGGTTATTTAAAATGGCTTAGCGGAGCTGAAGGGCTCTACAAAGTAGGGACTATGTTAGCACCTTTAGGCGTATCCGGTGGTTATGAGATGCTAGGCACTATGGCAGCACTTGCAGAAATGATTGGTGGTATTCTCATTGCAGTAGGATTATTTACACGTATTGGTGCTATTCTAGTTGTAGGTACTTTAGCAACTGCGACTATTGTGAGTTTGAATGGTAGTTTCTTTAGCTGGGACTACCCATCTCAATTAGGCTTTGGTGCACTTATGTTATTCTTTGCTGGTGCTGGTCGCTTTAGTTTAGATAAAGCTTTATTTAAATAATTAGGAAATTAGAATAAAAGACTCATCGGCTGATGAGTCTTTTATTTATGTAGAAAGGTTATCATGAACAAAAAAACAGTTCCATTCACGTCAGAACAATTAGAAAATATTATTGCTCAGTATCCAACTCCATTCCATATTTATGATGAAGAAGGAATTATTGAGAATATGAAATCTTTCATTAATGCATTCTCTTGGAATAAGGGATTTAAGCAATATTTTGCAGTTAAAGCAACTCCAAATCCGTATATCATGCGTTTGTTACAAAAGCTTGGGGTTGGCGCAGACTGTTCTTCCTTAGCGGAACTACTTTTATGTGAAAAAGTGGGTATTACGGGCCATGATATTATGTTCACATCTAATGACACACCGTATGTGGAGTATAAAAAGGCACTTGAAATGGGTGCAATCATCAATCTTGATGATATTACACATATCGAATATTTAGAAAAAAATCATGGCTCTTTGCCAGATACATTCTGCGTGCGTTATAATCCGGGTTCTTTAAAGGAAGGGGGCAATACAATTATTGGTCTTCCTGAAGAAGCTAAATATGGTATGACACGCGAACAAATATTTGAAGCGTATAAACAATTACAAGCTAAAGGTGTAAAACACTTTGGTATTCATACAATGGTTGTTTCTAACGAACTTGATATTGACGGTTTAGTTGGTACAGCAGAGCTTTGCTTTAATCTTGCTGTAGATATTAAAAAAGAACTTGGTATCACTATTGAATTTATTGATTTAGGTGGAGGTGTAGGTGTAGCTTATAAACCAGAACAAACACCAGTAGACTTCCGCGTATTAAGCAAGGGTGTAGAAGAAGCGTATAATCGGATTTTAGTAGCTAATGGACTTAATGATGTAGCATTGGCTTATGAATGTGGGCGTATGGTAACAGGTCCATTTGGTTACCTTGTTTCTACTGCTATTCATAAAAAAGATATTTATCGTCATTACATCGGTTTAGATGCTTGTATGGCAAATCTTATGCGTCCGGCGTTGTATGGCTCTTATCATCATATTACCGTAATGGGGAAAGAAAATGCTCCCAAGGATCATGTATATGATGTAACAGGCTCCTTATGTGAAAATAATGATAAATTTGCTATTCAACGAGAGCTGCCAAAAATTGATATTGGAGATCGTGTCATCATTCACGATGCTGGTGCACATGGACATTCTATGGGTTTCAATTATAATGGTAAATTACGTTCTGCAGAGTTATTGCTACATAAAGATGGCTCTGTTACACAAATTCGTCGTGCTGAAACATATGATGATTTATTTGGAACTCTTGATTTTTCAAATCTATAATTTAATATTGAGAATCGAATAGGATGAGAATTAATATTAATAAAAACCTATCAATATATGTAATACTTGATATTCTTTTAATTCCTGTATATTTTAGTAGGAATATCTTGCTATCATTTAGATAAGAATGTATAATGAGTGTAGATTGTTATGCACATACTTGCTAAGTTGGCGAGAATTACGGCGGTATTCACGTTAGTGCGTACCGCCTTTTTATATGTGTCAGTATATACGTTTTATATATAATGAGTGTATGTTTCTTATGGTTACATACAAATAAAAGGAGTGAACATTTTGGCTGAATTACTTCAGATAAAAGATTTAAAGGTATCTGTTGAAGAGAAACAAATCTTGAAAGGTATTGATTTAACAATTAATAAAGGTGAAATTCATGTTGTGATGGGGACAAATGGTGCTGGTAAATCTACACTTGCTAATGCAATCATGGGTAATTCTACATATACAGTAGATAGTGGTTCTATCATTTTTGATGGTAAGGATATTACGGAAGATGCAGTAAACGATCGTGCAAAAGCGGGTATTTTTATGTCCTTCCAAAATCCAATTTCTATTCCTGGTATTACTGTAGAAAACTTCATTCGTACAGCTAAATCCACAATTACTGGTGAAAATGTACGTGCATTATCTTTCAAAAAAGAATTGAAAGAAAAAATGGATGAATTGTCCTTTGATTTATCTTATGCGCAACGTTATGTAAATGAAGGCTTCTCTGGTGGTGAACGCAAGAAGAATGAAATTCTTCAAATGTCCATTTTGAATCCTAAATTGGCTATTCTTGATGAAACTGATTCTGGTCTTGACGTAGATGCGGTTCGTATCGTATCTGAAGGTGTACAACGTTTCCATAACGAAGAAAATGCTGTATTAATCATTACTCATCATAACCAAATCTTGCAAAAACTAAAACCAGACTATGTTCATGTGTTGATCAATGGCAAGATTGTTAAAACTGGTGATGCTTCTCTTGTACGTGAAATCGAAGAAAAAGGTTATGACGCATACAAAGCATTAGCATAGGAGGCATAATGGAAGAAAGAAAGAAAACCCAAGTCGCGGATATGGACCGTGGCGTCTATGATATAAAGAACGAATTTGAATATTCTTATATCTCTGATGCCGGTTTAACAGAAGATATTATCCGTGAGATTTGGTCTAATAAAAATGAACCAGAATGGATGCTCGATTTCCGCTTAAAGTCTTTGGAAATCTATAATCGCATGGGCATTCCGAATTGGATTCCTGATATCTCGGGCTTAGATATGGCAAATATTCATACATATGTTAAGCCTAAAGTAGATATGAAAGAAAACTGGGATGAAGTTCCAGAAGAAATTAAAAGTACTTTTGACCGCTTAGGTATTCCAGAAGCGGAAAAAACATCTCTAGCTGGTGTTGGTGCTCAATATGATTCTGAAGTTGTTTACCACAGTATTCAAGAAGATCTTGTTAAGCAAGGTGTTATCTATACTGATATCGAAACAGCATTACATGAACATGAAGAAATCGTAAAAAAATACTGGATGACATTAATTCCACCTACAGACCATAAATGGGCTGCTCTTCACGGTGCCGTTTGGTCTGGTGGTTCCTTCGTATACGTTCCTGCAGGTGTACAAGTAGAGATTCCATTGCAATCTTACTTCCGTTTGAATGCACCAGGTGCTGGTCAGTTCGAACATACGATGATTATCGTAGAAGAAGGCGCTAAATTGCACTTTATCGAAGGTTGTTCTGCTCCTAAGTATGATGTGTCTAACCTTCATGCAGGCGCTGTTGAACTGTTCGTTAAAGATAATGCTACATTGCGTTATTCTACAATTGAAAACTGGTCTAAAAACATGTACAACCTTAACACAAAACGTTGTGTTGTAGGTAAAAATGGTACAATTGAGTGGGTATCTGGTTCCTTTGGTTCCAAAGTTTCTTGTTTGTACCCAATGAGTATTCTCAACGGTGAAGGTGCACATGCTGAATTTACAGGTGTAACATTCGCTGGTGAAGGACAATTCCTCGATACAGGTTGTAAAGTGGTACATAATGCACCATATACAACAAGTAATGTAAACTCTAAATCCATTTCTAAATCCGGTGGCGCTGCAATTTATCGTGGTCTTTTGAAGATTGGCCCTAAAGCTGAACATTCCAAAGCAACAGTTTCTTGTGAATCTTTGATGCTTGATGCTGAGTCTCAATCTGATACAATTCCGGCTATTATCGTAGAAAATGACAACGTGGATTTAGGTCATGAAGCTAAAATCGGTCGTATTTCCGACGAAGCAATTTTCTATCTTATGACTCGTGGTATTAGCGAAGAAGAAGCTCGTGCGATGCTAGTTCGTGGTTTCGTAGAGCCAATCTCTAAAGAATTGCCACTTGAATATGCAGTAGAAATGAACAATCTAATCAATCTTGAATTAGAAGGTTCTATCGGTTAAGGAGGAATTATGAGCGAATTACTATTTAATGAACTCCCTAGACCGACATTCAGATGGTTGCGCGTTAATCATACTGTAAGCTCTCTAGCTGGAGAAGATACAGCGGTACAATCCATCGCTGTGGAAGCTAATAAAGATATACTTTCACCATTACCTGTTGGTACAGCATTACTAGATGGTAATTATGAAGGTGCTAATAAAGAAGCTGTTCATGTATTAGTTGAAAAAGCGGAAGGCTATGCTATCAATGTGCCTCCTAAGGCGAAAGAAGTTGTAGGCATCCGCATTGATGCTAATGCTCGTGTGGCAAACCGTTTCCAATTTATCGTTGGTGAAGGTGCTGAGCTAGAAGTACAATTCTATGTAACTGGTTCTGGCGATGCATTGACAAATGTTAGCTATTTAAACGAATACGATGTGAAAGAAGCTGGTAAGGTTGTAGTAAAAAAGGTAAATCTTTTGCCTGAACATGTACAACATATCGAGCATCGATACACTAAATTAGAAGAAAAAGCAGATGTAGAATACATCAATATTGAAATTGGTGGCAGTGAAAACATATTGAATTACTATCATGATTTAGTAGGTCAAGAATCCCGTATGGTTCATGACATTGCTTATCTTGGTAATAAAGAGCAAAAATTTGATATTTCTATGGTTATGAGTCATGGTGGTAAAAAATCATTTAGTGATATTCATACCTTAGGTGCTCTTAGTGGCAATTCTAAAAAATCCTTCAGAGGGACCCTTGATTTCCTTAATGGAGCAACAGCTTCTGAAGGTGCGGAAGAAGATACTTGCTTATTGTTAGATCCAACTGTAAAATCTGTTTCTTTACCACTTTTATTGTGTAAAGAAGATAATGTAGTTGGTAATCATGCAGCAAGTGCAGGCCAAATTGATCATAATAAATTGTTCTATATCATGAGCCGTGGCTTTAGTGAGGTAGAGGCAAAACATATCATTGTTGAATCTATGATTCGACCTATTATTGATCGCATTGGTGATGAAACGATTGAAGAAGCAGCGTTAGCAGCTGTACGTAATAAAATTTAAAGAGGCGTTTTTATGAGACCAATTGCAGAAGCATACAAAGACTTTCCTATATTACATAAAGAGCATAATGGGCATCGTGTTATCTATTTAGATAGCGGTGCTACTGCTCAAATTCCACAGTCCGTAATTGACCGTGTTGTGGAACATATGACACAACGTAATGGTAACCCACATCGTGGTTCTCATATTTTAGCCATTGAAGCATCTGAAGACTATGAAAATGCACGGGATCGCGTAGTTGAATTTATCAATGCTCGCGAACGCGAAGAGGTTATATTTACACGTAATAGTACGGAGTCAATGAACTTGATTGCCCACAGCTATGGCCTTCATAATGTGAAAAAAGGTGACAAGATTGTCATTACTGTTGCTGAACATCATGCGAATCTTGTAACATGGCAATATGTGGCAGAACAGACGGGGGCAACCTTAGAATACATGTATCTTGATGAACATGGGCACTTAAAAGATGGTGAAATCAATAAAATTGATGAAAAGACTAAAATTGTTGCTTTCGCTCATGTTAGTAACGTGCTTGGTATGGAATTCCCAGTAAAAGAATTAACTGAGAAGGCTCACTCTGTAGGTGCTATTGTTGTTCTAGACGGTGCTCAATCTACACCTCATAAAAAAATTGACGTACAAGCATTGGATTGCGATTTCTTCGTATTCTCTGGCCATAAAATGTGTGCATCTCAAGGGATTGGTGTACTATACGGTAAACGTGATTTATTAGAAACTATGCCTCCATTCCTATTGGGTGGCGATATGATTGAGTATGTAAAAGAACAAACTGCTACATTCAATGAGCTTCCATATAAGTTTGAGGCAGGTACTCCAAATGCTGATGGTGCTGTTTCCTTGCATGCAGCTATTGATTATTTGGAATCCTTTGGAATGGATGCTATAGAAGCCTATGAAGAGGAGTTAGTAGCTTATATTCTTCCTAAGATTGTTGAATTGCCACATGTCCATGTTATTGGTTCTCAAAATCCTAAGGAAAAACATGGCGTTATTGCGTTCACTGTAGATGATGTACATCCTCATGACGTAGCTACGATTTTGGATTCTAAGGGAATCTGCGTTCGTTCCGGTCACCATTGTGCACAACCATTAGGTGCGTTCTACAATGTATCTGCATCTACTCGTTTAAGTATGTACTTATACACTCGCAAGGAAGATTTAGACGCATTCCTTGAAGTATTAAAGACTGTTCGTTCAGTAATGGGTTTTAAAGATTAGGAGAGTTACCACTAATGGAAATGGATCAATTATATACGGAACTTATTTTGGAACATAACCAAGATAAACGTAATAAGCATGAATTATCTGAATTTACAAATTCTGAACATGGACATAACCCTAGTTGTGGTGATGATCTAACATTACAACTCAATGTAGTAGATGGTATCATTAAAGATGCTGCATATACAGGTTCTGGTTGTGCTATTAGCCAAGCATCTGCATCTATGATGATTGATATCATTAAAGGCAAATCTGTTGAAGAAGCGCTTCGTTTGGTAGAAATTTTCTTAGGTATGATTAAAAAAGAAATTACCGATGAAAATGAGTTAGAAGAATTGGAAGATGCTATGGCATTACAAAATATTTCTAATATGCCAGCACGTGTGAAATGTGCAGTTCTTGCATGGCATACATTGAAAGAGGCTTTAAAGAAATAATATGAAGAAAACGATATTATTTGATTTAGATGGAACCTTAACTGACTCTCAAGAAGGTATTCTTAAAAGCATTAAATTTGCATTGGAACATTTCGGTTATACTGTACCTGATGAAGAAACATTACAATTGTTCTTAGGACCACCATTGGTAGATGCTTTTCAAGAATATTGTGGTCTGACCTTTGAGCAAGCGGAAGAAACATACTTTAAATTCCGTGAACGTTATGGTACCATTGGTAAATTTGAAAATAAAGTATATCCGAATATTGTAGACTTATTGGCTAAATGCAAAACTGAACAATATACTATAGCTGTAGCTACTGCAAAACCAGAACATTATGCTAAAGATATTCTTGATCACTTTGAATTGACACCATACTTTGATGTTATTGTTGGTGCTAATTACGAAGCGGGATTGTTACACAAAAAAGAAATTCTTGAAAAAGCTCTCACGCTATGTGGCAACCCATTAACTGATGAAAATGGTCGTCGATTGACATTCATGGTTGGAGATCGTAAGTACGATGTAGAAGCAGCTAATGAACTTGGCTGTATCTCCATCGGTGTTACCTATGGTTACGGTACGGAATCTGAGTTAAAAGAAGCGGATGCCGAATATATCTGTGATGATGTTGATGAGATTGCTGATGTTCTCAATCTTGAAGAAATGATGGTTCGTAGATAAGCTATATAAATAGAATTACATATCAACCAAAATTAAAAGCTAGAGGAAATCCTCTAGCTTTTTTGCATCTTCATTTTATGTTATTTTTTTAGGCCACTCTTTTTAGCTAATGTTTTGATAACCTTAGCACTTTGTTTTTTCAACTTGCCCCCTGTTTGTTTGAGTTGGATACGTGTACGAGAAACACGACCAAGTGTAGTAATCTTAGTTTTTCGACGTGGCTTCATATCACGTTCGTTACCAAAGTCGCCACGTTGCACACTTGTTGCCTTTACTTTTTCAGCTCTAAAAGATTTACGTAAGGCTTTCATAATTAATGTAAGCGGTAATGTTTGCTCGAAGGAATATAAATCAACTGCTACATAACCAAGTGCAGGATATGTGTGCAATGTAAAGTGAAAACCTGGTGCGACAGAAAGGAGGGCGATTTCCTCATCCATAACCTGACAACTGATTTCATCAACATCAAGTTCAGCTAAGTCAAATGCGGTTGCTACACTTTCTTGTACAGCTGTAGCGGATGAAATTGCGTCTTCATCGCAGGAATATAAATCAATTAACAGTTCTTGTCCTAATGCTTCTGCCATAACAACACCTTCCTTCAGAAAATAATATCTCATTTATTATACATAGATTTAAGGATTAAGTCCAATTATATGAGAATACATTAAAAGTCAAACGTTATTTTTATGAAATTTGACTTTTATATTGACTAAAGTCAAAAAGTCAAATATAATAGAATTATGCTAAAGAACAAATAGTCAAAACTATAGTAAATAAACTTTAAAGGGGTGTTTTTTATGAGTATGATAGCTGATAAAATAGAAAAATTTATATTAGACCGTATGCGTGAAGAACAAGAAAAGCTAATTTTAAAGCGTAATGAATTGGCTGATGAATTAGATTGTGCGCCATCCCAAATTAGTTACGTATTAAGTACGCGTTTTTCTAATGAGCGCGGTTTCGATGTTGAGTCAAGACGTGGCTTGGGTGGATATATTCGAATCAAAAAAATTAACCCAGAAAGTTCAGATTCTTTACCTGCTGTTACAACTTATCGGATTTATGAAGGTCCAAATACGGTAGAACGATTAATTGATATGCGAGATGTAGATCAATCATTATTTCAATTATTACAATCTGAAAAGATTACCCGTCGTGAAGCTCAATTGATGCATAATTCTTTTGCTACATTAATTGAAAATGTAGACGTAGAAGAACGTAATGATGCTGTTCGTCAATTATATGCATCAATGGTGGACACTTTGCGGAAGGAGTGATGATTTGTGTTATGTGATCATTGCCATAAAAATGAAGCTACTATCCATATGACTAATATCATAAATAATCAAAAGACTGAGCAACATCTTTGCAGTACTTGTGCCACCGAGTTACAACAAGCTGGGAAATTATCTCCTTATAGTTCTTTTATGAATGATATGTGGGATAATAACTTTTTTACTAATGATTTTTTTAAGAATATGGTGTATCCAGATAACTTATTAAAAGCTCATCAATCTAAGAGATGCCCTCAGTGTGGTATTACTTATGATGAATTCAATCGGGTAGGTAAGTTTGGCTGTGGTCAATGTTATGAGACTTTTAATAGTGAAATAAATCCATTATTAGAACGAATACAAGGTAGTTCTGAGTATGAAGGGACTATACCTAGTCGTGGTACTAATGTTTTTAAAGCAAAGTATGAAGTAAAGCAATTGCGCCGTCAATTAGATACAGCTATTCAAGCTGAAAACTTTGAAGAAGCTGCAATTTTGAGAGATAAAATTAAAAATCTAGAAGTTATCATTGATGGTGATAACGAATAGGAGGTTCTTATGTTAGATACTATATTGGACTCTCCGCTAAGTCAGTGGCTGTGTCAGGATACAGAGGCGACAGACCACATTGTAATTTCAAGCCGTATACGATTGGCGAGAAATTTTGATGATATATTGTTTACGAATCGTGAAGATACAGTTTCCTTAGAAAAAGTGAATACAATCTCTCGAGGCCTATTGCCAATATTAAAAAAGGCTGATGAGCACCAATATACAAATATTAGCCTTGAGCAATTAAGTCAATGTGAACGTGCTGTCTTAGTTGAAAAGCATTTAATGAGTCCTGCTTTAGAGGAACAATTACCGTATCGTAATTTGATCGTATCTGATGATGCTTCTATCGCAATTATGGTAAATGAAGAAGATCATTTACGTATTCAATCTATGGCTCCAGGACTTAAATTGCAACAAGCTTATAATCATGCGGTTCAAATTGATAAAGCTATCGAAGCAAAATACCCTTATGCCTTTGATGAGCGATTTGGTTATTTAACTGCTTGCCCCACTAATGTGGGTACAGGTTTACGGGCCTCTGTTATGTTACATTTACCCGCATTGACGTTATCTGGTCGTATTACGAGACTCATTCGTAACATAATACAACTAGGTTACTCTGTACGAGGGTTGTATGGGGAAGGTTCCGAAGCTTTAGGTTGTATTTACCAGATTTCTAATCAACGAACGATGGGTATTAGTGAAGAAGCAACTATTGAGCAATTGATTAAAATCGTAGAAGGAATTATTGCAGAAGAACGAAAGTCTCGGCAATCTTTATTACACAACGATAAAGAAGGTTTGGAAGATATACTTTGGCGATCCTATGGAATTTTACAATATGCACGACGTGTAAGCGGTAAAGAGGCACTTAGTAAGCTTAGCGACATTCAATTAGGTGTAGATTTAGAAATATTACCATTCTGGGGTAAAGATACTTTTAATGAGCTTGTTGCTATAACTAGACCAAACTTCCTCTCTAAATACTTAGGTAGTGAAAATTTGACAGATACCGATCGCGACAGCTATCGTGCAAAGGTGATACGTCAAAAACTTTCAAATTAATATAAATACATAAATAATTAATGCATGATTATTTATTTTGTATAGATTGATTTATATAATTTTCTTAGTTTACCGTTAAGAGATTTGTAAAAAATAGTAAATATTAATACTAGATAGCATAATAGATTAATAGAGTTTAATAATATTTTTGATATTCCAATGGTTATTTCACCATTGTTTATATATATTTGAAAAGAAATAATTACAATTTACATAGATAGATGAGGTGATATTATGATGCAACGGTTTACAGACGATGCACAGCGTGTTCTTTCGTTAGCTCAAGAGGCTGCTTTGGAGTTAGGACATGACTATGTTGGTACTGAACACGTACTCATTGGCCTTACAAAGGTTAAAAATGGTGTAGCAGCTAAAGCTTTAGAAGAGCTTGGCCTTGTTACAGAAGATATTTTTGAAGCTGTAGAAGAACATGTAGGACGTGGTAATAAAAAGGCAACGTCAATATATATGACACCTCGCGTTAAACATGTACTTGAGCTTGCCATTCAAGTAGCAAATCAAATGAATCACAATTACGTTGGTACTGAGCATATTCTATTGGGCCTACTTAGCGATGGTAGCGGTGTTGCAGTTGCTATTTTACGAGCTATGAATATACGTAGTAATGATGTAGTAGAAGCAATTCGTAGTATTCTTGGCTCGAATAAAGGTAGCAATAATGGTGGTCAAGAGGGAATAAATAGCAATAATGATTTAGGTGAGCTGTCAGATTTTGCAACTGATCTTAATGAGTCTGCTAAACAAGGTAAGATTGATCCTGTTATTGGCCGCGATACGGAGATTCAACGAGTCATTCAAATTCTCAGCCGTAGAACTAAAAATAATCCTGTTCTTATTGGTGAACCAGGTGTAGGTAAAACAGCTATTGCCGAAGGCTTGGCACAGCGTATTGTGACTGATAATGTACCGGAGATTTTACGTAATAAACGCATTATTTCTCTTAGTATTGGTTCTATGTTAGCGGGTGCCAAGTACCGTGGTGAATTTGAAGAACGGTTGAAAAAAGCCATTGATGAAGTACAACAACATGATGATATGATTATCTTTATAGATGAAATTCATACATTGGTTGGGGCAGGTGCTACTGAAGGCGCTATGGATGCAGCTAATATCTTAAAGCCTGCTTTGGCACGAGGTGAATTCCAAGTTATCGGTGCCACAACACTTGATGAATATAAGAAATATATAGAAAAAGATGCTGCTTTAGAGCGTCGTTTTCAACCCGTTCAAGTAGGAGAGCCTAACGAAGAGGATGCTCTTGAAATTTTAAAGGGATTAAGAGATCGGTATGAAGCTTTCCATAAGGCTAAGATTACAGATGAGGCATTAACAGCAGCTGTGTCTTTATCTAGCCGATATATTACAGATCGATTCTTACCTGATAAGGCTATCGATGTAGTCGATGAAGCTGCATCTAAGGTTCGTATGAAAGTATTTTCTTCAGCACCTGATGTTAAAGCATTAGAGGATCGCCTCAATACAGTTAAGAAAGAAAAAGAAGCTGCGGTTACGTCTCAAGATTTCGAAAAGGCTGCAAAGCTTCGCGATGAAGAACAATTACTATTAAAAGAAATTGGTGATAAAAAATCTATTGCTAAAGAAAAAAGCGATCAAAAGTTAATAGTAACAGAGGAAGACATAGCTGCTGTAGTAGCGCAATGGACAGGCATTCCAGTGGCTAAAATTGCAGAAGAAGAGTCTGCAACCTTACTACATTTGGAAGAAGAACTTCATAAACGCGTAGTAGGTCAAGATGAGGCTGTTACTGCTGTAGCTAAAGCTGTACGCCGTGCAAGGGCTGGATTAAAAGACCCAAAACGGCCTATTGGTTCATTCTTGTTCCTTGGGCCAACTGGTGTAGGGAAAACTGAGCTAGCAAGAGCGCTTGCATCCTCCTTGTTCGGCGATGAATCTGCTATGATTCGACTTGATATGTCTGAATATATGGAAAAACATACTGTGTCTCGCTTAGTCGGTGCCCCTCCAGGTTACGTAGGCTATGAAGAAGGTGGACAATTAACAGATGCGGTACGTCGCAAACCATATAGCGTTATCCTCCTCGATGAAGTGGAAAAGGCACATGCAGATTTCTTTAATATTTTGTTACAAGTTCTTGATGATGGTCGTCTTACTGATAGTCAAGGAAGAACTGTAGATTTCAGAAATACAGTTATTATTATGACAAGTAACTTAGGTGCTAAAGCTTTACATAAAAACTCTCCAGAACTTGGTTTCTTAGCGGCTAAAAAATCTGATTTCAATGTAGATGAAAATAAAGAAATTGAGTTTAAAGAGGCTAAGAAGTCAGTAATGGATGCGGTGAAACGTCATTTTAGACCTGAGTTTTTAAACCGTATTGATGAAATGATTGTATTCCATCCATTAACAGAAGAGGACTTAAAAGAAATTGTAACTATCTTGATGAGTGATGTTACAAAACGCCTTGAAGCGCGTGATTTACAATTAGAAATCTCTCCTGAGGCTATGCATTTACTTGTTAAGGAGGGCTCTGATTTCACAATGGGGGCTCGACCATTAAAACGTGCTATTCAACGTTTAATTGAGGACCCAGTGTCCGATCTTATTTTGAAAGGAGATGCAAAAGAAGGTAAAATTATTAAAGCAGATGCAAAGGATAACGATCTTGTTGTATCAATATGATAAAAATACAAATTATACAGTTGATGACTACCTTTCATATAAAAAATATAAGTTAAATGGTATACTATAGAATGATGATAGTTAACCATGTAGTAAAATTATGCATAAAAGGTCATGAATGGTTATCATTCATGACCTTTCTTTTTAAATGTATTGAGGTGTTATGGCAAAAGCAAAATCTGTATTCTTTTGTCAAAATTGTGGGGCTGAATCCTCTAAGTGGATGGGCCGTTGTCCACAATGTGGAGAATGGAATACATTAGTTGAAGAAATAATTAAAGAAACTAAACATAGTCGAACACCTTCTCGAGGTGTTGGAAATCAAACGGCGAAGCCTACCGCCTTGCCAGATATCGAAATTTCTTCTATTGCACGCGTATCTACAACCTTTGGTGAAATTGATCGTGTATTAGGTGGTGGCATAGTGCCTGGTGCTCTAATGCTTTTAGGTGGTGATCCTGGTATTGGTAAATCTACTCTGTTACTACAAGTATCCCAGAAGATAGCCGATACAGTAGGAGCAGTTCTTTATGCATCTGGTGAAGAGTCTCAGTTACAACTTAAACTTCGAGCAGAACGACTGCATATTAATAGTGAACGGTTACAAGTTATTGCAGATACTGATCTAGATCATATATTGGAGCAAGCTGAAGCAATGACTCCTTCCTTACTAGTCATTGACTCTATACAAACTATGTATACTGGAGATATAGATGCTGCGCCAGGCAGTGTTAGTCAAGTTCGTGAATGCACATCTCGTCTACTTCGCTTCTGTAAAGAACGAAATATACCTACTGTAATCATTGGTCATGTAACAAAGGAAGGCAATATTGCAGGGCCTCGTATGTTAGAGCATATGGTAGATGTAGTGCTTTACTTTGAAGGGGAGCGTTCTTATCAATTCCGTATATTACGGTCCATTAAAAACCGTTTTGGTTCTACATCAGAAACAGGTATTTTTGCCATGGTAGAGGAAGGGTTACAGGAATTGTCCAATCCATCTGCTTCTCTCTTGGCAGAGCGTTCCGATGAAGAAAGTGGCAGTGCTGTTATGATTTACCTCGAAGGGGTTCGGCCCATCTTAGTAGAGGTACAAAGCTTGGTCGTTACTACGGCCTTTGGTATGCCTAGACGTACGGCGATTGGTTATGATCTTAACCGATTAATTGTATTATTAGCAGTCTTAGAAAAACGCTGTAGCTTTACATTAGGTAATAAAGACGTGTATGTAAATGTCATCGGTGGTCTCAAGGTAAATGAACCTGCTTGTGATTTATCTATGGCGGTTGCCATTGTGTCAAATCTGAAAAATCGAATCGTTCCAACAGATATGGTAATTTTAGGTGAAGTAGGCTTAACTGGTAATGTTCGCAGTATTCCTCGCATTGAACAGCGTATAAATGAAGCCAAGAAATTAGGTTTTAAAAAGTTTATTATTCCTGAAGGCAACTATAAACAAATCAAGGATAATGATAGTTCTATCAAAATTAGAGGTGTCAAATCTATACAAGAGGCGATGCAGCTCGTATTTTCATAATTAGGGGGTGATTTCATGATTTATCGGATTTTACGCTATGTAATAGCCATTTTAGTAGGTACAGCAGCCTACGTGGGAATGGATAGCTTAGCACCTATTATTGACCCATATTTGGTTTCTCAATTTGAATCTTTTGGGGACATGTCATTAACAATTGCACGTATTGCAGTATTAATCGTAGGTACTCTATTAGGCCTTGTTATTGGTTATCTGATTTCATCATTTATTCTGAAACAAGGTTTAGTAATTGCTAAAAGATTAGAGCGTATTCTTACTCATATTCCAAATCAAGAATTGATTGCAGGCACCATCGGTTTATTATTCGGCCTTATTATTGCAAATCTAATTGGTGTTGCATTCAATCAAGTACCTATTATAGGACCTTATATTCCTATAATTTTGAGTGCTATTTTTGGATATAGTGGACTTAAAATCATGGCTCGTAAAGGCCCCGAAATGTACAATAATTACGTACAACAATGGGGAGGAGATAGGACTAAAAAAACAAGTCGTTTTAAAATGTTTTCAACTCATAAATTAGATAAATCCTCTAGTACGCCAAAATTACTAGATACTTCAGTTATCATTGACGGTCGTATCAAAGAACTATGTGCTACGGGCTTCATTGAAGGCCCTCTTATGGTGCCACTATTTGTATTAAATGAGTTACAGGTAATTTCTGACTCTGCGGATGCTACGAAACGCAACCGTGGCCGACGTGGCCTTGATATTTTGAAGGATATGCAAGATGCCAATAAGGTAGCTATAGAAGTTGTTGAAGATGATTATGATGATCTTGTAGAGGTTGATTCAAAACTTATGCGACTTGCTTTAGATAAGCAATGGAAATTGATGACTAATGACTTTAACTTGAATAAGGTGGCTCGTGTACAGGGGATTGAAGTGCTTAACCTCAATGAATTGGCAAATGTATTAAAACCTGCTCTAATCGCTGGAGAATGGATTCGCGTTCAAATCATGAAAGAAGGTAAGGAAGTACACCAAGGTGTGGCTTATCTCGACGATGGCACGATGATTGTCGTAGAGGATGGTAAGCCTTATGTTGGTCAAAATGTAGAGGTTATGGTTACATCCATATTACAAACGAGTGCAGGACGGATGATTTTTGCTCGTGTAGATGGAGGACAAAATGGGCAAGGCAATTAGTTGTATCGTTCTCGCTGCAGGTGCTGGTCGCCGTATGGGATATAAAGAAAATAAGATATTTATTCCTTTAGGGGGATATTCTATTATTCAACGTACCATACAGAATGTAGAAAAGATTGAAGGTTTAAAAGAAATTATTCTTGTTGTAGCTGAAGGCGAACAAGAATATATGTCTAACCATATTCAAGGGTTGGATTTGCATATTCCTGTAAAGATAGTGCTTGGTGGAAGAGAACGTCAAGATTCTGTGGCTTATGGGCTCAAAGCTGTATCAGAAGATAGTAATATTGTGCTAGTTCATGATGGAGCGCGTCCATTAGCATCAACGAAACTGTTTGATTCTGTTGTTAGGGCCGCAATAGAATATGGAGCTGCTACTGTAGGTGTCCCTGCTACGGATACGATTAAACGAGTTGATACAGAGCATACTGTAATAGAAACATTAAAACGCAGTGAATTATACCAAATTCAAACGCCACAAGGCTTTCAAAAAGATCTATTTAAAGAGGCCCATCAAAAGGCTTATGATGAAAAATATTTAGGCACTGATGATGTGTCCCTCGTTGAGCATTTAGGGCAGCCTGTACATATAGTAAGTGGAGACTATTGTAATATTAAGGTGACCACTCCTAATGATATTGCAGTAGCAAAACGATATTTAGGAATTGAGGATAAGCGTATGCGCGTTGGATTTGGTTATGATATTCATCAATTAAAAGCAGGTCGTCCTTGTATCTTAGGTGGTGTTCATATCGAATCTGGCCTTGGCCCTGATGGACACTCCGATGCGGATGTTCTCATTCATGCCTTGATGGATGCCATGCTAGGCGCCGCTGGTTTACGGGATATTGGATACTATTTTCCACCTGAAGATGACCAGTATAAAGGGATTTCTAGCATGCTTTTACTAGAAAAAGTAAATTTCTTATTGAAAGAACGTGGGTTACAAGCCTATAATATTGATATTATGGTTATTTCTGAGACACCTAAATTAAAACCTCACATCGATATGATGAAGGCTAATTTACAGTCTATATTAGAGATACCATTAGATCGCATTAGTATTAAAGCGACAACAAATGAAATGCTAGGGGCTATTGGGCGCCGTGAAGGCATTGCTGCACAAGCTGTCGTTTCTGTATATGAAGGAGAGATTTAATCATGAGTTCCATGAAAGTTCGTTTTGCTCCAAGCCCTACGGGTCCATTCCATATTGGTGGTGCTCGTTCTGCTTTATTTAACTGGTTATTAGCACGTAAGGAAAAAGGCACATTTGTATTGCGCATTGAAGATACAGATTTAGCTCGTTCTACACGTGAAAGTGAAGAGAATATTAAAGCTTCCTTACAATGGCTTGGCATGAACTGGGATGAAGGCATTGATGTGGGTGGTAATAATGGTCCTTACCGTCAAACAGAACGTCTTGATTTATATAAAGAAGTAACACAACGCTTATTGGATGAAGGTAAAGCTTATGAGTGTTATTGCACACCTGAAGAGTTAGATGCGGTGCGTCAAGATCAAATGGATCGTGGGGAAACACCAAAATACAACGGTCATTGTGAACACTTAGATGAAGAGACAAAGGCTAAATACATTGCTGAAGGTCGTAAACCTACAATTCGTTTGCGTGTACCGTTGAATAAAACATACGCTTTTGATGATATGGTACGTGGGCATGTATCCTTTGAATCTAATGGCGTTGGTGATTTTGTAATTGTAAAATCTGATGGCATTCCTGTATATAACTTTGCTGTAGTAATGGACGATCATATGATGGGGATCACTCACGTTATTCGTGCAGAGGAACATTTATCTAATACACCTCGTCAAATGGCTATTTATGAAGCTTTAGGTTGGGAGGTCCCTAAGTTTGGTCATATTTCCTTGATTCTTGGTAAAGACTACAAGAAAATGTCTAAACGTCATGGTGCTACTTCTGTTGAACAATACAAACAATTAGGGTACTTGCCAGAAGCACTTGTAAACTTCTTGGCACTTCTTGGTTGGGCTCCTGAAGGTGAAGAAGAATTCTTCACACAAGATGAATTAATTCAGGCTTTCTCTATGGATCGGGTAGCGAAAAATCCTGCTGTGTTTGATATTGATAAATTGAACCATATAAATTTCCACTACATGAAGAATTTGAGTGATGAAGAGTTATTCCACCTTTGTTTACCGCATTTGAAAGAGGTTGGTTTAGCTCCAGATAGCTTGAATCAAGCTGATATTGATTGGTTGACATTATTATGCTCTACATTCCGTGATCATATTAGCTATGGTGCTCAAATTAAAGATCATGTAGGATTGTTTATGGGCGAAACAGTATTCCTTGAAGAGGGGCATGAAGAGGAGTTGCGTGCTGTATTGAATGAAGAAACAGCTCCAACAGTTCTCGGCGCTTTCCGGAATGCATTGGCTGAACTTGATGAAATTACACCTGAAGTTGTAAAAGCAACAATCAAGGCCGTAATGAAAGAAACCTCTTTAAAAGGTAAATTCGTATTTATGCCAATTCGTGTAGCTTTAACAGGTCAAATGCATGGCCCGGATTTGAATAATATTGTTACATTACTTGGTAAAGAAAAGTGCTTACATCGTTTAGATAATGTAGGTGCATTAACAAAATAAATTTGATCAATTAATCAAAGGAGTTCACGTAACAGGTGTTATGTGAACTCCTTTTGTATATGTTGTTAATATTCTATAGAAATGCTATAATAATCGGCGTATTAAATTTTGATTTATTATGAAAGCGAGTGTTTTTATGAGTGTTATTCGTTCTATTAATCACTTATTCAATAGTTATCTATCCTGGATAGTACTATTGATGGCTGTTTTAGCATATATGCTACCTGCAGTATTTTCTTGGATGACTCCTTATATTGCTTACATGCTACAGTTTGTTATGTTTGCGATGGGGTTAACATTAACGGCTCAAGTCTTTATTGATGTATTTAAGCAACCAATGAAGGTTATTCTCGTATCCGTAATCCAATTCTTATGGATGCCATTGGCAGGTTTCTTAGTAGCCTTAGCATTTAATTTTCCTCCAGAAGTTGGGATTGGTTTTATCTTGTTGGGTGCATGTCCTGGTGGTACTGCTTCTAATGTAATGACCTTCCTTGCAAATGGTAATGTTCCCTTATCCGTATCAGCAACAACTGTATCCACATTATTGGCACCTATTTTAACGCCTTTATTTGTCGTATTATATGCAGGTGCAACATCTTCTATTGAAATTCAATTTATGCCAATGTTTATATCTATTGTAAAAATCGTGTTAGTACCAATTATTTTGGGGATTGTATTGAATTACTTTATTGGCGCAAAAATTGAACCTGTAAAATCTGTATGTCCAACCATTGCAGCTATCGCGGTATTGCTTATCTTGGCAGCTGTAACTGCAGTTAACCAAAAGCAAATTGCCGAAACCGGTTTCATTATTTTTGTAGCGTGTTTAGTACAAAATTTGAGTGGTTATGTTGTGACATACTTTGTATGTAAAGCTCTCAGTATTGATGTGTCTTCTCGTCGTGCTATGCAAATCGAAGTGGCTATGCAAAATTCTGCATTATCCGTATCTTTAGCACTAAAACACTTTACACCACAAGCTGCGGTAGCAGGTGCAGTATTCTCCATCATTCATAACTTTACAGGATCTATTTTTGCAGGTATTTGCCGTAAACATGATGATCAAGATAAATTAGAAAATGCTTAATATTAATTGATTTGATGTAATGACATTATTATTACTTGTGTGCTATAAAAGCTATTGTTATGAATGATAATAGTAATTTAATATTCTGATTATATATCCTCATCTTTCTAATTAAGCTATTTAAAATACCGATGTATGATATGTGAATAGCTGCCTATGGAAGATGGGGGTTTTTCTTGTAAATATTGACATTCTATAGCTTTATTGGTAAAATATTTTTATATATAAATATAGATTATTTTAATAGCTGAGACTGAAAGAAGTACTCTACAACTAACTTTTTAGCGAGAACCGATGGTGGGAGGGTTCATGGATAGGTAGATGAAATGCATTCACGAGCTGACACTCCGATTATAGGTAGGTTTGTCCGGCGACGCACCGTTATGCGATGAGTGGGTATCGCTATTGGTACCTAACAGAGTGGAACCGCGGACCATCGTCTCTGTATGAGATGAGAGGTCTTTTTTATTTTACAAAATTGGAGGCATCGGTAACGATGAGAGAAATTACTGTTTATAATACTATGACGCGCCAAAAAGAGGTTTTTAATCCTGTAACACCAGGTGAGGCAAAAATGTACGTATGTGGTGTCACACCATACAATCATCCTCATATTGGCAATGCTCGTCCTTTCGTGACTTGGGACGTAATTCGTCGCTATATGAAACATGTAGGCTATAAAGTAACATATGTACAAAACTTTACTGATGTGGATGATAAAATCATCAACACTTCTAATGGTGAAGGTGTCTCTTGGGATACCATTGCAAACCGTTATATCGATAGTTATTTTGAAGTAATGGATGTGTTAGGTGTACAACGTGCAGACATTTATCCACGTGTATCTACACATATTGATGATATCATTGCTATGATTCAAACATTGATTGACAAGGGCTACGCCTATGAACTCGATGGCGATGTATATTATAGTGTGGAGAAATTTGAACATTACGGTGAGTTATCTGGTCGTACATTAGACGATATGGAAGCAGGCGCACGTATTGAAGTAGATGGTCGTAAGAAGAATCCTATGGACTTTGCTTTGTGGAAAGCAGCAAAACCTGGTGAACCTTATTGGGAAAGCCCATGGGGGAATGGTCGTCCAGGGTGGCACATTGAATGTTCTGCTATGAGCCAAAAATATTTAGGCACAGAATTTGACTTCCACGGTGGTGGTAGCGATTTGATTTTCCCTCATCATGAAAATGAAATTGCTCAATCTGAAGGCTGTTCTGGACAACATCCAGCAGTTCGTTACTGGTTGCACAATGGCTTTATTACGATCAACTCTGAAAAAATGTCTAAGTCCTTGAATAATTTCTTCTTGGTAAAAGATATTTTAGAACAATATAGTCCTGATGCATTGCGTTACTTCTTATTGAGCACGCATTACCGTAGTCCATTAGACTTCTCTGATGAGCGTCTAGAAGAAGCTAATAAATCTTTGGAACGGTTAAGCACAGCTATTGAAAACCTTCTTTACCTTGAAAAATGTGAGCCAGGCTCATGTGATGAAGCTCAACGCTTATTAGAAAAAGCGAAAGCATACGAAGAAGAATTTGAGGATGCTATGAGTGATGATTTCAACACTGCTTTAGCAACTTCTAGTATGTTCGGTCTTGCAAAAGAAATTAATATCTACTATCAAGCTGTAACAAGTAGAGAAGGCGTTGTTTGCCAAGAGGCAATTGCTGAAGTGAAACGAATCTTCAAATTTATGACAGATGTTATTGGTGTTCTTGAAAAAGCTTGGGAAGGCAATACGGGTGCTAATGCTGCTGAATATGAAGAATTAATGCAAGTTATTCTTTCTGTACGTCAAGCTTGTCGCGAGCAAAAACAATGGGCATTAGCTGATTGTATCCGCGATCGATTAGCTGAGATTGGTATTACCATTGAGGACTCTCCTCAAGGTGCACGGTGGAAAAAACGTGAAGTTTAAACAATTTCAATTCTTAAAGAATGAAGCGATAAAGAAACTAACGGCTCTTGAAGAAGAGCCGCTTCGTTTGCGCAAACGAACAATAGAGGAGTGCCTAAGTGCCGATGCAGTTATGCTAGCTTATATCGGTGATGCAGTATACTCCATGTATGTGCGCGAACGCGTAGTACAAATGAATATTACAAAAGTACAGATCTTACATACTATCGTTACTGAATTTATTTGTGCTAAATCACAGGCAAAAGTATTGCTAGAAATAGAAAATACTTTCACAGAAGATGAACAAGCTATTGCACGCCGTGCTAGAAATAGTAATGTAAACGTGCCTAAAAGTAGTACTGTTCAAGAATATCGCAGTAGTACGGCCTTTGAAGCAGTACTAGGATTTCTTTATGAAACGCGCCAAGATGAGCGCTTACAGCATATCTTGGGGCAAGCCTTTTCTATAACTCTACGAGGTATGTAGTATGGATAATTATATTGTAGGTCGCAATGCGGTTAAAGAAGCCCTTAAAAGTGGCCGTTCTATTCAACGTATTCTGGTCAGTGAAGATAAGGTAAAAACAGGGTTAGCTGATATTGTAAATCTTGCTAAATCTCAAGGTATTGAAGTTAGACCAACACCAGTTAAACAGATGAATAAGTACGATTTAGAGGTACCACATCAAGGGGTTATAGCTCTTGTATCGGCCGTTCAATTTAAAGAATTGGGCGAGGTATTACAAGAAACGACACATGAGGTTCCTTTACTCATCTTAACGGATGGGGTTGAAGACCCACATAATATGGGAGCTATCATTCGTACTGCTGAATGTGCGGGAGCTACGGCTGTACTCATTCCTAAACGACATAATGCGCCTATTAATGCTACTGTTGCAAAGACATCTGCTGGAGCTATTGAACAAATTCCACTTGTACAAATTGGCAATGTAGTGCAAACCATTAAACAACTTCAAAAACAAGGATTTTGGGTAATGGGGGCTCATATGGAAGGTGATCGTACCTTGTATGAAGCAGATATGACAATTCCTACGGTTATAGTCATTGGTAATGAAGGTAAGGGGATTAGTCGCGTTGTAAAAGAAGCTTGTGATTTCCTTGTAACAATTCCTATGTATGGAAATTTGAATTCTTTGAATGCATCTGTTGCAGCTGCAGTTCTTATGTATGAGGCGGTACGTCAACGCCAGGCGAAATAATCATGCTAAAAGATATTTTAATTGTAGACGGCTATAATGTTATTTTTGCTTGGACTCATTTGAAAAAATTGGCTCATGAGTCTTTAGAACATGCGAGAATGGAGCTTCGAGATAGATTGTTGAACTATGGTAAATTTAAGGGTTACGAAGTAATCCTTGTATTTGATGGTAAGTATACAAAATCTGGAGGTTCCATTGAATCTATTACAAGTGGATTTATCGAAGTGTATACTGAGGATGGAGAAACGGCGGATTCCTTTATTGAACGAGAGGTATTTTTACGTAAAGGCAAATATACTAATGTATATGTTGTAACCTCCGATGGGGCAGAACAGAATCAAATTCTAGGCTCTGGCGGGTTGCGCATTCCTGCTCGTGAGTTGCAAAATATGATTCGTATAGCTAAGGAAGAAGAACGACTTCAATATGCTCATGAACATAGACGTGATCAATTTTCAGTGCGTCGTAATGAAGTGGGAGGTTTATTATCTCCTGAAGTTGCTGAAAAGCTTGAGAAATTGCGTCGAGGTCATTGATAGTTGAAAATCATATACCGTTCCAGTATAATAAATATATTGGTTTTTCTCGCTCAATTGTAAGGAGGAGCTTATGAAAATGATTCATACACGCAAGTCCGATTACAATTTCAAGGAAATGACCGATGAGCAAGTTGTGGTCATAGCTCAGGAAGAGCAAAATGAGTTTGCAATCGATTATATTGTTAATAAATATAAGAACTTTGTAAGAGCTAAGGCTCGCTCCTATTTTTTGGTAGGTGCCGACCGAGAGGATATCATCCAAGAAGGGATGATTGGACTCTATAAGGCGACGCGAGATTTTAAACATGATAAATTAGCGTCTTTTAGAGCTTTTGCAGAACTTTGTATAACTAGACAAATTATTACAGCTATTAAATCGGCTACAAGACAAAAACATGCGCCTTTGAACTCCTATATATCCTTAAATAAACCGGTGTATACAGAGGACTCTGAGCGTACATTGATTGAAATGCTATCTTCAACAAAGATTACAAATCCTGAAGACCTCATTATCAGTCAAGAGGAACTAGATGATATTGAGCACAATATTGGTCATATTTTAAGTGATCTCGAATGGGAAGTCTTGGAAGGATACCTTGATGGACGTTCCTATCAAGAAATGGCTGAGGTCACAGATCGTAGTGTTAAATCTATTGATAATGCGCTACAAAGGGTAAAACGTAAATTAGAGAAGTATTTAGAACATCGTGTATTGGGCTCGCATCGAGCATCACAGGAAGGATGACAGTCGTGACAAATTTCTTAATGATTGTAGAAGTAATCGTATCTATTTTATTAATTGTAGTAGTTGTTGCACAAAATAGCAAAAATGCAGGCATGGGCGGTGCTGTTTCTGGTGCGGCAGACTCTTCTTTTGGTGGTAAGCAACGCGGTTTAGATGCTTTCTTATCTAAATGTACGATTATATTGGGGATTATCTTTGCTGTGTTGAGCTTAGTGTTAGGGGCAATGATTAATCAATTCTAATGATGAAAGCCTGCTTTGCAGGCTTTTTCTTTTTTCATCCTAATAAGGGGGTGCAGACTTGAAGAAGAAGGTATTGGACTTTTATAAATCTATACAACCACATGCATACCATATTGAGGATGCAGCAATGGATAATCGTATTCGAGGTGGCAAAGATCTTGAAATGTTTATTCGATCTGCGAAAATGCTCGCCCGTGAAGGCGTATTAACTTCATCTCGACCAGATGTATACCGATATGAAGATCAACAGCATGAAGAATATGAAGGTATCTACAAAGGATATCGTAAATCTTATGGATTTGTTATTATGCTGGATGATGAAGATATTTATGTAGCAGAACAAAATAAAGGAACTGCTATGCATAATGATAAGGTACGTGTTCGTATTGTACCATCAGATTATACAAAACATAAACGTGAAGGCATCATCGTTGATGTTATTGAGCGTGCTAATGAAACCATAGTTGGTACTTACGACAGACAACAACACTTCGGCTTTGTTGTACCAGATGATGAACGTATTGGAACAGATATTTTTGTAGATTTAAAAGATACTTTAGATGCTCGGAGTGGAGCTAAGGTACTAGTAAAAATTACAAAATGGCCTGAAGGCAATAAAAAACCTGAAGGAATTATAACAGAAATTTTAGGTTATAAGGGGGATGTAGGCCTAGACATCAACTGTATTATGGCTAATCATAAGATTCCTTTTGCATTCCCTAAAGAGGTAATTGAGGCAAGTGAGAAGATAGATACTATTGTTCATGAAGATCCGAAGCGGTGGGATCTTAGAGCCTTACAAATGGTAACTATCGATGGAGAAGATGCAAAAGATCTTGACGATGCTGTAAGTGGTCGTAAATTACCAAATGGTAATTATGAGCTAGGCGTACACATTGCGGATGTTAGTCATTATGTTACTTCAGGCCAGCCTATTGACAATGAAGCATACAAGCGGGGGACTTCAGTTTACTTAGTGGACCGCGTAGTACCAATGTTACCAGAGGTATTATCGAATGGTATTTGTAGTTTAAATGCCCACGAAGATCGCTATGCTATGACGTGTATGATGGAAATTGATGATTCAGGTACAGTTGTTAATTATCGTATTCGTCCGTCTATTATCCATGTAGGACGTCGTTGCAGCTATAAAGAAGTTTATAAAGCGTTAGAGGAAAACATTGTTCCTGACGATTTAGTAGATTTTATTCCTATACTTCGTGACTTAGCAGAAATTTCTAAGATTTTAAATCGTATGCGTCGTCGTAGAGGGGCATTAGACTTTGATTTTCCGGAATATAAGGTATTACTTGATCTCGATGGTACACCGTTGCGTATCGTAAAACGCGATCGAACTATGGCAGAGCGGCTTATCGAAGAATGTATGCTCATTGCTAATGAGACGGTAGCTACGCATTTAAAGGATACTCAACGTACATCGGTATATCGTATTCATGAACATCCTAGTGAAGAAAAATTGGATTTATTCCAAAAGGTATTACATTATTTAGGTCAAACTCTTGTCCTTAGTGCTGATGGTGTAACACCACGAGATTTCCAAAAAATCCTTGATGTAGTGAAGGGACAAGATATTGAGCAAGTGGCTCAAATTATGACCTTACGTTCTATGCAGCAAGCGAAATATAGCATTGAAAACGTCGGCCATTTTGGGTTAGCATCCACTTGCTATACGCATTTTACATCTCCCATTAGACGTTATCCGGATTTGATGGTACATCGACTTTTAAAAGCGGATATGCACTGGAAGGGTGGATACTCTAAACGAGATGTAGATGAAGCTTTCTTAGCTGGTGCTGTGGAACATTCTTCCATACAAGAACAAGTGGCAACCGAGGCAGAACGAGAAACTACTGATCTAAAGAAGACTCAATACATGGTTCCATTTGTAGGCGAAGTTTTTGAAGGCACTATTGCGAGCATAACCTCCTTTGGCATGTTCGTAGAGTTAGAGAATGGTATCGACGGTCTCGTGCATATTAGCATGATGAACGACGATTATTATTTCTTTGACGAAGAACATTTTGTTCTTGTTGGTAAGCGGACAGGTAAAACCTATCACTTAGGTGAAAAGGTTACTGTTACACTTGTAAAAGCCGATGTAGAAAAGAAACAAATCGATTTTGTTCTTGGTGAAGTAGATAATCTGATGGCTATCCAAGAACAATTGAGTAGTGGCTCTGACTATGCTACTAGTCGTGATGGTTTTGGAAATCTAAAGGGGCGAAAGTCATCCCGAAAAAACGGTAGAAAAACTTCTAAACGAGATGATTCAAAAGCTGGGCGTTCTAGATATGATGCTTTCAGTAAAAAATCTAAAAAAGGTAAATCGAGTCGCAAGAAGTCAAATAAAGCTACAAAACGTAGTCAATCTAAAAAATCTAAAAGTAAACGTAAACGATAGAGGAGAATATGGCAAAGAAATCTAGCCCATCGCTTATTGCTGACAATCGTAAGGCGCGTCATGATTTTCATATTCATGAAACCTATGAAGCTGGTATTGCTTTAACAGGAACTGAAATAAAGTCTATTCGTCAAGGTAAGCTTAATCTTAAGGACAGCTTTTGTCGTATAGATAAAGGGGAAATTTTATTGTATGGTGTACATATCAGTCCGTATGAACAAGGTAATCGTTTTAACCATGAACCGGAGCGGACACGCAAGTTATTGATGCATAAATCTGAAATCAATAAGTTACATGCTCAAGTTAAGGAAAAAGGATTTTCTTTAGTGCCGCTAAACTTTCATTTTAGTCACGGTTATGTAAAGGTTACTGTGGGTCTAGTAACTGGTAAGAAACTTTATGACAAGCGTCAAGATATGGCGGAACGTGATGCCAAGCGCGATATTGCTAAGCGAATTAAAGAGCAACAAAAATATTAAGAATTATAAGGAATCAAGTCGATATGGCTTGGTTCTTTTTGTATATTTGTTAACTATGTTATTTTTAGTGGTTGATAAAAATACAGTGAGAATTTATAATGTAAACAATAAGAGATGTTTGTAGTTGACATTTTCTAAGTAGAGGAGATACATTATGAATCAGAACATTCGGTACATTACAGAGGTTGCTATTTTAACTGCCATGATTACTGTATTAGGGGCTATTAAAATACCTAATGTCATTCCAGGTATAGAGTTTCAATTATCAGCCCCGTTGGCGGTAGCGATATGTGCCGTATTCGGATTTAAAAAGTATATTATAAGTGGTTGTTTATCTAGTCTAATAGGCTTAGCATTAGGTACTCAAACTATTTTAAATGTTATGATTGCTATGCAATTCCGGCTCATTGTGGGACTAATCCTTTGGATCTGCCATAATCACATGATAGGTATTATGGTTTCTGGTCCAATTGCATCTGCTTTAGCGCGATTATCTTTGTCTTTATACGTTGGTAAGGCTGCATTACCGATGATAGCTCTCGCAGTTCCAGGTATGATCTTTACAGTAATTATGGCACCAGTATTTGTGAAAGTATTCTATAAAATTCACAACCAAGTACCTCAAAGTAATGTAGTTAAAGGTAAGGTATCATAATGGACGAATTATATAGTGTGCGTATGCGCGCGGCTCAAGGTGGTCCCCATGAAAACGGGGGCCACCATATTTCTGGCGCAGAACGCATTGTGACCTTAAATCAAGTTGGATCTATTGCCCAGTCTTTAGCCGAACGAGCGCTGCATCATAGTAAGGGGACAGCTGATTTTATTAATATTACAGTGGACTTAATTCCTGCAGAAACAATTACATATATAGAATGTTTAAAGGTAAATGAACATTTGGCGAATACTGTTGCCGAGGCACATCAATTAGCTGTTGAACTTTTACAGGGCGCTGATATTAGTGAAACTGCTGTTAAACATGCTATTTATCTATTAGAAGGTTTAGATTCATCTATGCGAGGTGCTATGTTGGTTGATGCAATTTCTGGTGAGCGCATAGATTCTGGTAACCGTGGTGTTCGCGTGAGTCATATGGACTCCTTTGACTCTGAAAAACTAGGGGAAAATGAACATATGAGAGAGGCCTTAGTATTGGCTTCTAAAGTGCAATCTGCAGAGGGGATTGTAGGTGAATTATGTTGGTCTGATGATCCTGATTACACAGTAGGCTATGTTGCTTGCAATGATATTTACCATCGAATTCCTAGCATGAAAGAATTTGGATCTAATCTAGGAGGGCGTGTATTTTTTGTTAAACCAAATACTGATGTGGACTGTGTAATCAAGTATTTGGAAAAAGCACCAGTACTTGTTCAGCGGTGATTGTATGTATAAATTCTTCCAAGAGCAATTAAATAATAAAATCAATAACCTAAATTTGCGTACATTAACGGAATATTGCCCTATAGACGCAGTACGTGTTAAAAGAAATGATAAAGAATATTTGATGATGGCGTCAAATAATTATTTAGGTCTTACTTTTGATGAACGTGTAATAGAGGGGGCCATTAAGGGAGCTCAACAATATGGTACTGGATCAGGTGGATCGCGTCTGGTATCCGGTACATTTCCCTTGTTTACAGATCTTGAAAGAGAACTAGCAAAATTTAAGAATACAGAAAAAGCTCTCGTCTTTAATACGGGTTACATGGCAAATGTAGGTACTATTTCTGCCATAGCAGATAAAAATATGACCATTTTTAGCGATGAATTAAACCATGCTAGTATTATTGATGGTTGTAGATTGAGTAAGGCTACTGTAAAAGCCTATAGTCACTGTGATGTAGAGGAGTTAAAGTTTTTACTTAAACAAGTAGATCGTAATGCACGTAAGCTCATTGTCACAGATGGGGTCTTTAGCATGGATGGCGATATAGCCTTATTAGATAAGCTTTACGAGGTTAGCCGTGAGTATAATGCTTTACTTATGGTAGACGATGCTCATGCGACGGGGACCATTGGTAGCGGTCATGGAACGGCTGCTTATTATGGTCTCGAGAAAGAAGTGGATATTCAGCTAGGTACATTGAGCAAATCGTTAGGTTCTGTTGGCGGCTATGTAGCTGCTAATAGCACCATCATTGATTATCTTGTGAATATGAGTCGTAGCTTTATATTCTCCACTGCATTATCTCCTGCTGACATAGGGGCAGCCCTGGCTGCGTTGCATATTCTTGAGTCTGATACATCTGTATTAGGACGTTTACAAGAGAACGTAAACTATATGGCTCTTCAATTGATTGCCATGGGAATTGAAGCGACCAATGAAACTCCAATTTTCCCAATATTAATCGGAAGTAATGAAGATACACTAGCAGTATCTGATTATCTATACAATGCTGGAATTATAGGTACAGCGATACGTCCGCCTACAGTTCCTGTTGGTGAAAGTAGAATTCGTTTAACCGTTACAGCTGCTCATAATAAAGAACAAATTGATTATGTGTGCCGGACATTGGATAAAGCTATCAAAGAATTGAATTAATTTTATGATTCTATATAATAGCTTCATTTGTAGTAGTGGATAAAGTAATCTAGAAGTTATAGATTTAACTGAATTATAAAGGCTCTATATAATTGACAGCTGTATTAAATGGGCTTATAATTATGAGACCGACGCACGGGGATGTAAAGGTTTCGACAGGGGTGCGTGTGGTATAGATAGCGAGTCGGCGTTCCATGAGGCCGTTAAACGGTGGGAAAACATTTAAACGCAGAAGAAAATTTTGCATTAGCTGCATAAGCTACGTCCCTCATACTTGTGCCTACCAAGTGTGAATGGACGTCAAACAGTAGGCTGGTCTAATTTAGTTGTTCATATGAATTAGGCGAGACAATATGAACTGGGGTTGTGTAGCTTGTCTGTGAGCGATAGCAACCCGAGATCTCAATCATAGACTGTGCTCGGAGAAGTCTATATGGCAACACTCTTGGACAGGGGTTCGACTCCCCTCATCTCCACCAAATAAGAAGCGTACATTTTAAGAAATAAGTTTGCGCTTACAGATAAATTTGTGATTATTCGGCTATAATAGATAAAGGAAAGCAGATTAAGTGGTTTTAAAACCGTCTAGGTAGATTCTTAGGCGTTTTTTTGTATATTAATAATAAAATTTTCAAATTAATTTAAATAAAGAGTCTTTGAGGTGATAAAGCATGGAAATTTTACTTATGTCATATTTAGCAGGAACAAAAAATATAACAAAAAAGTATCTTTCAAAAATGATTTCGAATAAAATAGTTTTTATTCCTACTGCTGGAAATGTTGAACCATATACTGGATATATTGATGAAGGTGTTGAGATGTTAAAGTCTTTAGGATATGAATTGGAAATTATTGATATTTCTAAATATGATGAAGATTATTTAAAGAATAAACTTTCAAAGACTGAATGTATCTGTATATCTGGTGGTAACACATTTTATCTATTACAAGAGCTGAAAAAGAAAAATCTTATAGGCCTACTTTATGAAAGAATCAAAGAAGGCTTATTATATATTGGTGAATCTGCTGGCGCAATTATTATGTCTGAAAATATTGAATATAATCAGATAATGGATGATAAAAGTATAGCATCTGAATTAGATGATTATATGGGTGTAAATGTATTTAATCATTATGTTGTGCCTCATTTAGGAGAGTATCCATTTGAAGAGACTGCTCAGAAAACATTAGATACTTATCAAAATAAGATACCATTAGTGCCGATAAACAATAATGAAGTAATCTTAGTTGAGGATCATGGTTATACGGTATTAACTGAAAAAAAGTAAACTAGTAATATATAGTTTTATAATTCTAAAACTATTTAAGTTCATATTGAATATAAAATGTCAATAGTTTTTAACATTTTTGTTGCATACAATATATGTGGGTTTAATCAGATTTTATCTATGTTCTACAAAAGTAGAGGGGTATCGGAAAAATTGACTTTATCTATAGAATCCTGTAAAATATATAAAGAAATTTATGTAATTATGACACATAGATGATTAGTTTCGTGTAAAGGAGTACAGATAATGAAGTTCCGTTATTCCCGTATGTTAGCGGCTCTCGTTGTATCCGCTGTAATGGTTGCTGGTTGTGGCAGTAATCAACAGCAAGCAGGTGACGTGAGTGTCAATGCATACAAAATTACTGCAAGTGATGCACAGGTAAACCAAACCTATGCTGGTACGGTAGTTGCAGAAAACTCTGTAGCTGTACATGCTCGTGTAACTGGTTACGTAGTTGAAAAATTTGTTAAAGGCGGGGAGCAAGTTGTAGCTGGCCAGCCATTATATCGTATCGATTCTCGTCAATACGAAGCTACTCTTGCTAATGCAGAAGCACAAGCAGCTCAAGCTAATGCAAACTATAAAAATGCTGAAGTAGACCTTAATCGTTATGAAACATTAGCTCAACAAGATGCTATTGCGCAACAACGTGTAGATACACAACGCAGTACTGTAGAACAAGCTAAGGCAGCTTATGAAGCATACCAAGCATCCGTAAAAATTGCTCAAGATAACTATGGCGATACAATGGTATATGCACCATATTCTGGTACATTACGTATGGATGATATCGATATGGGGACATTTGTACAAGCAGGTTCTACAACATTAGTAACTATTGATTCTATCGATCCTATCTTTGTTGAATTTAGTATGACAGAGCAAGAATATCTTGACTTCATGAAAAATCCAACTGGCGATGATTCCAATGGTCCAAATATTCAATTAAAACTTGCTGATGGCGAAACGTATAATCAACCGGGTTCTATTGTTCAAGCCGCAAAAAGTCTTGATCAATCAACAGGTAAGCTTGTGTTGAAAGCATCTTTCCCAAATCCTGATCATTTGTTGTTGCCAAATATGTTTGCTACAGTGATTTCTCCTGGTCAAAAACTTAAAGATGCTATTCTTGTTCCTAGTCGTGCCATTCTTCAAATCATGGATAAAAACTTTATCTATGTTGTAAATGCTGATGGTGTAGTAGAACAAAAAAGTGTTGAAGTTGGCGGTACAAGTGGTAGCGATACAATTATTAAAGCCGGTTTAGCACCTGGAGACACAATCATCGTTGATGGCTTAACTAAGGTTAAAAACGGTGTGAAGGTTAATGCTAAATTGCTTTCAAAAGAACAATTAAAAACTACAAAATAGAAGGGGGCTAGATCGTGTCGAAATTCTTTATTAATCGACCTATCTTTGCCATTGTAATAGCCATTGTTATTACCTTGGTAGGTCTCATTTCTATGATGAACCTTCCGATAGCTCGATATCCACAAATTTCTCCACCTACAGTTCGTGTAAACACTGCCTATACAGGTGCAACGGCTCAAGTTGTTAATGATACGGTAGCCAGTGTTATTGAAACACAAATCGTAGGCGTACAAGATATGGACTATATGACATCTAGTAGCTCTAGTAATGGTAGTTACTCTTTGACTGTTCAGTT
Source organism: Veillonella parvula (assembly GCF_042850485.1). Lineage (GTDB taxonomy): Bacteria > Bacillota > Negativicutes > Veillonellales > Veillonellaceae > Veillonella > Veillonella parvula_Q. Next base: position 1,118,560 of record NZ_AP031417.1, on the reverse strand, counting down.
CAATCAAGGCACAGATGCCGATATGGATACGGTTAATACACAAAACCGTGTACAAGCAGCACTTGCTCAATTACCTGCAGAGGTACAAGCAGTTGGTGTTACAACTACTAAATCTTCTGGTGATATGGCTATGGTATTTTCCTTGAACTCACCTGATGGTACTTATGATTCTACATTCTTAAAGAACTATAGTACCAACTATATGATGGATGCTATTAAAGCCATTAAGGGTGTCGGTTCTGTACAAGAGTTCGGTTCTGATTATGCTATGCGCATTTGGTTAGATCCAGCGAAGATGCAAAATCTTGGTGTTACCATTTCTGAAGTAACAGCAGCTATTAAGGGACAAAACTTACAGGCTGCTGCAGGTACAGTTGGTCAAAATCCTACTAATGGGGAACAAGCATTTCAATACCCTATCAAAATTGAAGGTCGTCTTGTAACACCTGAACAATTTGGTAATATTGCTATTAAAAGCTCTAATGGTAAGGTATTGCATCTAAAAGATGTTGCTCGCATTCAAATTGGTGCTAAAGGATATGACTTTATTGCTAAGTCCGCACATAAAGAGGTAGCAGGTTTTGCTATTTCCTTACAAAATGATGCCAATGCATTAGAAACTATTGCGAATGTTAAGAAGGTACTAGATGAACAATCTAAATCCTTCCCACCAGATATGCAATATAACGTAGTTGTAGATAATACTAAATTCGTAAGTGCCTCTATTAATGAGGTAGAGCATACCTTTGTAGAAGCATTACTACTCGTTCTTTTTGTAGTATATGTATTCTTACAATCCTGGCGATCTACAATTATTCCTATGATTGCTGTGCCAGTATCTTTGCTTGGTACATTTGGGGCATTCGTATTATTAGATTTCTCCATCAATACATTAACTCTATTTGCCATGGTATTGGCTATCGGCCTCGTAGTTGACGATGCTATCGTAGTAGTAGAAGCGGTAGAGTACGAATTACAATATAATGGTTTGTCTCCTAAAGAGGCGGCTATTAAAGCGATGGAAAATGTACAAGGCCCTGTAATTGGTATCGCCTTTGTATTGGTAGCGGTATTCGTACCGGTTGCCTTCATGGGTGGTATGACAGGTATCCTTTACAAACAGTTTGCTTTAACAATCGCTGTATCTGTTGTTATTTCTGCGATTGTCGCTCTTGTTTTGACACCAGCCCTATGTGCTACGATGTTAAAACCTCACACACCTAAAGAGCGTGAAGACTGGGTACATCGTCAGTTAAACAAATTTAATGCAGCTTTAGAGCGTTTTAGCAATTGGTATGGTATCCAATTGGCTCGTTTAAGCCATCGTTTGAGCTTAACTGTTATTGCATTATTAATCTTTGCTGGTGGTACAGGTTTAGTATTCCACTTCTTACCAACATCCTTTGTACCTGCAGAGGATAGTGGTTACTACATGATTGCTGTTAATGAGCCACCTGGTGCTACATCAGAACGTACTATGGCTACACTTGAAAAAATCGCATCTTTCTTGGAAGGTAAAAATGATCCTGAAAAGCCTAAGGATGAACAATTATTCCAAGAAGTATTTACTGTAGCAGGCTTTGACCTTTTAGGTGGCGGTCAAAAATCTAGTGCTGGTGTAATTTTTGCAACCATGTCTGACTGGAAGTATCGTACAACACAAGCTACATCCATTAATGCTATGATTGGTCAAACATTTGGCTTTGCTGCACAAGGTGTTCCTGAAGCTACAGTTATTGCATTGAATCCACCATCTATTCCTGGTCTTGGTACTACTGGTGGTTTTAGCATGTACATCATCAACAAAGCTGGTGATAGCCCACAAGTTATGGCGGAACGTGCTAATGAATTCTTAGCAGAAGCTCGTAAGAGCCCTGCCATTCAATCTGTTTACACTACCTTCGATACATCTACACCATCCTTACAATTTGATGTAAACCGCGAAAAAGCGGCCCAAGATGGTGTGGCATTAGCAGATATTTTTACTACATTACAAGGTTTCTATGGTAGTATTCAAGTCAATGACTTTACTACATATGGTAAAAACTACAAAGTAGTAGTTCAAGCTGAAGACGCTTATCGTCAAAATGCAGATCAGCTTAATATGTTAGCTGTTCGTAATAGTAAGGGCCTTATGGTTCCAGTTTCTAACTATATTACGAAGGAACAAACTGGTATGCCATCTAGTATTACACGTTTTGATAATGCTATGGCTGTACAAATCGGCGGTTCTCAAGCACGTGGTTACTCCTCTGGTGATGCTATTAATGCATTGAAAGAGGCGGCAGCTAAAACGTTACCAGCTGGTTATACATATGACTGGGCAGATCAATCTCGTGAAGAATTGAAAGCTGGTTCTCAAACCATCATGATTCTTGGTTTAGGTCTAGTATTTGTATTCTTAATCTTGGCTGCTTTGTATGAATCTTGGAAGGTTCCATTTGCCGTATTGTTCTCTGTACCATCTGGTATGATTGGAGCTTCTTTAGTTCCATTCTTGTTGAATTTTACAGGTAGATATTCCTTAGCTAACGATATTTATATGCAAATCGGTCTTTTGACCCTTGTTGGTTTGGCCGCAAAAAATGCGATCTTAATCATCGAGTACGCTAAGATTCGTGTAGACGAACGTGGTATGAACGTTGTTGATGCCGCTATCGAAGCTGCAAAAATTCGTTTACGTCCAATCTTGATGACATCCTTTGCGTTTATCCTTGGTGTATTGCCATTGGCATTGTCTTCTGGTGCTGGTTCTGGTGCTAGAACAACTATGGGTATTACAGTAGTAGCAGGGATGACAACAGCAACATTGTTTGGTATCTTTATCATTCCAATGTTGTTTATCATCATTGAAACACTTGGGCCTGGTTTATTGACAAACCGCAAAAAAAAGCACGACTAATCATCTACATTAGATAATTTTGTAGAATGATAAAAACACGCCACTACTTAGTAGTGGCGTGTTTTTTTATATAATTTATGATATAATAATAGAGTTAAAAATCGGATTGACGTAAGTCGATATTAAGTGTGAAATTAATATAAAAGAGGTATATTATGAGTGAAGTAAAAACATATGTAGCAGGTCATAAAAGCCCTGATACAGATTCCATTTGTTCTGCTATTTCTTTTGCTAATTTGTTAACTCAAATGGGTACACCAGCAACTCCAGTATGTGCAGGTGAAGCGAACAAAGAAACAACATACATTTTGAACCATTTTGGTTTTGAACATCCACAAATCGTTAAGAACTGGGAAGAATTTGCTCCAGAAGGTGGCAACTTATACCTAACAGACCACAATGAATCTAAACAAATCATTGACGGTTACAAGTCTATGAATATGTGCGGTGTTGTGGATCATCACCGCATTGGTGATTTCGAAACTGATGGTCCTGTATTCATGCGTTTAGAACCAGTAGGTTGCTCTAATACAATCATTACTAAATTATACATAGAAAACAATCAAGAAATTCCTAAAGGTATTGCTGGTTTGATGTTATCTGCTATCATTTCTGATACTGTATTATTCCGTTCTCCAACATGCACAGAAACAGATAAAGAAATGGCTCATAAATTAGCTGAAATCGCTGGTGTTGACATCGAATCTTATGGCCTTGATATGTTAAAAGCTGGTGCAGACATTTCTGATTTGACTAATGATGATATTGTTCGTACTGATATGAAAGAATTTTCTGAAGCAGGTAAAACAATTTCTATCGGCCAAATTTCTGTTATGGATACAACAGATGTATTGGCTAAACAAGGGGAACTTGTAGCGGCTTTAGAAGCTCTTCGCAGTGCTAACAACTACGATGCATCTTACATTATGGTTACAAATATTCTTGATGAAAGCACTACATTGCTATTCAGTGGTGATGTTGAGGCTGTAGTAACAAAAGCATTCGAAAAAGAAGTTAAAGACAATGGTGTATTCTTGCCAAATACTATGTCTCGTAAAAAACAAATCGTACCACCAATTCTTGGTGCTATGAAATAGTATAGTAGTATACAAAGATAAAGAACGTTGCTTGCAACGTTCTTCTTCTCTATTTATATGATTATCAAACTATAGTATTTGTAAGGGCGATAGGGGTGTTCCGATGAATTCATTACTAACAGGTTTAAATAAAGAGCAGCAACAAGCCGTTCAACATACGGAAGGCCCTTTATTGATTTTAGCTGGTGCTGGATCTGGTAAAACAAAGGTGTTAACCGTTCGCATTGCACATTTATTAGCTCAAGGTGTTAATCCATATGAAATCTTGGCGATTACATTTACCAACAAAGCGGCTAAGGAGATGAAAAGCCGTGTAGAAGGTCTTGTTGGTGATGTAGCCAATCGCATTTGGCTCAGCACATTTCATAGCTTCTGTGCGAAATTCTTGCGTTTTGAATTAGATAACTTCTTAGGTTATAACAGTAACTTTACAATCTACGATACATCTGACTCTCAAGCTGTTATTAAGGCTGCTTTAAAAGCATTAAACCTCGACGATAAATACTATCCTGTAGGTGCTATGATTGGTGCCATATCTGATGCAAAAAATAAATTGTTATTTGCCTCAGATTTTAGAAAGCAAGCAAGAGACTTTTACCAAGAAAAGGTTGCTGATGTATATGAGTATTATGAACGGGAATTGCGTAAGAATAATGCTCTAGATTTTGATGATCTTTTATTGGTAGCTGTTAAATTATTACAGTCCAATGAGGCTGTGTTAGATAAATATAGCAAACGTTTTCGTTATGTTATGATCGACGAATATCAAGATACGAACCATGCTCAATATTTATTGGCTAAATTATTAGCCTCTCATTGGAAAAATATTGCCGTTGTAGGTGATGCTGATCAAAGTATTTACGCATGGCGTGGCGCAGATATTCAAAATATCTTGGACTTTGAAAAGGATTATCCGAACTGTACATCCATCAAGTTGGAACAAAACTATCGTTCTACAAAGATTATTCTTGATGCAGCCAATGCGGTAATTGAAAATAATGAAGGCCGTCCTAAGAAAAATTTATGGACAGATAAGACAGAAGGGGCTAAAATTCAGCATTTTACGGCTCAGTCTGAACATGAAGAAGCTGCTTTCATCGGCGATACTATCGCTAAAAAGCACGATATTCATGGTGTGCCTTATGGTGATATGGCTATTTTGTACCGTACAAATGCTCAATCTCGTGTACTTGAAGAAGCGCTGATTAAACGGGCTCTGCCATATACGATGGTAGGGGGCACGAAGTTCTATGATCGTAAAGAAATTAAGGACGTTTTAGCTTACTTACGCGTGTTATATAATCCATTCGATGATTTGAGTTTATTGCGCATCATCAATGTACCTAAGCGTAGTATTGGTGCTACTACAGTGGCAAAACTACAAGATTATGCTCGCGCAAATGGCACGTCCTTGTTTATGACATTAACACAGTTGCATCTAGTAGATACGATTAAAGGTAAGACAAAGGAAAAGTTAGAGGAATTTGGTATCCTTATCTTTACTCTCGTAGCTGAAATGGAAGATAAAACGGTACTTGATATCTTAGAATCTATTCTCGATAGAACCGGTTACTTGGCACAATTAGAAGAGAGTACAGATCCACAAGATCAGGCTCGCGCTGAGAATATCGGTGAACTTTTATCTGTAGCTAAAGACTTCCAAGATACAAATCCAACTGGTACAGTGGAAGACTTCTTGGAACAAGTAGCACTTGTAAATGATGTTGATTCTTTCGAGCAAGAAGAGTCTAAAGTTACATTGATGACATTACATGCTGCGAAAGGTTTGGAATTCCCTATTGTATTCTTAGGTGGCTTGGAGGAAGGTTTATTCCCTCATAGTCGCACCTTGATGAACCCTGAGGAAATTGAAGAGGAACGCCGCCTTGCTTATGTAGGTATTACTCGTGCTGAAAAGGAATTATATATTTCTAATGCCACTACGCGTACCGTATTTGGACGCACTAGCAGCTATTTACCATCTCGTTTTATCGATGAAATTCCAGAAGAGTTAGTAGATGGCTTACGTGCTAAGCGTAAAGTGCCTGATGATATTAAACGTCATGTACCTCAACATATGAGTGTTACTAGCCGCCCCGTGACGAAGCCAATCGTACGCAATGAAGTAATTGCTGACTGGAAGGTGGGCGATACGGCGATTCATAGTAAATGGGGGAATGGCAAAGTAATCAACGTAACTGGTGAAGGTGCTGGTATGAAATTGACTATTGAGTTTCCTACACAAGGTGTGCGCGTTGTAATGGCAAAATTTGCACCAGTTAAAAAGGGATGATTATCCTAATTATGTATATGGTTAAATGGGGAACATATACAATTATTTAAATAACTATATTTCTGTAAAAAAGGATATAAAATGGATCCGAAAGATAGAATTAAAGAGTTGCAACAGGAACTCACTCATGCGCAGTACTTATACTACGTAAAGGATGCTCCTACTATGAGCGACTTTGAATATGATAAAAAATATCGTGAGCTTGTGGAGTTAGAAACAGCTCATCCTGAATATATTGTGCCATCTTCTCCAACACAACGGGTTGGTATGAAGGTGGAAGGCTCCTTTGAAAAGGTCGTTCATGGACGTCCTATGTTAAGCCTTAGTAATGTATTTAATGCTGATGAAGTACGAGCATTTGGAAATCGTGTAGAAAAGGAACTTGGCCATAAGCCTTCTGCGTATGTGGTAGAACTTAAAATCGATGGCTTAGCGGTTAATTTACATTATGAAAATGGTATGTTTGTCCGTGCTGTTACGCGTGGTGATGGTCGCGTTGGCGAAGATGTAACAGCTAATGTACGTACCATTAAATCTATTCCATTATTTTTAGATAATGCACCTGAGTTTATTGAAGTTCGCGGTGAAGCATATATGCCTCATAGTGAATTTAAACGTATTAATGAAGAACGTGATGAAGAAGGTCTCCCAACCTTTGTAAATCCCCGAAATGCTGCAGCAGGTTCCTTACGCCAACAAGACCCAGCTATTACTGCTAACCGGAATTTAGCATTTTTCGCATATGCTATAGGTTCTGAAGTGGGAGCCAATATTCATAGCCAAGAGGAATTGCTTAAGAGCTTAGAGAACTTTAAGTTCTCTGTAAATCCTCATTATCGTGTATGTAAAACAATTGATGAAGTAATTGAAGCCATTAATTATTGGGGAGATAAGCGCCATGAACTTCCATATGATACAGATGGAATGGTTATTAAGGTAAATAGCTTTGATGATCAAGAGGTTCTTGGTAGCACTGCAAAGGATCCTAAATGGGCCACTGCGTACAAGTATCCACCTGAAGAAGTGGAAACAATCCTTAAAGATATTACCATTAATGTAGGTCGCACAGGGGTTCTAACTCCTACTGGTGAGCTTGAATCCGTATTTGTATCTGGTACGAACGTAAGCCGAGTCACATTACACAACCAAGATTTTATCGATGAAAAGGATATTCGTATTGGGGACCACGTTATCATTCACAAGGCGGCGGAAATCATTCCGGAGGTTATCCGTGTTGTTCCTGAAAAGCGAAATGGTTCTGAAATTCCTTTTACAATTCCTAATACATGTCCTGTATGCGAATCTCCTGCAGTTCGTCGTGAAGGAGAAGCGGCAGTTCGATGTACGAATAAACATTGTCCAGCTATTGAAAAGGAACAAATTATCCACTTTGCCTCTCGTGACGCTATGAATATCGATGGCCTTGGTCCTAGTATCGTAGAAAATTTGATCAACAACAAGTTAATTACAAATGTTGTTGATTTATATCATTTAACTGTAGACCAACTTGTTACGATGGACCGTATGGGTAAAAAATCTGCAGAAAATTTGGTGAAAGCTATTAATGATTCTAAATCACGCGGTTTGGATCGAGTCTTATATGGTTTAGGAATCCGTTTAATTGGCTCTAAGGCTGCTACCACTATAGCTAATGTAGTCAAATCTATGGAACGGTTCATGACTATTACTAAGGATGAGCTAGTTGCAGTTGAAGAAATCGGTCCCACAATGGCAGATAGCATTATTGAATATCGTCAAGATCCATCACATGTGGCAATTATTGAAGGCTTAACTCAAGCAGGTCTTAAGATGACTGTAGATGTAGTAGAAGCTGCAGGCAATCAATTGGAAGGCGAAATCGTCGTTCTCACAGGCAAGCTTGAGGTGATGGGACGTACTGAAGCGGGTAAAATCCTTGAAGCTCATGGGGCTAAGGTTACTGGTTCCGTTTCTAAGAAGACAACACTTGTTATAGCTGGTGAAGATAGTGGTAGTAAACTCACTAAAGCAAATGAATTGGGTATTCGTGTGATAAACGAAGAAGAGTTCGTAGAGCTATTAAAAGAACTTGGAAAAGATATTTAATTTTTTATGGGCCCCGTTTTATTAGCATTAATTAGTAAAAAAGGAATTACTATACCTGCTTGCTCCGTCCTACGTAAAGTCGCTGTACAGGTATAGTAATTCCTTTGAAAATAATACATCTATGCTTTATAATAAGTAATTATGAAAGGATGTGTTCCGATGAAAATCAGCCAAGAGGAAATAAAAAAAATCGCCTTGCTTTCACGTTTGGAAGTTAAAGAAGAACATATGGCACATGTAGAAAAAGAGTTGTCCGACATCTTGACCTATGTTGCTGAACTAGATGCATTAGAACTAGATGGTGTTGAACCAATGGCTCATGCTGTACCTTTACACAATGTATTTAGAGAGGATGAAAAGAAACCATCCCTTGATCATGAGTTAGCTTTATCCAATGCTCCAGAAGCAGAAGATGGGTACTTTAAAGTGCCTCGTGTTGTACAAGAATAGGAGATTTTGCTGTGCCGACAATTCATGAATTACATAAAAAACTTGTGAATAAAGAAATCAGTGCCGTTGAATTGACGAATGCTGTTATTGCTCATAAAGCTAAAGTGGAACCGACTGTGCATGCGTACTTGTCCGATTCTCATGACCGTGCTTTAACTATAGCTAAGGTTGTAGATGAAGCAATTGCTAAAGGTGAAGCGATTTCTCCACTAGCTGGTATTCCTGGTGCAATTAAAGATAATATTTGTATCAAAGACGAACCCGCAACTTGTGCGTCTAAAATGTTAGAAAACTTTGTGCCTCCATATAATGCGTCTGTTATCGAGCGATTACAAGACAATCATTATATTAGCCTTGGTAAACTTAATATGGATGAATTTGCTATGGGCGGTTCTACAGAGAATTCTGCATTAGCAAAAACGACTAATCCATGGAATATTGACTGTGTACCGGGTGGTTCTTCTGGTGGTAGTGCAGCTGCTGTTTCCAGTGGTTCTGCAATTTGGGCTCTCGGTTCTGATACAGGTGGATCCATTCGTCAACCAGCCTCTTTCTGCGGTGTAGTTGGATTGAAACCAACCTATGGTAATGTATCCCGTTACGGCCTTATTGCTTTTGCATCTTCTTTAGATCAAATTGGACCTGTTACACGGGATGTAACGGATGCTGCATTGGTATTGAATGCTATTTCTGGTTACGATGCAAAGGATTCCACATCGATTCCAGGGGCTCGCGTAGATTACACTACAGCTCTTGTAAATGATGTACAAAATCTTAAAATCGGTGTGCCAAAAGAATTCTTTGGCGAAGGTCTCAATAGTGAAGTTCGCAAAGCTATAGAAGAGGCTATCGAAACATATAAAAAATTAGGTGCTGAAATCGTTGAGGTTTCCTTGCCTAACTCTAAATATGCATTATCTGCGTATTATATCATCGCATTAGCAGAGGCAAGCTCTAACTTGGCTCGTTATGACGGTGTAAGCTATGGTATGCGCGTACCGGCGGATAATTTAGTAGAAATGTCTACTAAAACTCGTACAGAAGGATTTGGTCCAGAAGTACAACGTCGTATTTTGTTAGGTACATATGTATTGAGTGCTGGTTACTACGATGCTTACTATTTGAAAGCATTAAAAGTTCGCCGCCTCATTAAAAATGAATTTGATGAAGCATTCTCCAAAGTGGATTTGATCTTAACACCAACTGCACCTAATACGTCTTATAAATTTGGTGAAAAAGCAAATGATCCATTGGCAATGTACTTAGAAGATATCTGTACAGTACCAGCAAACCTTGCAGGTATTCCAGGTATTAGCATTCCAGCAGGTATGAGCAGCAGTAATTTTCCAATCGGCTTACAATTGCTTGGCCCTGCTATGGGTGAAGAAACATTGTTACGTGCCGCTTTCACATTTGAACAAGCACGTCCAGACTGTCAATTAGTAGCACCAACTGGGGAGGTTTCTCTATGAGTAGTAAATACGAAACAGTCGTTGGTTTAGAGGTTCATACAGAGCTTAAGACTAAGTCTAAAATCTTCTGTGGTTGTACCACTGAATTCGGCGGTGATCAAAATACACATGTATGCCCAGTGTGCCTTGGCTTACCTGGTGCAATGCCTGTGTTAAATAAACAAGTAGTAGAATTTGCTATTAAAGTAGGTTTAGCATTGAATTGTGAAATCCTTAACTTTAACAAATTTGACCGTAAAAACTACTATTATCCTGATTTGCCTAAAAACTATCAAACATCTCAATATGATTTGCCAATTTGCCTAAATGGTCATTTAGATATTGAGGTTAATGGTGAAACTAAACGCATTGGTATTACCCGTATTCATATGGAAGAAGATGCAGGCAAACTCGTCCATAGTGGCAACACTATTTCCGACTCCAAATCTTCTAATGTTGACTACAATCGTACGGGTGTACCTCTTCTTGAAATCGTATCTGAACCAGATATTCGTTCCGGTGCAGAAGCGAGAGCATACGTTGAAAAATTACGTTCTATTTTACAATATTTAGAAGTATCTGACGGTCGTATGGAAGAAGGTTCTTTGCGTGGTGACTGTAACGTATCCGTACGTTTACGTGGCACTACAGAATTTGGTACACGTACAGAAACTAAAAATGTTAACTCTTTAACTGCAATTCAAAAAGTTGTTGAATATGAAGCGTTGCGTCAAGCTAAGTTAATCGAAGCTGGCGGCAAAGTAGATCAAGAAACACGTACTTGGGATGATGCACAAGGTATCACGCTTGGGATGCGTAAAAAAGACGAAGAAAACGATTACCGTTACTTCCCAGAACCAGATTTGGTACCAATCGTAATTACAGATGAAAAAATCGAAGAAGTACGTCGTGCACTGCCAGAATTACAAGATGCTAAGATTGAACGTTTTGTATCTGAATATGGCTTGTCTCGTGAAGATGCAACTATTCTTACTGTATCCCGTAAAACAGCGGACTTCTTAGATGCTACTGTAAAAGCAGGTGCAGATCCTAAAACTGTGGCTAACTGGATGCTTGGTGACTTGTCCAAGATGATTAATGAAAGCGGTTTAACATTTGCTGAATCCAAGGTAAGTCCTGAAAACTTGGCTGGTATGATTGCCCTAATCGACAAAGGTACAATTTCCGGTAAAATCGCGAAAAAAGTTATCGTATCCATGTGGGAATCCGGCAAGGATGCTGATACTATTGTAAAAGAGGAAGGTTTAGTTCAAATTACAGATACTGGTGCCATTGAAGAAATAGTTAAGCAAGTTATTGCTAATAACCCACAACCAGTGGCAGACTTCAAGAGTGGTAATGGTAAGGCTATAGGCTTCTTAGTTGGTCAAGTTATGAAGGAATCTAAAGGCCGAGCTAATCCGGGAATGGTAAATGAATTACTTAAAAAATTCTTAAATGACTGATATGAGTGTTAACATATATTAGCATTAAGCAATATAAAAAATAATCCCTTCAGATATATGGCTTTATATCTGAAGGGATTTCTATTTGCCATTATGATGGTAAAATATGGTATAATAAATTGTATAAAATCAATTAGTATTTGTTCATATAAAGGAAATACATATGAATGATCAACACAATATAAACAATAATCAAAATACATATAGAAATGGTCAATCAGATGATACTTATAGTCGCAGTACTTATTCTGGTGAACCTAATACACGCGTATTATCCGACGATGAGAGACGAGAATTTGATGGTGTAACTATTGAAGAGGTAGGCGATTCCGTCCATGTAGATTCAACGCCAACTAATATCAATGACGAGCAACAATATTACGATGAAAACAATCAATATGAACCGAAAGTTAAGGTGTATAGCTTTAATAGTACAAGCTGGCTTAGTCGCATCATTTTGATTATCATATTAGCTGTTGTTTTAGCAGCTGTTGTATTCTTCGGTGGCATTATCCTCTCTGTAGTAGGGGTTGTCATTTTAGTGGGTGCTATTGTTTCCTTTATCTTTGGGCTCTTTTAATGGTATAATATGTGTATTATGACTAGACGGTGGCTGAGCCATTCGATGATATAAAGGGGACCTATGAACGTAGTTTTATCCACATTAAACTCAAAATTTATACATTCCTCCCTGGCTTTGCGGTATCTCAAAGCCTACGGGCATGCTCACGGACAGGCATATGATATAGTAGAATATACTATTAATATGCCTGTTTTACATATTCTTAGCGATATTACAGAGCGTAATATAGATGTATTGGGCTTTGCTTGCTATATCTGGAATATTGAGATGACTTTACATGTAGTAGACATGGTGAAAGCTGTGCGACCAGATATTAAAATTATTTTAGGTGGGCCGGAGGTGTCTTTCACAGCCGATGAAATCTTAAATCGTTGTGCTGCTGTGGACTATGTCGTACAAGGTGAGGGGGAAGAAGCTTTTTATCAACTTATTAGTGCACTAATCGCTGGCAAGGATGGCTTAGAAGAGCAGATTCCTGGCGTACGTGGTCGCCACATTTCTGGCCGACTCCTGGGCTCTACTGATACGGTGGAGGTAAAAGATCTTAGTACCATACCATTCCCTTACGTAGAAGAGGATATGGTCGATTTAGAACATAAAATCATCTACTATGAATCCTCTCGAGGGTGCCCATTCTCTTGTCAGTACTGTTTATCTGGCAATAAAAATACAGTTCGCTTTTTCCCGCAGGAAAGAACTTTTAAAGAACTACAGTGGTTTATCGATCATAAGGTAAAACAAGTTAAATTTGTTGATAGAACTTTTAACTGTGCGCCACATCATCATCGACCTATGATGGAATTCATGCGTGATGCTGATACGGAGACGAATTTCCATCTAGAAATGGAACCAGAGCTAATGACGAAATGGGAGACAAATATTCTCTGTGAAACACCACCAGGCCGTATTCAAATTGAGGTAGGGGTTCAAAGTACACATAAGAAAACCTTGGATGCTATTAATCGATATAATGATTGGCCGTATATTCAAAAGGCTATTCGTCCTATCATTGAAGCAGGTCGAACTCATGTACACATGGATTTAATCGTAGGCTTGCCTTATGAGAATAAACAGCGATTTGGTTTATCCTTTAATGATCTTTTTAGTTTACAACCTCATGCGTTACAAATAGGGTTCTTGAAACTTTTAAAAGGATCTGGTGTACGTCGCATGGATGAGTATCAATATATTAGTGATCCCTTAGCGCCATATGAGGTATTAAGTACTCACGTGCTCCCTTATAGAGATATACGTTTCTTAAAACACTTTGAAGATGTCTTTGAACGCTTTTATAATAGTGAACGATTTAGAACTGTGTTTGGCTATATTGGTAGTAAGCTTATAAAAGAACATACTGATACATCTATAACTGGGGAAGATACAGAAACTAATCATGTACCACCTATGAAAAAGTATGATCCTTCTAAAGTGGAGACAAAAAAAGATGCTTTTTCCTATTTTTGTGACATGACACAGGCTTGGCTCGATGCAGGTAATCATAAGATTAATTTGAAAGATATAGATCAAATAGAGTTCTTGTACAATTTTTTCTTGTCTAAAGGTGATACAGTAGCTGCCGAATTATTACAATATGATACACTCGTTAGCTATCGTGGTAAGGTCCGCAGTGAAGCCGTAGGTTTACCAAAACAGACAAAAGAACTTTTACAAGAAGGGGAAGCATTTTGGCGCAATGAAGAAATTGCATCTCAGTATATCCCTAACTATACATTTAAAGAGTGGCGCAAAATTCGTCAACAATATGTAGAAATGCCTATGTCTGAAGATACGGCTAAAGTGTTAGGTATAAAGAATGTACCAAATGTACCTTTTACAGTTGTAATCGACGTAAATAAAGAGGTAAAACCTTTTATACGTCCTGAAATAGAGGCTTGTTAGTAATATAAAAATAGTTTATCTAATTTTTTATAATCAAAAGATTAGAGAATTTATGATAGTTGAAATATTACATAATAAGCGATGATTGGTTAGTTTAATAGGAGTATTATGACCGATACAACGAGATCAAAACGATACCGCATGGTATCTAAATATTATAAAGAAACATATGGGGAAAAGGTTTATAAATTACCTGTAGCACTACCCTTGACCTGTCCTAACAGAGATGGTTCGGCTGGTGTTGGAGGCTGTACCTTTTGTGGTGAAATTGGCGCGGGATACGAAAATCGTCCTGCCTGGATGACGGTGCGCATGCAATTAGAGGAAAATATTGCTCACATAGGCCCTAAATATAAAGCAAAGAAGTTCATCCCTTATTACCAAAACTTTAGTAATACCTACTTGAATCTTGATGATTTTAAAAGCTATATTGAACAAGGTTGTATTGATAAAGCCGTGGGCATTGCTATTGCAACAAGACCCGATTGTATTGCCGATGAATATCTTGAGATATTAGCTGATATTAGGGATCGCTTTCATAAGGATATCTATATTGAGCTAGGTCTTCAAACGGTTAACTATGATACATTAGAGAAAATTAATCGCGGTCATGATTTAGCCCAGTTTATTGATGCCGTATTACGGATTAAGCGATATGGATTTAACATAACTACTCATATGATAGTTAATTTACCATGGGATACAATGAAGGATACAATCGAAGGGGCTCGTATTTTATCTGCACTCGGTGTTGATCAAGTGAAACTACATGCTTTGTATATTGTAAAAAATACATTGATGGCCAAGTGGTATCAAGAGGGTCAGTTTACCCTAATTAGTGCGGAAGAATATGCTGATCGGGTTGTTAATTTTGTACGTCATTTACATCCTGACATTGTTTTACAGCGTCTTGTAGGGAGAGCACCTGAAGATAATACGCTTTTTACAAACTGGTCTATGGGTTGGTGGCGCGTACAAGATTTAATTGATGATAAACTAGACGAACTAGATGCTCATCAAGGTGATCTCTGTGATTACCTAAATGGTAAAGCAGTTCGTAAATTTATAGATTAGGAGGTTGTATGAGCGAACAAGTATTTACATTTCCTACATATGACCTAGCACAATCCATACTAGGTCAACATAATCGATATCTGCATATGATGCTTGAAGTCATCTCTGCAGATGTAGTGGCACGAGGTGATACGGTAGTTATAAAGGGCGATGAAAAACAAGTAGAAGCTCTCTATCGTACCCTTGAAGAATTAGTATTCCTTTACCGTGAAGGTAGTACCATAACTGAGTCTCAAGTGCGTATTGCGGCTAAACTTGTGGCTAATGGTAAAGCTGATGCCGTACATACTATGTTTGAGGATACTTTATCCGTTAATATGCGTGGTAAAAATATTACGCCTAAAACGGAAGGTCAAAAATACTATGTAGATAGTATCCGAAAAAATACTATTACTTTTGGTATTGGTCCTGCTGGTACAGGTAAAACATTCCTAGCAGTAGCTTTAGCTGCATTCTATTTAAAAAACCGCAATGTAGATAAAATTATTTTGACACGCCCTGCTGTAGAGGCAGGTGAACGGTTAGGCTTCCTACCTGGTGAATTACAAGACAAGGTTGATCCTTATTTAAGACCTCTTTATGATGCATTACATGAAATGTTTGGTATCGAGCAAGTACAACGTTTTATGGAACGTGGTACTATCGAGGTAGCACCACTAGCGTATATGCGTGGCCGTACATTGGAAAATGCCTTCGTCATTCTCGATGAGGCTCAAAATACGACGGCAGAACAGATGAAAATGTTCCTAACTCGTCTAGGCAACAACTCTAAAATGGTAGTCAACGGTGATAAGACACAAATTGACTTACCTCCACGTGTTGTGTCTGGCCTCGGCGAGGCTGAAAAGGTATTGCGTCATGTACCTGGTATTAATATGGTTTACTTTAGCGATCAAGACGTTGTTCGTCACGATTTAGTAGGTCGCATTGTAAAAGCTTACGATGCATATCACGAACGTAAGTTAGCTGGTGAGACTACAGAATCTAACGCAGTATCCAAAGAGAATGTAGCGAAAGGATAAGTATGTATATACACATTAGCTATGATGAAGGAATTCAAGAGGATTCCAATATTGAGGCTGTTATACGCAAGGTCTGCGATGAAGTGAGTCGCGTATATGGCCTCGAAGAAGATGAAATGAGTATTTTACTCTGCAATAATGCTAAAATTCACGAGCTTAATAAGGAATATCGAGGCATCGATAGACCAACGGATGTATTGTCCTTTGCCCTCAATGAAGGGGATGATTACGAAGGTAGTAAAGAGGAACATCACTTACTTGGTGATATGATTATTTCCTTAGAGCGTACTCGTGAACAAGCTATTGAATATGGACATAGTTTTGAACGGGAATTAGCATATTTAACGACTCACAGTTGCTTACATATTTTAGGCTATGACCATATGAACGACGAAGATAAAAAAGAGATGCGCACAGAGGAAGAATTTATCCTAGGTAACTTGGGTTATGTGCGGGAGGATGCACCATATAATGAATAAGAACGAACATTTTAAATCAGGCTTTGTTGCCGTTATAGGACGCCCTAATGTAGGTAAATCTACCTTAATCAACGCTCTTATTGGCGATAAGATTGCTATCGTATCCGATAAGGCTCAAACAACGCGTAACCGTATCATCTGCGTATATACGGATGAATCCAAACAAATCGTATTTATGGATACACCTGGTGTGCATAAACCTAAGCACAAGTTAGGCGAATTCATGGTAGATGCTGCTATTGAGTCCTTAAAAGAAACGGAAGCCGTTTTATTTGTCGTAGCAGGCAATGAAAAACGTGGTCCTGGGGATAATTTTATTATTGAACAATTGAAACGTGTAAAGGTTCCTGTATTTTTGGTAGTCAACAAAATTGATACACTCAAAAAAGAAGAGCTTTTAGAAGCAATCGTTTCTTATCAAGATGCATATCCTTTTGCAGGTGTCATTCCTATTTCTGCAAAAGATAAAGAGAACTTATCTGAAATTCTTAAGGTTCTAGAGGAAACCTTGCCGGAAGGTCCACAATATTTTTCGGAGGATATGATTACGGATCAACCGGAACGCCTTATTATTTCCGATATCATTCGTGAAAAAATCTTGTTAGCTACACGAGATGAGATTCCTCATGCTATCGCTGTAGACGTAGATGAAATGAAAACACGTGATGATGGTACTACCTATATCCGCGCTACAATCTACTGTGAAAGAGACTCTCAAAAGGGAATTATCATCGGTAAAAAAGGTGCTTTGTTAAAACAACTTGGCGCTGAAGCGCGCGCAGATATTCAAAAGCTATTAGCTACAAAGGTGTACTTGGACCTTTGGGTTAAAGTAAAAAAAGATTGGAGAAATAAATCTGGTATGTTATCTGAACTTGGTTATAGAAAATAATTTGATATAATAAAAAGAAATAAGTGTTTCCATATTCATATGAAAGGAATAAAGATGGATAGTGTAGATGGCCTGTTACCCATAGGGTTTGGTCTGTTATGTATTTTTTTAATTAACTTTTTTGTGGTTGCAAAGTTCTCCTTTGCACGCCTTCGTAAAGAACATGTAGAGGATATGGACATCCTCTTGGAGAAGGATAGAGAATTTTTATTAAAGCTTTATCAAAATCCTGAGTATTTTTTAAATACTACACAGTTTTTGATTCTATTCTTTATTTTGGCCCTTGCAGGCACAGGTACTTTTGTATTTGATAATATTGTTGATCGTATAGTGGCGGTTCTTAATATTCATAGTACTTGGATGCATTTGGTACTAGATATTATTCTATTACTATTAATTAGTTTAATCGTCCTAATTTTCGGTGAAATTGTACCTAAAGCATTGGGCTTATCCTTCCCTACAAAATACGTAAATACCTATAGCCGTATCGTCGTGGCTGCAGGTAAATTGGTGTATCCATTTATTTGGATTGCTAGTAAAATCTCCAATGTTATTTTAGGCTTTTACAAAACAAAATATTTAACAGAGCTTGATCTTGTGTACTCAGAAGAAGAAATTCGCATGATGATTTCTCGAAGCCACGAGGAAGGGCAACTGGACCAAGTAGAGTCTGAGTTAATCGATAATGTTTTTAACTTCGTAGATCGCATGGCGAAAGAGGTTATGGTGCCTCGTCAAGATGTAGACTGCGTATTCGTTGAAGATGGTTACGATGAAGCGATGAAGGTTATCCGCTCTAAAGTACATACACGTTATCCACTCTGTGTAGAGGATAAGGATCACATTATTGGACTCGTTCATATTAAAGATTTAATGGAACGCCCTAATCAAGCCCGTAAGGATTTGCGCAATATTAAACGAGACATTCTTACTGTTCCAGAGGTAATGAAATTATCTACCTTGTTGCAATATATGAGAACGCGCCGTATATATCTAGCTGTAGTAGTAGATGAATATGGTGGCATGGTTGGTCTAGTAGGCTTAGAAGATATTATCGAAGAGTTGGTTGGGGACATACAAGATGAGCATGAGCCGCATTTACCAGCTACGATGTCCTATGCAGATGGTTCCTTCGAGTTTGATGGCAAGGTCCTCGTAGACGAAGTAGAAGAAATTATGAATATTGAAATTGATAATTCTGATTCTGATACAATAGGTGGCTATGTCTTTGGTTTATTAGAACGTACACCAATCGTAGGTGATACGGTGGATGCTCATGGTTACACCTTTGAAGTTACTCAAATGCAAGGATATCGTATCTCTCGCATTAAAGTAACACCTATACCAGTAGAGGAACCAACGGAAGAAGAAAATGAAGAAGCTTAATGGTGGTTTTAATACGCCAGCCATCGTCATAAGTCGAAAAAAGTATAAGTTGTATTCCGTATTTACGTTTATTACGCCTAGCTTGGGACTTATTAAAGCATCGATTCCACATAAGCGAATGATGACGATGCGCAACAGCTCCTATTTACGTCCATTTAGTGCCATGTATATTACAGTTGTACCGGATGGGGAATATGTAAATGTTACGCAAATTGATGGCTCCTATGTGGTGGAATCCTTAGATGTAAACCTCGATAATATTGCTTATGCAGCAGTAGCGAGTGAGCTCATTCAAGAGTTATTTGCCATGTATGACGTAGATCGCAAGGTCTTTGATACTGTTGTAAACTATTCCAAGCAAATTCGACGTCGCAATGTACAATTGGGAACGATAATGCTCGGATGGCAACTATTATCTCTCGCAGGGGTTGTCCCTAGTGCTAATGCTTTTAACCATCAAGACGGAATTGAGCCATTCTGGATGCAGGTGCGGGAAACTACAAATCTTAGCATTTCTCGTTCTGTGAAAGCTACATTACCTCAGATTCTAGCTTACCAGTGGGGTGAAGATACGCCTTTAGAATTTCCCAAAACAATTTGGAAGGAACTTGAAAAACTACTATTTGCCTACTGTGAGCAAGAAATTGGTAAACCATTACAAAGCGTTAAATTTTTAAATTCCATAATTTAATGACAGTAAAAGGCAGTTTGAGACATCAAACTGCCTTTTATTGAAATGTATTATGAGGTACTATATGGATATAATATTTTCTTCGTTGCCTATAGACAAAATAAATAAAGATAAAACTTTAGATTTACAAGAAATTCAACAAATATATAATTTCCTTTTAACTAATGACTATTATATATTTTCTGATTATGCGTTAGTAAATAAGTTATTTCAAATCATGGTTTTAAACAATCGTTGGGATTCCAAGATAGCACTTAGATACTTTGAATACTTATGTTTTCTAAGTTGGGAATATGAAGCCATCATTGTTAGAGACCTTTTATTAGATAATCATGTTAGTTTAGCTGGTGAATTTTGTTTAGATACAGAATTAGTTAAAGATGGACTAAGTTATTTTAGAGATGATGCCATTTGGAGGGGGAAAGATTATGATAGTGACACTATTCCGGCATGTATGTCTAAATGGGCCATTTACTATGATGAAGAAGAACAAAGGTTTCATAAAGTAAAACCATCAATGATAGAAAATATTATTATTGAGGTAGTTGATGCTGAACAGGGACTCTATATTATTGGAAAAAAATAATTCAAATAGACAAATGTACATCTGTAATTGACACTTTTAATAACAATTATTTATAATATAACAATGTTATATTATGTATTTTTACAGGAGGTCATTATGCAGCTTTTGGGAAATCTCAAAATACATTTTCTAGCGCTCGTACTAACTGTAGTCGCTGAATTTATAGGCATAAAAAAACTAGGTCCTGTTGTATTATTGCCATTATTGTACACATTGATTCTAGGTTTATTAATTTCTATTCCTAAGTTTAAAATTCTTACGATTAAACAGATGGAAAAATCTGCCGATTATATCGGTATCGCCGTTATGATCTTGATGGTAAAAGTAGGACTTGGTATCGGTCCAAATCTTGGTATTCTTACAAGTGCTGGCTGGGCATTGTTATTACAAGAGCTTGGTCACTTCTTCGGTACTATTGTATTTGGTTTACCAGTAGCTTTGCTAGTAGGCATGCGTCGCGAAGCAGTAGGTGCTTGTTACTCTGTAGACCGTGAGCCAAATGTAGCGATTATCATCGATAAATTCGGTTTTAGCTCTCCAGAAGGCCGTGGCGTTATGGGCATGTACATCTGTGGTGTTCTTATCGGCGCTATGTGGTCATCTGTATTGGCAGGTATGTTAGCACAATCTGGCTGGTTTCATCCTTTGGCATTAGCTATGGGCGCTGGCGTAGGTAGTGCTAGTATGATGGCGGCAGCTACAGCTCCAATCATTGCAGTATATCCTGATTACGAACAACAAATTATGGCTCTTGCAGGGGCTGCAAACTTGTTGACTACTGTTCTAGGCGTATACTTTGGTTTATTTGTTTCTTTACCAGTTATGGAGAAAACATACAACTTCTTTACAGGTCGTACCCGGGAACAAGATTTAGCAGAGGAGGCAGCACATCATGAGTAAAAGTGAAAGATTAACACAGTTTGTCATCGTTATCTGTATTGCTGCTATCATCACTGCAGTCGGTAATGTAATGGATGGTAAACTTCTATTTAGCGATAGTTTAGTTGGCGTAGCTATCTTGGCAGCTCTTGCTACAATCGGTGCTTTGATCTCTAACTTGCCATATGCTAATAAATTGCCTATGGTATTCTGGGTGTCTTTAGTTGGTGTTATTGCATCCTTACCAGGTATGCCTGGTCAAGAATGGATTATCGCAAAAACTAGCCAAGTTACATTCTTAGCTACTACAACACCTGTACTTGCCTATGCAGGTTTATCCTTAGGTAAAGACCTTGGTGCATTCCGTCGCTTATCTTGGCGTATTATCCCTGTTGCACTAGCTGTAACAGCAGGTACTTTCATCTGTGCAACAGCATTAGCCCAATTAGTACTTCATTTAGAAGGTTTAATTTAATACTAAATCATAATGTTAGATGTCTAAATTATGTTAAGATATAATTATAGAATTATATTTTAGAAGATATCTATACATCATGATGACATGATCGACCGTATTTTATACGGTCGATTTTATAAAGGAGATAGTATGAGCCGTATGACAAAGGAAGAAGTAAAGCAACGTGTTTGTAAAGCTATTGTTGATGCACAACCGCGTTTACGAGAATTGGCTGAATCTATTATGGCTGAACCAGAATTGGGTTTTAAAGAGGTAAAAACCTCTAAAAAGGTTCAAGCTATGTTTGATGAACTTGGCATTTCTTATACTACTGGCCATGCATTGACAGGTGTAAAAGGTAGAATGAAAGGTCGAGATAGTAAATATACGGTTGCAATGGTGGGGGAATTAGATGCCATTCTCTGTCCTCGCCATCCTCGTGCCGATGATTTAACAGGGGCCGCCCATTGCTGTGGTCATAATGTACAAATTGCGAATATGTTTGCTGTCGCTATGGGTTTACAAGCTGTGGTGGACGAATTAGCTGGCGATGTTGTATTATTTGCTGTTCCGGCAGAGGAAATGATTGAAATTGATTACCGCAATAAATTGCGTGAGCAAGGTAAGCTTAAGTATATGGGTGGTAAGCAACAGCTCATCTATGAAGGAGCTTTCGACGATATTGATATGGCTATGCAAATGCATGTGGAGACAGCCAAAACACCAGCTGGTGAAATGGGGCTTGGTAGTACCTCTAATGGTTTTGTATCTAAACTGATTGAATATCACGGTAAGGTAGCCCATGCAGCACAAGCACCTCATGAAGGCATCAATGCTCTTAATGCTGCTTTGATGGGGGTTATGGGGGTTAACTCCATTCGTGAAACTTTCAAAGAAAGCGATTATTTCAGATTCCACCCAATCATTAATCAAGGTGGTACATTGGTAAATTGTGTGCCTGATTATGTTCAAGTTGAAAGTTACGTGCGTGCCTCTAATATTGAAGCTATTGTAGATGGCAATCATCGTGTAAACCGGGCCTTAAAAGCCGGTGGCGATGCAGTAGGAGCCACATGTGTTATCCATGACCTACCTGGTTATTTACCGATGCGTAATGATGAACGTATGAATGCTCTATTACGAGAAAATTCAAATCCTATCTTTGGTGAAGCCAATATATACCAAGGCCCACATATAACAGCTAGTACAGATATGGGGGACGTATCTCACTTGATGCCGGTCATCCATCCATGGGTTGGTTGTATAAGTGGTGTACTACACAGTGCGGAATATGAAATCTCTGTACCTGATGTAGCGTACATTAAAACAGCACAAGCATTGGCTATGACAATCGTAGACTTACTATACGATGATGCAGCAGGTGCTAAAGATATATTAGACAACTTTACACCAGCCTTAAATAAAGAAAGCTATATTGAACTCTTAGACCGTATTGCTAAGGGTGAATAAAATAAACCGCCTATCGAAGATGAATTGATTTATCTTTGGTAGGTGGTTTTACAGTTTAAACTCTCTATTGACTGTCAAGATAAAAACATAATAAAATATAAAACAGATTTATATTTTATTACAAAAGGAGCAATATGAAAAAGAGAGAGTTATTATTCTGTCTAAGTTTAGTGTGTATGGTACCAATACATATTTTGGGTGCTAAACCTATTGATACTCAAGAACAACTAGATAGATCGAGAGAACAACAACTAGCGAGAGAGGCGCGGCTTGGAGAGGGACGAATTACAGTACAAACAGGTGGAATAGATTTTTCATCTGGTTCTTTAACACCACAAGATGGTTATACAGTACCGGCACAACAGCCAGCACATGTAGAGCCATCTTTTTTTGTATCTCATATCCGTGTTGTTGAAGAACCTATTAGTCAGTCTGTAGAATTAACATATAGTAATATGATAAATACTACTATGGATCAGACGACATTTGTGGATAATAGTTCTGCAGCAAGTGTACGATTAATTAAAGGTCCATTATATTATGAAGCACAAAAAAAGAAGATACAATTAGATGTGCCTAACGAGTTTACGTTTCTACGTAAAACAATTAAACCATTTGTAAATCGCAAACTTACAGTTGAAGATGTAAATAGATTATCTACTAGCTTAAATACTGCACTTATAGAACATGGATACGTCACGTCTCGGATTGGTATTCCATCCCAATCATTAGCTTCAGGTAATCTACAATTTAATTTACAACTCGGTCGCGTAGAGTCTGTCTTATATAAAACGTATGCACAACCATTGCCATGGCAAAATGCATTTCCTATTCGTGAAGGGGATATCCTTAATATTCGAAATATAGAACAGGGGATAGAGCAAATGAAGCGAATTGGTTCTCAAAATGTGTCTGTTGAGCTTGAGCCAGGAACAAAACCGTTAGCTACGAATATTGTACTTGAAACTACTAAAAAACCACCAATTCATGGAATGATATCCATAGATGATTCTGGACTAAAAGATACTGGTAAACTGCAGTGGACGGCTGCAATTGGAGTTGATAGGATATTTAATGCTAATGATTCATTAAACTTAAGTATTAATCGAGATGCTGCTCAAGATGGTGAACGAAAAGGTAGTCGAAACCATACTATTTCTTATTCAATACCTAGAGGGAAGGATACCTTTAGTATTTCCTATAGTGATATGAAATATCATCAAACGATTAATTCTATGTCTACTCCATTTATTAGTTCTAGTCATGCCAAGACTGTAAGAGGTTCGTGGAATCATGTATTTCATCGAGATCGAACGACTAAGCGTAGTTGGGAGATTATTATCAGCAAGCGTAATGCTAAAAATTATATTAATGATGTAGAAATTGCTGTACAACGTGCTAATACAGCTTCTTTAGAAGTAGGTATATCAGAACGAAGATACATAAAGAAAAATACATTATACTCTAGAGCAGCTATTAAACAAGGGGTTGGTTGGTTTGGTTCGCAACCAGAATATGGTAATGGCGCGCCTAGTACTCGATATACTCAACTATTGTTAGATGTCGATTATCAAATTCCACGTATATGGGGACATAGACCAGCAAGTATTACTACATCTTTCTATGGACAATGGACATTAGGGGATAAACGTTTATTCTCTAGAGATATGATTAGCCTTGGGAATCGATATACTGTACAAGGATTTGATGGTGAAAATACACTAATGGCTGAAAGTGGCTGGTATATGCGTAATGAGGTTGCTAGTTACATCCCTAAATGGAAATCAAGTGTTTATGCTAATATTGATTTTGGCGCCGTATATGGTCCAAGTACAGAGGTATTAACAGGAAAATTTATTGCTGGTACTAGTCTTGGGATAAGAGGGCAATTTAAATCTGGATTATTCTATGATGTATTTGTTGGGGCTCCTTTATATAAACCAAGTGGTTACAAAACTGATTCTGTAACCGCAGGTTTCCAAGCAGGTGTGCGGTTCTAATATAGTATACGTATTAATTGAGAGAGTAAATATGAAACAAAAACGATTACAATATAAAATTGCAGTATGGCTTACTATGGGGTTAATAATCGTTGATCCTTTAGTCGTACCGTTTGTATATGCAGAAAATCCTATAGAGGTAGATCGAAATGCGCCACATGAAAGACAAGCCATGATTGGACAAGCTGCTAACGGTGTCACATTAGTAAATGTCGTAGGTCCTAGCGCTGGTGGAGTATCTAGAAATGATTATACTAACTTTAACGTACCACAAAATGGTGTAATTCTTAATAACTCTTACCAAATGTCTAATACCAAGCTTGGTGGATATGTTCCTGGTAATACTAATATGATGCGTGGTTCTGCCAGTGTCATTGTTAACGAGGTTACTTCACACAATCCAACCAATATGAACGGGTTTATTGAGGTAGCAGGTCGTAAAGCTTCAGTAGTTATAGCAAATCCTAATGGTATTACTGTAGATGGTGGTGGATTTATCAATACAGATCGAGCAGTATTAACTACAGGTAAACCTGAATATGATTCATCAGGAAATCTAAACTCATATCGGGTGGAGCGAGGAACTGTTGCTATTAATAGAAATGGTCTTAATGCCAAAGAGGCTAACTCGTTACAAATTTTAACAGAAGCAGCGAGTGTAAATGCTGGAGTCTGGGCAAATTCGATTGAAGCTCGCACTGGTAAGAATAAAATAGTTGCTAATACATTAGACACACAAAAGATTAGTAATTCTAATAATATTGGCTTAGATGTCTCTGCTATTGGTGGTATGTATGCAAACTCTATTACTCTGAAAGGTACCAACACTGGTCTTGGTGTAAATGTTAAAGGTGTAGTAAGTTCTACACAAGCCTCTAGTATTACTAGTGATGGTCAAATTATAGTTGATGGTGGTGTTACAAGTAATGGCAATACTATTTTAGATGGACAAAGTATAGCAATTCATTCAAATGGCGTGGTTCAAGGTGATTCCTCTACAACTGTACATAGTCAAGAAAAGGTAAACAATAATGGTCTTATCAACTCTGGAAATACTACAACTATAAATGCTAAATCTATAGATAATCATGAAGGTGGACGTATTTATGGTGATACAGTAGATATTAAAGCTAATATAGTTACAAATCATACTAATAGTGAAATAGAAGAACGCTATCATAAAGCTGGTAAAGAGCTAGAAAAGGCAAAAAATGAACTTGATGCTGAATGGAATGCTGATATATCTAAATATAAGACCAAGCCTGAGTTAGACGCACATCGTCAACGGATTAATGATTTAACAAAAGCGTATGATGATGTACAAGAGAAAGTTACTGCTCTTAAGGCAGAACTAGATTCTCATAAGTCTGGTGTAATTGCGGGTCGTAATCACGTTAATATAACTTCAAATACAATAGATAATACTGGTAAAGGTCTCATTTATAGTGGTGGAACTATGGACTTTATTGCTAAAGATGGTATACATAATAAAGGGGCGACTATTAAAGCTACAAAGTCTATTAAACTTGATACTCCTACAGTAGAAAATAATAATGTTGCGTTAGGAACCAAGCGTGTTTCAGATGGGATTACTAAAAATCCAGATAAAATAAAAGTTACTCATCCAAATCATAAATTAGAAGGTCAGGTATTTGATAAGTCTGAGTTCCCATATGCTGATGATTCAAGTGGTTATGGTACACCGCATGTAAAACCAGTTAAAACGCCTGAAGATGAAGCTTATAATAAGGAAATGAATAAGAATGAGAACCGAATAAATCAGTTTACAATCATTAGAAGTGAAGCCGAACAAACTCACAAAAAGATTACCAATGATGATCCAGGTATCATTAGTAGTGGTGGTGATTTAGTAACTACTGGTATACTTTATAATGATAATAGCAGCGTGATTTCAGGAGGAACTTTTAAAACAAAGGGCTCTATACAAAACATATCAGATATGATTAGTGATAAAACCTTTATTACTGGAACTACTCAAGAGAGTAGAACCGAAAAGAAAAGGAAACGTCATGGTTATAGAAGTAAACGTATACGTGTTTGGGGCCCTGAAGTCTTTATGACACCGTCGATTACTGAAGAAAATGTAAAACCAATTGGTACTCTAAAAGAGCACGCTGAAGATAAAGTATCCAAAGCTACTATTGCAAAGGTCAATGATAGTTTAGATCCATATGGTCTGGGTGGGGGCAAAGGTAAAGCAAGTCAAACCATAGATGGTTTATCGTTACCAACAGAGGCACTATATGATATTCATCCTGCTATTACGGCTAATGCTTTGATAGAGACTGACCCTGCTTTTACTAATCGAAAGAATTTTTTATCCTCTCAATTTATGATTGATGCGTTGACAAATAATCCTGAAAGAAGATTCAAACGTTTAGGTGATGGATTCTATGAACAGCAACTTATTAATGAGCAAATAGTATCAGCTACAGGTAAACAGTATTTAGAAGGTTATACAGATAATGAAGCTGAATATAAAGCATTATTAGAGGCTGGTGTAGCTTTTGGTAAAGCTTTTAAATTAACACCTGGAATTGCCTTATCTAAAGAACAAATGAAAGCTATAACGACTGATATGGTGTGGTTAGAAACTAAAACAGTTGTAGTAGATGGAAAAGCTCAACAAGTTCTATATCCTAAAGTATATTTAGCGAAACAACCTGCAAAATCTGTTGATGCAATGGGTGGAATCATAAGTGGTAAAGCTATTGTTAGCAACACTAATGCAGATATTCTAAATCAAGGCATTATGACTGCAGATACAATTGTATTAGGGGCTAATGATGTAGAAAATACAGGTCGTATAGATGGACGTAAAGTGACTATTAAGGCATCACAAGATGTAATGAATACAGGCAATATTCATGGTGATAAACAGGTTACTATTAATGCTGGTCGTGATATTAATGTAGGTGCTCATGTAGATAGACTAGAACATCACGATATTGTTAGTCGTCAAGGTACTATTGGTGTAGCAAAAGATGGTGATTTAGTTTTATCTGCTAAACGAGATGTTAACCTTAAAGGTGCTATTGTTCATACTGGAGATCATTCTAAAGCAACCATTGATGCTGGGCACAATATTAATGTAACAACAGAGGCATTGTCTTCTAAAAAGGATATGACTGTTAATAGTGATAATTATAATCGCACTGATCGTCGTACTGAATTAGGTACAGCTATTTTAAGTGATAGTCATGTTAATTTACATGCAGGAAATGATGTAAATATCCGCAATGGTATTGTTAATAGTGAACATGGTGTCACATCTGTTGAAGCCGGAAATGATGTTACTATCACTAATGGGAACAGTTATAGTCGTGATGAATATGGTCTAAAATACAAAGAAAAAAGTTTACTATCACGTACAACTAATATCATACGTACAGATCATGAACATACAGGTGTTTTATCTTCAACAATTGGTGGAGATACAATTAATGTAAAAGCTAATCGCAATGTTTCGGTAACAGGTTCTAATATTTTAGGAACAAAAGATGTATCCGTATCTGCAGGTAATGACGTGCGTACGGATTCAGGTGAAGAATCACAACGTGATGATGTATATCAATATAGTAAAAAATCTGGGTTAATGGGCGCTGGTATAGGATTTACTATTGGTAGTAAGAAAGTGACTGATACAACAGATGGAAGGTATAAAAATCAAGTTGCTACTAATATTTCTTCCTCTAAGGGCGAGATAAATGTTAATGCTGGTAATTCAATCCACAGTACAACAACAAACTATTTTAGTAATAAACCGATAGACTTATCTGCTCGAAATGTAACGGTTGATGGAAAACATAATACTGCACATGTAGTGCAAAGTCACGAGGAGAAGCGTTCCGGTCTTACTGTAAGTGTTGGTGGTCAGATTGTTAATGAATTAAATAATATTCAGCAACTGGGTAAACGTGCTAACTCTAGAAAAAATAGCAACTTATCAACATTAGAGTATCTTGAGGCTGCAAATACTTTAAAACATGCTTATAATGATGGGTCTTCTTATAAAAATGCTAAGATAGAAAAACTTGTAGAAAAAGAAATAGATATACTTGCTAAGGCTGATGAACTTAATAAAGCATATCAGGCTGAACATCCTGAAGAGAGCAATGCTATGCATCCAGATGTAAAATCAGCGATTAATAATGTAAATAATAGAGCTAAAAAAGATCGTTTACTCAATATACAAGTAGGTATTGGTTCAAGCAAATTTAAACAAGTTAGTGAACTTAATCAAGAGAACTATATAGGTAGTTCTATAGGGAGCAAAAATAAAGTAAATATTACTGCAGATAGTGATAATAGTGACAAAGGTAATATTCAGATTACAGGTAGTGTTGTAGAGGCTCCACAGGTTAATTTAAATGCATCAAATAACCTACGTATAGATGCAGGAACAAACTCTTTAGTACAACTCGACACATATACAAGCTCAGGATGGTCTGTTGGTGCTACAGTTAGTCCTCATGGTAATGGTGTTATTGGTTTAGATGCTAATGTGTATAAAGGTAAAGAAAATGCATTAGAGACAACTAAGACGCATACTGGAACTGTTATTCGTGGTAAACAAGTCAATACTGTCTCTGGAAATGATACAGAAATTATTGGTTCTAAGGTCATCGGTGAAAGTGTGACCACAAAAGTTGGACATAATTTGAATATTGAAAGTTTACAAGATACGAATGACTACCATAAAATAAGTAAAAATAAAGGTATATCTGTATCTTATGGAATGAGTGGACCTGTAAGAGTTGGATTTGATAATTCGAGAGGCACTACAGACAGTCACTATGCAAGTGTTACAGATCAGGCTGGTATATACGCAGGTGATGGTGGATATAATGTACAGGTAAATAATGCAACTACACTTACAGGTGGTATAATTAAAGGGAGTCCTGATAAATCCAAGAATAAATTATCCTCTAATTCTTTAAAAATGAATGATATTCAAAATAAAGCATCCTATTCAGCAAAAACTTCTGGATATAGTTTATCTACAACTAAACGCTCTAAAAATAATCCGATAGGTATTACTGGCAGCCCTAAAATGGGGATTCCTGTGAAAGGTAATTCTAAATCAACTACTCATTCTGCCATCAGTGAAGGTATCATTGAAATTGCTGAGAAAGAATCTTTAGAAAAGATTAATCATGATACGGAACAAGCATTAAATAAACTAGCACCGATTTTTGATAAGAAAACAGTAGAAGAAAAACAAATTCTTTTATCTAAAATTTCTGATCATGGATATAAATTAATTGGTGATATTGCTGTTAGCGAACAAAAAAAATATGTAATATTAGCTGAATCTGCTGAAAATGCTAATAATGAAAAATTAGCAAAAGAATACTTGGACAAGGCTAAAAAATGGGATGATGGTGGAATTTATAAAGTTGCTTTACATGGTGCGCTTGGTGCAACTATATCGAAGCTTTCTGGATATGATTCTTTTAATGGATTTAAAATTAGTGCAATAAATGAAGTTACACAACCACTTCTAAGAAAAATCGATAATCCTGACATGCAAAAGTTAGTTAGTATAATTTTAGGGAAAAGTATTAGTGATCAATCAATAGCAGTGCCTTTGATAAATTCAGCCGTTGATAATAATTGGTTGACCCATGACGATCAGCTAAACTTGTTACGTGATTATAGAAGTTTTAAGTATGGAGAAATTAGTTTAGACGAATGGGTTAGAAAACTTGCTTATTATGATACCCTTATGTGGTATGAATACAATCATAATTCAATCTATAAAACTAATAATGAAACATCCATACTTTTAAATGGTGAATTGGAAAGTAGTATACCAGAAGTAATTGGATCGGGTTCATTCCAAGATATTATGAACAATTTAGTATATAAATATGTTACATCAAATGGCCTAGAAGATTCATTTAGTATGTACAAACAAGAGGCTAGTTCTAGAATTGTTTCTTCTAATAAAGCATATGAAGACTCCTTGCTAAATGACTATATTGATAAATATGGTGTAGAAAAAGGGCGTGCATTATATGGATATGAAAAACAGAAACGTGATAGAATCAATAATAATTCTATTAATAATTTAACTTTAAGTGTTGATAAAGATATTTTATATAATAACCACACTAGTACACCCAAAATATTTGACTATAATTTAAATTCTAATAATCCTAATGATACTATAGAAGTTAGTAAACCTACTAATAGTATAAGTACTAGAGATTTAGAAAAGTCGGTTTTAACTAATACTACATCTGAGTTGACCAATCAACCTTTAAAGGGGTATTTATATTATACTGAGAATGCTAAACCTGCTTTTAGAGTAGTTAATAGATTGGGGGGGGGTTTTTAGTATAGGAAGCATGACAAATGATTTTGTGCAAGACTATTATACCTATAGTGGAACCAATTTAGTTAAAGCTTGGGGGACAAATTTAATTCCTCCAATAGGCTCTGCAATAGGAGGTGCTTATGGTACTGCAGAAGGATTCAAACTAGGATATCCTTATGGACCAATTGCGACAGCAGTTTCATCTTATTCTTTAGGAACTTTAGGAAGTATTTCCGGTGGAATAGCAGGAGATATAAAAAAAATGGAGCTACGACAAGATATTCCGACAGATGAAGAGATTAGAAAACGAGGTGAAAATAATAAATGAAATTAGTATATTATTTTGCTACTATATCCTTGTTTTTAGCATTTGCCTATAGTGTAATTCAATATATTCGAAGATCTAATGAGGACATAAATGAAAAATATAGATTAATTAGTTTAGGAATATTTTTAGTTGTATTTTTTGTGGATTTTAAGTTCTTAGATGATATAAATAAACAATTTAAATATCTAGTTGAGTTTTTACTATTATCATTCAGTACCTACTTGTTTTCGCTAATATTTAAAAATAGTAACCATAAATGGATTTACTATTTATTTACTTTCTTTACTATATTGCTATTTTTAATGGCTATCTTATTTTCTATATAATTTTATTCAAGTTATATATTTAGCTAGATATAGGTATTAATTTATTTTTCAACATATATTTGGGGTAAAAGTTTTAGATAATAGTTTGACATTCATCCCTCTCTATTGCTACAATATTGTGTATAATATATGCGATGAAGCAGAGTAGTAAACCTCTCTAGCGAGTGAGGATGGTGTAAGCTCACATTTGGTTGAAGGCGCTGTAGAGCATTGGCAGGAACGCAGGTATCTGTTAGTAAAGGCCAACATAGAAAAAAGAGGGCGCAAGCCAAATAGGGTGGAACCGCGGGTATACTCGTCCCTGTAACGTTTTTCGTTACAGGGACTTTTTTGTTTGTAACGAAATGGTTGATTTTATGTCGGTTGTGTAAAGTGGAGGCAGCAATGACATTTCAAGAGATTATTTTAAATCTACAAAAATTCTGGAGCGATCAAGGTTGTATCGTTCAAAATCCATATGACATCGAAAAGGGCGCAGGCACAATGAACCCTGCTACATTTTTGCATGCTATTGGTCCTGAACCATGGGCTGTATGTTATGTAGAGCCTTCTCGTCGTCCAGCAGACGGTCGTTATGGTGATAACCCTAACCGTTTGTTCCAACATCACCAATTCCAAGTTATCGTGAAACCATCTCCAGATAACATCCAAGAATTGTACTTACAATCCTTGGCTGCATTGGGCATTCACGCTGAAGATCACGATATCCGCTTCGTAGAGGATAACTGGGAATCTCCAACATTGGGTGCTTGGGGTCTTGGTTGGGAAGTATGGCTCGACGGTATGGAGGTAACTCAGTTTACATATTTCCAACAAGTTGGTTCTATCGACTGTAAACCAGTGTCCGTAGAAATTACATACGGTTTAGAACGTTTGGCTATGTACATTCAAGGCGTAGAAAACGTTTATGATCTTAAATGGAATGAAAATGTTACATATGGTGACGTTTGGCATGCTAACGAAGTTGAACAATCCGTTTATAACTTTGAATTAGCTGATACAGATATGCTTTTTAAATTGTTTGATATGTACGAAGCAGAAGCAAAACGCGTTTGTGCAGCCGGTTATGTATTACCAGCTTACGACTATGTATTGAAATGTTCCCACACATTCAACTTGCTTGATTCCCGTGGCGCTATTTCTATCAGTGAACGTACTGCTTTCATCGGCCGCGTACGTGCATTAGCTCGTATTTGTGCACAACAATACCTTGCTAAACGCGAGGAATTAGGTTTCCCACTTTTGAAAGGAGATAAATAAGATGGCAAAGGATTTATTATTTGAAATCGGTGCAGAAGAAATTCCTGCCGGCTTTATGCCACATATCTTAGGTCAATTGAAACAATTGGCTGAAACAAAATTAAATGATGCCCATCTTCCTTTTGAAAGCATCGCGACATACGGCACACCACGTCGTTTGGCTCTTATCGTGAAAGGTCTTGCTGACACATCTGCGGAAATTAGCGAACGTCATAAAGGTCCTTCTGCATCCATTGCATACGATGCTGACGGCAATGCTACAAAAGCAGCTATCGGTTTTGCTCGTGGTAAAGGTCTTGATGTAGCTAACCTAGTTGTAGAAGACGGCTATATTTATGCTGAAACTAAAACTGCTGGTGTACCTGCAAAAGATATCGTAACAGATATGTTACCACAATTAATTACAGGTCTTAATTTCCCTAAATCCATGCATTGGGGCAATTTAGATGCTAAGTTTGTACGTCCTGTACGTTGGCTTGTAGCATTACTTGATGAAGAAGTAATTCCTGTAGAATTTGCTACTGTTAAATCTGGTAATGTAACACGTGGTCATCGATTCTTAGGTGCTGATGAAATCACTATCAAAAATGCATCATCCTATGTAGACACATTAAAAGAAAACTTTGTTATGGTTGATCAAGACGCACGTCGTGAATTGATTTCCAAACAATTACATGACATTGCAGCTTCTAAAAATGCATCTATCGTTTGGGATGATGATTTGTTAGAAGAAATCAACTATCTTGTTGAATGGCCTACAGCATTGTGTGGTGGCTTTGAAGAGTCCTACTTGGCACTTCCAGATGCAGCTATCATTACACCTATGAAAGACCATCAACGTTACTTCCCATTAGTTGACCAAGACGGCAAATTGTTGCCAATGTTCTTAACAGTTCGTAACGGCTCCGATCATTCTATCGAAGTAGTTCAAGCTGGTAATGAACGTGTATTGCGTGCACGTCTTGATGATGCTAAATTTTTCTTTAACGAAGATCGCAAGAAACCTCTTATCGACCGTCAAGATGGTTTGA
This sequence comes from Veillonella parvula, assembly GCF_042850485.1. Lineage (GTDB taxonomy): Bacteria > Bacillota > Negativicutes > Veillonellales > Veillonellaceae > Veillonella > Veillonella parvula_Q. Next base: position 1,084,110 of record NZ_AP031417.1, on the reverse strand, counting down.
CTAAAATTGTATTCCAAGAAGGTCTTGGTAACTTAGCGGATAAAACTGAACGTTTACTTAAATTGGGCCGTGTATTTGGTGAAGAATGTGGTTTACACGAAGATGCAGCTGTTGTGTTAGAACGTGCTACAGAGCTTGCTAAAACTGATCTTACAACAGGTATGGTTACAGAGTTCACTGAATTACAAGGTGTAATGGGTAAAGAATACGCTTTACTTGATGGTGAATCTCCTGAAGTAGCAGAAGCTATTTTCGAACAATATTTACCACGTTTTGCAGGCGATGTATTGCCTCAAACTGAAGCAGGTAAAGTATTGTCCATCATCGATAAAGTAGATAACATCGTTGCCACTTTCAGCCGTGGCCTAATTCCTACAGGCTCTCAAGATCCATATGCATTGCGCCGTCAAACAATTGGTATTTTGAACATCTTGCTTGGTAGCGAATGGAATATCAGCTTACGTCCAATCTTCAAAGCATCTATGGAATTGCTTAATGTACCAGCTGAAAAACAAGACGAATTGCTTGGCCAAGTAGAAGAGTTCTTCATGCTTCGTTTGAAAAATATCTTCCTTGATCGCGAAGTTCCTCATCATGTAATTGACTTATTGTTATCTAACAACGAATTGTCCGTTGCTGATGCTGAAGGTCTTGTAAATGCATTGTTAGCTAACCGCATCGATGAAAACGTTGAACTTGTTCAAGCGTATACACGTATGTACAATCTTGTAAAAGATGTGGAATATACTGGTGTTAATAATGATTTGTTGAAAGAAGATGCTGAGAAAGCATTGTTTGAAGCTGCTTCTAAAGCATCTGAAATAAGTAGTGCTGCTTGGGAAGCTGGCGATTATGATGCAGTCGTGGCAGTTCCAGCTACTTTAGTTCCAGCCATCAACAAATTCTTTGAAGATGTAATGGTTATGGATAAAGATGAAGCTATTAAAGCTAACCGGTTACAACTCGTTCGTTTAGCGTACAACGTAATGGCTATTATTGGAGATATTAGCGCATTAAAATAACATATTTTAGTAAAAGTTAAATTTTTTACAATGATATACAGGAGAAGAGGTACCGTGCGTACCTCTTTTTTGCTTTTACGAAGAATATGCAAATTTTATGCAGGATTTTTAGAGACTATGGCGAATACTTTATAATATACAAAGTTGTATGAGGAGATAGATGATTATGAATCATGATGAATTATATAAAGCCTTATGTAAGGTGCCAAGCGGCAAAGAAAAGTCTCGTGATAGAATTATTATTGAATTATATATGCGTTCCCAAGGAGCATCACAGAAGCAGTTAGTAGATGCTTTAAATATGCGTCCCGCTACTGTGTCGGAGCAGACAGATATTCTCATTGAATTGGGATATGTTACAAAACATATTGATTATATGGACAAACGTATATCTGTAATAACATTAACAGATGAGGGGAAACGTTTAGGCAAAACTCTTTTACATACATATAACGAATTTCTTAATGTAATGTTCTCTGATTTATCGGATGAAGAACAGGAGAATTTATACCGCTTATTAGGTAAGTTAAAACGACCAATTATACGTAAATAATACGTAAATATTTGGATTATTAAAATAATATAGAAAATACTTGCTAACAGTACGTGATTTATGATACTATATTGCTGTTAATTTGAGACAGTCCGCTGCCTATAAGGTGTAGGTATTGAATGTCTGCAAACAGGAGGAAACAATGAACATTATTAACGTACTTGAACAAGAACAACTTCGTACAGACATCCCTACTTTCCGCGCTGGTGACACAGTTCGCGTACACGTAAAAGTAGTGGAAGGTACTCGTGAACGTATCCAAGTGTTCGAAGGTTTGGTAATCAAACGTCAAAACGGTGGCGTACGTGAAACTTTTACAGTTCGTCGTATTGCATCCGGTGTAGGTGTAGAACGTACATTCCCACTACACAGCCCACGTTTAGCTAAAATCGAAGTTATGCGTCGTGGTGTTGTTCGTCGTGCTAAATTGTACTACTTACGTAACCTTACTGGTAAAGCTGCTCGTATTCGCGAAAAACGCTAATGTTCATAAAAGGCTGCCGTTGGCAGCCTTTTATTTTTGCTAAGATTAGATATGAATAGTTCTATTTTATTATTCTATGAATTAAAGAGTTATAATAGAGGAATATAGAGCTGTAAAAAGATAAATATAAAATATACTAAGTATCTCTATGAGATGTATATAAAGTATGTAGAAAGGATATAAAATGGCAGATTCACCTATCGTACATTGGTTCCCTGGGCATATGGCGAAAGCTACTCGTATGATTACAGAGTATATCAAGAAGGTAGATGTTGTTATCGAGTTATTAGATGCGCGTATTCCTCGCTCTAGTGCGAATCCTGTGATCCTTGAACTCGTTGGTCAAAAACCACATATTGTACTGTTAAATAAAGTTGACTTAGCTGATCCTAAAGCCACAAAGGAATGGACTGAATTCTTTACTAAACAAGGCATTACAGTATTGGCTATCGATTCTAAATCTGGCAAAGGCAATAAAAAATTATTATCTACCGTAGAACGTCTAAGTAAACCTATCATTGATCGTTGGGTAGCGAAAGGTATTCGCAGTCGTTCTGTTAGGACTATCATCTTAGGCATTCCTAATGTTGGTAAATCTACATTGATTAACTCTTTAGCTGGTTCTGCTGCAACGCGTACAGCTAATAAGGCAGGTCATACACGTGGTCAACAGTGGGTTAAAATCGGTAAAAATCTTGAATTGCTTGATACACCAGGTGTATTATGGCCAAAATTAGAGGACCAACGTGCAGCGGCTCGCCTCGCTATGACAGGTGCCATTTCCGATGATGTTTATGATTTAGAGCATGTTATAAAACAGCTATTAAATTACTTATTGACGAACACGCCAAATATTTTGGTAGAGCGTTATAAATTAAAGGAAGAAGAGATGACCGATGTTGATACGATTCTTGAAAGCATCGGACGTCGTCGAGGTTGTCTTGTAAGCGGTGGCATTGTAGATTTTGACAAGGCTCGCCGTATTATCTTGCAAGACTATCGCAATACTAAGTTAGGTACAATTACTCTCGATCAAGTTGATGAAGAACCGTACTACCCTGCAGATGGTGAGGAGAGTCATAATGGATAAGGATATATTTTCTAAGTTAAAAGTAGCAGATATTAAAGCTCTCTTTGAAACTGAACAAGCCTTAGAGATTTTGTCTTTTGCTCAAGAGGATACTCGTAGTTCTGTACAAAAATTGGCTGCTTCTTATATTAAGCGGCAAGAAAAAGAGTTAAAAGAACAGCAACGCCTCATGGGTATGTATGACTATGAAGGCATGTTCTATGATCAAGGTATCTATCATGTGGCTGGCGTTGATGAAGTGGGGCGTGGCCCTATTGCGGGTCCTGTAACGGTAGCTGCTGTTATCTTGCCACCTATGACATTAATTCCAGGCCTTAATGACTCTAAAAAGCTAACGGAAGAAAAGCGTGAAGCGCTCTATGATATCATCATGGACGAAGCTGTTGCTGTTAGCTGTATTTCCTACGGCCCAGAAAAGATTGATGAACTCAATATTTATGAAGCAACGCGACAAGCGATGTATGAGGCTATTCGTACGCTCAGCGTACCAGCTGAAGCAGTAGTGGCTGATGCTATGAAATTGCCTGATTTAACGATTCCTGTTGAATCCATTATTAAGGGCGATAGTAAAAGCGCTAATATTGCTGCTGCATCCATCATTGCAAAGGTTACGCGAGATCGATATATGAAGAGCCTTGATGTTGAGTTCCCTGGTTATGGCTTTGGTATTCATAAAGGTTACTATACGGAATTACATAAAGAAGCTATCGAGCAACAAGGGGTAACACCGCTTCATCGTAAGAGCTTTGAGCCTATTAAATCTATTGTGCGTTGGGTTAAACCTGAGTAAATCTTAGTTATTTATATATGGGTAATAGATTTACTTTATGATTCGACTATTAAGTTAAGTCCTATAGTCGTATTAGTTTTATTCGTTATATCATTATAAATTGCATATAGTTTATAACCGTAAAGAGGTTCCTATTGGTCACTTATGTGACTATTAGGAACCTCTTTTGTATTTACTTTTACATCTTACGTATCTTACTCTACAAGTAAGTATTACCTGTTGAAAGATTAATATAGTGTAGATATTAAAATTCTATGAGTTGTTGTTGCAGATACACCTTATTAGGAGGTATATATGAAAACGATTAGTACTGGTAAAGCATTTAATGAACTCGATTCAAAAGAACTGGGCAAATGGGGAGAACGAGTAGCCACTAACTATATTGAAAAAATAGGACTTACGGTAGTAGATACAAATTATCGAACCCGATTAGGGGAAATCGACATCATTGCTAAACGTGATTTAGTCTATCATTTTATAGAGATTAAAGCTCGCCGAGGTATGCAACATGGACTAGCACGTGAGGCAGTTACCAAGAAAAAACAAAAGCATATTAAACGAGCTGCTATGTTGTTTCTATATGATTTAAATCAAAAAAAGCGCCGTTGGAAGGAAATATCCTTTGATGTAATAGAGGTGTATTTACACGAAGACTTTCAAAGTTCTATTCATTATTTACCACAGTGTTTTTAGTGAGGTCTGTTTATGTACGCAAAATTATATGGAGCCACCTTACACGGCATTGATGGATGCATCATTACTGTAGAGGTCGATATATCACAAGGTTTGCCGGTCTTTGATATCGTTGGACTACCTAATCAATCGGTTAAAGAGGCTCGTGAACGTGTACGAGCGGCCATTAAAAATAGTGGATACGAATTTCCAATGAGACGCATCGTAGTCAATTTAGCTCCGGCTACAATTCGTAAAAGTAGTGCTGGACTCGATTTAGCGATCGCTTTAGGGGTTCTGCTTGCATCAGGACAGATAAAGGGGCGTAAAGCTAAAATTTCGGCTTTATTTGATAAGAGTTTGTTTATGGGAGAATTAGCGTTAGATGGTTCGCTATTACCGACCTTTGGGACTTTAGCTATGTCGTTAGCAGGATTAGATGCTAATTATTCAAAAATTTATACAAGTATTGAAAATGGTAAAGTGCTACAGTCTATTCCTAATTTAACTATATATGGTGGATTATCACTACAAGAAATTATTACTATTTTAGAGGAACAAATTAAGCCAAAGGTAGTTGATAAAAATAAACAAATAAGTATCAAAACAGAACATGTAGATAAACATAATACCAATAAATCAACTCTAGAGTCTATGCCATTAACTGGCAATAATGAAAATGTAGATACAATCAGCAAACCGCAAGTAACTATGATTAGTAATAATTGTGTTGATACGTCTGTTACGGATGAAAGTATAACTATAAAGACTAATCAAACATATACAGTTGATTTTGGTGATGTACAAGGTCAAGAGTTAGGCAAACGAGCCATGCTCATCAGTGCTGCAGGTCATCATCATTGTATTATGATAGGGCCTCCAGGTGGGGGTAAAACGATGATGGCCGAAAGATTGCCGACCATATTGCCTCCTATGACTTGGAATGAAATTGTTGAAGTGAGTCGTATACAAGATGTAATAGGTTTGCTGGGCGATAATGGGCTAGTTACATCTAGACCTTTTAGACATCCTCATCATACGGCTACTTTGGCTAGTATGGTCGGTGGAGGAATTCAGGGACGTCCTGGAGAGGTAACATTAGCTCACGGAGGTGTATTATTTATGGATGAAGCGCCTGAGTTTCAACGCCAAGTAATCGATGCATTACGACAGCCTTTAGAGTCTAGAACGATTACTATAAATCGGTCTCAAGGAAATTATATATATCCAGCTAATTTTATTTGTATTCTTGCGGCCAATCCTTGTCCTTGTGGGTATTACCATGATCCTCATAAGGAATGTGTTTGTACAGAAACGATGGTTAAAAACTATCAGCAACGGTTATCAGGGCCGATTATGGATCGTATTGATTTGCATATTCCCGTTGAGAGACCGACCCTTGAACAGCTGTTAGATACATCATCTTCAAATATGACGAGTGAAAGTATGAGACAACAAGTTATCATGGCCACTGCTATGCAACAGAAACGATATGAAAGTTTTGACTTTAATTCGAATGGAGCAGTTCCTCATAAGGCAATTAGTGAACTATGCAATATTACAGATAAGGCTTGGAGTGTTTTAGGCAATATATTTGACCATTTTCATTTAAGTGGGCGAGCTTTTGATCGCATATTAAAGGTGGCTCGTACAATTGCTGATTTAGAAGAAAATCCAAAAGTAGAACCACATCATATTTCTGAAGCAATGTTATTTAGAACTGGCAAATAAAGTAAGTATCTCATAAATTTAGTAGTTGTTTATTTGCCAAAAGTAGTTGTTTGATTCTATATAAAATTAATGATTATATACTTAGAAAGAATTACTAGGTGTTTATATGATTAGATACGATGACAATATTTATATTGCAGGATTACAAAGCTTATACAATGTTGGAGCCACATATGTAAGGCGATTTATAGAGGATTTTGGATCCCCTTATAATGCGTGGCAAGCTATTAAGAATGTAGAAAACTTAAAATCTTATACACATATTTCTGCATCTGATAAACGTGCCATTTCAGCATCGGCTAAAGATGAAAAATTAGATTATATTATCCATAAAGTAGACGAATACCAGATGGATTTTACTACCTTTTTAGACAAAGACTTTCCGTCTATTTTAAATCATATATATAATCCGCCAGCCATTTTATTTATGAGAGGTAATTGGGCACTCTTAGATGGACGCTTAAATCGTATTGCTATTGTTGGAGCAAGGAGTTGCTCCTTATATGGTCGGAATGTGGCGAGAATGCTCGGCAAGGAATTAGGTAAATATAGTACCATTATTGTTAGTGGTGGGGCGCGTGGTATAGACTCACATGGTCATGAAGGCCTTCTGGCTAGTCAGGGGTATGGAATCATTGTTATGGGATGTGGTTTAGATATTACCTATCCTCGAGAAAATGCAAAATTATTTGATCGTATATTACAAAATAATGGGTTACTTCTCTCCGAATACCCGCCAGGTACACCGCCGTCCGCAAAACATTTCCCAGCACGGAATCGTATCATTAGTGGATTATGCAGAGGTGTTATCGTAGTGGAGGCCAAGTCTAGTAGTGGTTCTTTGATTACGGCAGATATGGCGGTTAGTGAAGGTCGAGATGTATTTGTGGTACCATGTAATCTATTAGACCATACAGCAGATGGAAATAAATTCTTAATGAAAAATGGTGCATATGTACTTACTGGTTATGAGGATATAGTTGAACAATACCATTTAACAATGCGGGAATATTTTTCTAGTGAACATAAACTTTTACCAACAAATAATAAAGGTAATAAAGGCGTAAAAGCTAGCGTTCAAATAGGGAATCATAGTCAAAGTGTTGATAGAAAAGGGTGCTCTATGTTAAGCTTTAATGTGGATAGGAGTGTAATATTGAATGAAATACCTCATGATCGATGTATTACGGTTAGTGATATTTTGAAAGCGACTCGTATTCCATTACAACAACTACAGCCCTTATTACTAACATTAGAAATGGAAGGGGCTATAGAGAATCATCCGCCGAGAGGCTATATTAATATGACTAGGAGTGATATACTTGTCCATTAAACGATCTATCGTTATTGGCGAGCCGAAAGCAGCTAGTACTAGTAAAGATACAGAAAAGAAAAATACTAAGAAAGAGAGTACTACTATAAAGCGTAAGGTTACTAAAGAAGCCCTTACTCCAATGGGGATTGTACGGGATAAATCTGTACTACAAACTTCTGTGCCACCGGAGCAACGGGAACCTCGCGTATATAATCCGAACGGCAAAGTCTTGGTTATTGTAGAATCTCCTGCTAAATCTAAAACAATTGAAAAATTCTTAGGTCCTAACTATGTGGTAAAAGCAAGTATGGGCCATCTACGAGACTTGCCTAAATCTCAAATGGGCATCGATATAGAGCATGGCTTTACACCGCGCTACAGCAATCTTGTAACTCGTAAAAAGGTTATAGATGAACTCGTTTCCTATGCTGATGAAAGCAGTGCCGTATTGCTTGCAACTGACCCTGACCGCGAAGGGGAAGCCATTTCTTGGCACTTAGCGTACATTCTCAATGTAGATCCTAAGTCTACATGTCGTATTACGTTTAATGAAATCACTAAAAATGCCGTAGCAGAGGCTTTGGAGGCTCCACGTACCATCGATATGAATATGGTAGATGCTCAACAAGCGCGCCGTGTATTAGATCGTATCGTAGGCTATAAATTGAGTCCATTACTTTGGAAAAAAGTATGTAAGGGTCTCAGCGCTGGTCGTGTACAATCTGTAGCAGTTCGACTCATCTGTGAACGAGAGCGCGAAATCCAAGCCTTCGAACCACAAGAATATTGGACTATTAAAGGTAATTTTGAAACACCTAAAAAAGAATCTTTCACAGCGGAGTTGACACATATTAAAGGCGAGAAAATCGATATTACTACTGAAAGCGATGCACAAGCGGTGGTTGATGCTATTGGCGGTGAAGATGCAGTAGTGACAAATATTGAAAAGCGCAAACGTTCTCGTAAAGCGGCACCTCCGTTTACAACATCTACGTTGCAACAAGATGGTGTGCGTAAATTGAACTTTGGTGCTAAGCGTACGATGATGATTGCCCAACATTTATATGAAGGTTTAGAAATTGGCTCCTATGGCCACGTAGGTTTGATTACGTACATGCGTACAGACTCTACGCGTATTTCTAAAGAGATGCAAGTTATGGCTAAGGACTTTATTCTTCGTAACTATGGGGAGGAATATTATCCATCTAAACCAAATGTGTACGGTTCTAAAGGTTCTGCACAAGATGCGCATGAGGCGATTCGTCCTACATCTCTCGAGTTAACACCTAAAATGGTGGAACCATTCTTGAGTCGCGATGAACTTAAGCTATATACGTTGATTTGGAATCGTTTTATGGCGAGCCAAATGGCGCCTCAACAAAATGAATCCACAACGATTGAGTTGAATGTTAAAGATGACTATACCTTTAAAGCAACTGGCTCTCGTGTTATCTTCCCAGGTTTCAGTGCCGTTTATGAAGATGTGAAAAAAGAGGATGCACCTCAATTGCCAGCTCTGAAAAAGAATGATGCTGCCCATACGGTAGAGGTATTGCCTGAACAACATTTTACACAACCACCTCCACGTTACTCCGAGGCGAGTCTTATCAAGACATTAGAAGAACTTGGCATTGGTCGCCCTAGTACATACGCACCAATTCTAGATACTATCGTAAGCCGTAACTATGTGGAAAATACGAATAAACAATTCGTGCCTACAGAGTTAGGCTTTGTGGTGGTAGACTTCTTGATTACATATTTTGAAAAAATCATCAATACTGGCTTTACCCGTGATTTAGAAGAAGAACTTGATGCTATCGCATCTGGTAAGGATACGTATGTAAAAGTATTATCTGATTTCTACGAGGTCTTTGCGCAAGAACTAGAAGATGCAAGTGATGTAGACCGCATTGAAATTGCATCTATGGAAAGCGATGAGATATGTGAACTTTGTCATAGTCCAATGGTATATAAATTTGGTCGATACGGTAAGTTCTTAGCATGCTCTAATTTTCCAGAATGTAAAAACACAAAACCTATTACAGTGGGAACTGGGGTAACGTGTCCTAAATGTAAAGAAGGGGAAATCGTAGAACGTAAGTCTCGTCGTGGACGCATTTTCTATGGCTGTAATCGATACCCACAATGTGACTTTACACTATGGGATAAGCCAACCCATGATTTCTGTGAAACATGTGGTTCTATAATGGTTGAAAAGACATATAAAAATGGTACAGTTAAAAAGTTCTGTTCCAATGAAACTTGTCCGACTCGACCACCAAAGAAAACAAGAAAGAAAAAGAGCGAAGCTAGTGAAGAACCTGTAAAAGAATCTAAAAAGTCTAGTAAAGCTAAAAAAGAGGAAACTACAATTGAATAATAAAAATGTTATTGTTATTGGTGCAGGCCTTGCAGGCTCCGAAGCGGCTTGGCAACTCGCTAACCGAGGTATTCATGTAGACTTATATGAAATGCGCCCTGTGAAGAGTTCTCCGGCGCACCAAACAGATCAATTTGCAGAGCTCGTATGTAGTAACTCGTTGCGTGCTGGTAATATTGAAAATGCGGTAGGCCTTTTGAAAGAAGAAATGCGTCGTTTAGGTTCTATCATTATGGAATGTGCCGATGCAACTGCTGTACCTGCCGGTGGTGCATTAGCCGTTGATCGTCATTTATTTAGTGAAATGGTGACTAAGAAGGTAAAGAGCCATCCTAATATTACAGTTCATCACGAAGAGGTAACTGAGATTCCTACAGAGAGAACTGTTATCTTTGCTTCTGGTCCACTTACGTCTGAAGCATTAGGAGATAAGATTAAAGCCTTAACTGGTGAAACAGGCTTTTACTTCTACGATGCTGCTGCACCTATCGTAACGGCTGAATCTTTAAACTACGATAAAGTTTTTGCTGCTTCTCGTTATGACAAAGGCGATGCGGATTATCTTAACTGTCCTATGACAGAAGAGGAATATAAAGCGTTCTGGCATGAGCTTACAACAGCTGAAGCTGTACAGCCAAAGGATTTTGAAAAAGAAATCTACTTTGAAGGCTGTATGCCCGTAGAAATCATGGCAAGCCGTGGTGAAGATACATTACGTTATGGACCATTAAAGCCTGTAGGCTTAGTGGATAAACGTACCAATGAGGAATCTTACGCAGTGGTACAATTGCGTAAGGAAAATAAGGAAGGCACCATGTTTAACTTGGTAGGCTTCCAAACTCATTTAAAATGGGGTGAACAAAAGCGTGTATTCGGTATGATTCCAGGACTCGAAAATGCAGAATTTGTTCGTTATGGTGTTATGCATCGCAATACATATATCAATTCTCCTGAACTATTAAATCACGCATTTCAACTAAAAAAAGAACCACGTCTATTCTTTGCTGGTCAAATGACAGGTGTAGAAGGCTACTTGGAGTCTGCTGCTAGCGGTCTCATGGTAGGTCTTCAAGTAGCTCGCTATTTAGAGGAAAAACCGTTTATTGAATTCCCTAAGACGACGGCTATTGGCTCTCTTAGCCACTATATTTCTAACTACGAAGGCTCTAACTTCCAACCAATGAATGTCAACTTTGGCATTATGGAGTCGTGGCCTCAAAAAGTACGTAAGAAAAAAGAAAAAAATGCACTGATTGCAAATCGTGCTTTAGAAGAACTGGAAGCTCTAAAAGCTAAAGAAAATTTATAAGAAATATCCTTATAGAAAATAGCCTTTTAAGAAATAGTTTTATTTCAAAAAATAGTAAAAGTCCTACGTTCAATGGTAAAACCAATGAATGCAGGACTTTTCTTTTTATATGTAATTTATTTACGTTTTTTAGTTTTTACTGTTGATTCTATATCAACAAGTACCTTTTGATTTTTCTTTTCTAGATAGCCTAGATAGATGAATACACAGATACCGACAATGATAGCTATTAAACTCGTCATTTGAGCAGATTTTAGACCTAGCGTTACGTTTACGTAATCGCCACGTAAGAACTCTAAGAAAAAGCGAGCCGTAGAATAGAGAATGGCATATAGTACGAATACTTGACCCTTAGCATGCTTAAAAGATCCAAATAATAGAAGGGCCACAAAGATAAGAATATCGATTTGACCTTCCCATACTTCGGCAGGCCATAGTGGTTGATTACCGTAGGTGCGGTATGCAAGGGTACTTTCAGGATAAATAATACCATAATTACCGCCCGTAGGATGACCAAAAGCATCACCGTTTAAAAGGTTTGCCATACGACCTACGGATTGAGCCAAAATCAATGCAGGGGCAAATAAATCGGCAAAAGCCCAAAAGTCAATCTTGTTTTTATGAAGATACCAATAGCCCGCAATTGTGCCTAGTACTACGCCACCTTGAATGGCCATGCCTCCTTGCCAAACAAAGGGAATTTCCAATAAATGATTACCGTAATAATCCCAATCAAAGAAAAAGACATCCCATAGGCGAGCACCGATGAGACCAGCTACGGCAACAGTAATGGAAAAGTCGATGATGTGTTCATGCCAACCGCGGCCATCTTTTTTCAAAAGTACATAGGCAACAGAGGCACCACAGATGATAGCCAAAGCCAACATGGTACCATAGGCTCTAATAGGGAAGTCCCCTATGAAAAATAAATATTGATGCATACAAAACTCCTTATGTGATAATTTTTATTAGTACATAGATTAAATTATAAATTACATATATCCTTCGTGCAAGAAAAGAGATGAACTATATATAATATGGTATAATATAGAAATTGGTATTGTATCCCAGTATGGGACCTAGAATTAGGAGAGTACATGATTCGTAAATCTACTATTATAAAATCGTTAACGGCTTTAGTAATGTCCGCATTATCAAGTACATTCGTACATGCAGAGGTATTGGTTCCATTAGATCAATTTTTAGCTAATACTACACGTCATTACGAAGCAAATCAATATAAAACATCATATACCGTGTATGTTCCACAAAGTGAATTACAAGGTGATAAGGTTGTTTTAAATCCTACATCCGTAGGTGAACCTGTTAAATTGCCCATTACCAAAAAAGATGGTCTATCCTATGTAGATATTGAGTCTGAACCAGCTATGCTGGGTGTTAGTTATACAAAAAATAATGGTCAACTTATTTTAGGCCCTGCACCAGAAGCATCTACGGTGAAAGCGCCTTATACATTGCAAACACCATTGGCGTGGGCTTTTGATCCATGGACAGCGGAGGGCGCTCCATATCAGGCAAAACTCAATACGAGTGGTGATAATATCATTTCTCCAAGTTGGTTTAAATTGCATAGCTTAGGTTTAGAAGCAAGTCCAAATATTAATATTGATTATGTGAAAGCGTATAAGAATAAAGGCTATCATATTTGGCCGTTGATTACTAATCGGTTTGACTCTAATTTTACAAGTGGTATTTTGGCGGACCAATCGGTATGGAAGAAATATGCTCATAATCTTGTTCAATATGCCTATATATATGGGTTTGATGGTTATAACTTTGACTTTGAAAACATCGATTATGCTGACCGCAATCGTTTAACAACATTTGTAGCATATTTGTCTAATCATTTACATCAATATAATATTAAAACTTCTATCGATGTGACTGGCTATTCTGATAGTCCAGAATGGTCATTAGTGTATAACCGCAAAGCTTTGGCAGATACTGTCGACTATGTAGTTCTTATGGCATATGACGAAACTTGGGCTAAGAGTACTACTGCAGGTCCTGTTGCAAGTTATCCTTGGGTTCGTAGCCATACAGAAAGAATGCTCTCTGAAGTTCCTTCTCAAAAGCTAATATTAGGGGTACCATTCTATATGCGCTTATGGCATGATACAAATGGTTATGCTAAGGGTGAAACACTGGCTATGAAGAATACAGGGAATTACTTTACTAATTACAGAGATAAAATGACTTGGGACGATCGATTAAAGTTATACTATTTATCTATTCCAACAGCTGCTGGTTCAGATCGTATTTGGTTTGAAGATAATACATCGTTAGGCTTAAAACTTGATCTGGTAAAAGAATTACACCTTGGTGGGTTTGCAGCATGGCGTAAAGGGTTTGAAGATATTTCTACGATTACTATGATTCAAGAAAAAGACTTAGGACGTGGTATTCCTAAATCTCCTACAGCAGTTGTTCCTGAACCTGTAGTTGAAGAAGCTAAACCATTAACTAAGCTTGAACAATACAAATTACGCTTAGAAGAAAAAGAAAAAGAAAAAGCAGCTAAAGCAGAAGCAAAACGGAAAGCTAAAGAAGAGAAAGAGGCTGCTAAACGCAAAGCAAAAGAAGAAGCTGAAAAAGTAAAAGCTGAGAAAAAACGCTTAGAAGAAGAGGCTAAAGCTAAAAAAGAGCATAATAAACAAACAGTTAAAGAGCAAAATGACTTATATACTGGTTATAGTTCGGATCAAAATACAAGCCCTAAAAATGATTTAACAAAAACTATTCAAGTCGTAAAACGCTAGTGTTTGACTGCTTTTACAGTACGTAGTAAAATAAAAACATTAATTATAAAATGGCAACTTATGAGGTTGACCATATGAGGAGGCCCCTACATGAACAAAAAATATGTAGCCCAAGATATTGAAAAAAAGTGGCAACAGTATTGGGAAGATAACCATACGTTTAAAACAGAATATGATGAATCAAAAGAAAAATACTATGTATTAGAAATGTTCCCGTACCCATCTGGTAATTTACACATGGGGCACGTGCGTAACTATTCCATTGGTGACGTAGTAGCTCGCTTCAAGAAAATGAAGGGGTTCAACGTGTTGCATCCAATGGGGTGGGACTCCTTTGGTATGCCTGCAGAAAACGCGGCGATTAAACATGGCATAGCACCTAAAACATGGACTCTTGATAACATCGAGAACATGAAATTGCAACAAAAAGCACTTGGTTTGTCCTATGATTGGGACCGCGAAGTAGCAACATGTAAAGAAGATTACTATAAATGGACTCAATGGTTTTTTGAACAGTTTTATAAAAAAGGCCTAGCCTATAAAAAGGAAGCAAAAGTAAACTGGTGTGAAACTTGTCATACTGTATTGGCAAATGAACAAGTTATCGATGGTGCTTGTTGGCGCTGTGATAACCCTGTTGAGAAAAAAGATTTGTCGCAATGGTTTTTACGCATCACTGAATATGCAGATCGCTTGTTAGCTGATTTAGATACTCTAGATCATTGGCCACAACGCGTTAAGTTGATGCAAAAGAACTGGATTGGTCGTTCTGAAGGTACAGAATTTTCCTTTGAAGTGCCATCCATCAATGAACGCGTATCTGTGTATACTACACGTGTTGATACTATTTACGGCGTAAGCTATGTAGTATTGGCTCCTGAACATCCATATGTGGAACGCCTCATTGAAAATGCTCCTAATAAAGCTGAATTAGAAGCTTTCATTACGCGTATGCGCAATATGAGCGATATCGACCGTACATCTACAGAGGCACCTAAAGAAGGTATGTTCACTGGTTCCTATGCAGTAAACCCAATGTCTGGCGAACAAGTTCCTGTGTGGATTGCAAACTATGTATTGGTAGACTATGGTACTGGTGCTGTAATGGGTTCCCCTGCGCATGATGAACGTGACTGGGAATTTGCTCATAAATATGATTTGCCTATTAAACAAGTTGTAGCTTGTGAAGGTGAAGAATACAGCCTTGATAAATGGCAAGAATGGTATCATGAAGATGGTATCCTCGTTAACTCTGGTGAATATAATGGCCAAACATCTGAAGAGGCTCGTAAAAATATCACGGCAGCTCTTAACGAACGTGGCATTGGTGAAGGTAAAGTAAATTTCCGTCTTCGTGACTGGTTGATTTCTCGTCAACGTTACTGGGGCGTGCCAATTCCTGTAGTATACTGTGAAAAATGTGGGGAACAACTCGTTCCTGAAGAAGAGTTGCCAGTACGCTTGCCAGAGGATATTAAATTTGAATCTGGTGCTGTATCTCCATTAGCTACATCTGAAAACTTCCTACATACTACATGTCCTAAATGTGGCGGTCCTGCACGTCGTGAAACAGATACAATGGACACATTTATCGATTCCTCTTGGTACTTCTTGCGCTATACAGATGCTAAAAATGACCAAGCTCCATTCGATAAAAAAATTGCTAATTACTGGATGAATGTTGACCAATACATCGGCGGTATTGAACATGCTATCTTGCATTTATTGTACTCTCGATTCTTTGTGAAAGTTATTCATGATTTAGGCCTTATCGATGCAAATGAACCATTCCGTGGCTTGTTGACACAAGGTATGGTTCTTAAAGAAGGCAGCAAAATGTCTAAATCTAAAGGTAATGTAGTTTCTCCTGAAGAAATTATCAATACCTATGGTGCTGATACTGCTCGCTTGTTCATTTTATTTGCAGCTCCTGTAGATCGTGACCTTGATTGGTCTAACCAAGGTGTTGAAGGTTCCTATCGTTTCTTAGGCCGTGTATGGCGTATTGTTGATGCGTACAACGAAGAGGCTAAGAAAAATGTAACTGGTGATCTTACAAAAGACGAATTCGGATTGCGTCGTGAATTACACCGTGTTATCAAAAAGGTAACAGAAGACCTCGATAACAACTTCAACTTCAATACTGCTATTTCTGCTATCATGGAACTTGTAAATGCTATGTACGCTCATAAGGATAAAGCAGAAACAATCAATAGCGCATTAGCTAATGAATTGACACATTCCTTATTGCTTCTTTTAGCACCATTTGTTCCTCATATGACAGAAGAGTTGTGGCATGAATTGGGTGAAACTACATCCATCCATACTGAAAAATGGCCTGTATACGAAGAATCTGCTCTCGTTGTAGATGAAGTAGAAGTAGTATTACAAGTAAATGGTAAAGTTCGTGATAAACTTACTGTTTCCGTAAATATTACAAAAGAAGAATTAGAAACATTGGCCAAAGAATCTAGCCGTGTTCAAGAATTTATAGAAGGTAAGAATATCGTAAAAGTTATTTACGTACCTGGTAAACTTGTAAATATCGTTGTTAAATAAGGATATTCTATTTGTTTAATATTGTAAGCCCCCAACTACATAGGTAGAAGGGGGCTTATTTTAAGTGAGGTAATTATGGCAAAACGTAGCGATTATATTTCCTGGGATGAATACTTCATGGGTGTTGCCATTTTGGCAGCACAACGTTCTAAGGATCCAAATACACAAGTTGGTGCATGTATTGTTAGTAATGATAATAAAATCTTGTCCATTGGTTATAATGGTATGCCTTTGAATTGCAGTGATGATGATTTCACATGGGAACGTGATACAGCTGATGATAATAAGTATTTCTATACCGTACATAGTGAACTGAATGCAATTTTGAATTATCGTGGCGGTTCTTTAGAGGGCTCTAAAATATATGTAACGCTTTTCCCATGTAATGAATGTGCGAAAGCCATCATTCAAAGTGGTATTAAAGCCGTTATCTATCGCGATGATCTCTATAAGGATACAAAAGAAGTAAAAGCATCCAAACGGATGTTGAAAACCGCAGGTGTAGACATTATTGAATACAAATCTACAGGCCGCACATTGAATATTACATTGTGATATAATAATTTTTTACCACTAATAAGAGCCCCTATATACGCTTGTATATAGGGGCTCTTTTATATGTAGCTTTCAATTATAAATTGCTATCTAATAGACAAGTTAGATAGGAAGTCCAGTTTTTATGGGAACGTTTCACTTGTTTATACTTGTAAACGGCCATCAATCATAATGTCTACTTCTTGACCGTCACGAGTGTAGCCTTTAATATTCATATGTTCATGACCAATCATAAAGTCTACATGTGTTAAGGAGTAGTTAAGGCCACGTTCTTTTAATTCTTCTTTAGATAAACCATCACTATCTTTGAGGCATGTAGGATAAGATGCACCAATCGCTAAATGGCAGGATGCATTTTCATCAAACAATGTTTCGTAGAAAATTTGGTTAGATTGGCTAATTGGGCTGAAGTGGTCCACCAAAGCAACTTCGCCGAGGTAGAGGGAACCTTCATCGGTTTCTATTAACTCTTTTAATACTTCATAACCTTCTTTTGCAGTATAATCAACGATTTTACCTTCTTTGAAAGTAAAGGAGAAATCAGAAATAGTATTACCCTGGTAAATTAAAGGTTTTGTGCTGTATACAATACCATTAACACCATTATATTGGGGTGCGGAGAAAACTTCCTCTGTAGGAATATTGGCATTAAAAATAGTGCCATCTTTTGAAGATTCTTCACCACCTAGCCATATATGACCTTCTGGTAATTCTAATAAGAGGTCAGTACCATTTTTACAAGTATAACGCAATGCCTTTAAGTCTAATTTATTCAATGCTTCACAGCGGTGACGCAATTTTGCCATGTGATGACGATATGTGTCTTTCGGTTCTACACCTTCAATACGGCAAAGTTTTAATAGGGTAGCCCATAGTTGTTCAATTTTCTCTTCATCTGTACCTTCATAGCCAAGTAAATCTGCCCATAGAACAGTTGGTACAGAAGCAACGCACCATGTAACAGAGGAGTTCATAATCGCTGTATGGTAGAAGGATAAAGCTTTATTTAAGTTACGAGATTGTAGTGAAATACGATTTGTTGGAATACCTTCTAACGCTTTTGGATTCGCACTAATCAAAGATAAGAAAGCGGCCTTATCATCGATGTATTGCTTATAGAATTCAGGAATCCAGTTAGCAGGTTTTTCTAAGACTGTTTCTTTGGCATGCATTAAACGTTGACGTGCAATAGGTGAACAGCGCCAGTTGAGGACAACCTCTTTAGCCCCCAATTGATAGGCTTCTTCTGTAACGATAACTGCAAAGTCTTTATTTTCCACATCAACAGAAATAACTAAAGTTTGATCTTGTTGTAAATTTACGCCGTATTGTAATAATGTACGGGCATATTTTCTTAATGTATCTTGATTCATTGAGTCTCCTTATATTCGACATCAATTATAAAACTCCTGCTTGTGTGACCAATAGAGTCAACGGTAGGAGTTTACTTTTATATTGGAAAATCCTTTAGTAGGAGGTGCATTATGAAAAGTAAATTGAAGCCGTATACGATAATTATATTAATCCTATGTATTTTAGTAGGAATTTATTTCCTATGGCCTATTATAACAGATGAAAGCGATTCTGTCCTAGCTGAAGGGGCAATAGATGGAAATTCTTCTATATCAAATGTAGAACAATTGCCCAATAAACCAATTGCGTATATTACAGGTGCTGTTGTATCACCAGGATTGTATGAATATGAAAATTCAGCTACTTATGGAGATATGGTAAAGCTTGCAGGTGGGCTACTACCTTATGCTGATATAGAATCAGTCAATATGGCAAAACCAGTAAATGCGGGAGATCATATCCATATAGTATTTAACTTCCACGGCAATCCAGAGGTTTTATTGCGCGGTAACAAAATTAATATCAATACAGCTTCTGCAAAAGATCTTGATGCATTACCAGGCATAGGACCCGCTATGGCAAAAAGAATTGAAGAGTATCGTTCACAAAAAGGACCCTTTACATCCGTTGAAGGTATCAAGGGGGTGAAGGGCATCGGTGATGGCGTATTTAAGAAGATTAAAGATAAAATTACAATCTAAATTTAGGAATACAGAACGAGCGTTTGAGGAATCAATCTTCAATACTCAAGTTTTAGTTAATACAAAGCCATTTATAACTTATAGCCAATGGGCACATACTATATTGGGATCTATAATAATTGGCACTATATTAGGATATGGTAAATATTATCCCGTACTTAGTCAAATGCATTATATTTTTGCGATTGCCTTAGCTATTATTGGTGTAACTGTTATTAAAATAATGCAATCTTATTGTAGGTGGCGTTTATATGCCAATTTATTAATATTAGTTTTTGCTGCAATGGGATTATCCTATTATCATACAGACTTACAAATTATTAATTATAGTAGCTATACATCATACTATTTACAGCAAGAAGGAGAATATCTAGGTACTGTTGTATCATCTCCTGAAATAGTAAATCTAGATGGACAGGAATATTACAAATATAATGTAGAGTTACATGGATTACATCCCTATAAAGATTCTGCTAAAAATGACTATATTAAGGCACAGGGTCGATTACAGATTTACTCAAAGGTATCTGCTACAAAGTATACAATACGGCTAGGGGAACAAGCAATAATTGAAGGTACACCAAAAAGCTTATTTCTCATTGAAGAGGAAGGACGCATTAATCTTAGAGGCAGATATATGAGCTCTAATACAAGAGGACGAATCTACGATGGAGTTTATCGACCTGCCAGTGCTAAAGATTTACAAACATTTTCATATAAAAAGAGTATTTATGAAGAAATATATAGGAGAAGTTTATATTTATGTGGTCAAATACGAGAATCTATTGAAAAAAATATTGCTAGTAATCTAGATGGCCCACAAAAGGTATTAGCACAAGCCTTATGCTTGGGTGGTCATTATAGTGAGCTAGGGGAAGAGCGAATAAAAGATTTTGCTTATACGGGTCTCATCCACATTCTTTCTATCTCTGGCTCACATATTGCACTGCTATTAGCCTTAATTTACGGTTTAGGAAGACTCGTTAAATTACGGAAGCGCACATGCTTAATTTTAGGTATATTAGTAGCTTGTACATATTGCTGTATCATTGGTGGAGATGCACCAGTTATACGTGCAACGATGATGAGTATACTCATGTGCATGGCTTATGTAAAAGGACGATTATATCAAGCTAAACAGGCTTTATGTATATGCGCTATTATATGTCTTGTATATGATCCTTTTTCTTTATTTGATGTAAGCTTTCAGTTATCCTTTGGTGCAACCTATGGTTTACTCATATGGGGAAAGGTACTATATGAACGGATACAGTGGTTACCAAGGTGGATAAAAACACCTTTTGTATTATGTGTATCCGCACAGTTACTCATATTGCCATTACAACTCTATTACTTTCACTATATTAGTATTGCTAGTTTGCTAGCAGCCTGTATAGTAGCGCCCCTATTAGATATATCCATAGTTTTAATTTTTGTAAGTACTTTAGTCAGTTACGTATTCCCTATATCGTTAATATGGTCTTTAGTAGATGTACTATTGCGAATATCTTTATATTTAAATCATGTGTTAGGACGTAGTTATAGTCTACTTTGGCTTGGTATGATGCATCTTTATTGTGTTTATATATATTATGCTCTATTAGGTTTATTTACGTATTTTTTGACACATAAGAATAAGTATACTGTATATATAGTGATGTCCTTATTATGTATGGTTGCAACCTTTGGTGCTTCATACTATGTGACTCAGTATCATAAGGACACAATAATCCATTATATTCCTATGAAACAGTGTAATGTGTTACTTTGCATAGACCCAAACCATAGAGGAGCATATCTATTAATCGATGCACCAGATTATATTAAAACTATACCTAATGAAAGACTTATTAATCAGGCCATAAGGGCATATGGTGTAAAGCCTAAAGATGTAAAAGTTGAGTACTTTCACAGTAACGGTTCTGCACAGGTGGTATATAAAAATGGTATGAACCAAATCGTCGTATATAATGGACAAAGTAGAGAAAAAAATCTAAAATTAAATGATAAGACTAATGTGTTATATATAACGAGTCGATCCAGTGTAATGAATGAAATAGGGCGTATTTCACCTCATAGTACAATTCTATTTGGTAGTCCCCACGGTGCGTTACGCGATGTGGATCCATCAACAGAACATATGTATATAATGGGATACGGCTATATCAAAGATATCTATCTGTGAAAGGAGGAAACATGGCACATATTCAACTCATTTATGGCGATGAGCCACAATTAATTGAAGAAGAGAAACGCAAATTTTTAAGTGCCTATCCAGACCTTCCAGTGACCGTATTAGACGATGAGGCGGGCCCACAGAAGATTAGTGAAAAGCTCTGTGAAGATTCACTCTTTGGGGATCAAAAAGTGTTTTGCTTAGTTAACTTGCCCATTATTCGTAAAAGCGGCAAAAATAGTGATGCTTGGGTCCCATTATATGAGCTCATCATGGAATATAATGGGGATAATCCAATTGTTTTGATTTATCATGACATGATAGATAAACGAATCAAGCAGAATAAAGAGCTTTTAAATAAAATACCGAATCTTGAATGCAAGCGCCTTGAAGGGGCAGACCTTGTGATGTGGATTCGTCAATATTGTACATCTCATGGCTTTAACATGACGCCTGATGCACAAGAATACGTAGCTCATCTCATCGATTTGTGGCAAGATGTACCTGTTTCTTTTATGAGAACTGAGTTTGACCGATATTTCTTGCAAATTACTGGGGAAAAAGTAATTACCAAAGAATTCCTAGAGGAAAATGGCAGTGACTATGGTGCTAAAAATATTTTCACCTTTAAAGAGGCTTTGTTGAAACGAGATATTGATACATTGCTTGAATTATTTCCGTTTATGTTCGGCTATAAAGAATTAGATCGTGCTATGAGCTATATTGAGGGGCAGTTACGTTTGCAGCTACTGGTTAGCGAATGTCGCCAAGCGGGAATGTCTGTTCAAGCCATACAAAACTTATGTAAGGACCATGATTCGTCATTTAAACCGTATCCGATTAAGCTAGCTTACGAAGCAAGTCCTAGAATTTCAGTTAAGGCCTTGCGAGCTTTATTAAAAGGGCTCTATGAGATTATTTTAGATAGTCGTAGTAGTAAGGGCGATATTTGGCGATTTAGAGATTTATGTATTACCTATTGTGGGTATAAAGGATAAAAATGAAAGTACGTTATCGTGTTGTACCAAAACGGAATAAGAAATCATCCTTCTATGTGAACTGTCATAGCCAACATGTGACGATTCAAGCAGCAGACTCTGCATTTTCCACATTGCTTAGTCTACGTGAAAGGTTGTCTGCATGGTATAAGGAAAAAAATATCTCTTTTGATGATATTCCAACAAATACAGATACAGCTTGTTGCTTTGCTTGGAAAGTAGATACTGAAACGGGTGAAGGGTTAGATACCTATTATTATGGCGGTGGCTGTGGTGCTGGTGAATGGATTGAAGCGGCTGAAGCACAACGTGAAGCTGAAGAGGCTAAAAATCAAGAACCTAGAGGCAAGTCTTTTGCGGGTTATGACCAACAAGATGAATATGATGATGTAGACGAAGATGATTTTGCCCCATTTGTAGAAGCTATTGAATTAGGCTATTTCAACAATAGTCCAGTTGTTGTGTCTCGTTCTAATCATACGGCTGCCGAATCTAGCAGTAGTGATACTATCGCATCTGTGAGTAGTACACCTAAAGCAAGCAAAGGCTTTGGACCTAAAAAAACTACAAAATCTACGGCTAAAGGAAGTGAAGGGGATGGTAAATATCCTCGTCGTGTACCAAAGGATGCACCTACTGATGAAGGCATGATTTTAGGACCTAAAATTGAAGGGGTCACATCTAAAATCATGGGGACCTTGGATACACCTAGTGTAATTTTTGAAGGTGTCTTTGTTGGTTTAGATAAACGTGATACTAAGACGGGTAAAAGTATCGTTAACGGCAGCATTGTAGATGATACAAATAGCATTAAATTTATCAAGTTTACGAACAGTCCTGAAGAAGGGGATGAATTATTAAAACAACTAAAAGGCTTACAACGGGTTCGCGTACAAGGTAGTGTCAGCTTTGATGATCGTTTTGACAAGGATTATATCCTTTCTATTCGCAGTATTGAAGCAATAGAAACTACTAGTGTGGAACGAACTGAAAATCGTCCGGACTCTCGTGTGGAACTCCACTTACATACTAAGATGAGTGATAAAGATGCTCTCGTATCTGTAAAAGACTTGTTTAAAACAATTAAAAAATGGGGTCATCCTGCGGTGGCTATTACGGACCATGGCGTAGTACAAGCCTTCCCAGAAGCGCAAGCTCTTGGTAAGGAGTTAGGTGTTAAAGTTATCTATGGTGTAGAAGGTTACCTCATCGAAGATGAAACGGTAATAAAAGATGAAGAGCCTGTACTAGATAAAAAGAAAAAGAAAGAAAAAGATAAACGTTACCATATTATTTTATTAGCTAAGAATATGGTTGGTTTGCGTAATTTATATAAAATGATTTCCATTTCTCACCTTGAACATTACAAAGTTCGTCCGCGTTTGCCTCGCTCCGTTATTGAAGAACATCGTGAAGGTATTATCATCGGTTCTGCCTGTGAAGCAGGGGAGCTTATGCAATCCATTGTTCGTGGAGCTACAAAAGAAGAGCTTTTGGAAGTAGCATCCTTCTACGATTATCTTGAGATTCAACCACATACTAACAATACGTTTTTGGTTCGTAAAGGTCTCATGCCCGACGAGCAGGCACTTATTGATATGAATAAGACCGTTATCGAATTAGGAGAAGCCTTAAACAAACCTGTATGTGCTACTTGTGACGTTCACTACCTGACACCAGAAGAAAAAATTTATCGTGAAATCATGTTAACTGCATGTGGTTATCCAGATGCAGACGAACAGCCAGATTTACATTTACGTACTACAGATGAAATGCTTGCGTCCTTCCCTTATTTAAGCGAAGAGAAAGCATACGAAGTAGTCGTTACTAATACACGTGCTATTAATGATAGCATTGAAGATATTAAGCCAGTGCCTGATGGTACATATTCACCTAAGATTGAAGGTGCTGACGAAGCTTTCACAGAAATGTGCTATAGAAATGCGAAGGCTATTTATGGTGATCCATTGCCTCGTGTCGTACAAGAACGTCTCGATTATGAATTAGATTGTATTATTTCCAATGGCTACGGCGTATTGTATTACATCGCTCATAAGTTGGTAAAAAAATCTCTTGATGATGGGTATCTCGTAGGTTCCCGTGGTTCCGTTGGATCTTCCTTTGCAGCAACCATGTCTGAGATTACAGAGGTAAACCCATTACCGCCTCATTATGTATGCCCTAACTGTAAATATTCAGAATTCTTTGAAAAGGGTGAATATGCAGGGGGCTTTGACTTGCCTCGTAAAGATTGTCCTAAGTGTGGTCATCCATTACAAACAAATGGTCACGATATTCCGTTTGCTATCTTCCTTGGTTTTGAAGGTGATAAGGTTCCAGATATTGACCTTAACTTCTCTGGTGATTACCAAGCAAAAGCTCACAAATATACGGAAGAACTATTTGGCCGTGATAATGTATTTAAAGCAGGTACAATTGGTACTATAGCTGATAAAACTGCTTTTGGTTATGTTAAAAAGTACGCCGAAATTAGAGATATTCAAGCTCGTAATGGTTTCTTTGAACATTTAGCAAAGGGCTTTACAAATGTGAAGAATACTACAGGCCAACATCCTGGTGGTATTATGGTATGTCCTCGAGATATGGATGTGCATCACTTTACGCCAATTCAACATCCAGCTAATAAAAAGGAAAGTGGCGTATTAACGACACACTTTGATTATCACTCCATTGAAGGTCGTATGACTAAGCTAGATATTCTGGGCCATGATGATCCGACCATTATTCGTATGTTAGAGGATTTGACTGGTATCGACGCCAAAACAATACCATTTGATGATCCAAAAACATTGAGCTTGTTCTCCTCTACAGAGGGGATTGGTTTAACACCTGAGCAATTGCAAGGTGACCAAGTAGCTAGCTTGGCTGTTCCAGAATGTGGCACGAAATTCGTACGGGGCATGCTTGAAGACTCTCGTCCCCAAACATTCTCTGATTTAGTTCGTATTTCTGGCTTTTCACATGGTACAAACGTATGGCTTGACAATGCGCAAGATCTCATTAAAAATGGTACTTGTAAGTTGAATGAAGCCATTTCAACTCGTGACGACGTAATGAACTTCTTGATTCATCGGGGCATGGATAGAAAGCATAGCTTCTTTGTAATGGAAAACGTGCGTAAAGGTAAGGGTATTGAAAAACGAAATAAACAAGGGCAAGCTACGACGGAATTTGAAGCAGAAATGCGTGAAAACAATATTCCTGAATGGTTTATTGAATCTTGTAAAAAAATTTCCTATCTATTCCCACGGGCCCATGCAGTAGCTTACGTAATGATGGCTTTCCGTATTGCTTGGTTTAAGGTATATCATCCATTGGCATTTTATGCAGCATATTTCTCCATTCGCGCGAAAGCCTTCGACTTACGAATCATGACAGGAGACCTTAAAACACAATTGACCGAGTTTAACCGTATCAAGGCTCTTGATCGTGCTGCCAGCCCTAAAGACAAGGACCTTATGAGTGCCTTGGAAGTATCTATGGAAATGTATCAACGAGGCTATCGTTTTATTAATGTAGATATTCAACATTCTGAAGCTAGACGCTTTAGCATTAAGGATGGAGCTTTATTGCCACCATTCTTAGCTATTGATTCACTTGGTGAAACAGTGGCTGATGCTATCGTCGAGGAAAGAAATGAACGTCCATTTACATCTCTAAAAGACTTACAACGCCGTTGTAAAGTATCAAATACCATCATTGATCTTATGAAAGACCTCAAATGCTGTGGTGAACTACCTGAAGATGAACAAATGTCACTCTTTGGGGCATAATTTAATACAAAAAAAACTACATACAAAGTAAGCACTATACACCTAAAGAGGAATATAGTGCTTATTTTTATATATTTTGTTACAATACAGTTAATATATATCATTGATACTAGGGAGTGTTGGAATATGATAGAGCGACTTCAAAATCAAGTGGATGAAATAGAACTTTGGGATGTTGAGTTAGAGGATATGCCTAATCTAGAAGCATCAGATATTCCAGGAGTATACTTTAACGAATTCCGAGAATATGTTGATGAAGAGGGGAATATACTGTCCCCATCAGAGGTCGATCGATTACGGTATAAAGGTGACTACGAGGACGATTATTATAGATAGAAATAATTAAAATGTCATATTTATATTATTTTTATATTACAGTGAGTGGGTTAGTTATGAGAGTTCCAATATATGAAGCTTTAGCACACTATAAAAGAAATGAAATGTTACCTTATACAGAGTATTTTGGTTTGGGATTTTTTACGGATATTTCATTGGCTGAATCGACAATAGCTGAGTCTAAAAAATTAGTTGGGTTTTCTGATTTAAATGATAATTCTTTTTCTATAACAACTCACTATTTAAATGATTGTGCTCATATAGGTGATGATATTAACTATGAAATAGTAAATAACAAAATTTATGGTGTTTGGTATGATTACGATATAGATTCATATTATTCCAGTTCTGGACACATAGGTTTATTTAGCACTTTAGAATATGCAGAGAAAGCATTAAAGTGGTATAAAACATGGGATATCTTTAAAGTACATGGATTAGAGTATTTAGGAATAGACATAATTACTCTTAATTTAAGAGGGTGGACTGAAGGTTTTATAACAGTATATGATTAAAATTATGTAATAAAAGAGGTATCATCAAATGATGACACCTCTTTTTTGAAAGTTTTGCAGTTTTAAATATTTGGCAGATTTAGTAAAGTTTTAGTATAAGGATTTATATTTCATCCAGTTTGTTTTGGCCATTTCTTTAAGTTCTGTACCACGGCCATCAAGGATTGCATTGATCAAGTATTTGCTGAAGCCTTTAGCTTGTTGGTAAGCAATCTTCGGAGGCATTGCAAGTTCTTGTTTGTCCACGCGAACATTAACGATGACTGGACCATTATGGTTAAGGGCTTCCATGATTTTTTCATCAACTTCGCTAGAGTTATGAATGCTCACACCTTTGATACCAGCAGCTTCAGCAAGTTTACCGAAATCTGGATTTACAAAGTCTGTAGCGTAGTCTAGATAGCCGGAAGCTTTCATTTCCATAGCGATAAAGCTAAGTTCTTCGTTATTGAATACAAAGATTTTAATTGGTAGATTCAATTGTTTTAAAGTCAGCATTTCGCCCATCATCATTGTAAAGCCACCGTCACCAGAGAGGGAGATGACTTGACGATTAGGACATGCATTTTGAGCACCGATGGCGTGCATCATAGCATTAGCCATGGAGCCGTGGCTAAAGGATCCTAAAATACGGCGTTTACCATTTGTTTTTAGATGGCGAGCAGTCCAAATAACTGGAGTACCTACGTCAAAGGTAAAGATCGCGTCTTCTGCTGCTAGTTTATTGAGGCGATTTACGAAGTATTGAGGGTGAATTGCTACACCATCTGGCTCGGCAACGGCATAACTATCTAAATCACCTCTAAATTTAGTGTACGCTTTACGCACTGTGTCGATAAATTCAGTATCACCACGTTGGCCTACAAGAGGTAATAATTCTTTTAACGTATCTTTTACAGTACCAATGATACCTTGTGTAAGAGGTACGCGACGACCTAAAGCGCTAGGATCTCTATCTACTTGTATTACTTTCGCATTTTCTGGATAGAATGGACGGTAAGGGAAGTCTGTACCAAGCATTACCAATGTATCACATTGTTCAATAGCACGGTAGCCAGATGTATAGCCTAATAGGCCAGTCATACCTACATCATATGGATTATCCCATTCAACCCATTCTTTACCTCTGAAAGCATGTACAACCGGTGCTTGTAAGCGTTTTGCTAATTCTACTACTTCGTCATGAGCACCTTCACAGCCAGCACCACAGAATAGGGTAATACGTTTGCCTGTTTCTAAATGAGCCGCCATTTCTTCAATATCTTCTCGTTGTGGAACGATATGAGGTAAACGAGGTGGGTTCCACACAGGTAATTCATCAATTTCCATTTCCATAACTGCAACGTCTCCAGGAAGAACGATAACAGCAACATCTTGGTTACCAACAGCAGCGTTCATAGCACGGAATAGAATTTCCGGCATTTGCTTAGGATTGGATACAAGTTCGCAGAAACAAGAACATTCTTTGAATAGATTTTCTGGATGTGTTTCTTGGAAATAGTTCAAACCTACTTCAGATTGAGGAATGTGAGAAGCAATGGCCAATACTGGAACACGATTGCGATGACAGTCGAAGAGACCATTAATTAAGTGTAAGTTGCCAGGACCAGAGCTACCAGCACATACAGTTAGTTTATGAGTTAGGGATGCTTCTGCACCGGCAGCAAAGGCTGCTGTTTCTTCATGTCGTACATGTTCAAAAGCAATTTTACCATTGCGGCGTAAACTATCATTTACAGAGTTTAGACTATCTCCAGTGATACCGTAAATGCGTTCGATGCCCGCATTGGCTAAGACTTCTATAAGTACATCAGAAATTCGTTTTTTTGCCATATTATCACCTATATTTAATAATTACTATCATTAAAATATGGTTATTCAAACCATATATACTATATTAGACTTGTTTAACTTGTAATTATGTGATAAAAGTTACTATTTACTGTATACATAGTTTATATATGTTTATATTAAAAGTAAATATATATTATTATTTATATTATTCTAGTATTTGTGTTCTAAAAATTATATTTTAATCAAATTATTTAATATTCTTTCTCAATACAAAACTATTATTCTTGCATAACATTAATAAAAGTGTTACTATTAATTCATAAACAAAATAGATAAGTCTTTGGGGATAGGTGAAATTCCTTACCGGCGGTAAAGTCCGCGAACCTTTTTGGTATGAATCGGTGCAATTCCGATACCGACAGTAGAGTCTGGATGAGAAAAGACGAGGCACATTTGTTGTGCGCATTTATGATGACCCAAGGACTATGTAATAGTCCTTTTTTTATTGAGGTGATATGGTGGATGACGTAGTATATATGAAGCGCGCCATTGAACTGGCAAAATTAGCCACAGGTCACACCTCACCAAATCCTTTGGTTGGTGCTGTTGTGGTAAAAGATAATACAATAATCGGTGAAGGTTATCACCATAAAGCTGGTACAGCTCATGCTGAGGTGCATGCACTAAATCAAGCAGGTGATAATGCCAAAGGTGCTACTTTATACGTAACATTAGAGCCATGTTCCCATTATGGAAAAACACCACCTTGTGCGCTTCGTATCATTGAGGCTGGTATAGCTAAAGTAATAGTAGGTAGTACGGATCCAAATCCACTAGTTTCTGGAAAAGGAATGGAGTTACTTCGTGAAGCAGGTATTGAGGTTGTTTGCCCCGTATGTAGTGATGAATGTGCTGAACTAAATGAGCATTTCTTTACCTATATACTGACAGGTAAGCCTTTTGTCACTCTAAAAAGTGCTATGTCACTAGATGGGAAAATTGCTACATCTACTGGACAATCTCAATGGATTACAAATGAGTCCTCTCGTCGTGATGGACATGTGTTGCGTGCCACGCATGATGCCATGCTCGTTGGAATTGGTACAATTTTGGCAGATAATCCACAGTTAAATTGTCGTTTAACGGATAGTGAATTATCAGATGCGTTATTAGATAAAAGCATACTTGATGAACCGATTACGATTCATCAACCAAATGTAATTATCTTGGATAGTCTTGGTAGAACACCTACTACTAGTCGTGTCTTTGAAATAAATAATCGCAAGATTCATATATTCGTATCTAAAGGTTGTCCTAAGGATCGGATACAAGCCTTAGAACAAGTTGGTGCTCAAGTAACCGTAGTAGAATCTATTTCTACTCGTAAAAGCAAGAGCACAGACATTGTCATAGATATTAAGAAATTATCTATCGATGATATTCTTACAAAACTAGGTGAACTAGGTTACACATCTATTCTTGTTGAAGGTGGATCTGCAATTATCAGTTCCTTTGTGGAAACGAAGAACTTTGATAAGGTCGTAACATATATTGGAAATACCATTATTGGTGGTAACGATGCAACACCTGCTGTAGGAGGTCGAGGTTTTGAAAGTTTAGAGGTTTCACCGCAATTAACTTTTACCAAGACTAAAGTATTAGATAATAACATTCGCATTGAAGCGTATCGTCAAGGAAGGAGGGGCACTTATGTTCACGGGAATCGTTGAAGAAATCGGCCGCATCGAGAACATTAAAAAGGGCCCTAAATCCTTAGCCATAACAATTCGAGGAGAAAAAATTTTTAGCGATTTAAAAGTTGGTGATTCCGTAGCTGTTAATGGGGTGTGCTTGACGGCCACAACGATTGGCAATAGTATATTTACAGCGGATGTGATGCCAGAATCCATTAAGATGACTACGTTTACTAATTTGAAAGTCCATCAACCAGTCAACTTAGAGCGAGCTATGCTTGCTAATGGTAGATTTGGTGGTCACATTGTGGCAGGCCATGTAGATGGTACAGGTCGTATTATTAATCGTGAACAAACCGATAATGCCATTATCTTTACTATCGAGGCTCCAAAATCCGTTATGGATTATGTTATCTATAAGGGCTCTATTACCATCGATGGAATTAGCCTCACAATTATGCGACGAACAGAAAGTAGTTTTTCCGTCTCTATCATTCCTCACACTTTGAGTGAAACTATTTTAGGTTTTACTCATATTGGAACAGAGGTCAATTTAGAAACGGATATTGCTGGACGATATATTCGTCATTTTATGAATCTTGGTAGTGAACCTACCGAAGAAAAGCCTAAAAATTCTATGCAATCTCTCTTAGTAGAGAATGGATTTATATAAGTAAGGAGCGTTCCTATGAGCGAACAATTACATTCTATTAATGAAGTCTTACAAGACCTTAAAACTGGTAAACCTGTTATTATCGTTGATGATGAAAGCCGTGAAAACGAAGGTGATCTTATCATTGCTGCAGAGTTTGCGACGCAAGAAAACATTAACTTCATGGTTAAATACGCTCGCGGTATCGTATGTACGCCTATGCGCCGCGAAGCGTTAGAAAAGTTTGGCATTCCTGCAATGGTTACTAAAAATACTGATAACCATGAAACTGCTTTCACTGTTACTGTTGACCATGTAGATACTACAACCGGTGTATCTCCAGCAGAGCGTGCCTATACAATCCAAAAATTATTAGATCCATCTGCAAAACCTCAAGATTTTCGCCGTCCAGGTCATGTGTTCCCACTTGTCTATAAAGAGGGAGGCGTATTGGTACGACAAGGTCATACAGAAGCATCTATTGATCTTTGTCGCCTAGCAGGGTTACAAGAGGCTGCCGTTATTTGTGAAATCACAAAAGATGATGGCGATATGGCACGTTTACCGGATCTTATGGAATTTGCTAAAGAACATGACTTAAAAATAGCTTCTGTGGCGGAACTTATTGAATACCGTAAACAACATGAAGATATGGTTGAACTTGGTGCATGCTCTAAATTACCTACTAAGTTTGGTGATTTTAGTATCTTTGTATTTAAGAATGAATTAGATCATAAAGAGCATTTAGCTATCGTAAAGGGCAATGTTAAAGATTGTAGCGATGTGCTTGTACGTATTCATTCTGAATGTTTAACAGGCGATGTATTTGGTTCTAAGCGCTGTGATTGTGGTGAACAATTAGACAATGCGTTGCGTGCTATTGAAAAAGAAGGCAAAGGCGTTGTAGTATACATGCGTCAAGAGGGCCGAGGTATTGGGCTGACTAATAAAATTAAAGCCTATGCATTACAAGAACAAGGCCTTGATACAGTAGAGGCGAATGAGCAATTAGGTTTCCCTGCAGATATGCGTGAATATTCTTTGGCGGCACAAATTATACGCTTTTTAGGTATTAATAGTATTCGCTTATTAACTAACAATCCAGAAAAACGTCATGGCTTAGAACATTGGGGAATTAATGTGACTAGTCGTGTACCACTTATTATTGCAGCAAATAAATTTAATGCAGGCTATTTGAAAACAAAAGAAGAAAAAATGGGTCATATGTTAGAAGACTAATAATGGTCTATCTTCAATTTAGAATGTTTTTATCACACATAGAAAATCTATGTACGGAATATAGGAGGTCATCATAATGGTAGTTCAAGAAGGTAATTTGTTAGGTTCTGGTAAGAAATTTGCTATTATTGGTTCTCGTTTTAATGAATTCATCACGTCGAAATTAATTGGTGGAGCAGAAGACTGCTTATTGCGTCATGACGTTAAACAAGAGGACATTACAGTAATCTGGGTTCCCGGTGCTTATGAAATTCCATTGATTGCTAAAAAAGCTGCCTTATCTGGTCGTTATGATGCAGTTATTTGTGTAGGTGCAGTTATTCGTGGTTCTACTACTCATTATGATTATGTATGTAATGAAGTAGCAAAAGGCATTGCCCACGTTTCATTAGAAACTGGTATTCCAGTTATGTTTGGTGTAGTGACTACTGAAAACATCGAGCAAGCTATCGAACGCGCTGGTACAAAAGCGGGTAATAAAGGTTATGATTGTGCTATGGGTGCAATCGAAATGGTTAACCTTATCGATCAAATCTAAGAACTGTATATATAACACTCAGTATCTCATGGTACTGGGTGTTTTTATATCATCGAAAATATGTTCTTTTAACTTTAAATCAGACTAGACGAACATATATTCTCTATTATTGAAAGTTAAATATTTGACATGATATACTATATAAGCAATATAAATATAATATCTTATATAAAATAAGTAGAAATAAGGAATGATAGAATGGATTATATAAAACGTTTTACAACCCGAGAAGGGGTTCGTATGTCTTTAGCTGTAACAACCGATACAGTTGAAACAGCTCGTGTACGTCATGATTTATGGCCTGTAGCAACAGCTGCTTTAGGTCGTGCTATGACGGGAGCTATTTTATTGGCTGGTGATTTTAAAAACCATGAAAACGTAAGTCTTCGTATCAAAGGTGATGGTCCACTAGGTGTAGTTCATGTAGATGCATTCTCTGATAATACGGTTCGAGGCTATGTAGACGAGCCACATGTAGATGTACCTTTAAAGCATGCTGGTAAGCTTGATGTTGGTGCTGCCGTAGGTCATAATGGGGAAGTACAAGTTACACGATTTACACAATTGGCGCAAGACTATACTTCTACAAGCCCGATTCAAAGTGGTGAAGTAGCAGAGGATTTGGCATATTATTTATATGCATCTGAACAAGTACCGTCAACGATTAGTTTAGGTGTATTAGTAGATCCAGATTACCATACAGTTGTAGCTGGAGGTTTTATCGTACAAGCCTTACCGGATGCTACAGATGAAGCATTAGCACAAGTAGAAAAGAATATTAATGAACTTGGTCCTATTACAGAATATTTGAAAGCAAATCCAGATGGTAAAGGTCTTATGGAACGCGTTCTCGATGGTTTAACTGTGAATCAAGTATATAATGAACCAATTCATTTCCAATGTCGTTGTGGTCGTGATCGCTTTGCCAGTGTGCTAATGACATTACGTGAAGAAGATAAGAATGCTATTTTGGAAGATGACGTAACAGAGCTTGTTTGCCATTATTGTAATGAAAAATATCATTTCACACGTGAAGAGTTACAAAATATGTTCACTTCAAAAGGTCCAATTCAATAAAAACTTTATAATATGTAGAAAAAATACAGGCTACTAGGTTTTTCCTATAGCCTGTTTTTCTATTCTATGAGAAAATAAAAGATAGAGTTATTAATAATAGGAGGTTACAATGAGTGCAATTGGCGTAATTGGTGGTACTGGTGTTTATGATCCGTCCATCTTTGAAAATATTCATGAAGAATCCTTAGTGACACCATATGGTGAAATAGATTATGTACAAGGTACATACCATGGGAAAACTGTAATCTTTGTAGCTCGTCACGGCAAAGATCATACAATTCCTCCACACAAAATTAACTATCGTGCTAATATTTGGGGCCTCAAAAAACTAGGCGTTACATTTATTATCTCCACGACAGCAGTAGGTTCTTTAAATGAGAACTTTAAGCCAGGTCATTTTGTGTTGACTGACCAATTCTTAGATTTCACAAAGAACCGCATCACTACGTTTTATGAAGGCGGGGACCGTCCAGTGGCACATCTTGATGTAACAAATCCATACTGCCCTGAATTACGTAATATTCTTCAAAAGGTAGGTACGGAACAAGGCCTTACGATACACAATGGAGGTACCTATGTATGTACTGAAGGCCCTCGTTTTGAGACTCCTGCAGAAATCAAAATGTTCCACATGCTCGGTGGCGATACAGTAGGTATGACAAATGTACCGGAAGTAAATTTAGCGAATGAAGCTGAAATGGCATATGCTACGATCTCTATGATTACCAACTATGCAGCAGGTATTTCTGAATCTGCTTTGACACATGCGGAAGTTGTAGAAATGATGGGCAATATGGCGGCTCAACTAAAATCTCTTATCTTAGGAGCTATTGATGCAATCGATGTGGATGCTCGTTATGATGCTCATAATCGCATGCATGAATATGGTGGTTTTAAACTATAATCAACTCATAATGATACACAATAGTTCATCGAAGGAGAAGTTATGATTAATATTGAATGGCGTAAAGATACGCTGGTACTATTAGATCAAACTAAATTGCCTACTGAAATTACATACGTTCACTGTACAGATTGGCGCCAAGTGGCCGAAGCTATTAAAATGCTTCGCGTTCGTGGAGCACCTGCTATTGGCGTAGCTGCTAGTTATGGTCTCATTTTAGCTGCTATGGAAGCAGGACGTTTAGAGGCGCCATTTAGTGAACAACTTACAAACTTATATGAGTTTAGTGAGACCTTAAAAGAAACTCGCCCTACAGCAATCAACTTAGCTTGGGCTGTAGATCGTGTCATTTCTCTTGTGAAAACTAATGTTGACAGTATGTCCTCAATGAGTGAAGTAGTAGATCTCATTACAAAAGAAGCTATTATCATTCACGAAGAAGATGTGTCTTTGAATAGACGTATGGCCGAAGCAGGGGCTACATTATTTGAAGGTAAAAAGAATATTCGCATCTTAACTCATTGTAATGCTGGTGCACTAGCTACAGGTGGCCTAGGAACAGCTCTTGGTGTTGTTCGAAAATTACATGAAAACGGTCAATTAGAACGCGTATATGCTGATGAAACACGTCCATTATTACAAGGTGCTCGACTTACAGCCTTTGAACTTCACGAGGATGGTATTCCTATTACTCTTGAAACTGATAATATGGCAGCCTATGCGATGCAACATGGGTTAATTGATGCTGTTATCGTCGGTGCTGACCGCATCACTACAAAAGGGGATGTAGCCAATAAGATTGGTACCTATGGTGTGGCTGTACTAGCTAAATTCCACAATATTCCGTTTTATGTAGCCGCTCCTTATAGTACATTTGACTTTACTCTGGAAAATGGTGGAGATATTCCTATTGAGATGCGCAATGATGATGAAGTAACAGCTTTACACGGTGTTCAAATAGCCCCTAGTGGTATTGATGTACTTAATCCTGCATTCGATGTAACACCTCATGAACTTGTAACAGCGATTATCACCGAAGAGGGAGTATTGACTCCAAATTATGAAGAGTCAATCGGAAAGCTACGCCAGATTGTAGAATCTAAATAATCTATTATCTTAATGATTATCTTATTAAGAATTCTAAATATAAACAATATATTATCTATATAAGTAAGTATCTACAACGATATTAACAAAATTATATAGTATCAATAAATCTAAGTAGATTTACTATCAATTATTTATTTTATTGTATCTACTTGTATGAGTAAAAGGAGATATTATGCAATCTTTAATTAGAGACATAAATTTAGCAACAGAAGGTCGCAAAAAAATTGATTGGGTTTCTAACTTTATGCCTACATTAAACACATTAGGTGACCGTTTTGAAGCAGAACAAACTTTCAAAGGCCAAACAATTGTTGTTAGTGTTCACTTGGAAGCAAAAACAGCATACCTTGCGACTGTATTAAAACGCGGTGGTGCAGATGTAATTGTAACGGGCTCCAATCCGTTGTCTACACAAGACGATGTAGCTGCAGGTCTTGTAGATATGGGCATTACTGTATATGCTTGGTACGATTGTACTGATGAAGAATATTTTAACTTCCTCCATAAAGCACTTGATCATAAACCACATATTATCATTGATGATGGTGGTGATTTAGTAAATCTATTGCATACTACACGTCAAGATGCGAAAGAACGTTTGTTAGGGGGGAGTGAAGAAACCACAACAGGTGTACATCGTTTATATGCATTAGAGAACGCTAAACAATTAACATTCCCTATGATTGCTGTCAATGACTCTTACTGTAAATATCTTTTCGATAATCGCTATGGTACAGGTCAGTCCGTTTGGGATGGTATCATGCGCACTACGAACTTGACTGTAACAGGTAAGAACGTTGTTGTTGCTGGTTATGGCTGGTGTGGTAAAGGCGTTGCGATGCGCGCAAAAGGCCTTGGAGCACACGTATATGTAACTGAAGTAGATCCAATTAAAGCTATAGAGGCTGTATTTGATGGTTTCAAGGTATTGCCAATGATTGAAGCCGCTAAGGTTGGGGATATCTTCTGTACTGTAACAGGTTGTAAAGATGTTATTGTAAAAGAGCATTACAAAGTGATGAAAGATAAAGCTATCTTATGTAATGCTGGTCACTTTGACTGCGAAGTGAACGTTTCTGATCTTACTGAACTTGCTGTAAGCCACGAACGGGTTCGCCAAAATATCGAAGGCTATACTATGTCTGATGGTCGTAAACTCTATGTATTGGCTGAAGGCCGTCTAGTAAACCTTGCAGCTGGCGATGGTCACCCTGCAGAAATTATGGACTTGTCCTTTGCTATGCAAGCCCTTGCTGCAGAGTATATCTTGAAAAACGGTAAAGAAATGGATCCAAAAGTATACGTATTGCCTCATGAATTAGATGTGGAAATCGCTAAACTTAAATTGAACTCCATGGGCTATGACTTAGATTCTTTAACACAAGAACAAATCGATTATCTAACAAAAGTAAACTAATACTGTATTGAAATATAATGGTTTCTGTAATACATTTTGTATCTAAACTATACTAGCTTTCAAATTAAACAAATATAACCGAGCTATCATGGCTCGGTTATACCTATGAGGGAAGACTATGTCTGATTTATTGATTACTCATGTAGACGTCCTCACCGATGAGGGGGTTCTAAAAAATCATGCCATTGAAATTAATAATGGTTATATTACAGCTATTTTAAACGATAGTGAAGCTGAAAAGGTAAAAGTCTCTGCTAAGGAAGTACTAGACGGTAAAGGTCAATTGGCTACGCCAGGTCTTGTAAATACACATACTCATATTGCGATGGGTCTATTTAGAAACTATGCAGATGATCTTGAGCTTATGGAATGGCTTGAAACGGCTATTTGGCCAACAGAAGCAAAATTAAATGACGATTATGTACGGTACGGCACACAACTCGGTATTGCTGAAATGTTGCGCACTGGTACCACTACATTTAGCGACATGTATTTCTTTATGAATACTACTGCTGAGGTGGTAAAAGAAACAGGTATTCGCTCTGTATTGTCACGTGGCTTAGCCGGTGTATCCCCAACAGCAGATCAAGCATTAGTTGAAAATGCTGACTTATTCAGCACTTGGAACGGCTTTGATAATGACCGCATCAAAGTATTGCTTGGACCACATGCACCATATACTTGCCCTGATGATTATATGGAAAAGGTGATTGCCTTATCTCATGAATTAAATTGTGGTATTCATATGCACTTGTCCGAAACTAAAGGGGAAGTGGAGAATGTTATAAAAGCTACAGGTAAAACTCCTATCGCTCATATGCATGAATTAGGTCTATTCTGGAATACTACATTGGCCGCACACTGTGTTCATGTTACAGACGAAGATATGGCTATTATGGCAGAAAATAATGTATCAGTAGCACATAATCCGCAATCTAACCTTAAATTAGCTAGTGGTATTGCACCTGTTCCTGAAATGATTGCTAAAGGTATTACTGTTGGTCTTGGCACAGATGGTTCCGCTTCTAATAATAATGCTGATATGCTTGAAGAAGTACGCCTTGCAGCTACATTGCATAAAGCACGACTCTATGATCCTAAAGCCATTCCTGCACAAGCAGCTTGGAATATGGGCACTATAGAAGGCGCAAAAGCATTGGGATATACAGATCTTGGTGTATTAGCGAAAGGCTATCGTGCAGATATCGTGTTATATGACGTATCTGGTATGCACTGGATGCCTCGTTACAATGATTTAGCAGCTCTTGTATACTCTGCTAATAGCTCCGATGTAAATACTACAATTGTGGGTGGTAAAGTTCTTATGAAAGACAAAGAACTGCTTACAATTGATGAAGAAAAACTACGGGCAGAGATTGATAAAGCTCAGGTATATTTTAGTAATTAGCAGTCAATCTAAACACAAAACCCACTCATGATAATCATAGAGTGGGTTTTGTGTTATATATTATATAGATTTATTTAATTGCTTTCACCAAGAACATGGGTACAGGAATATAAAACTCGTCTTCCTCATTGTAAATACGCGGACCTACAGTTAGATCAATGGTAACAGAACTAGCACCTAATTTAGTAAGTAGTTCTTTATCCCATTGAGGTCGTGTATAAGACGAAATGTCGAGCATATGATAAATGGTATGACACCGTTCTTTTAATTCGTTGCTTACATGTTCATGGGCATGATGAACAGATTGTGGTACATTATGATGATTACGAGCATGTTCCGCATCATAGTTTAAAATCAAACCGCCTGGGCGAATGACGCGAAACCATTCGGCATAGGCTTTGTCAGGATGGGGTAAATTCCACGTTACATTTCTGGCCACAACGATATCAAAGGTATTAGTATCAAATCCTAGATTCTCTGCATCCATCACAGAAAAGGTTGCATCACAATCGAGGGACTCTGCTAGTTGATTTGCCTCATCTATCATATTAGGTGTAATATCAATGCCATGCACTGTATGACCAAGCTGAGATAGTATAATACTAAAAAAGCCGGCTCCACATCCAATATCCAATATTCGTAAAGATCTATCAGAATCAAATATATGACAAGTTAATTCTTCTCTCCATAATTTTAGTTTGGGACTTTCTAATTCTTTTGCACGTAAAGCGCCAAAATCGTGAGATCGATCTGCCCAATAGGCTGTAATAAATTCTTTATCATCCTTCATAGGATGGTTGCGTTCAAAAGTATCATTCATAATTTAGTTCTCCTCATATTCTATAGTATGTATAGTACCATAAAATAATAATGAACTATACAGCAAAAATCACATTAACTCCATAAATACTTACTATTAGATATGATATAATACTCCTATGTTTTTATTTTACTGAAAGGGCAGGGGCTATGATATTACAGACTGGGCAACGTACAGATATTCCTGCTTTTTATGGGCAATGGCTAATCAATCGTATACGTGAAGGTTTTGTAGATGTTCGTAATCCTTATAATCCCCTACAGGTGACACGGTATCCAATTAATCAAGAAGTGGTAGATGGTATTGCATTCTGTACAAAGAATCCTTTACCGTTTATTCCACTACTAAATGAAATTGTTGATTACAGACAATACTGGCATATGACTATAACGCCTTATGGAACTGATATTGAACCCTATGTGCCAACTTATGCGTCTATTATAGAAGGGTTTAAACATATTTCTAAACAGCTTAATTCTCAATCTATGGTGTGGCGCTATGATCCTATCATTTTAACTAATGAATATACTGTTGATTTTCATTGTGAAAGCTTTTACAAAATGGCTCAAGCCCTTAAAGGTTATACAGATACAGTTGTTGTTAGCTTTTTAGATATATTGGATAAGGTGGCTCAGAATTTTCCAGAAGGATATAGACCAAGTTTAGATGTTCAAACTAAGATCATTAAAGAATTTGTTTCCATAGCTCATTCCAATCATATGAATCTTAAAACCTGTGGAGAAAGGGATATCTTTAAAGAGTTTGGTGCTGATACAGAGGGGTGTTTAACCTTAGATTGTTATGAGAGGGCCTGGAATATAAAATTAAAAGCACCTAAACGCACACCAGCACGATTAGAATGTAATTGTTATTTACATGGTGATATTGGTGCCTATGATAGCTGTAGCCACTTTTGCCGTTATTGTTATGCTAATACTAATCAAGCAGTAGTTCGATATAATCGTTTACATCATGATCCAAATTCTAGTTTACTTATTGGAAGACTTTCAAAAAGAGAAATTATCAAAGAAAGTACGGAAAAGAGCTGGATTGTAAAAGAAACTGTAACACAGGATAGCTTATTTTAGAGAGAATTACGAGGAATTACTAAATTAAATGAATTGACTTATCGTGTAAAATAGATACCAAAGGGGTTGTCAAGCAGGTATCTCAGGAATATAAGAGAGTGTAAATGTATTTTTTGTTTAGTTTAAAAGGAGGTGCATTTATGATAACGTATAAGAAAGATAGTAAAGATAATTTACTATCACCTGACTCGTCT
The DNA here is from genome assembly GCF_042850485.1 of Veillonella parvula. Taxonomy (GTDB): domain Bacteria; phylum Bacillota; class Negativicutes; order Veillonellales; family Veillonellaceae; genus Veillonella; species Veillonella parvula_Q. The sequence goes on along the minus strand of NZ_AP031417.1, from coordinate 1,043,062 downwards.
ATGCCCGTGTTAGCAATGTGTTATGACTTTGATAAGACATTAACCCCTGACGATATGCAGGCACAAGGTTTTATTCAATCGGTAGGCTATAACGAAGAGCAAATCAAACAATTTTGGCATGAATCAAATCAATTGGCTAAAAAACATGATATGGATAATAACTTAGCCTATATGTACAAAATGATTCAAGAAGCAGTAGGCCATTTCTATGTAACAAAAGATAAGCTCATGGAATACGGCAATCAAGTAGAATTATACGAAGGGGTACGGACTTGGTTTGAACGCATTTGTCAATATGGCTTAGAACAAGGCGTTAAGATTGAACATTATATTATTTCGTCTGGCTTAAAAGAAATGATCGAAGGCACTGAAATGGCAAAAGAGGGGGCTTTCACCAAAATCTATGCCAGTGCATTTATGTTCGATGATAAAGGTGTAGCTGTTTGGCCCGCACAAGCCATTAACTATACGAATAAGACACAATTTTTGTTCCGCATTCAAAAAGGAATTCTCGATATTAATGATACTGGTGTTAATGATTACATTAAGCCTGAAAATCAACGTGTGCCGTTCCGTAACATGATTTATATTGGGGATAGCGATACAGATATTCCTTGTATGAGTCTTGTGAACGCTAATGGAGGTCATTCTATAGGTGTTTATGATCCATTTAAGAAGGATAAAGAAAAGGTATATAAGATGATGCGTCATCATCGTATCCGTTATTATGCACCTGCAGACTATTCTAATGGTTCAAAACTAGATACCTTAGTGAAGCAAATTATTCGTAAAACCGCAGCCTATGAAGTATTAGAAGGCGAATATATTCATTGTAAATACGAAGCCGAGGAGTAATATGGAACAATCTAAATTAACTAGCGAATGGATTCAAACCTTTAACAGATTAGGTTCTGAAGGTAAATTAAAACCTACCGTACCATATCACGATTTATTTAACCGAAAGGAGTTAAAAGGATTTCCGTTACACACATTACCTATGTGGACGGTAAATTTTCCAACAGGTTATATTACGTGTTGTGATCCTCTAGTAACATTGCCAAGCAAACCAGATACATATCTTAGACAGGTAACACCAGGTACGTATTTGTTAGAGACTAAGATAATTGAAATGGAACCAAATGAGTATCGTTATGTAGCTAGTCGAGTTGTTTTTAGTGGCAATGAGCCTGTATACTATGAATTAGCATTAAAAGGGACAGAGGACTTAACCGATTTAGATGATGGAGATACCTATATTGGATTTCCTGTAGATTCGGGTTTAGCTACAATTGTAGATGCACAAACAATTGAAACATATAATAAGTTTTATGAACAATGGCATATAAACTATCCTGAAAAAAATATATACGATGACTATTATAGTGATTTATTCCAATTAAATGCTATGGCCTATCCACAATACCAACGTTCTAAAGGTGATTGGATTAACTTTACAATTCCTGATACAGAATTGACAGTACCGATGATTCAATCTGGATTTGGTGATGGTTTATATCCAGTATACTGGGCATTTGATAAAGATGGTCAAATCTGTCAAATTATTATGGAATACATTGATTGTAGCGAAGCATATGAATAATACACTGGGTGTATAGTTAAGGAACTAATTTTATAAATCAAAATATATAAAAATAAGGCGCTTAGATAACTAAGCGCCTATTAATATGTTTATATTCATCTGAGAAATTAGATACCAAAAACCCAGTTAACTAACACGCGAATAATACTTAAACCAACAACCATTTCAGCAAGAAATCTTAAAGAACTCTCCATGCCATTTCCTAAATGTTTTAAACCGCCAATTTTGGCTTTACTTACAATATCACACCAGCACATAAAATTCCTCCATAAGAGTATGAGTAAATCAGATAATTTATATTACTATTTTACAATCTGATTCTAAAAAATTCAATATAAATTTTATGTAATAATAATACTTTATTGGCATATAGAATAATTAAGAATATGAAAAGTATAGTTTATTTAAAGAATATAAATATGTTAATATGAAATCAACTATTGATGTGTTGTGTAATGGAGTGCTTTATGAGAAAGTTTATATTAAGCTTTGCAATAGCATTGGTTGCATGTAATATAATAGCTGCAAAAGAATATATTACATTAGAATCCCAAACTGGCAATACCATTGTTGATGAAAAAGGACAATGGATATTGGGCCCATATGATAACTTACATGTGGAGTATATAAAAGGATATAATAATAACTATGTATATGGATCATTTTATGAAAATGGTCAAAAACGATATGTAAATTTAGTTGAACTAGCCTATTTACCAGTAGGGTATGAATATGAGTTCTATTATAAATTTGCTAAAGCTTTCACTAATGGGGGCTTTAAATTATTAAACTTAGATGGTACATATGCTATTAATGATGTTATTACTGATTATGATGATTTAAGTGATACTATAATATTAGGTAAAAAAGGAGAATATTGGTATGTATATAATAGAGTAAGCGGCAATCCAATTATTGATAGTCCTATTAGAAGTATCAAAGAGAGTATTACCAAATATTGGTCTAGAAAAGATAAAAAATATCTTTATAAATTATATACTATAGATGATTATACAAAATATCTTACAGAAAATGGTGTTTTACTTAGTGTTGATGAAGCTATAGACCTTATTAACAGTAATGATTATATAGAAATACGTAATAATGATGGTGCGGGAGGTGATTCATATTCTGATGAGAATTTTTATAGTAGAGCTCCATCAGATGTTTATGATTTATTTTCAGAAGTAGATGATAAAGGTAATACTTTATATGGTATGAAGACAAAGGATAATATAATCGTTATTCCTCCTAAATATAAATCTATAAAACATTTAGGTAAAGAGTTTAAGTACTTTGTTGTGACTGATGAAAATAATAGGTATGGTATTGTAGACTCATTAGATCAAACTATAGTTGCTACGAATAACTATTCTTATGAAAGATTAAGTGATCGTAGCTTTATTTTGAAAGATTCATATGGTAATAGTATTTTTAATGCTAGTTCAGGTGTATTTTATGCTGATGTTTTTGATAGTATAGATACATCAAAGCCTAATTATGTATTAAATAAAGTTACTACAGCAACTTATGATAAAATAAAATATGTAATTGATACAAACTCAGGTTATAAATTATTTAAATTACCACATTATGATGACGATATAACATCATTTTATAAAGCTTTATTTGTTTATAAATCTAAAGGGAAATATGGCCTAATGGATTATAACGGTAATATAATTATTGAACCTAAGTTTGATAAAGTTACTATTGATGAACCTGAGTTAGCGGAATATATAAAAGAAATAGATTCATATGATAAATAATTAATTTTTTACTGATTATTTTGATTAACTAAAATAAACTAGCTTATAGACTTATAGGCTAGTTTTTGTTTTGAACACAAATTACTTCCGATAACGATATATTATCGGAAGTAATTTGTATAAGAAAATTGGGCCTAAATGGCCCAATCCCTTATGTTATCAAGTTTTTTGCTTATTTTTGCTTATTTACGTTTAAATGTGTATGGTTCGTATTCTACATCATTATGACGGTTAGTCCACCAGTTCCAACCAATTCTTGCTAACTTCCAGGCAATAAATCCTACGATGATCCCTAATACTAAACCTGTTAATACATCTGTTGGATAATGCGCAAATAAGTAAACTCTAGAGAACGCTACTACTATTGAACCTAACAATGCTAAAATCCCTAAATATCGCTTCTGAGGCGCTATTTGAGTTAAGCCTAGGTAAATGGTCATAGATGATGCAAATGAACCAAAACTATGACCTGATGGGAATGAATAGCTTGTAGCTTTTGGTAGTGCAGATTCTAACGGCACCGTTACATTTGGAAAATCAACAAATGGTCTTAATCTCGCTACATTTGGTTTTAAACCTTGGTCGCCAATTATAAATACAAATCCTAAAGCAATAATAATTGCCACGCCTAAAACGCGATATTTTTTTTGTAGCATTAATAATAAGGCTATTATAATCCATAATGCGCCATTACTTGTGATTTTTGAAATAAATGCCATAATTGGTGTTAAAAAACTATATACAAAATGTTCATGTACATAGAAGATTAAAGAGTGATCAAATTGTAAAATTGTGTCCATAAATTCCTCTTCTATTCTACTCTCATCTAAATGATAATTATTGAGAATATCTTATGCTTTTTATTTTAATAATTAATCTATACTAATTTATTTACGTCTATAATGATTTCTCATTTACAGCCCAAATTATAGCCTAAACTATTTATATCTAATGGTCAATAGTTTAGGCTATATTTCATAAAAACTATAATTATGTTTTCTTTTTGTCACCTTTTTTTACTGCTGCTTCAGATGTAGTAGGCATTGTAATAATTGTATCTACTGGGTCATATACAGACTCAAAGGAATCGGTTTGAGTAACCCAGTTGCCATATGTAATGGTTCTATATGTATTCATTTTCAAGCCTACATGTCCTTCTTGTACCTCTTTTTCTTTTAAAGATGGATCTACCTTAGTTATTGTTTTATTAGGAATCTCACTGTAATCGCCTACAGAGATAGATACATTTTTTGGTTTATCTTGAGCTGTACCAATAATATAAATAGTTAAGGTTCCATTATTCATAACGCTTAAGATATAAATAGAATGCTGATATGGATTTCTAAACTTAAAATCTAAATAGCCCCAAGCTACAGTAGCATCTCTGCCAGCTTGAATATATCCAACTGGTTCAAAGTGAGGAGTTCGTTCAACAATATTCATTCCGGATAATAAAGCTGTATTAAAAATAGTAGAACTTACTTGGCAAATACCGCCACCAATGCCAGGAACTAATTTGCCATCAATCATAACAGGTGCATCATCATAGCCAGCTTCTGCAGTACGTTCGCCTACAACATCGTTAAAGGAGAATTGTGCGCCTGGCTTAATGAGTGTACCATTTATCTTATCAGAAGCTAATTGGATATTATGTGTTCTGCTTTCATTACCTGGATTATACTCCGTTGTGAAAGATGCTAATACAGTATTTAAAGGTTTTAGATCAGTATCGGTAACTTTTACTGTATTCTGCGTAGTAAATACCATAGAAAGTGAATTTATACTATCGCCAGATTGTAAATCATCTTTCAGCTTTTTGAGGGTGGCATCGATATCAATACGTTTACCTTCTTTGGCGGGATGTATTACTACTTGTCCATTTTCAACAGTAAGATATGCATCATGACCAGGTGTATCTATTGTTTTTGCTAACTCAGTGAGATATGTTTTCCCCTTTACTTCGTCTAACTTATATTGTGGTTTAAAATGATGACCATAAAATAATCCATTAAATCTATGTGACAGTACTGTCCACATATCATCCTCATAGCCGTATGTGGAAATAGCTTTTACCAAACCCTCTGTATCGAATTGAATGCCTAAATCATGATATGTAGCTTGTTGTTTTTTATTATTTCCCATATCGATAGATATAGTCTGAGGTATCTTATCGTTCAACTCTTGCAAACGCGCTTGTAATTTGTTCTTTGGTGTATTTGATAGATCTGTATCATTATAATATACACCATAAGAAATGTTTTCTGTTGGAATGTATGAGCAGCCAGTTGTACCTAAAAGAACAAGGACTGTTCCTACTAATATATATTTCTTCGTCATGTATTGGTAAATTCTCCCGAATAAGTTATTATATTCTCTAATTATAGCATATATAGATCTAATCTATGGTACAATTATATTGATATTTTAGGGGTAAGGGTGAATTATGTCAAAGTCTAAGAAACAACAAAAACATTTCTATTTGCGCAATAACGATGCGCTTATGAATAGTACAAAGTTGTCTATGAAAGCAAAACAAAGCATATTGTTATCTAAGGCCGAGAATACTCTTGATGCTTACGAATCGGATTGGGACGATTTTGTAGATTGGTGTACCTATCAAAAGGTATCTTATTTTCCAGCTACACCAGAAACAATAGTAAATTATATTAACGATCTAGCAGATTATGCAAAGGCAAATACAATTTCACGTCGTATAAGTGCTATATCTGAAAATTTTAATGCTTCTGGTCAAAGAAATAATCCATGTATGGCACCTATTGTAAAACAGGCCTTACGTGGCATTAGACGGTTAAAAGGAACGTTTCAACAAGGGAAAACACCAGTTTTATTAGAAGATATTGAAGATATTATAGACTGTATGGCTAAGCTAAATGTTCCGGAACTTCAATTATTGCGTGATAAAGCTATTCTTTTGATTGGCTTTATGGGTGCCTTCCGTCGCAGTGAGATTGCGGCTATTACAGTAGAAAATCTTCAATTTTTACCACAAGGTGTTGAAATCTTTGTAGCATCCTCTAAGGCCGACCAAGAAGGTCAAGGTGCCGTGGTAGCTATCCCACATTTATCTGCTTCTCCGTTAGATGCAGTACGAGCCTTACAACAATGGTTACGTGCTTCTGGTATTACTGAGGGACCTGTATTTAGAGGGTTTACAAAAAATATGTCTTTACGTAAAACAGCTATATCCGATAAGATGATTTCAGAAATCGTAAAAAAATATATTTCTCTTATTGGTCTAGATCCGACTATGTATGGCGCCCATAGTTTACGTCATGGCTTTGCAACGACTGCAGCAGCTTATGGTGTTGAAGAACGTAATATTATGCGACAAACACGTCATCATAGTGTAAATATGGTTCGTCGTTATATTAATGAAGCGAATAAGTTTGTAGATAATCCTATCTCTACAATTTTTGAAAAGCGATTTAGATAACAATCATAAATCAGTTGATTTAGACAATAACTATAAATCGTTTAATAACATACATTAGATAACAAAAAGCAGCTATCTCTGTTAGAGTAGCTGCTTTTTTGCGTGGGATTAACCCATATATATTTAGTTTTGAGCCATATAGTCCAAAGCTCTAACTGGACTATCAGATTTATTTGCTGGTACTTTCAAAACGGTACCAGGTACAAGCGCACCAGAATCGCTAATATTGTTGAGTTCCTTCATAGCATATACCATTTCACGAACATCCATATCTTTATGAGCTGTACGTGCTGCAATATCCCACATTGTATCACCTGCTTGAACCTTTACTTCACGTACATTATGTGTATTTACCTCTGTTGTAGGATTTGACATATTATAACCAAATAATACTGTTAAGCACATTCCTACCATCATCAATATATTTTTCATCTCATACCTCACATTTACATCGAACATAATATCTGAGAACATTTGTTTGTTTACATGCTTATAATACCACACGAACGAATGTTCGGTCAAGCGTTTTAGAACAAATGTTTGCAAAAACTTTTAAAATTGCCTATAATAGGTATATAAGTTAAGTAAATATCTTATATTTTTATTATATAGTACGTTATGTGGTAATTTTTACGCATAGATATATTGACATTATTTTGACATTAGATTGACTTTGGAGGTTTATCGTGAGACGCCCTGCTACAGATATTAATACAAAACAGCGCCGTATATTAGACTTTATAAAAGATTCATTACATAATGAATATCGTTGTCCTACAGTTCGTGAAATCTGTACACATGTAGGGCTAAGTTCCACTTCTACTGTTCAATCTCATTTGAATGCGCTAGAAAAATTTGGCTATATTAAGCGTGATCCAAATAAAAATCGTGCTATTACTGTTTTAGAAGATACTAAACCTTCTATTTCAGTAACTGGTAATGAAACGTCTAGCTCTGATAACTTTGAGTTTTTAGGTGCAGGTCTTAAACAAGTACCTCTTATCGGTACTGTACAAGCAGGTATGCCTATTACTGCGGTGGAAAACTTAGAGTCCACGCTTACATTGCCAGTTCAATTAACTGGTGATTCCGATTGTTTCTTACTTCGTGTTCAAGGCGAATCTATGATGAATATCGGTATGTATGAAGGTGATATGCTCATCGTACGCCATCAAAATACAGCAAATAATGGCGATGTAGTTGTAGCACGTATCGATGATGAAGCTACAGTAAAACGTTTTTACAAAGAAAATGGTCACATTCGTTTGCAGCCTGAAAATGATGATTTTGATCCAATTATTGTAGATGATTGTCATATTGAGGGTCTCGTAATCGGTCTTGTGCGAGATAGAATATAAACAAAAAAACGGCAACATATTGTTGCCGTTTTTTTGTTACATATATAAAGTTTATTTTTAATGTAAACTATTTTCTCTCCGTAGAGTAGCAAAAATAGCACCTGATATATTATGCCATACACTAAAAATAGCCCCTACTAGCGTCGCTAATGGATTTAATGCAAAATTTGTTGCTGCCAATGTTACGGCTAAACCACTATTTTGCATTCCTACCTCTATTGCTAGCGCTGTAGTTTTATCATATCTTAATTTAAGCAGTGCTCCTACACCTAAGCCTAGTAGTAGACCTAGTATATTATGTATACCAACAACAATAAGTGTTTCAAGCCCAGAAACGAATAGTTTATCCTTGTTGATAGCAATAATGGCTGCTATTAATAGTATAATAGCAATCATTGAGAAGATCGGACTAATGCTGGTTAAAGTATTAATATGTGATTTACATACATATTGGATTGCTGCGCCTAATAAAATTGGCACAATAATAACTTTTACCATAGTAATCATCATAGGTAGTACTTGAACATCTACCCATGCGCCACCAATATATAAGATTAATAATGGTGTAACTATGGGAGCTATCAATGTTGAAGTAATAGTCATTCCTACAGATAAAGGGACATCACCATTGGCAATATAGGTTATAACATTACTGGCTGTTCCGCCGGGACAACAACCTACTAATATTACACCAATAACAATATCTGGTGATAATGTGAATATATGGCAAATTCCCCAGGCTAATAGAGGCATTATCGTATATTGTGCAAGTACACCAATACAAATATCTTTTGGATGCCTAAGGATACTACATAAGCTTTCAAACTTAATAGTAAGCCCCATTCCAAACATTGCTATACCAAGTAAAAATGGTGTATAAGCGATTGCCCAAGTAAAGTATTCTGGTACTATATAGGCGATACATGAAAAGCCTAGGATTATAAAAATCAAGTATTTGGAAAGAACGTTGTTGAGTGAAAGTAAATGATTCATAACTTCTCTCCTTATTTTGGATCGTATGAGAAGTTATCGATAAGTCGTGTAGAACCAATATATATAGCCATAGCCACTAATACTGGAGCAGTAACCTCTTGTACAGGTTGCATAGTCTTAGCATCAACAACTGAAATATAATCTATCTTAGCAAGCGGTTCGGTTTGTATAGTGTCTGTCATAGTATCAATGATACATTTAGCAGGACAACCATATTGTATAGTTTGTTTTCCTAATTGAATAGCTTTATACAAGATTGTAGCAGCTTTCCGTTCTTCACTAGACAAATATGTATTACGAGAAGATTTTGCTAAACCATCTTCTTCACGAACAATGGGAACACCAATAATATTGACAGGAAAATTTAAATCAAAGACCATTTTACGTATAATGGCTAATTGCTGTGCATCTTTTTCACCAAAATACGCATTTGTTGGTTGAATAATATTAAAGAATTTTGCCACCACAGTGCAAACGCCTTTAAAGTGAATTGGTCTGCGAATACCACACAATGTATCAGATAAATCCGCAATGTTTACAAATGCCTTTTTATCTTGGTACATTTCCTCCGGATTTGGAGCAAAAATAAGATCAACACCATGTGATTCACATAACTTTTTATCGCTATTAATATCACGAGGGTAAGTACTCAAGTCTTCATTTTCTCCAAATTGAATAGGATTTACAAATATAGAGACAATGATTTTATCGTTATTTTTTCTAGCTTGATCTATTAATGCAGCATGTCCTTCATGTAAGAATCCCATGGTTGGTACAAAACCAATTGTGTAACCATCTTTTCTCCAGCTATTTACTGTATTCCGCACATTTTCGATAGTTGTTATAAATTCCATTATATTCCTCCGTTATATTGTAAATACGAAGATAGTCTCCTATACAGTCTACTGTAATTCGATCAATGACAATTATTTTTGATCAACTAATAAACCATGTTTCTCATAGTTTTTTATATGACTTATCTTGTTATTGTTATCTACAAATACAACGAGAGGATTATGGCTCTCAACTTCGCTTTCATCAAGCTGTGCATAACACATGATAATTATCTTATCATGTACTTGCACATGTCGTGCAGCAGCACCATTTAAACATATAACACCACTACCTGCTTCTCCGGCAATAGTATATGTACTAAAACGTGCTCCATTATTAATATTTACAATTTGAACTTGTTCATATTCTCGTATTCCGGATGCATTCAATAAATCTGTATCAATTGTAATGCTCCCTACATAATCAAGCTCTGCTTGTGTCACAGTAGCTCTGTGAATTTTACCTTTTAACATTGTTAGTATCATGCTAAACTCCTTGTGTTTTAAATGTACCCGCCATATTGGTCGGTTCGAACTTTCACAATTTGTCTGTTTATCATGAATTAACAGTAGACTAGAGTATAGTTAAAAATACTATCTCCAGAGAAATTATACCATAATTATAAATTTTTACATTAAAATACAATTAATTTAATACAAATAATGTCACTCTAATCAAAAATAACAGTAAGATTGCAGTATAAAATAAAAACCAGTAGCTACAATGTAGTCACTGGTTTTTATTTTATACTGATATTTTATTTTAGATATTCTGCTAATGCTTTATCAATATATGCTGCTTCATCGGCCGTTGGTTCACACATTGGTAAATTAAATTTTCCCACAGGTAAGCCAATTTTACGGGCTGCATATTTAACAGGAATCGGATTTGTGGTGATGAACATCGCTTTTATAATTTCTGATAAAGCTTGATGAATACGAATCGCTTCGTAGTTATGGCCAGATTCATAAGCTTGAATCATAGCATTCATATCTTTGCCTGCTACATGAGATACTACAGATACGACTCCACATCCTCCAATAGATAACATCGGTAATGTAAGACCATCGTCCCCACTATATACCATGAAATCATCTCCAGGCATTAAACGCTTAATTTCAGAAGCAATCATTAAATTACCACTTGCCTCTTTGATAGCACAAATATGTGGATATTCGTTATGTAGTTGAACTAAGGTAGTTGGGAAAATACCTGTCCCTACACGACTTGGTACATTATACACCATAATTGGCAATGTAGTAGCTTCTGCAATAGTTTTAAAATGCAAATATTGACCTTGTTGGTTCGGTTTATTGTAATAAGGTACTACAACTAGCAAACCATCGATACCATCGATTTTAGAGACTTCCTTTACAAATTCTGCAGAAGCCATTGTATCGTTACTACCTACATTGGCAATAATCGAACCTTTATGTCCACATTCTTTTGCAATCGCATTAAATAGAGCTAATTTTTCGTCTCTAGACATAGTTGGGTTTTCACCCGTTGTGCCACAAACCACAAGACCATCAGAGCCATTATCTAACAGATGATTGGCGATAGCAACACAATTTTCAATATTTACGGATCCATCACTATTAAAGGATGTCACCATAGCTGTTAACACTCGACCAAAGGTTTTCATATATGTCCCCCCCTTGATAGATTAAAATGCTTGTTTTTCCACCAAGTACTCAGCAATTTGCAACGCGTTAAGAGCTGCACCTTTACGAATTTGATCCCCTACAATCCAGAAGTTCATACCTTTGTCATTATATAAGTCTTTACGAATACGACCAATTTCACAGTTGTTTTGATTAGATGTATACAATGGCATAGGGTAAATTTGTTCAGCAGGATTATCTTTAACTTGTAACCCAGGGAATTTTTCACATGCCACCTTGAAAGCCTCTACAGATACAGGTTCTGCTGTTTCTACCAAGACAGATTCAGAATGGGAGCGATATACAGGAACACGAACTGTAGTTGGGACTACTTGAATAGTTTCGTCATGAAGAATTTTTTGCGTTTCGTAAACCATCTTCATTTCTTCTTTAGTATAATCATTTTCTAAGAACACATCAATTTGTGGCAATAAGTTGAATGCTACAGGATAGTGTTTAGGAGCAGAGCCGGTTGGCAACAGATTTGCTGTCATTTCTTCGCCTGCAGTATATTGTTTTACTTGATTTTCAAGTTCTTCAATACCTTCTTTACCTGCCCCAGATACAGCTTGGTATGTACTTACAACTACACGTTTAATTGGAGAGAGATCATGAAGAGGTTTTAATCCTAAACTCATGATAATTGTAGAGCAGTTAGGATTTGCAATGATACCTTTATGTTTCAAGATATCTTCTGGGTTAACTTCTGGTACTACGAGTGGAACTTCAGGATCCATACGGAATGCACTAGAGTTATCGATTACAATAGCACCGCGTTTAGCGGCTTCTGGCGCTAATGTTTTAGATATAGAGCCACCTGCAAATAGCGCAATATCAATATTATCAAAAGATTCAGGTTTTGCTTCTTCTACAATATATGTTTTACCATTCACAGTAAGTTCTGTACCTGCAGAACGAGCGGAAGCTAATAGTTTTAAGTTTTCATAAGGAAAGTTACGTTCTTCAATAAGTGTAATAAATTCAGCACCTACTGCACCAGTAGCACCTAGAATTGCAATATTAGGTTTTTTCATTGATACATCTCCTTGCACAAATATTATAAATAATGTTCTAAACCGTATGTTAAGCCAGTTTTAGAACTAATTTTTTTACATGCTAATACTACGCCTGGCATAAAAGATAAACGGCTTAAGCTATCATGACGTATGGTTAATGTTTCATCATAACCACCAAATAAAACTTCTTGATGAGCCACATAACCTGGAAGGCGTACACTATGAATTGTTACATCGTCAACCTTAGCACCACGAGCACCTGGTAAGCTTTCACGAGTTAAATCCTCATCAGCAGTTACCTTAGCAGCTTGTTTAGCATCGTTAATCAATTTAGCTGTTAAAATAGCTGTGCCAGAAGGCGCATCGTATTTGTGATTATGATGTAATTCTATAATTTCTACATTAGGGAAATATGGAGCGAGCTCTGCAGACACTTTCATCATCATTACCGCCCCAAGAGAAAAGTTTGGCGCCACTAAGCAATTTGCTTGATTGGAACGACCTATTGTATCAAGTTCATCACGTTGTTCTGCGGTCAATCCTGTAGTACCGATGACTACATGAATACCAGCGGATAACATTTTCTTCGCGTTTTCATAAATAACTGCAGGATTAGTGAAATCTACAATCACATCAGGTTTATTTATATCTAATACCTCATCAATGGAGGCATTCATCTTGATACCTAATTGTTCGATTCCTGCTACAGAGCCTACATCTTCCCCTGCCTTAGTCGGATCAATACCACCAACTAATGTTAAATCAGGATCGTTATGTACTGCTTTGACCACTTCACGACCCATTTTGCCGCCAGCGCCATTTACCATTACTCGAATCATATATACCTCCAAAAAAGCCAGTGGATGCATCCACTGGCCTTATAGATTATATAGCTATATATACTCTTATGAAAAGCTCAATGATAGCACTCCACCAATACAAGATTGATGACAGTTGTCTATCTATTAAATAGACAACCAGAACGATGAGTCGCAATCATCGAACTTCGGCAAGCATCCCTTTTATCATGGATCAATGCATGCCTACTCCTCATGATTACTCTTAATACTCGCACCTCTATCAACATATTCATTTAATACTATTAGTATAAGTAATTATGCGATTTTAGTCAATTAAAATGGTCAATAAGTTCTTTCGCCGCCGCAAGTGCTGTAGCAGACATTCCCTTACCAGACATCATAGACGCGATTTGTGTTACTCGTTCGTCCTCATTTAAGACTACTAATGTAGAGATTGTACGATCATCTTGCTCGATTTTAGATAGATGATAGTGTTGTTTCGCAATACTTGCAGTTTGAGGCAAATGAGTAATACAAAATACTTGATTTGTTCTAGATAAATTAAGTATTTTTTCTGCCACCTTAAGTGCTATATCACCACTGATACCAACGTCAATTTCGTCAAATACCATCGTTTTAAAAGCGTCACTACGGAATACTGATTTAAAGGCTAATGCAATGCGAGCTAACTCACCGCCAGATGCTACTTTATGTAGAGGTAATAACTGTTCCCCTTTATTCGCAGAGAATAGCATTTCAATAGACTTTGCACCTAATGAGGATAACTCAGTCCCCTCTTCAATATGAAATTGAATATCCCCTTTGGGCATCCCTAGATCCACTAATTCTTGATGTAAGGCCGTAGCAATATCTTTTGCATTTTTTTGACGTACCTCGTGTAAAACTGTTAACGCTTCTTCTGCTACCTTTTTTGCTTCTTCAAGACGAGTTTCTAATTCATCTTGAGCAAATACAAGGTCTTCTAGTTCTTCTAAACGAGATTGCGCCTTTTCTTCGTATGCTAGAATATCTTCTACGGTTTCACCATATTTTTTCTTTAAGCTATAAATTGTGGTATCTCTGTCTTGGCAATATTTATAACGCTCTTCATCGTAGCTGATAGTATCCCTGTAACGATCTAAAGATTGTGCAGCTTCTTCTAGTTGGAAATAAGCAGAGTCCACCATTTCTGAGACTTCTTTTAACTCGCTGTCATATTTTACTAGATCATTAACCTCTACCTTAATCGAGTTAATCGTATCAAGTAATGGTTGACGTCCATTATAAAAGGCATCATAACAAGAACCTAATACCTTATCAATATGTTCAAAACTATCTAGACGCTTAAGTTCTTCCGCAATAGAAATATCCTCACCAATGCTTAACCCAGCATCTTCGATTTCGTCGATTTGATATCTTAACATATCGAGCTCTCGAGCGCGCTCAGACATATTTTCTTGTAAATGATCTACATCTTGTTTTGCTTGCTTATAAATTTTATACGCATCAGTATAAGCTTTATAGGCTTCCTTTCCTTCTTTATTAAAAGTATCTAAATATTCATGGTGTGTATCAGCGTTTAGTAAACGTTGGTTGCTATATTGTCCGTGAATATCTGCTAAGTATTGACCAATCTCCTTTAAAGCTTTTAAAGGTATTGGTTGATCATTAGCCAATATACTAGATTTGCCATTACGGTTAAAAGATCTTGATAGAATTAACTGGCCTTCTTCTATCATGATATTTTTAGACTCTAATAGGTCTTGAATACTTTGGTGATTAGCAATATCAAATATTCCATCAATAACAAAACTATCTTTACCGTGACGAATAAACTCGCTACTTGCGCGTTCTCCTAATAGGATACTAAAGGCATCCATAAGAATGGATTTCCCTGCCCCAGTTTCGCCGGTAAAGATAGTAATGCCATCATTAAATGAAATATTCATTTGCTCAATCAACGCAAAGTTGCGAATGCTCATTTGCGTTAACATATTATTAGTCCTTCATTAAATCTTGAATTTTCGCTAAAATTGCTGGAACTTCAGCTTCGGATTTTGCAATTAACAAAATAGTATCGTCCCCTGCTAATGTACCAATAATTTCAGTCCATTTTGCATGGTCGATAGAAAATGCTACAGATTGAGCAGAACCAGGGATTGTATGTAATACAACTTGGTTTAAACTGTGATCAACCTTAATCAAAGAATCTTGGAATAGTCGGTTAATACGACTACGAGATAAAACTACATTTTCCTCTGGAGATAATGCATAACGATAATGTCCATCGCCTGTAGGAATTTTGATTAACATTAATTCCTTAATATCACGAGAAACTGTAGCTTGTGTAACTTCAATACCTTCTTCTAGTAAAGCCGCAGCTAATTCCTCTTGTGTTTCAATCGCCTTGGACTGCACGATCTCTTTAATTTTGTTATAGCGATAGCGTTTCATTTTGAACTCCCTTTTTTAAACCTTGCACATAAAAGAGAATAGTATCTTTCTGATAATATTATACCATATATTCATAATTAATATATGGTATAAATCGCATATATTATACGTCTTATGCATATTATATTAATATTTAAAATATTGTTAATATTCTATATATTGATAACGTGCAAATTCATAGCTCATAAGGTTCATCTATTTATAGGGAATTAATAATTTAAAAATAAAAAAATATACATGTATAATTAAAATCCCCTATAAAGGGGGTTTTACTAACTGAGTATGAGTTTTATTCATAATGAATAAAGATATATTTCGTTTTATCGTTTTTGCAATATAAATAACTCAGGTGGATTATGTATTTGGTTCATCGGATGCCAATGACATACATTATATATTTTCTGATTTAAATCTGATAAATACGATTTAAGAGACTGCATTTCTTCAAATCCCTCTGTTGTTCCAGGGTAAGCAACTATTGTAATAACTCCAGACTTGGAAAGTTTGTGTAAACCTTCATTTATGGCATCAATGGTTTGATGCGGTTTTGTTACAACCTGGTGATCTCCTCCAGGTAAATATCCTAGGTTAAAAATCATTAAATCAATAACTTCATCCTTTAATTGATGAGCTACCGCCAAATCATGAGAGTCATGAATAAATGTTAAACTCACTTCTGGCGCAATATCATTTGATTGTAAAAGCTCCTTGCTAGTTTTAATAGCTTTCATTTGAATATCAATTCCATATAGATGGCATGCTTTTTGTGCCCGTTTAGAAAGGTATAAAAGATCATGGCCATTACCACATGTAGCATCTACTACCACTTTGGCATTTTCCATACATCTATCCCAGATTAAATGTTGGAATTGAACAGCATTGTTAATGTTAATCACAAAACCACCCCACTTGAGATTTGGTTATAACAATTCATCTCGACGAGATGCTAACTTTTTAAATAGTGTACCAAAGAAACATTGATCCTTGAATCGTACAAATAAACAATATACAGGGTTAGAGCTTATATGTAAGGTTTCTTTATTTGTAAAAGTATAGTCAAATGTACCATCAATACAAATATGTAATTGTGGTTCTCTTTCCGGCATTGTAATTTGAATCGTATCATGTTCCTCTAAAACAAGGCTTACACCTTGAATTAAATGTGGTGCTACTGGGGTGACAATGATAGATCGATTATCTGGTTTCATGATTGGACCACCAGCCGATAGATTATAGCCCGTAGAACCTGTAGCAGAGGAAATAATTAAACCATCCGATGGATACATTTGCGTGTGTTGATTATTTATGGACATATTAATTCGAGCCATTTTAGCAGGCTCAGCACGAGTGATAACAATTTCGTTAATGATAGGAACTAGTTCTTCCTCTTTACCCTCATGACGTTCTATATAAGCATATAAATGTCCACGCTTTTCAATATTATAATCACCATTAGCAATACGTTTAATATGACTTTGCATTTGATGAATTTCAATTTGATTTAAAAAACCTAGTTCGCCAAGATTAATACCACAAACAGGTACATTATATGGATAAATTTGTCTTGCAAGATGGATGATGGTACCATCACCACCAAAACTAAAGGCAATATCTATTTGTTTGAAGATTTCTGGGCGACTTAAAATATGAGTTTCAGGAATCTTAAGTACTCGTGCAGGTGCATCTGATTCGAGATCATCTGGCAAAAATACTTCGATACCTTCATCTTTACAAATATGTGCAGCCATTTTTAGAACTGCCATAATATTGCTTTTCCCCATATTGGGGAAGAATCCGATACGCATAGTAATCTCCTATAATGAATGAGCTTCTGCAACCACTGTATCAATCAAAGTATCATCAATGGTTAAGGCCCCTTCTTCGTACTTTTTAAAATAACCTAAAAACTCTATATTACCTTCCATACCTTTAATTGGTGAGAAAGTTAAGCCATGTGTATACAATCCACAATCATACGCAACATGTAGAATACGATGTAATACTTCTTTATGGATTTCACTATCTCGCACTATACCGCCCTTACCAACATTTTCTTTACCAGCCTCAAATTGTGGTTTTATTAAGGCCACAAGTGAGCCCGTATCTTTTAATAAATTAGTAGCTACTGGTAAAACTTTGTCTAAAGAAATAAATGCTACATCAATAGAAATAAAATCAACAAGTTCACCTATTTGTTCAGCAGTAACAGTACGGATATTTTGCTTCTCCATATTAATTACACGTGAATCTTGGCGTAATTTCCAAGCTAATTGATTATATCCTACATCGATGGCAAAGACCTTAGACGCACCGTTTTGTAATGCGCAATCTGTAAAACCACCTGTACTAGCTCCTATATCAATCATCACAGCCCCATGTAAATCGATAGGGTAAGTTTGAATAGCCTTTTCTAATTTAAGTCCTCCACGGCTTACATAAGGTAAAGTATTGCCTTTTACAATAATATTAGCATCCGCAGGAATCTTGGTGCCTGCTTTATCTATGCGCGTAGTATCCATAAATATAAGGCCCGCCATAATAGCTGCTTTTGCTTTTTCTCTACTTTCAAAAAGGCCTCGATTAACGAGGAGTATATCTAATCGTTCTTTATTGTTCATATTACACCATGATAAATACAATAAAACTGAATAAAGGCCACAAGAATACCGAGAATTAAACCACCAAATACTTCGATAGGTGTATGTCCCAACAACTCTTTTAATGCTTCTTTACGTGTAATGACAACAGGTATATTCTTTTTGGTAAAATAATCTACAATTTGATTAAGTATTTGAGCTTGTCGTCCTGCCTCTAATCGTACACCAGACGCATCATACATAACAACAATTGAAAATACTAAGGATAATATAAATAGATCCGTTACACCATTTTTAAGGTAAATCGCTGTTGTTGTAGCAATTACAAATGATGTATGTGAACTTGGAAAACCACCAGATCCAACAAGGCGCTCTGGTCGGAATTTACCATGTCTTAAGAGTTGCCATACAAATTTGATAGCTTGAGCCGTAAACCAGCCCCAAAATGCAGCTTGTGCGATATAATTATGTGCTATTTGTGGTAATATATCAATCATTGTTTATACCTTCTACAGGTAATACCCATTAATTCGTACGTTCTAAAAGATAATCAATTAATGCTGATAGTATAGTTGTATCATAAGAAACCAAGTTTAACGCATCATGAGCTTGGCTACCTACTAGGTAGGCTTGATGTTTTGCTTGCTCTAAACCTAGTAAAGATACATAGGTAGATTTATGTTGGCGAATATCACTACCGGGTGTTTTCCCTAATTCTTCAATAGTACCGGTTACATCTAAAATATCATCAGTAATTTGGAATAATAATCCCAGGCAATTAGAATATTCCATAAGGAATGTTCGCGTGGTATTATTAGCACATCCAAGAATAAGACCTAATTCTACAGAAGCGTTAAATAGTGCACCTGTTTTACCAGTATGTAAAACCTTTAATTCTTCTAAAGGAATATGTTTATCTTCACTGAGCAAATCAAAGGCTTGTCCCCCAACCATACCTTCTGGACCAGCCGCAGTAGCAACACATTGTATAGCATCTAGTTTTTGCTGTGCACTAGCAACTGTATTTGAAGTCATCAATTGAAAGGCATATGTTAATAACCCATCACCGGCTAAAATAGCAAGTCCCTCACCGTATACTTTGTGATTGGTCAAATTACCTCTGCGATAATCATCATTATCCATAGCTGGTAAATCATCATGAACTAATGAATACGTATGGATACACTCCATAGCACATAGAAATTCCTTATAATCAGCTGGCTCTTTATGAAGCATTTCTAACACAGCCTTAGTTAAAATAGGTCGTATTCGTTTGCCACCTTGCATTAAACTATAATTCATAGATTCATAAAGTTGTTCAAATTCTTGATTTGGGCTATTAAGTACTTCGCCTAACCATTGTTCAATATTTTGTTTGCTAGATGCTAAATAATCTTTGAACATAGAATCTCCTTATTCGCTGATGCGGACTTCTTCGATAATTTGTTGTACTTCATTTTCAACAGAATCGAGCATTTCAGCACATTCTTTTACCAAAGTTAAGCCCTTTTTATATTGTGATAAAAGCTCAGAAATGGTCATATCCCCATCATCTAATTGCTTAACAATATCTTCTAAGGCCTTATATTTTTTCTCATAACTTTTTAGTGATGCGGCCATCCTTGTGCGCCTCCTTTACCGTAGCAGTAATATAACCATCAGCTAGTGTAACTCGTATATCGTCATTTGGTTGTAATTGGGCAACCGAAGTAATAGGTTTGTTATCATGCTCAACCTTTGCAAAACCTTTAATCATCATTTGTAATGGATTTAGTGACTCTAACTGTTGTGCCAATAATGCTAAGCTATGTCTCTCTGCATTACATCGTTCTTTAGTTGCATTAGTTAGAGTTTGAGAAAGCTCTTGTAAGTGTGATTTTTGCTTATGTAAAAATTGCAGAGCTGGAATGCCAAGTTTTCGATTAAAGAGCAATGTTAAATCTGTACGTTTTTGTTGTAGTGTATAGCGTATATATTCGTGTAAATACTCTTCTTTTTCTGTCAACTGATCTTGTAATATAGTAATTGGAAGTACTGCCATTTCTGCAGCATGGCTAGGCGTAGCACCACGTACATCAGCTACATAATCACATAAGGTGTAATCTGTTTCATGACCTACCGCCGAAATAATCGGTGTATGAGCATTATAAATTGCCTCTACAACAGCTCTATCATTGAAACACCACAAGTCCTCCATAGATCCACCACCACGACCAACGATGATGACATCAATATCTGGATCAGCATCTGCCGTAGCAATTCCTTTTGCTATAATTGGGCCTGCGGTACTACCTTGTACAGGAACGGAAAACAATTTAAATTGAACTAGTGGATTGCGTTGTTTACTAACATGTAGAATATCATGTAATACAGCACCAGATTGGGATGTAACAATACCAATGCAACTCGCCATATAGGGTAAACCTACTTTATGGCTATCATCAAAGTACCCCAAAGCAGTTAACTCTCGTTTTAGAGCGTCAAATTCGAGCTGTAACGGACTTTTAGCACCTATTTGCATATCTGATGCAATGAGATTTAAACGGCCCATTTTATTGTAAAAGTTAACAGATGCTTTTACAGTTACTAATAAACCATTTTGAATGGCATTAGCTAGTCCCTTTTGCATGACGGTACTAGACCACATTGTCACATCAATAGCAGATTCCTCATCTTTTAAAGAAAAATACATATGACCACTGCTATGACGTTTTGCATTAATAATGGTACCACTTACATATACATTCTTTAATAGATATTCACGATCTAAGGTACGTTTTATGAGATTGTTTAATTGTGTAATGGTTAATACATTCACGATTATCCTCTAGATTCTTGTAAATAAGCAGCACCAAAAGCATTACCTGTGGCATTATCAACAGAGAATTGTGGTTGCGCCACATGTAATTGGAGATGATTTCGTTTACAATAGGTTTCCATCCGCTTACGAAGTAAACTATTACTCATCACACCACCTACAGCAATGAGTGCACGTACAGGTTTCTCTTTAGTATGATAAGTAATCATTTTTTCTAGAGCATTTCCAATGGAAGTAAAAACAGCTCTAGCTAACTTAGATTTATCTATATCACTCATAGCGTTATTTATACGCCGCATAGCAGCACTACAAGGACCGGCAAAGCTAATCCATCCGTCTTTTACAGATGATGGCAATGGTTCATATTCTGTAGTTTGTAATGCTAATGCCTCTAAATGTTTACCTGCAGGAAATGGTAAGCCCAACGCGACACCTATGCGATCAACATATTGTCCCCCTTGTAAATCTCTAGAACCACCAACGATATGAGATTCAAAAATACCGTTTCCTTGATAATGGCAATATAATAGTTCTGTCGTGCCACCTGATAGATGTAATGCCAAAAATGGGTCATTAGGAATATTTTTTAAATCCCTCAAAGCAGCTAATATATGATTCTCTTGATGTGCAAAAATATGTAAAGGCACATTCATAAGATGACTCAAGGTTTGCCCCTGTCCTAACCCGACCATAAAGGCAGGCATATAAGAGCGTTCTTCACGGCGCGGAAAGCCACTAACACCTATGCCGCTAATTGGTACCTGAGGCAACTCTGACATTAACTTAGGCAACGCCTTTGTATGCTGAAAGACCATATTTGATTGTTGTAGTCCTCGCTCACCCAGTTTTACCTCTAAGATTTTACGTGCTTCCCCTACTATGTGAAAGTCGCTATCTACAATGGCACAACTTGTGGTGTAACAACTCGTATCAATGCCTAAGTAATATCGTTTCATTATTTACTCTTATTATATGCGTCTAAGATTGCATTAATTAATTTATAAGATGCATCAGAGCCAAACTCTTTAGCTAATTGAATGGCTTCATTAATAGCAATAGATGGCTCTAAAGGTTCCACTTTATTGTTCATTTCCCAAACTGCAATACGTAAGATAGAACGATCCACCTTATCTAAATTTGCTACTTTACGAGATTTACAGAATGGCTGTAATGTAGCATCAATTGCTTCAACATTTGATAGTACACCCTCTATAATACTATTTGCATATGCCTTATCCATTGCTTTATGAATGTTTCCTTCGGGAAATTGAACATCATTTTGATCAGTATGAAATTCATTGGCATATAACATTTGGAATGCGTATTGACGAGCCTCTCGCCGATTTCGCTTAGTTACCATGTAAAACTGGCTCCTTTTCTTTTACAATACCTTCAATATGCACATCAACCTTAATATGATCAAGATCTAGCATATTTTTTAAGGTTTGTTTGATTTCTAATTGCAATTGTTTCGATAATTCAATGAGATTATATCCATACAATGCTTTAATATAAATATTAATTTCAATAAAACCTTTACGATGCTTTACATTGATACCAGGTAAGCTACGCTGACCAAAAGCATGGGTAATACCCTCTACCAACTCATCGTAAAAGCGTGGGCTTAAAGAATGAATACCAGGAATGGTTCCTAAAGTTTTTGTTGCTACATCAATGATGACAGAATCTGCAATATCAATGGTATCCGTGTCTAAACCATAATTTAATTGATTATCTGAACTCATAGAGATACCTCCTATGGCTGTTGAGGTGTTACTAAATCATCAAAAATAATGTCTTGTACAACTACATCAATAGTTTGAACCTCAATTTCTGTATAAGAGACTAAAGCAGTTTTAATGCGCTCTTGTAGACGTAAAACAACATCAGGAATACGATATCCATACTGAATGCACACATATAGTGTAACTGATATTGCTCCTTCATCGTTAAAGGATATCTTAACACCTTCATGATCGGATTTACGTCTAAAAAAAGTGTTAACGCCATCATTAAAGGTGGAACTCATATGATGAATTCCCTTTGTGTCAAGCGCTGTCATTGTTACAATTGTAGCATATACATCATCGTTAATCTTAATCTTACCCGACTCTAGTTCAGTATTTTTCTTGGTCATACTGGCCTCTTTCAAAAAAAGCACCTGTCCCTATATATAATTACATAGACGACAAGTGCTTACAGTGCAAATGTTACGATATATGGGGAATAAGATTCCTTGAAAAGATCTTGCCCCAATACATATCAATGAGTATTAGGCACGTTCGATGTATTGTCCTGTACGAGTATCAATACGAAGTACATCATCTACTTCAATGAAGAGAGGTACTTTTACAGTGTAGCCTGTTTCTAATACGGCTGGTTTATTACCACCAGTTGCAGTATCGCCACGGATACCAGGATCTGTTTCAACTACGCGAAGTTCAACAGCTACAGGTAAATCAATACCGATTACGATACCTTGGAAGAACATGATGGATACTTCCATATTTTCAAGAAGGAAGTTTTTAGCATCACCTAATTGTTCAAGGGTAAGTTCAACTTGATCATAAGTTTCGTTATCCATGAATGTATAAGAGCCATCAGATTCATATAAGTATTGCATACGACGACGATCAACATGTGCTTTAGGCACTTTTTCACCTGCATTAAATGTACGCTCAACTACAGAACCAGTTTGCAAGTTTTTCATTTTAGTACGTACGAATGCAGCACCTTTACCTGGTTTAACGTGTTGGAAATCAACTACTTGCCATACATTACCGTCAATTTCAACGGTTACACCTGGACGAAAATCATTACTGGAAATCATCTAACTCTTCTCCTTCTAAATACCTATTTCAATTAACTCTTTTGGACTATGTGTCAACACCTCATAGCCGTCAGATTTGACGATGACACTATCCTCTATTCTCAATCCGATAGTACCTGTTATATAAATGCCAGGTTCTACCGTAATGATCATATTTTCTGTAAATACCGTATCGGATTTAGTATTGGCTACTGGTTCTTCGTGAATCTCAAGACCTACGCCATGTCCAGTACCATGATTAAATTCCTTGGTATATCCATGTTCTTTAATATAATCACGACAAACTGCATCAAGTTCTTTACCAGTAATACCAGCCCGAACTGCAGCTACGCCACGTTTTTGTGCTTCTAAAACTATACCATACAGCTTCTTTTGTAATTCAGAGGCAGGCCCCATTACAATAGTTCTAGTCATATCAGAATGATAACCCTTATATACTGCACCAAAGTCAAAGGTAACAAAATCACCTGCTTCAATGACCTTATCACTGGCTACACCATGAGGCATACTAGAACGATTACCAGAAGCAACAATGGTTGCAAAGGAAGGTTCCTCTGATCCACGTTTTAACATTTCTGATTCTAATATAATGCGCGCTTCGTTTTCTGTCATCTCTACCTTTAGTTGTGGTAGCAAGGCAGCAAAAGCATCATCACCAATTTTAGCGGCTTTACGCAATAAGTCTAATTCGTCTTCACGCTTAACCGCACGTAGTTTTGCAAAATTGATAGATGTAAAATTAAAGCGTTCATCTAATGTATCACATAAAGTTTCATACGTATCCACAGGCATTTGTTTGCCTTCTATACCGAATAAACCTTCGTGAATATGATGTTCATTGAATATATCTACAAGAGTATCCATAACAGTTGTTTCATATTGAATAACTGTGTACCCTTCACATTGTTTTGTTGCTTGTTCAGTATATCTGAAATCAGTAATCATAAAGGCTTTATCTTGAGTAATGATAGCAAAGCCTGTAGTACCAGTAAAGCCTGCAAAATAATGTAGATTTATAGGGCTTATTAAAATGACGCCTGTTAATTCTTGCTCTTTAATATACTGTTGTAGCAGATTTAATCCATTCATAATCTTGCTCCTAGTCTATAAAGTACAATTAATCTTACCATAAAATACCTATATTGAATAGAATTTTATGCTATTTTTTAAAGCCCTCTATCTGTTCAACGGTCAATTCCATTGCAGAACCAACCTCTTCAATGCCACTTAAATCAATATGACCAATCGTAAGACGTTTCAAATATGTTACAGTACCACCTGCAGCACCAATCATGCGCTTAACTTGATGATACTTACCTTCTTCAATTGTTACATGTACTGAATGTAACGATACAAATTCAATTTCTGCCGGTTTACATTGCGTACCATCTCCAAGAAGAATTCCCTCTTTAATACGTTGTATACCTTCATCAGATAGCGTTCCTTCAAATTCTACGTAATAAACCTTAGGCACATGTTTATTACCATTGATGATAGAATGTCCCCACACACCATCATTAGTTAATAGTAAAAGTCCTTCTGTATCCTTATCTAATCTGCCTACTGGAACTACTCCCATTTTTATGAATTCTGGAGGGAGTAAATCCATAACAACAGGGTGACTAGAATCTTCTACGGCGGTAACATAGCCCTTTGGCTTATGAAATTTTACATAATATAGTTGAGTAGTACTAACAATCTTACCATCAACAGCAACTATATCAACATCAATATCAATATGAGTATCTTTTTTCGCTGTTATACTACCATTGATGGTAACCCTTCTATCTTTTATGATTTGATGGACTTCTTTTCGACTACCATAAGCTTTATTGGCTAATAATTTATCTAGTCGCATTATGCATGACCTTGTAATACATCTACGTGTGCTGTATCATTGAGCAAGTTTAAAATATTATGATCAAATTCTCCCATGCCATTATAGAATATACGATTTATTGCTGTATTACCTTGACTAAAATTCCAACAATGACTAATGGAAATATCTAATAATTTACACAATAATGTTCGTATAGTTCCACCATGACAAGCAATGAGAAGTGTTTCCTCCTCATTATTAACATTGATGAATTCCTCTAGACCTGCCCATGCACGGTCTTGTAAATTCTTAAAGCTTTCACCATTAGGAACCTTAACTAGATGTGGTCGCAAATACATTTCATCTATCAAACCAGGCCAACGATCTTCGATATCTGAAAATAACATAGCTTCCCAATCACCAAAATTAAGTTCTCGTAAGCGTTTATCTACCGTAATAGGAGTAGTACGTTCACCGCGAATGACTTCAGCTGTAACTAAAGCACGACTCAAATCACTAGATAATATGCGATCAAATTTAACATCTTTAAGAGCCTGACCACATGCCTTTGCTTGATTTAAACCATTTTCATTAAGTGGAACATCTGTGATGCCTTGGTATTTTCCCATTTTGTTCCAATCAGTTTCACCATGGCGCACAATATACAATGTTTTCATAGTCTTCCTATACTTTCAAAATATCTGTTAATTTTTCTACTAACTTAACATTAGTATCATGATCTTTTATTGCAACGCGAACCCATTGATTATTTAATCCCATATAAGAATCACAGTTGCGAACAATCATATTATATTTTTTAAGCGCTTCATTAATCGACTCTGCTGTTATTCCTTCTTGTTCAATGTGGAACAATATAAAATTAGCTGAAGGCGGATATACAGTAATACCATTTATAGTATCTAATGAGTTATACATAAAAAGTTGCTCTTCATGTAATACTTGTTTTGTTCGTTTCACATACTCTACATCATTCAAAGCCGCCTCTGTATAGGATTGAGCTAATGTGTTAACAGACCAAGTTGGAATAAAACTATTTAGTTGCTCAATGATAAGAGGATTGCTGAAAGCAGCACCAATTCGTAGCCCTGGCACGGCATAGAATTTTGTAAAAGAATGAACCACGATAATATTATCAAACTCGTTAACTAGGGAGCGCATGGAGTATTCATTATCTTGTAATGTGTCGTTACCAACAAAATCGATAAAGGACTCATCTATAACAAGTAAACTATTAGCATCTTTCAGCATGCTTGCAATAGTACGAATATGGTTCTTATCAAGTAACGTACCATCTGGATTATTGGGATTACCTAGAAATACAATAATACGACCATCTTGCCCTTTTAACTCGGCTGCAAAAGTTTCTAATGCTAAATAAGGAACCTCAAAATAAGGTTTTCCATGTTCATCTTCCCGTGGTCTATAATAAATATCGCGTACTGGAATTCTACTTGCTTCTAAAGCCGCTTTATATTCAGAAAAACCTGGTGCGGGAACAAAAGCGCCCGTATAGCCAGGTAACCGACAAATTGCATATAATAGCTCTGCCGCTCCATTGCCAACTACAATTTGATTTTTATTCATACCATAGATATCAGCAATGGCATTTAATATATCATCATTTGTAGCATCCGGATAATGTGATATATATCGCAATTGAGGTTCTAATGCAGATAAGCCACGTTGGCTAGGGCCTAGTGGATTGATATTAGCACTAAAGTCAATAACCTCATATGGTTCAATTCGTTGTTCATGGGCAAACTGAAAGATATTGCCCCCATGTATTTTAGACATACTATTCTCTTTCTATGAAATACTTTATCGTTTGATATAAGTTAATCCTTCATTCGTAGTTTCAACCGTATCTACATAGGATAATTGTGGCAACTTACGCAAAATCTCATTCTTACAATCATTAATACGACCATAATCAACGGGGAATAATAGTCCCATAATGGTTCCGCTATGAGCGATGATTGTTCCTACACTATTATAAGAATTACCTACATCGTGAAAGTCATATAAATTAGGTTTATATAAAATACGCTGATTGCCAAAGGCACTCAATGTAGCAGCTTGGCCAATAAGCTTTATATCATGCGTTGTAAGCCCCTGTTTAAACAAATCAAAGGATTCTTGTATAATAGATTCTTTTTCTAAAATTTTATTTTGTAAATCTGCTTGTTTATTAAAGCTAACTGTATCAATGCTACCGCCTTCGTCAAAAACGAGGATTTTTAAAGGTGGGCACATACCTAATGGCTTAGAGATAGTCCCTTTAATATAATCAAACTGAGTTACACCTTGATAAAAAGAGGCATCTGTAGGCTCTACAGATAGACAAATTTGCTCAAGTTCTTTTAATGATAAATCATAGTCCATGGCCAAAGCTGTAGCCATAGCTGTTACAGAAATATCTGCCGAACTTGAAGCCATGCCTTTTCCTTGTAGAATATCAGATCTTACATACACAGGCGGGCAAATTTGATTTTTATTTTTTTGTTGGACCAACTCTTGTACTAATTTACGAGCTTGTGCAGACTTTGGTTGAAGTGCACAAAATTCTTTAGAAAAAGGTTGTATTACATTACTCAATGCATAGGAGTATCGATTAATTGGACATGTCACTAAAAATGACTGACCATCAATAGAACCTTGTAGAAATTCCCCACATGTACCTGGGGCTCTTACATAATAGGTCACATTAAACTCCTTTCACATCAAATAAAGTATACGTTCTAAAAATATTAAAACTTTGAAAATCAAAAATTTAGAGTTAGAACATAGTTGGATTATTAACTACCGTAGCTGATAGTATAGATACAATTATGCTATATACCAATATCAATAATACTTCAGTTACTTCCACAACAAATCCATATGTATCACCAGTAGTGCCACCTAACGCTTTTACAATATAGCGGTTTAATAATCGGTTAATAATATACGTAATAATCATGCTAACAATATTGATTTGGAAAATACCTATAGTAGCATATACTAACACACCTAATCCTACTAAATACCCTACATCAGGTGCTGAAAAAATTGCATAAGCACCATATAAAAGTGTATATAATACTAAACCGATTAATAGTAATAGAATAGGCATAAAGAACGTAGATATGGTGTTATAAGTAATAACATGTTTAGGTGCTAAATTAGCAAATGCTGCCCCCATCCCCTGTTCTCTAGCATATGGATAGGATCGAATACTAAAAACCATAGACCAACGGCTCATTAAAGGCATCATAATGAGTGCCATAGGTATAAATTCAGCCGATGGAATCGAAGCTAATAATTGCCATTTCAAAAGTGTAACAAATACAAAAGCAACAACTCCAAAGGAGCCTATACGACTATCTTTCATGATTTCTAGTTTACGTTCTCTTTCACGGCCGGAAAACAAACCATCGCTTGTATCCATCAAACCATCAGCATGAAGGCCACCAGTTATTAAAAACTCAGCCACAACGATAATTAACATCAATGGCATAATCGGAATAAATGGCGATAATACGCCATATAATATAGCTAATATGAGACCAATAATAAGGCCCACATAAGGAAAGGCTACAACAGATTTACCAAAGTCCTCTACAGACCATTCAGTTTGATTTACAATTTTTAAACGCGTTAAAAATTGTAGTGCTATAAAAAAAGGTGTCATTATACATTCATCCCATAGGTAATGACTGTACTAATGATAACCATTAGTATAGTCGTAACATACATCATATAAATTGTTCGAGTAATATGGTTACGGTTTAGCTTTTCAATAGGATCGCCCATATATTCACGGAAGGTCATTTTTTTGAAATACTGATTGTAACCACCTAAACGGATATGTAAGGCCCCTGCCACAGGTGCTTCTGCATACCCCCCATTAGGACTAGGATGTTTTTTTGCATCACGTAAACCGATTTCTATTGCCTTTTTAGCATCAAAGCGTAAAAAGAATGCAGAAATTACAAATAATACAAAGGTAATTCGGGCAGGAATCCAATTTAATATGTCATCAAAGCGTGCAGCTACGCGACCAAAGTACAAGTACTTTTGATTCTTATAGCCTAACATAGAATCCATAGTATTAGCAGTTCTATAAAGAATAGCCCCCATAGGGCCACCGATAATAAAAAAGAAAAAAGGTGCAATAATACCATCTACCGTATTTTCCGCAATCGTTTCTACTGTAGCCCGAGTGATTTCGCTTTCATCTAAGTCTTCCGTATCTCGTCCCACAATCCATGATAAACGTTTGCGAGCATCTACAATATTACCTTGTTTTATTAACTGACTAATGGTAAAACCTGCGCCAGCCAATGAACGTGGAGAAATGGCAATGTAGAGGATCACTACTTCGAAAGCATAGTATACCCATTCGTCTACTACTCCACCTAGCCATAACAATAAAGATACTATGATATATACCGATATAAGAATTAAACCTACTGCAATACCACCGTACCACAATTTCTTCGTATCATTATCAGTGTCTTTATAAAGAACGGCTTCAAAAAAAGATATTATACGTCCAATAATGGCCACTGGATGATATTTACTATTGGGATCTCCAATAATTAAATCCAATAAAAATGCTAAAACTGGTATGCACACAAAGTTATACTTTGAAAACCAGTGAAAAATTGCTAAATGTTCCATATATCTCCTCTACTATCCCAAGGTAGACATAATATAATCCATATCTAGATGTTCCTCCACAATATCAGCTAAGCGATTATATGCCGCATTTTTATGGTCAAAATAATGGAATACTACATCTAATGGTTGTAATCCCTTGCGTTCACGTAATTGATTGATAATAAAACGTCTAAACTCGTCATTATCAAATACACCGTGAATATATGTACCCATTACTTGATGATTACCATCAATAAAACCATCAATAACATTGACAGCCTCTTCACTGCGACTTGTAATTGTAAAGCAACGAGACACCGAATCTGCTAGTGGCGTAGTATCCCCCATATGAATTTCATAGCCTACTAATTTTTCACCCCTGAAAGTACCATTTAAAAACTGTAAATTAGATACATTGAATTGTACTTGATGGGTAGTTTTTTGAGCCTTCATAGTCGTGGAGGATTCAACAAGGCCAAGTCCTTCAATTTCCTCGATATCACCTTCCATATGATGCGGATCATAAATAGTTTTACCTAACATTTGGTTACCGCCACAAACACCGATAACAGGTGTACCTTGAGCAGCCAATTTTTTGATTTCATCAGCAAAGCCTGTATCACGTAAATATGTTAAGTCAGCCAATGTATTTTTAGAACCAGGTAATATAATTAAATCTGGCGTACCGATAACATCTCCAGGGCCTACAAAACGGACAGATACATCTGGCTCATAATTAAGTGCATCAAAGTCTGTAAAATTAGAGATTTTAGGTGTTTGCATAACTACGACCTGAATATCTTTAGTACCACTATTGCGTTTGTTCTCTAATGCAACAGAATCTTCTTCATCAATATCGAGGTTCTCAATGGCAGGAATAACACCTACCACTTTTTTACCTGTTTTTTCTTCAATAAATGTAAGAGCTGGTTCTAATAGTTTGATATCACCACGGAATTTATTGATAACGATACCTTTAATAAGATCGCGTTCTTCTGGTTCTAATAATTCTAAGGTACCAACAATGGACGCAATAGCACCACCTCGGTCAATATCTGCAATGAGAAAAACTGGAGCTTGAGTCATCTTGGCAATACGCATATTTACAATATCATTTGCTTTTAAGTTAACTTCTGCAGGACTACCGGCACCTTCGATAACCATCATATCAAAATTTGAGTCTAAGAAATCAATAGATTCTTTAACCTTATCTAAAGCGGTTAGTGAATATTTTGTATGATATTCTTTGGCACTATATACGCCAACAGGTTTCCCCATCAATACAACTTGAGACGATTGATTTCCTGTAGGTTTTAATAACACAGGATTCATTTGAACAATTGGATCAATACCAGCGGCTTCGGCTTGAGCGACTTGAGCACGGCCAATTTCATCGCCCCATTTTGTCACATAAGAATTGAGGGCCATATTTTGTGCTTTAAAAGGAACGGTCTTAAAACCTTTTCTATAAAAAATACGGCATAATGCAGTACAAAGAATACTTTTACCTACATTAGAACTCGTTCCTTGAAACATGATTTTCTTAGCCATTTATATGAACCTCCTGTGATTTCAATTCAATGGTAACACCACTAATTGTTAAATAGAGTTTATCTGCAACAGAAGCTACTGCTCGATTCACACGACCAGCAATATCTCTAAAATATCTAGCCAGTTTATTATCCGGCACAATACCTAACCCAATTTCATTGGTCACAAATATAACTGTTTTACCTTCACATGATTGTATCGAGTCTAATAAAGTGTCTAATTCTGAAAGTATTGTCTGTTCTAATCTATTAGCATCTTCTTGACCACGAATGGAGCCATAAGCCATCATGTGATTGGTAGTGAACATGGTTAAACAATCTATAAGAATTACATCTGCTGATTGACTGATATTTTCCCATTCATCAGCTAAATGTAAAGGTACTTCAAAATTATTCCATATTTTTCCTCGTCGCTCTTGATGTTTTTTGATGCGATCCACCATTTCCTCATCAAAAGCTTGGCCCGTAGCTACATAAGCTTTTGGCCCCTTTGTAGCCAATGCTAAACGTTCAGCAAATTCACTTTTTCCACTGCGTGCCCCACCGGAACACAATATAATTTGTGATTTCATAATGCACCTATACAAGAATTTATAATTTCAGTATCATTATAAGTATAACAAAGGAGCGATACTATGGAAATTATGAATATGAAACTAAAAATGATGGCTACGCTATGGGATAATACATATCGTGTTGCCATCGATGACGGACAAGGTAAATATATTGGTACTGCACGAGTAGTAGTGAATGTTCCTCTACCACCAGAAGCTTTACCTGAAAACGCACCGCAAGTTGAAGCACAACTATTAGTATTAGTTGAAGACTTTGATTTCGGCGCTGATAAAATTATAAACTTTGAAACAACATTAGCCAATTTATTAAGAGAAAAATTCCGTTATGAAATTCCTCATATCTTCTTTTACTATCCTAGCCCTCAAGATGTTTTAAACCAAACAATTTCACAATAGGTCTATAACGAGCAAAAAGCTATGTAAAATACATAGCTTTTTTTGTTTATTCAGCCCCAAGTTCTTCCTCTACACGACACAAGATAAAGCAAAGGTCGGATAGACGATTTAAGTATTTTAAATTAGATTCGTGAACACTTTCACCAGCGTCTAATACTCGCCATAAAGCGCGTTCCGCACGTCGAGTAATCGTTCTAGCTACATGTAAATAAGCAGAAGATTGTTTTTCACCGGGAATGACAAAACTAGATAAAGGTTCTAACTTTGCATCAAAGCGATCAATAACTTTTTCTAAATGCTTTACATATTGCTCAGTAATTACCGGAGCAGTATTTAAACTTGCAATATCGGCCATTAATGTCCATAAGTTTCGCTCAATATCGTATAATTCAGCAGCAACACGTGGATTTTCAGCATAAGCGCGAGCCAATCCTAAAAAAGCTTGTAATTCATCGATTGTACCATAAGCTTCTACGCGTAAAGATGATTTCTGTACACGTTCTCCCGTGTATAAACCAGTTGTACCAGCATCACCTGTTTTTGTATAAACACTACTTGCCATATGATTACCTCCTATAGATATACATGGATGTAGAAATAAAAGCTAAATAATACCAACCTTGAGATTATTTGTATTCAGGGAACCAAAGATGAATTTCACGAGCAGCAGCTTCTGGAGAATCAGAAGCATGTACTACGTTAGCATCCATTGTTAGGGCATAGTCACCACGAATACTACCAGGGGCAGCATCTACAGGATTTGTTGCTCCGTTTAAAGCACGTACGGATACAATTGCGTTCTCACCAGCTAACACAAAAGCAAGAACTGGGCCTGATGTAATAAAATCAACTAATTCACCAAAGAATGGCTTTTCCTTATGTTCTGCATAGTGTTCTTCCGCTAATTCACGAGGTACTTGTAAAAGTTTTAATGCTTTAATAACAAGGCCTTTACGTTCATAACGGCTAAGGATTTCACCACTTAATTGACGTTTAACTGCATCTGGTTTAATTAAAACTAATGTTTCTTGCATGATACCCTCCAGTAGATACTAATTATAATATTGCCTTTTCTTTATACTTTGGATTCATAGCTTGTTTCTTTAACTTTTGAATACGTTCTTCCGTGCGAGGATGTGTACTAAAAAGATTGCTCAAGCTTTCACCAATTCCCATCATAGGGTTAATAATAAACATATGGGCTGTAGCATTACTTGCATTAGGCAATGCACCATGTTTAGAGTAGTAGTCAATTTTTGCAAGTGCAGAAGCCAGTGCTAATGGGTTGCGACACATATCTCCGCCTCCCTCATCAGCTAAAAACTCACGAGTACGGGAAATACTCATCTGAATAAGACCAGCTGCGATAGGTGCAATAATGATCGTACCAAGAAGCGCCAAAGGGTTAGTGCCTTCTCGATCATCAGAGCGCCCAAATATGGCAGTGAATTGAAGTATATTGGCTATCATAGAAATAGCACCAGCCATCATAGCTGCAATTGTACTAATCAATGTATCTCGATTCTTAACATGTGTTAATTCATGTGCAAGCACACCTTCTAATTCTTCATCAGTTAATAGACGTTGGATACCTTCTGTAACAGCAACTGCTGCATGACTAGGATTTCTACCTGTTGCAAATGCATTCGGTACTTCACTGGGAATGATATAAACCCTTGGCATTGGTAAATTACCATTTTTAGTCAATTTCTCTACCATTGCATATAGTTTTGGATTAGACTGTGCAGTAACAGGTTGAGCATTGTATTGGGCTAAAACGATTTTATCGCTGTACCAATAAGACATAAAATTCATACCCATGGATATGACAAACATCATAATCATACCGCTTCTGCCGCCAATCATATCACCAATAACCACTAAAATGGCCGTTAGCGTAGCTAACAAAAGTGTTGTTTTTATATTGTTCATAGTTTCCTCCAATTATTGTTATGGACTATGCCTAACACTATAATTATACCATAAACTATATAATTAACGCTCCAGTTGTATCAGCTTCTAAGCAATATATTTTATTTTCAATCTCATTTGCTGTGAATACAGCCCCCATAGCCTTTGCTACCTCTTGTACATGAGCTTTATCAACATATGCAATTAGAGTAGAACCCGATCCACTGATAGTTGCACCGTAAGCTCCAGCAACTTTTGCGGCTTCAAAAACTTCATCACAATGAGGAATCAATGTCTTACGATAAGGTACATGCAAGTTGTCATCTAAGGCAACAGATAAATTACTTAATTGATGCGTAATTAAGCTTGTTACAAATAATGAAGCATGACTTACATTTTGTACAGCTTCTTTGAATGGAATATGATTTGGTAGCACAGAACGAGCATACTCAGTAGATACCATGACTTCTGGTACTACAACAGCAAAATGTAGCTCCGGAGGAATAGAAATGACCGTGTTTAGTACCTTATTTTTTAAACCTGTAGCACAACATAAATTTCCGTAAATAGCTGGCGCTACATTATCTGGATGACCTTCCATACGATTTGCTATAACCAGTAACTCTTCTTTTGAAAGTGGATGCTTTACTAATGCGTTCGCCAGTAAAAGTCCCCCTACTATAGCCGTACTACTACTACCTAGTCCACGAGAGGGAGGAATCAAGGTTTCAGAAGTTATATGACCATATCGAATTGGTTCTTGAGCAGTAGCAAAAACTTGATCCATAGCGAAACCAATTAGATTCTTTTTAGGATCTTCAGCGCGTAAAATATCTGCACCAAAACCTTCAAAACTATATGTATATTCTGTAGCATTTTCATCTGGTGTAAAGCTGAATATATTATAAAGATTTAGTGCTAATCCTAAGCAATCAAAACCTGGGCCACAGTTTGCACTAGTGGCAGGTACTTGTACACGAACAGTATTCATAATTAAGCTTCCATAATACGAATAACACTATTAACAGCCTTAACGGAGCGCAAGCTATTAAAAGAGTCTATAAGATTTAAAATATAAGATCTTGGGCATTTAGATGTAACAATGGCAAGAACTGCAGTTTCTGGATCCATATTTCGTTGAACGATGGATAAAACAGAAATTTTTTGTTCTGCTAATTTTGCAGAGATTTTTGCTAGAACACCTGTTTTATTATCCACTGCTAAACGCAAGTAGTAGCTAGATTGGATTTTACCTGGAGAATAAATATCTTTTTGATCATAATAGAACGGTTTCAAGCGCCCTGTTTCATTATAAGAGACATTCTTTGCCACTTCCATTATGTCAGATACTACAGAACTACCTGTCGGTAAGCTACCTGCACCACGACCATATAGCATGACATCATCGATACCATTGCCCTTAACATAAATTGCATTGTAGGATCCTCGAACAGATGCTAATGGATGTGTCGTAGGAATAAATGCAGGATATACATTTAAAGATAATCCTTGAGCAGTTTCTTTAGCAATACCTAATAATTTAATATTGTAACCAAACTCTTTCCCAAATTTTATATCTTCAGTATCAATACAAGTAATACCTTCTACAGTTACATCTTCAAAGAAAATACGACGGTTAAAGCTAATAGATGCAAGGATTGCCAATTTACGAGCTGCATCAAGGCCTTCTACATCAGCTGTAGGATCTGCCTCTGCATATCCTAAATCTTGTGCTTCTTTTAATACATCTTGGTAGCTTAAACCTTCTTCAGACATTTTAGTCAAAATAAAGTTTGTAGTACCATTCATAATACCAATGATTTCAGTAATACGATTACCGGCTAACGATTCATATAATGTGCGGATTATAGGAATACCACCTAGAACAGATGCTTCAAAACGTAGATCTACCCCATTTTTACTCGCTAAGTCTAATAAGTATGGACCAGCTTCTGCTAATAAGTCTTTATTGGCAGTTACCACATTCTTCTTAGCTTTTAAAGCTCCTTCTACGCAATCCTTAGCAAAGCTTGTACCACCCATCAATTCCACTACCATTTGGATGGAATCGTCTTTTAACACTTCATCAATATCAGTTACATATTTAGCTGTTTCTGGTAATGTAATATGACTATATTTTTCTGGATTTCGTACATAAATTTTTGAAATTTCAACATTGACACCTGTACGATTTTTAATTAATTCAGCATTGTCTTGCAATAAGTTAAAAGTACCTTGTGCAACAGTACCAAAACCTAATAAAGCAATTTTTATAGTGGTCATAATCGTCCTACTCTCTTAATTAGCCTATGCTTGGCCTAAAATTTCTACCTTGATAATACCCTTCATAGAGCGAATATCTAGCAATAAATCTTCTAATGAACCTTGTAAATCCTTGGTTTCAAAAGAAATGCTACTATTCGCAATGCCTTGTAATGGAATATCTTGATTAATCGTTAAAATACTACCGTTACGTTCAGCAATGGCTTTCAAAACGCTTGATAACATACCAGATTCATTTGACATAGAAACATAAATACTAACAATTTTTCCTTGAGCAATTTCAAAAAATGGAAAAACATAATCCTTGTATTTATAATACGCAGATCGACTTAAATCCATTTTTTCAACTGCTTCGTTAATTGTTTTAACCTCACCTAGTTTTAGAATTTCTTTTACTTTTATCGTCTTTTTTATAGCCTCTGGTAAAATATCTTCTTGAACCAGATAAAATTTATCTTTTTTTGGTTTAGACATAGAGCACACTCCCTTATTGTTCTCTTGAAGTTTCTTGGGCAACGAATTGTCGTCCATATAATGTTAATACTGCATACATACCGATGAAGAATGGCATATACTCAGCCACAACACGCCATCCTACAGCGATGATTCCCACTGTTCCATTAGGTACAAAGGCACTAAATAATACTACAAATAGACCTTCTGCAATGCCTGTTCCCCCTGGGGTTGGTGCAAAATACAAAATAAGATTTAATAAAATCATGCGATCTAAAATATCGATAATAGGAATATCTGGTGTGAAAGCATACATTAAGGCGGGTGCAATACAATATAAGCATAATAAACTCAAACCAGATTCAATAAAAACTATTAAAGATTGGACAGGTTGTTTATAAAGTAAACCAAGACCTTGATTTAGTGTTTCTAATTTAGAAAGCCAATCTTTAGTGTTATGTGCTTTAAATCGTTGTGCTAGATTATAGACAAATTGACGCATATACTTAGTCTGTAATATATAAGTTCCCACTAAGGTCGCTATAACAGCAAGCACGGCAAAAATCAAAAGCATATCACGAGAGATATATGGAATTTCAATAGCATCTCGTAAGAATACTAATGGCAGCATAATGACCAAAAACATAATGGAAAATACGGTACGTATTAATACAATCGGTGTACCTTTAGATATAGGTACGCCATAACTTCTCAACACCAGTACTTGCGCGACAGCACCACCGCTAGCTCCAGGTGTCAACATAGCCATAAAATAATTACTAAAAATAACTCGTAGCACTGCTCGTATCGATAACTTGTAACCACCAATTTTTACGAGCCTTTGAAGTCGTAATCCATCAAAATACATACCTGCTACTAAAGCAACTAAAGCTAATAATAAGGAAATACTATTAAAAGATGATATGGCTTTCAATGCATCTAAATCAATAGTATAGTAAATAATACCAATTGATACAGCCAATAACAAGAGAAACATAAAGATGCCTCTCTTCATCATTTTACTCATACCAAGTCTCCATAATTAATGAGCTCTATATCATGTTGACTTATATATAATCGCGTATGACTGGAACAGAGTGCATGCAACTCATCTTCCCAATGATAACCCCAATTATAAAGCTTACTAAGAATACTACTATTACTACCTGGGTGAACCATCAATTCATGTGTACCAGAATGTTTATTTACCGCTTTTAGGATACCCATTAGAGATTTCTGATTTATATGACCTCCATTTACCATGCCCCAAAAATATTGGGTTGTAGTCATACAATTATTTCGTATGATTGGTCGCGCATTAGCCGCAACCGTTGATAAACCAACTTTACCAAGAAATCGAATTGGGGAATACATATAATTCATAAAACCAGTAGACTCATCGGGTATACGTATAGCATGTATACCAAAGGATTTTGCCTGTTCAATCACAATTGGCAATACCGTTGGTAACACATGCAAATGTTGATGTCCATCAATATGAGTTACCCTTAAGCCGGTATCCATTATTTGAGCTATTTGTGCATGAATCTCTTTACGTAATTCACTATAATTGATTTTGCCAGAGTAAATACGTTTAATAAATTCTACATAGTTCTCTGGAAATACACCTTCTGGTGTGAGAAGTGATGAAACTTCTGATGGATCACATACTGGTTTGACCCCACCCACCAAGGTAATATGAATACCAATGCCCAACTTAGGGTTTTGTTTTGCCATACTTACGGCTTCTGTAAAAGCTTCTCCTCCTGCCATTAAAGAGGTACTGGTAATAATACCTCTACGGTGACCATCAATAATACCAGCATTAACTGCACTATGAAGGCCAAAATCGTCTGCATTTACAATTAATTTGGACATAGTTATCTTCCTTTTCATGAAAAAAAGGGAGAACTTTGTTCTCCCACAAAGGATATATGTTATTTTACCAAATACACAACTAAAAAATCAATACAAAAGCCCTCTACTTGTTTACTAGTAGAGGACTTTTTATAAGGTCATAAAATTTTATCATATATATACTAAGGCATTAATTGTTCTTGTACTTTATACATACATAATGCAGCAGCTACGCTTACATTTAAGGATTCCATATCACCATACATAGGAATCATAATACGATTTGTACATAGATTCATAACCCCTGGTGTTACACCATTTCCTTCGTTTCCTAATACTAGCATAGTTCGCTTAGCATAACTTACAGTATGATAAGGATTGGAATGTTCTAAAGCTGTTACATAGCTAGTCATATTAGACTCGGTTACCATATCATGTAACAGAGATAACGTAATGTCTTCATATAAAGGTATTTTATGTAAGGCGCTCATGGTACTGCGGACTGTCTTGTCATTAAAAGGGTCCACAGTTCCTTTCATCAAAAATATCCCTTTAACACCTGCTGCAACAGCAGTACGAATAATGGTACCTAGATTGCCGGGATCTTGAACACCATCTAATGTAATATATAAACCATCCACAATAGAAATTGATTCAATATCATATGTAGGCTTTGATACAATAGCAACTACACCTTGTCCATTTACGGTATTATCTACTTTATCAAACACTGGATCTTGTGCGATATATTTAGGTACAGATTGAACAGTATCTAAGTCTAATAAATCTAATATATTTTTATCTTGCGCTTTAGATTCACGTATAACGATTGTTTTTACTGCACCCATAGCTGCAATATCTCGAATAGAGCGAATGCCTTCAACGATGTACTCTCCATTTTTTTGGCGATTTTTACGTTGCCTTAATGAGATAATTCGCTTAATCGTTTTATTATCTTTAGATTGGATAAATTCCATACTAACTCCCACTGTGTTGATTATTCCATAGATTATAAAAGGCCCCTTTTAAGTTGATAAGCTCATTAAAAGATCCTTTTTCTATTATTTTACCATATTCCATATACACTATTTTATTGGCATCTTCTACTGTTGAAAGACGATGAGCAATACTTACGATTGTTTTACTACCTCGAATATTTTCAATACTTGCTTGAATTTGCTTCTCCGTATGACTATCGATATTAGCCGTTGCTTCATCTAGCAATAGAATTGGTGTTTTTTTAATCAAGGTACGGCCAAAAGCCAATAATTGTTTTTGCCCATCAGATAATAAGGAGCCTAAATAACCAACCGGTGTATCATACCCTTCCGGAAGTTGTTCAATCATAGAATCCAAATTAACTTGTTTTACTGCATTGATCATTTCCTCATTAGAAATTGATGTATCAAAAAGTGTTAAGTTATCTCTAATGGAACCCTTAAATAGATAAGCTTGCTGAAAAACATATCCCATTAAATGACGAAGCACAGAACTATCATATTGGGCAATATTTATACCGTTAATATAGATAGCCCCTCTTGTTGGTTTGTAGATTCCCATCAACAATGATAAAAGTGTTGATTTACCACTACCAGAAGGACCTACAATACCTATGAATTCTCCAGCTTTAATAGTGAATGTAAAGTCCTCTAGCGCATAAACGTCGTTATTTTCATAGGAAAACCATACATGCTCGAATTCAATAGTCTCTATATGTTTAAATTCATCAGGAACTTCATTAGCCATCTGACGCTCTTCTTCCTCTAATAAGGGAACTAATCTTTCAGCACCAGCTAATGCGCTTTGTAGAGAGTTATATTTATCTGCAATTTCCTTTAATGGTTGGAAGAATCGGTCCATATATTGTATAAAGGCAAATACTGTACCAGCATCAGCTACGGAGTCTATT
Source organism: Veillonella parvula (assembly GCF_042850485.1). GTDB lineage: Bacteria > Bacillota > Negativicutes > Veillonellales > Veillonellaceae > Veillonella > Veillonella parvula_Q. Next base: position 1,001,460 of record NZ_AP031417.1, on the reverse strand, counting down.
AAATTCGTAGTTGTAAAAATAACAATTAGCGCAACAAAGAATAGACCATCTACGAGCGGTCTAAAAATAGAAAATGTGGTAACCTCAAAAAGACCTGCTTCTAAGAAACCTTTATTAACAGTATTATAACGTTCCTCAATTGCTCTTTCGCCACCATAGGATTTTACGATTACAATATAATTTAACAGTTCCTTGATGCTTGCATTAGAAGCAGCTACAGAACGTCTTACCTGACGGAATGCTTTGCGAGAAAACTTTTGAAACACCCAAATAATTCCACCCATTATAGGTAGTAAAATTGTCATGATTATTGCTAAAGGTACATTAATGGCATACATAAATCCTAATATACCAATAATCATTAAACCGCTACTTGCCAAATTCAGAATTACATCTGTATATAATGTACGTAATGACTCTACATCATTAGTAATGCGAGTTACCCAATTCCCAATTGGCAACTTATAAAATTCATCATGTGGTTTATTAAGAATCTTTTGGAATATAATACTACGAATATTATAGATAATTTTTTGACCAAAACTTTTTAAAAAGTAATTCTCTACAAAAATAAATAAAACACTACCAATGATAGTAAGGCCATACATTAGAGCATAATATTCAATAACAGCGATATCATTAGTGGCAAATCCAAGATCGATAACTTGCTTAGTTAAATATGGGCGTAAAAGTAATAGTACTAAATTTCCTGCGAGCGCAACCGTTGCTAAAAATAGAATACCTAAATAAGGCTTAATGTAGCCAGTTATATAGGAGAATAGAGCCCAGTCATTTCTTAGATCACGCTTCTTCATGATGGCCCCCTCCATTCTGCGCTTCATATAAGGTACGGTATAAACCATTGTTACCTAATAATTCTTCATGAGTACCTTCTTCTACGATACGCCCCTCATCAAATACTAGTATTTTATCTGCTTTCTCTACAACCTCTAATCGTTGTGAAATACATAGAATCGTCTGATCTTTTACATTATGTAATGAATTTAATATGGTTGTAACTGTTACTGCATCTAAAGCGGAAAAACAATCATCTAGTAATACATATGGCGCATTTTTATAAAAGCCGCGAGCCATATTGATTCGCTGCTTCTGTCCACCTGATAAATCATGACCTTCTTCAGCAAGCTCATGTAAATCATCGTTTAACAAATCGCCTAAATCTCTATATAAGTCTGCCTTTTGTGCTGCCAACTCTACAGTTTCATGCATGGATAAAGCTTTACCAAATTTAATATTATCAGCAATGGTCGTACTTAATAGGTAAGATTGTGTCGGCACATAAGCAATTGAGTTTCTAAGCTTTGATAAAGAAACAGTAGCTAAATCTTGACTGCCAAAATAAATAGATTTTTCCGGACACTCTTGTAATCCAATAAGCAATTTAAACAATGTACTTTTGCCAGAACCGGGTTTACCAACTAAACCAATAAAAGAACCTTTTGGTATTGTCGTTGTCAACTGAGATAATGCATGCCCTTTAGAGTTTTCATAAGTAAAATCTAAGTATCGAATATGAATATCCTCAAGCGGCAGTACTTCATCGGTATCATCTATTGTTTCTGTAGGCAAATGTAAGAAGTCCATGATACGATCTAAAGAAGCAAGACCTTTTTGTACAATAGAAATAAGGCCACCAAACCCTATTAAAGGTCCCACAATTAACATTATGAATGAATTAATAGTAACAAATTCGCCTATAGTCATTTTGCCTTCTACAGCTAAATGTCCACAAATAAAAATACTAATACTGATACAAATAAAGGGTGCAATTCTTGTCAACGGTGTTAATATTGCATCTAGTAGTGCAACATCCATATTCTTCTTATAATTAAGTTTATTTATTTTTTCAAAAGAATTAGAGATAATGCTTTCACGATTAAAAGCGCGAATAACATCCATCCCTTGAAATAACTCTTGTCCAAACTCTGTTAAATCGCTATAAGTAGCTTGTGCACTACGTTGTTTAATACGTAGCTTTCTGCCTAGTACAAATATAGCCACAATAATTAAGAATACAGGTGTCATAATTTTAAAAGCTAATACAGTATTAATCTTTTGAATTAAAATTATGGAACCCACAATGGAATAGAAAATAATATCCACTATAATCATTACACCTAGACCAAGGGCAACACGTAGCGATGTTACATCGTTAGTCATGAGCGCCATAACCTTACCAGGTCCATTAGCCTCATAGTACGTTGTTTTTACTTGTAATGCTTTACTACACAAAATCTCACGAAAAAGATACTCCATGCGACGAATAGAGCCTAATAGGGTTCTGCGTGAGATAACTTTTAAAATAGTGATAATAATAAATAATAAAATGAAATAAAAAATATAAGTGACTAACCCTTTCTTATTATTGCTCAACGTATCTATAGCATTACCAATAAATTGAGGAACAAATAAAAAAGCCACATCAATTGCCATCAACATAGTTAAGCCAATGGCATAGATCCAGCCTTCACGCCGGAAAAACTGCATAAATAAATCTATTGGTTTCATAGGTCCTCTCTAACATATCCTATTAAGTCTAATCAAAATCATTGCCTATATAATTACTAGTATCATTATATTGTAAATGAATTTAAATCAATACTGTAAAAGCTAAATCAACAAATTTTATTACGTTAACTTTTCTCTTTATAGTATACACATTTTTTATGATACATTAATACACCTATACGTATAACAGTTAGATTAAATATTTTATTACAGTAGTAGTTCTATTTCATCAATATTAATATTAGTTAAATGGCCTCTTTAAATTTTTACAGTAATCAATCGTAACGATCTTTTTAATTAATACTATATCGAATTTTTTAGTTTACTTATGGTAATGTAAATGTTATACTATGCATATAAAGAAATTATATTTTACATAATTAGAATTAAAACTCTTAGGAGGAATACAACATGGAAAAACGTACTGGCGTAGTAACATTTGCAGGTGGCCCTATCACATTAGTTGGCCCAGAAATTAAAGTAGGTCAACAAGCTCCAGACTTCACTGTATTGAGCAATGACTTGCAAGCTAAAACTTTAAAAGACTTCGAAGGTAAAGTAAAAGTTATCTCCGTTGTTCCTTCCCTTGATACAGGTGTTTGTGATGCTCAAACTCGTTGGTTCAACCAAGATGCAACAGCACTTTCCGAAGATGTAGTCGTATTGACAATTTCTATGGACTTACCATTCGCTCAAAAACGTTGGTGTGGTGCTGCAGGCGTAGATAAAGTTATTACTTTGTCTGACCACAAAGATGCTTCCTTCGGTGAAAACTATGGTTTCTTGATTGAAGAGCTTCGTCTTTTAACTCGTGGCGTTGTAGTAATCAACAAAGATAACAAAGTAACTTATGTTGAATATGTACCTGAAGTAACTCAAGCAGTTAACTTCGATGCTGCATTAGAAGCTATTAAAGTTGATATCTAATCTTAAGATTTTTGCTAATAGCTTAATATAAAGGTAAAAAGACCGTACGGTGTACGGTCTTTTTATATGTCCTATAGTAATTTATTATTTTAATTGGAGCATGTATGTGGATTCGTATTTCTCAGCTTATATTAACCATTAAAAATATTGCACTTATTGGTGTTGGCATTGGTTTATGCATTGCTTTAATCAATAGTCTAGTAAATTTTGGTTTTATTGCATGGGCCAATATTCAAGGCTATAGTACTTATTCTTTATTGATTGAAGAGATAATTACCTTCTTTCTTTACTTTGAATTTATTGCACTCATAATTAAGTACTTTAAGAATAATTTCCATTTTCCTCTTGATTTCTTCTTATATATTGGTATTACCGCCATTGTTCGTTTACTAATTATCGATCATGAATCAGCTTTGAACATGTTATTATGGTCTATTTCCATTTTAGTTCTAGTTTGTTGTTTAGTACTAGTAGAAACATTTCTTAATAACAAATCCTAATAGCATAAAAGAGACCCTACATATCAGTAGAGTCTCTTTTATTTTAAAACTTTTACGTTTTAACACTATCAACTAGCATCTTAGAAGATATTTTTAGCGTAGTTAGCGTATTTAGCTTCTAATTCTTCCATTTTATCATTCATTTCGATTTGTAATTGGGATGCTAAATCATATTCACCATCATTAAGTGCATCAATTAAACGAGTGAATAAGGATTTACGATCATCACTATCTTTAGCAAGGTAGAAACGTAAGTCATTAACTTCTGCAAAGCGTTTATCATCTACACTATTTCGGCTGTCAGTATGAATTGCAACCATGCTACGAACTGTATCCAAATTGTTTGGGATTAAGCGGTTGGCCAATACTAGTTTCCAGCGTTTAAGAATGGACGCAATAAAAGAGTCCATTAAATCTCTAGCAAATGCATTGCCTTGAGCCAATGTTTCTACTAATTCAGGATTATTTTGGTAACCCTTTATATTTTCCCATACAGTAGCTGGAGCAACACCAAACATTTGATTACGTTCTTCTTGTGTGAAATCATCAAACACATCTTTTTCAGTACGGTATGCACGATTTGTAGCAAGATAATCAGATGTTTCACCTACTTCTTTGGAAAGCTCTGCTTCCAATTGAGCTTGTGTTTTACCAGATGTAATGGCATATTTCATACCATCAAATGCAGAGATAAAGATCAATGCTAAAGCAGTATATGTATTGGTGTAAGGATTTGGAGAACGCAATTCATAACGTGTCGCCATAGGATTATCGATATCTCGAATTAAACCGCAAAGGATTGTACGGTTACGGCTAGGTTCAGATGGATCAGTACCTAAAGATGTAACAATACATACTGGCGCTTCAAACCCAGGTTTTAAACGGTTTAAAGAATCTGTTGTAGAGCTGATGAATGGATTAATGGCTTCATAGTGTTTTAAAAGTCCCATAATTGCACCAATGCCTAAAGAGCTAGCAGATTCTTTACGCATATCTTCTGGGCTAAATAAGTTAACAACTTTACCAGATTTTAATTTAGCCATAACACCAAAATGAGTATGTTCACCAGAACCAGCTACACCAATTATTGGTTTTGCATTAAATGTTACATCAAGACCATTTTCACGGAATACTTCACGAACAATGATACGAGCTTGTAATTCATTATCTGCTGTTTGTAATGGATTATTTGAGAATTTCCAGTCGATTTCTAATTGTTCTAATACAACTGCTTCATGACCATCTTCATCAAGTTTAGCTTTAACGCCACCTACTTCTTTATGACCCATTTCAGCAACCATACCATATCTATCAAGACGTTCAACAGCTTGTTCTAATGCAGTGCGAACTGTACCATGAGTACGTTGCCAGTATTGTTCTTGTAATTTTTGGGATACGGATAATTCTTTTTTTGTAACTGTTCTAGATGGAGTTTTTACCCAGAATTCTAGTTCTGTTGCAGATGTGAAAATGATATCTACAACTTCATCAGCTTTCACATGCGGCATACCAGGTAAGCCATGTTCTTTAATCAAAGCCAATAATTCAGCACGAACATAGTCGCAGCTGCGTTTTAAAATAGAACGAGAATCTACATAGCGATAGTTATGCATCAAGAATGCAGGAATACGAAGTGTACCAGTTGGTAAGCCTGTAACAGGATCAATATTTTCGTAGTTGTAATCAACAAACCAGTTTACACTTGGATCGCCCCACATATCTACACGAGCATTATTTAATGTAGCAATATTTGTAAGTACTACAGAGGAACCATCTGTTTGAACAGCACGACCTTCAAAGAAAGATTCGTAGTCATCGAAGAATGCTGACATAGGAATCTTTTCATCAGTATCATTACCTGCTAAGTCAATACCTACAAGAGATACGAACTTGATTTCAGGATGTTGTTCTAATAATGCAAGAACGCCTTCTTTCCCATATTGACCCGCCGGAATGTAATATAATAATTCGTTAGTTGTCGACATATTTGTTCCTCCTAAAAGAAAAAGACTCCAACAAATAAATATATAAATCTATATATCTAAAGTGGAGTCTTCGTTGACCAATTATTTTATTGAGTTCATATTATCATATGTTGAAAATATATGTCAATAACTTTCTATAGAATTTCATTATTCTTTTAAAGTTACATCTAACACATCCAATACTATCAACTTTAATCAATAACTGTATATAGAATGGTCGTTGATATTACTATATATTATCCAAGTAATTCTTTAACAATATTATTGACGACCTTACCATCTGCACGCCCTTTTGTTTTTGGCATTACATGTTTCATAACATTGCCCATATTTACATTATCACCACATGCAACAATGGCTTCTTGTACAATTGTACGAATTTCATCTTCTTTCAATTGCTCTGGTAAGTATTTTTGCAATACAGCCATTTCTTCTTTTACATGACTAATTAAGTCCTCACGTCCCGCTTTTTCAAATTCTGTTAAGGAATCTTGACGAGTTTTCATTTCCTTAGCTAAAATGCCAAGAATGCCAGCATCATCTAACTCAATTTTGTCATTGATTTCTGTATTTTTTATGGCACTATTGACCATACGAATTACAGATAACGCTGTTTTACCTTCTTCACGAGCTTTCATAGCTGCTTTCATATCTTCCTTTAATTGATCTTTTAAACTCATATTTCCTCCTTATGTATATAATAAAGAAACCCTAATTCTGGATTTCATAAAGCCATGAAAAGGCAGAATTAGGGTAATCATCTTATGCTCTGAATTTGCGTTTTCTTGCTGCTTCAGATTTTTTCTTTCTTTTTACGCTTGGTTTTTCATAGTGTTCGCGTTTTCTTACTTCAGACAAAACACCCGCTTTTTGGCAGGAGCGTTTGAATCGACGAAGAGCACTTTCAAGCGTTTCGTTTTTACCGACTTTGATTTCAGACATCTATATCCCTCCCTCCAAAAATAATCTCGGGAAGTGCTGATAATTTACATACGCACATATAATATTATATGTATAGGTATAGATGTTGTCAATATTTTCAAGTATATTTTATAGGTTTTTTAATGAGTATTATAAAAAGAATGCATAATACTCAAAATTAGGCTTCTGGCCAGCCCATTTCTTCTCCACCTAAAAGGTGTGCATGCATATGGAATACAGTTTGGCCTGCTTTTTCACCAGTATTAAAAATTAAACGATATCCATCTTTAGAGATACCAAGCTCTTTTGCTACATCACGAACAAATGGCAGTAACCCTTCAACATAATCTGCATTCTTTTCATTAAGATGTGCAATATTAGACACGTGATTTTTAGGTACGATTAATACATGAACTTTTTTTACAGGTTGAATATCATAAAAAGCATAGAATTTATCATTTTCTAACACTTTTTTAGACGGAATTTCACCATTGATAATTTTGCAAAAAATGCAGTCACTCATAATCTAACTCCTTACTCAATAATTAAATAATTATCTTCTAAACCTACAACAGTTCCACCAACGAGATCACCAATTTTACGTGTCCCATCAGACTTAACTTTACCATTTATATATTCATTTGTTAAGCCCATGTAGTATCCATTCTCTTCCTTTTCGATGAGAATCTCACCAGGCTTACCAATGCGAGATTTTGCGTATCTTTCATAACCAGATTGGCTAAGACCATTTAAAAGTGCTACACGAGTCTTCTTAACAGCTTCTGGTACTTGATCCGCCATGGTGGCTGCAGGTGTACCCTCACGAATGGAGTATGGGAAGGCATGAATGTGCGTAAATCCAATTTCACGTACTGTATTCAATGTTTCTTCGAAGTCTTCATCAGTTTCTTGAGGGAAACCAGCAATAATATCAGTTGTAATCGATAAATCTTTAATACGAGAACGTAAACTTGTAATTAAATCTTTATATTCTTGTAATGTATAATGGCGTTTCATCAACTTTAATACATGGTCAGAACCTGCTTGTAACGGTAAATGTAAATGTGGACAAACACGTTTATTCGTAGCCATTAATTCTACTAACTCATCAGAAACCTCTACGGATTCAATGGACCCGAAACGTATGCGGTATAAATTAGGAATCTCTAATAAGGCTTTTACCACATCAGCTAATGTTGGACGACCTGGTAATTCGACACCGTAATTACCCAAATGTATACCAGTTAATACGATTTCATGAAATCCATGATCTACTAAACGTTTTGCCTCTTGTACAATATCATCAACTTTACGAGATTTTAATTTTCCTCGAGTATAAGGAATGATACAAAAGGCGCAATAGTTATTACAACCTTCTTGAATTTTCATGAACGCACGAGCTTTGTCAGATTCATTACCATATAACGGCATCTCCTCGAAGTTAGATTCCTTCATGATATCCCGAACAGCATTAATTTGTCGTTCTGTAGATTCTAATTGCTCTACTAATTCAACAATTTTGGATCGATTATTGGTACCAATAACGAGATTAACACCATCTATAGCGGCAATCGCATCTGGATCAAGCTGAGCATAACAACCAGTTACAATAACATAGGCATCTTCATTTTGACGTTTCGCCTTGCGGATTAATTGACGGGATTTCTTTTCCCCCATATTCGTTACAGAACAGGTATTAATTACATATATATCAGCTTTTTCATCGAAGTCTACCGCTTCGTAATTATTTTGTAAAAATAAACCTTTCATGGCATCTGTATCATATTGGTTTACGCGACACCCTAAGGTTGTAAAAGCAACGGTTTTCATTGCACCTCTCTATTCTTATTTAATTTATAATTCTAATTCATATTGAATCATCGCTAACGATCCAATAGCAGCAGTTTCAGCCCGCAAAATTGTATTTCCCAGCGATACTGATTTTCCACTATATTTTATAATAGCATTGATTTCCTTCTCTTGATAGCCCCCTTCAGGACCTATACAAATTAAAACATCAGTTACAGACTTATCGGAATGCAAAGTTTTAAGTACATCTTTGATAGTCTGCCCTGCTTCATTTTCATAGGCTACCAATTTCAACGCCTCAGATTCAATGTCTAATGCTTGTAAAAGCGTCTCTCCTACTACTAGTGTAGGCAAGTGATTTCGTCCACATTGTTGAGCTGCTTCTAGCATTATTTTTTCCCAACGATTTACTTTTGATTGAAGCTTTTTTTTATCATATTTAGCTACGCAGTTAGCTGTGGGCACAAGATAAATTGTATCCACATTTAACTCCGTCGCCTTTTGTAACACCCATTCTAGCTTTTCACCTTTTAATAATGATTGAACTAGAATAGTACGATACGATGCTAGATTTGCATCTACATATTCAATCAGTTTTGCTTGAGCTTTACCGTCTACTTCTGCTGTAATTTGATATGTACCACAACGATTGTCGCTGCCGGTTACAGTTATAGGCTTCTCCATATTATGGCGAAATACATGTAGTACATGATGGGTCACATCTTTTGGTAATTCTATTATTTCATCTAATGGTGTAGGAATAAAAATCTTTTTCATCGTTTTTCTAGCGCAAACGTATGCCAAGGCCCTGCAACGCGCTCCTCAATAATATGCCAATGAGCCTCAATATATGGCATGATTTCATCATAACGATCATCAATAATGCCACTAATAATCAAAATGCCCCTATCATCCAGTTTCTTACCAATTTGAGGTAATAGTATTTTAAGGGGATCCACTGTTAGATTAGCTAAAATTAATTGGGCAGTACCATTGAAATCACTATCCAAATTACCACAAATGATTTCAGCAGATACATGATTATTCTCACAGTTAATTCTAGCTTGATTTGCAGCATACTCTTCTATATCTATACCAACTAAATTTTTAATACCTAAATGGGCTGCTACTAATAAAAGAATACCTGTGCCAGTACCAATATCCAAACAAGTAACTGTATCAAGATCCATAGATTTACTATAGGATTTTAATAACTCTGCACAAGTCCGTGTCGTCTCATGAGACCCGGTACCAAAGGAAATATCTGAATCAATTTCAATAATAATTTTATTATCTACATTATTGTATTCCTGCCATGCTGGTTTAATGATTAAGTTAGGTAAAATTTCTGTAGGTTCAATATACTGTTGCCAAGAGTTTAACCAAGTTGACTCATCAAGAATATCTGTATCTATTGATATAACCTTGATATTGGCCTCAGTAAGCCGTTTTACTAAATCCGCCTTAATCATATTCATATCGAGTGATATATCAGCATACATAGTTAATTTTATTAAATTAGGCTGATTTTCAACATCTTCTTCTATAATTCCATTGTCTGCATAATCGTCAAAAAGAGTAGTCACCTCATCGGTGGCTACTCTTTCACAGACAATGGATACTTCTATCCATTGCATATATGCTCCTTTATAGGGAATGTGATGGAACAAACCATTCCTTCACATGAGCTGTTCATTTAGTCAAACAGTCCTTGATTTTTTCAAAGAGACTTTTGCTCACTTGTAAGTTATTTACATCTTCATTACTTTCATTTGCAAAGCGTAACAATAGCTCACGTTGAGTGTCTGTCAACTTCTTAGGCGTTTGGACGGTTACCACAATGTGTTGGTCACCCCTTTGGTTAGGGTTACGCAAATATGGTATACCTTTGCCCTTTACGCGGAATGCCGTTCCCGTTTGAGTACCTTCCGGAATCTTTAACTCTACTTTACCATCTAAAGTGTTAACTTGTATAGTCGCACCAAGAGCAGCTTGAGCAAAGCTAATATTTACACGGCTAATAACGTCATTACCATTTCGTTCAAATTCCTTGTGAGGACGAACAAAGATATATACATAGAGATCCCCTTTAGGACCGCCTAAAATACCAGGTTCCCCTTCATTGGCTACACGTAAACGAGATCCGCTATCTACACCAGCTGGAATTTTAATGGAAATCTTCCGTTTAGCCAACATTTCGCCAGTACCACGGCATTTAGAGCAAGGTTTTTCAATGCTTTTACCCGTACCATGACAGCGGGAACAAGTGCGAACGGACTGCATACGTCCAAATGGAGTATTTTGAATAACCGCTTCTTGACCAGAACCATGACAGTTTGGACAAGTATCGACACGAGAGCCTGGTTCACCACCAGTACCATGACAGTGATCACATTCTTCATGACGATGCACTTCAATTTCCATAGATTTACCAAAGGCTGCATCTTCAAAGGAAATATCGATATCTTCACGCAAGTCATTACCTTTTTGAGGGCCTTGTTGTTGGCGTCCACCACCAAACATGCCACCAAAAATGTCGCCAAAGATATCACTAAAGCCTCCAGCTTGACCACCAAAACCGCCAAAGCCACCTTGGAAACCACCGGCACCAGCGCCGCCTCCTTGTTTGAAGGCGTCGTGGCCGAATTGGTCATATTGAGCTTTTTTAGTTTCATCAGACAATACTTCGTAAGCTTCGTTAGCTTCTTTAAACTTTGCTTCCGCTTCCTTTGGATTATCTTTATTTACATCTGGATGGTATTGGCGTGCCTTTTTACGGAAGGCTTTTTTGATTTCATCTTGAGAGGCATTTTTACTAACCCCTAGGATGTCATAATAATCTCGTGCCATTCGTTACCAACCCTTCTTATTTCTTGTCATCATCCACTACTGTGTAATCAGCATCAACAACATTGTCATCAGCTTTTGTTTGTTGTTGACCTTGTTCAGCACCGCCAGCTGCTTGTTGAGCTTGTTGAGCTGCTGCATACATTTGTTCTGCTAATTTATGTAATGGTTGTTCCAAAGCTTCACTATCTTTTTTGATATCTTCGATATTGCCAGCTTCAATAGATTTTTTCAATTTATCTTTCGCTTCTTCTACTTCTTTCATCAAAGCAGCGTCGCCTTTACCTTCAAAGTCTTTCAATGCTTTCTCAGCTTGATATACTAGGGAGTCCGCATTATTTTTAATATCTAATTCTTCTTTTCTAGCTTTATCTTCCGCTGCATGAGCTTCAGCTTCTTTAACCATGCGATCAATTTCTTCTTCTTTCAAGCCGCTAGAAGAAGTAATGGTAATCTTTTGTTCCTTTTGAGTACCTAAATCTTTAGCTTTTACATGTACGATACCATTAGCATCGATGTCAAATGTTACTTCGATTTGAGGAACCCCACGAGGAGCAGCTGGGATACCATCCAAGTTGAAACGACCCAATGTTTTATTATCTGCTGCGAACTCACGTTCACCTTGCAATACATGGATATCTACAGATGGTTGGTTATCTGCGGCAGTGGAGAATACTTGAGATTTAGATGTAGGGATTGTAGTGTTACGATCGATAATACGTGTGAATACGCCACCCATTGTTTCGATACCAAGGGACAATGGCGTTACGTCAAGTAACAATACGTCTTTAACTTCACCTACTAATACGCCACCTTGAATAGCAGCACCAATAGCTACACATTCATCAGGGTTAACGTTTTTAGTTGGTTCTTTATCCAATACTTTTTTGATTGCTTCTTGTACAGCTGGGATACGGCTAGAACCACCAACTAACAATACTTTATCGATATCGGATGCAGATAAGCCAGCATCACTCATAGCTTTACGAGTAGGTTCTATAGTAGCTTGTACCAAATCAGCAGTTAATTCTTCAAATTTAGCACGAGTCAATGTTACATCCAAATGTTTAGGACCAGTAGCATCAGCTGTGATAAATGGCAAGTTGATATTTGTGCTAGCTACGCCAGACAACTCAATTTTTGCTTTTTCAGCAGCTTCTTTTAAACGTTGATCAGCTAATTTATCATTGGATAAATCGATACCAGTTTCTTTTTTGAATTCTTCGATAAGGTAGTTCATAATGCGTTGGTCGAAGTCATCCCCACCAAGGTGGTTATTACCAGATGTTGCCAATACTTCAAATACACCATCACCAAGTTCAAGGATAGATACGTCGAATGTACCACCACCAAGGTCAAATACAAGAACTTTACCATCTTCATCTTTATCTACACCATATGCAAGAGCAGCTGCTGTAGGTTCGTTGATGATACGAAGTACTTCAAGACCTGCAATGGCACCAGCGTCTTTTGTAGCTTGACGTTGAGCATCTGTAAAGTATGCTGGAACAGTAATAACAGCTTGTTTTACAGGTTCGCCCAAGTAAGCTTCTGCATCAGCTTTGATTTTTTGAAGAATCATTGCAGAAATTTCTTGAGGAGTATAAGATTTACCCTCTACAGTTACTTTGTAGTCTGTACCCATGTGACGTTTAATAGAAATGATTGTATTTTCTGGGTTGGATACAGCTTGACGTTTAGCCAATTGACCAACTAAACGTTCTCCATTTTTTGCAAACCCAACAACGGAAGGAGTTGTACGTGCACCTTCTTGATTTGTAATAACCGTAGGTTCGCCGCCTTCCATAACAGCAACACAAGAGTTTGTTGTCCCTAAATCAATACCAATTACCTTTGCCATAATATATACCTCCTAAAACTTTATAATCTATTCAACAACTTTTACCATTGCTGGACGTATACAACGACCATCAACAGTATAGCCAGTTTGCAAAACTTCACACACCGTATCGGATTCATATTCATCTGACGGTACACGCATAATCGCTTGATGGAAATTTGGATCAAATGGTTGACCCACAGCTTCAATAACAGCTAAACCATGTTTAGATAACATAGCCATCAAATTTTGATGAATCATAATGAATCCATCGAGGAATACTTTTGCTTCCCCTTCTGCAGGACTTTGAACGGCCCGTTCAAAGTTATCCAATACAGGAAGAAGGTCCGTTAATACATCCCCTTTTACATATCCAGCAAGTTGCTCTTTTTCTTGGTTAGTACGACGTTTGAAGTTTTCAAAGTCCGCTTGTAACCGTTTATATCGATTATCAAAGTCGGCTTTAAGTTCTTCTAACACTTGAGCAGCATCAGCCACAGCTTCTTCAGTTTTTTCAACAGTTAGTTCCTCTACATTCGTAGTATCCTCTGTTTCCTCCACTGTTTCTTGTTTAATGTCTTGTTCTTCAGCCATTATTTGCCCTTTCTGTTTTGTTCTTTTACCATAGTTTCCATTATATGTTTCATATGGGACAACATGCCGATGATACGTCCGTATTCCATCCGCGTTGGACCAAGAATAGCAAGAGTTCCGATAGGCTGATCTTGATTCGTAAAATCAGCTTGTACCACACTCATTGAATGTAGCGCTTCAGTTTCATTCTCAATACCAATCTTGACCTTAACAGGTGTTGGAGAATCATCTTTTAATAACTGTCCTAATTGATTTTGTTCTTCCACTAAGGAAAGCAAGGGTTGTACCTTCTCAACAGACTTAAACTCTGGTTGATTTAACAACTCTGTGGTACCTACCGAATAGAACAACTTACGTTTATTAATAGCTCGTAATAATGTCTCCGAAAGGATTAATAAAATTCCCTGCGGTCCTTCCATATGGACCAATATAGATCCTAAGGCCTCAGCCGTTACATGACCAATACTTACATTCTGTAGTGCATTGCTAAATTGTATGGCTAGACTTTGTAAAAGCTCTGGTGAAACACTTTCACCAAGGTACATCAACTCATTATCGAGTGCTCCTGTTTCAGTAATAACTACCATAATGGCTTGATGACTATCTAGCGGTAATACATGAATGTATTTGATTAATGCTCTATCATGGGCTGGTGCTAAGAATAAACTCATGCTATGACTTACCTGTGAAAGTAGTTTAGCCATATTTAGAAAGAGTTCACTCGTTGATCCATTGGAACGTTTCCATAACATTTCAATTTTTTCAGCATCCTGTAATGGAACAGGTTGTCGACTCAGCATAGAATCAACATATAAGCGATAGCCCTTAGCTGAAGGAATACGCCCAGCCGATGTATGAGGTTGCTCTAAATAGCCTAATTCCTCTAAATCGGACATTTCGTTCCGCACCGTAGCAGGACTGATGCCAAGATCATAATTTTTAGCAATCGTTCGAGATCCTACAGGTTCTGCGGACTTAACATAGTCTTCAATTATGGCTCGCAAGATGCGCTGTTTTCTTTCATCCATAATGACACCTCTTGTTAGCACTCATTAACTTTGAGTGCTAATCGCATGTATAATATTATCATATTCAAAAAAAATGTCAAGCAGAAAAATCCTTAAAAAGTCAAATAATATCTATTTAGTCAAAAAGACAATTCAATATTTTTAATTAATTGGTCAAAAAATCAAAGTGTAACAATAAGAAAACACTTATACTATCTACGTTTATGTCATATCCTAAAATTTAAATATTAGAATATATTGGTCTAATAAAATTTATATTATTAAAACCTGAAATAGTATAAGTGTTTATATTTGTAATAATTTTATTGTAATTCTATTGTTAATGGACTCTTAGTTAGAATACTTTTTGGGCCCTAACTATTTACAGACTAAAATCATAAATCAATAAGTACTAGAAATATAATAATTTATAGTTCTACACCTTCTAATGGATTACCAAGTCGTTCTAACAATTGTCCCATACGTTCACGAGGTTCCCCATGTTCCGCATACCAATCAATCAAAATGTCTACAGCTTTTTTAGATTGCTCAATAGTTAGTTTTCTTGCTAAAATTTTTCCTGCTTCTGGTCTCATGCCTGTATTACCGCCAACAGCCAACATAAAACCTTGCGATGTACCAATAAAAGCAATATCTTTCACCATCGCATCAGGGCAGTTACGTCCACATCCACTGATGCCAATCTTGCACTTATGAGATGTTTTTCGGCCGTAGTGTTTTCTCTCTACATAATCAGCCAATTCTTTAGTTTCCATTTGTCCATTTTTACAATGGCCTTTACCTACACAGGCAATTAAGGAATTAACACCTCTATGAATAACAGTTGTCACGCCATCAGGCAATTCAGAAATTAGCTGTTCCTTATCATCTTTTTCAATACCTGTAATTTGTATACCTGTTACAACATGGCGAAAGGATCCGCCATATTTTTCAGCAAGTTCTATGCATGCTTTCATTTGATCTAAAGTAAATTCATTATGTAAACCGTGTAATATTACAGATGTCTTCATCGTTCCTCCTCAAATCTAGCATGCTTATTCATCATCATCCTATTTATACTAACATATTAGATTTTGAGAAACTGTGAGAAATTACTCACGAATAAATTGACTAAATACATAGTTTCCATGCTTGGCACCTTCAGCGGTTAAATGATAACTTCCACTTTGATATTCTAATAGATCTTTACTAACTAAATCCTCTAAAGTAGTACCAAATAAATTATGGACAGATACGCCAAATTTATCTTCAAATTTTCGCTCATCAAGGCCCCATTTAGTGCGAAGAGCTAAAAAGCAAAAATCCTCTTGAGCTCGCTCTAAAGTAATCGTCTCCGTATCAATAGTAGGCATAATATATCTGTCAACAGATTGTATATAGGGCATTACATTACGATTATTACTACGGCGTACTCCGTCATAGAAGGAATGAGCACCAGCACCAAAGCCTAAATAATCTATATAGTGCCAATATTTTAAATTATGACGACTATAGGAATTAGCCTTGGCGAAATTTGAAATCTCATATCGTTCAAAGCCTAAATCTTTTAATCCTTCCATCATCGTATCATACATGGATTCATCAATGGTTTCACTAGGAATAGAAATAAGGTTCTTTTGTACTAAATGATATAGATACGTTCCTACCTCAACTTGAAGTCCATACGTTGAAATATGATTAATCGGTAAATCTTTTACAATATCTAAATTATGTTGAATATCCTCTAATGTTTGTCGTGGTAAACCATAAATCAAATCAATATTGATATCGGTAAAGCCCGCCTCTTTAGCATCATAAACGGCTTGTTTTGCCTGTTCCCCGTTGTGACTGCGATGAAGCAATGTAAGCGCCTTATCATCAAATGTTTGAACACCAAAGCTTATACGATTAAATCCTAGTTTAACAAGTTTCGTTAAATACGATAGATCTACTTCCCCAGGATTTGATTCAATAGTCATATGACAATCGTCAGAAATTGTAAAAGTATTTTTGATTTTATCAAGAATCATCTGTAGTTGTTGAATCGATAATTCTGTAGGCGTACCTCCACCAAAATAAATTGTATCAATAGCTTTAGATGTAGACTCTGGATGTTCAAAGACCCATAAATCGATTTCTTGAACTAAAGCATATACATAGGTTTCGTAATAATCTTGTAAATTTTGATAAGCAGGAAAATCACAATACATACATTTCTGTTTACAAAAAGGGATATGGACATACAGCCCCATATCCCTCAGCGTAGACAGATTCAGAATATCAGAATCTGTTTTCATTTTATTAGTCCTCAACCTTGAGAATCGCCATGAATGCTTCTTGCGGGATCTCTACGGAACCGACGGACTTCATGCGTTTCTTACCGGCTTTTTGTTTTTCAAGTAATTTACGCTTACGAGAAATATCACCACCGTAACATTTTGCCAAAACATCCTTACGCCAAGCTTTTACAGTTTCACGAGCCACAATTTTTGTACCTACCGCCGCTTGAATAGGAATTTCAAACATTTGACGAGGAATCAATTCTTTCAATTTCTCAGCTAATGCACGACCACGTGTAGCTGCACGGTCTTTGTGTACAATAATGGATAATGCATCTACAGGATCTCCATTTAAGAGAATATCCATCTTAACCATTGGAGATTGTTTATATCCAATCAATTCGTAGTCAAGAGATGCATATCCCTTTGTAGCGGATTTTAATTTATCAAAGTAATCATAAATGATTTCACTCAATGGCAAGTGATAAACGACAGATACGCGTGTTTCATCCAAATATTCCATAGATTGATATTCACCGCGTTTATCTTGAGATAATTCCATGATAGTACCAACAAAATCTTTAGGTACAATTGTTGTAGCCTTTACATAAGGCTCTTCGATATAGTCAATTTCCGTTGGAGGTGGTAATTTAGCAGGATTATCGACTTCGAGCATTTCCCCATTTGTTTTGTACACTTTGTAATTTACAGATGGAGCCGTCGTAATAAGCGTCAAGTTATATTCACGTTCTAAACGTTCTTGAATTACGTCCATATGCAAAAGACCGAGAAACCCACAACGGAAACCAAAACCCAATGCCAATGATGTTTCTGCTTCATATTCTAAGGCAGCATCATTAAGCTGTAACTTTTCTAATGCATCCCGAAGGTTTTCATAATCTTTAGATTCTGTTGGATAAAGGCCACAGTACACCATAGATACAGCCTTACGATAACCAGGCAATGGTTCTGATGCAGGATTATTAGCTAATGTTACAGTATCGCCTACATGGCAATCTTTTACATTTTTGATGCTAGCTGCAATACAACCTACTGAGCCACATGGTAATTCTTGCACAGGTACAAGATTGGGAGTAAAAATACCGAGTTCTGTAACATCAAAGTCCTTTTTATCATGCATCATGCGAATTGTATCTTTTGCTTTTATAGACCCTTCTTTTACGCGGACATAAGCAATAGCACCTTTATACGCATCAAAACGGCTATCAAAAATCAAGGCTCTTGTTGGCTTATCAGATTTATCTGGTGGTGCAGGAACTTTATTTACAATAGCTTCTAAAATATCAGGAATACCGATACCTGATTTGGCAGAGCATAATACAGCATCAGAAGCGTCTAAACCAATAATATCTTCAATTTCTTGTTTAACGCGATCAGGATCTGCTGACGGCAAATCAATCTTGTTAATAACAGGAATGATTTCAAGATCATGTTCTAAAGCGAGATATACATTTGCCAACGTTTGTGCTTCCACACCTTGTGCAGCATCGACTACGAGTAATGCCCCTTCACAAGCTGCAAGAGAACGAGATACTTCATAGCTGAAATCGACGTGGCCCGGAGTATCGATGAGATTCAAAATATATTCTTCACCGTCTTGAGCTTTATACAAAATACGAACAGATTGCGCTTTAATAGTAATGCCGCGTTCACGTTCAAGGTCCATGGAGTCCAAAACTTGAGCCTCCATTTCACGTTTTTGTAATGTACCAGTATATTCAATTAATCTATCAGCGATGGTTGATTTACCATGGTCGATATGAGCTATAATACAGAAGTTTCGAATCTTTTTCGTTGACATACTATGTAAACAAGTTCAAAGAACTTGTATTCTCCTTTCTAACATACGCGATCGATAACAGCACCTCCCAATAATTGAGTGCCATTATAAAAGGCTACAGACTGACCTGGGGTAATAGCCCGTTGTGGTTCTTCAAAAATAACCTCCATTGTATCGTCATCTAAAATACGTGCTATGCAAGGAGAAGGGTTAGCTGCATAGCGAATTTTTCCTTCTGCCTTCAATTCCTTATGAATTGTATCATCTAAGAAGTTATAGAACTTACAAATCATGCGATTTGTAAAGAGACGTTCGTTAGGACCCACGATGACCTCATTACGATCCCCATTAAATCCAATAACATATAAAGGGTGTTTATATGCAATACCAAGACCTTTACGTTGACCAATCGTATAATTAAATAAGCCGTTGTGCTTACCTAATACCTCACCATCTTCGGTAACGATATTACCAGACTCTGGTTTACCCTTCATTTCTTCGACCACTAGCTTTTGATAGTTCCCATGAGGCAAGAAACAAATATCCACGCTATCTGGTTTTTTAGCGACTGGCAAATCATATTCAGCAGCTAATTTACGTGTTTCAGTCTTACATTGACCACCTAATGGGAACATAAGATGACTCAAAATACGTTGGTTCATATTGTACATAACATAACTTTGATCTTTTGTAGGATCAACACCTTTATGTAACTCATATAGACCTGTTTCTTCATTATAATTTACTTGTGCATAATGACCAGTTACCATATGTGTGGCACCTAATTCAAGAGCACGATTGAGCATCAAGTCAAACTTGATGTTCTTGTTACAAAATACACAAGGATTTGGCGTACGACCATAGGCATATTCTTTTACAAAGTAATCTACTACGTTTTCGTAGAATACATCACGAACATCGATAACATGATGCTCGATACCAAGAAAATCACACATCTTCTTAGCATCAGTTACGGCAAGAGGCACCTCATCATAGGGCGTACCACTCACCCATAACCATAGGGTAATACCAAATACTTTATAGCCTTGTTTTAATAGCATTGCAGCAGTTAAAGAACTGTCTACGCCGCCACTCATAGCTACAGCGATAACTTTTTCCATACTTTCTCCTTTTAATGATCTCTTGATCATAAAACTAATCAGGGTGAAAGCCTGACGTGTAAAACACTAGTTCGGTGTAAAAGTCCGAGTAGTATTGCTATAAAATTATAGCAACTTATATTATAGCCTAGAAATAGGTATATTGAAAAGATTTGAAATAAAAAGAATCCCTTTCACAAAAGAAAGAGATTCTAAATATTATCTATGTTTTAATAGTTCTTCAGCAGCTCCTAAAATACCAAGCATGGAATGTTCAAATACTAGGCCACCCTGCATGAAAATTGTATATGGTGGACGTATAGGACCATCGGCACTGAGTTCAATAGAGGAACCTTGTACAAAGGTACCACCAGCCATGATGATTTTATCTTCGTACCCAGGCATATCCCCAGGAATAGGATGTACGTGAGCATCTACAGGAGAATAGGCTTGCATACCTACACAGAAATGCTCCATTTCTTCCCCATTTTTCAGATTAATGGCTTGAATCAAATCATAGCGATCAGCATTTACCTTAGGGAATACATCATAGCCTAGTAACTCACCTACAGCAGCCGTATATACAGCACCTTTAAGAGCTTGTAATACTACGTGAGGTGCCATAAATAAACCTTGGAAGAACAAGCGATAACCAGGAGCATATGAACCCATATGATCGCCAAGTCCAGGAGCTGTCAATTGATACGCTGCATTCTCTACAAGGTTTTCTCTACCAACAATATAACCACCAGTTGGTGCTAAACCGCCGCCTGCATTTTTAATGAGAGAGCCAGCCATAATATCAGCACCAGCTTCTAATGGTTCTTGCAGCTCTGTAAATTCACCGTAACAATTATCTACGAAACAAATCGTTTTAGAATTTTTAGCTTTTACAGCATCTACAATAATCTTAATATCTGCAATAGATAAAGGTTCACGTGTGCTATAGCCTCGAGACCGTTGAATCACTACTACCCGCGTATTATCGTTAACAGCGTTAGCAATAGCTTCAACATCATAAGTATTATCTTTCAATGGTACCTCAGTATAGGTAAAACCTTTTTCTACTAAAGAACCACGTACTTCACGAGCGGCACCGATAACGGATTGCATCGTATCATAAGGAGCCCCTACGGCATAGATAAACTCTGTCCCTTTAGAGCCATTTCCCATCAAAGAAATTAATGTAGTAGCTAACGCATGTGTACCAGAAACAAAATGAGGACGAACGATAGCCTTTTCACCTTTAAATACATAGGCAAATACTTCATCTAATTTTTCACGCCCTACGTCGTTATATCCATAACCAGTAGTACCAGTGAAATGATAATCAGATACTTGGCATTCCTTAAAGGCTTCTAATACTTTTTTTGTATTGGCCAATGCAATAGGTTCAAATTTCTTAAATTCTGGTTCAGCCATTTCTAGGGCTTTACTGCGTATTTCTTCTAATGTCATGCTAATCCTTCTCTACGGATTAAATCCATAGCTTTATTAAATATAAAATCTTTAGATGTATTGCTATCAATATGTATCCATTCTATATATGGCATACGTTTATACCATGTAATTTGGCGCTTAGCAAAGTGACGTGTATTCTTCTTAATTAAGTCACGACACTCATCTAATGTTATATTGTCATTTATATAGTCTACAACCTCTTTATAGCCAATACCTTTAAAAGCTTGGCAATCTGGATTCACTCCAGATTTTATGAGTTGTTCCACCTCTTCAATCAAACCTGCATCAAACATCATATCAACGCGTAAATTGATGCGTTCATATAATTTATCACGATCTCTCATGAGACCGATAACAGAACCTTTATAGGATACACCATCTTTTGTCTGATTTCGCAACGAATCTACATCACCATGATGCAATATCTCAATAGCTCGATACAAACGATGTTTGTCGCTATATTGTATCTCTATATTATGCTCTTTACCTAATGTGAAAGCATAGTCTCGTAAGCCTTCAATACCTTTTGTACTATAGAGCTCATCGAGTTCTGCTCGCAAATATTCGTCAGGTTTAACATCATTAAAGTTGTAGTTCTCCAATAATGATTGGACATACAGTCCTGTACCACCAGACAGAATAGGAAGAATATTTCTATCTTTTAATCTTGCAATTATTTCTTTAGCTTGATCTTGAAAAATAGATACCGAATATGAATCATTTGGATCCAGTATATCGATGAGATGATGTTTCACCCGATTAAGTTCATCCACCGATGGTTTAGCGGTACCAATATTGAGTTGTTTATAAACCTGATAAGCATCACCAGAAATAACCTCAGCATGCAGATGTTCTGCTAAGTCCAAGGTAAGATCTGTTTTGCCTACCGCAGTAGGTCCAACGATGGTAATTAAGGGATTCACAATAACTCCTTCATATATACTCCATAACCTATACGGCTATATTTTCCCCCTACCCATTGGTGAGGTGGATATTTCTGAAAGACAGAACTAAATGGTCGTTCTTTAATAATAACACCATAAGAGGCAACACGCATAGCTTCCTCCATAATTTTATCATCAATACGACTTTCCACAGTATGTCCACGAAGTGGTTTAAATTGAGGACTATCCTCTACAGGGACCTCAAACATAGGATCAAAATAAATAATATCTATACTTTCATCTGGTAGATTAGGTACATAGTTTTCAAAGGTATCATAACTTACCTCAATACGACGTAATGCGTCCGTCACACTTTTCACATTATGCGAATAATGAGCTAAACCATAAGATGTGGCAAGCCATATAGATAGAGAACCTTCTAGACCTTTTATTTTAGCCTGAGGAAAAGCATAGCTCATGACGATACTGTCACTACCAAGACCAATTGTACAATCAAGAAACGAAAATTCTTCTTTATCAGTTATTTTATTAGTACTTAGTATTGTCTGAACAGCATTAATTAAATGATCTCCTTCTCCACGTTGCAAACGTAGTATACGTAATTGAGCCATGGATAAATGAAAGCTATGTTGCTGATTATCAGGAAAATGAATAGTTAAGCCATTACCAGAAAGAACAGCAATAAAATCACATGGATGAGCATTAAATAATGCTGGTATAGATAATTTTCCTCTTTTTATATAGGCCATATGCATAGAGGAAGCCAAAGCTTTGGCTTCCTCTTGAATGGCCTCATTAGATTTTTGAGCTGTAGTTAATATATTCATATTAAGACCGTAAGAATAATTTACCTAATTCATCAGGTGTAAATTTGATAATCGTAGGACGACCATGAGGACATACATATGGTTTTTCGGTACTAAATAAGTCCTCAATTAAGGTAGTCATTTGATACATATTTAAATTATGACCTGCCTTGATGGCCCCTCTACAAGATGCATAAGCTAACATTTCATGTCGTAATTGGGCCTTAGTAGGCTGTTGATGATCATGTAAGTAAGAGAATATATATTGCAGAATTTCAAATGCTTTTGACTCTACTAAATCTACTGGAGCCCCTACTAATTTTATCTTAGTAGGACCACCTAACTCTACATCAAAGCCAAGATCAAGTAATGTTTCTCGTTCTTCCTCTACTAAATTCATTTCATCATTTGTGGCCTCACTATACTGAGGAACCAAAATAGATTGCATAGGAATCGATTCAGAAGACTTACACAACTTATCATAACGCACACGCTCATGTGCAGCATGTTGATCTATGATATATAGATCATCACCTTTTTTAGCTAATATATAACAAGATGCAACTTGACCCATTGGTAAAAAGCCCGAGTTTTGAATTGTACGTTCTTCTATCTCTTCGTTACGAATATCGTGAGACAAGGATTTAAACTTCTCTACATCTTCCGAAGTATAACTAGTGTATGCAGTAGGAACAGCTTCAAAACTTTCATCTACAAAAGAGGATTGTTCATAAGTAGCCTTAGGTGCAGGTGGTGTATACCCCTTTGTTTTAAGATTTTCCACAAACTGCGAAGTTTCACCGCGCATGACTTCATAGCCTTTTGTACGGCGTCCACCAAAAACCTTATCATAATCTATAGCTGTTGCTATATGTTCAGCTGACTGCATCGAATCGTGTACAACAGTAGGTGCTTGATAAGAATCATAAGTAGTATTACCAGCTAAGAATGTACTATTAGAACTAAAATTCTTAATATCACTATTACTATTACTAGCAATATCATTACCATATTTATCGGATATGTTAGCAACTGTACCAGTCATATAAGATGATGACTCTCGTTCGTATCTCTCATGGAGTGGATTATTTAAAGCATTTAAGATACCGTGATATACGGCTTTAAATATAATCTTATCATCTGAGAATTTAACTTCACTCTTGCGAGGATGTACGTTTATATCAACCATTCTCGCAGGCACAGTAATATTTAGTACCACTAAAGGATGACCATTTTTCGGCAATAGTGCATGGTATGCATTATCGATAGCCTTCATTATGGTTTTATCAGAAATCACGCGATTATTGACGATAATGGTCTGCCATATCCTTGTACTTTTAAGAAGTGTGGGCTTACTCACTACGCCATCGATATAGATAGAATCACTTTCATAAGCAACAGTAAAAATATCATCTTTGGTTTTATATCCATATAGCGCAGCTACAGTATCACTAATATCGCCATTTCCTGGTGTGATAATAGCTACCCGATCATCTATGATAAGCTTAAAAGAAATATGTGGATTACTTAGAGCTAATTTCCCTACAATATCTTGAATTTTAGAGGCTTCTGTACGCTCCGTTTTTAAGAATTTACGACGAGCCGGCGTATTATAAAATAAATCTTTAATTTCGATAGTTGTACCAGGTGCCGCACCATAAGGAATGCAATCGGTAAAAGTGCCGCCATCAACAGTAATACGAGTCCCCAAATCAGAGTCTGCTTTACGAGTAGTCAAAGAGAAATGAGATACAGAGGCAATACTAGCCAAAGCCTCCCCACGGAAGCCTAGGGACGCAATATCAAAGAGGTCCTCTACTTGTTGAATTTTAGAGGTTGCATGACGTAGAATCGCCAAGCGAGCATCTTCCTCCGTCATACCGATACCATTATCAGTAATCCGCATATAGGCCACACCGCCTTCACCAATTTCAACCTCAATATTAGTGGCAGACGCATCAATAGAGTTTTCAATGAGCTCTTTAATAACTGATGCGGGACGTTCAACGACTTCACCGGCAGCTATCTTATTGATTGTCGTTTCATCCAATACGTGAATGGTTGCCATTATTTCCCGCCTCCTTTACGAGCCTCCTCTTGTAGTTCATATAATTTATTTAATGCTTCAATTGGAGTCATGCTCATTACATCGACTTCCAGTAAGCTATCTACTACGGAATGGGTAAATAAATTGCCTAGTGGAGAATCACTAACTTGCTTAACCGCTGGTTTTGCCACATTAGTAAGTTGAGCACCCATAACTCGATTATTTAAGTCACTTGCATCATGACTTTGATCTTCCAAGGATTCTAAAATCACTTCAGCTCGTTTTAATACAGAGTTAGGTAGGCCCGCCAGTCTGGCAACATGGATACCATAACTGCGATCTGCACCACCTTTAATGATACGACGCAAGAAAGCAACATCTTTCCCTTTTTCTTTAACTGCAACGGTATAATTTTTTAATTTACTATAGCTTTCTTCTAAGCAAATCAATTCATGGTAGTGCGTTGCAAATAAAGTCTTGCTATGAATGTGCTTACAAATATGTTCCACTACTGCTTGTGCGATACTCAAACCATCAAAGGTACTCGTACCCCGACCAATTTCATCGAGAATAATTAAACTATTATGAGTAGCATTTTCTAAAATATACGCTACCTCTTTCATTTCTACCATGAACGTGCTTTGACCAGTAGAAATATCGTCACTAGCACCGACACGTGTAAAAATACGATCCACAGGTGAGATAGACGCTTCACAAGCAGGGATAAAGGAACCAATCTGTGCCATAATCATTAGGATAGCCGCTTGACGCATGTAAGTAGATTTACCTGCCATATTAGGGCCTGTAATGAGTAAGAATTCCTCATCATCATGATTTAGAACGATATCATTTGGTACAAATACCTCTCGTTTTAAAAACTTTTCAATAACTGGATGACGACCATCACGAATATTGATTTGACCATTCATCACAATAGTTGGACAAATATAGTTTTCTTCGTATCCAACTAATGCTAATGAGCATAATACATCAAGGTCTGCAAGAGCACGAGCCGTTTCTTGCACATCTTTGATAACGAGTTTAATATCATTACGCAATTGTTGATATAGTTCGTGCTCTAAAGCAATGATTTTATCTTTTGCGCTGAGAATTTTAATTTCAAATTCTTTTAACTCAGGCGTAATATAGCGTTCAGCATTAGCCAAGGTTTGTTTTCGTATGAAATAGTCTGGTACTTGTTCTGATTTACTATGGGATACCTCGAAATAGTAGCCAAACACTTTATTGTAACCAGTCTTAATTTTTGAAAGCCCTGTAGCTTCTTTAATATCCGCTTCCATCTTAGCAAGCCATTGCTCGCTATTAGTCGCTAAAGAACGTAGCTCATCTAAATCAGCATTAAATCCATCTTTAATAACACGACCGTCTTTTAATGTCAACGCTGGTTGCTCTGCAATAGCTCGACATAATAAGTCATAAATATCTTTATGATCTTGCATGCGCTCATTAATAGATGTTAAAGCTAGACTTGAACATGTACCTAATACATTCTTAATATCAGGTAGAACTGCTAATGACTCACGAAGAGCCGTTAAATCTCTGGGAGACACAGATCCAGTTTCAACACGACCAACGATGCGTTCAAAATCGTAAATACAATCTAAAAAGTTACGAATATGAGAACGTTCAGCACCGCGTGTTATAAGTTCTGAAACGGCTGCTTGACGACGTTGTATTTGATTTATATCAGTTAATGGACTTTCAAGCCATTGTTTTAAAAGGCGTGCCCCCATTGGTGTCAACGTACGATCTAGTACATCCAGTAAAGTACCTTTTTGTCCACCATCGCGTAAATTATGTGTAATTTCAAGGTGACGCAAAGAAGATGTATCAAGAATAAGGCGATTACCTACACTTAATTGATGTACATAGTTGATATGAGAAATTTCAGACTTAATTATATCCTCTAAATATAAAAGCATATAACCTAAAGCTTCCCATACATCCTCTTCCATAAGGCCTAAATCACCGAAATGAGTTACAGCTTTTTCAGCTACTTCACGTTGTGTATAGTATGTAGAAAAAGGAGAAAATACGACATTACTAAATTGATTTTCAATAAAATCCTGAATATCTTGCGGTAATATCGTTCCTTCAGGCAATATGATTTCACTTGGTCTATACATGCTGAGTGCATCGTACATATCACTGCGTTTTTCACAATCAGTAATGCGGTGCCAAATAACTTCCCCTGTAGATACATCAGAAAACACAAGAATCCACGTATCTTTTACCATATAAAATAATGATAAAAAGTTATTTGACCTTGCATCGTTACCATTTTCTGTCATCACTGTACCAGGAGTAACAACTTTAATGACATCGCGCTTAACAATGCCTTTAACTGCTTTAGGATCTTCTAGTTGTTCACAGATAGCAACTTTATACCCTTTTTTTACAAGCGTTTCTATGTAGCTTTCAGCCGCATGAAAAGGAACGCCACACATGGGTGTGCGTTCCTCATCTCCTGTAGGACGACCTGTTAAGGTAATATTAAGTTCACGTGATGCGACTAAAGCATCCTCATTAAATAATTCATAAAAATCACCTAATCGAAAGAACAATAATTCTTCAGAGTATCTAGATTTAATATCTAAATACTGCTCCATCATAGGTGTTTGCTTTTTACTCATATTCACCTCATATATTATGAGTCATATCACAAATTCCGCTTATATTCGTATATTCCCATACGGTTATTAAACAAATATATAAACGGGTATAATAATTTATAAACAATAGGTGCTAAGGACAACATGCTTCCTGTAAAATTAATCAGTCCAGTCTGTTTAAGCTTAGGATTCATAACTACAATTTCATGACCGTCCTTAGTTCCCCACTGAAAAGAAACATTCATTTTACTAAGCATATCATGTTGTTTAGTGCGTTTCGCCACATATGGAGAAATCATATCAAGATATAACGTAAACTCTTCAAAAGAATCAGTCAGCAAGCCTAAAAACTGCTTCATTTCATCCAATGTAAGATACATAACTACACCTTCACTAACAAGCAGTAGTTTTCGTCCATTTATCTCAATATTTTTAGTCCACAATTCATCAGTTATAGAACTCACTAAATTATGGACTCGTTCATGAGGCTCAAAAAATTGTGTACGTGCTTCAATCACTCCGGCAAAATCGATATTATACCAATCAATATAACCGTTGTCGACTCGATAAAACATAGTATCTAAACCGGCACCTAATGATACGACGATACAATCTGGATATAGAGATATAAAGTTTCGTATCTCTTCATCGATTACTTTTGCTCGTCCTAAAATTCCATAATAAGACATCTTAACATCTTTAAATTGATCAAAATCATAATCAATATGCTTTAAAATATCCCAGGATTTCTGATCCTTTAATACAGATTGATCTGACTCATAATCTTTCGCTCTTGCATATAGTGTCAATAATGCCGTTTCGCCTACAGCGTTTAAATCAAGTTTCATAGTTACACCTTCTTTGTAAAAATACAAAATGTAAATGGTGTTCATACCTATGAATGTCTTCAATATACAACTTTTATATTATTTTATTATTATAACACATATGATTTCTAATCAGCATCTATGGTAAAAAAGAACATCGCCACCACATGTTTAGCAAACTAATTTTAGATAAAAATTCTAACCTTAGAGTTAACATAATAGTGACGAGTTCTTTTTGATTCTAATAGTTTATTTTACAATACTACCATAACAAACCCATGTTTGAGCTTTATCGATATGAGCTGGTACAGTTTGACCAATTGATAGGGAGTCATCCTTAGGGAATAAAACCATTTTATTACCAGATGTACGACCGAACCACATGTCTTCATCACGAGGACTTGGTCCCTCTACAATAATATCAAATACTTGTCCTTCCATAGGTTTATTTAATTCATAAGAGATTTCATTTTGTACATCCATCAATGTTTGTAAGCGAACGCGCTTAATCTCTTCTGGAATTTGATCATCCATAGTTGCTGCTGGCGTTCCAGATCGCTTAGAGTAGATAAACGTATACGCCATGTCATAGCGCACATCTTTTAATAATTGTAATGTAGCTTGAAAATCTTCCTCAGTTTCTCCTGGGAAACCTACAATAATATCCGTAGTCACAACCACATCTTTTATTTTTTCACGGCAATAAGAAAGTAATTCTTTATAATGCTCTACCGTGTAATGACGATTCATTTTCTTTAAAATACGATTGGAACCAGATTGAATAGGTAAATGTAAATGCGTCACAATATTGGATGACCTACCAAGAGCATCAATCATAGACTTACTCATATCTTGAGGATGACTTGTCATATAGCGAATACGTTCTATACCAGGAATACCATCAAGAGCATCAATTAATGTACCAAAATCTGTACCATCTTTAAAATCTAGGCCATAAGAGTTTACATTTTGCCCCAATAAAGTGATCTCTTTAAATCCTTTAACCCCTAGGTCTGTAACCTCTTTAACAATGGCCTCTACAGGACGGCTAATCTCTCTACCACGTACATGGGGAACAATACAATAGGTGCAAAATTTATTACAGCCATTCATAATAGGTACCCATGCATAAAAAGAGCCATTTGGTTTTGCCTCTAATTCAGGCAATACAGAGTTATCCATATCTACGCTGATTTGATGCGTATGTCCATGTTGTACTTCTTCAATCATCTCGTTAATATGTTGAATATTATGAGTACCCAATACAATATCAATATGAGGAGCTCGTTTAAACATTTCTGCTTGATTTTTTTGAGCCATACATCCTGTGACGGCGATAATCAAGTTTTTATTATTACGTTTTAGTCTTTTTAGCTCACCTATACGCCCATAAACTTTAGTTTCTGCATTTTCACGCACTGCACAAGTATTTAGCAGAATTAAATCTGCAGTTTCAACATTCTCTGTTGGTATATACCCAACAGATTCCAGCTGATGCGATAATCGCTCAGAGTCGGCGGTATTCATTTGACAACCATAGGTGTAAATATAATAAGACTTCATTCTAACTCCTACACTTTAACAATCTTACGTTTTGTTTCAATAATATTCTTAACTTTAATGGACATGCGTTCAATAGACATGCCGGTAATATATTCAATTTCATTGCGAACAGATTTTTGTACCTGTTGCATCAACGGTTTAACAGGATATCCATGTTCAATAACTACAGCCATATCAACAACAAGACCGTTTTGACCTTTGTCGCTTTTTTTAAAAGAAATTATACTGGTCTCATCGACACCAGCTACTTTTTTTAACCCATTTCTAATCAATTTAATAATTACTTCATCGTCAAAAGTGAGTCGACCATAGTAGCTAAAAGCAGGCCGTACAACAGAACGTTCAAATCCTTCAGAACCAATTTGACCTAAGGTATCTTGATCTTGTTTTTTCAAAGTCCTGCGGCGCCACATGGTTTTGATTGGATCAATCAAATACCCCCTAAAGTGTGGCTTTAATTCCATAGTCGGCACAGGAATTATATGTTTACCCTCTTTAAGACGTGCATGTTGTGCCTTTTCAATTTCCTTAGGTGTTGCAACATCTTCTATACGAATATATCGATCAGGTTCTTGTAAGCCTAAAGCTTTAGTAATCTTCTTAACCATATTATCAGAAGTGCCGATAATCATAAGCTTATTAGGTTTAATCTTATCTAATTGTTCTCGTACGGATTTAACTTGTACTTCGTCTTGAAAAATAGCACGACGAACAGCTTTTAAACGACTAGACTCTTTTTTTGCAGAAAAGCCAGCTACAATTTTATTATCATGAATCAAAATACCATCATCGATGATACATTCAATTTTATTTTCATGAGCAACTACGAGGGCACGATGACTTTTACCTGTGCCACTACTACCTACAAAAGCAACGACTTCCATAGCCTACCTCGTCATTTATAACAAACTAATAAATTCTGATACATCCTTACCAGATACTAAGTAATCACCAAATCTATCAGGTTTCTTGCCTACAATACCATGGTAATCAGAACCACCAGTAATAAATAGCTTATGCTTTTTAGCGAATTCTTTATATCGCTCCACATCATCATCATTATGCTTTGAGTGATATACCTCCATACCATCAAAATCATAATTTAACATTTCCAACACATATTCATCACTAGTAACCAATTTAGGATGAGCCATAACAGCAAGTCCTCCAGCTTTATGTATAATATCAATAATATAAGGAACCTCTACTTTTACCTTAGGAACATAGCAAGGACTATCTTTTCGAAGAATACCTTTAAATACATCATTAATATCCTTGGCATAACCACCATCAATTAAAAGTTTACCAATATGTGGGCGACCATAAGCTTTAGTATTAGGAAATTGTTTAATGAGCTCTTCTTTTGTAATATAATATCCTTCATTGTTACAACGACGGATAATTTCATCGATACGTTCTTCACGTTTTCCTTTAAAAAACGTAATAAAATCGATTAAATCTTTATTATTTTCATCAAAACAATATCCTAAAATATGAATTGACTTATCTTTATAATCAGCACTAAATTCACAGCCATTTACGATTTTAATAGAATCATTAGGATCTAACTCTTTTTGAGCAACACGCAATGCTTGAATACCGTCTATTTCATCATGATCGGTTAAAGCCATCATAGATACATTACAGTCTATGGCATGTTGCAATAGATCTTTAGGTGTTTCAACACCATCTGAAAAGATGGAATGCATATGAAAATCTACAAGCATATAGCACCTCCATTCCAAATATTCTATCATTTAATTATGACTTATTTAATCTATTAATTCAAGTTTAGAAAGAAAAATTGCGACCCTAATGAACATTCACTAGAATCGCAATTCTATTATAAGTTTTGAAGCAATTCTGTTACTTTATCAGCTACAGAATCAATAGCACATGGAAGAGCTTCTCCAGACTTGCGGATTTGAATCTCTACTTCGTTATTCTCAAGAGTATTTTTACTTACTGTAATGCGAAGTGGATAACCAATCAAATCAGCATCTTTGAACTTAACACCTGCACGATCTTTACGATCATCTAACAATACATCTACACCAGCATTTTGTAATGCAGTATAAATAGTTTGACTAGTAGACATTAATGCTTCGTCTTTTGCATTAATTGGAACAATAACTGCTTCAAAAGGAGCGATAGAACGTGGCCAAATAATACCATTTTCATCGTGATATTGCTCAATAGCAGCAGCTAGTGTACGAGATACACCGATACCATAGCACCCCATAATCATTGGATTAGGACGACCATTTTGATCTAAGAATGTAGCTTGTAATGCTTCAGAATATTTTGTACCCAATTTAAATACTTGACCTACTTCGATGCCTTTAGCATGTTCTAAAGCACCACCACATTTAGGACACACATCGTCCTTCGTGATCAAACGAATTGGAGCAACAATAATGTCTTCTACATTAAAGTCCCGTTTTGGATTAATATTAACGTAGTGAGCATCTTTTTTATTAGCGCCACCACAAACATTGTAAGTTTCCATAACAGATTCATCAACAACAATAGCAAATTCTTCTGTTTGTTTTAAACCAATAGGACTGATGAAACCAGCTGTTAAACCTACTTTTTCTAATTCTTCAGGGGTAGCCATCTCAGGCTCTACAGAGCCAAGAACGGCATGTTGTACAGCGACTTCATTTACTTCATGGTCACCACGAACAATGGCTAATACCACTTTACCATCAATAGAAAATACTACCGCTTTAATAGTTTTATGTAATGGTAAATTTAACATGTCTGCCACAGCTTCAATAGAACTTGCATTTGGTGTATCCACAACAGATAACTCTTGAAGAACTTCTTCGTCTTGCTTCATGATACCAGGCTTGCCGATTTCAATGTTAGCTGCATAATCACACTTGGTACAATATACGATATCAGCTTCACCAGCTTCGGCAATGGCCATGAACTCATGCGTACCACTACCACCTATTGCACCACTATCAGCCTCTACTGGGCGGAATGTAAGACCACAACGTGTAAAAATACGTGTATATGCATCGTACATAGATTTATAGGATTCATCTAAACCGGCTTCATCTACATCAAAAGAATAAGCATCTTTCATAATGAATTCTCGGCTACGCATCAAGCCATAACGTGGACGACGCTCATCACGGAATTTACTTTGAATTTGATATAAGTTGACTGGTAATTGACGATATGAGTTAATCTCATTTTTAACGAGGGTTGTAATCATCTCTTCATGTGTTGGTCCTAGACAGAATTCATTATCATGACGATCATTGATACGCATCATTTCTGCGCCATATGCGTTCCAACGGCCAGACTCTTTCCAAATTTCTGCAGGCTGTAAAATTGGCATCATAATTTCTTGAGCACTAGCACGATCCATTTCTTCACGTACAATAGCTTCAATCTTTTTGATACTTCTCCAACCCAATGGTAAAAAACTATATAAACCATTTGCAGTTTTACGCATAAAACCAGCGCGAAGCATAAGCTGTTGGCTTACTACATCAGCGTCAGATGGAACCTCACGCAATGTAGGTGCATATAATTTAGTGGCTAACATAAAGACTCCTCATCTAAATTTTCTAAATATTGGTCAATTTCTCTAAACAATGTATCTACTAATTCGGCTTCTGGTACAGTCTTAATAACTTTCCCTTTACGGAAAATAATACCTTGACCATCACCACCAGCAATACCAAAGTCGGCCTCACGCGCTTCCCCTGGACCATTTACAACACACCCCATAACGGCAACCTTAATAGGCGCTTTTATATCTGCTAGACGTTCTTCTACAATACCAGCCATATCAAATAAATTTACTTGGCAACGGCCACATGTAGGACAAGATATCATAGTGGCCCCAAAATTTCTTAATCCTAAACTACTTAAAATACTTCTACCTACTTCAATTTCGTGAATTGGATCTCCAGTTAAGGATACCCGTAATGTATCACCAATGCCATCGAGCAATAATGCACCAATCCCCATAGCAGATTTAATAGTGCCTTGTTTAATAGTACCAGCTTCTGTTACACCTAAATGTAACGGATAAGGAATCTTATCAGATAACTTACGATATGCTTCCACCATTAGAGGTACTTCCGTTGCTTTAATAGATAATTTCATTTGACGATAATCGAGTTTTTCTAAAATTCTTACGTGTTCTAAAGCTGTTTCAACCATACCATCCGCTGTAGGATGTCCTCCATGAGCATCGAGAATATGCTTTGGTAAAGAGCCTGCATTAACACCAATGCGAATTGGGATTTGTTTAGGTTTTGCCTTTTCAATAACGGCTAAAACCTTATCTTCACCACCAATATTTCCTGGATTAATGCGCAATCCATCAACATTATTTTCAATAGCTTCTAAAGCTAATCTATAATCAAAGTGAATATCGGCGATCAAAGGAATTGAAATGCCCGCTCTAACAGCCTTTAAAGCCTTTGCAGATGCCATTGTAGGAACGGCGACACGAACCAGTTCACAACCAGCCTCTGCTAAATGATTAATTTCTGCAATTGCCTTCTCTGTATGTACTGGATCCGTAGTAATCATAGATTGAATACTTACCGGTGCATAATCGCCGATTTTAACTGTACCTACATAGATACCATTTGTTGGTTTACGTACAATCATTGTAATCTCCCATCTGTCTTATAGTAAACGGAAAATATCCTGCGTTGTTACATATAAGAATAATGCTACCATTAAGGCAACCCCAACCATTTGTATATACATAAGAGCTTTAGCAGGTAATCTACGACCTGTTATAGCTTCCGCCAAGATAATAATCAAGTGACCACCATCTAAAACAGGTAATGGTAAAAGATTAATAACCCCTAAGTTAATACTAAGGAATGCAGCAAAACTTAATAGTGGTGCAAATCCTGATTGTGCAATAGTACCTGCCATTTGGGAAATTCCTACTGGACCAGATAATTCGGCTGCTTGTGTGCCACGAATCATATCATAAATCCCACTGACCATAGCAACAATAGTTTGCCCCGTCCGACTAACAGCAAGGCTCAAAGATTCACCAATACTATAAGTTTCACGAGTAAAGCTAGGATAGATGCCAATCTTAGGACTATCTTGTTCCATTTTAGGTATTACTGTAGTCTCTATAGTTTGTCCTTCACGCTCTACAACAACAGTTACACCATGGTTTGCTGTGCCTTGTAAGCTAGGACGAATATCATCCCAAGTACTAATTTTTTTACCATCAATCGTAATAATTCTATCGTTAGCTTCTAAATGAGCCTGTTCTGCAGAACTACCCACAATAATGTTACCAATTACAGGTTCATTTGTATATCTAAGATTTCCTACAGTCACATTTAGGCCAAAGAAAAGTACAATGGCTAATATAAAGTTAAATACAGCCCCTGCAGAAATAACAATAAATTTTTTCCACGCAGGTTTATTATAAAAGGAGCGCTCATTAAGAGGCTCGTCAGGTGTCATACCAGCAATACGATTAAATCCTCCAAGAGGAATTATACGAATAGAATATAAAGTTTCCCCTTTTTGTACTTTAAATATGGCTGGACCAAAACCTATAGCAAATTCATCAACTTGCATACCTGACATCTTAGCTGTAATAAAATGGCCTAATTCATGAATAAACACGATTAAACCAAACACAAATATTGTGGCTAATGCCGTAATCATATATTCTCCTATAACATCAACGATGTTGCCTTTTCACGGGCCCATCTATCGATGGATAATAAATTATCTAATGTAAAATCATCTTCTGGTCCCATAGATTCAAGAACAGAAGTAACGACTTTATAAATATCACCAAAGGCGATTTTATCTTCTAAAAAGGCATATACTGCCGTTTCATTAGCTGCATTAAATACAGCAGGTTTAAATCCACTAGCACGTCCCACCTCATACGCAAGTCGAAGTGCAGGAAAATCGTCATACCGTGGAGGTAAAAACTCCAATTGTAGTGCTTGACTAAAATCAAGATGATTCATACTTAAAACTTCACGTTTTGGATACGTCAAAGCATATTGAATGGGCTCACGCATATCTGGATTCCCCATTTGCGCTAATATCGCACCATCCTTCATACGAATCATAGAATGAACGATACTTTGAGGATGTACTACTACATCAATATGATCAAAATCGAAACCAAATAACCAGTGAGCTTCTATTACCTCTAATCCTTTATTAAATAAGGATGCAGAGTCTATAGTTATTTTATTACCCATATTCCAGGTAGGATGTCGCAAACAATCTGCAGCAGTTGCAGTTTGAATTTTACTAGAATCCCATGTGCGTAAAGGACCACCAGAAGCAGTGACAATTAAAGAATCAACATTGTCACGTTTCTGTCCTTCTAAGCACTGAAATATAGCACTATGTTCACTATCGATAGGTAAGATTTGCACGCCATGTTCTTTAGCTAAAGCCGTAATTAATGGACCTCCAGCAACAAGAGTTTCTTTATTAGCAAGACCTATAGTCTTACCTTGTTTTATAGCTTCCACTGTAGGCTCAATGCCCGCAGCACCTACAATAGCAGTAACAATCATTGTTGCCTCTTGAATTGTAGCTGCTGCAATGAGGGCTTCCTTACCACCTATCAATTTTGTAGGACCTGTATAGCGTGCTTGTAATTCTTTAAAAGCACCTTCATCTACAAGACCCGCCACCAAAGGTTTATATTCTTTAATCTGATGTTCTAAGAGGTCAATATTATGATGTGCCACTAAGGCAACCACCTTGAATTGATCTGGATGTTGAGACACCACATCAAGCGTCTGTGTACCGATTGAGCCAGTACTGCCGATAATACTTAGGTATTTCATAAGTGTACCTCTATGAAATTAGTACGAAAATAGTAATATATATATTAATGTAATAGGAGCCGCAAATAATAAACTATCAAAGCGATCCAATACACCGCCATGACCTGGTAATAATGTACCAGAATCTTTTACATTACATAGTCGTTTAATCTTTGATTCAAACAAATCACCTAATGGTGCTAATATACCGCTAATCATACCTACATGGATTCCCATCCACCAAGGAATGCCAACGATATACGAAAATACTGCACCTGTAAGGATACAGCCGATAAATCCACCAATAAAACCTTCTAGTGTTTTATTAGGACTAATGGATGGTACTATTTTACGTTTACCAAAAGCTCGACCTGAAAAGTATGCAAAGGTATCGCTAGCCCAAGTAGTAAACAATAATAACCAAAGTGTAATAGTGCCCCAGTTATATAGTTCAAAAGGCATTGATAAATTCATGTAAATTGAATCATGACGAATCAAGAGCAATGAAGTCATACCCATACCAATATATAATAAACCAAATACACTAAAGGATACACTAGACATCGAGTACTTAGTTTCACCAAATGTACACAACATATAATTGGCAAATAAACTTAATACTAAAATAGCTATAGCTATAATATACTGATGACATGCAAGAGCAATCATTAGCAATAAAATGCTAATATATCCCCATATAATGGATATCCAAACACGTTTAGCTTTACCAAGTAATACAAACTCACGCCACCCTAATAAAGCTAAAAGTGTAATTAGCACATCATACACTAATCCACCAAATGTAATGGCCCCTAAGGCAATAATAAAACCAATAACAGCGGTAATAACACGTGTTTTTAACATTTTTTATTCCTCATCACATAAGCCACCAAATCGGCGTTCTCGTTTCTGATATGCCGCCACAGCTTCAAGTAAAGTTTCCTTAGTAAAATCTGGCCAATGCAAATCGGTAAACCAAAATTCAGCATACGCTAGTTGCCATAACAAAAAATTACTAATTCTAAAATCACTACTAGGACGAATTAATAAATCTACATCACTAAACTCTTTAGTGAATAATTGAGAACTTACATATTCTTCAGTAATTTTGTCCATTGTAATAACGCCATTCGCAACGGATTTTACAATGTCGCGGATAGTTCTAATTATTTCATCACGCCCACCATAGTTAATCGCTAACTGTAATGTGAGGCCTGTATTATTCTGAGTTAATAATTCTGCATCTTGAATGATTTTTTGTAGGTCTTCTGAAAGCCCTCCAATAAAACCAATAAATCGAATGCGTACATTATGTTCATGCATATACTTAACATTATTATTTAAGTATTCTTTTATGAGAGACATAAGTAAAGAAACTTCCTGTTCAGGACGTTTCCAGTTCTCCGTGGAGAAACCATATACCGTAAGAGCTCTAATTCCGATCTCATCTGCGGCCATAACAATTTCTTTTAACACCTCTGCACCAGCACGATGCCCCATGGAGCGCGGCATGCCTCTGCGTTTAGCCCATCGTCCATTACCATCCATAATAATAGCAACATGTTGTGGAATTATATTACGATCAATGACAGGCGTATCAGAACGTTTACGGTTAAATAATTTCTTTAGCATAGTCTACCTCGATAGAATTTCCGAAGTCGCTGGCAATCATTGGTCTATATAGTAGTATATGTAAGCACTCATCAACCTTTGTAATACGTGCCACATAAAATCCTTTATCTGAAATTTCAAAGAAGCGATTAAAGGATCCACCAATCATTACCTTAAAAGGAATATGGGCAGCCTGCAAACGAGACTTTGCAAGCTGCCATGGTATTCCAATAAGGCTATTAGAAT
The DNA here is from genome assembly GCF_042850485.1 of Veillonella parvula. Classification (GTDB taxonomy): domain Bacteria; phylum Bacillota; class Negativicutes; order Veillonellales; family Veillonellaceae; genus Veillonella; species Veillonella parvula_Q. Next base: position 962,413 of record NZ_AP031417.1, on the reverse strand, counting down.
CAAACATTATACTTCTAATACGTCCTTTTCTTTTACTGCTTTTAACTCATCGATTTGCTTAACTTTAGCATCGGTAAGCTTTTGGATTTGATCTAAACCGTCTTTAGCATCATCTTCAGTAATCGTTTTAGCTTTCTCTTCTTTTTTTAATGCTTCATTTACATCGCGACGAATGTTGCGCACTGCAACTTTTGCATCTTCAGCCTTTTTATGAACTACTTTAACGATTTCTTTACGACGTTCCTCAGTTAATTGAGGAATACTTAAACGAATTTGTGCACCATCATTACCAGGGTTCAAACCTAAATCAGATTGTAAAATTGCTTTTTCAATAGCACCAATCATTGTTTTATCCCAAGGTGCAATCACAATCATGCGAGGTTCAGGCACGGAGATATTCGCAACTTGATTAATGGGTGATGGACTTCCATAATAATCAACCATTACTTTATCAAGTAGTGCTACACTAGCACGGCCTGTACGAATAGATGCGAATTCATGTTTTAAAGCCTCAATAGACTTATTCATGCGGTCTTCTGCTTGTTGTAACAATTCTTTAATTTCCATATGAATTATTCTCCTCGAACAATGGTCCCTATCTCTTCACCTTTAGCAGCTTTTGTAATATTACCAGGAATATCCATGCTAAATACAATAATAGGAATATTGTTATCTTTACATAAAGTTGTGGATGTAGCATCCATTACTTTTAATTCTTTTGTGATAATCTCGTTATATGTTAATTCGTCAAATTTAACGGCATTAGGATTTGTCTTAGGGTCAGAATCATATACGCCATCAGCAAATTTCTTTGCCATTAAAATAGCATCGGCTTCAATTTCAGCGGCCCGTAATGCAGCTGTTGTATCTGTAGAGAAGTAAGGTTTACCAAGGCCAGCACCGAAGATGACGATACGTTTTTTTTCTAAATGACGAATAGCACGACGGCGAATATAAGGTTCTGCAATTTCTTGCATTTCGATAGCCGTTTGTACACGTGTATCTACACCAGCTTGTTCTAATGCATCTTGCAATGCTAAGGAGTTCATCACTGTTGCAAGCATCCCCATATAGTCAGCAGTAGCACGATCCATACCTTGATTGCTACCAGCTAAACCTCTCCATAGGTTACCACCACCAACAACAATTGCGATTTCTAAATCAGTGGATTTTGCTAAAGCAGCAATTTCTTTTGCAAATTCTTCGACAACATCAGGATTAATACCAAAACCTTGTTCACCTGCTAATGCTTCACCACTCAACTTTAAAACAATACGTCGAAAGTTTCTTTTTGCCATATTTTTACTCCTCTATTGCAAAATAAGAGAACACTGTACGGTGTTCTCTTATTGTTTATTAATTATTTACCAACAGATGCCATTACTTCTGCTACGAAGTCATCTTGGCGTTTTTCAATGCCTTCACCTAAACCATAGCGAACAAAACGACGTACGTTGATGTTTTCACCGATTTTTGCAATACTTTCATTAATAATGTCTGTAACAGTTTTATCACCATCTTTAATGAATACTTGTTCTAATAGGCAATTTTCTTTATAGAATTTTTCGATACGGCCAGCAACCATTTTTTCTAAAACAGCTTCAGGTTTTGGTTTACGACCAGCTTTAACGTCTTCTTCAGCTTCTACTTTAGCTTGTTCCAATAATACTTGTTTTTCGTGTTCAATAACTTCAGTAGGAACTTCTTCACGGTTCAAGTATGTAGGATTTACAGCCGCAATTTGCATTGCGATATCGCGTGCTAAATTTTGGAAATCATCAGTTTTTGCAACAAAGTCAGTTTCACAGTTAACTTCCACTAAAACACCGATACGACCACCAGCATGAATGTAGGATTGTACTACACCTTCAGCTGCAATACGACCAGCTTTTTTAGCTGCCGCAGCCAAACCTTTTTCACGAAGAAGGTCAACCGCTTTATCGATATTACCGTCAGTTTCAACCAATGCTTTTTTAGCGTCCATCATACCTGCGCCAGTCATGTCGCGCAATTCTTTTACCAAAGCAGCAGTAATTGCCATTATTTTGTTCCTCCTAGTATTAATTAAGGTAAGGATATAGTCCTTACCCCAATTATATATGTTATAGATTTATCTTTCAAATGCTAATACGACAACGATTAAGCTTTACCGTCTCGAACCATTTCAGCAGAGTCAGCTACCATGTTATCTAATGCTTCTTCGAAGGATTCGCCTTGACGACCTTCAAGAACAGCGTCAGCCATTTTACCAGCCAACAATTTAACAGCACGGATAGCGTCGTCATTTGCTGGAATTGGGAAATCAACTTCATCTGGGTCACAGTTAGTGTCAACTGTTGCAACCACTGGAATGCCCAATTTTTTAGCTTCCGCAATAGCAATTTTTTCTTTTTTAGGATCTACTACGAAAAGAGCACCTGGCATTTTAGGCATATCTTTGATACCACCAAGGTATTTTTCCAATTTATCCATTTCATGACGAAGACCGATAACTTCTTTTTTAGGCAATACTTCGAAAGTACCGTCTTCTGCCATAGCTTCCAATTGTTTTAAACGTTTAATACGAGTTTCAATTGTTTTGAAGTTAGTCAACATACCGCCCAACCAACGTTCGTTAACGAAGAACATGTTAGCACGGATAGCTTCTTCTTTAATAGCTTCTTGAGCTTGTTTTTTAGTACCTACGAACAAGATTACTTCGCCTTGGGAAGCAACTTCACGCAAGAAATTGTAAGCTTCTTCTACTTTTTTAACTGTTTTAGACAAATCAATGATATAAATACCATTGCGTTCAGTGAAGATGAATTTCGCCATTTTAGGGTTCCATCTTCTAGTCTGATGACCAAAGTGTACACCAGCCTCTAATAATTGTTTCATTGATACTACTGCCATTGTGGCACCTCCTGTTAATTAACCTCCGCCGCTTCATCCTTCGGGTCACCCAAAATTAGGCACAGTACCGAAGTCCACTGACGTGCATATTTTTCATACCTAATAATTCTAACAAAAAATCATAGCAAAAGCAAGCAAGGAGTGAGGAATTCTTTAAGTATTCCTCACTCCTTATTTTAAATACATTCTCTTTCTTATTGATGTACGATCTTATGTTCAAATTTGAATTATAGAATATTATGAAACTATTTATTCAATTATTGCGAATGGAGTCAATCATACTTGCACGATTTTCTGCTCCAAACACTGCAGAACCAGCAACTAAAACTGTAGCCCCCGCTCTTTTAATCGGTACACAAGTAATATCGTTAATACCACCGTCCACCTCAATGACTGCCGTTGAATTGTCTACTTCTTCTAACAATATCTTAGCTTGTTTAACTTTTTTTATGGCATTCTTAATAAAAGATTGTCCTCCAAATCCTGGATTCACAGACATAATTAAAATCATATCTAAATCTGCAGCTACATCTTCTAGTAGAGATACAGGTGTACTAGGATTCAATGCTACACCAGCCTTCATCCCACACTGCTTGATATGTTGAATCAAACGATGCATATGAGGTACAGTTTCTTGATGAAAAGTAAAATATTCTACACCAATTTTTGCAAATTCTTCTACATAATCACCAGGATTAGTAACCATCAAATGCACATCAAATGGTAATTTTGTATATGGACGAATGGCTTTCACAATGGGAGCACCAAAGGTTAGATTCGGAACAAAGTGTCCATCCATGATGTCGATATGTAATAAATCAGCCCCCGCTGCTTCAATAGATTTTAATTCTTCGCTTAACACCGCAAAATTTGCGGAAAGCATAGATGGTGCAATTTTTATCATATTAAAACCTCTTTCGTTGACTTTCTATATCATTACGTATAGACATATAAGCATCATATCGTCCTTGATGAATATGACCAGCTTCTAGAGCAGCTTTAATCCCACAAATGGGTTCATGTTCATGATAGCAAGGATTAAATTTACAAGTATCAACATATTCACCAAATTCTGGGAATAATGTAGGCAATCTTTCAAGGGAAACATCATTAAATTCAATAGCACTAAATCCAGGTGTATCCATGATAAAAGAATCTGCATCTAAACTATATAAAGAAGCGTGACGAGTAGTATGTTTACCACGTTTAATCTTATCACTTACCTCCCCAGTCTGGAAGGCAAATTTGGGGTCTACCGCATTTAAAAGACTACTTTTACCAACACCAGATGGTCCTGCAAAAGCCGTTACCTTATGTTGAAGCACATGACGCAAATCATCAATGCCTGTCATATTATATGTGGATGTCATCAAAACCTCATAGCCGATTGATTTATAAAGATCAACCATAGCTTTCGTCTCTGAATCCATCAAGTCACATTTATTGATACATAGTACGATAGGTATATCCGCATGTTCAATCATAACGAGCATTTTATTGAGTAATAACTCATTAATATCTGGTTCATGGGCAGCCACAACTAATACAACTTGGTCAATATTAGCTACTGCAGGGCGAACCATCGAATTATGACGTTCATGGATGGATTCAACGAACCCATCCTCCGAAATCGTAACGCGGTCCCCTACAAGTAAACTATAGCGTCCTTGCTTAAGTCTGCCACGAACCTTACATTCATGAATGGTACCTGTATCATCTTGTACATAAAAGTACCCATTCATATTTTTGACAACAATGCCTGTAATCATAGTACCTCTTATAATGCAGTTTCTTGCACTAATGCACCATTGAGGTACACCTCAATACGTACATTACCTACACCAGACACTTTTTTAACAACACGATCTCCAGGTTTATTCGTATCATCATAGATTACGGCAGAACCTTCATCATCTTTTACGACAATTTTAAGTTCTTGATTTTTAGAACCAGCTGGTACAGTAACATCTATAGTACCAGTTGTTTTATTACCACTGTTTCCTTCTTTTTTATCGGATTTCTTTTTATCATCTTTGAACTCAGTCGTAAGATTTAATGTGGAACCTTCGTCAATTTCGTCGCCAGCTTTAATGCTTTGCTCTATAACCACAGATTTTTCTTCCACAGATCCAGATACTTGGTTTACACCTAGTTGAATATTACTCAATGTATCACGAGCATCTTTTAATGTCATACCAACAAGATTAGGTACTTTGACTTTCTTAGCCTTCGCTTTATTTACTACGAGATCAATTGTTGTCCCTTTAGACACTTTAGAATCTCCTGAAGGACTCTGAGCAATAATTACACCATCTTTTTTACCATCTACAGATTGTTGTGTTATTTTCCCCACAACTAAACCTAAATCTTTAAGTCGTTGACGGGCTTGATCGACAGTTAAATCAGTTAAATCTGGCACCGTAATATCGCCTACACCTTTAGAAACTACAAGGTGAATTGTCCGTTGCTCTTTAACCTTTTCTCCAGCCCCAGGTGTTTGAGAAATAACTTGACCAGCTGGCACATCAGGATTCGTAACTTCACTTGTAGACACACGCAAATGTTTATCTTCTAAGATATTTTTTGCTACAGAAACTTGTTTGCCTACCACATTAGGTACATCTACTGTTGTATTACTCCAGAAATTTCCGTAGCTTAAGAAAGCACCTAAAAATGCTACTAAAAAAATGACAGCAGCACCTAGAACGATGTATTTTTGTGGAATCGATGCAATTTTACTTAACATACTCTTCTTTTTACCCTCGTCTTTACGTTCTTCTTGAATAGCACTTAGATCTTCAAGTGCTTCAGGATCAACCGCAGGAATCATTTGTGTAGCAAAATCATATGGTTCATGACGTTGTGTTTTCCCCATTGTAAAACCTTGAGATAACCGCAAATCACTGATCATATCAGAGATAGAATCAAAGCGATCTGCAGGATTTTTAGATAATGCCTTCATAACAACAGCTTCTAAAAGCGGAGGGATTGATGGATTATATCGAGTTGGAGGTTCTACCTTCTCACGAACGTGTTTTAATGCTACTGCAATTGGCGTTTCCCCTTCAAATGGTACACGACCTGTAAGCATTTCATACAATACAACACCCAATGAATAGATATCTGTATTTCCATCTACTGGTTTACCACTAGCTTGCTCTGGTGATAAATAGTGTGCAGAACCCAAAATCGAATTCGTATACATAACTGTGTTAGTTGCATTTATTGCACGAGCAATACCAAAGTCAGTTACTTTAACGCGCCCCGTATTGGTAATAATAACATTATGTGGTTTTATATCACAATGAACAATACCCATTGTATGAGCGTGTTCTAAGCCTTCAGCTATGGCAATAGTAAATTTAACAGCCTCATCTATAGACAATCTTCCATGACGAGTTATATATTTTTTTAAGGTTTCACCATCTACATATTCCATAACAATGTAATGTAAATTTTGGTCAAAACCTACATCATACATATTTACAATATTGGGATGATTTAATTTACCTGCCGCTTGTGCTTCTCGTTTAAATCGAGTCACAAATTCATCATCATTTGCAAAATTAGCATGCAATACTTTTATTGCTACTTGTCTACCTAGTAAGGTATCTTCTCCAAGGTATACATCAGCCATTCCACCAACGCCAATTTTATCAACAATACGGTAGCGGTTATCTAGAAGTATGCCTTTTATATTCATAGTACTCATTATTTCTCCATTTCTAGATTAGATTGTTCCCACCACAATGGTCACATTATCTCCTGCTCCGACTTCATATACAGCTTCCATCAATGATTCAATAACCAACATATCATCATCCGTTGATTGTAATGCAGAGGCAATTACATCATCAGATACATAGCCACTTAATCCATCAGTGCAAAGTAAAATACGATCACCGGGAAGAATAGACTCTACACCACTATCAACCTCTAAGATTTCATCAACACCGACTGCACGGGTTAATAAATTACGTTGAGGGTGATTTAGCATTTCATCCTTTGTAATCTCTCCAGCTGTTAATAATTCTTGTACCATAGAATGATCCGTAGTAATTTGTCGTAAATGACCATCTCTATATACATACAAACGACTATCACCAACACTTGCCCAGTAAAGTTGATTACCATTTATAGCTGTAACTACAGCGGTAGTACCCATACCAGCAAGTCGTTCTTCACAAGCAACGCGATTTACAATACGTTGATTAGCGTGAATGATAGCATCACATAAGTCTTGTTGACCTATCGTTTCAAGGGAGGACAAATATTCTTTTATTTCATCTACAGCATAGGTACTTGCAATTTCACCACCGCTATAACCACCCATGCCATCAGTAACAGCACAAATATGGCCATCAATGAAAAAACGGTCCTCGTTACGCTGGCGTACAAGCCCAATTTTACTTAAACCAACAAAATTATTCATGATTCTCCTTTTTCCGACCATGAGCAGCCTTTAACTGTCCACATGCGGCTTGGATTGCATCGCCCATTTCCTTTCGTACCGTTACTGATACGCCATAGGAACTAACGATGTCTTTAAATGTATTCATATTCGTAATAGATGGTTTATATAATTCAATATGTTCATTGCCATTAACTGGGATCAAGTTAACATGACAATTTGGGAAATCTTTACAGATTTTCCCCAAAGCATGAGCATCATCTATAGATGCATTTACAGAATCTATAAGAATATACTCAAAGGTAACACGACGCTGTGTCGTATTATAATAGTATTTTACCGCATCTAAGACTTCCGTCAATTCATAACGTGCCCCAACGGGCATAATACTACGACGAACTTCATTATTTGTAGCATGTAATGAAAGTGCTAAGGTTATTGGCAAACCTTCATCAGCTAATTTATAAATATTAGGAACCCAACCACAAGTGGAAATCGTCATCTTACGATAACTAATATTACAAATCATAGGATCATGTAGTAGTTGTAATGCTTGTAATACATTATCATAATTTTGTAACGGCTCCCCAGCGCCCATAACGACAACAGAGTGTATTTCCTCTTTAGTAAGAGCCCCAAATATGACAACTTGTCCAATAATCTCAGCGACTGTTAAATCTCTGTATAAGCCACCTTGTGTAGAAGCACAGAATACACATCCCATAGCACACCCCACTTGAGAGGAAACACATACAGAATACCCATAGTGTTGCTCCATCAAAACTGCTTCCACACGACTTTGATCTGACATCTCTACAAGTATTTTGCGAGTCTTTCCATCAGGGGCAATAGACTCTGTAATTAATGTAGGTAAAGAAATAACACAATTATCACCTAGCCATTGACGCAAGTCTTTCGGAAATTGTGTCATGTCTTCAAAATCAAAAATATATCTATGATAGATATAGTCAATTAACTGTTTCGCTCGAAACTTTTGTATATTATGGGTCTTAAAGATAGATTGTAATTCTTCTAAAGACTTACCCAATAATTCTATCATGGTGCTCCATTTCTTATATTATGATAAGCGTTTCATGCGAGCCATAAAGAAACCATCCATATGATCTCGCGGTGGATAGGTTGTAATCATACCATCTATAGCTTGTGGTGCCCCTTTATATGATACAGGATCAATGATAAAGTTCTTATGAATTGCCAAGAATTTATTTAGAACAGCTTCATTTTCACCACTATTCATAGTACATGTGGAATATACTAAATATCCATTAACCTTAACCATTTCAGAAGCTTTTTCTAATATTTCAAGTTGTAACGGCGGCAACTCAATAAGTAAAGACTCTGTTTTACGCCAACGCATGTCTAATTTCTTTTGTAATATACCTAGACCAGAACAAGGAGCATCAACTAAGACGCGATCAAATTGTTCTTTCCAATTATCAGGAAGATAACGACCATCTTGAAGCTTAGTAGAAATAATAGATACACCTAATCGCTCAGCATTTTGATTAATCAGTTCTAATTTATGGTCGTAAATATCACAACTCATAATAGCTCCTGTATTATTCATAAGACTTGCCATATGCATAGACTTGCCACCTGGTGCAGCACAACAGTCTAAGATAAGCTCTCCTGGTTGAGGATCTACCACATGGGCTACTAACATAGATGCTTTATCCATAAAAGTAATATGACCTTCTAAAACAGGTTTAGCTTTTTCTAAATGACCTTGATGTCCATCAATATAAACTACTTCAGGAATATATGTATCCTGTTCTACAATCCAATCTAAATCTTCTAATTCTTTTAAACAATCCTCAATAGATACTTTCACTGTATTTATGCGAGCCGTCAAACGAGGTTGTTCATTAAACCAAGAACAAAGATCTACGGTCTTATCTTTTCCCATTTCTTTTATCCATAAGTTGACAAGCCATAATGGTTGATTGTAGATAAAGGAAATTTCTTCAGCTTCGGACTTAGCTAGTTCACCGATAGAAATGCTATCACTTTCACGTAAAACCGAACGCAAAACAGCATTTACAAAACCAGATAAACCTCTAGTTAGCTTTTTGGCGAGTTTAACAGATTCGTTAACAGCCGCACTTTCAGGAACCTTATCCATATAGATAATTTGATAAATACCAAGTCTAAGGATTTCCACAACCATAGAAGATAGTTTCTTTAAGGGTCGCTTTGCAAAGTGAACAATAATAGCATCCAAGTAATTTTTTCTACGAATGACCCCATACACAAGTTCAGTAAAGAATCTTCGATCTAAATCGGATAGATGATATTTCTGTAAATACTCTTGCAACTTTATATTTGCATAAGCACCATTGCGATTAATTTCACTCAATGCTTTTACAGCGAGCAATCGAATATTTTGTTGTTGATTAGTCTTTACCTCTATCATTACTATTCCTACCAATCAATTGTTCTACTACTGCTCGAACACGTTCAGAATCGACTGTTGTATTACAACATGGCCCATTAGGACGTTCATTTAATACCCCAATAACTGGGATGGGAAATACATCAGCCATTCCACTTGCTAAATCTCGTTCGCAAGCTATTGCTACAATAGCTTTTGGGCGTGCTTCCTTTACCTTCATCCGCGCTAAGGTGCCTCCAGTGACAACTATAAATTGACAACCATAGTCCTTAGCCACTTGCAACAAATTACCAACCTGGCATCGCCCACACTGCTTACAATTATATACATCATGTGTAACCTTATGAACACACGAACTTTCTTGTAAACAGTGAGGAGTTAATAATAATATACGTTCTGGATCTACCGTATACATATCTAGCATTACTAAATGATTGATTAAATCAATCATAGACTGGCGGAGTTGATCCTTAGTAACCCCTCTCACCTTACCAATCGCCAAAGTTAATGGAAATAATCCATAAATAAACTGATTGGCTAATCTTAAAACAATAGGATGTAACCTTATAATACCTGTGCTAGCAACAATTAAAGATAAGCACAAAATCCATATAATAGCAATAAGTATAGATATAACTACACTACTTATAATTGATGCAAATGGATGCAATTGTAAAAGTCCTGGTTCTAATATATACATTAGAAAGGCTAGTACTGCTGTGAGCAAAGCACATGTAATAGTTGATAAAATCAAGTATAACGGATACGTTTCGTACTGCTTATATTGAGTCCCCAAAAACGATACCTTCCTTTATTTGATGACCATTTATAAAATCAATTGCAGAAATGCGTTTTTTATTTTCTGGTTGGACTTCTGTTAATAGAATTATATTTCCATCACCACAAAATACACCTAAACCGGCTATTTTAGATACGATTGTACCAGGCACAGTTGTGGCTGATATAGCAATTGGTACATGTTTACCATGGACATCTATCAAACAGTGAGTCGTATCACTGGGAACCACTTCTCCAGACCATACTTTTAAACGTTTTCCATCGAGATATGTATAACATCCAGGTGCTGGATTAAGTCCTCTAATGAGATTTGCAATTTCATTAGCCGGCTTAGACCAGTCGATCTGCCCCATTTCCTTTGTAATCTTAGTAGTATGTGTAGCCATTGAATCATCTTGTGGTGTAGCCACAATTTCTCCATTAACCCAACGAGTTAATACAGGCACTATAGTTTCACCCCCCAGTACAGCTATACGTTCAAATAACTGTCCTGTCGTTTCACCGGGTAAAATATCTATCTCCACAATGTCAATGATATCACCTGTATCAAGGCCATCATCCATATGCATTATGGTAACACCCGTTTTAGAGTCTCCATTAAGAATTGCATAATGAATTGGCGCAGCGCCTCTATAACTAGGTAAAATAGAGGCATGAACATTAATACAACCATATTGCGGCAATCGAATAAGCCAAGGAGGTAATATTTTACCATACGCAATAACAATCACTACATCTGGTTGTAATGCTTCTAATTCGGCTCTCACTTGTTCATCACGCAAAGTGACTGGTTGATATACAGGCAAGTCATGCTCTAAAGCAGCTACTTTTACAGGGGGCATTTGAACTTGTTTACCACGCCCTTTTTGTTTATCAGGCTGGCAATACACACCGACAATAGAATGACCAGCTTGAATCAAAGCCTCTAAGGTAGGCACAGAAAAGTCTGGTGTCCCCATAAAAACGATGCGTAATTGTTTATTATCAGACAATTTCTTTCTCCTCTGGATGATCAGTAATTAATCGTAAGTTAGTTGCTTTTTCAATAAACAAATGACCTTCCAAGTGATCAATTTCATGTTGGAAAATACGCGCCAAAAAACCTTCAGCTTTTATAGTTACCTTCTTATTATGTGGATCAATACCTTTAACAGTGACTTTATTAAATCGTTCCACATCTCCGAAATATCCTGGCACACTTAAGCATCCTTCAGGTCCAACTTGAGAACCTTCAGCATGAGTGATTTCAGGGTTAATTAGCGCAATAAGACCACTACCAGATTGGTCATCTACAACGATAATACGTTTAGCTACAGCCACTTGAGGTGCTGCAAGACCAACCCCTTCAGTCTTATACATAGTTTCAGCCATATCATCGATAAGGGCTCTAAGTTTTTTATTAACATGTTCTACAGGTTCCGCCACTTGTTTTAAAACGGGATGACCTGCTTTCACAACATCTAATACAGCCATTGATACTCCTACACTACACGGGATCCACGTCAATCAGCAGTCCTTCTTGCGTGAAAATCCATGAGTTATATATATATTCTTTCAAATTCGTTAAATCTGTACCGCGAATCATAATAGCTAAACGATACATATCGCGCACTTTTTTTATAGGCGCTTCATAAGGACCATTAATCAAAATATCCTGATTTCCTTTATAAGACTCCAAGTCATCGACAATACGATTTGCTATAGACTCTAATGTTTTCATATCTTGATGACGCACAACCATATGAATCATTTCGCGAAATGGAGGATATCCTAAAGCTTTACGGTTTTGAATTTCTTCATTGTAAAAGCCTATATAATCATGAGCCTTACTCTTTATTATAGCATAATTTAAAGGATTATATGTTTGTATTACAACGCTACCCGGTTTTTCACCCCTACCGGCACGTCCAGACGTTTGAGTAAGTAAATCAAAAGTTCGTTCTGAAGCTGTATAAACAGGAATATTCAAAACTGAATCGGCTGTTAAAATACCAACAGCTGTTACATCTTTAAAGTCATGACCTTTAGATACCATTTGTGTTCCCAACAAAATATCATATTTATGAGCTCCAAAGTCATGTAAAATATCTTCTGCTAATTGCTTATTTTTTGTCACATCTTGATCAAGACGAGCAATGCGAGCCGATTTAAAGTGACGACGTAACTCTTCCTCTACCTTTTGTGTGCCTGAACCAAAAAACTTAATCCTCTTACTATTACATTTGGGACAAACAGTTGGAATTGGTTCATGATGTTCACAATAATGACAACGCAATTCTTCACCAGCTTGGTGATAAACCATAGCTACATCACAATGAGGACACATAATAGTTTCCCCACAATCCCGGCACATAACAAAAGTATTATAACCACGTCTATTTAACAGAATAATCATTTGATTATGCTCATCTAATGTATGTTGAATTAAGCGACTCATGGCATCAGAAAAAACGGAGTAATTTCCATGAAGAATTTCTTCCTTCATATCTACTATAGTAACCTTCGGCATAGATTGCTCAAAAATGCGATTTGGCAACTCTAGTAAATGATACTCCCCTTGCTTAGCTTTATAGTACGAAGTAACAGATGGTGTAGCAGAACCTAAAATAACGGGACAACCATGTGCCTCAGCACGCCACAATGCCACGTTACGTGCATGATATCGAACCATATCCTCTTGTTTATAAGATGGATCATGTTCTTCATCGACCACAATAAGGCCGATATCCTCAGCTGGCGCAAATACGGCAGAACGAGCGCCAATAATAATGTGACTATCCTTACGGCGCAAACGCTCCCAATTATTGTTCCGTTGTTGTACCGTCAATTTACTATGAAATACTACGACTTCGTCACCAAAAGTTTCTACAAATCGTTTCACAATTTGATCAGTCAATATAATTTCAGGTACTAAAATAATAGCCGTCTTATCCTGACTAATACATCTTGCTGTAGCACGTAAATATAATTGAGTCTTACCACTACCAGTGACACCATGAAGTAAAAAGGTTTTATGTTCATGGCTATTCATTGCATCTTGTATTGGTCCATATACAGCTTGTTGAGCTTCAGTAAGAGGAATATTAACTTCTTCTGTTAAAAGCTCATCAAATGTTGTTTTTGTGGCTTTAAAACGAGCTTCAACGACAATACCTTTAGCTTCACTCACTTGTTTAATGACCATACGAGAATAGCCTTTAGCTAGTAGTAATGCCTTAGATGCTCCGCCCACTTCAAGTAAGTATTTTGCTAATTCTCGTTGCTTCTTTTTTCGTTCACTAAATTGTGCCACCGAAAATTCTGGCATGACTACTAACCATTCTTCCTTTGGTGCCTCGTAAGATTTTAATGTCTTATTCACTGTAAACAATCGCAATGCATCGCCATAAGAGAATAAATAATACTCATTTAGACGGCGGGCCGTATCCATCATTTCCGGTGTAAACCAAGGTTCGCTATCTAATACTTGCACAATATTTCGTAAAGTGAACTCTGGTGGCTCAACTAACTCGTCGTAACCAATAAGAATGCCTTCTTCACGACTATGTCCTAAAGGAATGAGTACGCGCGTACCAGGTAAGACATTACCAAACTTTTCAGGCATTAAATAGCTCAAAGGTTTATGAAGTTGTTTGGCCGGTCTGTTAATTATAACTTGTGCTACGCGCATACATTTTTTCCTTTCGTTTATTATAAAAGGTCTCAGTAGAAATTCTACCAAGACCTTTTGTATTATAAGCCAGCTTCTTCTTTTAGAATTTGTGCTTTATCTGTACGTTCCCAAGGTAAATCCACATCAGTTCTACCAAAGTGACCATACGCTGCAGTTTTGCGATAATGAGGCTTTAACAAATCAAGCATTTCAATGATTCCTGCTGGACGAAGGTCGAAATGTTTTTTAACAAGCTCTTGAATTTTTGTTTCCTCTATGCGACCTGTACCAAAAGTATCAACTAAAATAGATACAGGATGAGCAACCCCAATTGCATAAGCAACTTGCACTTCACATTTATCAGCAAGACCTGCTGCTACAACATTTTTAGCTACATAACGCGCTGCGTATGCTGCAGAACGGTCCACCTTAGATGGATCCTTACCAGAAAATGCACCGCCACCATGACGGGCCATACCACCGTATGTATCTACAATAATTTTACGGCCAGTTAAACCAGCATCTCCATGAGGTCCTCCAATTACGAAACGACCAGTTGGATTGATGAAGTATTTAGTATTTTCATCAACGAATTCAGCAGGCAACGCTGCGTCAATTACATAACGCTTCAAATCGGCTTTAATTTGTTCTTGGGTAACTTCAGGGCTATGTTGCGTAGAAATAACAATTGTATCAATGCGCTTAGGTTTACCATCAACATATTCTACAGTAACTTGAGTCTTACCGTCTGGACGTAAGTAAGTTAAGGTCCCATCCTTACGAACTTCTGTAAGTCGACGAGATAAACGATGTGCCAAGGAAATTGGCAAAGGCATGAGTTCAGGTGTTTCATTAGATGCATAGCCAAACATCATACCTTGGTCACCAGCACCGATTTTATCAAGCACTTCACCATTGCCATCTTTTGATTCAAGTGCTTCATCAACACCCATGGCGATATCCGCAGATTGTTCATCGATGGATACAAGTACACCACAAGTATCACAATCAAAACCAAATTTTGCACGAGTATAACCAATTTCACGAATTGTATCACGTACGATGCGAGGAATATCTACATATGTGTGAGTAGAAATTTCACCTACTACATGAACTAAACCAGTAGTAACTAAAGTTTCACAAGCCACACGAGCAGTTGGATCCTTTTCAATAATCGCATCCAAAACAGCATCAGAAATTTGGTCAGCTATTTTATCTGGATGGCCTTCAGTAACAGATTCAGAAGTAAAAAACATATGTTTTTCAGCCATTTTATCCTCCTAATACGAAAAAAAGTCTCTCATGCACTCATGAGAGACCCTCCCATCTAACGACATTTGTCATAGGAATTAGCACCTTTTCCGCTTGGAATGGTTGCTGTAGCTTCACAGGGCCTATCCCTCCACTACTCTTGATGAGTTACAGAAATATTATAGTGTATTTACAGTGAGAAAGCAAGTCATTATTATACCTCTCTTGCCTCTTTTAAAGCTAAATCATGTTCAACCTTATGAAGGGCACTTTCAAACTGACGATACATATGATGACGGCCCAGAATATCCAAGAAATCAGATTTATACATCTCTCTACGTATATCGTAACTCACATCACTAAGCAAAACTTCTATGCCTCTTTTTTGAAGTTCTTCAATAATACCTCGTAAAATACGTAAACCCGTTAAATCTACAAATGGTACTTTTACAAAACGAATGATTAAATATTTAGGATCTTTATGTATAGAGTTTAACGCTCTATCAAATGCACTTATAGCACCAAAGAATAATGGGCCTTCTACAGTGTATACCATTATTTCTGGATGGATTGTAATCTCATGCCTAATCTGTGCTGATAATTCGGCACTACTTGCTTCATGCACATCAATTGTATTAACCATTTTGCGCATAAACTGCAACACTGCAAGTACTACACCTACATTTACAGCTACTACTAAATCCGTAAAAATAGTCAGGAAAAAGGTAAGCAATAATATTATTTGATCTGGACGAGGTGCGAGAATAAGCATTCGTATAAAACGTGGTACATCACTCATATTGTAGGCTACTACAAATAATATGGCTGCCATAGATGCCAACGGAATATACACTGCATATGGGGCTAAAAATAAAAGAATGGCACCTAATGTAATGGCATGAACAATACCTGCCACCGGAGAATTACCACCTTGACGAATATTTGTAGCAGTTCGCGCAATAGCACCGGTTGATGCAATTCCACCAAACAATGGCGCAAATATATTAGCTAATCCTTGTCCAAATAATTCAGTATTAGATTCATGCTTGGTGCCACTCATACCATCAGCAACAACTGCAGACAATAAGGATTCAATAGCGCCTAGCATGGCAATTGTAAAAGCCGGCCCGATTAAGGATAAGATTTTATCAAAACTCAATTTTGGTACAGAAAATTCTGGCAAACCTTGAGGTATGCCACCAAATGCACTACCAATGGTTAAAACCGTAGGAAATTGGTAGATAGCTTGAATAACCGTAGCAACAATCATAGCTACAATGGGAGCTGGAACTTTATTAATATATGGGATTTTAGGTAAAACTAACAGTAGACTTAAGCTTAAGAGTGCAATCCCCAATGTAGGTAAGTCAGAGTATGGTAAGGACTGAATCATAGCCCATAATTTTTCATGGAAATGAGCCATATAAGGCAACGGTGGAAATCCAAAGAAATATGGCCATTGCCCTACCCAGATCGTAACACCAATACCTGCTGTAAAACCCATAATAACAGGTGTCGGTATAAACCGAATGACTGTCCCTAACTTTGCAACGCTCATTAAAACCAGAATAATCCCTGCCATCATGGTCGCAATTTGTAAACCTTCAAAGCCATAATTGACAACGATACTGCTCAATAGAACGATAAATGCCCCTGTAGGGCCCGCAATCTGAACAGGGGAGCCACCAAACAAGGATACAAATATACCTGCAATGATTGCCGTATAAATGCCCGCTTGCGGTGTAACTCCACTAGCAATAGCAAAGGCCATTGCTAGAGGCAGAGCCACAACCCCTACGACCAATCCGGCGATAATATTATTACTCCATTTTCCCTTTCCTAAGGAGCCCTCTAAATACGCTTTTTGTATAGCAAACATATAACAAAAACACACCCTTCTTAAAAGAACACACACAAGAATTAATTTATGTTAGCTATGTTTGTTTGCTACTAAGTCAATAACTTCTCTAAGGATATGTCGAGCAAGGTCAGATTTTTTCATATTAGGCATTTCTTTAGGCTCTTTATCAGGATATAAAAAATAGCCTTCATTCGTATCTACATTAAAACCTGCATTCGATTTGCTTACATCATTGGCCACAAGCATATCTAGATTTTTTTTAGCCACTTTATCCTGACCATACTTGATTACATGTTCTGTTTCTGCCGCAAAACCAACAAGAATTTGATGACTTTTTTTAGAGCCCAACCCTTGTAGAATATCTGGATTTTTTACAAGTTCTATGGTCATAGACTCCATTTTTTTTATTTTTTGCTCTGCTTTATGAAGGACTCTAAAGTCAGAAACAGCGGCAGCCATAATAACTACATTAACATCATTATAACGAGCTTCAACAGCCTCCTGCATAGATACCGCAGAATCTACAGAAATAAAGTCTACGCCACTTGGTATAGGCAAGGATGTGGGAGCACTTACTAATATCACCTTAGCCCCCATGTGTGCAGCCTGTTCTGCAATGGCATATCCCATCTTACCGCTAGAACGATTTCCAATATACCGAACAGGATCAATACTCTCCTGTGTTCCGCCAGCTGTAACAAGTATAGTAGTACCTTCAAGCTCATTGGTGCTGCACATTTTAGCTTCTAGCCAATCCACAATTGCTTCGGGCTCCGGTAAACGTCCTACACCAGTAATACCACAAGCTAACCAGCCTTCTGCAGGGTCCATAATATGGTACCCCAAAGAACGTAATCCTTCTAAATTGCGTTGAGTAATAGGATTATTATACATTTCTGTATTCATAGCAGGACAAAGGTACTTAGGTGCTTTGGTAGCCATAATTGTTGTAGTTAACATATCATCAGCAATGCCTGCATAAATTTTTCCGATCACATTTGCTGTTGCAGGCACAACTACATATGCATCTGCCCAAGTGGCCAGTGCAATATGTTCTACATCCCACTGATGAACTTGTTCAAACATGTCTAGAGCTACAGGATGTCCACTGATTTCGCCAAATGTTAAAGGTGACGCAATATACGTTGCATTTTGTGTCATTACAACCTTTACTTCAGCCCCTTTTTTACGAAGTCTGCTTACCACTTCAATTGCCTTATACGCTGCAATACCTGCAGATACTGCGACAATGATATGTTTTCCGCGCATGTTCTTCTCCTTTTAAAAATTCCTTGTATCAATGATACAAGGAATTGATTTTTTATTTAATGCCTTCTTTAGTGCGTTTATATGTCACTTCACCTTCAGCAATTTCATAAAATGCCAAAGATACAGGCTTGTCAGTCGCATGTGTAGATTCTGCTAAGCAAGGTTCGCCATCTGTTAATTCGCGAGCGCGTTTAGCCGCTAAAGTCACCAATGTATATTTGCTATCTACTTGGCTTTCCAATTTTTTTAATGGAGGTTTTACCATCATACTATCACTTCTCCTTAGACTCTTGATATTGTTTATAAATATATTGAATTTGCTCTTTATTACGACTAATCTTACAAGACTCAGCTCGCAAGATAGAGGCAACCTTTTCAGAAGCCTCTGCTAAATCATCATTTACGACGATATAGTCATAACGATGAGCTAAGGCCAATTCTGAACAAGCCAATGACAATCGTTTATCAATGACTTCTTTAGCATCTGTGCCACGATTATGTAAACGTTCAGATAACTCAGATAGTGAAGGCGGTACAATGTAAATAAATACAGCATCGCTAAAACGTTCCTTAACCTGCATAGCGCCTTGAATATCGATTTCTAATAGTACACTTTTTCCATCATCTAATAAATCCATTACATGTTGTTTTGGAGTACCATAGTAATTATCATATACCTTAGCATATTCTAAGAATGAGTCTTCACTAAGTAAAGACTCAAATTCCTCTTTAGAGCGGAAGAAATAGTTAATTCCTTCCTTTTCACCCACACGTGGAGCACGGGTTGTCATAGAAACGGAATAAACTAAATTAGGCATTTCTTTACGAATATTCGCACAAATCGTACCCTTACCTGCGCCAGATGGCCCGGATATAACGATTAATAATCCTCTGTCTGACATATGCACTCCTATGATTCCACTGTATCTACATCCACATCATGTTGCACAAGTCGATGTGCTACGGTTTCAGGTTGAATTGCAGATAATACAATTTGACCACTATCCATAACTAATACAGCACGTGTCTTACGACCATATGTGGCATCAATGAGCAATCCCTTGTCTCTAGCATCTTGAACCATCCGCTTTATAGGGGCGGATTCAGGACTAATAATAGCCATAACACGGTTAGCAGATACCATATTACCAAAGCCTATATTCAGTAATTGAATACTCATTCATAGACCTCCTATTACTCTACATTCTGTACTTGTTCTCTAATTTTCTCTAACTCACATTTAAGTTGAACCACAAGCTCAGTAATAATCGAATCCATTGCTTTGGAGCCGATTGTATTTACCTCACGATTCATTTCTTGCAAAATAAAATCGACCTTACGACCGATTGAGTTTGTATCTGCAAGTGTATTTTTTAATTGTACCACATGAGAGGTAAATCGGACAATCTCTTCCGTAATATCCGTCTTATCAGCTAATAGAGCAATCTCTTGTATAAAACGATCCTCACTAATACTCGCTTCTAAAGAAACTAAATATTCCTGAATTTTAGTTTTTATGTGTTCGCGATATGCTTCTACAGCACCAGATTTATTAGTGTCAATTTTAGTAATGATCTTTTCAAGTGTATCGATACGATCTAATAAATCCTGCTTGATATGTTGACCTTCCGCAGTTCGCATTGCTATTAAAGCATCTAATGCTTGAGTCGTTGCTTCTTTTACAATATCTGATAGAACATCTTCTCCAATTGGTGTATCTTGTTGTTGAACCCATTCGGTAGAAATCGAATTTACAGCTTGTAAAGGTACCTTTTTAGAATCATCATAGAATTCTTCTTGTACCAACAACTCTTGTATTTGTTTTCTCAATACACTATTAATAGTAAAAGTTTTAGGTCGCTCCCCTGCATCTAAAATAGAAACTGATACCTCAACCTTACCACGAGTAATACGATCTTGTATCATTCCACGAATAGTACTTTCAAAAGGATTCATTTGTTTTGGACTACGAATAAACAGATCCAAGAAGCGAGCGTTTACGGACTTAATTTCTACCGTACAGGTAATGCCATCTTTGGTTGCTGTGCCAGAACCAAAACCGGTCATACTTTTCATAAATCATCCTCCTTAGTAGTTTTTATTATTGTACCACGAATTACACAATCCGTGTTTAAATACTAAGAATTATATGTACACTATGGTATACTAAACTATACTTCTAAATATATTTGAAAGGAGTACTATGAATTTAGACGGACTTACCATGTCTGTACTCGCTAAAGAATTAAACGAGCGACTACAAACAGGTCAAATACAAAAACTATATCAAATAGATAAAACTACATTATTATTTAAAGTTCGAGCACTTAACGAAGACCAAAACTTAATTATTACCGTAGGTGCCACACCAGCAATGTATCTTAGCCAACCACTTCAAGATCTACCAAAAGAACCAAGCTCACTTTGCATGTTCTTACGAAAGCATATTGAAGGTAGCCGCATCGTAAAGGTGGAACAAATCAATGGTGACCGTATCATGTGTATCCAAACGGATAAACTAGAAATGGACGGTTCTATTACGAGTACATATATTTATATTGAATTAATGGGCAAATATTCCAACTGTATCTTCGTACAAGACGGTATTATTTTAGAATCCTTAATTCACGTCTCCCCTCTCATGAACCGTGAACGTATTATTAGTCCAAAAATACAGTATGATTTACCACCTAATGCTAATCGCGTAAGTTTAATGGACTTTGATAATAATGAAGTAAAAAATCTACTTACTTCCTTTGGTAATGGCTCTGTGCAGCAATCTATTCGAGCTATCTTTAACGGTTTTGGTAAACCTTTATTGGATGAGCTTTTATATATTTCCAAATTAAGTGGTGAAGAAATCATAACTGATTTAGATACTTCTCAACTAGATACACTTGCTAAAGCCTTGTACGACCTCAAGGTAAAACTCGAAAATAGCAAAGGTTTATTTACTTTAGTCAACGATAACAATAAAAAAGCTTACACAAGTATTTTATTACATAACTATAAGGTATTAAAAGAATACAACACTATTTCTGAAGCCTTAGAGGAATCTATTCATAATACAAAGGCAATTTATACAGCTGATAAAGAGTTAGAAAAAATCTTAACAGCAGCCATCAAAAAGGAAGAAGGTCGCCATCAAAAGATCAAAGATGAATTAGAAGATACTAAGAAAATGGAAACCTATAAATTATATGGTGATCTTCTAATGATAAATGCACACCTTCAAGTGCAATATGAGCCTTCTATTGAATTACAAAATCTTCTTTCCGAAGAAAATGAAATGTTAACGATTCCTTTAAAGCCAAACTTAACGATTGTGGAAAATGCACAATGGTATTATAAGCTTTATACAAAACTAAAAAATCGTATGGTTAGTGGCGAGTTCCAACTCAATGCTAGTACTACAAAACTAGCATACTTACAATCTATTCTGTACAGCATCTCTTTAGCCACAACTCGTGAAAGCTTAGAAGAAATACGCAAAGAATGCATGGATGCAGGTATCATAAAAAAATCAAAAAAACCACTATCTTACAAGCTTGGCAAATCTAACTACATTCACTTAACAATTGATGAAGGTGAAATATTCATCGGTCGTAACAATCAACAAAACGAATATTTAACACACCGATTTGCAAAGCCAACTGACATTTGGTTCCATACACAGGATATCCAAGGTTCGCACCTTATTTTAAGACTCAATGTTGAGCCAGACGATATGATTCTATCTAAAGTAGCTCAATATGCAGCCTACTTCAGTAAAGCTCGTGATACTAGTAAGGTCCCGGTAGATTATACATACATTAAAAATATCAAAAAGCCACCTGGATCTCCTTTGGGATTTGTTATTTTTAATACCCATCAAACTATGATTGTGGAGCCGAAAAAGCCAGAAAACTATAGAGAATGATAAAAGCGAAGGTATCCCTTCGCTTTTATTTTTGGTTTATTATTTCGCTCACATTATTTTTTACATATTGATCTGAAAATTGATATTACTTATCTTAAGTTTTCTATGGAATTTAAAATATAAAAAAAGAGGCTAGATATAATATGATATCTAGCCTTTGTTTAAACTATTGGTTTTCTTCTGTACGTTGTTCGGTTTGTTTCAAACTTTCACGATTTTGACGCAAGCTTTCCAATGTTTTCTCCAAGTTGTTTTCAACATATTTAAGAACATCACCAGCATATTGAATGGAGCTAGCTTTCAGCTCATCAGAGGATTGATTTGCTGCATTAATAATTTGATTAGCTTGTTCTTGAGCTTGTTTTACAAGTTCACTTTCAGCTGTCAATTTAGCAATGTAGTCTTTAGCTTGATCGATCAAAGTTTCAGCCTGACGTTGAGCATCAGCTAACACTTTATCTTTATCTGCTACAATACGACGAGATTCTTCAAGT
Source organism: Veillonella parvula (assembly GCF_042850485.1). Taxonomy (GTDB): domain Bacteria; phylum Bacillota; class Negativicutes; order Veillonellales; family Veillonellaceae; genus Veillonella; species Veillonella parvula_Q. The sequence goes on along the minus strand of NZ_AP031417.1, from coordinate 939,453 downwards.
TCCAAAGGTAAGGATTCCTGAATAGAATCAATAATACGCATAATTTCGTCTTCCTCAACCATACGTTTTGTAGTCATAGGAATACGGCTGCTAGATTCAATAAGAACCTCTAAATCTTCTAATAATTTTTCTGTTTTCATACAATTCACCCCTATTTATTATGGACCGTATTAAAGCGTTCTTCAAGTTTTTCCTTAACATCATCCGGAACAAGACCATCTAGCTTACCACCAAATTTAGCTAGTTCACGAATACCCGTGGAGCTGACAAAAGAGTATTTGTTATTTGTCATAATAAATACTGTTTCAATGTCATCATCCAAATATTTTGCAAATAATGCGCGCTGAAATTCATATTCAAAGTCGCTCAATGCACGTAATCCTCGAATAATAATAGTAGCATTCTTGGATTTAACATACTCATTGAGTAAGCCACCTGTACAATCAATTTCAACATTAGGAATATGTTTGACAGAATTTCGAATCATCTCAACCCGTTCTTCCATAGAAAATAAGGAATTTTTATTCGGATTTGAGCTGACAGCAATGATTAATTTATCAACCAATCGGCTGCCCCGTTCAAAAATATCAACATGTCCATTAGTAACTGGGTCAAAACTACCCGGACATACACCTATACGCACAGGTTTAGCTCCTTTCAGCTGTCTTTACAAAATAGGAAACCAACGTATAACCAAATTTCTGTTCTTTTATACATTCCCATGATTCTGGTAAGGTAAAAACCTCATCCTTATGATGTTCTAATAATAAAACACCTTCAGGTTTTAACAAATCATAGTTCACAACCAAATCTATAGTATCTTGTATAAATCCATTTTCATATGGCGGGTCAGAAAATATATAATCGAACTGTCGCCCTACTATATAATTTTTTAATTGTGAAAGTTTCCTCGGAATAATTTCTAACCGATCATCCACACGACAATGTTTAGCATTCTCTAAAATTAGTTTTCCCGTTTTAAAGTCCACTGCTACTGCATGTGCTGCACCACGACTTAAGGCTTCAATTGCTACTGCACCAGTGCCAGAAAATATATCTAGTATATCAGAACCAAATATACCTCTATTTGCTAATACATTAAATACACTTTCACGAACACGATCAAGTGTAGGCCTAGTATCTAATCCTTTAGGTGCTTTTATAGCATGTCCCTTAGCAGTTCCGCCAATAATTCGCATACAACCCTCACAAGATTATACTCATTAATTATAGTATATAAATAACCAAATTAAAAGTATCTTTTATTTATGATACTTCAATTTTAATATCACGCCCCATCAACTCAGCTAATGCTATGGATGGAGATTTTTTTTCGTATAAAACCTCATATAAAGCCTTCGTTATAGGCATTTCAATTTGATGTTTACAAGCCATTGTATAAATAATTTCTGTTGCGAAAAATCCTTCTACAACCATATTAGTATGATTAACAATAAAATCCATAGTCTTACCCTCGGCTAGTTTTTGACCAGCCGCACGGTTACGACCATGTGGGCTCATACAAGTAGCAATCAAATCCCCCATACCAGCAAGACCAGCATAGGTTTCTTTTTGGGCCCCTAAGGCCACCCCAAAGCGAGTCATCTCATGAAGACCACGTGTTAATAGTAAAGCCTTACAATTATCCCCTAAAGCTAAACCATCTGCAATACCAGCTGCAAGGGCAATGATGTTTTTCGTGGCTCCTGCTAGTTCAACACCAATCATATCAGTATTTGCATAAATTCTAAAATTTTGACTACATAATGCCTTTTGCAATGTTGTAGCTACCTCTAGGCTTTCAGTACTCAGCACAGATGCAGCAGGTAAGTTGCGACCAACCTCTTCTGCATGATTAGGTCCAGACAAAACCGCTAAATTACACCCTATGGTAGCAAGAACCTCTTTCATCACAGTCGTCAAAAGTTTGCCACTGGTTCGTTCTACACCTTTTGAACATAGAATATAGGCTTGATTTTTATGAGCATACGGTTTAATAGCCTCTAAACTGGTACGTACATGTACAGAAGGAGTAACCATTAATACCACTTCGGCATTACTAATACAGGCCTCTAAATCAGAACTATATTGTAATTCTTCTGGAAGTTTTACACCTGGTAAATAGTCTTTATTCTCTAAGTCTTTTGCAAGTTTATCTGCAAATTCTGGACGACGACAATATATAGTTGTAGTATTTCCAACTAAAACGGATTTAATAGCAAGGGCCGTCCCCCAACTACCAGAGCCGATAACAACAACATTCATTCTTTAATCCTTTTTAATGCGCTCTATTTTTAACTCGTTTCCAGCAAGTAGACGCTTAATATTATCCCAATGACGTACAATGACAAACAAAGCTGCTAACCCGCCAAAGCCAACAAACCAGAAGGATTCTCCAGTGAAATACATCAGTACTGGTACTAATGCAGCGGCAATGATAGAGCCTAAAGATACAAGTTTAGTGAAATATACGATAACACCCCATACCAAAAAGCAAATCAATGCTACTATTGGTGAAAGAGCAATAAGTACACCTAAACCCGTAGCAACGCCACGACCACCCTTAAACCCAAGGAAAACAGACCAGTTATGTCCCATCATCCCAAGAATACCACCTAAGATCATAAACATAGGCCCATAAGGTGAGAGTAGCACTACTCCTGCTGCCCCTTTTAAAGCATCACATAAAAATACAGGTAAGGCTGCTTTAAGACCGATAACTCGATATGTATTAGTAGCGCCAATATTTTTAGAGCCATATTGTCGTACGTCTGTATTAAAGAAAAGCTTACCTATAATTAATCCACTAGGAATTGATCCGATAAGATATGATAATACAGCATATACAATAATCATAATATCCATTAGTCTTCATCATCCCGTTTCTTGCCACGTAATACTAAACGAATCGGAGTTCCTTCAAAACCAAAGGACTCACGCAATCGATTCTCTAAGAAACGCATATAAGAGAAGTGAATTAGCTCTGGTTCATTTACAAATAAAATAAATGTAGGCGGCTTAACACTAGCTTGCGTCATATAATAGATTTTTGGAATTCTACCATTGCGAGATGGTACAGGATTTACGGTTTGTGCATCTTGTAATAATTGATTTAACGTCCCCGTAGATACACGGCGGTATTGTTGTTCAGATACAAACTTCAACATATCAGCTAAACGGTGAATACGTTGCTTAGTTAAAGCAGAAGCAAACAGGATAGGTGCAAACTGTAAAAAACCTAATTCATCATAAATATCTTCAGTAAATCGCAATGTTGTTTTGTCATCTTTTTCAACAAGATCCCATTTATTCACAACAATGACTACACCTTTACCCGCTTCGTAAGCATAACCTGCAATTTTTTTATCTTGTTCTGTAACACCATCTTGAGCATCTAGTACAAGAACTACAATATCAGCACGATCTACTGATCGCAAAGAGCGGACAATACTATATCGTTCAACGGCTTCTTCGATTTTAGACTTACGACGCATTCCCGCCGTATCAATAAGTACAAATTTTTGGCCCTCATGAGTCCAATACGTATCAATGGAGTCTCGAGTAGTACCTGCTACATCAGATACTATTACACGATCTTGTCCTAATAATGCATTAGTCAAAGAAGATTTACCTACATTTGGACGACCAATAACGGCAACATGAATAGTATCTTCATCATCTACATTAGTGCCAACTGGTGGAAAATGTTTAACAGTATCATCCAGCAAATCACCTAAATTCATAAGATTTTTAGCTGAAATGCCAATGGGGTCCCCCAAACCAAGATTGTAGAATTCATAAATATTCGGCTCTTGATTTACACTATCAATCTTATTAACTACGAGTACAACAGGTTTTCCACTAGCTCTAAGAATATTTGCAACTTCTTCATCAGCAGGTACAATACCTTGTTTACCATCGACGACAAATAAAATTACATCCGCTTCTTCAATAGCTAATTCAGCTTGTAATCGCATCATCTTAGGAATAACATGACTATTTTCAGTAATGAACTCGATACCACCAGTATCGATCATTGTAAACTCACGATTTAACCACTCTGCATCGAAGTAAATACGGTCCCTTGTTACCCCCGGAATATCTTCAACGATAGAGATACGTTTATTAACAATGGCATTAAAAAGTGTAGATTTACCTACATTTGGACGGCCTACAACAGCCACTAATGGTTTTGCCATAGTTTCACCTCATTATCTAATCTAATACATTACTATATTTTATCATATTCTAAGTAAAGTACGCAAAAAGGCTAACCAAGGAAACCTTGGCTAGCCTTTTATTAGACAATGAATTATTCAGCGTCTTCTGCAGTTTCTTTTGATTCCATCAACTCAGTCAAAGCCAAACCCAATTTCTTTTCATCTTTGTTAAGAGAAATGATTTTAACTTCAACTTCTTGACCACGATTCAAGTAATCTTCAACTTTCGCATTACGTTGTTTTGTAATTTGAGAAATGTGAAGTAAACCTTGGATGTCGTCATTAACAGCTACGAATGCACCGTAAGCTACTAAACGAACAACTTTGCCGTTAATAACATCGCCAACATGCAATGTTTCTTCAGCAACGTCCCATGGGCTCTTAGATAAAGCTTTTAAGGACAAGGATAATTTATTGCTTTCAGCGTCGAAGGATTGTAATTTAACTTCGATTTCTTGGCCAACAGAAAGAACATCTTCCACTTTTTTGATTTTTTGCCAAGAAATATCGGAAATGTGAAGTAAACCTTCAATACCGCCGATATCTACGAATGCACCATAAGGCATGATTTTACGAACAATACCTTTATAGTTTTCGCCAACGTTGATATTTTTCAATGCTTCAGCTAATTTAGCTTGACGTTCCACTTCCAATACTGCACGACGGGAAAGAACCAAACGGTTTTTCTTTTCATCGATTTCAAGTACTTTAGCTTCAAATTCTGTACCAACCAAGTTGTCTAAGGATTTCACGAAATGAACATCACCTTGGGACAATGGAATAAAACCACGAAGGGATTTAACTGTTACTACTAAACCTGCTGGGATAGCATCAATACCTTTACATACGATAGCTTCATCTTTTTCTTGTGCTTCGATAACATATTGCCAATCTTCATCTTTAGCCAAGCGAGTCATGGAAAGATAAATAGGATTATCTTCTTTGATGTGATTCATGATAACTGCTTTAATTTCATCACCATTTTTTAACACATCTTTGGCAGATTCTGGTGCTGGATAAGAAATTTCAGTTCTGTTCAAAATGGCTTCAGTTTTGTAGCCAAAAGATACATAAGCTCGTTCATCTTCGACTTGAACTACTGTACCTTCTACAACGTTCCCTTTCTTAAATTCTTCTTGACCTTCGGCTGCTAATAATTCTGCAAAATCTTTCATTGTCTCAATGACCTCCTTAATAATCCAGTCGGGAGTCGATGCTCCTGCTGTTACTCCTACCGTCTGTACTCGGTTAAACCATTCCAGTTGTAATTCAGTAGAAGTTTCAATGTGATACGTTGTACATCCAACGTCACGACAAACCTCTGCCAATCGGTTTGTGTTGCCGCTGTTCTTACCGCCTATCACTATCATAAGATCTACATTACGTGCTAAATCAACGGCAGAATTCTGTCGTTCTTGCGTTGCATTGCATATCGTTTTGAAAACCTTAAGATTCTTAGATTTTTTCTCTAATATGTCTATTATACTGTTAAATTTGAATTGTGAAAAGGTTGTTTGTACAACAACGCCCATTTTTTCCACAACTTGTAGTTTTTGGGCGGATTCTTCATCTTCGATGATTATTCCTTCGTTATTTGCCCATAAATTGATGCTTTTAACCTCAGGATGGTTTTTTTCTCCCAAAATCACCAAAGTCATACCTTCATTTATAACAGACTTTGCATCTTGCTGTGCTTTTTTTACATGTGGACATGTGGCATCCACAACATGTAATCCTTTTTCTTCTGCCTCTTCGTAAATAGCAGGTCCTACACCATGAGAGCGAATAATCATTGTGCCTTCAGCGATATCAGACACTTCTTGAACAGGGCTTACCCCTTTGTCTTCAAGACGACCTACAACTTGAGGATTATGAATAATAGGACCTAATGTATAGCTTTTACCATCGTTATTTGCAGCTTCATTTGCCATTTCAACAGCCCGTTTTACACCATAGCAAAAACCATGGTTTTTAGCCAAAATTATTTCCATAAAGTCTCCTCTATACAATTGTTATGATAAGAATCTATCATTCGTTGGATTTCACTTTTAACACTATCATTTACTTTTTGAATCGCTTCTGGAGTCGCTTTAGCTTTTTCAACTGGAATCGGTTTACCAATAATACAAGCCACTTTATTACGTTCCATATTGTGAGAGCCAATGATAGCAACAGGCACTATGCTAACCGCTGTTCTAAGAGCAATTGATGCTGCACCATCATGAAATTTACCAAGCTTACCACTTTTTTGACGGTTACCTTCTGCAAATATGCCTAAAACCTTATTATCTTTAAGTAGTCCCATGGCATGACGAATAGCAACTTTATCAATAGCACCGCGATTTAACGGAAATGCACCAAGCCATGTACAAAAAAAACGCGAAATAGGATTCACAAATAATTCTTGTTTAGCCATAAAGTGTACATGTCTAGGCAAAGCATAGCCACAGATAGGGGGATCATTATTACTTAAATGATTAGGCACCACGATAACGGGTCCTTCCATTGGAAAATTATCACGACCATATACTTTCAGTCCATACCCTACCTTATAGCGAAGCCAAAAAGCGGTACGCCATAACCAGGTTGAAAATTTATTCATGATTGATTGTCTCCTGCACTAAATTCAATATATATGCCACAGTTTCATCGAAATTCATATCGCTAGAGTCTACAACCACTGCATCTTCAACGCATACAAGTGGAGACTCTTCACGATTTTTATCCATTTCATCACGACTAACAACATTCTTTTTAATTTCGTCTAGTGTTTGCTCGTTTGATGTACCTTGTACTTCTAACCATCTACGTTTTGCACGTGCATCTACAGAAGCGGTTAAATAAATTTTTAGCTCTGCATTAGGTAATACGACAGAACCGATATCACGTCCATCTAATATAACTCCCCCAACGGCGGCCATCTCTTGTTGGCGTTCTACCAAATATTTTCGAACCCCTTTATAAGAAGCTATAGTCGATACATTATCATTAATTTGCTGCTGGCGAATTAATGATGTAACATCTTTCCCTTTAATATAGACCTTGCATGCTGTTGCAGTAGGCTCTAAAGTCAAATTTAAAGAAGGTAATAAAGCTTCTACAGCAGCTTGATCCTTAACATCGATTTGACTATCAAGAACTGCCCATGTAACACCGCGATACATGGAACCTGTATCGATATATAAATACCCTAATTCATTGGCCACTACTTTAGAAATGCTACTTTTACCAGCCCCAGCAGGACCATCAATAGCAATGGCAATTTTTTTAGTGTTCATAATAACCTCTATTCTTCATCACCGTGTACGGCATGCATAGCCGCCACATAGCCTGTGGAAAAGGCAGCTTGTAAATTATAGCCTCCTGTAAAAGCATCTATGTCTAGTACTTCACCAGCACCATATAAACCACCAATCAATTTAGACTCCATAGTTTTAGGATTAAATTCTTTTAATGAAATACCACCTGCTGTTACAATAGCCTCCGCTACAGGTCGTAATTCCTTAACAGTTACTGTCATATGTTGCAATACATGACATAAGCGCAAACGCTCTTCCTTTGTAATTTGATTAATTGGTTTAGCCGGATTTAACTCAGCAAGCTTTATAACAATGGGAATAAGATTTACAGGTAGTAAATCCCTCATCCCATTAGCCAATTGTTTTTTAGAATATAAGTCAAAATCCTTTTGCAAGCGCTTATCCAATACTTCTGCAGTTAAAGCAGGCTTAAGATTAATTTCAATGGTAATTTGAGGATTTTTCTTACGAAGCAACTTACCTACCATGTGACTTAATGATAAAATTGTAGGCCCCGTAAGACCAAAATGAGTAAACATCATTTCCCCAAATTGTTTAGCTTGTACCTTACTTTTAGAAATTACGGATACCTCAACATTACGAAGACTAAGCCCCATAATTTCCTTTACCCACGTTTCGTTTGTAACGATAGGGACTAAGGATGGACGAATATCAGTAATAGTATGTCCCACTTTTTCGGCTAAAACGTAACCATCACCAGTAGAACCTGTCAATGGATAAGATGCACCACCAGTACAAATAATAGCAGCATCACAAGCATATTGTTCCTTATCCGTTGTAACACCAACTACACGATTTTCCTGTACAGTAATCGATGTAACAGGTTCATTTAAATGAACTTGAACATTATACTTTTTTAGGATTTTCATAAAGATATTGCGTACTTCTAATGCAGAATCGGATTCAGGAAACACTCGTCCCCCACGTTCTACTTTAGTTTTTAACCCCCAGCTATGCAATAGGTCCAGAAGATCTTCATTACTAAAGCGTTCATAGGCACCGTACAAGAACTTACCATTACCAGGCGTATTTTTTATAAATTCGGCCATATCTGCACTATTCGTAATATTACAGCGACCTTTACCGGTAATGCCCATTTTCTTGCCAACCATATTCATTTTTTCCAATAAGATGACGCGTGCTCCTTCACGGCCTGCTATAACAGCTGCCATTAGACCTGCCGCACCACCGCCAATGACTATGATTTGCTTCATGCCTTATCTGTCCCCAATGCTTTTAGTGCTTTTACTTCACGAATTGTTAGTTGACGAGAAGCGCCTCGTTTCACACCACCTAAAGTAAGACCAGCATACGCAATACGTTTTAAATTATGAATACGATAGCCAAAGTGTTCAAACATACGACGAACTTGACGATTACGACCTTCATGAATTGTAATTTCTACTTCATGTACACCATTATGATCATCAAAACCTAAATCTACAATTGTTGCAGGTGCAGTTATACCATCTTCAAGCTCTACACCATTTGCAATAATTTGCAAATCATCATCGCGAACACGACCTTTGATACGAACTTCATAAGTCTTTTCCACGCCTTTAGATGGGTGCGTTAGATTTTGTGCCAACTCTCCATCATTCGTAAGCAGTAACAAACCTTCTGTATATAAATCGAGACGACCAATAGGGTAAATTCGTTTCGTTTCATTTTTTATATAATCTAAAACCGTTTCTCGACCTTGAGGGTCAGACACAGATGTAATGACCCCCTTTGGCTTATTTAACAAATAATATACTGGTTTCTCTTGAGCCAATAATTGGCCATTAACCTTAACCTTATCTTTTTGTGGATTAATTTTGACCCCTAATTCGGTTACCTTGCGACCATTGACCTGTACTTTACCTTCTGTAATTAGTTCTTCTGCCTTACGCCGTGATGCAATACCACAACTGGCAATATATTTTTGTAATCGTTCCATGCTACCCTTCTGTTTCCGAAACTTCTTGATGTAAGGCTTCTATCGATTCTACACCAGCACTTCTCAAAAATTCATCAGTCGTGCCATATAGAATCGGTCTACCTACAGTATCCTTATGACCTAATTCAGCTATAAGAGATCGAGTCAATAATTGTTTTATAATTTTATCGCTATTTACACCGCGAACCTCTTCAATTTCAGCCTTTGTAATAGGCTGCTTATATGCGATAACAGCTAATGTTTCCATGGCCGCATTAGATAATTTATCTTCTTTTTTACGAATATGACCAACATAATCAGCACATTCAACAGCGCTGACTAATTCAACACCGGCTCCTGATATACGTAATCGAATACCTCTATTTTGTTCTTTTAGTTCACGTTGTAATTCTTCTATATATTTTTGTGTTTCCTCTGTGGAAAGACCAAACACCTCTTCTAGCATATCTATCGATATAGGCTTTGCTGCTGAAAACAAAACGGCTTCTAAATGCATCGTTGGTAAGCTCATATAGCCCCCTTTCTACACGGCCCCATCCAAGGTAGCAGTGAATATAATATCATCATCTTCATAACGCATTTCCATAACTTGTTGTTTTAATAATTCTAAAACAGCCATAAAGATGGTTACCATACCACTTTTCGTTTCAATTGCTACTAATAACTCCCTAAAATATAGACATTCGCCACGATGTATACGACGAGACAAGGATATAATCATGTCCTCTAAACTATACGTATCCTTTTCAACCTTTACCTCACGAATCGTCTCTTCTTCTGATAACTCTTTAGCTCGTTTTATAGTTTGATAAAAAATTTGATATAACTGTGAAAGTTCCAAATTATATACACTATCTAATCCAAGCACACTCGTTTCTTCAGGACGACTAAATATATTCGCAGATACAGCGGTACGCTCCATTAATAGAGATGTAATATCCTTAATTTTCTTAAATTCTACTAATTTTGCTACCAACTCGTCACGTGGATCCTCTGCTTCATCGGGCTCAGGTTCAGCCTTAGGTAATAACATGCGTGATTTAATCTGTAATAAGGTAGATGCCATAACAAGAAATTCACTACTATAATGAATATCAAAATGGTTCCAATTGTCTAGATATGCCAAGTATTGACTCGTTATTTCAACGATAGGAATATCGGTAATTTCTATTTTATGTTTTTCAATGAGATGCAAGAGCAGATCAAGGGGACCTTCAAAAACGTCCAACTTGTAGTTATAATCTCCCATAAAACCCAATCCTCAGAAAAAATGTTTTTAACTATATAATTATAAAGCATTTATAGTAGTACTTTCAAATAATTGTTTTTTTTACACTCATCTGCTATCTTTATTATTGTAATTATTTTATATTAAAAAAAGATACGTTATTGTGTATTCCTTTTAGAGAGGATTTATTATGTCATCGAGTGTGAGGCAAATTGGGCGAAATCCAATTTTTCGCTTTGGTATTATAGGTATTGTTTTATATATCATCTTATTTTTAATTTATGAGCCCATAACCTTAGGGCTTGATGTAGAGAATATTACGATTTTAGCTGTACCAACAATTGTAGGTACCTTTTTATTTCAATATTTTATGGGGTGTACCGTTTTCCACAGGCCTTTTTTAGGGTATGGCCTAGTCGGAATCTTATGGGCACTTACCTTTCCTCTTTTATTCCATTGGTCCTATGTGAAGCCATTATACTTCTATGAATTTGCTAATGATTTTTTATTTGGCTTATTAATTTTCATGGGATTATCAGGCATTCAGTTTTTACTGAACCAAACAAATCGCTTCCATAAAACAACATCCTTAATCATGGCTATCATTTCCATGATTCTGAGCTTAATACCATTCTTACAGATCGGCTATTACATGACTACTTGGCATTGCTTAACGCCAGCCAGTCTGCTAGCCGTATATATGACCAATCCAGAAGAAGCATTTGGTTTTTTAAAGAATGCAGCTGGTATACCTGGTCTTATAGCAGTGAGTATTGGTCTTATTTTATGGACTTATTTATTGTACTGGTCTAACTTAGGAATGAAAGCAGTAGTAAACTTAAATACTACACGTCCTATGCGGTCAGCTATGCTCATCGCATCCCTTGTAGCTTTTTTAGTATATGTACCATTCTTCTTGTTCCCTCAAACCTGTATTGTGGCGAACTGGATTGCTGCAGGCGATTATGTAAAACAAATGCAACAATATAATGATAATCACCACTTAGTATTTGATTCCTTTAATTTAGACACAAAGGAAACAGCGGTGAACAAAACACCTGGTACTATTATTCTAGTCATTGGCGAATCTAGTTCTCGAGATTATATGAAAGTATATAATCCAAACTTCTCATATGACGATACTCCATGGCAAGGCAATATGCGTTCGGACAATAAAGACTTTGTCTTCTTTGATAATGCCTATTCATCGTACGTACAAACAGTACCAACCTTGGAGCGTGCACTATCTGAACGAAATCAATATGATGATAAACCATTTCTTGATTCAGCCAATATCTTAGATATTGCTAAAAAAGCGGGATACACGACTTCTTGGTTTAGCAATCAAGGTGTATTCGGTGAATATGATACAGCTATTTCATTAATGGCTAAGACTGCAGACACAACAAAATGGGCCCATGAATCTTATGCATTCTCAGATCGATATGATGAAGCTCTATTGCCATTATTAGAAACTGTAGATCCTACCAAAAACAACTTTATCGTTATACATATTATGGGTAGTCATATTTATTACAATGACCGTTACCCTCATGAATTTAGCAAGTGGAAACAAGGTCCGTATCCTGATGGTCAAGAAGCATATGCTAACAGCCAATTATACACAGACTGGTTATTACAACAAATTTACAATTATGGCAAAGACAAATTAAACTTACAAGCCATGGTGTATTTCTCCGATCACGGTGAAAGTTTAGACAAATCGCATAACCCTGATACATTTGATTTTGTTATGACACATATTCCATTCTGGGTATACCTATCTCCACAATATCGCTCAACCTATCCACAGACTGCTGAGGTACTTGCAAAACACGAGCATCAATTCTTTACTAATGATTTGCTATACGATACATTAGTTGGTCTCATGCATGCTCCAAGTCAACGATATGATGCAACACGAGATTTTAGTAATGCTCAATATCGATTTAATCTACATAACTTAACTACATTACTTGGTGAACAACCATTAGCAAATGATCCTGTTAATGCAAACAAGTAGTCTTTAATTAATATTGTAGCCATTATTTTTCTATTATATTGAGTTATTTTACCAGTAAAATAACTTGATATAATCAAAAAGAGATGAGTTAAACTCATCTCTTTTTTTCTGCAAGTAAAAGCTCTATATCATTTTCAGTATAAATTGTTATATTCTTTTCAAGTAGAGCCTCTACAGTACATCCATGGCCATTTTTCATTGTTCTAGTAAAAGTTCCATCATAAATGCGCTTATATCCACAGCTAGGACTTTTCGCCTTCATCAAAGCTTGCTTGCAACCATATTTTAGTGCAATATCAACTGTTAATTGAGCACCTCTTACAAACTCATCGGTAACATCAGCTCCATTAACAGTACATATACGTTCACCCTGCCGCTCCGCAGGATCACGAGGCGTACTAAGTCCCCCTAACACTTCCGGACATACAGGTACTAATTCATAATATTCCTTTAGAGCCTCTATCGTTTCTATATAATTATCTTTGCCATCATATCGACAAGGTACACCAAATAGGCATTCACTAATTAATAACTTAGGTTTCTTATTCATAGATTTATCTATCTCTTATATATTTATACGTAACTTATAGTAATAATTTTCACAAATCGTTTTAATTGTATATAAGAAAAAAAGACTAACCCAAAGTTAGTCTTAATTGGTGCCGAGGACCGGAATCGAACCGGTACGGTTGTTTCCAACCGACGGATTTTAAGTCCGTTGCGTCTGCCTGTTCCGCCACCCCGGCATGGGTAACGATTGTGGAGGCGGCACCCAGAATCGAACTGGGGAATAAAGGTTTTGCAGACCTCTGCCTTACCGCTTGGCTATGCCGCCATATAAAATTGGAGCGGGAAACGAGATTCGAACTCGCGACCCCCGCCTTGGCAAGGCGGTGCTCTACCGCTGAGCTATTCCCGCATATAAATGGTGCCTCAGGACAGAATCGAACTGTCGACACACGGATTTTCAGTCCGTTGCTCTACCAACTGAGCTACCGAGGCATAAATGGCGACCCCGATCAGATTTGAACTGACGATCTTCGCCGTGACAGGGCGACATGTTAACCGCTACACCACGGGGCCGTAACCAAAGTACTTGCTTAGTATATCGGTTATCAGGACTTTTGTCAACACTATACTACAATATTTTTAATAAATTCTTCCTCATTTTTTAATATGGTAGATTCCCTATGTCCTGGCTCAACAATCAAATCCTTGGACAAGGTTAAAAGATATTTCAAACTCTTAATCAAATCAGCTGGATCACTTTTATAATTATCTGTATTTCCCACATTTTGCTTAAATAAGGTATCACCAGTAAATAGATAACCTTCAATTTCTAAACAAACCGATCCCGCACTATGCCCAGGTGTATGATGAACTAATATATCAAAAGGATCTAAATTTAATTGCCCCTCTACTAAATCATTACAGTGTGTATACATTTTTTTCTTATATACACTTGGTCTCCGTCGAATTAACTGTAACAACTCTTGATCTAAAGGATGTAAATAAGCGGGAATATTATAATGTATACACACTTCATCCAAGGCTGACACATGATCACAATGACCATGTGTCAATAAAACTGCTATGGGCTCAGAATCTGCAACCATATCAATAATGTGGTTACAATGAAAGCCCGGATCAATGATTATAGATTTTCCCTCTTTGATAAGCACATAACAATTTGCTTTATAAAGCCCTAGAGGACGTTTTATAACTTCCATATAGTTCCCGCCCTTCTATAGAATACGATATCGTTTAGGAACCTCTTTTTTAATAAAATACCCTTCCCAAAACTGAGGGTGAAGCATAACTAAAATCGTAAATAACTCCAAACGACCTAGTAACATGTCTACAATAGCAATACATTTAGCAGTATCCGGCATAACACTAAAGGAGTCAGTAGGACCAAAGCCACCAAACCCTAGTCCTACATTGCTAAGAAAGGCCGTAACCACTTGCATAGAATCATATGTATTAAGACCAGTACAAGTCATTAGAAAAACAGATACCACATAAATCATTAAATATAAAAATAAAAATTGATGTGTCATCTGGATCCATTTAGTAGGCATCGGTTTGCCATTAATACGTACTACTTGAACCATATCAGGATGAATTGATTTTCGCAGATAAATTATAGAACTCTTAATCAAAATAATAAGTCGTATAATTTTTACACCGCCCGTTGTAGAACCACTACAGCCACCAAAAAATGTACAAATAAATAACATCATCTGTGCTGCAGCAGGCCACAAATCATAATCACTAATAGCAAAACCACTACCAGTTTGAAGCGAAACTAAATTAAAGGCAGCATTTCTAACAATCTCTAAAGGACTAGAATAGCTAGATTGTAATGCTAGAGATATTGATACAATGGCAATACCAATAAACACTACAAGCCAGTACATACGTGTTTCAAAATCATTAATTAAAACGCGAATTCCTTTTTGAAGTGCATTGTAATACACAGAGAAATTGCCACCAGCAAGAAACATAAAGAATATAAATACGAAACAAATATAATTACTTTGTTCATAAATAAAAGCCCCTGCTGATGTCGGTGCAAATCCACCCGTGGCAATAATAGAAAAGGCATAATTTAACGCATCAAAAGGTTCAATACCGCCAGCCCACAGCATAAGAAAGCAAAGAGCAGTAAAGGCAATATACAACTGCCAAAGCTTGGTGGCCATTGATTGAATACGTGGCATTACAACGCCAGGCTTTGGTACAGATGCCTCTGCATTAAAGAAATGTGCTGCATCTGCTCCTAAATTCTTTAAAAATGATAAGATAAGGACGATGATCCCCATCCCTCCAACCCAGTGCATAAGACCACGCCACAATACAAATGTGTTTGGTAACGCATCAACACTATAAATAATAGTTGCACCAGTTGCAGTAATACCCGAAGTGGCTTCAAATAAAGCATCAAAAACATTAGTCAATATGCCACTCCCCAAAAAAGGTAAAGCCCCCAAAATAACCGTGAATATCCAAGTAGAGGATACAACTAAGAACCCATCACGAATACTAAAGCTTTGACTTTCACAACCGTAATAAGATAAAAGCGTCCCCAAAACTAAAGAAAGGCTTGTAGTTATAAGGAATGACCAATATGCAGTTTCAAATACAACACTGTATATAAAAGGGATTAAAGTAAAAACCCCAAATATATAGAGTAGTCGACCCACTAAGGACATAACGATTTGAATTCGCATAGCCCCTCCTTACTAAGTAAGATATTTAAGCAATTTGCTTACCGATTCAGGTAATGTAAAGAGAACGATATGATCACCATCTAAAATTTGAGTATTACCACGAGGTACGATAGCTTCATTTTCCCGTAAAATTACACCTACTAAGGCCTTCCCAGGTAAACGTATATCTTTCAATTGTTTACCTGCCACAGGCGATTCATTGGTAATTTCAATTTCGATAGATTCGGCTTTACCACCTTCAAAGGTGGAAATAGATACAACCCCTTCTCCACTTCGTACAAAGCGCAAAATTTGACTTGCTGTTAATAAACGTGGAGAAAATACAACGTCAATACCTACTTGCTCCATCAGCATAATATATTCTGGCCGTCCCACACGAACAACGGTTTTTGGGATGCCCATATGCTTACCTACGAGTGCTACTAGTAAATTAAGTTTATCGTCATCAGTTAGAGCAATAATTACATCACTATCAGCAATTTCCTCAGCTTCAAGCAAATCAAAATCAGTGCCATCTCCATTGATAACCATAGCTTTATCCACTTGATTTGCCAGGTTCTCACAACGGTCAAAGTCTTTTTCAATAACCTTCACAGAAAAACCAGCTTTTTCTAGTAATACAGTTAAGTTCCGACCTAAGAGACCTGCCCCAATAATGACAGCCCGTTTATAGAATGTATTATAATTATGGAACCAAAGGTTCTCCACTTCAGAAACGGACTCTTTCAAACCTAGGAAAAATACACTATCATCAGCCTGTAATCGACTTTCACCATGAGGAATAATCATTTCACCATAGCGTAAAATACCAACTAACAGAACACCTTCAGGAAAGCGAATCTCTTTTAATGGCTGTCCTAATAGAGGAAATTCATTATTCAATTTGAATTCCATAAGGCGCACAGCACCCTGTCCGAACTCCTCAACATCTATAGCTGATGGTGTTTCTAAAATTCGTAATAACTCTTGAGCTGTAACCATTTCAGGATTGATGAAGAGATCAACACCTAATTGAGCTCGTATCTCCTCATCCATATGTTCCGCCACACTATTATCGCGAACGCGTGCAATAGTCGTAGGAACACCTTTTATTTTTGCTACCGAACAGGATAGCATATTAACCTCATCTGAATCAGTAACAGCAATAAACATACCAACATCAGACATATCGATTTCATTCAATAATTGAACATCACTGCCATTCCCTAGAACTAGACTAACATCTAACGTATTTTCAAGATTATGAATGCGTTCTGGAGAACGGTCGATGACATATACATCATGATCATCTTGAATAAGTCGTTGTGCTAATGAATAACCAACCTTACCAGCACCTACAATGACTATTTTCATTGACTTTATTCCTCATCTTGGGACTCATTATTAGCAGGCGGTGTCCACTGCCGACCTATGTCGGTAAGTAATGTCCACCCCTCCTCTTGAACAATCTTTTTCTCTTTCATTAAATGCCCCAAAGCACGTTTGAAGGCAGATTTGCTAATGTTAAATTTATCTTTAATCAACATAGCAGAAGATTCATCACTATAAGGCATCTTACCCCCACGATTTAACAGGTACCCCATGATAATATCTCCATCTGAAACAAGAGCCTTTTCCTTTGTAGGACGCATAGAGACATTAACGCGACCATCATCACGTTTGAAAGTAATACGGCCTTCAATCATTTCCCCTACTTTTAACTTTCTCGTCATTTCGGAACGATGCAAAAAGGCAATCCAACGCTCAGGGGTAATAAAAAAAGCCCCCTCACTAGTTAAATTATAGATTGCCCCCTTTACAAGTTGTCCTACCATAGCTTCTGTTGCAGCTTTAGAAGCACGACGCATTTCATCATCTACATCCATGGATACCGCCAAACGACCGGATTTATCAGTATATAGACGAACCCATACTTTTTCACCTACCTGAGGTCTACCACGCATCTCCGCATGAGGCATAAAGATACCACGTTCTGTACCTACCTCAACAAAACAACCAAAATTTGTAGTATTGATAACCTCAACATAACCAATTTGGCCAACCTTCATGGCTGGTAGACGCATAGAGGCAGTTAAACGACCTTTTGGATCTCGATATAAAAAAACCTCGACTTCATCTCCGATAGCCACAGGAGCAATTTGTTGATCTTTATGAAGCAATATATCATCATTAGTATTGCCAGTTTGACCATCTAAAAAAGCACCTTGATCACTAGTACGCAACACTTTTAATGTGGCAATTGTATTTTCCAACAATTCTGTAGCCATATTATACTCCTTCAAATGGAACTCGACCAGCATCATTCCACAATTCTTCTAGACTGTAGAATTCACGCAATTCATCACCACCAAAGACATGACAAATTATATCGCCAAAATCCAATAAGATCCATTCACCTTCACGATAACCTTCTCTATGCTGTACTGTTATGCCTAATTCGGCTGCTTTATCTTCCATTTCATCAGCAATACTTTGAGATTGTTTACTATTATTTGCACTAACAATTAAGAAATAGTCGCCTAACATAGAAATTCCTTCTAAATCAAGAATTTCAATATCTCTCCCCTTTTTATCAAATGCAGCTTGTGCAAGCTCTAATACGATTTGTTTAATATCTTCTTTCTTTTTCATTATTTAGCCTCTTATCTTATCGCTTACTACCGCTCTCCTCACCAGGTTCTGTTGGCTTTGTAATAGTGCCACCATTATGTTCTGATTCAGGTGCAACCTTCGACGTACTATTAGTTGGTGCAGATATAAATTGTGTCATTTCATTAGCTGGCAAATTACCCATTGTTATCCCTACTAAACGTTGAGCTTCCGTAGGGTTTACCTTCCAATAAGTCGTTTCACCTATAAGCTCTTTTTCTCCAGGAAGAATATAGAAGTGAATTTCTTCCTTATTAATTTTGCTCGCATTGTATACCAACTTAATAGCATCTAAAGTAGAAATATTACTATCATAATGATCCCAAATACGCCAAATATGCCATGCATTTGTTAAGAAAAATGCATTATGTTCTTGTTCCACCCACAATTTTAGGAATCTTTCTTGTCGTTGCACACGAGTAAAGGTATCGTGTTTAGGATCTGAATATCGTAAATACGCTAAGGCATTATTACTATCTAAAGTTTGGTAACCACGTCGCAAATCAATATCTATATTGCCTTCTGCATCAATATGTTCCATCGGTTGTTCTACATAAATTTGCTGATTTCCTAACACATCATTAGTTTTCTTGAAGGCAGTTTGATTGACTACTACATAGTACGGGATTGAAATATGGAACATATCCTCAATTACAGCTTTAGTAAGTTCAATGCCTCCTTTTTCATAAATACTATTTAACATAGTCGCATCGGTTTGATCACGATTATCGATTTTACTATTACTTGGAATGCCGATAACGTCCATCGTTTTTTGATCAAGGTTTACAGATAATAGGAATAGACTATCACCTTGACTAGGATTATTGTCATCAGTACCGATAACCAAAATATATAAAGGTTTATCTAAGCCTTTTTGCTCTACTGATACAGTATTTGCGTCCTGTTTATTTCCACTATCTGTCACGGCTTCAGTAGCTTCAGTAGTTCCTACAATTGCTCTATATGCATAAGATACACCACTATATATGCCATACCCTATCCCACCGAGCAAAGTGAAAACTACAACAATAGCCAAAATAACTCTAGGCCACTTCACAGATGACTTTTGTTGACGTCTTTTTCTACGTCGGCGAGCTCTTGCACGTTCACGTTCATCCATATAAAAACTCCATTATTTACAAGATTTTAATACATCATTACGACCAAGAATGGTCAAAGGATAAATTGAAAGATGTTGCTCAATAAGGTGGTTAATAGTATTGTCAAAACCAAGCAATACAGCCTTATTTAGATCTTTTTTAGCCACATTTCGAAGTTCATCAACACCTGGAAAATCACGATTGGGTTCAATATAATCTGCTAAGAATATAACTTTATCTAATTTAGACATTCCCACCTTACCAGTTGTATGAACACGAATAGCTTCTAAAATCTCTGAATCGGTTATAGAGAACTCAAGTTTAGCTCGAATCATACCTGCTAATCCATGTAAAAGATTACCATTGGCTAATAATTCTTCATCAGCTTTGTAATTATTCTCCTTCACCAAATCTTGCATCTCTTTCAAAGGCATTTCTTTAGCACAATCATGTAGCAATGCCGCTAATCGTGCTTTTTCTACTTCAACATTATAAAGTTTAGCCAACTGAGTTGCGGATTCAACAACACCTAGAGTATGCTTAAAACGTTTTTTCCCCATCCATTGGCTTACCCTATGCTGTATTTCATCAAACGATAACATCATTTATTCCTTCCCATATATATGGTTTTCTTCTATATAATCCACTACACATTTAGGCAACATATAACGAACTGTCTTTCCAGACCGTAAGCGCTCTCGTAAATACGTAGCAGACAATTTCATTTCAGGCACTTCCATAACATGTATTTTTTCACGTGCTTTAGATCCTAACTCATCCAAAGTAGAATCAATAGCACTTGATCCATCTGGCCTAGTAGCTCCAATAAAATGAACCTCATCTATAAGTTCATCTATAAATTTCCAAGTCGGTAATGCACGAATAGTATCAGTCCCTGCAATAAAGTAAAATTCAACAGTAGAACCATATAGTTTTTTAAAATATTGAATCGTATCAACGGTATACGAAGGGCCTTCTCGGCGCATCTCTACATCAGAAATTTCAAAATTTGGATTATCCGAAACTGCGGCCGCCGTCATAGCATATCGATGATGACTATCAATCACATCATGTTGCTTATGTGGTGGAATACGAGCAGGTACAAAGATAACCTTTTCTAAATTAAAGCTTTCACAAGCCACCTCTGCAATCATTAGATGACCTAAATGAATGGGATTAAATGTTCCACCAATTATACCTATGCGACGTTTATCTACCATAATGTGGTCACTCCCTTAATGACAATGACACAAATAATGATGAATATGAGCAATGCTTTTATATAGGATATCCATTCATATCGACCCTTTGGTGTTTGAATGTATCTATAATATGCTCTTATAAAATAATATAGTTTCTTCACGTCCGTACTTGGCCTTCTCCAAATACAAAATATTTATAAGATGTCAGAGCTTGTAACCCCATAGGGCCTCGAGCATGGAGTTTTTGTGTACTAATGCCAATCTCAGCACCAAAGCCAAACTCAAAGCCATCTGTAAAACGTGTAGATGCATTATGATACACAGTAGAGCAATCTACTAAATTCATAAACACATTAGCACGCATAGGTTCATCTGTGATAATAGCCTCAGAGTGATGTGTAGTATACCGATTCACATGATCAATAGCTTCTTCAAGATTTTCAACGATACGCACATTTAAGTCCATATCATTGTATTCTGTGCTGAAAGACTCTTCTGTTAAAGGAATTGTATTCTCCATATATTGAGCTACAGCCTCATCACCATGAATACGAACACCATATTCTAGTAGTGCTATATTAAGGCGTGGTAAAAACTCTCTAGCCACAGCTTGATGAACTAGTAAGGTTTCCATAGAGTTACATACAGATGGACGTTGAACTTTAGCATTGACTGCAATTTCTAGAGCCATCTCTAAATCAGCAAATTCATCAACAAAGGTATGACATACACCGCTGCCAGTTTCAATAACAGGGATACTACTATCTTCTACAACACGGCGAATAAGTCCAGCACCCCCACGTGGAATGATTACATCAATATATTCCCGTTGTTGTAAAAGTACTCCAACCAGATCTCGATCAAGCACCTCAACTAGTTGAATAGAGTCACCATTAATACCTAACGACTCTAAGGTATTCCGCATGATAGACACGATGATTTGATTCGTGTGAAATGCCTCCTTACCACCTCGTAAAATTGTAGCATTTGCTGTCTTTAAACAAAGAACACCTGCATCTATGGTTACATTAGGACGGGCTTCAAAGATAATACCAATTACACCAAAAGGTACGGATCGCTTTTCAATAATCAAACCATTAGGACGAGTGATTGTTTCTATAATGGAACCTACAGGACTTTCAAGAGCAGCCACTTGACGCACCCCTTCTGCCATTTGAGCAATGCGACTAGGTGTCAAAGTCAATCGATCTATCATAGTTCGAGGTAAATTATAGTCAACAGATTTTTCTAGGTCTAACTCATTAGCCGCCATAATTTCATCTGTTTGTGCTTCTACAGCATCAGCAATTGCTAACAATGCAGAATCTAAAGTTTCTTGATCGAGTTGGGCTAATTCAAAAGATGCCGTTTTAGCTCTCTGGCCCATATCTTTACAAATTTTTTCATACTGGTTCATAGGATTTCCTCAGTGTAATAAAACTAGATTATTACGATGTACAGCCTCATCATAGGTCGTATTAATACCCAGAATTTCGGCTATATCATTTGTATTGTGACCTTTAATCGCCTTCATATCATCAATACTATAATTAATAAGTCCACGACCAATTTCCTTATGATCATGATAAATGGAAATTGTATCACCAGGTCCAAAAGTCCCCTCTACTTCAATAATACCAGCGGGCAGAATGCTAGCACCCTTATCTAAAACAGCGCGAGCACATCCGTCATCAATCGTAATGGAGCCTTTTAATCGTTTACCAAAAGCTAACCAATGATGTTTACCAGATAAACTTGCATCATGGGCTTCAAAGAGTGTCCCAATTTGTTCACCCTTACATACACGACGAACAGAATCCTCTACTTCACCTGAGGTGATAACCATTGGTACACCAGAATTTGTTGCCATATGAGCAGCTTTAATTTTTGTATACATACCACCCGTTCCCATATTAGAACCAGCACCACCTGCAATAGCATAGGTTTCATCGTTAATTTCAGAAACAGTTTCTATCAAAGTAGCATCTGGATTAGTGGCTGGGTTAGCTGTATATAAGCCTTCAATATCTGACAAAATGATAAGTAAATCTGCATCTACAATACCTGCAACAGTAGCAGATAATGTATCGTTATCACCGATTTTAAATTCTTCGATAGCAACCACGTCATTTTCATTAATAATAGGAATAACGTTAAGTTGCAATAAAGTATGTAATGTATTACGCAAGTTAAGATAACTATGTCGTCCAGTACTATCCTCTTTCGTTAAAAGAATTTGCCCTACGGTTCGACCATATTCTCGAAACATGCGCTCGTACATATGAATGAGAATACCTTGACCTACTGCAGCAGCTGCTTGTTTTAATACGAGATCTCTAGGCTTTTCTTTAAAGCCTAAAGGGGCAAGACCTGCACCAGTAGCACCAGAGGAAACAAGAATAATCTCTTTACCTTGGTTAGCCAAATCTGATAATTGGCGCACTAATCTTTCAATACGCTCCAAATTTAAATGTCCGTTAGTGTAACAAAGCGTACTGCTACCAACTTTGACTACAATTCGTTTTGCATTAACGATGGCGCTGCGCATAGACTAACCTCCTAAGGTTGAAATTCTTAACTACGATGTATACAAATTTTTATGATCTACTAGATATAAAATTATTTTGGCAAAATGATTTTAGGTTCTTTTTTAGCTTTATATAAAACACCATTAAAACCAATCACTTGAACTAATTCAGCGCCAAGCATATCTGCTAAGTCTTGAAAAATTGTCTTATCTTCAGGACTATTATTATGTAATTTAACCTTAATAAGCTCACGTGCTGTAATCGCTGCACGAGCACTATCTATAACGCTATCCTCTAAACCATTTTTACCAATTTGGACAACCGGTGGTATTGTAGCCGCCAATGAACGTAAATACCGTTTTTGTTTTCCTGTCATTATTACTCCTACTCTTGGAAAGTAAAGCGCTGATCGCCGATTACAACTTCATCACCGTCTTTACAGCCTTTTTCCTTCAATTTTGCATCAAGCTCCATAAAGCGCCAAATGCGTTGGAATCTACGAAGAGATTGATCATCGTCAAGATTTGTCATAGCTACTAATCGTTCAATACGTTTACCAGTAATGTAGAAAGCAGCATCATCACCACGAGTAATGACAAATTCTACATCTTGTTTTGCTTCGTATACAACTGTGTCATCATTTGCTTCAGGCTCTGGTTCGTAGTTTTCTACATAGTAGTAAGCTCGTTCCATAAGCTCTGACAAACCTTCACCACTTAAGGCGTTAATGAGAAATACTTCATAGCCTTTATCTTCAAAATATTTTTTTGTTTCGGGAATCGTCGTGTCATCAAAGACCATATCGATCTTATTGAGAGCTATAATTTGTTTCTTATTAGCCAATTTTTCAGAGTATTTACGTAACTCTTCATTAATCGCATCAAAGTCGACCTTAGGGTCTCGGCCTTCCATACCAGATACATCTAGAACATGAATTAAAATATTCGTACGTTCAACATGACGTAGAAAATTGTGACCTAGACCTACACCTTCACTAGCCCCTTCAATAAGACCCGGAATATCAGCCAAAACAAAGCTACGATCTCCAGAAATTGTAACTACCCCGAGTACTGGTGTTAGTGTAGTAAAGTGATACGCTGCCACCTCTGGTTGAGCTTTAGATACTTTTCGCAAAATACTAGATTTACCAACAGATGGATAACCTAATAAACCTACATCAGCTAATACTTTAAGCTCTAATTGTAACCAGAATTCTTCACCAGGTTCACCCTTTTCTGCAAAGGTTGGTGCACGGTTAGCACTAGTTTGGAATCGAGCATTACCACGACCGCCACGACCACCTTTGGCAATAACAAAGGTATCGCCATCGTTGACAAGGTCGCAAAAGATTTTTCCTGTTTCCTCATCTTTAATTACTGTACCCAATGGAACTGGAATGATAAGAGGATCGGAACCTCGACCGTGCTTATTAGAGCTTTCACCATTACCGCCAGCTGGTGCCTTAAACTGACGTTTATATCTAAAGTCTACAAGCGTATTAATATTCTTGTCAGCTTTAAAAACAACATCCGCACCTTTACCACCATCACCACCACTAGGGCCGCCATTTGGCACGTATTTTTCTCGACGGAAGCTGGACATACCATCCCCACCGTCACCAGCTTTAACAAAGACGCGCGCTCTATCTATAAACATAATTTAACTCCTATGCATTATTGCTGTAATAGCTCTAATGCTTTTTTAATTTGAATATCATCTAATGTACTAGATGGATGTACACCTTTTGGTAAATCGATTTCTACATCAGGTTTAATACCTGTTCCATCAATAACACGATCACTTGGCGTGTGGTACTTAGCAATAGTTACTTTAATTCCTTCATCATCTAAACTAGGGAAAATAGTTTGAACGGTACCTTTACCATATGTATTAGTACCTACGATAGTGCCTAATTTACGATCTTGAACAGCCCCTGCTATGATTTCTGATGCACTAGCAGAGCCCTTATTAACTAAAACAACCAATGGCATAGCTACATCAGGTCCATCTGACTTATAAGTATCCTTTTTACCTGATCGATTTTGTACTGTTACGAGTGTACCTGGAGGCATAATATAGTTAGATATCTTTTCAGTAGTAGATAATAAACCGCCTGGATTATCTCGTAGGTCCAAGACAAGGGCCTTCATACCTTGAGATTGAAGCTCTTTATATTGAGTGGCAAAATCTTCTGCGGTATTTTCTGCAAACTGACTAATACGAATATATCCAACTGTGCTAGTAAGCATTTTACTTTTAACAGTAGGCAAAACTATGGATTCACGAGTGATATCAAAATGCAACTTTTCACCATTACGTTCAATATCTAAAGATACGGTAGTACCAGCTTCGCCACGAATACGAGAAGATGCTTCCTCTACCGGAATTTCAGTAGTGGATTGTCCATCGATAGCAATAATGTGGTCTCCAGGTTTAATTCCAGCTTTAAAAGCTGGTTGGTCTTCCATTACGCTAACTGCATATAGACCTTTATCATCAGTACCAAGAACCATACCAACACCAGCATATGTTGCAGATGTTTGCATTTTCATGGATTTATATTCTTCTGCATTTAAATAAACACTATGTGGTTCTCCCAAAGAGTCAATTAACCCCTTTAGCATACCATCATAAAGGGTAGTTTTAGCCATAGGTGTCATAAAAACTTGACTCGCAGTATAATAGGCTATAAATAATCTTGGTAGCCCCCAGAATGAACCGGAAAGATACCAAAATGTAAGCCACATAATAACAATGCCAGAGCCTATATATTTCAATAGACTCCATAACACTGTACGTGTATCAAATTTCATATTATAAATATCCCATAGGATCCACAGGATCCCCACTTATACGAACTTCAAAATGTACATGTGGCCCTGTACTATTACCTGTGCTACCAGCATAGGCAATAACCTGACCCTTACCTACGTCTTGCCCTTCAGAGACAGCAAGTTCAGAATTATGTCCATAAAGAGTAGACATGCCATTACCATGATCGATAACTACGGCATAACCATAGCCACCCATCCAACCCGACCAAGCAACAGTACCACCATCTGCAGCATGAACAGGTGTACCTTCATCAACACCAATATCAATGCCAGAATGATAAATTGTAGTGCCCCAAATCGGATGTGTACGATAGCCATATGGAGAGGTAATTTCACCACTTACAGGCCAGCCAAGTTGACCAGACCCTTGTACCCAAGAGTAAGTTGGTGAAGATTGTTGAGCCGCTGCTGCAGCACGAGCAGCGGCACGCTCTGCTTGACGTGCTTTCAATAACGCTGTAATCTGTGCAGAAGATGCATTTAATTCTTCTACTGCTTGCATTGCTGTAGCACGATCATTTTGAGCCTTTTGAAGAACTACCTCACGTTCTTTCTTCTTTTGCTCTATTTCAGCTCGTTTTGCCGCAGCTGCTTTTTCAAGCTCAACTAGTTTTGCGCGAGACTGTTCTAGTGCTTGCTTTCGAGCCGCTATTTCAGCGCGCTCTTTTTTGATTTCCTCAATTAATTTAATATCAGAATCAATAATTCGTTTTAAAATTTCTAAACGATTAGCAAAGTCTGTAAAATCTTTAGATCCAATAACTACATCTAAGTAACTTAAACGACCGTTAATATAAATATCACGTACACGCTTATAAAATACGGCTTCTCGCCCTTCTAGTCGCTTTTGTGCTTCAGCAAGTAATTTTTCATTCACTGTAATATCATTTTCAACAGCTATACGTTGTTGTTGAATAGAATCCAATTGTTGCTGAGCCTGACGTAATTGTTCTTCGATTTGACGTAACTGTTCGGATACACTGACTATTACAGTTTCAGCATCTGCCTTTTTAGCATTTTGTTGATTAACTTGTTGTTGAATTGAATCAAGTTGATTTGTTAAATCTTCGTCCTCTGCAACGATGTATAATGGTGTTCCCAATACCACTATACCAGTCAAAATTGCCGCTACGAAGCGAGATTTAAATATACTATTATTCATAAACATTACACCTTCATGTATTGTTTCAAAGAAATAGTACTACCAATAGCACCTACTACTATGCCGCCACCTAAGATATAAAGGGCTACATCATAGAAGAATGGGAACATTGGTACTAAAGGGAAGAATGCTAATGATTCAGAAACTTCCATTGTGATGAAGTGATAAAATTCACCAACGCAAAGAACGGCAATGATAGCACCAATTAAGCCTAACAACATGCCTTCAATCAAAAATGGCCAACGAATAAATCCATTAGTAGCACCTACATATTTCATGATTGCAATTTCTTTACGACGTGCGAATACAGTCAACCGAATTGTATTTGAAATGATGAATAGTGTTGCAGCTGCTAGGAAAGCAATCAATACAATCCCACCAATACGAATTACTTGCGTAATGCGGAAAAGCTCTTCTACAATATCTTGACCATAATGTGTACTTTCTACGCCTTGGAATGTCGTAGCTAATTTTGCAGTTGCTTTTACATCGCTAGGATTATCAAAGGTTAACACATACGAGTTAGGCAACGGATTTACATCACCTAAAGCATTCACCAATTGTTGCTGATCACCAAGGCGTTCTTTGAACTCCTTCATAGCTTGCTCTTTATTAACAAATTCTAAATGCTTTAAGTTAGGTATAGCCTTAATTTGCTTTCCTACTGCCATAATTTGATCAGTTGTTAAGCCATCCTTTAAGTAAATACTTAATTGTACTTGATTTTCTAGACTGGATGCCATGTTATTCAAATTAATGACACCACAAAGGAATACACCGAGCATAAATAAGGATAAAGCCACTGTAGAAATGGACGCTAATGTCATAAGTCCATTACGTTTCATAGACTTCAGTGCTTCTTTAAAATAGTATTTTATCGTTCTAGGCTTCATTAATTTCTGCACCTCTCATATTATCACTTTGAACACGGCCGTCTTTTAAACGAATAACGCGTTTATTCAAGTATGAAACAAGATCCATATTATGGGTAACCATAATAACGGTAGTGCCGAAATTGTTAATATGCTTAAACAATTCAACAATATCCTTACTAGTATCAGGATCAAGGTTACCAGTAGGTTCATCAGCAATTAATACTGTTGGGCGATTAACAATTGCACGCGCAATAGCAACACGTTGTTGTTCGCCGCCAGAAAGATCCTCTGGTAAGTCATTAGCCTTCTCAGATAAACCAACAAGGTCTAATACATGACTCACCTTTTCTTTAATGATTTTTGGTTTTTCTTCAATAACTTCAAGAGCAAAAGCAATATTCTCTGCTACCGTTTTATTAGGCAATAATCGGAAGTCTTGGAATACAACGCCAAGCTTTCTCCGCAATTTAGGAATTTTACTGCGCTTCATACGCGTAACATCAAAGTCATCAACAATAACAGTACCAGCATCTGGCACTACCTCATGCGTTAATAACTTAAATAATGTTGATTTCCCTGCACCACTGTGACCACAAACGAGAACAAATTCACCATCGTTAATGGTTAAACACACATCGTCTAATGCAACAGAACCATTATCATAGACTTTACTAACATTCTTAAATTCAATCATGGGATCCCCTTTGATTATTTACGAGCGATTACACGTTTTACGGCTTCTACAATATCATTGGCAGTTAAGCCATACTTTGCCATTAGTTCTTTTGGTGTTCCACTCTCCCCAAATGTATCTTGGACACCAACGAATTCCATAGGTACAGGCTTATTAGATACTACTACTTCAGATACAGCAGAACCGAGGCCACCAATAATATTATGTTCTTCAGCTGTAACGATAGCACCAGTTTCCGTAGCGGCTTTTATAATTGCTTCAGCATCAATAGGTTTAATAGATGCCATATTAATAACACGTGCAGATATATTAGATTCAGATAAAGTTTTAGATGCCTCTACAGCAGGTCCAACTAATGCACCACAAGCAATAATTGTAGCATCAAAACCATCTACCAAAATAGTAGATTTACCTGGCACAAATGAGTAGCCTTCTGTTGTTACATCATCTACACCAGCACGCCCCAAACGAACGTATACTGGGCCGTTATAAGATGCAGCCCATTCGATAACAGCCTCTGTTTCACGCTCATCAGCAGGTACCACTACAGTCATATTTGGCAATGTACGCATACAGGAAATATCCTCTAAACTTTGGTGCGTTGCACCATCCTCACCAACAGTAATGCCCGCATGTGTAGCACATACTTTCACGTTTAATTTAGGATAGCATACAGCATTGCGAATTTGTTCAAATGCACGTCCTGTAGCAAACATGGAGAAAGATGATACAAATGGTATCTTACCTGCCGCTGCAAGTCCAGCACCAACAGAAATCAAGTTTTGCTCTGCAATACCTACGTTAAAGAAACGTTCTGGGCACACAGCTTTAAATGTGTCTGTTTTAGTAGATTTGGATAAATCCGCATCTAGTACGATAATATTAGTATTCTCTTTACCAATGCGAGCTAGCGCATTACCATATGCTTCACGTGTTGCTTTACCCATTATTGCACCCCCATAATTTCATTAACAAAGGCTACACCTTGCTCTTCACTTGGTGCTTTACCATGCCAGCCTGCTTGACCTTCCATCTCTTCAACGCCTTTACCCTTTACAGTATGCATGATAATACATGTTGGGCCTTCTGTGAAAGCTTTCGCAGCTTCAATAGCATTATGAAGCTCATCAAGGTCATGACCATTAACTTCAATAACATTCCAATTAAAAGCTTTGAACTTTTCTGGAATTGGTAATGGAGAAAGAACTTTAGTAATGTCACCATCAATTTGAAGACCGTTAAAATCGACAAAAGCTGTCAAATTATTCAGTTTATAAAAGCCAGCAAACATTGCAGCTTCCCACACTTGACCTTCTTCCAGCTCACCATCACCAAGAATAGAGTATACACGGTAATCTGCATTATCAATTTTGCCTGCCAATGCCATACCACAAGCCGCAGAAATGCCTTGTCCTAAAGAACCTGTAGACATATCTACACCTGGTGTGTGTTTCATATCAGGGTGGCCTTGTAACATATGATTAATTTTACGTAAGTTCAAGAGTTCTTCTTTAGGGAAATAACCTTTTTCAGCCAATGTAGCGTATAGTGCAGGCGCTGCATGACCTTTAGAAAGGACAAAACGATCTCTATTAGGAGCTTTTGGATTTGCTGGATCTACATTCATCTCAACATAGTACAACAAGGCCATCACATCGGCGATGGATAATGAACCACCTGGGTGACCGGATTTCGCTGCCGTTACAGACTGTACAATACCAACGCGAATAGCTTTTGCCTTCTCTTGAACTAATTGTTTAACATCTTGTGTTAATGTAGCCATAGAGACCTCACTTTCTGGATAAAATCCAATATATTAATAATCTTTAAGTAATGAAATAGCAATTTCTGCATTGCGTTGGGAATCTACACGCAATGATTCAATGCGATCATAAGATGCTTGATACTCCTCACGAGAATTCAACAATTTATGACACCATTGATATAAGGCTTCTTCACGCAAATGAGTCATTGTGCCAATAGGCTCTTGACCAATCATATGTAAAAAGCTTGTAATTTTAGGATCATAGGAAATACCAATAACTGGTTTTCCCATTAAAGAACTAAAAACTAAAGCGTGAAGACGTATACCAATCATGAGGTCCACATTTCCAGATAATGACACTTGTTGCTCTGTAGAGAACGGACCTTCTAGCACAATAGCGCCATTCGGCATATAGCTGGCAATGATCTTAGCCTCTTTTGTATCCTCAGGATGTGACATAGGAATAAAGATAATTTCCACATTATCTTGTTCTTGTAATCTGCTCAATACATTAGCTAAGGATTCTCTATACTCTGTATCCTCTTTCCAACTACGAACCGCCACACCAATTCGTTTACGTTGTTCATCTGCTTCAGATATTTTAGATATATACCCTTTCAGAATATGAGAGCCAATTGAAAGATCTGCTGGTTGCATGGCCAATACCGCATCTGCAGTAACTTCTACATCTTCAATTCCCAAAGAAACTAGTTCATCCTTTGAAATAGAATCTCTAACTGTAATAGTATCTACAAAACGCAATACAAATCCAACGGCACGACGTGTTGATGAACGATTTAAAGGACCAATACCTTGGGAGTATAGCATTACTTTTTTCCCAAGCAACTTTGCTAACGCCATAATACTTAAGTAATAGTAAGTATTGCGAATACTAGTAGCATCTTGTAATAAACTACCACCACCACTAATAACAAGATCCGAATGAGCAATTGCTTTTAAGATACCCAATGCAGAAAATGTACCTACAGCATTAATATTATGCTTTTTACTAGTCTCTTTAGGATTACCAGAAATTACAGTAATATGTGCATCAGCCTCTTCTTTACGAATAGCATCGATAATAGCACAAAGCATGGCCTCATCACCAGCATTACCAAAGCCATAATAACCAGAGATAACAATATTACTCATGGTCAACCTCCCTAGCTTGGAACCATTGTGTTACGTACATCATAAACCGTACTGCGATGATAAGAAGCACTCCAAAAAGGGCGCCAATTAACAAACCATCATAACCACGCATGATGGACATGAATACTGGCGTTCTAAGATGACAGAAGGTTTCAACCATCGAAGCAATGCCAATAACACCAGCTAGAGTTAACAAGAAATGAATTACTGTAGGCCACTTACGCATGAACGCAAAGGTAGCTAGCATTAAAGCAGGATGACCAATAATGAACTCTTTTTCACGCGGTCTCGCATACATTGTATTTTCAAGAAAACGACGTAGCATAAGTTCAAAGCCTGGTACAGGAACACCTGCAGTGTGTCCACTACGGCCAACAAATACCCATACTGCACCACCAAGTGCTGCTATTATAAAGAATACATATAATTTAACATCCATAGTTAAGAATTCCACTACAAATGTTTTCGCTTCTTCTTTGGAATTAATCATGCGGTCGTTCCACAATGGGAATCGTTGAAGGTACGCAATAATAACTAAAATAATTGGCAGAACAAAGGTCAACTTAACACCTCTAAAGAGAGCAAACTCCATAAAGAATTTCGTATTGCCCAATAAAGATGCGATATACATTCCGCCAATAGCAGCAAATAATGCAGCAATTACAAGATATAATAAGGCAAGAATAGTAGACTTAATGGCACCTAATGGACGTGCACCATCATAACGGCGCCACTCTTCCATCAAGCGTATCATAGCACCTACAGGAGCCATAATAGCACTAGATAGAGCCCATATTTGAGTAATTAAGGTACCACTTGTAAGAATAAATACAACAATGGATGCCAAAGAAATGCCAAAAAAGGCCACAAGTTGCGTATGCTTAGACATTGGTAACATCATTTGTAGAACATATACAAAAAGTGCTATAGCCCCGATCATTGTAATAACTACTAATAATGGATTTGGTGTATAAGCAGGATAAATATCCGCTGGACCAAATTCATAACCTTTTACAGCCAATTTCTCTGTAGCTATGTTAATATAGTTGATTGTAGTCTGTAATACAGTTTCATTATTTATACCTGTTTCATACATCGGAAACAAGTTAAAACGAATATTTCGCTCTATATCACTAATGTAAAAGCGTTGTGCCGCTTCTTCAGGGGTAATTTTCTTTAACTCCTCTTTAGCGATAGTATACACACGACCTACACTATAATTATTTTTGGCCGCCATTTCCAAGAAACCTTGTTGTGGCTCATACTGCAACTGATTTACAGCTTCGATACCAACTAGTGGAATATGGTTTTTATTTAGTAATGCTAATGTTTCATCCGTTAAATTAGGTGCACCTAGAGCTTCTTTACCAGCAAAAATCATCCCTGTTACATGAGGAATGCCTTCAAGTCGTTTAAATACATATTGAATATCTTCAGATGTTACGTTTCTATAGTTTGTTGGACGAACGATAACATTGAAACCACGATCTGCAACCTCTTGTGCTTGCAACTTTGAAATACCAAGATTCATCTTTGCATAGCTATCTGCTGTTGCACCATACAATTCAAGAACAGGACCAATACTTGTATTAAGCTCTTTCACCTTGTCCTTGCCAATACGGTGGTATAAATCCTCTCGAATTTCTTTATAATAACCTTCTTTACCTGAAATTAATGCCACATAAGTCGCCCCAGGTTTAATCGAAGCGCCATTAACACGAACAGAGTCCATCTCTTCAGAGCTTAATACTTTAACTTGGCCCGCATCTTTTGCTTTTTCTAACGTGCGATCATAAATAGCAAAAGCAGTCACACCAGCATTACGTAATGCATCAAAAGCTTCTTGTTGACTACGCTTTTCAAAGGCGCTGGCTCGTAAAACTGCATCATAGTCTACAATATTTTCAATATGATTTTGAGATTTTTCAATCTGATGGCGTTCAAATACTAAGTATAAGGAAGATAAAAGACCTATAATAATACAAAGTATAAGAATCCATGAGTACTTACTTTTTTGTGCGTTCCGATAATTCACGACAAATCCTTTCTAGTTGAGTACAGGTTTAACTTTAATGAGAATTTCACCATTATCAACAGTTAAACTTTCTGCTTTTACAGGAATTGGAAAATTGTTAAAGTCATAAATTTGAGTACTTTCTAACACATTAGATGTCATACCAGGAATTGTAGCACCATTTATGGTGAACTTTTTAGGTGAAAACAATAATGTGTTGCCCTTTAACTCTAAATTCCCATCTAATTTAACATCCCCTTTAAACACCATGCCTACATTCATTTTACCGGTTAGGCTGATATTATCTTTACTAATGTCAACTTGTACGTCTTGAATATCACTACCTGCTTCATTACTTAAGAAAGTCGCTAAATCAGCTTTATTAATAGTCCCATCAATACTAGCATTCCCAACACTAACGATATCAATTTGTTGACTAGCTAATAAAGAAATTGGATTAACAAGAATTTGTTTAGCATCAAATCGGAAGCTAGCAAAATTCAATTTACCCAGTTTAATATTCTCCAAAGTGCCATAAACACGATCCACCTCACCATATAAAATTTTGAAAGCAGGTTGAGCCTCAACATTTACTGTTTGAGCCGTTGGTTTCAATGTTTCATTTAATTGACTTTCAATACGAGAGCCAATAAAAGATGGTAATAAAAATTGGGATGCCACTACAAGAGCAATAATTAGCACTAATAGGAATAGTAAAAACTTTTTCATAGTATCTCCTAAATTGTTAAGTTAGCCTCTTTTTTTAAGAAACCTTCGATAAATGGGTCTAAGTTGCCATCCATAACAGCTTGAACATTACCAGTTTCTACACTAGTACGATGATCCTTAACAAGATTATATGGATGGAATACATAGGAACGAATTTGACTCCCCCACTCAATTGCTTGGTAGGTACCTCCAATCTGTTCTTTAAGTTCAGCTTGCTTTTCAAGCTCTAACTCAAATAGTTTCGCCCGTAACAAACGTAAAGCTTGTTCTCTATTCTGCATTTGAGAACGTTGTGTTTGGCATTGTACTACAATACCTGTTGGCTTATGTGTCATACGAACAGCAGAATCGGTTTTATTAATATGCTGACCACCAGCGCCACTAGCACGATATGTATCAACTTGAACGTCTTTCATATCAATATTAATTTCTACAGTATCATCGATTTCAGGCATTACATCGACAGCAGCAAATGATGTGTGACGTCGAGCCGCGGCATCAAATGGTGAAATACGAACGAGACGATGCACACCTTTCTCAGACTTCAAGTAACCAAAAGCATTTTCACCTTTAACAAGGAATGTAGCAGATTTTATCCCTGCTTCATCACCAGGTTGTTCATCCATTAACTCGATGGAGAAGCCAGATTTTTCAGCCCAGCGCAAGTACATGCGAATCAACATAGAACACCAATCTTGTGCCTCCGTCCCACCAGCACCAGAATGAAATGTTAAAATAGCATTATTTGCATCATATTCACCACTTAACAATAAAAGTACTTCTTGCTTCTCCAAGGTTTCTTCTATTTGCTTAACATATTCCTTGATTTCACTCTCCATGGAGAGGTCATCTTCATCTATAGCTATTTCAAGCATCACATTAGCATCTTCAATATCACTAACAAGTTGCTTATAGCTTTCTACAGCATTTTTTAGTTGTGTGGCCTCTTGAGAAATCTCACGAGCTTTATCTGGATTATCCCAAAATGTCGGATCACTCATCTGTACATCAAGTGTAAATATTCGGTCTTTCTTCTGAGCGATGTTAAAGTGAATCCCTCATCCCATAAATGCGTTCTTCTAGATTAGAAATAATCGGTTTTAAATCTTCTAACAATTTATGTTCACCACCTTTAGTTAATTAGCCTATTACATCAATAAACTATTACCTTAACAAAATAGAAAAATGGCCGTTGCCCAGTGGAAATCCCTTTGAGCAACGTGCCATTCACAAATCTTAATCTATGTTTTGTGGCTCCAACACATCTTCATGATGGGATTGTGCACCTTCTAAGTGATCAACTGGTTCTTCGATTTCTTGAATCAATTGTGCACGAATTTTGTATAATGCCATGATTGTATCATCTTGAATAGCTGCAATCATGTTTTGGAACATATCAAAAGCTTCAAACTTATATTCTACCAACGGATTCTTTTGACCATATGCACGAAGGCCAATACCTTCTCGTAACATATCCATATTATCCAAATGTTCCATCCATTTATTATCAACAACGCGCAACATAATCGCCTTTTCAAGTTGACTAAACATAGCCTCTCCAAGCATATCAACGCGATCTTGATACTCTTCATGAGCAATTTCTAATAAGCGTTCTAATAAGTCTTGACGACTATATTCTTCCATATCTTGAGAAGACATAATCTCTTCTGTTAAGAAATATTGACTTAAATGTTTATAGAGACCTTCATAATCCCATTCTTCTGGATAGAGCTTTTCATCAGCATAAGCATCTACAGATTCGGTAACAAGCTTGTCAATCATTTCATTAATTGTTTCACGCAAGGATTCGTTACGTAAAATACGGCGTCGTTGTTCGTATAATACTTCACGTTGTTGATTCATAACATCATCATACTCAAGTACATATTTACGAATATTATAGTTATGATCCTCTACTTTCTTTTGAGCACGTTCAATAGATTTAGTAATCAAAGAATGCTCGATAGGTTCATCCTCTTCCATACCAAGTTTATCCATGATACCTGTAATATTGTCAGCACCAAAGATACGCATTAAGTCATCTTCTAATGATAAGAAGAATTGAGAAGAACCAGGATCCCCTTGACGACCAGCACGTCCGCGTAATTGATTATCAATACGTCGGCTTTCATGGCGTTCTGTCCCCAAAATGGCTAACCCACCTAGTTCTGGCACACCTTCTCCAAGAGTAATATCAGTACCACGGCCAGCCATATTAGTAGCGATTGTTACCATTCCCATTTGGCCAGCAGCTGCAACGATTTCTGCTTCTTGTTCATGATGTTTAGCATTCAATACTTTATGAGGTACACCTGCACGCAACAACATATCTGAAAGTTCTTCAGACTGTGTAATAGATGTAGTACCAATCAAAATAGGTTGCCCTATTTGGTGGCGTTCTACTGCATTACGTACTACGGCACGATATTTAGCAGCTTTAGTTTTAAAAATCTGATCTGGCAAATCCATCCGGATTAAAGGCTTATTCGGTGGAATTGGTATAACCTCTAATCCATAAATATCGATAAATTCTTTTTCTTCTGTTTTAGCAGTACCTGTCATACCTGCTAATTTATCATACATACGGAAATAGTTCTGGAATGTGACAGATGCTAAAGTTTGGCTTTCGCGTTCAACTTTCAAACCTTCTTTAGCCTCAATAGCCTGATGCAAACCATCAGAATAACGGCGTCCAAACATCAAACGGCCCGTAAACTCATCGACGATAACAACTTCACCATCTTTAACCACATAATCAGTATCACGATGCATCATAGCATAAGCACGCAAAGAAGCACCAAGCAAATGATTCAACTCGATATTTTCTGCATCATATAGGTTTTCAACGCCAAGCATTTTTTCAACCTTTGCGATGCCAGAATCTGTAGGGGCAATAGTTTTTTGTTTTTCATCGATAACATAGTCTTCATCTTTTATAAGGTGAGGAACAATTTTAGCCAATTTATAATAATTATCAGTGGAACGTTGACCAGGACCTGAGATAATTAATGGTGTTCTTGCTTCATCAATAAGAATGGAGTCTACTTCATCCACAATGGCATAATTCAATGGTCGTTGTACCATTTGAACAACATCGGTTACCATGTTATCGCGTAAATAGTCAAAACCAAACTCATTATTTGTACCATATGTAATATCACACGCATAGGCTTCTTTACGTTGATTAAAGTCAAGATTAGCCACAATAAGGCCCGTGGAAAGTCCTAAGAAATTATATAAACGTCCCATTTGCTCGCTATCACGAGTCGCCAAATAATCATTTACTGTTACAACGTGTACACCCTTACCGGTCAATGCATTCAAATATACGGGCAATGTAGCTACTAATGTTTTACCTTCACCAGTACGCATCTCCGCGATATTACCATTATGCAGGCAAATGCCCCCCATTAACTGTACATCGAAATGACGCATGCCTAAAACGCGTTTAGATGCTTCACGAACTACAGCAAATGCTTCTGGCAATAGGTCGTCTAACGTTTCCCCTTTTTGCAAACGACGTTTAAACTCATCAGTTTTTGCCACTAAGTTAGCATCACTTAATTTAATATAATTAGGTTCAATTTCATTAATATGATCTGCAATAGCACGCATTTTTTTAATTTCTTTTGCGTTATTATTGCCTAATAGCCTTTGTAAAAAGCTTAACAAACAAATCACTCC
Source organism: Veillonella parvula (assembly GCF_042850485.1). GTDB lineage: Bacteria > Bacillota > Negativicutes > Veillonellales > Veillonellaceae > Veillonella > Veillonella parvula_Q. Next base: position 901,102 of record NZ_AP031417.1, on the reverse strand, counting down.
TCTACGGGACATCTTACATTATTTTATCTAACTTATTATAACGAAAAAGCCTTGAATAGTCAAAGAATTCAAGGCATTTCAAGATTATTTATAATATTATTTTGGCAAAAAAGGTGGATGACTATTTTAAGTCATCCACCTTAATATAATAATCGGCTGATTTAAAGTAGAAAGGAGTTAGGATTAAGTTCAGCCGACATTATATATTATTGAAGTTCTGGCTCGATCAAACCATAGAAACCATCATGTCTACGATATACAACGTTCATCGATTCAGTTTCAGCATTGAAGAACATAAAGAAATCATGACCAATAAGATTCATTTGTAAAATCGCTTCCTCAACATCCATAGGACGCACAACAAAATGTTTGCGTTTTACAACTTCAATAGTTTCTTCTTCCACAGGAGTTGCCAAAGTTTCAGGATGGAAAGCTTCTTGTTTTTTGAAACGTTTAGCCAAACGAGTTTTATATTTATGGATTTGGCGAACAATTTTATCTACTACTAAATCAATAGCTGCATACATATCATCGTTAGTTTCCACACCACGAAGAACGATTTTATCAACAAAGCATGTAAGTTCAATTGTAGATTTATCTTTTACAACGGATAAAACCGCTTGTGCATTTAACTCATCATCGAAGTAACGAGTCAATTTACTCAATCTTTTTTCGATATATGCTCTTAAGGCATCTGTTACTTCAATGTTTTTTCCTCTAATTGCTACTTTCATAAGTCAACACCCTTTCTAAAAATCATCCACGAGATGCGAGTGTGTGGTATTATATAACCTTATCTCTCGTGTTATATTTAGTATTTCTACATCCAACTGTAAAACTCCTTCTTTTTTATCTAAAAATCTTATATTTTTTGTAGAATTATGTATAAAATGTATATAGAAAATCAAAAACCCTGATAGTATATACTATCAGGGTCCAATTATATATTGTTTTTATAATTTTTTTGGTATGTAGTTACGCTTTAACAACGTTAGCGGCTTGAGGTCCACGGTTTCCATCAACAATCTCAAATTCTACATTTTGACCTTCAGTCAAAGATTTGAAACCTTCGTCTTGGATTGCAGAGTAGTGTACAAATACATCGCTACCGTCTTCACGTTCAATAAAACCATAACCTTTTTCTGCGCTGAACCATTTTACTTTACCTAACATGGTAACATCCTCCTAAAAATATATATATTGTCTTGCTGTCTTGCTCTATATGTGTATCATAACACAGCATGTATAAAATATCAAACAACAATATTTACATTTTTAATGAATATACAAACACTAGAAATAAGAATATCATTTGCTGTAAATCTCAACAATCCCTATATCTATACATGTTATAAATAATTATATACACCCTATAAATTAATTGTATATTTTTATAATCAAAAATATGTGAATTAAAAATTATTATTTTAAAAAATGACTGTATAAATTATTGTTATATCACAAATATTTATAGCAATAATCGTGTTTTTCAGATTAATCTACCCTGTAAATCTTTATACAAACTCTTTATAATTAATAAATTCAGTCTAAAAGTTATCAAATATATTAATAGATATTAAGCTATACATATATAATAAAAATTAATATAAATAGATAGGTTAAATTTAATGTAAAAAAACAGGAAGCAATTTCTAATTCTAGAATTTGCTTCCTATAATTATATTATTTAATCTAACAAAATTTTATCTAAGAATGATTTTGTTCTTTCATTGGTAGGTGCATCAAATACGCGTTCAGGTGTATTATCTTCTAAAATCAAGCCACCATCAACAAATAACACTCTATCCGCTACCTTTTTCGCAAAGCCCATTTCATGAGTAACGATGACCATCGTCATACCTTCCTCAGCTAAAGACTTCATAACATCTAGCACTTCACTAACCATTTCAGGATCAAGAGCTGAAGTAGGTTCATCAAAAAGCATTACTTTTGGTTTCATAGCTAAAGCACGAGCAATAGCAACACGCTGCTTTTGACCGCCTGACAAAGAATCAGGGTATGCATTGGCTTTATCCGCCAAGCCTACTCGATCAAGTAAAGCTATACCTATCTTCTTAGCCTCTTCCATAGATGTTTTACGAACCTTAGTTTGAGCTAAGGTAAGGTTTTCCATAACCGTCATATGCGGGAACAAATTAAAGTTTTGGAATACCATTCCTACTTCAGCACGAACGTCATTTAACTTTTTCTTATCAGAAAGATCCATGCCATCTACGATAACCTTACCAGATGTAGGTTCTTCTAAATAGTTCATAGTGCGCAGTACCGTACTTTTACCAGAACCAGAAGGGCCGATGATTACAACTACTTGACCTTGTTCAATATGTAAATTAATACCTTTTAGTACTTCATTTTTACCAAAAGATTTATGTACATTTTCTAATTTAATCATTTAATGCTATATTTCCTTTCAAGATATCCAACTAATTGTGAGATAGTCACTGTCATAATAAGGTAAATCACAGCAACCGTACCCCAGATTTCAAAGGATGCATAGGTTTTAGCAATGATTAATTGACCACGACGTGTCAACTCCTCGAAACCGATAACAGAAACTAAAGAGGAATCTTTCAACATGGCAATAAATTCGTTCCCTAAAGGAGGAATAATTGCTTTAAAAGCTTGAGGCATAATGATGTAACGCATGGTTTGTCCCCAAGTTAAACCAAGAGAACGGCCGGCCTCCATTTGACCTTTATCAATAGATTGAATACCTGCACGAAAAATTTCAGATACATAAGCACCAGAGTTAATACTACATGCGGTAACAGCCGCAATATATGGATCAATCCGTTGACCTGTAATCATAGGCAAGGCAAAATAGATTAGGAAAATTTGCACCAGTAATGGTGTACCACGAATGATATCTACATAACATTTTGCAAGCAATCTAACTAATCTAAATTTAGATAAATTTGCTAAAGATACTAAAAGACCGATAAAAAAGCCACAACCTACAGACATGGCTGTAATTTCTACAGTCACTAAAGCACCTTGTAACAAAAGCGGTAAATTATCCGCAATTAACCCCCAATTAAAACTCATAATCTCTCCTATTATTTAAATTCTAAAACTACTGGCATATCAGCAGGTGCATCTACATTAAACCATTTTTTATATAATGTATTAAATTCACCATCAGCCTTCATATCAGCAATTGCTTTATTGATTTCTTCTTGCAATGCTTTGTTATCCTTATTAATTGCTAAGCCCAAATATTCTTTAGTATTTGGATATGCCATAAATTTAATATGTTGGTCAGGATGCTTAGTACTGTAATATTGAGCTACAGGTAAATCGATTACAGTTGCATCTACTCCACCATTTTGTAATTCTAACAAAGCTTCATTACTATGGTCAAATTCTTTTACAGTAGTACCTTCAATTTTATGAGCTAAATCTGCACCAGTAGTACCTAATTGGGCTGCAATTTTTTTACCCTTTAAATCATCAAGAGAATTCACAGCCGTTCCATCTTTATATACTACTGCTAAGGCATTTTCATAATAAGGAGAAGAAAATAATACTTTTTCACTTCTCGCTTTTGTAATAGTCATACCAGATGCAGCAACATCAATATCATGTGTGTTCAAAGCTGGAATCAAAGCATCAAAAGCTACATTTTTTAGCTCTACATCTTTATTAATACGCTTACCGATCGCACGAATCAATTCAATATCAAAACCTGTATAATCTTGAGTTTTTTCATCTTTAAACTCAAATGGAACAAATGTAGCATTAGTGCCAACGACAAGTTTATTAGATGTAGGTTGATTAGAGGAACCACATCCACCAACTAAAGAAGCCGCCATCACTAACATACAACCGCCAAGAATTATTTTTTTTACTTTGCTATTTAACATATTATCAACCTCATTATTTTAACTTACTACTACTTTATAATAGTATATAGATTAAGTATAATTATGTCAATAATTTTGTATATAATTTTAGATGCAATCGCAAAATCTCTATATTTATATTTTAATTTTATACATTGTTTGTATAAATATTACATTCATGTATAAAAACTTTCCCATAGTTAGTGGTTTTCTATAGATTTTATAATATACAACTGTATAAAAAAAGCACATGAGAAAAGCCTCATGTGCCCCTATACGGCTGACCTGGTCTTTGCCCCCACACTCGCCTGCTGGAAGGTTCGCTCATAAGTCCAAGACTCCCCACTACTACCTCTCTCGATTTTATCGGCAGGACTTACACCTAAGCCGCACCATGCTCACAACCCTTTGGGCTGCTTATGTGGATCGTTTTGCCTGCGACTAGCCTCGACTTTCAACCACAGACCCGTATAGACGTATTATAAAGAATAACAGTATTCATGTCTAGTTTTACTATTATTTTAAAAAATTTTGATTATATAGTTAAGTAGCCAAACATAATTTTTTTACCAAACATACTATCGCATAATTCTTAGAACAATGAGAATAAATTTTGCAACCCCTATTTGTTGATGTATAGAAAATTGGAATAGAAAACCTAAAATATTCTTCATAATATTTTAATATTTCTAAAATCACATTTTTTAAGTACCATATCTAGTGGATTCTTAAATTGTCAATTAGTTTTTGTATGCCAAATATGAATACAACATATTTGTAAGAACATACGTATCATACACAAAAAATTATTTATGGTGTATAATTTGTATACTGTTAAATTAGAACGGCCTAAAGTTGTACGATATGAACATAAGTACGAGGGGTTGTACCATATGTTCAGTTTGTTAGTTAGAGGGGTTTATTATGTTTATGTTATCATTGATGCAACCATCAGGTTTGTATGAACTGGAGAAAGACAGTTTAGAAGCCATAAGCGCACAACTTTTACAGATGATACAAATGAAAAGCTATCATCTCTATACACATTCTATCCAGGTTTCAAACTATGCTGTTAGCATCGCAGCTAAAATGGGTTTACCATTAAATGAAATTGAACAGATTCGTCACGCAGCTTTACTTCATGACGTGGGTCTATTAATGGTTCCTAATGCATTAATCCAAAAATCTCCATATCTTAATAAGCAAGAAATGTCTAAGTATAAACAACATGCGGCAAGTGGTGCCAATATGATTGAAAACTATCCTTGCTGCCAACAAATTTTACCTTATATTCGTTACCATCATGAAAAATGGGATGGTTCTGGTTATCCCAAACATTTACGTGGTGCCAATATTCCGTTAGGAGCTCGAATTATTGCTGTAGCAGATTACTATGATACAACAGTTAATCCTTCTACTGAATTTTGGGCAAAAACAAAAGCTAAAGCAAAAGAAGAACTCTTTAGTGCATCTGGCTCACTCTTTGATCCTGATGTAGTTAAAGCATTTATTGATGTGCTTGGCTAATATGAAATCAAATATTATATTCCTACATTTAGTAATAAAGATTAGAAACTACCACTAGCCAGCGTAAGGGCATCAATGCGTAGCGCTTTATGCTTTTGTAAGACTTTTGCTACAGCTTCAATTGTGGCACCTGTAGTATATATATCATCAACAATTAATATATTCGTATTGGTAAAATCAATATCCTTATAATCAGCACATATAACAAAGGCATCATCAATATTTTGATGCCTTTCTTTATTTGTTAATCCCCACATATCTCGAGAAGTATCAAACTTGTATATACAATCTAACCATTTAAAGTTTTTTCTATCTATTCCCCATAAAGAATGAGCCCATTCAAGAAAGAATAAATCTACTTGATTATATCCTCTCTTAGCTTTTTTCTTTTCGCTAGATGGTACAGGAACAATATAATCATACATAATTTTACAATTACTATTCACAATATTAGACTCATTATATTTCATGTAAAAGTTGTACGATACTAAAAAAGGAGCGGCCCCTTTGGACTGCTCCTTTTTTTCATTAAATTTTACATCGTAAATCATAGACTTTAGACCACCACGATATTCGGCCAACACACATACATCATCTACATAGTGTAAAAATTTATGTGGTACATGACGAATATGTAATAAATCTATAAAACAAGCTTTACACCAATCCCCTTGTGTTGCCACAGGTGCACCACAGTGAGGGCATACAGGTGGAAATAGGAAATCCCAAAGACTCATTACGAATCACATCTCCCTTGTAGTCGTTCTTTAAACAATGTGTAACGTTCATCGGCATTAACAGTACGCACAGCACGTTCAACTGCGCTCGTAGTACCAACGATGATTACTTTACGCTTTGCCCGTGTAACAGCAGTATACAACAAATTACGTTGTAACATACCACCATAACGTGGAACAAATGGAATAATAACTACACCATACTCACTACCTTGACTCTTATGAACTGTAATAGCATAAGCAGGCATAATCATATGTGCTTCATCGATAGGTAGACGGACCTCTTTATGGATAAATCGGATACAAATATCGGTCCGCGTAATAGCATAGATAACGCCAATTTCGCCATTAAACACTTCTAACTCATAATCATTGAGAATTTGAATAACCTTATCCCCAACGCGATACGTAATGCCATTGACACGAACTTCTCCCTTATAGCTATCTGGAGGGTTTACGGCTTGTTGTACATATTGTGATATCAATGTACTACCTGCTTCACCACGGCGCATAGGAGAAATAATTTGAATATCTAATTCATCCTCTATCGTCTCTTGTTCACGTTTATATACATCAATGATGGCTTTCATCATCATGTCATAAGATTTAACAGGAATAAAAGAAAACTCTTCGCTCACACCTTCCAGGTTAGGCATTTCACCACGGTTAATTGCGTAAGCACTTTCAACGATAGTATTACCAGAGCTTTGACGATAAATCTGATTAAGTCGTGTATAGGGCACACAATCACTATCTAATAAATCTTTTAATACGAACCCAGCACCTATAGGTGGTAATTGATCTACGTCACCCACAATAATGACATGGGCTTCCTTTGGAATAGCAGCCATCAAAGAATAGAATAAACGCACATTAAGCATAGATGCTTCATCGATGATAATGACATCTATATCTAGAGGATCATCTTCATTCTTTGTAAAGTCATAGGAGTCACTACCTTGAACAGGTACCAATAGACGATGAATTGTAGTAGCTTCAAACTCAGTGGCCTCGGTCAGACGCTTTGCAGCACGTCCCGTAGGAGCACAAAGTATAATGCGCCCCAATCCACCGAGTTGGAAACCTTTTACTAGTGCCTTGATGATAGTTGTTTTACCTGTACCAGGACCACCAGTTATAAGAGAAAACTTTTCAAAAAATGAGAGCTGTATAGCTTCTTTTTGAGCATCACCAAAGATAATGTAGTTGTCTCGTTCAAACTTTTCAATAAAACTAGAAATATCTAATGCTATTGGATCAGCTTCTAATAGAAACTCACGAGTATAGTGGACACCTTCCACTTCAGAAACATACATCTCTGGCGGATAGATATATAAGATATCTTCATAATACGTACTATACAGTGCACCTTGTTCCAGCAGGCTTTCAATAAAGTTCGCAATATCATCTACATCAGTTTGTAATAAATCGTCAAGTCGACCGATAAGTTGGTCTACTGGTAAACATGTATGACCTTGATTATCTAGACTACGTAGAATCCATTCTAAACCAGCCTCTAAACGGCGTGTATCACTACCATTAATACCAAGATGCTCTGCTAGTGTATCGGCCGTACCAAAAAGCATATCCGGTGCTACACGTAATAATGTATAAGGATTATCCTCTATAACTGCGACAGACTGCACACCATAATAGGTATATACAATACGACTCCATTTCGATGAAATGTGATGACTTTCAAAAAAATGATTTAAATCAGATAAAATACCTTCGCCAAGTAAGGTATTGAATAGCTCATCCTTAACACTCTTTCGGAGACCTGGAACATCTTTAATCTCTTCTGGACGTTCTTCCCGTAAAATTTCTAAAATACGAATACCGAAATATTCTAGTACCTTCTCTACGGATTTTTCACCAAAACCTTTTATTCCTAGATTCAACAAATAAGTCTTGGCAGCACCCATATTATCAGGTTTTAACTTTTCAACACTGCTCGCATCAAATTGGCGGCCGTACTTTTCATGTTCTACATAGCGGCCCCGTACTTCGATGTCTTCCCCTTCTTTAGGAGACTCAAATTTGCCAGTACAAGTAATGTATTCCTCATTATAATCTTTTAACAAAAACACGCAATATGTACGTTGTGTATTCTCATATATAGTTCGGTATACAAATCCTCGTATGGCGTCCATTATTTCTCCGTATTCGGCAAAGCTTCAATAATTTCTTGCACTGCATCGGTAATACTGCCTTCGTTACCAATTTTAATATGTGCTACTTCTTCATATAAAGGATAACGTTCTTCATATACATTAAAAATATATTCGATACTTTCTTTTACAAGCGGACGAATCTCTAGATCCAAATCATCTAAAATATGATTTACATCGCGGTTAACAAATACAACAAGACCATTATTGCGCATCAATTTAACAGTTTTATCATAGGTAACAGTGCCGCCACCTGTAGCAATGACAGATGGTTTATTGTGAATTAATTCTTTGATTGTACTATATTCATATTCACTGAAAGCATCTTTACCATCGTAAATATAAATATTTTGAACGGATTTACCTACCTTGTCTTGAATCGTTTGGTCTAGATCGAAAAAGTCGCGGCCTAACTCTTTTGCTAGAACCTTACCAACAGTAGTTTTACCTGCGCCAGGCATACCAATGAGAAAAATATGCTTATGCATATGCTCCTTTAAGAACTCATTACTCATAGAAACGACGGTTTTTATATAATTTTCAACATAAGGTGCTAAAACTTTATCTTTACAATTTTGAGTATGTAAAGCAATGATACTTTCATCCCGTTCTTCATCAATAAGTGGTAAGTGATGTTCATCCTTATATTTACCAATTTCTTTAATCAGTGTGAGTCGCTTCTCAAACTCCGTAACTAATACAGAATCAATACTATCTATCTGTTTTCGAGCTTCTTTAATATCCATGAGAACCCCCTTTTATGCATTAGCCAAAATAGCTAGAGCCTGTTCTTCATCTACCTTCATTTGATCGATAAGATCTTGTAAATTATTAAATTTAACTTCCCCTCTAATATAAGAAATGAACTGTACAATTACTTCTTTTCCATATATATCTTGGTCAAAGTTAAAAACGTGTACTTCACATCTATGGTACTGATTTCTAAAGGTTGGATTATCTCCAATATTGCCTACCCCATCATACCAAATACCATCAATACATACACGATTAGCATAGACTCCGTCTGGAGGTGTAGCCATTTCATTAGGAAGTAATAGATTTAATGTAGGAAATCCTAATGTGCGTCCCCGTTGATCACCTTTAATCACAGTTCCTTTAAACTGGAATGGCCTACCTAGCCAATGATTTGCATCCTCCAAATGCCCTTCATGAATAGCTTTTCTAATTTCTGTACTAGAAATAGGTGTACTACTACCATCACAAGGTAATAAAGGCTGTACAAGAACTCGTATATTCTTATCCGCTACCACTTGTTTCATATATTCTGGATTACCAAGCCCCTTTGCACCAAATGTAAAGTTCTCACCGATTACAATAGCTTCCACATTCATATCATTGCAGAGTTCATGTAAGAATTCATCTGCAGTCATTTTTAATAATGCTTCAGTCATAGGTAACCGCAAAATATAGTCAACTTTGAGTTCTTCTAGCACAGTATCCATAATCTCTTCTTGAATCACTCGTTTAGGTACTCGTTCTGGATGTAATATAGTCAATGGATGATGCTCGAAGGTAATGATGATACTAACCCCATCGACTGATATAGCCTCTTCAACAGCCTTATGTATAACTCGTTGATGACCTCGATGAATGCCATCAAAGGTACCAAGGGCATATACTTTTGTATCTTTGATTTGACGTAGTTCATCAAACGAATGTAGTTGCTTCATACTTATCCTTCAATAAAAATATTTTTTTCCACTTTTAATGTGTGGTTGTTTCGTTTCATAATACCAATAAAACCATTCGGTCCATAAGCTCTATAGAGCTGACCTATTTCTGTGAAAGCAAATTCTTTACCAATCGGTAACTGCTTGCCTTCTATCATCATTCTTAATTGTACACTATTTACAGTTACTTTTGAAAGATGAGAAACAGCCGTATCTGTTGGCAACAACAGACTTTCACCATGTAGCATCAATTCTTCGGCCATCTTAGCAGAGCCGATATCAAAAGGGCCTACTTGAGTACGTGCCAAAGAAGTCATAGCGCCAGGAATACCTAAAGCAATACAAATATCGCGTAATAACGAGCGAATATAAGTCCCCCCTGAGCATGTCACACGAACCGTGAAAAAAGGGAATCCATAAGCAATGAGCTCAATATTTTTAATATGAATTTGACGTAATGGTAGCTCTACAGGAATACCTTTACGAGCATATTCATAAGCTCGAATACCATTTACTTTAATGGCAGAATACTTAGACGGCCTTTGGTCCTGAACGCCAGCAAATTTTCTCAAAATACTAACCAATTCTTCAAAGCCTGGTTTAACCATCGTTGTCGAGATTTCTGTAGATTGAATAGCTCGATTCAATACAATACCATCTCGCAATAGCATATCATTATCTGGCAATACAGGTTGTCCTGAGCTATCTTCAGTATCTGTAAAAGTACCCAATTTACATTCTGCTACATAGGTTTTATCAAATTCATCCGTGTATTCTATAAGGCGCGTAGCCTTACCAAGAAACACAGGCAATACACCATAAGCCATAGGATCCAATGTACCGCTATGACCAATGCGCTTTTCCTTTAGAATACGACGACAAATAGCAACGGCATCATGGCTTGTAATGCCAGGTGGTTTTAAAAATGGTAATATCCCATCCATTATTAAATTACCTCAATGAGAGCTTGTTTTGCCTCTTCTAATGGTAGATTAATAGTGCAACCTGCAGCACGAATATGACCACCACCACCAAAATGGCTTGCTACAACGTTCACATCAATACCTTTGGAACGTAAACTTACACGTGTTATATCATCAGCTTCTGCTTTTAATAAAATTGCCACGTCTACAGTATCAACATTTCTAATAATATCTACAAAACCATCTGTATCATCGCCAAGAATAGTCATAGCCTCACGATTCAACTCGATGGTAGCAATCGTATCATTCTTGTAAAACTCGATAGTTTGCATAACTTGTTTTGTTAATTCTAAACGACTGGCAGATACGGCTTCTATGGTTTCAGAAATAACATTTGGTCTAGCCCCTGCAGCTACACATTTGGCAGCCATCTCAAGAGTATTTGCTGTAGTATTGCTAAATTTAAAGAAACCACAATCTGTAGCAATCGCCATATATAATGCAGTCCCCATAGATTCAGTGATAGGCCAATTCCATTTTGTACATAAGTCGGTAACAATTTCACCAGTAGCAGCAAAGTCAGGCTTTAAATATAGATGGTCCGCGAATTCTGTATTAGAAATATGGTGATCTATATTAAAAATAGGTGCACTCCAAAGTGCACCTACTTTGCCAATTCGCTCATACGTGCTAGCATCCAAAACCATAAGCATATCAATATCAACTGGATTAGTTTCAAAATACGCTACATCATGAATGTGGTCCGTATATCGTAAGAATGTGTACTTCTCAGGAACTACATCATCCACTACCATATATACAGTTTTACCTTGTCCTACAAGGGCTTCGTAAAAGGCTACCATGGACCCAATAGCATCACCATCAGGTCTAATATGGACGGTTAGCATAATAGAATTAGCTTCACACAGAGCCATATGTAATTGATTAATAGTAATCTTACTCATGTTCTGTATCCTTTTTGTTAATTTATTTCTTCATCCTTTTTGATTTCATTCAAAAGGGATTCAATATGCATGCTATAGTCTAAAGACGTATCCTTATCAAAGGTGATGGAAGGAATATGGCGTAATTTAAGTACTTTACCAAGCTCTGTACGAATATGACCTGCTGCATGCTTTAATGCGATAAGGGTATCTTCTTTTTCCTTATCGGAACCAAACAAGGAGACATAAATCGTAGCTTCACGTAAATCACCTGTTACATGAACATCGGTAATAGTAGTGAAGCCGATACGCGGATCTTTCAATCCGCGCATCAACATTTGACTTACCTCTTGTTTGATAAATTCTTGTAATTTTCTGACACGAACATCACTCATATAAACCTCCTATAATTGAGGTGCAATTTCTTCCATCAAGTAAGCTTCAATAACGTCGCCTTCCTTGATGTCTCGGTATCCTTCTAAGGAGATACCACATTCAAAGGATGTTTTAACTTCCTTAACTTCATCTTTAAATCGACGTAAAGAATCAACCTTACCTTCAAATACAACGATGCCGTCACGAATTAAACGAACTTCAGAGTCGTTAGTAATACGACCTTCTGTTACATAAGAGCCAGCTACAATAGCCTTTGGTGTGGAAATAACCTGACGCACTTCTGCACGACCTACGACAACCTCTTTAAATTGAGGCGCCAACATACCGCGCATAGCAGATTCAACGTCATTGATAGCATCATAAATTACACGATATGTACGCAAGTCAACCTTTTCTTGTTCCGCTGCACGTCGAACATTAGCATCAGGGCGTACATTAAAGCCCATTACAATCGCATTAGATGCAGATGCCAACATGATATCCGATTCATTAATGGCACCTACTGCAGCATGAACAATAACAATACGAACCTCAGGGTTTTTGATGCCTTCTAAAGATTGACGCAATGCTTCTACAGAACCTTGAACATCGGCTTTGATGATAATATTAAGATCCTTCAACTCGCCTTGTTGAATTTGGTTGAAAATATCATCTAATGTAACTTTATGTGTAGCTTGCAATTCTTGAACCCGTTGCTTAGCAATACGTTTTTCAGCAATTGCACGTGCTTCGTTGTCATCCATACCATTTATAATTTCACCGGCTTGTGGAACTTCGGAGAAGCCCAAAATTTCTACCGGCATAGACGGACGAGCAACTTTTACTTTTTCACCGCGCTCATTTGTCATGGCACGTACTTTACCGTATGCAGTACCAGCAAGTACTGTATCACCTACACGAAGAGAACCTTTTTGTACCAAGACAGTACATACAGCACCACGACCTTTATCAAGTTGAGCCTCGATAACTACGCCATATGCCTTACGGTTAGGGTTCGCTTTCAATTCCATAACCTCTGCTACAAGCAAAATATTTTCAAGTAAGTCATCAATACCTTGTTTTTGTTTAGCAGATACAGGAACCATGATGACATCGCCGCCCCATTCTTCTGGTAAAAGACCATGTTCAGACAATTGTTGTTTAACATGGTCTGGGTTAGCACCTGGTTTATCCATTTTGTTGATGGCTACAATAATAGGTACATCTGCAGACTTCGCATGATTAATGGCCTCGATAGTTTGTGGCATTACTCCATCGTCAGCAGCTACTACGAGAACTGCGATATCTGTAGATTTTGCACCACGTAAACGCATAGCAGTAAACGCTTCATGACCAGGTGTGTCAAGGAATGTGATTTTATTATCCTTGTAGCGAACTTGGTACGCACCGATATGTTGAGTGATACCACCAGCTTCGCCAGCTGTTACATTAGTTTGACGAATTACGTCCAACAAAGATGTTTTACCATGGTCAACGTGACCCATAATAGTTACTACAGGAGGACGTGGTTTTAACGTTTCTGGTGCATCTTCAATTTCGATAACATCTGTAGGATCTTCTTCTGGTTCTACTTCAGTTACAGTTACACCGAACTCTTCAGCTACAATAGTAGCTGTATCTACATCAACCTCTTGGTTAATGCTGGCCATAACACCTAAAAGCATCAATTTCTTGATGATTTCAGATACTTCACGACCCATTTTTTCAGCTAATTCTTTAACAGTTAAAGGACCGCTCAATTCAATTTCTGTAGCAATTGCTGCTTCAGCTTTACGTTCAGCTTCTGCTTTTTGCTGTAAGTACTGCTCGTTACGATGTTTTACGCGATTCTTCTTTTTTTGCATAGATGTAGATAACAAGGATTGAGGGCGGTTATTGCCACCTTTTTTATTTTTCTTGTTACGGCGATCATTATTAGAATTGCGGTTATCGTTATTGCGGTTGTCGTTATTACGATTATCGTTGTTGCGATTATCATTATTACGCGCATCATTAGAACGAACGTTATTACGGTTATCATTATTGCGGGTATTATTAGGGCGATTGTTAGCGCGGTCTCCACCATGTTGGTTACCATCGGATTTGCGTGTAGGCTCAGAGATTTGTACATGACGTACATTGCCTTTTTTATGGTCCTTTTGTTTAGATTGATCGTCTTGTTTTTGACCAGATTGTTTATGTTTATCTTTTTTCTGTTCGTTAGAACGATTTGGATGTTGTTTATGTGACGCAACTTCTTGTTTATGAGCTGCAGGAGCAGACTTTTGTTCTACCTTTTTTTCTATTTTTTGTGCTACTTTAGGAGCTTCAGATTTTTTACCTAATTGTTTTTTTACAATTTCATAACCTGAATCATCTACAGAATTAACTGCTTTCGTAACATTGATATTATTTTGTTGCAAGATAGAAATGACCTGCTTACTTTCTACGCCGAACTCTTTGGCGATTTCATGAACGCGCTTTTTGGACATCTACATACCCCCTTATTATCGATCAATCTCTTTAAGTAATGCCTTTGCAAATCCATCATCTAGTACGGCAACTACTACCCTAACTTCCTTACCAATGGCCGTTCCTAAAGCCTCTTTATTGGCAATACTGTGAAGTGGAATGTGATGGGTTTCTGCTAATTGAGTATATTTCTTTTCATTATTGGCTGCACAGTCACCAGCGAGAAGTACCAATTTCGGTTCCTTTCTCTTTATAGCTTTTTCTACGATAAAATCACCAGAAATAACTTTTCCTGCTCGTTGTGCTAAGCCTAAGAGATTCAAAATTTTATCTTCATTCATGTATATCAGTGATTACTCATTCTCTTGTAAATCACGTTGTAATGCTTCGTATATCTCTTTAGATACACTATGTTTTAATGATCGTTCTAATCGTTTTGCCTTATAAGCCTGCTCAAAACACGACATAGACTCACATAAATAAGCTCCACGTCCTGGTGCTTTACCGCTGCGATCAATAGTGATATTGCCGTCTGGACTCAAGGCTACGCGAATCAACTCTCGTTTTGCCTTAGGTTCACCACATCCTACGCAAGTACGCATAGGTTGGGATTTTGGTTTCATGACTATTCACCATCCTCAGCATTGCCAAAACCTGTGAAAGGTTCTTCAGCAGCTTGAGTTTCGCTTTTAATATCAATTTTCCAGTTAGTCAACTTAGCAGCTAAACGAGCATTTTGACCAGCCTTACCAATAGCTAAAGATAATTGATAATCAGGTACGACTACATAAGAAGCTTTTTCTTCTTCGCTTACATCTACCGATACAACCTTCGCAGGGCTTAAGGAGTTAGCAATATAAATTGCTGGATCTTCATCCCATTTAACAATGTCTATTTTTTCATCGTGTAATTCATCAACAATATGTTGTACACGTTGCCCTTTAGGACCTACGCAAGCACCTACAGGATCAATATTTTCATCACGACTATATACGGCGATTTTAGAACGCATCCCCGGTTCACGAGCTACAGACTTAAGCTCTACTACGCCTTCAAAGATTTCTGGAACCTCTAATTCAAATAGACGTTTTAATAGACCTGGATGTGTACGAGAAATCATAATTTGAGGGCCTTTCGTAGTTTTCTTAACCTCTACGATATAGCATTTAATACGATCCCCTTCACGGTATGTTTCAGTAGCAATTTGCTCTGTTGGAGGTAAAATTGCTTCTGTTTTACCAAGGTCGATAAACACATTTTTACCTTCGACACGTGTAATAACACCAGTGATGATATCACCTTCACGACTGTAGTATTCCTCATATACTACACTGCGCTCAGCCTCTTTCAAACGTTGAATAAGCATTTGTTTTGCAGTATGGGCAGCACTACGACCAAAGTTAGCAGGAGTTACATCGACTTCTACTACATCACCAATCTCAAAACGCTTATCTTTTTTGCGAGCATCCAACAAGCTAATTTCTGTTTCAGGCAATTCAACAGTTTCCACAACTTGTTTTTTGGCCATTACTTTATAAACACCTGTTTCGCGGTCAATCACAACGTACGCATCTGGATTAGATGTTGGTTCTTTGCGATATGCTTGCAGTAATGCAGCCTCTAAGGATTCAAAAATAACCTCAGGAGCAAAACCTTTTTGTTTTGTAAGCACCATTACCGCTTGAATTAATTCTTGACTCACTCGTATGCCTCCATATATTAAAAATCAAGATGTAATCGAATTTGTGCAATAGCAGAACGTTCAAATGTTATGCTTTCACCATTAATAGTAAAGTCGATAGATGTGTCCGTAAAACCTTGTAATGCACCAGTAAATTGTTTACTGCCATTAACAGGCTTAAACAACTGAATATCTACATCACGGCCATTATACCGAACTAAATCCTTATCTTTCTTTAGAACTCGATCAAGGCCAGGAGAAGATACCTCCAATAAATAATTTTCCGTAATTGGATCCTTTTCGTCGAGGACAGCACTTAATTTTTCGCTCACCAACTGACAGTCATCCAAATCTACACCACCTGGTTTATCAAGGTAGACACGTAAATACCAATCCCGTTCACGTACATAGTCTACATCGACGAGTTCCATATCGGTGCCGGCTATAATACCTTCAACTACAGAGGATACAAACTCCTCCACTGCTTCTCTTTTCATAGCCATCGCCTCCTTACTTACTACATCTTGTATATATCTCTTGATTCTAAATACTCTAAAATTGAGCTAATCATAAATGAAAGAGTGGACATAAGCCCACTCTTTTAAAAGATTATATAAAAGTCATATATAGTATATCACATTTGCTGTGTATATACAAATTCTACGCTTTTGAATGGGTATTAAAGAAACCAATCCCACATAAGTCATTCTATAAAAACAAAAAATGACAAAAAATAGCATAGTTAAATCTATCCAAACTTTAATCAATGCGCTCATTCAAGCCTTTTAGTATAGCACCTAAATGCTCACGCAATAGCACTGCTAAATCATCTAGATTTTTTGCATCTAAATGATGGTCGATTTCTGGATAGCTTTTATAGCGAAGTTCCGCAAAGTATTCATCACGCAATTCATTATAATACAAAAGTAATCCTGTACATTCATCCATCTTGCGGTATTCGCCGATGATAAAAGACCCATTAATCATGCGAATCGCATGGGCTGGATCAATATCGCGTACAAAACCTTCTAACTCCTCAGGCATAACTTGTGAAAAGTCCCATTCAGGAATCCCTCGGCGACGATAAGTAAAAGTAAAATTATTAGCAGGTTCTATTAACATATTGGTTAACCCTTTTACACATCGTTCTTGTAGCCCAGTCCAAAAAGACTCTAAATCGGCTCGCACAAAAGAAATGTCCACAAAGGAAAATAGTGGCATTTCTATATGTACTGTATAGTCCTCTACCTCTTTATCATATAAGGCAGACCAATGCCACCCCAATTCATTTTGATAGTGGAAAATAGGCACCTTTAATACGTCTTCACCAGCACTAATACGATTAGCTAATATTGTATAGTCACTTTCAGTAGATGTAACTAACGTAAAGCCGTCAACAGTTTGAGGTAACCAAGAATAGTCTAAGGCTTTACAAGCTTCAATAATTGTTTCCATATAACGCCTCATATCTTTCTTGATACTGTAAGACCGCCTTTACATAGCTACGGGTCTCAGGGAACGGAATCGTATCGACCATTCCATTCCAGTTATTTTCACGAAGCCACGATTCCACATGACCACGACCAGCATTGTAAGCAGCTAATGCTAACACCTGATCACCATTAAATTCCTTTAACAAGTGACCTAAATACCATGTACCTAACTCAATATTTATAGTAGGCTCTTTAAGTTGACGATCTGTATAGTTACCATGCCCCACTTGCTGTGCCACCCAACGAGCCGTATCTGGCATGAGTTGCATCAATCCAAGAGCCCCCGTTTCAGACTCCGCTGTGTTTTTATACTTGCTTTCTGCTAAGATAACACTAGCTACCAAAGATGGAGGTACCTGCTCTTTCTCAGCTGCAGCTATAACTTCCTCTTTATAGTTAAAGGGATACGCAATCTGACGCGCCAAATGGTCATCTAGATATGTAAAATAAAACCATCCTAGTACGACACAAGATAGTGCTGTTGCCGTTGCACGTTTCATATATCCCCCTTTCTATATAGAAACTATACATAGTCACCAAGATATAAAATATAACAAAATACTAGGTTAATATTATACGAAGTTTTATGGGCTTATTATACCATTTAATAGTAATTTTTATATACCAATTTTGACACATAAAATGACTATCATTGAGGTTCTTATAAAACTGATTCGATGCGCTCATCCCAAATGTTATCTAATTGTTCCCTTAAATTTAAAGGTGTACCATTATTGTCAATAATTACATCCGCGTAAGACCGTTTATCCTCAAGACACATTTGACTATTAATACGAGCCAATGCCTCCTCCTCAGTCAATCCATTGCGGCTCATTAAGCGCTCAATTTGAGTCGACTCATTCACATATACGAGCCACACCTCGTCCATCATGGTATACCATTCTCCCTCGATAAGTAAAGGGATATCATATAGTAAAACTGGTGTATGTAGCTCCTCATAATGAGCTGTAAGTTCCATAATTCGATTTTGAATATGCTCCTTTAAACAACCATTCAATTGTTGGCGCTTTTTTGCATTATGAAAGACAATAGCTCCTAATGCTTCTCGGTTTAATGTCCCATCATCGCGCAATACATCGGTTCCAAATGCATCTACAACTGCTTCTAAACCCTTTGTACCAGGCTCAACAACTTCACGAGCCACAATATCAGCATCGATATATGGTATACCTTTATCCTTAAAATATGTAAGAACTGTACTTTTGCCCGATGCGATGCCACCAGTTAAGCCAATTTTAAACATATATACCTTCTATTAATTATAAATACATATTACTTTACTAATGCCCAGTTTTCTGCATGGTGTACGTCTACAATAAGAGGCACTTGTAACTCTACAACAGACTGCATTGTACTACGTAGTAACTCTTCTATAGCTTCTAATTCAGAGTTCACCACTTCAAGTACTAGTTCGTCATGCACTTGTAATAAGAGTCGAGACGTAAAGTTTTGTTCTTCTAACTTTTGCTCCACTTGATTCATAGCTAACTTAATGATGTCTGCGGCGGTACCTTGAATTGGCGTATTCATTGCGGTCCGCTCAGCAAAGGAACGACGGTTAAAGTTACGACTATTGATATCAGGTAACTCACGTTGACGACCAAACATAGTGCGAACTTTGCCAGTTTCATGAGCCTCTTGAACCATTCGATCCATATACTCTTTAACCTTAGGATAACGGCTAAAATAAAGATCAATATAGTTTTTAGCTTCACCCCGTGTAATACCAAGGTCACGAGATAAACCAAAGTCAGAAATACCGTAGATAATACCGAAGTTAATAGCCTTCGCATGGGAACGTTCTTCGCTAGTTACCTCATCTTGAGATTTACCAAGCACCTCTGCCGCAGTAAAGCGGTGAATATCCTTACCTTCCACAAAAGCTTTAATCAACGCTTCATCGCCAGACAAATGAGCTAAGATACGCAACTCAATTTGAGAGTAATCAGCACTCACCAATGTATCATATCCAGCACCTGGATAGAATAAAGCGCGAATTTCACGGCCTTTTTCGGTACGAACCGGAATATTTTGCAAGTTCGGATCAGATGAGCTCAAACGACCTGTAGCCGTAACCATTTGATTGAAAGTTGTATGAATACGATGTGTCTTATCATTAATAAGAACTGCCAAACCTTCGCAATAGGTAGATACCAATTTAGCAACAGAACGGTATGCCAAGATTTTTTCAACAATCGGACTTTCGTGACGAAGCATATCCAATACTTCCGCATCTGTAGAATAGCCAGTCTTAGTTTTCTTGATGATTGGCAAGTTCAACTTTTCAAACAAGATTACACCCAATTGTTTAGGTGAATTAATATTAAACGTTTCTCCTGCTAGTTCATAAATCTCTTCTTGTACTTGAGTTAGCTCCTCTTTAAAGCGAGCCGTTGTTTCCGCCAACTTCTCTGTATCGATATAGATACCATTTTTCTCCATCACAACTAAGGTATGAATCAAAGGTAACTCAATTGTCTCATATAAAGACCATAACTCTTCACGGCGCGCAGACTCACAAGCAACTTCATTCATAGCGAGTAATGCTTTCACCATGGACACGCATTCTACGTCTACACTACCGTTAGCAATGCTAGGTACAGAAAAGCGCTCAGTTAGGTATAAATAACCATAATTAGTACGCGTAGGATCTAATAAATACGCAATGAGCGACATATCGTGAACACGAGCAGTTTTATCAGCATTAAATAAGGAAATTTCAGCTGGCACATCTGCACCAAAGGCTTCAATAATCTCCTTGGTCTGAGTTGTAACGATGGCTTTGGCACCTTGTAATACAGCTAAAACAGCTTTAGTATCATCTGTTTTTACAATAGTATCTCCATTAGATAGATAAGCATTCGTTACCGTTCTAAATGGAGTTTTACCATCTAATATAACATGTACTGCTACCGTTTTATCTTTATAAAAATCAGCGGTTAATGATTTAGCATCCGCTAAATCATTTAAAGAAATCTCTTCTTGTGGTGCAAATAAAGAACCTGGATCACCAAGAGCTACTTCCTCACACCCCATTACTTGTGCAATGCGAGGTGTTAATTTAGTAAAACCTAAAGTTTCAAATAACGGTTGTACTTCAGAGGCATGAAAGTTTTGTACAAAATCTTCTACTTTATAAGATAACTCCATGTCTGTTTTTATTGTAGCCAACTCACGAGACAAGAAGGCTAACTCTTTATTCTCTACAAGGCGCTCTTTTAATTTCTTACCAGAAATATCTTCAATATGATCATATACAGATTCAAGATTGCCGTATTCGGTAATTAATTTAAGCGCTGTTTTCTCACCTACGCCTGGTACACCTGGAATATTATCGGAAGAGTCACCCATAAGAGCCTTCATTTCGATAACCTTATCAGGACCATAGCCATAAAGTTCTTCCATATTATCTAGAGTAACCTCTAACATATCAGAAATACCTTTTTTAGTTAAGAACACATGGCTATGTTCTGTTACAAGCTGTAAATTATCGCGGTCTCCTGTAATAATTTGAACAGCCATATCAGGGGCTCCAAACTTCTTGCTTAAAGATCCGAGAATATCATCCCCTTCAAAACCTTCTTCTTCGATGACACAAATGCCTAATGCTTTTAATACATCTTGAATTAAACTAAACTGCGGACGTAAATCCTCAGGTGCATCTGGACGATTTCCTTTATACTCGCTATACATTTCTGTTCGGAATGTTTGACGCCCTTTATCAAAAGCTACGGCAATATAGTCAGGATTAATCTCTTCATACAATTTAATGAGCATTGTTAAGAAACCATATACTGCATTCGTTGGCGTTCCCAGAGCGGATTTCAACGGTGGTAATGCAAAAAATGCACGAAATAACAAACTGCTGCCATCTATAATCATTAATTTTTTCATAAGACACCTCACTTAATTCTATTCTTCATTATAACATAAGGACCCTTTTAACTTTCATAAATAAAAATTAATATATTGTTACACTAGAAAATGAGTAAGTAATTTGATTTTAAAACCACATATATACTTTTGTTAATAAACAGTAGAAAATGTTTTACAAATCATGTCATTAAGGAAAATATTGGGCTGAAAAGTCCTTGCGTATCAATATTTGGTATGATATAATCATTCAGGTATAAGAAACGATTTTTAAGGAGGTGACTCAATTGCCAAATATTAAATCCAGTATTAGAAGCGTAAAAACGGATGCTGAACGTCGTGCGAAAAATGCCGCTGTAAAATCTCAAATTCGTACAGCAGCTCGTAAAACCGTTGAAGCTGTTCAAGCAGGCGCAGTAGAAGAAGCAAAACAAGCACTTGTTCATGCTACTAGCGTAATTGATAAAGCAGCCTCCAAAGGTGTACTTCATAAAAACACTGCAGCTCGCAAAAAATCTAACCTTGCAGCTAAAGTAAACGCTTTATAATTTTAAAAGCAAGCAAGACAGTCTCTCGGTTATCCGTTGAGACTGTTTTTTTATGCCTTTTTTCTATTTAGTCATAAAAAAATTTTTCGTTTGTTATACAGTTATATTTTATTACGCCCTATGGGCAGATTAGAGGACTATTACTATGAGAACACTATTATTAATGCGTGGTGCTCCTGCTAGTGGTAAGTCTCAGTGGATTCGTGACAACAATCTTGAGGCTTACACCCTTGAAGCCGATCATTTCCGTATGCTTTTACGTAGCCCTTCCCTTGGTGAGAACGGCTGGTATATTTCACAAGAGGATAATGGTCCAACATGGAAGCTCCTACTAGATTGTTTAGAAAAACGAATGAGCAATGGCGACTTTGTTGTCTTAGATGCTACTCACACTACCTCTAAAGCTATTAATGCTTACAAAGAATTGCTTAACAAATATAAATATACTGTATATTACTATGAACCTAATACATCCTTAGAGGATTGCTTGGCCCGTAATGCGGCACGCACCGATTACAAACGTGTGCCAGAGCAAGTTATTCATTATATGTACAAAACGATTAAAACAAGCACATTACCAAACTTTTGCAAAAGAATTAACTCTATTGATGAAATTAACAATTACTTCACGGCTAATCTAACAAATAAATATAATCGAGTACGTATTATCGGTGATATTCACGGTTGCTACACCGCATTACAACAAGCTATTACACCATGGGATGAAAAGACATTATACATCTTCTGCGGTGACTATTTAGAACGCGGTATTGAAAACAAAGAAATGATGTACGAAATGATGCGTCTCAGCACATTACCTAATACAATTATGTTAGAAGGTAATCACGAGCGACATATTGCAAACTTTGCATTCCATACAAATTTAGATCGTTCCAAACGCTTTATGAAAGATGTGGTAGCACCTATCGTAAAAGATATGACGAAAAAAGAAGTAGAATCACTCCAACGAGAACTACGACTCTTTTATAAATCACTTCGTCAATGTTATCCATTCAGCTTCCATGGCAAAAAATATTTAGTTTCCCATGGTGGCCTCTCCTATGTGCCTAATATGACCTTCATAGCCACCTCAACATTTATTAATGGTTTTGGAGCTTACGAAACAAATATCGCTAATATTTACGATACTAATTACGAACAAGGCATGTGTCAGGACTTCATTCAAATTCACGGTCATCGTGGTGTTCCAGATGGAAAGTACTCCTTCTGTTTGGAAGGAGAAGTAGAATTTGGTGGAGAACTAAAATACATCGATATCACTGCAAATACTTTCACAAAAAATGGAATAAAAAACGATGTATATGATAAAGATTATATGCGCCATGAATTCCAAAATATGACACAACACATCATCTTCACACAAAATGAAGATATTAATATTATTGGCAATTCAAAATTAGTAAAAGTAAAACAGTGTTTCCCTAACCTATATTCCTTGAACTTTACCTCTCGTGTATTCCATAAGCGATTATGGAATGAAAGTACAGTACACGCTCGTGGATTATTTGTGGATCGAATTACAGGAGATGTGAAATTACGTAGTTATAATAAATTCTTTAATCTTGGTGAACGCCCAGAAACAGAGTTAGATAATCTAGCTAATACTCTTTCTTTCCCAGTTGAAATTAGAACTAAAGAAAATGGTTACCTTGCTATTCTTGGCGTTATCAACGAAGAATTAGTATTTGCCTCTAAATCTACAACAGAGGGTATACATGTGGATTTATTTAAAAAACTATTCCATAGATTACCTGAAAATCTACAAGCAAAAATCAAAGATTTATTAGCACGTAATAACTGCTCCATGATATTTGAAGTCATCAGTCAAGAGGATACTCATATCATTAAATACGACCAAGACCATCTCTATGTGCTTGATATGATTCAAAATACTCTAGACGTAAATGGTAAGCATATAGATGTCCCATTCTCTAGAGAAAAATTAGCTGAACTATATACAATTTTACAAAAATATGACACTGACTTGATTTCCATTGTTAAAACAGTTCAACAAATTTCTACCATGGATGAGCTCCAAGACATTATAAATGAGGAACTAAATTCATGCCATGAATCTGAAGGCTTTGTATTAGTCGATAGCAATGGTTTTATGACTAAATTCAAAGGGCCTTATTATAATATGTGGAAACACAGACGAAATCGCATTCTAGAACCGTATCAAAAATTTGGTAAAATTCCATATGAAAACTGTAAAAATGAAGATGACACTAAATTTGCAAACTTCCTTGGTTCATTAGATTATGATGTAGTATGTAAATCTACCATACTTGATATTAAAGATATGATGGAAAGTCAAGGCTTGTTATAGTTAAATAAACTCATCCTGTTTTAAGGATAAAAGCAAAAGGGACTATAACCAAATAGTCCCTTACTACTAAAAACAGCTATTAGTTGATTATATATAATCAACTAATAGCTATTTTTTCTGTATTTTTTTAAGGAAAAATGGCCCAAAGTACACATTCCATTGGTATATGATTTAGTAGGTATGAAAAAGAACAAAATAAATGAATTTAATTATAACAAATTATCCATACAATTTTTTGATAACAGTATTATAAGATTATATTCAATTATATATAAGAAATAGTTTCTATACAAAGCTACACTTTCAAAGAATTAAGAAATGAAGAACCAATCCCCCATTGTTTCAATCCAAAGTTTTGTAATACTGTTTCGCCTATATCCGCAAAACTATGTCTATCACCCAAAGCTACGGAATGACTCATACTTGAACTATAAGCTAGCAAAGGCACCATTTCTCTCGTATGATCTGTACCTTTCCAAGTCGGATCATTCCCATGATCTGCAGTGATGAGAAGTAAATCATCATCTTTAAGCAAGTCCAACAAACCGCCTAATTGGTAATCAAAGTCTTCAATAGCACGCTTATACCCTTCTACATTGCGCCGATGACCGTACAGACTATCAAATTCAACAAGGTTGACCATCATGAACCCCCGTGTAAAGCTTTGGCCCAACAGATAAGGAACTACGTTCATACCATGCGCGTTAGACTTTGTCGGATATGATGCATCCCAGCCAACATGAGCATAAATATCGCCGATTTTGCCCACTGCCACTGTTGGAATGTTTGCGTCTTGTAACTCTTGTTGCACCATTTTCTTTTCAGGCATACGACTGTAATCATGACGATTTGAGGTGCGTACAAAATGACCTGGTGTACCAACAAAAGGTCGAGCTATAATACGCCCCACATAATAATCACCGACACATACTTTATCGCGTGTAATTTGACACATGCGATACAAATCTTCTAAGGGAATGATATCCTCATGCGCTGCAATTTGAAAAACCGAATCCGCCGATGTATATACGATTGGCTTACCAGTTCTTATATGTTCTTCTCCGAGGCGTTCAATAATTTCCGTTCCAGAGGCTACCTCATTACCAAGAAATCCATAACCCGTTTCTTTTATGAAAGCATCCATCAGTTCCTTCGGAAATCCATCATAAAATGTCGGAAATGGCACCGTTACAGGATGCCCCATCATCTCCCAATGACCACTTGTCGTATCTTTGCCAGTACTCGTTTCAGCCATACGACCATAAGCGCCAATAACAGGCTCATCAAACGCTGATATATCAGCAATATTAGCTAAACCTAGAGATTTTAAATTTGGACAGCGAATAGGTCCTGCTACCGCTTCGATATGTCCTAATGTATTCGAACCTTCATCGCCAAATTTAATCGCATCGGCTGCATGCCCTACACCGACACTATCCATTACTAGTAGAATAATTCGATTATACATATGTACTCCTAAATCTATATGAGATTAGTTACTCATATAATGTAAAAATACTTTATAACATATTACAGTTAAAATCATCAATATGAATTAATAAAATACATATTATATTGAGAGATAATATTTCTAAAAATTACTTAAGATATGGCATAGCAAGCATGAGGGCCGCCAAAGATTTGCTATCCTTAATAGCCTCATTCTTGATAGCTTCCAATAGTTCTGTCAATGTGTAGTATTCTAGCTCCACATATTCATCAGGATCCCAATTGGTTTCCCCCATGGTAAGGTCCTTCGCAAGATATAAATGTAATACTTCATTGCAGAAACCAGGACTCGTAGCAATTGTACCTAACGAAATCCATTGAGCTGCACGATAGCCGGTTTCCTCAGCAAGCTCCCGTTTAGCACAAACAATCGGTTCTTCATTTGGATCTAATTTTCCTGCTGGTACCTCCAGTAGCGTCTGTTGCAAAGCATATCTAAATTGACGTTCCATAACAATCTTATTATCCTCTGTTACTGCCACAATCGCTGTAGCACCCGGATGATGCACAACCTCACGCCATGCATCCTTTCCGTTCACATCGGCTATATCATAGGTAACTTGAATCAACTTACCGTTAAATTTCATTTCACTGGATTTCTGAATTTCCTTACTAATTGCCATATATACCTCTAATCTTTTATTTTATGTAAAAACCCGAGCATCCTTATACGTTGTAAAATTTCCTCTAAGTACACTTTATTAGGAACAATAAAATCAATATTATCCCGCGTATGACGCTGAACTGTAATATTGTCATCCATAATAGCAAGAATCTTTTCTTTTGTTGTAGGCTCCACCATTTGCTTTATTACAAAGAGAAATCCATTATCTATATCTTGTTGTACTTTATTGTACATGTCGCCTATACCAATATAGGAGCTGCCTTCTTTTTCTACTATAGTAGAAATAAAATCTATAAAACGTTGAGGTATATACACCTTATTATCTTCGAAAGCAACTCTTTCATATGGTTCGGCATACATATCGAGATTATCTACAATAATCAAATATAGTAAACGAGAATAAACTCTGTCCATTTCGATAGTATAACCAGGCAACTTTCTATGTATATGATCAACTATATCCTGAACAGTAAATATATCCCCTCGATCCATAACCTCTTTAATAGCAATATGGATACTATCCGTCATATTAGAAGGAATACCAGTATTGACAACGCTGCAATAATATAATTTTGATAATACATCTATACTAACTCGTTCATTACGAACAATCTTTTTACTATGTTTATTTTTCGTTAACAGGGACATTCTAAACTGCGTATCATAAATGTAATCATAATATTGCTCTTTTGCAATATAATCATCATTTGCCAGTTGAGCTATATTATCGTGAATATCCTCCGGTAACCAACTTATGAAAGATCGTGAAAGAAATACATCCCCTATATAGGCACAACCTTGGTCATTGGCACGTTTTATAAATTCATGTACATATACGGGATCATTAAAAGGCTCTAAATATTCATGAGCCACATAATAATCGTTAGAGCTCAACACATTTTGGATGTTATCAATTTTATAGCTCGCTTTTTGACTTATCCGATTATCTAATCCCATTGTATCTGCTACGAGCTTCAATATATTCTTCGTATATAAAGTCCGCTCCATCAACGGTAGTTCTAACTCTTTTTGCTCTGCATATTGCATGATTTCCCGATACTGCTCTAATCGTTTCCATCCAGGATACGTATTATATGATACATAAGCTACACCATTGTCGGACAAATTCTTATTACAAATAGATAGAATTTTATCTTTTACCACATCCGGAACCCAGGACCAAATACCATGTACAATAATATAGTCAAAGGTACCGAATGAATCATCAATATCTAGAATATCCTTCTCAAGCAAATGTATATTAGATAGTCCCATCGACGCAATCAGTTCATTTCCCATCTTAATCTGGGAAGACGATAAATCAATACCCGTAAAAGACGCTTCAGGATAATATAAAGCTTGAGAAATAATATTTCCCCCAAAAGAACATCCAAGCTCAAGGACACGCGCCTTTTTTAAAGATACAGGATTTAGTCCAAATAACAAAGCTCGCGCTGCTAATGTGTTTAACGAGGTCGCCCCAAAAGGTTGAGAAATATATACTACATCTTCATAACTCTTTTTAAGAACCTTATTCTCATCCAATACGTGCATGGTATTTTGTGTAGTCTCAATGTCATTACCCATAACTGATGTACCTACATTCTTTTTTTGTTTTGACTCCTGTTTCATAAAGCCTCCCGAATTGTTCTACTAACTATAATAAATATTATATAGTATTATTGATAATAATTACAGCTGAGGAGAGAAATAAACACACAAAAACCGCCCAACAAAGTTGAGCGGTTTTTACTAGTTTATACAAAACCATATATTATTTACATAGTCCCAGTGCTTCCAATGCCACCAGTTCTTACACCAGTAGCATCATCATCATTTGTAATAAGGTATTTAGAGAATATACCTTGAGCAACGCGTTCGCCTTTTTCAAGGGTAACTGGTTCTTTGCCAAAATTATAGAGGGCAATCATAATATGACCTTCGTTGTCCTCATTGTTGTAGTAATCACTATCAATGATACCTGTGCTATTCACAAGTGCTAAATGGCGTTTAATAGCCATGCTAGATCGGATGTGAATGGCAAGGTATTCGTCGTACGCCATGAAAGCTTTAATACCTGTCGGAACGAGCACTACTTGGCCTGGTTCTAATGTAACAGCTTCAGCACATTCAATATCATAACCTGCGCTTTCAGTTGTTTTACGTGTTGGTAAGTTGATATCTTGTTCTTCAAAAGCAGAAACTACTTCAAAGCCACGAATATCCATGTAACACCTCTTATTTTAAACAATCTTTACGGGACAAGTTTACACGGCCCTGTTTATCTATTTCGATAACTTTTACCATGATTTCATCCCCTACACTTACTACGTCTTCTACATTTTCAACACGTTCTTTCGCAAGTTTAGAAATATGTACAAGACCTTCCTTACCTGGTAATACCTCTACAAATGCGCCAAAAGCCATTAGACGAGTTACTTTACCAAGGTATACTTCCCCTACTTCAACCTCTTTAGTAAGGTTTGTGATAATTTCTTGAGCTTTTGCAGCACCTTCTTGTTCTACAGAAGCGATAAATACTGTACCATCATCTTCGATGTCAATTTTAGCGCCTGTTTCTTCGATAATACTGCGAATTACTTTACCGCCAGAACCGATTACGTCACGAATCTTATCGGGATCAATTTTCATTGTAATAATACGTGGAGCGTATTGGGACATTTGTTGACGTGGTTCAGCAATTGTATCAAGCATGATGCCCATGATATGCATACGGCCTTTGTGAGCTTGTTCTAATGCTTCTTGAAGGATTTCTCGTGATAATCCGGAAATCTTGATATCCATTTGAATTGCTGTTACGCCTTTAGCTGTACCAGCAACTTTAAAGTCCATATCTCCAAGAGCATCTTCCATGCCTTGAATATCTGTTAAAATTGTATAGTGTTCCCCTTGAGTTACAAGACCCATAGCGATACCAGCTACAGGTGCTTTAATAGGTACACCAGCATCCATCAAAGATAATGTAGAACCACATACGGAAGCCATGGAGCTAGAACCATTAGATTCCAATACTTCAGATACTAAACGCAAAGCATATGGGAAATCCTCTTCACTTGGAATCACAGGTACCAATGCGCGTTCAGCCAACGCACCATGACCAATTTCACGACGCCCAGGGCCACGGGAAGAACGAGTTTCCCCTACGGAGAAGGATGGGAAATTATAATGATGGATATAACGTTTTTCAGTTTCAACACCAAGACCATCGATGGTTTGTTTTTCAGATAAAGGCGCCACTGTTGTGACATTCAACACTTGAGTTTGACCACGTGTAAACAAGCCAGAGCCATGTGTACGAGGTAATACGCCTGTACGGCAAGAGATTGGACGAACTTCATCAAGTTGGCGACCATCTGGACGGATTTTTTCAACAGTAATCATATGACGCACAATTTCTTTTGTCATTGCATCAAATGCTTTATTTACATCAGCCAAGTTATCTGGGTAGATTTCTTCAAAGTGAGCTAATACATCTGCACGTACTTCATTTTCTTGTGCATCACGTTGTTGTTTATCTGCACAACGAACTGCAGCATCAAGTTTATCATGACCATAGGCACGAACTGCATCACTAATTTCAGCAGGAACATCTTTACATTCAAATACGCGTTTTTCCTTACCTACTTTTGCAGTCATATCTTCTTGGAATGCTACGATTTTTTTGATTTCTTCGTGAGCTGCCATGATAACTTCAAGAATGATATCTTCCGGTACTTCTTCAGCGCCACCTTCAACCATGAGAATAGCATCTTTAGTACCAGCTACAACGATATTAAGATCTGTTTCTTCTAATTGTGATTTCGTTGGATTTACAACAAACTCACCATTGATACGTCCCATACGAACGCCTGCAATAGGGCCATTCCAAGGAATATCAGAAATAGACAATGCCGCAGAAGCGCCAATCATACCACAAATGGCTGGATCACAATCTTGGTCCACAGACATAACTGTTGCTACTACGTGTACTTCGTTACGTACACCTTTATTAAATAATGGACGAATAGGACGGTCAATCAAACGGCTATTCAAGATTGCAGACTCAGGCGGACGCGCTTCACGTTTAATGAACCCCCCTGGTAAACGACCAACCGCATACATTTTTTCTTCATAGTCTACTGTAAGTGGGAAGAAGTCGATATCCTTCGCCTCTTTAGAGCCTGTAGCAGTAACCAGTACACGAGTATCGCCATAGCCAACCATTACAGCACCGCCAGCTTGTTTTGCAAGTTCCCCAGTCTCAATCGTAAGCATACGACCAGCTAGGTCCATTTGGAATTGTTCCATTCCTATTCCTCCTAAAAATCTTCTTATATGTATACCTTCTAATTATATATCAATTAAAGCTAAATAGCCAATTCAAAATAAAAAAGCCGTCCTTTAGGACGGCTAATTTTATTATTTACGAAGACCAAGGCGTTCGATAAGGGAACGGTAACGTTCGATATCTTTACGACGAAGGTAGTCAAGCATGTTACGGCGTTGACCAACCAATTTCAACAAACCACGACGGGAATGATGGTCTTTTTTGTGCTCTTTCAAGTGTTCAGTTAAGTATTGAATGCGACTTGTTAAAATCGCAACTTGTACTTCTGGAGAACCAGTGTCACCTTCATGAGTAGCGTATTCTTTAATTACTGCTAATTTAGCTTCTGTAGTTAACATTAATGTTACCTCCTAAAATATAATAATCCCGATAAGCTTAAGTAACCGTTGGAGAATCGAATACTTCGCTTACGATATGTCTTACGACCTAATTTAGTATACAGTATCTGCCCTATCTTGTAAAGCAAAAATACAGTAATTGAACAAAAGCTGGATTACAACTTTGTTCTATTATTTAGCTCCTAACACCATGCGGTCGCTCAGTGCATTTTCACCAGCTACCTCGAACTTTTGAAGTAAGTCCGCAACAGTTAATTGTTTCTTTTCTTCTCCTTTTACATCATAGATGATTCGACCAGCGTCCATCATGATGAGGCGATTACCAAATCGCAATGCATCACGCATATTATGGGTAATCATAAGAGTTGTTAGATTATGTTCTGCAACGAGTTTATCTGTCAGTTGCAATACATTTTCTGCAGTTTTAGGGTCAAGTGCTGCCGTATGCTCATCTAGCAATAAGAGTTCTGGACGAAGCATGGTAGCCATTAACAATGTAATAGATTGACGTTGACCACCAGATAGTAAGCCCATACGAGCAGATAAACGATCTTCAAGGCCTAAGCCTAATAATGCAAGACGTTCCTTGAAAAATGCTTGTTCACTATCTTTGAAAGCCCATTTAAGACCTAATCTTTTACCACGACGCATAGCAAGAATCAAGTTTTCCTCGATTTGCATATTACCAGCAGTACCAACCATAGGGTCTTGGAATACACGACCAATGTATTTAGCACGTTTGTATTCTGGCATTTTTGTCACATCAATCTCATTAATTGTAATGGATCCTTCATCTACTGGAAATACACCAGCAATGGAGTTTAACAAAGTACTTTTACCAGCACCATTACCACCAATGACAGTACAAAAATCACCCTCTTCTAGACGAAGATTAATGCCTTGTAATGCAGTCTTTTCATTAATTGTGCCCTTAAAGAAGGTTTTTACCATATTTTTTACTTCTAACATAGTGTCCTCCTTAACGAGCCAACCATTTTGCTTTCAATGTAGGTAAGGAAAGCGCGATGGCAACAAGAATTGCAGTGAATAATTTCAAATCGTTTGGTGGCATACCCATGTAGAGAACTGCAGCAATAACGATACGATATACAATAGAACCAAGTACTACGGCGATGAGACTGCGTACGAAGGATTTCGTACCAAACACTACTTCACCGATGATTACAGAAGCCAAACCAATAACGATGGTACCAATCCCCATGCCTACATCAGCAAAGCCTTGGAATTGACCAATGAGAGCCCCAGACATACCAACAAAACCATTGGAAATCAAAAGCCCAAGAACGATCATATTATCAGTATTTACGCCTTGAGCGCGAATCATTTGAGGGTTAACACCTGTAGCACGCAAGGCTGTACCAATTTCGGTACCGAAGAACCAAAATAAGAGCAAACATACAACTACAGCTACTATAATACCTACGATGGCTGCAGACCACATATTCGGCGTATGGAAAAATCCACCAAGAATCGTATAAATTGTATCCATTCGAAGCAAAGATACATTAGCCTTGCCCATGATGTGAAGGTTCACAGAGTACAATGCAATCATTGTTAAAATACCAGCCAATAATGCAGGAATTTTTAATTTTGTATGAATCCAGCCTGTTACTGCACCGGCTATCATACCACCTACACCAGCAAGTAAAATAGAAAGGATTGGATTCATACCACTTGTAATTAAAAT
The DNA here is from genome assembly GCF_042850485.1 of Veillonella parvula. Taxonomy (GTDB): domain Bacteria; phylum Bacillota; class Negativicutes; order Veillonellales; family Veillonellaceae; genus Veillonella; species Veillonella parvula_Q. The sequence continues at coordinate 867,905 of NZ_AP031417.1, read as the reverse complement.
AGCGGAAATAGCCGCCCCCATTGGGAACGTACCTTCCACAGTTAAGTCAGCTACATCTAATACACGGAAGGTGATGAATACACCGACCGCTAACAAAGACCATAAAAGGCCTGTGGTTATGGTGCCTACCACTAAATCTAACATTAAATTCTCCTCTATTGTTTCATATCTTTACGAAGAGCTTCAGGTATCGTAATACCTAATTTTTTAGCACGTTCTTCGTTAACAGTTAACTTAATCTCTTTTTGTGTCTCAATAGCTAAGTCTGAAATTTTTGCTTCTCCTGCAAGAACTTTAGCAGCCATTAAACCTGTTTGATAACCCAATTGATAGTAATCAACAGAATAAGTTGCTACACCACCAGTCATTGTCATACCTTCATCGGCAGCAAATACTGGAATTTTAGCAGCATCTGTAATTTGTGCTAAGTTAGCCATAGCAGATGCCAAAACATTATCTGTTGGCGTATAGATAGCTTGTACATCTTGGTTCACAAGATTTGTAGCGGCTTGTTGGATATCATTTACATTGGAAACAGTTGCCTCTACAACAGTAATACCTTTTGTAGCAGCATAGGCTTTCATTTTTTCAACTTGTAATTGGGAGTTGATTTCAGAGGATGTATAAATGGCACCAATACGCTTTACATTCGGTACTAATGCTATGATAAGATCAACCTCTTTTTCAACAGGTGTCATATCAGATGTACCAGATACATTACCACCAGGGTGTTCGTTAGATTGAACGAGTTTAGCTGTCACGTAATCTGTAATAGCTGTACCCATGATTGGCATGTCATGAGAAGCATTTGCCATCGTCTGAGCCGCAGGCGTTGCAATAGCTAATACTAAATCTTTTTTATCAGATACGAAACGTTGTGCAATACTATTTAGATTAGATTGATCGGCCTGTGCATTTTGTTGGTCAATTTTAATGTTTTGACCATCCTTATATCCTTTAGCTGCTAAACCATCTACGAAACCTTTATTAGCAGCATCAAGAGATGGATGTTCTACTAATTGAATAACACCAATTTTCTTTTGGTCATTAGTTGCGGTATTGGAACCACAACCTGCTACCATTGCCATAACAGCAATGGCACTAAGTGCCACTGCAATACTTTTTTTCCAGTTCATGTATAACTCCTTACCAGATATGTATTAAATCATAGTCGCCTTGTTCATCAAATCCTCTGGTAAGGTGATGCCCAATTTTTCTAATTTATCTTTTCCCACAACTAATTTAAATTCTTTCTGCATTTCGATAGGCATATCTTCAACTTTAGCTTCACCAGTTAAAATTTTAGCTGCCATTAAGCCGGTTTGGTACCCGAGTTTGTAGTAATCTACAGACAAGGACATAACTGCCCCACCTTTTACGTGGTTATCTTCACCGCCAAACACAGGAATTTTTGCTGGATCGGTAATAGCTACAAGATTGCTCATCGCTGAAGCTACCACATTATCTGTTGGCACATAAACTGCATCCACACGTTGAGATACTAGATTTTGTGCCGCTTGTTGAATATCGTTTACATTGGAAACTGTAACTTCTTCAACTTTAATGCCTTTTGTAGCTGCATAAGCTTTCATCTTCTCCACTTGAATTTGAGAATTTACTTCGCTAGAGCTATAAATAGTGCCAATTGTTTTCGCATTCGGCATTACTTGTAAAATCAAATCTACTTGTTGCTCTACTGGATTCATGTCGGATGTACCAGACACATTACCACCAGGCTTTTGATTAGATTTAACAAGTTTAGCTGCCTCGTAATCAGTAATAGCTGTACCTAAGATTGGAATATCATGAGTTGCATTCGCCATGGATTGGGCCGCTGGCGTAGCAATTGCTAAAATCAAGTTTTTCCGATCGGATACGAAACGTTGTGCAATACTATTCAAATTAGATTGATCTGCTTGTGCATTTTGTTGATCAAAAGTAATCTTTTCTGCCAAACCTTTTTCTTTTAGCGCATCAACAAAACCTTTATTTGCCGCATCTAATGCAGGATGTTCTACCAGTTGTACAACACCAACTTTGTATTCACCATTCGATGTAGTTCCATTTGAGCCACAGCCTGTAAACGCCAACAATGCTGTCGCTGTAAGCGCCAAAGCAATACCTTTTTTCAAGTTCATGGGGATTTCCTTCCTATCTGCAAAGATTATAATACTTTTATTATAAACAAATTTATCTACTACATCAATGTAGCAGGTTAAAGTATTTTACATTTGTCCATTTATAGAACACATTAAGATACGAAATCCTTTTACTTTTCAAGAGACGCTAACATGTCTTCTGTTAAATCATTAGCTGCTAAAATATAGTCCTTAAGAGTCCCTTTATCGAGAGCTACCTTCATAACAGGCACTTCAAATGGGTCCAAGATGACGCACATTAGAATTTCACCCGTTACATAGTAACCAACCACTGCTTCCCCTTCTTCAGGATCTAAGGTTTCACGTTTTACAGTAACACAGTATGGTCTCATAGCCTGCGCTGCTGCTTTTGCTACCTCTTCACGATTAGCAATATATTCTTCAACCTTCGTTTCAGGGATGTCAAAGATATCTACCTTTACAGTCTTGACCTCTGTAGCCTCTCCTTTCGCAGACTCTATAGCTGCGCCTAATTCTGTTTGCTTCATATACACCTCACATAGAATGGACTTTCACCATTGGTGAAAGCCCCATTATCTTAGATTGATTCATCAGCTGCATTTAAGAACGCCACATAACATTGTTTAGCCTCGTAAATATCAGCCTTAGATGTAACCTCCCAAGGAGCATGCATGCTAAGTACGGCTACACCACAGTCGATGACATTCATACCATAAAGAGCCATGATGTACGCGATGGTGCCACCACCACCTAAATCAACCTTACCGAGCTCTGCTGTTTGGTATGTTACATTGTTAGATTCCATGACACGACGAATAAAGCCCATATACTCAGCATTAGCATCATTAGAACCAGCTTTACCACGAGAGCCTGTAAATTTATTAAATACTACACCCATACCAAGGTAAGAAGCATTTTTCTTTTCATACGCCGATGCATAAAGTGGATCGTAGCCTGCACTTACATCGGAGGACAACATACGGGATTTCTCCAACGTACGACGTACACTTACAGAATTAGGTTTACCCATAAGTGTTAAAATTTCAGCCACTGCATTTTCAAAGAAACGTGATTGCATACCTGTAGCACCTACAGAACCAATTTCCTCTTTATCTACAAGTAAGCAACAAGTAGTACGCTTTACATTATCCACCTCAAGCATTGCTACCAAGGATGTGTAAGCGCACACGCGATCATCTTGGCCATACGCCATTATCATGGAACGGTCAAAGCCCATATCACGTGCTTTACCAGCTGGTACAATTTCTAATTCTGCAGACAGTAAGTCACGTTCTATAAACCCATACTCTTTTTCAAGCAGGCTATTAATAAATTTAGTAACCCCTTCTTTTTCTTCGTCTTTAACTGGACGACTACCGATTAGTAAATCAAGAGCTTCCCCTTCAATTACCTTAGCTGCATTCTTTTGCATTTGTTCTTGACCCAAATGAGGTAACAAGTCAGTAATGCAGAATACAGGATCGTTTTCCTTATCACCAATATTAATGTTGATACGTGTACCATCTGTTTTTACCACAACGCCATGAATAGCAAGAGGCATAGCTACCCAATGATATTTTTTAATACCTCCATAGTAATGAGTATCCCAAAATACTAAATTACTATCCTCATATTGTGGATTTTGCTTTACATCGATGCGTGGAGAATCAATATGAGCACCTAAAATATTCATACCCAATTCAATATCATCAGTACCAATATTAAATAAAGCAATAGATTTATCCATATGTGTGTAATAAATCTTATCACCAGCTTTGATTGACGTATTGCTTTTAATAATATCATTTAGATTTACGTAGCCCTTTGCTTCTGCAAATTCTACAGCTTGTACAACACATTCGCGTTCTGTTTTACCATTATCTAAAAATTGACGATATGTATCACTCAAAGCATATACTTTTTTCATAGTGGCATCATCATAATTATGCCATGCATATTTACGTTCCATAATCTATCCTTTCTAAAAGTTCATATTCAAATATATACTACAAATCAGAAAATGAACTTGAATTTACATAACTATTTTTGGTGGATTTTTTCATGTTCCGCCTTACGATACTCTAAATATTTTCGCTCTTTTTCGCGATTGATTTCAGACTTCTGAGTGTATAGAGAACGAATTTCGTCCGTACAATGAGTTAATACCTTAGTAACGTAGAATTTACTACTGCCGGACTTAATCGTATACTTTCCAACTTTAAGTTGCACCGCAAAATCGCCATGTTTAGGACATACTCCGATAGCTAGGTGCTTATCCCCTTGTAATCGTTCAGGTCTTGTCATTTCTAAACGAGTTTGACAGTACGGACAGAAGGACATACGTACTCTTCTATCATGAACGATACGTTTTTTCTCAGAGAAATTTTCATACATAAAAAAGGTGAGAATTGGAGGATATAGAAAAGGATTACTACTTTCCTTGCGAATTAGATCATAATGCAAAATTCCTTGTGCGATATCTAAAGTCTGACAAATGTGAGCTGTAAAAACAGCATCATGCAAGGCATTGTGAGCAGATAAGTGCTCCGTCGATATATTGAGATCCTCCATAGCATGTGCCACAGAATACTGCTGATTTGTTCCATATCGTTGATAAGAATAAATCATTTGCGCGTCAACCCATTGATCATAAGATAATGCTTTCATCTTATGGAGCATAAGGTTCTCTCGTAGGATGAGAATATCGTCTGATCCCCAAGAAAGCAGCATATATTCATCACCACACCATTTTTGAAAGTACTGCATAGCCGTCTTGAATGGCACACCATGATTGAGCTCATGGGTGGTTATCCCTGTCAACTCACGCACATGTTTATGCATCCGTGGCAGATATTGAGGTTTGATGAACATCGTAAAATGATCTATAATGTCCATCTTTTCATTCAGTTTTACCGCTCCGATTTGAATGATTTCCCCTGTCAACGGCATTTTTGTGCGCTTCATAAAGCTAATGTCATTGCTATAGGGTTGATTCCATTCTAAATCAAATACAATATAGTTCATATGTTTATTTCGATTCTAAAAGCAATGTTTCCGCTGCTTTAATAACCTGTTCTTCAGAAATTACAGATAAACCTTTATAATTTCCTTCTTTAATAATTTTTTTCATGCTTTTACCAATCTCATAAGAATCCATCGTTTCTAAAACGATAGCATGAGCTTGATAAGGTCCATAAAAGAATGGATTTGATGGACCATACAGTGCCACAATTGGCACACCTTGACTGATTCCTACATGCATTGGTCCAGAATCATTAGTAATTAACAGATTACAACGGCTCATAGCCGCTGCCAAAGGGCCTAACTGGAATTTTCCGGTAGCCACAATAGGCTTTGTTTCCATTTGTTCTACTACGGGCTGCACCATTTCAAGGTCCATAGGTCCGCCAAAGAAAACCGTCTTATAACCTAAATGACCAAAGTAATCTGCTACATGAGCAAATCGTTCAGCTGGCCAACGTTTCTCAGGAACGGCGCTACCGATATTAAAACCAATGAGTATATCAGTATCAGTTAATCCATGTGTAGCGTAAAACTCTTGAGCCTGACGACGCCATTCTTCACAGGTTTCAATATGTAAACCAGAGTTAGAAGTATCTGTTACACCTAATTGCTCTAGAACATTAATGTACATGTCCGCAGCATGACGAGTTTTACGATCTAACCGCGTATACTTTGTCATGAATGGTCTAAATAGAAAATGGCTCATACCAGTTGTGATAGGTGCATGAATTTTCCATGCTAAATAGGAAGTACGCTCATTAGGATGTAAATTAATGACAATGTCAGGTTTTCCCTTAGCATTTATTTCACGAGCAACTTCATTAAGACCTGAAATGCTATTATGGCGACCTTTTTTATCTACAACGATAAGTTCATCAATATTTGGATTATATTGCATTACTTGTTGTAATTTTTCATCTATTACATACGTAATATGACTATGAGGAGCCGCTTTACGAAGCACTTCTAAAAATGGAGTCGTTAATATGACATCCCCTAAATGCATTAAAAAGGTTACCACAATGCGCTTATAATCTAGTTCCATTATAGTTCCTTTCCAAGTACTTGTTCATACACTGACCATACTGCGTCTACAGGAATTTGTGCCATACAGTCTGGATCATCTACTAGTGGTTGCTCAGGTGTAGCCTTAGAAGTAGGTGAAATAATGAGATGTACATGACTGCCCTCATAAGGACCTGTACGCTTAGGTGATGTTGTGCCAAACATGGCAATCAAAGGACGCTTCAAGGCATTTGCAATATGCAATGGTCCTGTATCGGCACTAATAAAGATTTGACAGTGACGTATCAATTCAATGAGTTCAGGCATTGTTGTAGATCCAACTAAATTGATGAGATTATCATTCTTTACGTAGTTCTCAATAAAAATACCCTTCTCTGCATCATCTGGAGCACCAGCAATAACAACTTTTTTACCAGATTCACATAAGCGGATACATAGCTCGCCAAAGTTAAGAAGTGGCCACTCCTTAACAATCCAACGAGCACCTGGTACAACTACTACATATTCATCTTCTACACCATGAGATTGTAACTTATGCTTAACGGACTTCTCCGCCTCCACATAAGCAGGCATAGGAAACTCTACGCCTTCTACATCGCCTCCAAGAGCACGTACGGTATCGAGGTATCGTTCGATAACATGATCGTATTTATGTTCACCAACAAGTGCTTTATTAACTAAATTACTGCCTTCACGAAGCTCCCAGTAGCCATATTTTTCAGGCGCACCAGATAATAATGATACAATGGCGCTCTTTGCAATACATTGAAGGTCTAAAGTCATATCAAAATGACGGCTATGTAAATCCTTACGTAACTGCCATAGATAAGCAGGCTTTTTAAGTTGTTTTTTATCGATAATGATTACATCATCTACCCATGGTTTACCAGGTAGGAGACTCTCAAATTGTTCATGAATAGCCCATGTAATATGCGCATCAGGCCAATTTTTACGCACTGCATACAAGGTAGGCAATGCATGAATCACATCACCTAAAGAACTCATCTTAATGATGAGTATATTCTTGTAATCTTTCATATAGCCTCCCAAAATACAACACAACAACTAAAAAGCCTCATAACACCGTTGAATCTGATTTAATCTAAAGTAAACGTAAAATAAATAATGGACTAAATAATAGTCTTAATAAAATCCAACAAATTTGTACCTGTAAATAGATAGCCTTTTACGCCAGCCGCTTCTGCTGCATCAACATCGCGCTGACTATCGCCAATAAGGAAACTACTTTTAGGGTCTACATCATAATCCTTAATAGCTTGATTAATCATACCAGGCTTTGGCTTTCTACATTCACAATCGACAGCATAAAGAGGTACAGAGCCTTCTTTATGGTGAGGGCAATAATAAAAATGTAAAATTGGTGCCCCACTACGATCAAGTTCATGAGCCATGTGATCATGTAAAATCTGAACATCAGATTCCTTATAATAACCTCTAGCTACACCACTTTGATTTGTCACTACAATGAGACCATAGCCCTTGCTATACGCATAAGCTAATGCTTCTTTAGCTCCATCCACCCATTCTAAATCGCTGATTTTATATAAATAGCTAACATCTTTATTAATAACACCATCGCGATCTAAAAATAATACCTTGCGCATTAACGTAAATACCCTTCGTTATTATCGAGTAGTTCACAATATTCTTTAACAGCATCTTCCATTTTATGGAACCCTTTATCATAACCAGCAGCCAACAATTTAGTAGTATCAGCCTCTGTAAAGCTTTGATATTTGCCTTTTAATACCTCTGGGAATGGAATGTATTCAATTTTGCCTTTACCGTTGTAGTCGATAACAGCTTGCATAAATTGGTTAAAGCTATGAGCATTACCTGTACCACAGTTAAAAGTACCAGAAATTTCAGGGTGTTCCCAGAAATAGAAGTTTACATTAACTACGTCTTTAACATAAATAAAGTCACGTGTTTGACCACCATCTTCGTAGCCATCTGTACCTTCAAATAGATTGATAATACCAGTTTCTTTATTTTTGTAGAACATTTGGCGAACTAAGGAAGCCATTTTATCTTTATGAGCTTCATTAGGACCATATACATTAAAGTAACGTAAGCCAACAACTTGCGCTGTATACTCACCTTCATATTTACGCACATAACGGTCGAACAACAATTTAGAGTACGCATATGGATTGAGGGCTTCTTCGGCTTCTGGTTTTTCTACGAAACCATTAGTACCATTGCCATAAGTAGATGCAGAGGATGCATAGATGAATGGAATACGACGGTCTTGGCAATAATGGAATAGATTTTTAGAACCTTCATAGTTGTTCTTCATCATATATTTGCCGTTATATTCCATTGTGTCAGCACAAGCACCTTCATGGAATACTACTTCAATAGGACCTACATCAAATGTACCATCAGCAATAGCACAATCAAAATCTTCACAATCAATATAATCTAAGAATTCTAGATTTTGAATATTTCGGATTTTACGACCATCTGTAAGGTCATCAACGATGAGAATATCTGTACGACCACGATCATTTAATGCTTTCACAATATTACTGCCAATAAAACCAGCACCGCCTGTTACGATAATCATAATTTACCCTCCTTAGCCATAGTAGCTATTTCCCCTACAATATCTGATGTAGAATAACCTTCTTTAAATGAAAGCACCTCTACATGATCTACCGACTCACGTCCAATAATGTCTTCTATTTTATAATCGCCGCCCTTAACAAGCGTATTAGGACGTAAATAAGCTAATAGTTCAGCTGGTGTATCCTCTTCGAATAACACCACACCATCGATACAACGCAATGCACTTAATAATGCTGCTCTATCCTCTTCACGTACGATGGGACGCGTTTCCCCTTTTAGGCGTCTAACAGAAGCATCGGAATTTAATCCAATAATTAAATGATCCCCTAACTGAGCCGCCTCTTGTAAATACGTAATATGTCCGCGATGAAGAATATCAAAACAACCATTAGTAAACACAACAGTTTCACCTTTGTTTTGCCATTGTGCAATAAGTTGCTTCATCTCTTCTTTTGTATATAAAGGTTTAGATTGAACACTATGCTTATAAGAATGCCATAAATCCAATAGTTCAGATCGGTGGATTGGATATGTGCCCACCTTAGATACGACAATGCCAGCAGCACCATTTGCGATATGTAATGCCAAACGCATAGATAGACCGCTAGCAAGACATGTCATCATCATAGATACAACCGTATCGCCTGCACCACTTACATCGAATACCTCTTGTTGTGTAGCCGGATTATGCCATGTGCGTCCATCCTTTGCAATAACAGTAATCCCTTTTGCTGACCGTGTAGCTACAATATATTCTAAATCAACATTAGCCAGTACTGACTTAGCTGCCTCTACGATGGTGGCATCATCGTTGGCTAACTTATGACCTACACATTCACCTAGTTCTTTTACATTCGGTGTAATGCAGGTTGCACCATTATATTTAGACCAGTCTGAACCTTTAGGATCAACAATGGTTTGTACGCCATACTCCTTAGCTAAACTAAAGATTTTTTTAAGCAATGTTGGTGTACAAACGCCTTTGCCATAGTCAGATACAACAATACCATCGATACCAGCCTTACAAAGATTTTCTAGCCAAGCAGACAGACGTTTCTCTTCCTCACTTGTTAAATCTGTAATCGTTTCAAAATCAAGGCGCATCATCTGTTGTCGATCCCCTAAAATACGCATTTTAGTAATGGTAGAACGATTATCACTCGTTAATAAACCTGTTGTATCAATTTTGTCGGCATCAAGTAAATGTTGCAATAGGCGACCATGGTCATCATTACCAGCAAGTGCACCGAGGTATACCTTACAATCTAAATTAGACAAGTTAGATGCAACGTTTCCAGCGCCACCAAGAACCTCTTTCATTTTTGACACTCGGTTAACAGGAACCGGTGCTTCTGGAGAAATACGACTTACATCACCAAAAACATAACGATCTACCATCACATCGCCAACAACGGCAATCTTCAAGTTTGGCAGTTGCTTTGTTAAAAACTGATTAATGGTAGTATTTATCATAGTCCACCTATTCCTTACCACAATATACATGCATAACGACTTACATAAAATACTTGGCATCAAACATGTATCTATTTATAAATAAGACCGTAACGGTTAGTAATCTTCTTCAATAATCTCACACATGATATGTCCAGCCAATATATGCATTTCTTGAATACGAGCTGTCACATTACTTGGAATAGCCAACGTAATGTCGCATAATTCAGCTAGTTTCCCACCGCCTTCACCGGTGAAAGCAATGGTATGCATACCAATAGAACGAGCCATTTCTGCAGCTTTCACAACATTCTTGGAGTTCCCAGATGTAGAAATACCGATGAGAACATCACCTGTACGGCCTAAGCCCTCTACTTGACGTGCAAAAACAGATTCAAAATCATAGTCATTCGCAATAGCTGTTAATGCAGATGTATCAGTAGACAATGCAATACCCGCTAAAGAGCGTCGTTCCTTTTTAAAGCGACAAATCAATTCTGCTGCTAAATGTTGAGAATCCGCAGCAGAACCGCCATTACCACAGAACAAAATTTTATTGCCATTCTCTAAAGCCGCCTTACAGCGATATGCAATCTCTTGAATGGTATCCATATGCTCCATTGTCTTGCCAAAGACTTCCAAATGCTCCGTAAAACGATCTGCAATGATTGGATTTAAATCAGTCATTATAAAATCTCCTTTAACAGTCTATCTGCATTTTTCCAGAATAATTTTTCACATTGTTCCACAGATAAACCAGCTTCTTTAAATGCATCGTATAATCGATACATTTCAGAAATGTCTTTAATTTCTGTATCCGGCTTAATACCATCAAAATCGGTTCCTAATGCAACTACATCCTCCCCGCCTTTATTGATGAGATATAAGCCATGCTTTACGATATCTTCAATTCGACTTATCGGTGATGTGCCTAAAAAAGATTGGGCAAAGTTAAGGCCTATAACACCACCCTTATTAGCAATAAGCTTAATCAAATTATCTGGTAGATTTCTAGTATGGGCTGTAACTTCACGTGCATTGGAGTGTGATGCTACAAATGGTACATCTAAAATATCTTCTAGTTGCTCAGTACCAGCATCATTTAGATGAGAACAATCAACGATTATCCCTAAATCTTGCATAGCCTCTACAAATTCAACGCCTTTTGATGTTAATTTTTTATGCTGCTCACCACAATGTGGCTCACCCAGTCCATTTGGGTAATTCCAGGTAAGCGTAATAAGTCGAACCCCATCTTGATAAGCTTGTTTAAGTTTATCTAAATCACCACCTAGTACGCCGCCCTCTTCAATAGACATGAGAGCTCCAATCTTACCAGTCTCATATACAGACTCTACATCTTGATAAGAGAGCACATGTTGTATGTGCTCTCCATAGTGATGAATTTGTGATGTACATAAATTACGCATCGCTTCATAACGACCATAAGGGTCATTTGTATCACCAAGATTGATAAATAATGCAAAATCCTGCACCTTGCTGTGAGCCTTTTGTAATTTTTCTATATCGACTTTCAAAGTATTACGATACAAATCTCCATTACTAGGATAATCTATTAACTTCATTATCGTATCGCAGTGTAAATCTATCATAAAGCCTCACATATACTATTAGTAATTAACCACGTTTTGGTTTTTTAGCATCTAGTTTTTTTAATGCTTTCAGTTCTTCCATAAAGCTATCAATATTATCAAACTTACGATATACGCTAGCAAAGCGAACGTATGCAACTTGGTCGATATCTTTTAATTGTTGCAATACAAGTTCACCTATACGATCAGTAGTTACTTCTTGGTTGATTTCATTACGAATATCGCGCTCTACATCATTCACTACTTGTTCCATCACAGACATTGGTACGGTACGTTTATCACAAGAGCGCAATAGACCATTTAATAATTTACCGCGATCAAATAATTCACGACGTCCGTTTTTCTTTAATACCATAAGTGGTACTTCTTCTATAATTTCATAGGTAGTAAAGCGACGGCCACAATTGATACATTCACGGCGACGGCGAATACTATTACCTTCATCAGTCGTTCTAGAGTCTGTTACCTTCGTGTCTGTGTGTTGGCAATAAGGACATCTCATCTGTTACTACTCCTTTTTCTAATCAGTCAGTAATCATGAAAAAGGCACAATACGCCTATTTTCTTATACCTTATATAGTACCATATTTAGTAGGAAAAGTACAAAAAGAACCATATAATGCTACTTAATAGTACTGACTTGTCTAAATCTTTTTCATTTGGTATGCTATTAATAAATGAACGACTTAGTTTAATCCTCCCAAGCCATGGTGGCTGGTTTTTTGGATTATTACTAAGTCGTTCTTTGTTTATACATAGTACCATATTTAGTAGGAAAAGTACCAAAAGAACCCCTTATAAACCTATGAATTACAATCTTTTTAAGAAGATTATAATCAAAAGTGTTATAAGGGGTTCTTTAGTATGCACTTACGTGCTAAATCGTATTAAATTAACGTTTAGGAGCATCTTCAACGCGAAGTAAGCAGTCGCCAGATTCGATGCGGCTACCTTCACGAACTAGGATTTCTTCTACGATACCATCAATAGGAGCAGTAATTGTAGTTTCCATCTTCATCGCTTCTGTAACGATCAATGGCTCACCTTTAGCTACAGATTGACCATTTTTAACGAGAATCTTAACAACGGAACCAGACAATGTAGCACCAATTTCACCAGGGTTAGATTCATCCGCTTTACGACGAACAACGCCAGTAGTCTTAGCATGTTTATCATGAACTTTAATACCACGAGGTTGACCATTGAACTCGAACAATACGATACGGTTACCATCTTCATCTGGTTCAGATAAGCCGTTCATTTTGATGATCAATGTTTTACCTTTTTCGATAGTTACTTGAATTTCTTCGCCCCGTTTCATACCGAAGAAGAATGTTGGAGTATCAAGTACAGATACATTACCAAAGTCTTTTACAAATTTATTGTAATCTTGGTAAACCTTAGGGTACAAGCAGTATGCACTGATATCTTCATCAGTTGTTTGAGCACCCATTTCACTCAATTCATTGCGAACATGTTCAAAGTCTGTTGGAGGCAATACTGCACCTGGACGAACTGTGATTGGTTTTGCACCTTTCAAGATAATTTTTTGTAACTCTTCAGGGAATCCTTGGTATGGAGTGCCAAGACGCCCTTCAAAGAATTCAACTACGGATTGAGGGAAGTCTAATACATCGCCCTTTTCGTAAATATCTTTTTCAGTCAAATTATTTTGTACCATGTACAATGTCATATCGCCTACAACTTTAGAGGAAGGCGTTACTTTGATGATATCACCAAACATCATATTTACTTGGTGGTACATTTTCTTAATATCAGCCCAACGATCACCAAGGCCTACCATCTTAGCTTGTTGTTGCAAGTTGGAATATTGACCACCTGGCATTTCATGTTGATATACTTCAGTGTTAGGATATGCTTCTGCTTTATCTACACCTTTGTAGTAAGGACGAATGCTGCCAAAGTAATGCGACATTTCTTCCATGTAATCAATGTTCATTTCAGGTTGACGGTCATGTCCACTCAATGCATAGTACATGGAGTTCATGCTAGGTTGAGATGTACCATTAGCAAATGCAGAGTATGCTAAGTCGATAACGTCTACACCAGCATCTACAGCGCGACCATAGGAATAGATAGCATTGCCAGAACCTTCATGTGTATGTAAATGAATCGGTACAGTAACAGCATCTTTTAAAGCAGATACAAGATTATAAGCAGCTTGAGGTTTCAATAAACCAGCCATATCTTTGATAGCAATAATATTAGCACCCGCTTTTTCAAGCTCTTTAGCCATATTTACATAGTAGTCTAAATTGTATTTAGGACGGTTGCTATCAAGAATATCGCCTGTATAGCACAATGCTACTTCAGCAATTTTGTTTTGTGCACGAACTTCATCAATAGCTACATGCATATTATCAAGGCTATTTAAGCTATCGAATACACGGAATACATCAATACCATTAGCAGCAGCACGTTGAATAAATTGACGAACTACATTATCTGGATAAGATGTGTAACCTACAGCATTAGCGCCACGAATAAGCATTTGAAGTAATGTATTAGGCACTTCGCGACGGAACATACGTAAGCGTTCCCATGGATCTTCATGTAAGAAACGATAGGATACGTCGAATGTAGCACCGCCCCAACATTCCAAGGAGAATAAGTTAGGAACACCTTTTGCAGCACGACCAGCTACGCGTGCCATATCAATGGTACGTAAACGTGTAGCAAATAAGGATTGGTGAGCATCACGCCATGTTGTATCTGTAAAGAATACTTGTTTTTGATCAGATAACCATTTACTGAAGCCTTCTGGTCCTAATTCATCAAATTTTTGTTTTGTACCAGATGCTGGAGATACATCTAAATCAGATGGCATTTGAATTGGTTCAAAATCAGGTACCACTTGAGGTCCTGCACCAGAGTAGCCATTGATTGTTACGTCAGCAATGTAACGCAATAATTTAGTACCACGATCGCGGTCTGGTTTTAATTCAAACAATTCTGGATGGTCTTCAATGAAGTTAACAGTGTAGTTACCGCTTTGGAATTCAGGATTTTCAAGAACGTTAATCAAGAAGTGAATATTAGTTTTAACGCCACGAATACGGAATTCTTTTAAACAACGAAGCATTTTACGAATAGTTTCTTCGTTGTTAGGACCGAATGCAGTCGCTTTTACAAGCAAGGAATCATAGTAAGGTGTTACTACGGCACCTGTGAAAGCATTACCAGAGTCTAAGCGGATACCAAAGCCACCGGAGCTACGATATGCCAAGATTTTACCTGTATCAGGCATGAAGTTATTTTTAGGATTTTCTGTAGTGATACGACATTGGATTGCAGTACCTTTACAAGGAACTTCATCTTGTGCTGGAATGCCTACTTCTGGGCTATGTAAGTCATAACCTTCAGCAATACGGATTTGAGAATGAACGATATCAATATCTGTAATCATTTCTGTTACAGTATGTTCTACTTGGATACGAGGGTTAACTTCGATGAAATAGAAGGAGCCATCAGCAGTTACCAAGAATTCTACAGTACCAGCATTAACGTAGCCAACATTTTTCATGATTTTTACGGCTGCATCACATACGGCTTTACGAGTTTCCAATGGCAATGCAAAAGCTGGAGCCATTTCAACAACCTTTTGGTGACGACGTTGTACAGAGCAATCACGTTCATGTAAATGAACTACATTACCATGTTCATCACCTAAGATTTGTACTTCAATATGTTTAGGTTCAACAATAAGTTTTTCTACATATACATCATCATCGCCAAAGGCAGCTTTCGCTTCAGATTTAGCGCGATCATATGCATCACGAAGTTCTTCTTTACGATGAACCTCACGCATACCACGGCCGCCGCCGCCATTTACGGCTTTAATCATCAATGGGAAACCATGAGTATTTGCAAATTCTTCTAATTGTTCAAAATCACGCAATGCCCCATCAGAACCTGGAATCATTGGGATATCTGCCAATTTAGCTTGTGCACGAGCATTAACCTTATCGCCGAACATATTTAAATGTTCTACATGAGGTCCGATAAAGATGATACCTTCTTCACCACAACGACGAGCGAACTCTTCGTTTTCAGACAAGAAACCATAACCTGGATGGATAGCATCAATATCATGTTCTTTTGCAATACGGATAATATCTTCAATATCAAGATATGCTTCAACTGGTTTTTTACCTTCCCCTACAAGATAGGCTTCGTCAGCTTGGTTACGGTGCAAGGATAATGTATCCTCTTTGGAGTAAATGGCTACAGTTTTAATACCCATTTCATTACATGCACGGAACACGCGGATTGCGATCTCACCACGGTTGGCAACCAATACGGATTTAATTTTTCTCATGTATTGCCTCCTACTAGCTTCCACTAATGTGAACTATCAGCTTTCAATTTTATTAATATATGAATATTTCCTATACTTATAGTCAAAATAATATATTTGGATAGCTCATCATTTTTTATGATGAGTATTATATTCATAATTATATATAACTATTATACAATATTTTCCACATATTTAAAGGATTATATTAATTACGAAATCATAAAATACATTATTTGCTGTACATGACAAAAACTCATATGTCTTTTATCGATGTACATCGAACTAATTCTATATTCTACGTTATTAATCACCTAAGAAATGATTCATTAATCGATTGAGTTGTTCTTGATCATTTGCACCCATTAATTCCCGTGCAGAATGCATCGCTAATAATGGTAAGCCCACATCCATTGTTCTCATCGGTAACATAGCAGATGAAATAGACCCAACTGTAGATCCACCAGGTATATCAGAACGATTTACATAAATTTGGTAATTCACCTTAGATTCGTCACACAAGCCTTTAACGATTGCAATGGCCCGTGCATCGCCAGCATAGGATTGACTACATGCTATTTTAAGAGCCACCCCTTTATTAAGTGTAGGAATATTAGTGATATCATTTTTTTCAGGATAGTTTGGATGTAAACCATGTGCTACATCAGAGGAAATCATAAATCCTTTTGAAATGAAACTATCCATCTCTTGATTAGAATATCCTAATGCATCATATACTCGTTTAATAAGGTTTGGTAAAAGCATACCTGCTCCGCCCTGTTTAGTACGACTCCCTACTTCTTCATTATCAAAAAGAATAGCACAACGTACACCATCAGCATTAGACTTACGAGCCTGAATAATCCCTGATAGTACACCAAAGCAAGATGTTAAATTATCTAGACGAGGCGCACTTATAAAATCACCTTCAGTCCCTAATACACAGCCTTGTTCTGTTGGGTATAATGTCATTTCATAAGACAAAATTTCAGATGGATCACAGTTTACTTCATCAGCCAAGAACGTAGTCCACTCATCGTATTGAATATTAGACTCTGGGAATAGGCTTGGATTTTTGAGATCATTTAAAGATTTACTAGAATTCTCCTTTTCCTTACGATCCATCATTAATATAGGAAGCATTTCCTTTTGGCGATTCAATTTAACACCATCATTAACGGAACGGTTCATATGTATAGCTAAGTTTGGAACGATTGCAATAGGACGTTTTGTATCAACTAATACAGAGTCTACATCAAAGGCATTCTCCCCTTTTAATACCACAGTACCAGCAGCCCCTAAAGGACGATCAAGCCATGTATTTTCAATGAGGCCACCATACATTTCCACATTTAACTTGGTATAACCTTTTACTGATGTAATAGGATTTGGTTTAACCCGAATTGCAGGAAAGTCCGTATGCGCTGAAGCAATACGTAATGTGTGTTCTGGTTTCTTTCCTATATGGAAGGCAAACAAAGTAGTACCAAACACATTAACTACATAAGAACCAGAGTCTAATTGCCACTCATCATCTAAATTAAGTTCTGTGAAACCTGAATCCAATAACATTTGTAAACTTGTATCTACTGTATGATACGGAGATGTACAAGCACCAATATATTTCAATAACTGTTCATTATCAAATCTCATAGATTCCTCCTATGTAAAATAATGATGCTATTCGTATATTCACCATGAATAGTTCATTTACGTATAATATTACAACATATACATTAATAATATATTAACTACTCTTATTTTATCACAAAAAAGCCGCCCCAAAGGGGACGGCTTTTCGTATATTTTGTAACCACACTATAATCAAACTATGACATATATAGTTTTTAATGTATTACAAGTATATAAAATTCTGGATATCTTGTCTTACCACATACCGATTGCTTTCATCCATACGGAACCAAGGCCCATAAAGATAATTAAGTTGATTACGGATGCGAAGAAACCTAGTTTTCACCATGTATTTTGAGGAACATAACCAGTATTGAAGATTACAGGAGATGGACCTGCAGCATAGTGAGTCAAAGACATACACAAGTTAGATGTGAATGCAATCATCAACAATGTCAACATTGGTGGTGCACCTGCAGAGATAGCAATTGCAGAAAATGCTACGAACATTGCAGAAATATGTGCAGTTAAAGATGCGAATACATAGTGGGAATATGTATTAATAAGTACAGCTATAACGAAGGCAATAATCCAAGATCCTTCTGGAATATAACCGCCTACAAGTACTGTTGCCCATTTAATGAAGCCCAATTTGGACAAGAAACCGGCAAAGCCCATTAATGTACCCATCCAAACTAATGTATCCCAAGCACCTTTTTCACTTTTAACATCGTCCCATACAAGAACACTTGTAGCAAGCAAAATAGAAATACCTAAGAATGCAACAGTTGTAGCATCAAGTTTTGTAAATTGAGATGTAGCCCACAATACTAAAGCTAAAACGAATACGCCTAGCATAACCCATTCTTGGAAAGACATTTTACCAAGGCCTCTTAATTCTTCACGAATCATTTGTTGCGCTTCGCGAGCATCTCTAATTTCAGGTGGATATACTTTGTAAATGAAGTACGGCATAATAAGCAATGCAACGATACCAGGCACGATGGCAGCCATAGCCCAATCACCCCAAGTAATGCCAATACCAAAAGATTGAAGTGCTAAAGCAGCAACCAAGGTATTACCAGCCATGGATGTTTGGAACATAGCAGATGTAATCGTATTTACTTGGTAAATGGATTGCATCAAGAAGGAACCAATTTTACGAGGTCCATCTTGAGGTTCAGAACCGAAAGCTTTTGCCAAGCTTGTAGTAATTGGCATGATAACACCACCTACACGAGCTGTATTAGATGGAGTTGCTGGAGCCAAAATTAAATCAGATAATGCTAATGCATAAGCCAAACGTAAGGAGCTACTACCAAAAGCAGCAATCAAATTATACGCAATACGTTTCCCCAAACCAGTTTTAATAAAGCCACGAGAGAATAAGAACGCACCTACAATTAGCCAAATAGCAGAGTTAGCAAAACCAGAGATAGCTTCACCGATTTTCAAAGTACCAGTCAAAGCTGCTATAGTAATAACAACGATGGATACGCCACCAATCGGTAATGGCTGAGTAATAAAGCCTACGATAGTAGCCACAAAGATGGCGAATAAATGCCAAGATTGAGGTGTTAAACCCTCTGGCGTCGGAATAAACCATAGGCCTATACCAAAGACCGCTGGAATAATCCAGTTTAATAGTTTTTTCATACACATACCTCCTACATAGGAAAAACTAAAATATATTTATATCCTCTTATCATAAATATAATATATTTCAAGATAAAAAGATGTGAAAAAAAGCTGTGCATCCCGAGGTATGCACAGCTTTCATTATCATATAAATCCTATTCAGGTAGAGATACGTTCTCTAAATTTGTTTTCTCAATAGCTTCAATGTCACCTTTATCGCAAAGATTTGCAATAGTTGGATCAATTGGCAAACGATTCAACAATAATAGACCGTATTTTTGAAGGATTTCTTCAATGTGGCTTTCACCAAAGATTTGGTAATCCTTACCGTTATCTGGGCAATGGAAGTAAGAGTAGTTTTCCACTACACCAATAATAGGCACTTGCATTAAATCAGCCATTTTAACTGCTTTTTCAACAATCATGGATACCAAGTCTTGAGGAGATGTAACAATGATGATACCATCCAATTTCAAGGATTGGTAAACTGTAATCGCTACGTCACCTGTTCCTGGTGGCATATCAACGAATAAATAATCGATGTCTTTCCAAATAACATCACTATAGAATTGTTTTACAACATTGCCTAAAATAGGACCACGCCATAAAACAGGATCTGTATCGTTTTCCAAAAGGAGATTAACAGACATAACGTCAATACCACCTTTGGATTTTACCGGATACATACCAATTTCGTCAGCATATGCTTTTTCCTTGATGCCGAATATTTTAGGAATGGAAGGACCGGTAATATCCGCATCGAGGATACCTACTTTGTAACCTTTACGCGCCATAGTAATGGCCATCAAGCTTGTAACGGAGGATTTACCTACGCCACCTTTACCAGATACTACGCCGATTACATGTTTAACAGAACTAAGCTCGTGTAATGGAGCTGTAAAATCTTGAGGTTGTTGAGGAGCGCCGCCACCGCAACCAGAAGATTGAGATGGGCATCCGCCACAATCACTGCTGCTACCGCAACCCATAGTAAACACCTACTTTCTTTGAGGAACTACCTCACATCTATATGTAAAACTTTTTTTCTATATGGTAGATACAATGTATCTACTGTTACATTGTATCATGTCATATCAAACTTTATCAATATATTACTCACCACAGAATTCTTTAGTTAAAGCTCCAAGAATTTCCATGCCCTTTGTAATTTCTTCTACTGTTGGTACAGTATAGCTCAAACGGAATGCATGTCCTTCCCCTGCTCCATCAGCCGCAAAGGCGCCACACTTAATAATCCCTATATTTCTGTCCATACATGCTTCGAAGAATTCATCACAATTTACATCGTCGGGCATCGTCATCCATGCGAACATACCACCAGTAGGCTGTGTTAACTTAACCTTAGAGCTTGCATACTTGTTAAAAGCATTTAACAAGGCATCACATTTTGTTTTATAAACTTTACGTACATTTTCTAAATGTGCATCGTAATCGATTGAATCCAATACGTTAGCTACAACCTTTTGTGTAACTAGTGGCATTTGTCCTGCTGTATTATTTTTTAATGCTTGAATAGCTTCTATTACCTTCGCTGGGCCAAATAGGAAACCTACGCGCAAACCTGCAGACAAAGTCTTCGAATATGAACCTGCATAGAGAACACGATTTTCTGTATCAAAGGATTTAAATGTTGGAATATACTCACCAGCAAAGCGAATCTCACCGTATGGATCATCTTCATAGATAAACAAATCATATTTAGAGGCAATAGCGTAAATTTCTTTACGGCGTTCCAACGGCATCGTAATACCTGTTGGATTTTGGAAGTTAGGAATGAGATAAATATATTTACCTTTACCAGATTGAGCAGCTTTTTCTAATTCACTAGGAATCATGCCATACTCATCAGTCTGAATACCTAATGCTTTACCACCCATATTGCGTACAGAATTGATAGCACTAGTAAAAGTAAATTCATCCATGTATACTTCATCGCCAGGTTCCAATACGGTAATTGGTACAAGGCCTAATAGCTGCCCAGCACCATTGGAGATTATAAGACCTTGTCCTTCTGGATTCATCTTATGTGTTTTTACAAGACGCTCTAATGTCAATTCTGCTAAACGTGCATCCCCTTGCATTGGTCCATATTGTAAAAGACTCATGGGATTAGAGTGAACCACTTCATCAAAAGCCTTTTCAATAACCTCAACAGGAATGGCTTCTGGTGCAGGATTGCCAATACCAAAGCTAATAAAACCTTCTACCCCTACACCACGTTCAAATACTTCACGAATAAAATTAGGACCTTTTAAGGTCACCCGTTCAGGAAGAGAAAAGCTCATACTATCGCCTCTTTCATATATACTAAATTGAATAACATTATAATTAATTAGAGATTGTTAAGCATTAGGATCGTGCTCTTGTTCAGTATTTTTCTTATTGATGTAGTTCTTATATACTTTCCAAAGAATGAAGTATACAATACCTGCAACAACTACGATGATTCCTAATCGCCCCATATTCTCTTGGAAATTTACGATATCTGTACCGATAGCTACTTCAAGAGCTGTAGATGGGAATTTCCCGATTAAATTCGCTAAGATATAGTCTCTCGGTTTGATTTTACTAATGGCACCAAGTGCTGTGATAACACCAGATGGAAAGTATGGTAAGGATCTGGCAAATAACATGACCACAAAACCATTTTTACCGGAAAAATCATCTACTTTCATCAATACTGTACTTTTAGCAATAAGCTTATCCGCCGTATCACGCAAGAAGTAACGCATAATGTAAAAGCTAATAACTACGCCAATTGTTTCTGCAAGCCAAGAAATAATGATGCCTGGCCACATACCAAACACTAAACCGTTTGCGGTAGAGATAAATATGGACGGTAAGAAACCAACAGCATTAACAAAAATATCGAGAAGCATACTAACGACCATAGCCATAGGACCAAAGCCTTGAATATACTCTGCTATCTCATCCATAGATCCACTCGTCGCTAAATGCCACATGGTAGGATAGAATGTAGGATCTACTATATTGATGGCAATTAATAGAATGACAAAACCAATGCCTGCTATTAACTGTACCCAACCTTCACCAGAAGGCTTTAATTTTTTTGTACTCATATATACCTCGTTTTATAAAAAACTAGTTCTATTATATCACGGATTCTATAGAACTGTTATATGTAAGAACTTAAACATTCTATTTATCTAATTACTACCAGTTAAAAATAATTACTTTTAACTGGTAGTATCTATAAAATATGTATAATAGCATTAGCATAAAAATTATCGAAAGATGTATAATACTATTATAACGAGAATATTCTTAATGAAAGAAGGTATATTATGGTATCAGCAGGTCAAACAGCTACGGCGACTGTAACAGTTACAGAATCTAATATTGCTAAAACAATGAAATCCGGTTCTTTAGAGGTCTTTGCCACACCAGCTATGTGTGCATTAATGGAAGAAGCAGCACAAGCAGCAGTACAACCATATTTAGAAGATGGCGAAGGCACTGTAGGTATCGCTCTATCCATTACTCACGAGGCGCCTACTCCACTTGGTGCAACAGTAACTGCTAAAGCTACAGTTAGTGCTGTAGAAGGACGTAAAATAACCTTTGATATTGAAGCATCTGACGGCGTTGGTATCATTGGTCGAGGAACTCATGAACGATTTGTTATTAATAACGAAAAATTCATGGCTAAAGTTACAAGTCGTGCAAAATCTAACTAATAACTAGTTTTACTAATAGTCTATAACTAATTGTACAATAGCCTAAGTGCGAATTTAACATAACAAAATAATACAAAATGGCATCTATCCAACGATAGATGCCATTTCTATTTACGTGTTAAATTATATAATCTACTAGATTAATCTATTAAAAGATTAGCAAATTTTAACTACCCAGCCTTCAGGAGCTTCAATTTCACCATGTTGAATGCCAAGTAATGTGTCATATAATTTTTTAGTGATAGGCCCCATATCATCCATACCAGCTGGTACATTAATAGTACCTTCTGGAGTATCGATTTGACCTACTGGAGAAATAACAGCTGCTGTACCACAAAGACCAATTTCAGCAAAGTCTTTTAATTCATCTTTATGAACAGGGCGATTTTCTACAGTCATACCAAGGTAGTGTTCTGCTACATACATCAAAGAACGACGTGTAATGGATGGCAAAATACTATCGGATTTAGGTGTAACTAATTGACCATCTTTAGTGATGAAGATAAAGTTCGCACCACCAGTTTCTTCTACATATGTACGAGTAGCCGCATCAAGGTACATGTTTTCTGCATAACCTTTTTCATGTGCATCAGTAATAGCATACAAACTCATAGCATAATTCAAACCAGCTTTAATATGGCCAGTACCATGAGGAGCTGCACGATCAAAATCAGTGATACGAATTTTGATTGGTTTAGCGCCACCTTTGAAGTAAGGGCCTACTGGTGTAGTAAATACACGGAATTGATATTCATCCGCAGGTTTTACACCGATAACGGAGTTTGTACCCATCATGTATGGACGAATATAAAGACTTGCACCATGACCATAAGGAGGAACAAAGTCTTTGTTTGCTTTTACAACTTCTTTTACAGCTTCAAGGAAACGACCTTCAGGTAATGTAGGCATTACAAGGCGTTCACAAGATTGATTCAAACGAACTGCATTCAAATCTGGACGGAAGCATACGATGTGACCATCTTTAGTGTAGTATGCTTTCAAACCTTCAAAGACAGTTTGAGCGTATTGGAATACACCAGCACATTCATTAAGAACAACGTTAGCATCAGTAATTAATCCGCCTTCATCCCATTTACCATCTTTATATGTAGTTAAATAACGGTAGTCGGTTTCTACATAACCAAAACCGAGATTATCCCAATCGATATTCTTGCTCATAACAATAACCTCCATGCTTATTAATATACTTATAATCTTAACACTATGAGCAAGTTATTTCAACATATTCTATAGAGAACAGAACTTAGACATGTAATAAGTTAAGTATACGTAAGTACAAAATATAGAATACCACTTATTTTGATGCCTTATAAATCATATGGATCATCATATCTATAACGATTGGTATCATAAATAATCTCTATGTCTTTATCTATAATAAATTTAGTTCGTTTCAAATCATAAGGTACGTCATAACGCGTATGATATGAAATAGATTCTACACGACCAGTACGAACCGCATTATCGGATCCAAACGGAACTTTTACAATATCCCCTTCATTTATATCATTTCTATCAGTACGATAATAAAATTCCTGGTTTATCTTAAAAATATATACTGAACAATACGTATAAATCCTTTTATCAGATATATGATTTGATTGTAAAAACTCTTGTAAAGATTTATCTCTTGTATGAGCATGTATAAAATTAATTAGATTTTTATACCAAGTGGGCACATACTGATCTGTTAGATTCCCTATAAACAATGTATCCTCTTTATGCACCCATTTAATACGTACTGTTACTATACCACCACGAGCAGGGTCTCTATCAAGGTCATGGCTTTCACTAAGACTAAAGGAATCTAGACTATATAGCGTTTCGCCAATGTGAAAGTCAATATCTTGCTTCAATTGATGAATCATTTGATTATCTACATACTCGCTATGACTATGGCTAGAGTGACCAAATTGCTTACTATTACAATCAATGGAAATAGACGGCTCATTCCAATTAAAATTCAATGTATTTACGTCACCATATTCTTGGTACATATTTTTTTGCACTTCAATATGAATCTCTTGAATTCTATCTTTTTCTCGATTTCCATCAAATAAAAGTAATGTAGACATACCTAGAATTTGTCTGTATAGTATAGACATGGCCCTCAGGGTATTATCAAAAGGAAATTCATATATAAATTCCTGATCCTCAGTGTTGATGAGCTGCACTTGGACAGCACACTCATCCTCATCATATAGGTCAATATCATCGGAAAATCTACGCCCCATAAGCTCTAATAGATATTGTTTTTTAGATTCGTCAATTGAGTACTCCTTAGTAGTTAAGGATTCTATTTTCCCCTCTACAGGTTTCGAAATATGCCCCCATTTAATGCCATAGGCAACACTAATGGCTTCCTTGATAGAAATATGTTGTATCTCTTCAATATAGTAATCTTTACGATTTAATTTCACTTCCTTTGGAACGCCATCTGGTAAATCACCATACCAGCTACCCGTACTTATAATGTCACAAGATGCTACGGTACCTATAAATTTATCTGTCACATTTCTATGCATATACATAGGGACTCCTCCTTTTATTACTTTGTTTAAGTATAATAAACAGGATGTGACAAAAATGCCTCTATATAATTATTTCGTCAAAAATATTCTTTACATACCGATTTATATTATAATTAACTTACAATATATGTATCTTATCTCTTAAGGAGGTATCTCTCATGAAAGAATCTACTAACCGTACCCTAATTACTAATCCCAAAAACATTATCTGTATCGGTTTAAACTATGCAGACCATATAGAGGAAACTAGTCTTGCTACACATGATTTTCCAGAAATCTTTATGAAAACATCTAATGCATTAGCGTCACATCAAGATATAGTTCCCATTCAAGATAAAAAACTTCATTATGATTACGAAGGAGAACTAGTTATCGTCATTGGTAAGGCTGGTAAAAATATATCTCGTGAACAGGCCAGAGACCATATATTAGGCTATACCATTGGAAATGATGTTTCAGCTCGTAGCTTGCAGTTTAGAGGATCCCAATGGATTCTAGGTAAATCCTTAGACAACTTTGCCCCTATTGGTCCTACTATTGTTGCGCCTAATGATTTTGACTTTGAAAGTGCCACTATTACGACAACAGTCAATGGTGAAATACGTCAACAAGCAAAACTAGAACAAATGATTTTTAAACCTTATGACATTATTGCCTTTTTATCATCCTATATGACACTCCAGGAAGGTGACATCATATTTACAGGTACACCTAGTGGTGTAGTATTAGGTAAAAATGAAAGCAAATACTCTTGGTTAAAACCAGGGGATACAGTTACTGTTTCCATAAGCGGTATCGGAACCTTAGAAAATAAATTTATTTAACATAGGTACTTTATTAAAGTATTATATTTGTTCCTATTATATTTGTCCGTATTCTGATTATTACGATATCTATTTACATAATCATATCTAGTTACATTACAACTAAATATAAATAAATAAAAAAGAGATTACCTATATGTATATATGACTATACATAGAAGTAATCTCTTTTATTATTATCTATATTTTATATTTACTATTACTTTATTTATACCTCATTTATGCTTCGCCTCTAGGTCTAGCATATATTGTTTTCGTTCAATGCCCCCTGCATACCCCGTCAATTTACCATTGCTGCCGATAACACGATGGCATGGAATAATAATAGAAATAGGATTATGACCTACCGCACCTCCTACTGCTTGGGCAGACATCCTATATTTTCCTTGCTGTTTTGCAATCTCTTTACCTATATCTCCATATGTTGTAGTTTTACCATAAGGTATAGTTTGTAATATAGACCATACAGACTTACGGAACTCTGTCCCCTCTAACTGAATCGGTGGTGTAATAAAAGGCTTTTTACCATTAAAGTATTGATCTAGCCACATAATAGTTACTTCAAATGGACCTGTTAGTTGCTCTATATACTCCGCATCATCATAACTTGGTGCATAATCTTCATCGATAAAAAACAAATCTGTTAAGTATGATAATGTACCAAGCATAATCATAGTTCCTAATGGGCTTTCATAGGTGTATTTATAATTCATAGTACATTAACTCCTTCTAAAACTAACCAATCATACATACCATTTTGTATGTCATTATTAAATGATACAGTATTTTTATGAATTTCAAAAGGAGTATATTATTTATCCCAATAATTCGTTGTAGATGTCATAATCTATATCCTTAAATACATTAAATACCACTTGTATTTTACTATTTGTTTCTTTTAAATATGTTCGTACCGTATCTATGGCAATCTGTGCTGCTTCTTCATTAGGGAATCTAAATTCACCAGTAGAAATACAACAGAATGCAATGGAGCGTAAGTTATAAGCATTAGCTAACTTTAAACAGGATTGATAGCAAGAAGCTAATTCAATTCTTTCCTTATCTGTTACACTTTCATAAATAATAGGACCTACCGTATGAAGTACATGCTTTGCGGGCAAATTATACCCATAGGTCATACGAGCCACACCCGTTTTTTCAGGCATCTCCATATACTCAGTCATTCTAGCACATTCCATGCGAAGCTCTATACCAGCAAAGGTATGGATTTCATTATCGATACACTTATGATTTGGAGCAAAACATCCGAGCAATTTATTATTGGCTGCATTTACAATAGCGTCTACAGATAATCGAGTAATATCTCCTTGCCACAAATAAATCTGAGGCTCTCGCTCTTCCATATCATTAATGGTTACGATTCCCTTTTCATGGGCCAATATATTTAAATATTCAGACTCTATCTTCATCCATTCAAGAGGCATTCCACCAGCAGGACGAATATTACATAAAGATCTAAAGAGAGTAAATTGCTCTTCTTCAATCACAGGGATCTCTATATGTTCGTTATGCTTCTCTTTGTATTCTGCTACTAAGCCTTCAACCAAATAGCGTAACCGTTCTTGCTGTGTCATATGTAACTCCTTTTTGTATAGACTATACGTTCACCTAATATATAACAAAAAACTGCTAGCACATTTTTATATGCTAGCAGTAACTTTACTGTGATTATATTATACTATATTATATTCAGTTTTAAGGTCTTACAAATGCTTGACCCCCATGGTTGACGAGGACATCCCCATCTAAAACCTTTGTGGTAACATTTTGTAGGCTACCTTGGATTTGGCTCATCATGAAACGATAGCCTGGACTATTTACATGTTTAGTGAGAGCTGCTTGATCGCTATAGATTTGAATAACATACCAATGATTTTTTGCATTTCTTTCGCGAAGCACATAACCGGCCTTATAACCCTCATCATCACGTACGGCCCGTTCAATATCGAGTTGGTATTGACGTTGTACTGTATCGATATCATTGCTATTAACAGTAAACTCTGTCAAAGTCACTACTGCTTTACCATCATTGACAATAGATAAAGGATCTTTCTTCTCAAACAATAGTACAGACTGTAAGTCATACATTTTACGATTTGTTAATTTAGAACCTACTTCATTAACAAAGGCTTGATAATGATCGGATTTGCGATGTGTTTCAATGGCCGCCAAATCTTTATAAATCTCTACTACATAAGACTCAGATGGATTGCCTTTTACATGCGCTACATTCATAGATAATGTATTAGGTTCTTTCTCCATAGATGCTGTTAGATTAGCTACACCTACATTATTATATATACCTTGTAACTCTGCTGGAACTTCGAATCGATACATATTAACACTAGGTGCTGTATCTACAGATTGATCTCGTTCCATAACAAGTGCCGCAAAGGATGTACTAACACCTAATATAGCAATAGCAGATGTAATTATCATACGTTTTAATAATGTTCTATTCATAGACGTTCTTAAATGCTCCTAAGTACTTCAAGATTACAATGTAATATATTCTACTATTGTACCATGTTCTTCAATAAGTTTAACTAAGTCTTTTCCCTGTAGCCATACGGTAGCATCATTTTGATTTGGATGTATACCGATTAGATTATCTTTATAATCCGCATCAATATAGTAATGAACTTTCCGTGCTTCATCGTGAAGTAAACAGAATGGAGATACGTGACCTGGTTTAATCTTCAAAATATCCCATAGCTCTTCTTCGGAACCAAAGGAAATCTTTTTAAGCTTATGATCCTTACGGAACTGTTTTAGATCCACACGCTTAGATCCACGAACGGTAATCAAATAATAATGTTCCCGTTTATGGTCTCGAATGAATAAATTCTTTGCATCCCACTCAGGATATGGCAACTCTACATTAGGCTTATCATCCATACTAAATAACGGTGCGTGATCCGTAATTTCGAAATCGATATGATGGTCACGTAGGCAATCATATACGCCTTGTTTATCTAACATGTAATACCTCTAATATAATTTGGTGAAAGTAAACATCATAGTAAAAGTAACTATACATGTTAATTATACACCAATCTTATTCTGAGACTGTATAGGTCCCATCAAATACAAATAATTCAGGATGTTCATGTACAAATACATCTTCAAATATGCCTTCATATTCATAGACTACATCGTCTTTTCCATCTAGAAAATCAAATACCTCATCGTCCCATTCTTTTAAAATGGTCCATCGTTCTTCTCTATTAAATGGAACAGAACCGCCAAAGTAATCGATTACGGATTGTAAATTATCTGCTAGTATATCCATCTTGAAGAGGCGTAAGCCCGTAAGAGCATCTTCCCATACAATACCTGTAGAGTTATAGAAGAACTGATGATGCCCACCATTATTAACCTCAGCGAAATACCAGCATATAGCGTTAAGATATCTCTGCTCTACGGTGAAGCCTTTTGCAGATTCTAAATAGTTATCATAGGAAACATAAATATTGATAGTCCAATAGGCAGGCTCATTTATTGTCCACATATCATCTGTAGCTAAAATTTCTTCTACAGTAATTGTTCGTTGACGAGGTACACCTTCTCTTTTCTTCTTTTTCTCTGCTATATACTTGCTATAGTTTAAGCATAAATCAGGATAGTCAACTTCACATTTTTCAAAATCCATTTGTAAACGGCACATATCCATAACTTCAAAGCAGTATTCCTTTATATCATTGCGACCTTCTTTAGTAGCTAATTGTACACCATTATCTACTAAAGCTAACATCTGTTGCATGTTCTCTGATGTATAAGCCTCATGATTAGTAGAAGCAATAGAGCCATGGGAGTAAGCACAGCGATAATACCACGCTGCATCTCTATATTCTGTATCGATGGTCTTAAATACTTTAATAGCTTCTTCTGGTTTATCGTTATTGTTATAGGCTCTACCAAGCTCGCCTAATAAAGGTACAGATAAGTTATCGATACCAACCTCCGTCAATACATCGATAATAATTTCCGCTTGACCGATATCATTAAGATCTTTAATAGTTTGTAACTGTTCAGCATCAGACAAAGATAAAAATTGCTCAACACTCATAGACATACAATACACTTCCCCTCATATCATTAATATGTATATGAACTCATCTTATCATAATAATAACAAACAACACAAAATAATAATCACAAAACAATAACTGACTAATTTTAAAATAATAGTTTATAACAAAACAGCTATTTACTAGCTACCAAGCCATACGACAAATACAGGAGTACCTTCATCATCATCAGAAACATCGTCGGCATCGTCAGCATCGAATTCATGGTCATCATAGGCTAGATTTTCAAAGAATACATGATCACCGAGTTCTTTATTGGCCATTAAGTTATGTAGCTTGAAAAGAAGCTCTTCAGTAGTAAAGTACTGGCCATTATCTGCTTTTAGGCGAGCATAGATTTCAACTTGCCACATACCATCTTCTTTATCGTATTCTTCTAATTCATCGTCTTCGTACAAGTATTCATTAGAGTGAAGCTGACTTTTACTTTCAATCCATGCTTCATAGCTTACAAGAATTTCAGGCTCTACTAATGGCGGTAAATTATCACGATTAACATTATGCTCTTCTAAGCATTCATAAAACGCCTTAAGAAACTCTTCTCTAGTATAAGTAGTTTTATTGAAAACCCAAGGAATTCCCTTAAACTCATGATAGTAACCTTCATATATTTTATTACCATCTTTATCAGTACCGAGATATTCAATCTGCTCAGTATTCTCATCCTTGTTAAACAGTTTTTTTATGGCATCAAAAATCATAGGATAATCCTCCTTGTCATCCTTTGAACTAATAGAGGTTAATAGTACTCTACTACTTCACAACACCAAACTAACTATGTATCTAAAGTAGCTGTTTTGCCATTTTTATGGCAATATATCAGCCATCAATAGCAAAGTAATTTAAATCTTCAAACTCATCGTCCCAAAATTCAAAGCAAAATATATGCGTATAATCAAAGGTTTGTTCACAATAGGTTACAGTACCTAGCTCTGGATCAATTTGAGGGATACCGATCCGTTCTTTCACATCATCTATAGTAATAGATTCATCATACATTTCTCGAATGTCTTCAAGCATAAAAGCAGCAATCTTATCAATATTTTTATGGTAATTTTTGGCAAGAACTTTTACAGTATCTAAATAATCACCTGATGGTTTCTCATCCCAACAGAATTCTAAACCTTCATAAAGAAGTCTATAATCACAATATCTCTCATTATATACGAGTTCATTTTCACTCATAGGCATCCTCTCTCTCATCACAATGCTTTGATTTCAAAATTACTAAAATACTTTCTCAATATTTTACACGAAGACTATATAAAATAACGTAGCCCAAAGCACAGAAGTATATACTTTCTAAGTATATAGTAAAAGCCCCTCGCATAAGCGAAGGGCTAATCTATTATATATCTATTAGTTAGCTACCACAGCATGTATAGAATACAGGTATACCATCTTCGTTATCTATAAGCCCGTAACCTTCACATTCATGGCCTTCGTATTCAATACCTTCAAAGAATACGTGATCACCTAGTTCTTTATTAGCCATTAGATTATGCAATTTAAAGAGCAACTCTTCTCTTGTAAAATATTTACCATTATCAGCTACAAGATGAGCCATGATTTCTACTTGCCACATACCATCTTCTTTATCCTCTTCAAATAGTTCTTCATCGGTTACACGTTCATTATCAAAAAGTTGGTCTGTACTTTCAATCCAAGCTTCATAGGTTACTAGAATTTCCGGTTCTTCTAATCTATCGTCGTCTGCTTCATCATCTACATATTTCTCTACTTCTTTATTGTATTCTTTAGAAAACTCTTCTCTGCTATATGTTTGCTTATTAAATACCCAATGTACTACATCATATGTAGGATACTCATCTTCTTCGCATTCATTAATATCTCCAGTAACTTTACCTTCCGTAGTAACTTTATCTTCTATAGTATCTTTGCTATTTTTCTTATCAAAGACATTCTTAATAGTTTCATATACCAAAGGATAATCCACCTTGTACTCTTTTGGCTTAATTTTAAATAGGTGATATTTTACCACTTCACAGCACCAGACAAGCTGTTTATCTAAATGGGCTTCTTTCGTCATTTTTATGCCTGTTTCTATTAATTGTAATGCCTTCTGTACATGTTCAGATTCATAGCTTTTACCATACCCTAGCATCCCATGAGCATAGCCACAACGATAATACCAAGACCAATCGCGATGTGCCTCATCGATACGTTCAAATAAATCAATAGCCTCTGCTGCGCGGCCAGTATTGTTATACATACGTCCTAAGGCGCTTAACAATGTAGGCGACAAATTATCAATGCCTATATTAGTTAATAACTCCATCGCACGCTTGAAATCGATACCCTCTTGTTCATTAAGGAGCTTAACCTTTTCCACATCACTTAATTCTTGAAACTCTTCATCCGTAATGTCTTCTATACTGAAATATAAGTTCTTAATAAAGTCACCAAAGTTATCTGCTAACAGAGTAATTGAGTAATCACATTCTTGGTCTACACGAACTACCTTAGGTTCACCGATTGGACCGCACTCACGATAATCGAGGAAAATCATGTCGTGTCCGCCGGAAATTGTATCGGCTACAACGATACCGATAGGGGGATATTTTACTTTTGAAATCCAAAATTCATTACCCATCTCACCTAAAAGAGAGTATTTTTTATCTCTATCGATGCCATATATTCCTGTTATATATACACAATCGTCATCATCGTTAATAAAACAATTCTTATTTACTACACCACCATTATGGTTTTTAAGTAGCTCTATATATGCTGTAGGCAATATATAGCCTAGTTCAGCTTCAGCATTCTTAATATCCTCATCGGTAACATCTCTACCTATATAGGACTCAAATGCATAATCGGTGTCTTTCCAAAATCCAGTCCAATTAAAATCTTTTAGATTACTCATAATACTCTCTCCTAGCCAAATAGATATAATCTAACCACATTTTATGTCATCAATAGAATATTTTTTTATTAAAGCTTTCACCTCACGCCGTATCAAAATAGTATCTATAATATAGGAAAAAATGATATAAGGACATACATTTATAATCCCGATAGGGGCCAATATAAGGGCTGCCCACAATAAATTCAGTGAATACGCATACCACTTAAAATCAATGGTATTTAAAAATGGTATAACATAGTCAATAACTCTTAGTTCCCATTGCATTAGCGGATTTAATTCTTCACTTGTTCCTAATAGCCAAACGAAACTTACAGCAAAGATCAATGCATATAATATGCCAACTGGAATCAATATCTTCGCTCTCTTTTTTAACAGATCACGGCAAATCTCATCTTCTTCCTCTAGTGTTACATCGTATACCATATTACATTCAATCTGAATCCGTCTAAATCGATAGCGAATATACTTATACAAAAGGTTATTCGGTGTATATAGCATAATAAGCTCCACAGTATCCTTTACAGGCTTTCTATCTCAGGTCTTAAATCTAACACGATTTCCCAATCATCTAATGATGGCACCTTATGATGAGCAATAAAATCTTCTATTATTTGTAATACCTCTTGATGGCCCAGCTCATTCTTACCATATATGATGGCGCCTCGGTCACCATCATTAGTTACACTAAGCTCTATATGTAATAAATCGGTATCTTGATCACTACAAACCTGTACAAAGTTATATAGTTTATTATCTATGGCGATTGGCTTTGATGGAGAAATAACTACAAAGTCTTGCTCTTGGTCCTCAATAGCATACAGATTTTGTTCAACTTCATTCAGTGTAATACATTCATATTTATAGGTACCTACATCAATGGACCAATCCGTATATGTTTTCTCAAATGTATCTGTCATATGTATTGCCTCTCCTTTACGATATACCCTAAAACAAGGTTTCTAATTGACCTGCCATATCGGACATAAACTCATCAAATTTACAAAGCTCTCGTAGTTCTTGATGTTCTACATCATAACAAGAAATCTTTTTAGTTTTAGGGTCCCATACAATTTGCCACTCGTTATACTCGCCCAGTTCTTTAGATAAACGCAATAGATTACGACGACCTAATTTAAATGGAATCGTATCAATAAGTGGGAAGAACTCTATAGATATAAAATCGGAGTCTGGCAATTCAAAGTAAAGTTGTTCGCCCGCTAAAAAATTCACTAATGCTTTTGGTAATTTAAATGGCTTTAACTGATCCATTTTATTTTGTATATCATGAAACTCAGCAGGCTCTAAGGATTTAAAATACTCTGCCATTTCCATATCGCCTTTTTCAATAGCAATGCTATAGGCGCGCATACCATCCTTTTCCGTGATGGTCACGTCAGCGCCATGTTCTACCAAGTATTTACACATCTTTAAATCTACATACCGTGCTGCTACGCACAATGGCGTTGGCTTAAAGGGATATACAGAATCAGGCTTATTGTAGTTAATATCTACACCATTATGAATAAAGAAATCTAGAACCTCATAATTTCTATCTGTAATGGCATTTCTGAAAGCTTTACCGCCATACTTCTGTACCGTATGGCCTAAGTCATGAATAATCTGTAAATGATTATATTTCTTGCCATATAAGGCAGCTCGAAAGGCATCTACTTTTACACGGTTCAAGGCGTGAAAATTAGCACCATGAGTCACAACATAGTCGATAATCTCTTTATTACCATACCGTACAGCTAATAAGAAACTTGGATTTTCTTCATCATTAAGATTAGCGCCATTCTCCACTAACCATTGAATACTTGGCAAGCAACACATAACAAGAGCTAATTCTAAAGGTGTATGCTCACTATACTCACCAATTTCTATAGGTATATTAATATCCCAACCATTGGCTAATGCATTTTCTAAAGCGCTAATATTTCCTGTTACAATATCTGTTACGATATGAGGCACAGATTCAAATGTACCTAAATCTTTTAACTGTATCATGTCACTCTCCCATGAACTATATATTTAAAATGATTATCACTAATTACATTATATTACATTTATAAGTATGAGTGTATAGTAAAAGCCCTTCGTATAAGCGAAGGGCTTAATTATTATTTTTCTATTTCAATTCCATGAAGATATGCAAATTTAATCATAGCAGAGCCATAAAACTCACTTTTATCTAATGAAATATTTTCTTTTGGCATGTCTTTCAACTGATTATAAAAGTCAATATACATACTTCTTAACTCAGAATTTTTGATTATTTTATTAAAATATTGTTGAGCTTTATCTTTTCCACCATAATGATAAATATAATATGGTAGATTATAATCGTTTATATCTCCCTCTATAAGTTTTTCAATATTACGTTCTGTATCTTCAAAACCTGCAAATAGCGGTATTATATATTCCTCACATAACTTGCTAACTTCATCTACAGTATATTGATAGCTAGCACCTGCTAATTGATACCAATGCCATTCCGTTCTATTTAACAAACGACCTAATTCTCCGCCATATACAAACCCGTTATGAATATTAGCTTTTTTCATAGATTTAGAATAAATGGCAATATGTGGAACAAACTCTACGCTATCTGCATAGTTATTTCTATTAGCTTGAAAGTAGATTTCAAAGATGAGGTCTTTATTCTTAGAGGTTTTCTTTAACTTCTGACCTTTACTAACTACCTTAAAATCAAGAAATTTACTTGCTATCTCCTGCCAAGCTTTTTCACATAACTCTCTAGGTTTCAAAATTGTAAAAGTCCTCCTAAATAGTACTGTATTTCTTTTAAAGATTACTTTCAATAACTATAACAGATGTATATTAAAGTATTTCCTTTTCCCAAGCAATACATGAGTTTAAAACTCTAATGCATCTTTACTAAAGTTTATAAGATCAACTTCAATATTATGAATTATTTTAATCCAATCATCTTGTTTAATCCAATTATCAAAGCATACGTCAACGCTATCTCTTTCAGTATTATCTGATGCATCTATAATAGGATATACTTGATTAAAATAAGAAACTAAAACATCAAAATCTGGACTATAAACTCGTAATGGCTTCCTATAACAATGCCAATCCTTCCAATTTGGTGAGGAATTAGAGGTATCAGTAACTTTTAGAGGATTAAAATCTAAGCGTATATGCTCACCTAACGGTGCATTAAGCCTTAACTCCATATACTCTTGTTTTTTATAATCCATTGGTTTTAGCCAGGCCATATATAGTTAACTCCATAAACTTATAATACAAGGTATTATTTTATTTCTTTATTCCTAGTGTGCAAATCCATTATATCGTGCGTTATCATGAGAGTTAATACTGGATTCCTCTACGCTCTCAATACCTATAAAATATTATATCAATCTTTCTCTTCCCTATATCTAGCATAATTTTATCGGTAAAAAAATAGGGTTATTTTTTTACATGATACACCATATCCCCGCTATTCCAAATATACATAATGACAGATACTGGAGGTTTTTCATCAATCCAAAGCCAACCTGTATATGTAGTTGTATTGGCAAAATATCCTTCCGTAATTATTTCAAATTCTGAGTCTACATACTCATTCATAAAATCACGTAAACAAATGGACTTTCCATTAAATCGACCTTCACCTAAGGTTTTGTTAAATATTAGTACCTTACATAAGTCCACATCACAGTCTTTAAAAGATATTTCACCAGAAAATGCTCTTTCTTCACCATCTACCAATTGATATAATTCGTCAACTGTTAACGTCAATGTTCTATTATGAATTCTGATTCTACTTACTTTACTACCATAAAGACTAAAAAGGATGTTACTCTTTCTATCATGTATAAAATCCATAATATTCCTCACATAATTAGAGCTAAAACTGTAATCCATGGCCAGTGCTAATGCTTACTGCGTCGCTTCGCTTCTAGAAATCAAAGCCAGCGCCTAAACGTTGATTAAGTGAACACCAAGTATATCAAGTAGTTGCGTTTGTATGTGGGAATATATCCACATACTTTTTAACGATAGCATAAGGTTATCGTTAAAAGGTATTACCTCGACAAACTGAGAGTTGTTATTTAGTTTATAATCGTATTGTTTTATTAGCTATATCTTCTACAAACCTCTTATCGTGTTCCACAAATATAAGTGTAGGTTTTGCTTCTTTTATAATTTCCTCAATCTGTATCCTTGATATTACATCTATATAATTTAATGGTTCGTCCCAAACAAATATATGAGCCGGCTTTGATAAACTTACAGCAATTAAAACTTTCTTTTTTTGTCCATCGCTATAGTTCTTCATATCCATTTCAAACAATTCTCTTGCAAAATCTAATTTCCTAAGAATTGTTTTGCACAATGTTTCATCAACACCTTGCTTATGAATATACTCATTTAGGTGGCCTGTTAAATTTGATGTATCTTGGGGAATATATGATATTTTTAAATTACTTGCTAATTTTACATCACCTACGTACTCGTGATTTAAACCTAATAAAATTTTAATTAAGGTTGATTTTCCGCTACCATTACCCCCATATATAGCCACTATATCTCCCTGCTTTATATCAAAATTTACATCGCTTAATATCTGTCTTTCTCCATAATATAATGATAAATTTCTAACCAATATTAGAGAATTTTTGTGGTGATGTAATGGATGCAATAATAGACTTTCCTTTGTTTCAATATCTTTTAGTAAATTTTGTTTTTTTTCTATTGCCTTATTTTGTCTATTCTCTAAATTCTTAGATTTTTTCATCATCTTGGCTGACTGATGACCTATATGTCCCTTATCCGGCTTTACACCTGATACTTTTACACCGTTTTTGGTATTTTCAATTTTATAAGACCAGTTTTTACTTTGTCTTGCAGCTTCTTTTAATCGTTTAATATCTTTTCTTAATTTTTCGTTTTCACTAATTTCAAATTGATCTTTCATCAATTTGTTTTCATGCCATGATGTAAAATTTCCTGATTGAACATCAATAGAGTTTCTGTTAATCGAAATAACATGATTGATACAGCCATCTAAAAAGTCTCTATCATGAGATATAAGTAAAAAACCTTTTTTATTTTTCAGATATTCACTTACAATTTTTCTCCCGTCCATATCTAAATGGTTTGTTGGTTCATCTATAAGTAAAAAACCATCTTCTCTTGTAAATAAAATAGCTAAAAGAATTTTTGTTTGTTCTCCTAAAGAAAGCGTTTCAAATCCCCTGTAAACAAGGTTCTCATCTACATTTAGCAAATTAAGTTCTCTAAATAATCTCCATTCTTCCTCATCCGATATTAGTTCTTTATATAACTCAATTCCTAATTTTGAAGTATCACTTAAATTGGGTGGGAATTTAATAAAATCAACATCCTGACTTATTTTACCTTGATAAGTTTCTTGATTTAAAAGTAACTTAAATAGAGTTGATTTACCTATTCCATTTCTTCCTATCAATCCTATTTTCCAGTTTGTATCAAATGAAAATGATACATTTTCAAATACAGGGTTTACATAACCATAATATGAGAAATTGAGGTTTTCAATTTTAATTGTAGACATAAAAATCCCCCCTTAAATTCAAATTTGATTATTTCTTTAGTTTTGGTACAGGTAAATCATCATACATTGAATTAAATAAGCCATTTAAAAATTCTTTGTTGTCAACATCATCAACCAATAGCATTTCCTTTGCTCCATCATATGGTAACTCATACTTTGCATTTGGCATATATGCTATTGCGGATTTAACAGGTTTCACTAAGAACCTATCATCATAAATTCCACCAACAATTTTTCCGCGATAATAAACAATGTATTCTCCCATCATTGATCTATATGTTATTTCTTCCAACTCTGATAGTTGTTCTAAAATAAAATCTAAATATTCTTTACTTGAAGCCATAACCTGTGCCTCCAAAAAATTTTAATTCGTCTACACTATTTTAATAATTATATTAGATCTATATGTTGGGACTTCAGTTTACAGTAGCACGCAGCCAATCATTCTTCACTTCGCTCTAATTCTTGGACATCCCTGCCCAGTGCTAATGCTCACTGCGTCACGTTATTCCTAGTAAGCAAAGCCACCGCTTCGACATGAGCGGTCATTGGGAACATGTCTACTGGTTGTACTTCTTGTAGTTCATAGCCGTAGTGTGTGAGAATTTCAATGTCTCGAGCCATGGTGGCTGGGTTACAGGATACGTAGACAATGCGTTTTGGTTCCATGCTAGCTGCAGAGGTTAGTACTTCTTCTTTACAGCCTGCTCGAATTGGATCGAATACGATGACGTCTGGTCGTACGCCAGCGTTGTAGAGTTTTGGCATTTCTACGGCCGCATCAGCGACGATGAATTCAGTATTGTCATAGCCATTATTTCGGGCATTTTCACGAGCATTGATAATGGCTGGCTCTACGATCTCAATGCCGATAACATGTTTCGCTTTATGAGCCAAAAACAGTGAAATGGTACCCGTACCACAATACGCATCGATAACGGTTTCATCACCTTTAAGGCCTGCATACTCAAGAGCTTGGTCGTAAAGTACTGTAGTTTGTTCTGGATTAACTTGGAAGAATGAATGTGGGGACAATGTAAACTGTAAGTCCTTAATATGGTCTGTAATCGTCCCATCACCATAGAGGATATTATTTTTAGGTCCTAATATAACATTAGTTCGCTTACTATTTACGTTATGAACAATAGTTTCTACTTGAGAAATTCGTTCTGTTAATTTTTCTACCCACTTTTCTCGGTGTGGTAAGTAGTCTGTAGCAGTTACAAGGATAATCATCCATCCAGATTGTCCAATGCGACCGATTACATGGCGTAGTATACCTTTGCCTGTATGTTCATCATACGGTTCAATGTCAAACTCTTTAGCGATTTGGTAACACGCTTGAGCGATGATATTATTCCCTTCATCTTGAATAGGACAGTTTGTACCTTGCACGATATCGTGAGATCCCATCGCATAGAATCCCATTTGAATATCGCCTTTAGTGCCGCCTACAGGCATTTGCATCTTATTGCGATATGCCCATGGTTCTTTAGGTCCTAATGTAGGCTTAACAAGGTCTGGATTTTGATGACCAATGCGTTCAATAACGTCCTTTACCTTTTGTGTTTTTAGTGAAAGCTGTCCTTCATAGGTAATATGTTGCAGTTGGCAGCCTCCACAGAATCCATAAAGATCACAACTTGCATCGATACGATTGGGAGCCATCGTAACAATTTCTAAGAGGCGCCCTGTAGCATAGGTTTTTTTAACCATATCAATGGCTACTTTCACAGTTTCTTCAGGTAAGGCAAAAGGCACAAAGACAGTAAAGTCATCTACACGACCTACCCCTTCACCGCTACTACCAATACCGTGAATTGTAACGAGCACTTCATCACCTACTTTAACAGGTGCATTGAGTATAGCTTGTTGCTTTTTGGATACTGTACCACTAGTGTTCTGGCCTTGATTAGAACGAGCCCCTCTTCTATTCTGTTGTTTCGATTTATGTTTACGAGATGTACGACCTGTACCGTTCATTACGCGTCTCTTTTCTTCCAAATTTTAATCATACCTGTCACAATAAGAACGAAGAATACAGTGCCGAATTTAACGAGTAATTCTTCACCTTGAATATATGGCATAAGAAGTGGATCTTCCACAATCATTTCGCCTGCAACCCAGCCAAGGAGTGCACCACCAGCCCAAAGAATAGCAGGGAATTTATTAATAATTCGAGCAAATAATGTAGAGCAAAATACGATAATTGGAACAGTAATTAACATACCTGCAATAACAAGCTCTAAATGACCTCTAGCGGCCCCTACTACACCGATGACATTATCAATACTCATCATAGCGTCAGCTACAATAATCGTCCAAATGGCACCCATTAATGAATTCTTAGCTTCGATATGTGCATCTTCATCGCCACCTTTTAATAATTGAATGGCAATCCATACAAGTACAAGTCCACCACCTAAGTGAATAAGAGGAACTAAAGTAAGCGCCTCTACTAAAAGAGTAGCAAATAGGAGACGCATTACAATGGCACCTACTGTACCCCAGATAACAGCTTTCTTTTGTAGTTCTGGAGCTAGCTTACCTGCTGCCATACCAATTACTACAGCATTATCGCCAGCTAATAAAATATCAATCAAAATTATTTTACCAATGGTTACCCACGTGGCAACTTCTAAAAATTCCATTCTGTACGTACCTCAATTCAGTCTACTAATTCAATAACTATCCCTTAACTATACCATAATTTTTCTATTTTCTCACCTAAAAAGAGAGGTATGAGTTTACATAAAAAAATCTCTCCTCCTATGATTAGGAGAAGAGATATATTCTATTATTTCTTGAGCTTTTTAGCTACCAAAGATGCCCCTACTACGAGTATTACTGCAGCAATTTTGATGAATAGTGCATATGGTTCAACACTATGAGCAATCAATGTATCCTCTACTGCCATACCAGCACCTACCCAGCCAAGGATACCGCCGCCAACGTATAGGATAATTGGGAAGCGTTCGATGACTTTCACAAATAAAGTACTGCCATAAATGATGATTGGTACAGTTATGAGCATACCAATAGCTACCATTGTCATATGACCACCTGCAGCACCAACTACACCGATAACATTATCGATACCCATGATACCGTCAGCAATAACAATAGTTGTAATGGCTGCGCGTAAATTATCCTTAGCTTCGATATTATGCTCACTTTCATCATCAGCAACGAGCTTGTAGCCGATCCATAAGAGGAGAATACCACCTACTAAACGAAGTGCAGGAATATTGTTCAATGCCTCTACAAATAGGAATGCCATAACAAGGCGTAAAATAATAGCGCCGGCTGTGCCCCAGAAGATGGCTTTCTTCTGTAAATGTGCTGGCAAGTTACGAGCTGCCATACCAATTACAATGGCATTGTCGCCAGCAAGTAAGATGTCGATAACGATGATCTGAAGCATCGCTAATAAACCTTGTACAGATAAGATGTCCAATGTATCCT
The DNA here is from genome assembly GCF_042850485.1 of Veillonella parvula. GTDB lineage: Bacteria > Bacillota > Negativicutes > Veillonellales > Veillonellaceae > Veillonella > Veillonella parvula_Q. The sequence continues at coordinate 825,356 of NZ_AP031417.1, read as the reverse complement.
CCTTAGAATATAACTGTAGTATATATATTATAATCGATATAGTTCAGTAGTGTAAAATTCAATTTGTAAAATATATATTCATTTTTAGCATACTCCATTCATATTAATATGAGAAGCATAACACTACAAATGGAAGTTCTAGGATATAAAAAATCATTAATTATAGATTCATAATAGACTAATCAATACTATATATTTAATTCCCAAATCTCAAGGAATTTATCTATTAAATTAGGCTACTTTATGATATCGTATAATATATCATTAATAAGGGAGGTAAGTATGTATCAAACATATTCTATATTACAAAAGTTATGGTTGTTCATTAAGCTATTTACTCCTATGTGTATAACGCAATTTTCCCTTATAGGTGGTACATTTATAGCCATCTTTTTAACGGGACAATATAGTACAATAGATTTAGCTGGGGTTGCTACGGGGTATAATTTATGGCTCCTCTTCTATATCTTTGCACAAGGAACATTGTTAGGTATCACACCAATTATTTCTCAGCTATTGGGAGCTAAGAAAACTGATAATATTGCAACAATCTTTTATCAAGGTCTTTATATCGGTACAGGCCTAGCATGTATCATTTTAATAATTGGTCTCTTAGGCTTACGTCCTCTTCTGACAGCATTAAATCTGGAACCTGCTGCAGCTGAGGTATGTATTAGTTACCTGAAAGCATTTGCCATAGGTCTATTCCCACTACTTTGGGTTAATACATTGCGCAATACCGTCGACAGTCATGGATTAACACATTATTCTATGGCCATCGTATTTACTAGCTTTATTGTGAACGTATTTTTGAACTACGCACTCATCTTTGGGCATTTCGGATTTCCAGAGATCGGTGGTGTCGGTGCTGGCTATGGTATAGCCGGTGCTTGTTGGACTAACTTTATTCTCTTTAGCTTAGTATTACTATTACATCCAAAGCTAAAGGGATATCGTATCTTTAAAGACTTCAGTAAACCAAGTTTTCACTACATTCGCGAACAGCTACATATAGGTATTCCTATTGGCTTTTCCATATTCTTAGAAGCTAGTATTTTTAGTATTGCTGGACTCTTGATGGTTCACTTTGGATCCGCCGTCGTAGCTGCTCATCAATCTGTTATTTCCTTTACAAATGTATTCTACTGTTTACCTCTTAGTATCGCTATGGCCTCTACTATTGCAGTTGCTTATGAACTTGGGGCAGGTCGTAAACAAGAGGCTATCCAGTACTCTTATATTTCTCGCATCTTAGCCATTGTATTGGCTATCATGATTTGTACATTTACGTTTACTAATATGGATGCTATTGCAAATCTCTTTACAAATGATGATGAAGTATACAAGCTTATCTACAGTTTCCTTGGATACGGTGTATTCTTCTCTGCTATCGATGCCATCGGAACCCCTTTACAAGGTATATTGAGAGCCTATAAAGATGTAAAAGTAGTTCTTTATATCTCCCTCATATCCTATTGGGGCGTATGCTTCCCAACCGCCTATATTCTCGCTAATAATCCTAATTACGGACCATTTGGCGTATGGATTGGGTTACTCGCTAGCGTACTAGTAGCAGGTGTATTGTTCACTTGGCGTACTTGGTACATCCAGCGTCAACCAAAATAAATAACATACTTATACAGTAAAAAAGCATCTCAAATAAGATGCTCTTTTTTATTTCAACATATCTTGTTTTTCTACCTTAGACATGCGGAAGAAATTATATAGTGTTTCTGCCGTCTTATAGTTCATAGATTCCACCTTTGAAAGCTCATCAATAGATGCCTCTTTCATGGCTTCTAAACTATTGAAATGAGCCCATAATGCCTTTCGGCGCTTAGGCCCAATACCTTCAATGTGATCTAGAATAGATTCTAAATTACGTTTTCCACGAAGCTTACGATGGTATGTAATGGCAAAGCGATGGGCTTCATCACGTATTTGTTGAAGCAATTGAAGCTCTGGTGTGTGATGGCTTAAGATGATGCTTTCAGATTGTCCTTCTACAAAGACCTCTTCAATACGCTTAGCTAAAGAAATAACAGGTACATCGGTAACACCTACACTGCGAATCAACGGCAATGCTGCATTGAGCTGACCTTTACCACCATCGATAATAATGAGGTCTGGCATAGGCCAATCTGTTTCATTACCATAGCGTCGTTCCATAATTTCAGCCATAGACTTAAAGTCATCAGGTTTACCTTGCGTAGTTTTCAATTTAAAACGACGATACTCCTTCTTCGCAGGCTTACCGCCTTCAAAGACAACCATAGACGCCACCGTTTCGGCCCCTTGTGTATGGGAAATATCGAAACATTCCATACGCTCTGGTAATCGCGGCAAGTCTAGGACTTCAGCTAATTTTTTAACAGCCCCACCGGTCTTATCAATTTGGTGTTGCCACTGACGACGACGCTCTTCTAGGAAGGTTTCTGCATTCTCATGAGCCATTTTAATCATGTCCATCTTATAACCACGCTGTGGCACAGATACGTCTACATTCTGACCTTTAAGCTGTGTAAACCATTCCTTTAACAAGTCTCTATCGGTGCTATCCATAGGTAATAATAATTCCTTTGGAATGAAGTTTGTATCTCCATAGTATTGCTTGATAAAGTCCGTCATGATAGTTTCTTGACTATCTCCATCATGTTGTACAAAGTAGTTCTCACGGCCTAATAGTCGGCCACCACGGATGAATAATAACTGTACACAAGCCATCGAGGTATCCACTGCAATACCTAACACGTCTAAGTCGCCACGCTGTGTAACCATGCGCTGTTTTTCTTGGATTTTTTCTATACTAGTTAGCTGATCTCGATAGCGTGCTGCATCTTCAAAGCGTAAGTCTTCTGCAGCAAGCTCCATCTTCTCTTTAATTTCCTTCAGCAAAGGGATAGGCTTACCTTCAAAGAGTTCTATGATTTCATCGATATACTTTCCATAATCCGATACGGAAATCTTGTTAAAGCACGGTGCTTCACAGTAATGCATATGGTACTGTAAACACGGTCTCTCTACCTTCATAGATTTACAGGTACGCAAAGGATAATACTGACGAATCAATTTTAGTACTACATGAACTGATGTTACATCTGTAAAAGGGCCAAAGTACTTGGCCCCATCGCGTTCTAGTCGACGCGTCATATATACACGTGGGTAATCCTCTTGTACTGAGATTTTAACGTACGGATACGTTTTATCATCACGAAGCCTAATATTGTATTTAGGCTCGTGCTCCTTAATAAGCGTATTCTCTAAAATAAGCGCTTCCATCTCCGTCTTTGTTTGGATAATCTCCACATCGACGGCTCGCTTCATCATGGCCGCAACCTTCGGCGCTCGGTTCGCATCATTACGCACATAGGAACGTACGCGGTTGCGCAAGTTAATGGCTTTACCTACATAGATGATACGGTTATATTGATCGCGCCATAAATACACACCTGGTGTGGTCGGCAAATGACTGACCTTCTCTAGTAATTCTTCAGATGGCATATGTCCTCCTTTCCTCGTAGATTTTTAAGCTTTGTATGCACTATTATTTCTTCTTTTGAGCTGCTTTCATAAATTTCTTAGTCTGTTCTAATACAGGACCTAAGAATTTACCGGTATAGCTTTCTTTCACCTTAATGATTTCCTCAGGTGTACCTGTAGCTACGATAGTACCACCGCGATTACCGCCTTCAGGACCAAGGTCTATGATGTGGTCTGCCATCTTAATCACATCTAAATTATGCTCGATAACCACAACAGTATCGCCACCATCAACGAGTTTTTGTAATACATCTAAGAGCTTACGAATATCTTCAGCATGTAAACCTGTAGTAGGTTCATCTAGGATGTACAATGTTTTGCCTGTACTGCGACGAGCCAATTCAGTAGCTAATTTAACGCGTTGAGCCTCACCACCAGATAATGTAGTAGCCGCCTGACCTAAACGGATATACCCAAGGCCCACCTCTTGGAGGATAAGCATCTTACGGTTAATCTTAGGTATGGCACTAAAGAATTCTACCGCATCATCTACGGTCATATCTAATACATCAGCAATGGATTTGCCTTTATACTTAACCTCCAAGGTTTCACGGTTATAACGCGCCCCTTTGCAGACTTCACAAGGCACATATACATCAGGCAAGAAGTGCATTTCAATCTTGATGATACCGTCACCACGACAAGCCTCACAGCGACCACCTTTTACGTTAAAGCTAAAACGACCTTGTTTATAGCCACGCATTTTGGCCTCAGGCGTTTGACTATATAATTCGCGAATCGCATCAAATACACCTGTGTATGTAGCTGGATTGGAACGAGGTGTACGACCGATAGGACTTTGATCAATATTGATGATCTTATCGATGTGTTCTAAACCACGAATCTCTTTATGGGTCCCTACCTTATGGAAGGACCGGTACAACTGATTAGCTAAACCTTTATAAAGAATTTCATTGATTAAGGTAGACTTACCAGAACCACTGACACCGGTAACTACATTAAATAGGCCGATAGGGAATTTTACATTTACATTTTGTAAATTATTTTCCTTCGCACCGCGAATTTCAATGCAGTTCTTACCTGGTTTACGGCGTTCTTCCGGAAGAGCGATAAATTTACGACCACTCAAATACTGACCCGTAATAGAGTCTTTTACCTTCATAACTTCGTCAACAGAACCAGCGGCAATAATTTGACCGCCATGCTCACCTGCACCTGGACCAATGTCCACGAGATAGTCAGCCGCACGCATCGTATCTTCGTCGTGTTCTACAACGAGCAAGGTATTACCTAAGTCCCGCAATCCTTTTAAGGTATCGATGAGTCGATCATTATCTCGTTGATGTAGACCTATGGACGGTTCGTCTAGGATGTACAATACACCTACCAAACCAGAGCCGATTTGCGTAGCTAGACGAATACGCTGTGCTTCACCACCAGATAATGTGCCTGCACTACGGTTCATTGTTAGGTAATCGAGACCTACATTATTAAGGAAACCTAGACGAGCATTGATTTCCTTTAAAATTTGAGCACCAATCACTTGTTCACGTTCAGTTAACTGTAGATTACCAAAGAAATCGAGTGCTTCTTTAATAGTTAACTGCGTTACTTCGTTGATATTCTTATCCCCTACAGTAATAGCTAATACTTCAGGTTTAAGACGAGCCCCATGACATGTAGTACACGGCTTAATAGACATAAACTTTTCAAATTCTTCACGCATAGAGTCTGTAGAGGCTTCACTATGACGGCGCTTAACCATCGGTAAAATACCTTCGTACTCAGTAAAGAATTCCTTTACTTCACCACGCATATTTTCATAGGTGAAATTTACCTTATCCGTCGTACCGTACATCACCTTTTTCTGTAATGCTTTCGGCAATTCATCATAGGTGGAGTCTAAGGAATATCCATTAGCTTTTAATAGACCTTCTACTTGACGCATAAACCAAGCATTAGGATTGGAGCTCAAGGCTTGCACGCAACCATCGGCAAAGCTAATAGATCCATCTGGAATAACGCGCTCCTCATCAACCTCCATAGTAGAACCAATCCCTAAACAAGATGGGCACGCACCAAACGGACTATTAAAAGAGAACATACGCGGTTCAATTTTAGGTAATGAAATATGACAATCTGGGCACGCAAAATGTTGGCTATACATGTGTTCAGGTCCGTCTACCTCTTGAATCACAACGATGCCTTCTGCCCATTTTGAAGCGGTCTCCATAGAGTCAGCCAACCGAGATTCAATGCCTTCTTTTACAACGAGACGGTCCACAACGATATCGATGGAATGCTTCTTATTTTTCTCTAATACAATTTCTTCGTCCAAGGTACGCACTACACCGTCTACTCGAGCACGAACAAAGCCTTCTTTGCGAAGTTGTTCAAACACCGATTTATGTTCCCCTTTTTTACCTTGAATCATAGGGGCCAGCACTAAAACCTTTGTACCTTCGGCAAAGCTCATTACATCGTCGGTCATTTGTTGTATTGTTTGCTGGGTAATAGGCTTACCACACTCTGGACAGTGTGCATGACCTACGCGTGCAAATAAGAGACGTAAATAGTCGTAAATCTCCGTTACGGTACCAACCGTAGAACGAGGGTTGCGACTCGTCGTCTTTTGGTCGATAGAAATGGCTGGAGACAAACCTTCAATATAATCGACATCGGGTTTATCCATTTGTCCCAAAAATTGACGTGCATACGCAGACAGGGACTCAACATAACGTCGTTGCCCTTCTGCGTAAATCGTATCAAATGCTAGGGATGATTTACCAGAACCACTGAGTCCAGTCAAGACGATAAACTGATCACGTGGCAAGGATATATCAATATTTTTTAGGTTATGCTGACGCGCACCTTTTACAATCAATTGATCTTTCATTATCTTTCCTATTTAAAGAGATGATACCAAACGGCATCATCTCTCCGATTACTAACATGAAATAATATATGTATATTATCGCACATATAGTCTATATAATCTATGTGTTTTCTTACAATCTTTTAAAATTGCTCCTAAGATTTACTTTTTGGACTCGTCCGCTTTCTAGATTTGGTAGAAGCAGGCTTCTTCAACTTGCTATCTCCTGCACTATGCATATCGGACCATTGTTGACGTAATACGCCCAATTGATCATGTAATTTAGCAGCGGTTTCAAATTCAAGCTGCTTGGCGGCGGCCTTCATTTGACGATCTAGCTCTTCAATCTTATTGTATAATTCTTCCGGTGTTATATCTGCCACTTTAGGTGCTGATATATCTTGAACATATGATTCGTGTCCATGGTCCATGCTCTCTGAGGATTTTTTTTGTTTTCCTTTTTTCGGTGAAAGTCCCTTTCCATCGGTTACCATATCTTCTTCGATTTTCGTTAATTCGATTAGCTCTTTTACATCTTTAGATACAGATTTAGGCGTAATATTATGTTCAATATTATAAGCCTCTTGCACGGCACGACGACGGTCGGTTTCATCGATAGCCCGTTGCATAGAACCTGTTACACGATCTGCGTACATGATAACGTGACCATTCACATTACGAGCCGCACGACCTATAGTTTGAATCATAGCCGTATCAGAACGCAAGAAACCTTCTTTATCCGCATCTAAGATAGCAACCAAAGAAACCTCTGGCATATCGAGACCTTCACGAAGCAAGTTAATACCTACCAGTACATCAAATACACCAGCCCGCAAATCTCGAATGATTTCAGCTCGCTCAATAGTAACAATATCGGAATGAAGGTAACGAACTCGTACGCCCATTTCCTTCAAGAATTCTGTTAAATCCTCAGCCATTTTCTTCGTTAAAGTCGTAACGAGAACACGCTCATTCTTGGCAGCTCGCTTGTGAATTTCTCCAAGCAAGTCATCCATTTGCCCCTTAATAGGACGAATTTCTATAGATGGATCTAATAGGCCCGTAGGACGAATGATTTGCTCTGCAATATTTGTTTCTACTTCCATTTCGTATGGGCCAGGTGTAGCCGATACGTATACAATTTGATTGATACGCTCTACAAATTCATCGAATTGAAGAGGTCTATTATCTAATGCAGAAGGAAGACGGAAACCGTATTCGATAAGAGATTCTTTACGGGCACGGTCACCATTATACATAGCACGAATTTGAGGCATCGTCACATGCGATTCGTCCACCATGATGAGGAAATCATCTGGGAAATAATCAATCAATGTAAACGGTGCTTCCCCAGCCTTACGTTCAGACATATGACGGGAATAGTTTTCGATGCCCGAGCAATAGCCCATTTCTTGCATCATTTCTATATCGTAACGGGTACGCTGTTCTAAGCGCTGAGCCTCCAATAGACGGTCAGCAGCTTTTAACTTCGCCAACTGCTCATCTAATTCGGCTTCAATACGCTCTACAGCAATATTCATCTTCTCTTTCGTCGTTACATAGTGAGATGCTGGATAGACAGCAACGTGTTTTCTTTCCGCAATAACTTCACCCGTCAAGGAATCTACCTCTACGAGGCGGTCGATTTCATCACCAAAGAGCTCCACCCGAATAGCTCTTTCACTATAAGCGGCAGGGAAAATATCAATCGTATCCCCTTGTACACGGAAAGTGCCGCGAATAAAGTTCATATCATTTCTCGTATATTGAATATCTACAAGTTTAGATAAGATTTCATCGCGCGACTTCGTTTGACCTAAGCGCAAGGACAATACAAGATCAGAATAGTCCTCAGGGTCACCTAAGCCATAAATACAGCTAACAGAGGCAACGATAATGACATCGCGGCGCTCAAAAAGGCTCATCGTAGCACTATGTCGCAGTTTATCGATTTCATCATTAATAGACGCATCCTTCTCGATATATGTATCACTAGAAGGAATATAGGCCTCCGGTTGATAAAAATCGTAGTAAGATACAAAGTATTCTACCGCATTATTTGGAAAGAAACTTTTAAATTCACTACATAATTGAGCCGCCAAGGTTTTATTATGAGCAATGATCAAGGTCGGCTTTTGAACTGCCTCAATAACCTTGGCCATTGTAAAGGTCTTACCAGTACCAGTGGCACCGAGCAAAACTTGGGCCCATTCACCGCGTTCAATGCCTTCTGTTAAAGATTGAATCGCAGTAGGTTGGTCCCCTGTAGGCGCAAAGGGCGCCTCCACTTTAAATGGTTGGCCCCCCTCGTAATTATATGTACTATGCTTCATTACTGTTCATCCTGATGTTTACGGATGGCTTTCATTTCTTCATCCGTCAAACGACGACCTGCATTTTCCGCTTGATTCAATGTATCCTCACCTTCTAAGACTTCGATGAGCATAGCAATAGAAAAACGATCTAATGTAGGTGTGGTCTTTTGGATTTCATCAGCCATCATCCAATCTGATTCAGTATAGTTATTAATACGATCTGTAATTTCTTCCCAGTTTGAAAGTAGCAATCGCGTAATGGGGCGATATAGTTCAATACCAAAGTACTCGATTAAGCTAACAATCTTATTCATATTTTCTAGGCTAACATTACATTCATTTTTTTTATTTTCAGATTCTACATATTCAAGTAAGAATTCCCGGTTATATTTATTTGTCACCTTGAATCATTCCTTTATTAAATAATGCATTAGCAAATTCTTTTGCATTAAATGGACGCAAGTCATCCATACCTTCGCCAACGCCAATCCAGCGTACTGGTACGCCTAGTTCCTCTTTAATAGAGATAACTACACCACCTTTAGCTGTACCATCTAATTTAGTTACTACAATACCATTTACTGGCACGGCTTGACCAAATAATTTAGCTTGGCTTACTGCATTTTGACCCGTAGTACCATCTAATACGAGCAATGTTTGATGTGGCGCACCTTCTACGTGGTTATTCGCTACGCGTCCCATCTTTTTAAGCTCTTCCATAAGGTTAACCTTAGTATGTAGACGACCAGCCGTATCTACGATAACGAGGTCTGCATTACGAGCTTTCGCAGCTTCCATTGCATCATATACAACGGCAGCAGGATCTGCGCCCTCTTTATGTTTAACAATCGGCACACCAACGCGATCAGCCCAAATGGATAATTGGTCAGCTGCAGCAGCACGGAATGTATCACCTGCTGCAATGATAACCTTTTTACCTTCTTTAGTATAATAATTAGCCAATTTAGCGATTGTCGTTGTTTTACCGACACCATTTACACCAACTACGAGGATAACCTCAGGATGATGCAAAGTAATTTCATCTTCTTGATCGATGAGCATTTCCGTGATGCGGTCTTCCATGAACGGCATTACATCGCCTGTATGATTGATGATACCTTCTGTTACACCACGACGAATTTCTTTCATCAAGTATTCTGTCGTCTTAGGGCCTAGATCACTAGTAAGCATAACTGCTTCTAAATCATCTAAAAAATCATCATCGATTTGCGCATAACCAATAACGATGCTTTCTACATTTTTTACAAAAGACTTACGAGTTTTTTCTAAACCGTCTTTAATTCTATCAAAGAATCCAAATGCCATTATGCTAGATCCTCCTTCACATCTTCAAATGCTACTGTTAATAATCGCGATACACCGCGTTCCACCATTGTTACCCCTTGAAGTACTTCGGCAGCTTCCATCGTCTTTTTACGGTGAGATACAACGATAAATTGTGTTTCTTTATTTACTCGATTTAAGTAGGAACTAAATCGTTCAACATTGGCTTCGTCAAGCGCCGCGTCAACTTCGTCAAGCACGCAGAACGGAGCTGGACGATAATCGAGGAATGAGAACAATAAAGCGATAACCGTAAGAGCACGTTCACCACCCGATAAAAGTGTCAATTGTTGACGCTTTTTCCCTGGTGGTTGAATATAGAAATCGATACCACCCGTCAAAATATTATCTGGATCAGTCAGTACAATTTGCGCAGTACCACCGCCAAACAATTGGCTGAATACCTCTTGGAATCTACGGCCTACCACATCCAATACATCGTATAGCTGTGTACTCATAGCCTTATCCATTTCGGCAATAACCGCCTGTAATTGCGTCTTTGCCGTATCTAAATCAGCTAATTGTGTGGTTAAGAAATCATATCGTTCTTTAGTCTCTTCATATTCCTCAACGGCATTTGGATTGACTGGACCCAATTCGGCAATTTCGGCCATCAACCGAGCTTGCTCATCCTTCCAATCATTAACGGAACCTTCAATGCGAAGGGCTTGAGCATCTTCCAATGTAAAGCCTAGCTCTTGTAATTCTTCTATAAAGCGCTCACAATCCATGCGATGACGTGTAATTTTACCTTCCATATCAACAAGACGACCTTGCACCACTTTATAGCGTTGATTCAATCGGTCTTGCTCACTGAGGATAGATTCCATTTCCTCGCGCCCCGTAGATGTTTTATCATAGGCTTCATCACGAAGAGCACGTAATCGTTCAACCTCAGCCGTAGCAGAGGCCAACTCTTGTTCTGCAACTTCCTGAGCCTTAGGTATTTCCTCTTCATAGCGTTGTGTAGTACTAACTAACAAATTACGAAGTGGTGTTAAGCGCTCTATAATACTAGAAATAGACTGATTACGCTGTTCACGTTGTGTTTCCCGTTCCTGAATGGTATGTCGCAAGGTATCACAAGTAAGGCGAACTTCTGTAAAAGCTTCATACGCCTCTTGTTGCACCTTTTGCAACACAGTCAATCGATCCATCAACGCCCCTTGATTACCATCCACACCATGATTCTCTTGCAAGGAAGCTAATGCTGTTTCTTGATCTTTCAAGTTAGCAGTTGTAGTAGCCAAATCAATATCAATTTGTACTAAACGTTGCTCTTCTTCTGAAAGAACACGTTTCTTACGATCTATCTGATGTTGTATATTTTGTACCTTTGTTTCACTAGCCACATAGAGTAAGTTCGTATGTTGATAGATTTCATCAAGGCTAGCTCGTTCTTTTTCAGCCTCTTCAACCCGTTTTTCTAGATTTTCTAAGCTAGCTGTTAAGGAACGGATTTGTTCTTCAATTTGTACAAGCTCTTGTTCAAGACTAGCTGCTTCTTCCTTACGGCTCAATACAGAGGCGCGCTTACGCTTCGTAGCACCACCGGTTAAAGAACCACCCGGTTGGAACTGTTCACCCGTAAGGGTTACAATACGCAATTGTTGATTGTATTTTTTCTGTAATCCAATAGCATCATCCATGGAGGATACTACTAAGGTACGGCCCAATAAATACTGGAAAATATGAGCGTACTTATTATCAAAGGAGATACAATCAACAGCAGTGCCTAATACACAGCTTTCATTTAGAGCCGGTGTATCATAAGGTTTTCCTTTTACAGAATCCATAGGCAAGAAGGTTACGCGACCACCTTGGATAGATTTCAAGTAATTTACACCCTCAGCCGCTGCACGAGCCGTAGTAGTTACAACGTGGTTAACACTGCCGCCTAATGCCGTTTCAATAGCCGTAGTATATTTGTCCTCTACCGTAAAGAGATCACCAACAGCGCCTGTGATTTGTTCGCGCCAAGAACCTTTACCATTTAAGATATTCTTTGTACCTTCTAAATAACCTTCATGTTGTTCTTCCCATTGGGCTAATAGTTCGATACGACCTTTAACACGTTGCTCTTGGGTACGTAATTTTTGTAATTCTTTACGTTCCTCACGAGCTTGTATAGCTGCTTCTTTACCACCATCAACGAGGGCTTGTCGTTGTGCAGAAATAGCATTAAACTTTTGGCCTAGCGCTTCAAATTCAGAACGAGCGACTTGAAGTTCACTATCTACCTGTGCTATCTCAGATTCTAGAATAGCACATTGATTTTTGCTTTCTACCTTGCGAGCTTCTAAGCTTCGAATACTAGCCTTAGCCGTTTCAATAGCACTCACAACTTCTAATTGACGTTGCTCAAAAGCCTCTCGATTGGATTGCAAGGATTGAAACTTAGCTTGTTCTGACCTTACATCTTCAACAGCCTTTTTGTAGGTCGCTTCTAATTCTTCTAAATTAGACTCTTTCTCTACTAATTGAGCACTTTCATCTTGAATCAATTGATTTAAGATGCGCAATTGTTGCTCCTCGCCCTTTTGCGTAGCCTCTAGCTCGCTAATGCGCATAGACGTTTCATCTAATTCACGGCGCGCTGTTTTTAGTTGCTCTTCTAAGAGACGTAAGTGACCAGATAAGCGTTCTTCATCACGTTGCTTTTCAGTATACTGAGCCTCCCACAACTTAAGCTGTTCCTGCTCTTTTGACGAAGACGATTGCAATTCGTGACGACGAGCCTCTAATTTAGACAATTCAGTTTGAAGCTCAATTTCTTCATCTTTAAAGGCAATATTATCATTTTCAAAACGCGTTAAAAGACGATCAGAGGTTTTATAATTGTGAAAGCCTAATGCCCCATCATAATCGCGCTTTGTGCGGCTTAAGGTCATATACTTTTTAGTCTTTTCCGCTTTTTCAGACAAAGGTCCTAATTGCTCTTCAATGGTAGCCATTACGTCGCGTACGCGCTCCATATTACGGTCTGTACTAGCAATACGACGTAAAGCATCTTCTTTATTGATTTTAAAGCGAGAAATACCAGCTACATCTTCAAAGATAAGACGACGTTCTTCAGGTTTAGAATTTAAAATAGCGTCAATTCGGTTTTGACCAATGATGGCCATAGAATCTCTACCAAGACCGGTATCTGCTAGTAAAAGATGTATGTCCTTTAAACGACAAGATCGCTTATTGATAAGAAACTCACTTTCACCAGTGCGGTATATACGGCGTGTAATGGCTACCTCAGCCATATCTATATCTAATTGTTGGTCACTATTGTCAAACACAAGTGTAACCTCAGCAGCGCTCATAGGTTTGCGCTTTTCCGTACCAGAGAAAATAATATCCTCTGCTTTTTGTCCGCGCAAATTACGCACATTGGATTCCCCTAAAACCCATTTCATTGCATCCGTAATATTACTTTTACCACTTCCGTTAGGACCAATAACGGCAGTCATTCCTAGTGAGAATTTTACAATCGTTTTATCCGCAAACGATTTAAAGCCCTTTAATTCCAACCGAAGTAATTGCATGACTGCCTCCTTTCTACCAACAACCCTAAATAATCATATCTTTTATTATAACACATATTGCAGGCCATCAATACAGCAACGAACGGTATTTCTCGTGCGTTCTTCACACCATTCAAATGCATACTGCGGATACTGAATCTGAAAGTATTTAACGTTTCGATTATTAAGGCCTCGCACCTTAGATGTTAAGCATCTCGGATAAGAAATAACAATATTATGCTTTACAGGAATACCATTAGTCCTAATATAATTTGTTCTATCATTATTAGTGTTATCTATACATCCACTATTATCAACATTAACTCTACTTAATTTTAAGCTTCCATAAGTAGCATCTTCAATTAAACTAAAACAATCATTACTTATTAAGTACTTAAACTGAGATACATGCTCATCAATACAACGTTCAATTCGCTGCTTATACTGTTCGTTCACAACCAGCTCCCCCATAGCGGGCTCATATGGCCCCGCTACTAAGCTATTCCTGGAATCTAATTCTTCTGTACTTTGTAAACCCGTGCGAATGACTTCAATGCCATGCTGTTCAAACCAATCTTTTAAAAATGAACAATACTGTATAGCTAGCTCAGTACTTAGTGGTTTATATTCTCCAGCTCTATACTGTTCGGCTAGCTCTGTATTTTCTATAACTAGTACGGGATAGATACGTACAAAATCAGGTCGTAATGCGGCTACTGCAATGGCCGTTTCTATTATGGTTTGCCAAGTCTCTCCTTTTAGTCCCGGTAAAAGTTGAACCCCAACGGTCATATCACGATGTTTTAATCGTGTAACAGCCTCTACTACCTCTTGTGCCGTGTGCCCCCTCTTAGCATCGACTAAAATACCATCATTCATAGACTGCACACCAAGTTCTACAGTTTTTACTCCATAAGACTGTAATAATGTAATCGCTTCATCTCCTACAGCATCGGGCCTTGTAGAACAGCGTATGCCATCAATGAGGCCATGTTGAAGCATTTCATAGGCAGGCATTAATAATTTATGTTGTAAATCTTTAATAATAGCCGTAAATGATCCACCATAAAAGGCAACCTCCCAAAACTTTTCATTCCGCTTTGTTCCTACATAGTCTTTGATTGTTTGTTGTATATATTCTGGAGTTAGGTGACTAATACCAGATTGGCCTGTAATACGAGATTGATTACAAAATGTACACACATAGGGACAACCTACGTGAGGTATAAAAAAGGGAATCATACCAAATGGTTTCATAGACACCTCCTCTTCTTATGTAAAAATTATTATTCATCTATTATTATATAGATCATTATTCATCTACCATTATATAGATTATTACTCACATACTATTATACAAAAAAAAAGCGCCATTCGGCGCTTTTCTATTTATCAGCCATCAACTTTTCTAAAGTCAATTGAGCCGCATGTTGTTCTGCAATTTTTTTACTTTTACCAGAGCCGGCCTCGTAAGTAACACCATTAATTTCAACCTCCATATGGAAGGTTTTAGCATGATCGGGACCACTTTCACTGAGCAAATGATAGACAATATGTTTATCCCCATCACGTTGCACATATTCTTGTAATAATGTCTTATAATCTTTGCCCCGCTTACCTTCTAAGGCTTGCATGATATAGGTAGTTAAATGCTTTAAAACAAAGGCCATAGCCGTTTGATAATCTGTAGAAATATAAATGGCACCGATGAGAGACTCAAAGGTATCCGCTAATATAGAGTTTCTATCGTTACCACCGGAAGCGCGTTCTCCATGACCGAGCAATAAATATTGTCCTAGTTGCAAAGAACGACTCACAGATGCTAAAGAATCCTCACACACTGTAGCGGCCTTAATTTTCGTTAAATTACCTTCAGCCATATCTGGATATGTCTTAAATAGGTATTCCCCAATAATAAGATCCAAAACAGCATCGCCTAAAAACTCTAATCGCTGATTGTGATGAATATGCTTTGATTTATGTTCATTCGCATAAGAAGTATGTGTAAAAGCACAATCTATAATGGATATATCTGACACAGGTATGTCTAAACGAGCAACAAGCTCATGAAGAGATTCTTCACGAGCTTGTGTTATCTTACTCTTATGCGTTTCGATAGTAACCATTAAGCTTCATAACGGCGAATGCAAAGTGTACCGTTATGACCACCAAAACCGAAAGAGTTAGAAAGTGCACATTTTACTTGAAGTTCACGTGCGCCTTCACGAACATAGTCCAGATCCAAACCTTCATCAGGATTGTCACAGTTGATTGTAGGGTGAACTTTACCAGTTTCAATCGCCATTGCCATTACGATAGTTTCAATAGCACCAGCAGCCCCCAATAAGTGACCTGTCATGGATTTAGTAGAGTTAACAGCGATATTTTTAGCGTGATCGCCGAACAATTCTTTAATAGCCAATGTTTCATTTTGGTCATTAAGGCCAGTAGATGTACCATGAGCATTGATGTAGTTAACGTCTTTAGGATCAATACCTGCATCTTTAATTGCTAATTCCATACATTTACGAGCTTGAACACCACCTGGAGCTGGTGCAGTGATATGGTAAGCATCACCATTGCTACCATAGCCCACAACTTCAGCATAGATATGCGCACCGCGTGCTTTTGCGTGTTCTAATTCTTCAAGAACTACGATACCAGCACCTTCACCCATTACGAAACCATCACGGTCACGGTCAAATGGACGGGACGCCTTTGTTGGCTCATCATTGCGTGTAGACATAGCTTTCATAGCCGCAAAACCAGCTACAGCAGCCGGAGATACCGCAGCCTCAGTACCACCAGCAAACATCACATCAGCATCTCCACGTTGGATGATACGGAATGCATCGCCAATCGCATTTGTACCAGAAGTACAAGCAGTTACGTCTGTAATAACTGGACCTTTAAGACCAAGGCGAATAGATACGCGTGCAGATGTCATATTTGCAATCATCATAGGTACTGCAAATGGACTTACACGGCCAGGACCTTTTTCGAATAATGTTTCATACACCTCATGGATAGAGTCAATGCCGCCTATACCTGTACCAACTACAGTACCACAGCGATCTAAATCTGCTTTATCTAAATCAAGATCAGCATCTTCACAAGCAAGAACAGCTGCACCGATAGCAAATTCTACAGAACGGTCCATACGACGAGCTTCTTTCTTGTCTACCCCATAGTTTGTAATATCAAAGTCTTTTACTTCACCCGCAATGCGTGTTGCATAGTCAGATGCGTCAAAGCGTGTAATCGGCCCAATACCAGATTGACCTGCCAATAACGCATTGTAGAAGTTCTCTTTACCGATACCTACAGGAGTCACTGCCCCTAAGCCAGTAATTACTACACGTTTTTCCAATTATTCCACCTCTTATAGCTATACAGCCCTTTAAATTAATCAATCTCTGCTACTTGCTGTTTTAATTGAGCAAAGATATCTTTAACTGGCATAATCCTATCGACTTTTCTCATATTATTGCCAGAGAACACCAACCCCGTTTCCACATCACCTTGTTGTGCGCGAGAAAGAGCACGGATAATGCAGAATTTATGGGAACAATGTTTTAAACAGTTATCACACACCGTTGGAGGCGCTACAGTACCATCTAAAACAGATTCAGCAAATTTGTTTTTTATTGCTTGACCAGGCAAACCAACAGGACTTTGAATCAATACTATATCCTCAGGGTTTGTAGCTCGTACATACATTTTTTTCAATTCATCAGATGCATTACATTCATCAGAAGCAGCAAAACGGCTACCCATTTGAACACCACTAGCGCCGATTTTTAACATTTCAACGATATCATGGCCATCTAGAACACCACCAGCAGCAATTACTGGAATGTTTTTTACCGCTGCTACAACTTCGGGAACGATTTCTCGAGCGGAACGATCCGTCCCCAAGTGTCCACCAGCTTCACAGCCTTCTACGATTACAGCTGCAGCACCTAAACCTTCAGAAATGCGAGCTAATTTTGCGGACGAAACAATTGGTACAATAGGAGTACCAGACTCTTTGCCCATTGCGAACATATCTCTTGAAAAACCAGCACCTGCTACTACAAGATCAATGCCTTCTTCGATGGCAGTCTTTACTAAGCCAGCAAATTGAGTTGCTGCTACCATCGCATTTATACCAATAATACCCGTAGGTGATAATTTTCTAGCTAATTGTATTTCGTATCGTAATTCATCGAAAGGCAAGCCCGATGCCGCAATAAGGCCGATACCACCTTCATTTGCAACGGCTGCTGCCAAGCGAGCTGTAGACAATCTAATCGCCATACCACCTTGAATAATAGGTACTTTGGCCACTAGATTCCCAATGCGAAGTTCAGGGAGCTTCACTATCAAATCCTCCTGTAAATAAAACCGGTTGGGAGGCCACTCGGCCTCCCGTTCGGTTGAATTGTTAGCTTTACAGCTTATTTAGCAGAATCAATATATTCTACTGTATCCTTAACGGTTTTAATTTTTTCTGCAACGTCGTCAGGGATTTCAACATTGAATTCTTCTTCAAATGCCATGATCAATTCAACGATATCTAAGGAGTCAGCGCCTAAGTCGTCGATGAATGTAGAATCAATGGTAACTTCAGCTTCATCAACGCCTAATTGTTCCACAACGATTGCTTTAACTTTATCGAAAGTGTTCATTAGTGGTTCACCTCCTTTCAAAGTGTATTTATATATAGTCTAATTTTACAACTACATTACCATGCCACCATCAACATTGATGACTTGACCCGTAATATAATTAGCAAAATCGCTAGCAAGGAATGTTGCTACTGTTGCTACTTCTTCGGCATCAGCCATACGGCCCAACGGAATTTGAGTAACCATAGCTTCTTTAACTTTTTCTGGTAATACATCAGTCATATCTGTATTGATAAAGCCTGGTGCAATAGCATTAACTGTAATACCACGGCTAGCCAATTCTTTAGCACAGGATTTAGTAAAACCAATTACGCCCGCTTTAGAAGCAGCATAGTTAGTTTGACCAGCATTACCTATAACACCAACAACAGATGTCATGTTAATAATATGACCAGAACGTTGTTTCATCATGATTTTAGATACTGCTTTAGTTACCAAGTAAACACCTTTTAGGTTGATATCGATAACAGCATCAAAATCTTCGTCTTTCATTCGCATTAACAAACCGTCACGCGTAATCCCCGCATTATTCACGAGAATATCAATGTGACCAAATTCTTTATGAGCTTCTTCCACCATGGAAGCAACTTCATCTACATTGGCTACATTGGCTTTAATTTTAATGGCTTTGCGGCCTAACGCTTGTACAGCTTCAACAGTTTCTTGCGCTGCACCTTCGCTACCGCTATAATTTACTACAACATCAGCACCAGATTGTGCTAGATTGATAGCTACAGCGCGACCAATGCCACGGGATGCGCCAGTTACAATGGCTACTTTACCCTCTAAATGCATTTTATCGAACCCCCTTCAAAAATTCAAGCGTTTTCTCTAAGGATGCAATGTCTTCAACATTGGCTAATTCCATATCTTTGTTAATCTTTTTAGTAAAACCTGTAAGTACTTTCCCAGGTCCCACTTCAACAAAGCGAGTAACACCAAAGTTTACCATTTCAGCTACACAATCTTCCCATAAAACAGGGTTAGCGGCTTGAGTAACTAAGGACTCTTTAATGTCATTGGCATTAGTCAAAATCTTACCAGTAACATTTGCAACTACAGGAATTTGTGCATCACTCACTTGGATCTTATCCAATTCTTCCTTTAACCGAAGAGCTGCTGGTTCCATCAAACGGCTGTGGAATGGAGCACTCACAGGAAGCATTACTGCACGTTTCGCTCCTGCTTCTTTCATTTTTTCAGCTGCTGTTTCCACCGCTGCAGTTTCACCGGCAATAACGATTTGTCCAGGGCAATTGAAGTTAACTGCTTGTACAGAACCTACAGAAGCATTTACTTCTTCACAAATTTCTACAACTTGCTCACGAGGTAATGCCAAAATTGCCGCCATAGCGCCTTTACCCAATGGCACAGCTTCTTGCATATATTCACCGCGTTTATGAACTACATATACTGCGTCTTTAAAGTTCAATACACCAGCTGCTACTAGAGCACTATACTCACCAAGACTATGCCCGCCTACGATATCAGGCGTAAAGCCTTGTTCTTTTAGGATTTCATAACAAGCTACGGATGCAGTCAAAATAGCTGGTTGTGTATTTGCTGTTTTAACGAGCTCTGTATCAGGACCTTCGAAGCATAATTTACTGATGGAGTAACCAAGTGCTTCGTCAGCCTCTTCAAAACGTTGTTTTACAATAGGATACGCATTATACAAATCTTGTAACATGCCTACTTTTTGAGAACCTTGACCAGGAAAAACAAATGCCGTTTTCATTAGGGGCCTCCTTATTTACTAAGATCTTGAAGATTCTTAATCACTGTTTCAGCTTCAGTCATGATATCTTTAATGATAGTTTCACATGGTTTAACATCTGTTAACATACCAGAAATTTGACCGATCATTACAGAACCTTCTTTTACATTACCCTCAATAGCAGCTAAACGAAGTGTGCCAGCGCCTAATGCTTCCAATTCCTCTTTAGAACCACCACTAAATTCAAGGGATTTATATTTATGAGCTAACGCATTATCTATAATACGTACAGGATGACCTGTTGTTAAGCCAGTCATAACTGTAGCACGATCTTTTGCTTTCAATACAGCATTTTTATAATTTTCATGGGCAATACATTCTTCGGATAATACGAATCGTGTCCCCATTTGTACCGCTTTAGCACCTAATGCAAATGCCGCAGCCATACCACGACCATCTGCAATACCTCCGGCAGCAATAACTGGTACATCTACAGCATCAACTACTTGAGGAATTAATGCCATAGTTGTAATATCACCTACGTGACCACCAGACTCTGTACCTTCAGCAATAATTGCATCAATACCACCACGTAATAAGCGCTTTGCTAGTAATACTGATGCAACTACAGGAATAACTTTTGTACCAATTTCTTTCAAAGCGGGAACATAAACACCAGGATTACCTGCACCTGTAGTGATAACAGGAACACGTTCTTCCACGACTACTTCCATAACCTCTTTTACAAATGGAGACATGAGCATAATATTACAGCCAAAAGGCTTGCTAGTGCGCTCTTTTAATTTATGGATTTCATTACGGAAAATATCAGGAGGCATATGACCAGCACCAATAATCCCAAGGCCACCAGCTTCAGAAACGGCTGCCGCTAATTCTGCAGTACCGAGCCAAGCCATACCACCTTGAAAGATTGGATACTCAATCTGCAATAAATCACAAATGTCAGTCTTAATCATCTTGATGTGTCCTCCTTAATACCATTTCAAGACCAGGCTTGCCCATGTTAGGCCTGCACCAAATCCTGCAAACGCAACATTATCACCGCGTTTGAAACGTCCCTCGCGATTAGCTTCATCAAGTGCAATCGCTACAGACGCGGCAGATGTATTACCATACTTATGTAAATTAACAAAAACTTTTTCCATTGGCAGATGTAAACGTTTGGCTGCCGAATCAATAATACGAATATTCGCTTGATGAGGAATGAAGTAATCTAATTCGTTTAACTCCATACCAGCGCGTTCTAAGGATTTTAAAACCGTACGCCCCATCGTTTTAACGGCAAATTTATATACTTCAGGGCCATCCATATGAATAAATGTTAAGCCCTCTTCTACGCGTTGATCATTTGCCACCACAGCAGTGCCACCTGCAGGAATGCAAAGCGCTGGTCCGCCAGTACCATCGGCGCCCATGTCAATACCTTTAATGCCATAGCCTTCAGGTACTTCAGATACTACTGCAGCCCCAGCACCATCACCAAAGAGGATACATGTACCACGATCATTCCAGTTTACTCGACGGGAAAGAATTTCCGCCCCCACGACGAGTACTTTTTTATAAATACCAGAACTAATATAACTAGCGGCAGTAATCAATCCATATACAAACCCAGAGCATGCCGCTTGTAAATCATAGGCTGCAGCGTTTTTAGCGCCTAAGTTCGCTTGCAATACACAAGCTGCCGAAGGAATAATCATATCTGGTGTTAAGGTAGCAAAGATAATCATGTCGATTTCCTCTGCAGTGACATTAGCCATTTGCATAGCTTTTTTTGCTGCCTCGGTCGCCATATAGGATGTATTCATGCCTTCCGGTGCAATGCGTCGTTCTTCTATACCCGTACGCTCTCTAATCCATTGATCATTGGTATCAACCATTTTTTCAAGATCAAAGTTTGTTACTACATTGTCAGGAAGGAAGCTCCCAGTACCAATGATTCCTACAGGTTTATTCATCATAGTCATACTTTAAGGCTCCTTCAATATCCATCGTTTCTCTTATGTGTTGAATAATTTTACGCTCTACTAAATCACTAGCAATTTCAATAGCAGTTTTTATTTCTTTTGCTTTAGAACTACCATGAGCAATCATGAATACCCCATTAACTCCCAAGAGCGGAGCACCACCATTTTCTGTGTGATCCAAACGTTTTGCCATCTTTTTCAAAGCTGGCTTTACAAGCATAGCTCCTATCTTGGCGAAAATACTTCCTGCCATGATACTATCCTTTACTAATTGCGTAAGACCTGTTACTAAACCTTCCGCAAATTTAAGTACCACATTGCCTACGAAGCCATCACATACGACAACATCAACGGCACCTTTAGGAATATCACGACCTTCAATATTTCCTTTAAAATTGATAGTCTTCATACCCTCCAAAATCGGATATGTCGCCAATACGACATCGTTCCCCTTTGTGGCCTCTTCACCAATATTTAACAATCCTACAGTAGGATTTTCTTTTCCTAATAAAAGCTTAGCGTATTCAGACCCCATTAAAGCACCTTGTACAAGATGTTTAGGTTTACTATTAGAATTTGCACCAGAGTCTAACATAACTGTTATACCACTTACCGTTGGCATTGGAGTTGCAATGACAGGGCGATCAATGCCCTTAATGCGACCGAGACCAAACAAAGCCGCTGCAACAGCAGCTCCCGTACTCCCCGGAGCAATTACAGCATCACAACGATTATCGCGAACCAACGAAGTAGCGACCACAACAGATGCATCTTTTTTCTTGCGCAATGCTTGACCTGGATGTTCATCCATGCCGATTACCTGGCTAGCATGATGTACAGAAATACGTGGATTCTTAGCTTCATTATTAGCTTCTAATATATCAAAAATTTGCTGCTCATCGCCGACGAGCACCACTTCAATGTGTTGATTTGCTCGTACGGCTTCAATGGATCCAAGTACAGTCTCCATTGGAGCAAAGTCGCCACCCATGGCGTCTATTGCAATTTTCATAATTTACACCCTATTCTCTACGGATTCCATAATAAATTTTGCGCGAAACACTTCTTTTATTTTATCTCTTATTATAACCCAAATAAAGAACTTATTACCTCGGCGACGAACAATTTCTGCTTTCGCTACCAAATTAGTACCAGATCCTACCGGGTTCTTATATTTTATATTTCCAACTTCCGCAGAGCAAACAGTCGTCCCCATAACCACTTTTGCAAGGGAATTTGCTTGAGCATATAAATACTGCGGTTCTACATATCCAAATTGATCTTCCATATCAGCCGTAGTACGCAACATAGATAATGCTTGGTGCCCCTCGGTGACATCAATCAATTCGCCAACCACTTCATATGATACATGTTCTGCCATTTCATGTGATTGACCTGTAGCCATAACACGAATGCGTTCACGCAATTCAGGAATACCCAATTCTAGTCGATCGAGACGAATTGTTGGCACACTTACACCAAAGTGTGTTGCCAATTCTTCATCAGTAAGAAATGGCGTAATATTCAGTTTTTCTTGTAACTGCTTCTGGCGCTCTTGCTTCTTTAACCGACTCATGGGACCACCTTTTATGACCTAGTATTAATATTACATCCTAAGTATATACAATAATTCCCTTATTGGCAAGACTTTTCATACATATAGTAAGATTTTTTCATAGCATATACAAAATATAGTTGTTTTTTTATATTTTAGTATTATTGTTTATAAAAAATAAAAATGTGTCACCATCTTATAGAATAATCTTACTATAAAATAGTGACACTTGCTATTGATAACGAAACATATAAAAATATGAGTGTATATTTTGAAAGCATATAAAAAAGACGCCTACAAAGTAGGCGTCTCTCTCTGCTCACATATTAAGCATTAGCTACTACTTGTTCACCTTTATAGTGACCACATGTAGGGCAAACACGATGAGGCATCTTAGGTTCGTGGCATTGTGGACATGCTACATAACCAGGAGCTTCTAATTTCCAATTAGCACGACGACGATCGCGACGGCATTTAGACAATCTACGTTTAGGTACTGCCATTATCTGCACCTCCTTAGTACAATCATTAGGATAATCTATCATCTTTCTCATCAAGCAAAGCACGTAACTCTGCAAATCGAGGATCCACCACAAAGGATTCACAAGAACAAGGTGAAACATTTAAATTTGCTCCGCAATGAACGCACAATCCTTTGCAATCATCCTGACATAACACTTGAGAGGGCTCATTGATGATTAATGTATCCCTAATTAGTTCAGTTAAGTCAATTTCTTCTCCATCAAAAGAATTCACATCATCTGCAGCATCTCGACAATCACTAAAGATTTCCTGAAAGAAATCTTTTCGATAATGTTCTGTGGTATTTAAACAACGGGAACAATCATAATCGCCTTTAGACTGAATCGAACCTTGAACGATGTAATTTTGACCATCAAACCAAAACTCACCACTAATGGTTATATCATGACGGCTCCAAGGAAAAGCAGTTACGTCACCAAGCTCAGAGGCTGATATCGTATAGCTATAAGGAAATTTCTTTCCTATATGTTCTTTTGCTTGCTCTACTTGCAGTTTCATAATCTTACCTCGACTCATAATATTATAAACATGACATGGTGCTTTGTCAAATAAAAAAGACTATCTCAAGTGGACTCAAGATAGCCTTTTGGTAAGTCAATTACATTTTTTCGAATTGGTCTTTACCAACACCGCAAATTGGGCAAACATAATCAGCTGGTTGATCTTCGAATTTTACGCCTTCAACAGCTTCGTCATAAACCCAACCACATACTACGCATACATATTTTTCCATGTGTATTTCCTCCTTCACTTGAAAATTATTGTTTAATGTTTATCTTTAATTAATTCAGATACTCTATCTGTAATGTAGTATATCAAAGACATCGAAACTTTTCAATACTCATTTTCTTATTTTCTCATTTTTTATAATATTTAATAATCATAGATACTATGCGGTTTTCTACTACTTAACTCATTTGAAATATATTATCATTTAGTTTTTTTATCTTTAGACTACTGCTGAATATTTTATTTTAATCCAATAATTGGAAATTAATTTTGAAAGCATATTGTTTAAATAAATAACTATAATAACCTTATCTAAGGTGTACATAATTACTATATTATACTATTATATAGAGAAGAGATTATGTGACTACATATAATCTCCAAATAATATTACGCTTAATCTCTTTAGTATATAAGTATATACTGATGAATATTCTTGACTTTATTAATACTCTAATTTTATATAAGAAAATAAAATCATTCTTATATAAAATTCTCCTATAAAGGTATAATAAAGTTTCAGTAAATCTAATTGTTATCATAGGAGGCTTTATGAGAACAGCGTTAACACAACTTTTACAAATCGAATACCCTATCATCCAAGGTGCTATGGCTTGGGTATCTGAACACAAACTAGTTGCTGCCGTAGCTAATGCAGGTGCTACAGGTGTAATTGCTCTTGGTGGTCGTGATGCAGAATGGACGCGCAACGAGATTCGTGCCTGTAAAGACTTAACGGATAAGCCTTTCGGAGTCAATCTCATGTTAATGGCTCCCAATAAAGACGAATTAGTGGATATTATCATTGAAGAAAAGCCTGCATTTGTAACACTTGGAGCAGGCAATCCTGTACCATATATTAAACCATTGCAAGATGCAGGCATTAAAGTTATCCCTGTTGTCCCATCTCTAAAACTTGCTAAACGCATTGAAGAAGCTGGTGCTGATGCAATTATTATTGAGGGTATGGAAGCTGGTGGACATATTGGTAGCCAAACAACCATGTCCTTGATGGAAAATATTTTACCTGAAATTTCCATTCCTGTTGTTGTAGCAGGCGCTATCGTAGATGGTCGTGGTATTGCAGCAGCATTGTTGATGGGTGCTGAGGGTGTACAAATGGGTTCCCGTTTTTTGTTAGCTGAAGAATGCCAAGCCCACATAAATATGAAAGAAGCAATTATCAAAGCCACAGATACAGACTCTGTTGTAACGGGTCTCCTCTCCGGTCACGGTGGAGTACGTAGCTTGAAAAACGAATTCACTACACGTTACTTAGCTGCCGAAACAGATGGTGTTACTACCCCTGAAGAACGCACCAAAATGTCCCAAGGCACTAACAAACGTGCTGCTATCGATGGTGATGTTGTAAATGGTGCTGTACAAGTTGGACAAGGTTTAAACCGACTTACTACTATTGAACCTGCTCACACTATAGTACAAACAGTAATGAACGAAGCTATCATGTCTATTCGTAAAGCACAACGTCTTATTGAAATCGTATAGTTAATAAATTAGGAGTTCCTTATGTTACCATTTCACGGAAAATACCCCAAATTAGATCCCAAAAGTTGTGTTATGCCTGGTGCAGAACTTGCAGGTGATGTTGAACTAAAAGAATATGCTTCGATTTGGCAAAACTGCGCACTTCGCGGTGATGTAAATAAAATTGTAGTAGGTCGCTATTCCAATGTACAGGATAACTCTGTATTACACGTTGATGACGACAGGGCTTGCATTCTTGGAGATTATGTAACAATTGGCCATGGTGCAATAGTACACGCTAGTACCATTGAAGATAATGTATTAGTTGGAATGGGCGCTATTGTATTGAGCGGTTGTCATATTGGCTCTGGCTCTATTATTGCTGCTGGTGCAGTCATAAAGGAGAACACTGTAATCCCACCTAATTCTTTAGTTGTTGGAATCCCAGCTCGCATAGCTCGTACAGATGAAACGCAAATCGAACGTATTCACAATCAAGCACTAAAATATAAACACTTGTGGACTGTAGAATATGGCATGCTTCCTGATGCGGGTGGCGAGGAATACGATAAAAACGCCAAAATCGTATAATTACATATACATTAAAAGCGGATAGTTGATTAACTCAACTATCCGCTTCTTTTCTATATATTATATTTAACTTTTATTAACTGTTATTTATTGCTACTTAGCGCTATTTAATTTTGATTGAATAATTTGCTCTACCATAAGGGCTGTCCCCATTGTTAAAGCTATAGGAAACAACATCTCTACAGAGAAACGAGATAATTCAAGCATAAATACACAAGATGTCATAGGCATTTTTTGTGCAAGGCCTAAGAATACTACGGCCCCCACAAAAGCAGACATTCCCAAAGATACTGGCGCTATAGCAATAGCCCATACGGTACCAAATACGATCCCCAAAGTACTACCTAACATCATAGATGGTGTAATACGACCACCATATGCACCAGCGGCCAAAGCAAGTAAAACAGCTACCCATTTGGATCCAAATAAACCCAATGCATATGTCCATGTGATATCGTTCGTAAAAGTCAACTCATTGCCTGCTTTACCATTTCCAAGAATTTCAGGAAAATACATAGCTAAAACACCAATTAGTGTAAATGCTACGATAGAAATGGGAATCATTACAGGACTACTACGATGAATGGCGGGTAGCTTACTTTGTGTAATATTAAATAAAACAACACCAATTGCAATAATAGCGCCTAAAACGATAGAAAACTCTACATAATGACTCCCCAAACTGGGTTGTGCCATTGTATATTGTATAACATCTCCTACACCAGCTTGTCGCGTCACAAATGTAGCCAAACCACAACATAAGAGGGCTGCACTCATAGCCCGTATATTCCAAGTAAGAAGCAAAGTTTCTAATGTGAAAATTGCCGCAGATAATGGTGAATTATAAACTGCAGCTAAACCAGCGCCTGCAGCACATGCAATTAATAATTGACGGTCTTCTTGTTTTATATCAAAATGTTTAACTAAAAAGGTAGTAATACCAGCGCTAGCCTCACGTGGTGCAACTTCTCGACCTAATGGAGAACCAATACCTACCGTAATTATTTGCAGTGTTGCATGTAAAACAGTAGTAATTGGATTCATATCCATTTTACCAGAAACTGCCGTTTTTATATCCACAACGCCTTTACCATATCTGTGAATCAAAACCCAACCTACGCCACCTATCGCGCCACAGACGATTAAGGGTATTAATCGTTCTATCGGTGATACTCGGGCCACAGCTGCACCAAAGCTCAGATGATCAGCAGAGGAGTAATTATATACGAAATGTTGAATTCCATGTAATAAATGCGTATAGGAAGCCCCTACTAGCCCCGCTATAAAGCCAACTATAATAATGAGTCCTATAAATCGTTTATCATATATCATATTTACTCCATCGCTAATACAATTTCCCCAGCCGCTAATGTCTTTTTAACATCAATGATACGCTGATTTGAGGAACCTCTGAAGCGCAAAGCAGGGTCCTTAAGTTCATCTACAAAGCGGCCATCTACGAGAATGTCGATTTCTTGTAATAAAGCACTTCGCAACTCATCTTCTAAGATATCATCTATTTCATAGCCGGAATAGGCCCAAATCTTCTTTTCTGGCGCCGCTGCTCGAACAGCTCTCACCACCGGTAATAAGCCTTGTACATTTTGAAATGGCTCCCCACCTAATAATGTTAAACCTGAACATGTAGGATTCTTCACATAGGAAACCACTAAATCTGTCTCAGCTTGCGTCCATACCTTACCAGCATTAAAATCTTGGTATTCTTCATTAAAACAATTATAACAACAATGTGTACAACCTGTTACAAATATAGATGTACGAATCCCTTCTCCATTGGCAATATCATATTGTCTTATTTGCCCATATCTCATCATAACCTCCATAGTAGTGCCTATCAACTTTGATCAACACTATATAGATATATTTCAATTTCTCATATATACAGTAAAAGCTGTGCCTTAGGCACAGCTTTTACCATTTAAAACTATCGTATTTAGAACTCTAAAATCGTATCTATTAACATACCCACATCATTAGATGTCTATGATAATTATATTAATCTATATAACAGTTTATCTTAATATGCTTAATATACAGGATAATTATTAAAACTATACCTCTAATAATCTTAAATGTGCATTACACGATCTTTAATTTCCTTTGTGCGCCCTTCATTCCAGAAGTTTTCACCAAGGTATCCACAAGTACGACGGATAACAGTTAATTTATCGCGATTTGTATTATGGCAACGAGGGCATTCCCACTCGTTATGTTCATTTACCTTAATTTCTCCATCAAAGCCACATTCGTGACAATAGTCAGACTTGGTATTAAATTCAGCATAAGAAATATGATCATAAATATATTGAATCATAGTCAAAACAGCTGGAATATTATTAGTCATATTAGGAATTTCTGCATAGGAAATACAGCCACCTGTAGATTTCTTTTGGAACTCAGATTCAAAGGAGAACTTGTCAAATACATTAATCTCTTCTCGTACGCTTACATGATAACTATTAGTATAATAACCCTTATCCGTAATGTCCTCAATAATACCAAAACGAGCGCGATCCAAAGAAGAGAATCGATGGGTTAAACTTTCAGCAGGTGTACCATATAATGCAAAGCCCATGTTATGTTTAACTCGCCATTCATCAACAGCTGCATTTAAGCGATCCATAATCTTCATCGCAAAAACGCGACCTTTCTCGCCTGTATTCGATTCACCGGTAATTAAGCGAGTTGCTTCATAAATACCAATATATCCCAAGGAAATAGTCGCATAACCGCCAGTCAAGAATTTGGCAATTTTCTCGCCTTTTTTAAGTCTTGCAATAGCACCGTGTTGCCAATGGATTGGTGACACATCACTCACTACGTCCTTAAGTAATTCATAACGAAGCATTAGCGCTTTTTCTGCCAACTCAAGTCGTTTATCTAAAATTTCAAAATATCGTTCTTCACTACCACGGGCTAGAATGCCAATTTGAGGTAAGTTTAAACTTACTACACCAATGTTAAAACGTCCATCAAACTTGTATTCACCATTTTCATCCTTCCAAGGAGATAAGAAGGATCGACAGCCCATAGGACTAAAGACATTACCTGAGTAGTTTTCCTTCATTTTTTTTGCAGAAATATAGTCAGGGTACATGCGCTTAGCCGTACATTGTGCTGCCAATTCAGTTAAGTAATAGTATGGACTATCCGGTGTTACATTATGCTCATCAAGAACATAAATCAACTTAGGAAAGGCTGGTGTAATGTATACATCGGCTTCGTTTTTTACACCTTTAATACGTTGGCGCAAAATTTCTTCTGTAATAAGAGCCGCTTCCTTCGCGTATTCATAGTCTGGTTGGAAATACATAAATAATGTAACAAATGGAGATTGCCCGTTTGTAGTCATCAATGTATTGATTTGGTATTGAATAGTTTGGATACCATCTTTAACCTCTTTACGCGTACGTTTCCACGCTATTTCACGAGCCTTTTCCATATTAGGCTCCATGCCGTAAATCTCAACTTGCTCTTCAATAACATTATTGAGGATTTTTTCATAAGATTTACGTACAAATGGTGCCAAAATACGGTCAATACCATTAATACTTTGACCACCATATTGACCAGATGCTACTTGTGCAATGATTTGTGTTGTTACAGTACAAGCAACTTGGAAAGACTTAGGTGTATCGATTTTCTTACCATTGATTACTGTGCCATTTGTAAGCATATCTTCCAAATTAATCAAGCAACAGTTAAACATAGGTTGAATAATATAATCCATATCATGGAAGTGGATAGCTCCACTATCATGGGCTTCCAAAATATCGGTAGGAATCAATTTACGACGAGCAATATCCTTAGATACTTCACCAGCAATTAAATCCCGTTGGGTAGATACAATAGCAGCATCCTTATTAGAATTTTCATCAAGAACACTGATATTACTACGATCTAATAAACCAATTACATCATCATCAGTTGTATTTTGACGGCGTTTAAAAGCTTGAACAGCTTTGTAACCTTCATAGGCACGTGCCGTTGCAGGATTATGATACTCAATCAACTTATAATACACTTGATCTTCAATAGCATAAATTGTCATGTCTTTTTGAAGCTTAGTAGCATATTCCTCAATTTCATTTGCAATACGCTGTGCCAAGCCCTCTTCGTACAACCCAGTACTACTATGTTCAGCTTTTTCAATAGCCAAAGCAATCTTGTTTTTGTCGAATGGTACCTTCGTGCCATCACGCTTAATGACCTGCAACATATTGGCAACCTCCCCATCTTGTTACTGCCAAAATATATGTTAAGAAGTATAAAAAGTATGTCTAATCACACTTTTTATAAATTTATATGTAAAAATGTAAAGAATTATTAGAAAACCCCTCTATTTTTACTGCCCTCTCAGTATACTATATATGGTGGTTGTTTTCAACCCTAAATACAATATAAAGTAAAAATAGGTCCCTCTATCTATGCCAATATGACATGGATAAAAGAACCTATATAAATTATAATGCAAAGCCAAATAGACGAGTTAAGAAATTACCCTTTTTCCCCACCCAACTAGATGGGACAGAAGGATAAAATGTGCGATTAGCTAAGAGGTCGCGTTCATTAAGATGGATATTTGGCAACAAATCTTTTTTATACGTATTGTCTAATTCAGAAATTGCTTCCACATAACCTTGGTACGCCTCAACATCACAGCCATCGCTGTAACCAGTACCAAAGAAATGAATTAAACCATTTCGATATAATTCAATGGCCCTATCATAGTTAGCGTTACCATGATCAAAAGATGCCATATTACATTGAATCAAAATACCTCTATCAACCCATGTTAGTAATTGTTCAGGTTTAGTAAATAATTGTCCATAAGTTTCTACTTCACTAATAATAGGTACAAGCCCCATATCTAGTAGACTTAATAACCACGCATTAATATGATGCACTTTGCTATTTTGTGGAAGAGCAACTAATATAAAATGGCTATCTCCCAACGTATATTGATTGCGATGAGAAGCTATATATGCAACCATTTCATCACAAAGCATTACGCGAGCTCCACTGTGAATAGTTATATCTACTTGTTGCTCCTTAACCATAACTTTTACTTCATTAACTAAAGAGTTTATAGCATTCCATGTGTTCAGATCCATAGATACTGTTACATCAGGCGTACTAAAAATATCTGTAATACCTTGTTCAGACAAGGACTTAATCATTTTTACTGATTCTGCCATTGTTTGAGGCCCTTGTGGGCCTAACACAGCTGGCAAAATGCAACCATGTAAATCAACCACGCGACTCATAATCTTTCCCTTCTACTTTCGATTCTCTTTTCAAAAATCGACCTCTTCTATAAAGTTCATGTTCTTCTCATTTAAGTTTATAATTCATTTTATATTCACGATTATAACAAGGGACCAGTCGCTTGTATAGTGGTTTTTCTATAAAAATAAATAAATTATTATATGTTCATTTAATACAATTTTTATATATTCATTTATTCTTCATAAAATATAACCCATAATCTCTACAATTATGAGTCATATTTTACACATTATTATATTAATAATTATTTAATTTTTAAATGTACTTTTATCTTTTATCATGACTAATATAATAAGTTAATTTCACTACCGATATACCGATGATTATACCAACTGTATCAATCAGTACATCAGACAGTTGAGAGCTGCGTCCTAGAGAAAATAATTGTATAAATTCATCTAGACTAGCTATTACTATACCCACTCCTATTGTTTTTACTACTGTGCCATATTCAATATAGCGGCGTAGAACTACATATAAAACACCACCAAGGATTGTGAACTCTGTAAGGTGGGCTAATTTTCGAATAATCCTATTTAAGGCCCATATATTTCCGTAAAAGCCTAATTTATTAGCTATAGGGGCAATCCACTTTGCAAAAATAAGACTAAACCCATCAGAGGTTCCTCCATTTTGCAAGGAATTATCCCATATAAAAAACACAATTAGACATAACACAATATATAGTATCCAACGTTTCATACTACTCTCCTAAACGCCACAATACATATAGCTGTATTAATCTCTATCAAAAATATCTCTTGTATAAACTTTATCTTTTACACCTTCTAAGCTACTATCCCAGCGATTAGCTACAATGACATCACTAACACGCTTAAAATCTTCAAAATTACGTATAACTGGCGAATTAAAGAAATCTTCTGCATCTAGTGTAGGTTCATATACTACCACAGCAATCCCTTTCGCCTTAATACGTTTCATAACACCTTGAATGGCTGATGCTCTAAAATTATCAGAGTTCATCTTCATGGTCAAGCGATAGATACCAACAATTTTCGGATTTTTAGCAATAATAGTATCTGCAACATGATCTTTACGTGTTCTATTCGCATCAACAATGGCAGAAATTAAATTTTGTGGTACATCATTATAGTTAGCTAATAATTGCTTTGTATCTTTTGGCAAGCAATAACCACCATAACCAAAGGAAGGATTATTATAAAAATCTCCAATACGAGGATCTAAACAAACCCCCTTGATGATTTGACTTGTGCTAAGGCCACGTACTTCAGCATAGGAGTCTAACTCATTGAAATACGCTACACGTAATGCTAAATACGTATTAGCAAACAATTTAATTGCTTCCGCTTCCGTAGAATCAGTATATAATTGTGGAATATTTTCTTTAATAGCACCTTCCGCTAATAATTGTCCAAAACGACGTGCTCTGTCAGAATCCTCGCCCACAACAATACGGGATGGATGTAAATTATCGTATAAGGCTTTACCTTCCCGCAAGAATTCTGGCGAAAAAATTAAATTCTCCGTATTAAATTCTTTACGCATTTGTACCGTATAGCCTACCGGTACAGTTGATTTAATAATCATTACTGCATCAGGATTAATCTCTAGCACAGTTTTAATGACTTGTTCAACAGAAGATGTATCGAAAAAGTTTTTTTGAGGATCATAATTTGTAGGTGTCGAAATGATAACATAATCTGCACTGTTAAAAGCTTCTACTGGGTCAAGTGTAGCTTTGAAGTTTAACTCCTTAGTAGCTAAATACTCTTGCAATTCAGCATCTACAATAGGTGTCTCTTTGCGATTTAACATATCTACTTTTTCTGGGATGATATCGAGGGCCACCACTTCATTGTGTTGAGCTAACAACACACCATTGGAAAGGCCTACATAGCCTGTACCAGCAATTGCAATTTTCATTTATTTGCTCTCCATCATATAGAAATCTTTATACCATATGGCAAAACGCTTTAACCCTTCTCGTAAGGTTGTATTAGGTTTAAAGCCAAAATCTGCTTCTAACGCACTTGTATCAGCATATGTAACAGGCACATCCCCTGGTTGCATGGGTACTAATTCTTTATGCTCCTCAAAATTATAATCTTCTGACAATACGCCAGCAGAAACCAATTCCTCTGAAAGAATGCGCACAAAATCAAGTAAATTTTCTGGGTTGCTATTGCCGATATTATAAATAGCGTACGGTGGAACCGGCAAGCCATCCGCACCATTGCGACGCTCTGGTGCAGTGGACATAACCTTAGAAACGCCTTCTACGATATCATCGATATAGGTGAAATCACGCTTACAATTGCCGTAGTTAAAAATTTTAATTGTCCCACCATTACGTAATGTATTTGTAAAACCAAAGTATGCCATATCTGGACGACCTGCAGGGCCGTATACAGTGAAGAAACGAAGCCCTGTGCTAGGGATGTTATATAATTTAGCATACGAATAAGCCAATAACTCATTTGACTTTTTTGTAGCTGCATAAAGAGATACAGGATTATCTACTTTATCATCTGTAGAGTATGGGATTTGTTTATTTGCACCATATACAGAAGAAGATGATGCATACACTAAATGCTCTACACCTCTTTCACCATCGTCATAAGAATGACGACAAGCTTCTAGAATATTATAAAATCCAATAATATTAGACTCGATATAGGCGTCGGGGTTAGTAATAGAGTAACGAACCCCTGCTTGAGCTGCTAGATTCACTACAACTCGTGGTTTATAGATAGCAAAAATTTCATCAACAAAGGACTTATCTGCAATATTCCCTTTTTTAAAAATCCATATATTCTTATTATCTTTGCTAAGTTCATCAATCTGTTGCAATCGATACTCTTTCAATGCTACATCATAGTAATCATTAACAGAATCTATGCCAATAATTTGAGTCCCTTCTGCTTCAGATAGTAAGGACATAACTAGATTAGCCCCCACAAATCCAGCGGCACCCGTTACAAGGATTACCGTGTTGTTTAAATCTACATTTTTTGAAAGCATATGTACTCCTTTCATAGTTCTGTTAATTATGTCGTTTTACTTTACTTAAGACTTTTTTATAGCCAGAAGCAATAATTATGCGCTCAGATGGAATGACGTATAAAATAGCCACATATAATACAACACATAAAAGCATACAGACGACGGTCCACCATACTGCATCATAGAGATGTAAAATACTATAGGCAATTAACCCAACTATAGATGCTGTAATGAGATATACACTGATATTAGATATTATGCGAAATGCACTCATATTGACAAATAAAGCCAGTAGCAACATAGAAGCTGCTAGCATTTCCATTCTTACTAACGATCGAGCATATACAAAGGTACTGAAATCATATTGAATACAAATATAAATAACTGGTATTAAAACTACTAGATGTAATATTTGAGTCCAAAATGATAGATTAGGCATCCCTTTTGCACGAAATATTTCGGAAATCAAATTAGCTGTTACAGTCATAATAGCCGAACTCAATGCCCAGGAACCTAATACAATGCCCGCTAACGTCCATTGTGGCCCTAGTAAAAGCTGAACAACAAAGTCTTGAAATACAAATAAGCCTACACCTAAAGGTACCAAAAATAGAGCCATATAGCGTTGGAATGTAAAGAATGTATTCGAAAAGGCCTGTTGATTATTTTGCACACGACTTAAAGCCGCGAATAATACAGGAGCCAAAGATGCTGTAGCCATAGCCATTACAGTCGTAACAATAGCCATTGGCATCTTATATATCCCCAAATAATAAGCATCTAAAAAACGGCTAATAATGAATGTATCCACCCAAGCAGTGAGCCATATAGAAAATGCTTCAGCTAAAGACCATGCACTATAGTTAAACATATTCATAAAGACGCGACTACTAAAAAACAGATGAATTTGATTCTTCCGACTCTTTAATAATGCCAACGCCGTAAATAGCTGAGCCCCTAGCATACCAGCAATTAAAGACCAATAATCGTGCCCCATAAGTGCCATTGGTATAGATATCAATATAGGTGTAAGAATTGTTATGAGCCTAATATTTAAAAGAAACTTAAAATTAAAATCCCTTCGATACAATGCCATTTGGACACTACTAAAAGCAGATAAAGGAATCATAGCGCCCATCACGGCTAAAGGTATCCCTAAGCCATCATTACCTACTAATACGGCCAATTCATCACGACCGATTATGATAGCGCTCCATAAAACTAGAGAAAACACTAGGTTGGCAATAAATGCCACATCTGTAGCCTCTTGCTTATCTTGGGCACTTTCAAACTCATGCTGAACAAGAAATTTTTGAAAACCCGCATCAGCAAGCATTTCCGCAAAAGATATAACCATCATAATCGTCGCCAATATGCCGAATGCGGTCGGTGCTAACATATGGGCCAATATTATATTTGTCAGTGGTGTAATAAGCTTTGCCAAAACCTCTGTAATAACAGACCATTTAGCAGCAGCTACGATTTTAGTATCCATTATTTCTTATTGATATTCTTAATGCCTCTCAAGAATAGTTCATGATGAGCTTCACATTCCAAATAATTTTGTATTGCTAAATAACTCGTTTTGCCCAAAATAAGTTCTACCAATTTTCGGCCCAATAAAGCATTAATAGCGCGTACAATAAATGATCTACCTAAAAACTCACGCAAATAACGTTTTACATGTGTATCAGCAAAGACCTTATAAGCTTGAGTCACAAAGTGAGGGTCTTTAATTTCTTCACTACGTTTTCTATAAGCCTCTAATGTTTCTGTAGCTTCAACTTCTGTGGCTAATCGTGTACCATTATCGGTTCTACGAATAGGCAATTCAGACACCACAAAATCATCCTTAGTTACGTCTACAGTAACTAGTATTGAATCTTTAATAAATTCTTGATGGTTTACAAAAAAATCGGAATTAAAGATAAAGTTGCCTTGTCCATAAATGATAGTGCCTCCCTGGTAATCTTCACGAGCCCCTACACAATGATTATGTTGACAGATAACGAGATTCGCTCCACTATCGACAAATTTACGGCAATATCTCTGTAGCATAGGAGATGGATAGCGATAGAATTCCTTGCCGCCGTGATATAGAACGATGACATAGTCGCATTGTGCCTTTAAAACTTTCACTTCGTCAAAGCTTTCTAGCACATCAAAAGGATTAGCCCCCATTGTATGACAAGTAGCCATAGTAAACTCATTCTCTGTACAAAGATAGAATCCAATACGTATATCATCTTTTTCAAAGATAAATGGCTTCTTAGCCTCTTTCAAATTAGCTCCAGCTCCAGCATGAGCAATCTTATGCTGCTTCAACAAATTTAATGTTGTCGTCAACCCTTCCACCCCTTGATCTAAGGAGTGGTTATTAGCCAGTGTTAAAAATAACGGCTCTAACACCTTATATCCATTAATTGTTTTTGTAGGCGCAATTAAATTATTACCAAATTTTACGATGGGTGTCTCTATATCAGTAAGAGGAACCTCTAAATTGAAAACATTTAAATCCGATTGCTTCAAAATTTCATAAAGCTCTTTTCCTACAAAAGCTTCTCCATTACCGTTTTCAAATAATGTTTTATTAATATCCGTAGGAACTAAATCAGCCCCGATGTACATTCTCAAGATGTAACCACTCTCCTAATTCATAATCCTTTGACATAGGACGAAATCTTTCAAATCCAGCACCAGGAAAAAATGTTAATTCTCCAATAAATAGATGCCCTTTAGTTTCATAAAAATCAACACGCAAAAATGGACACCCTTTGCTAAGCTCCATCGCAACCTGTTGCATTTCACCATATGCGTCTGGCTTTGGAAACTCTGTAGGTAACGGTGGATAATGTCCAAAATGAATTCCCATAGGATTCCAATCGATATCATAGAAGTTCATACGCGTTCCTGTTTTAGAAAAACGATTAGAACATACTACTGTTAACTTTGGTTCACCATGAAAGCAATACATCTTATAATCTAATATGTCATTGCTACCTAATTCCGACAAATATTCCTCTCCGATAATACGTCGAGGAACATTCTTATAAGGCCACTCTCTAGCAATACGTGAATAATCCCGTTTTAAGAATGTTCTTAATTTAGCTTTTGCTGCTTCCCAATCAAGTGTTGATTTATCTTTACAAATAACGATGCCTCCACTATCATGTGTACATTTCAAAACGAATTGATTAGGCAACCTATCAAGGTCAATATCATCTACAGAGTTCCATACGGAAATCGTAGGTATTATATACTGATTACCTACACGTTGAGCAATAAGATGTTTAGCTTCATGTTTATCAACCATCACTGTTTGTATTGGGTCTCTAAAATTAACCTTAAGCCATTGTAACTTTTCGCTGAAAGTTTTTGGATTTTCTAAATCTAAAGGGTATCCCATATACTTAGGAAATACCTTCTTCAAAAAGTCTTCATCAGACAAAGAGTCATAATAACCCGATTTAATTAATACTCTCGTTCGATAGTAAGGTTTTGTTAAAAAGGACATACCGACCCTAAACAGTTTGCTGAACTTCATGTTTACGTCCTTTCCGAAGAATTTGTACCTCTAAATAAAACAACATCATATAAAAATAGGTACTCTTACTTTCATAAGAAACCATACCCATATCCATAACAATCTGTGAAAGGAATAGAATGAGTACCATTATATATTCATTACTATGTATATCACGATAGCGAATTAAATTATAAGCCACATAGAGATACATTGAATAATAGGCTAGTAAACCAATGACACCCGTGCCAGCTAATAATTCAATATAATTGTTATGCAAGTAGTAATTATCTTTGCCATATACGAAAAAAGTATATACAGATGGATTATTGATACCTACACCAGTTATGGGAGATTGATAAAATAAGTCCCATCCAATATCTACCAAAGCTAATCGAATAATAGTGGATGAGTCCCCCCCTGTGCCTGTAAAGGCTTCTACCATGTTAGACATTCGGTCTAATACTTCAGAGAACATCGGCAATTGCAAGACCGCAATACCTATAATGGTAAGACCTAATAAGGAACCAATAACTTTTACAATAGAATTGACCGCATTAGCACTACGAAAACTTTTAAAGATAAAGAGTAATACTGTACCAACACCGACAAAAACTAAGGCCTTACGACTACCTGTAGCCGCTAAAATACCAAGTGTTGGTAATGCAATAATATGCCACCAACGAGGACGATCATATAGCATATAATACAAGGTCATAACAATAGCATTGGCCCCCAATAGCCCTACTGTATTCGCATTCAATGCATCATTAGCAATACGCGCTGAGGATGATAAAACAGTAATAAAATAATCTAAACCGTAGAAATAAACAGTATAGAAACAAACTATATAGCCTGTCCACATACCAATCTTTAATAATGTATCCACCGATTTCTTATCTTGATAACACATGTATAAAATGATGAGCATAAAGAATATCTTGACCATATCAAAACTTCGGCTCATAGCTACGGAAACATCTGTGGCATTAATCGCACTTAGATAACAAGCACCAATAAAAATCAACATATAAGCATGCATCCAATTAAACCGCAGTTTTATAACACCCTGTTCTCGTATAAGATAAAAAATGATGAGACCAAATAAGCATACAAATAATACATACGCACCATAGTTCGCTTCGCCAAGGGCAAAGGAAATGGTCAATGACAACACTAAAAAGATTAGAGTTATGAACCATATCATGCGATCAGCAAGAGCCGTAATATTTAACTTCAATGGTTCTCCTCCTTACAACTCATAAAACTTCTAACCAACGTTTTGCGATTTTCCATAATGGAAATTCATCGCGTACTTTGATGGCATTCTGTGAAAGTTTAGCCGCTAGTGCAGGATCCTTTAATACACTGCGCATGGCTTCATACATAGCCTGCGTATCACCTACAGGTACGAGAATGCCATTCTCTCCACTTTTAATTACCATGCGAG
Organism: Veillonella parvula; assembly: GCF_042850485.1. Lineage (GTDB taxonomy): Bacteria > Bacillota > Negativicutes > Veillonellales > Veillonellaceae > Veillonella > Veillonella parvula_Q. Next base: position 785,260 of record NZ_AP031417.1, on the reverse strand, counting down.
CACCGCCTACAGGACAATCTGTGACTACTACAGGTAAGCCCATACCCAATGCTTCTAGCATGGAATTTGAAATACCTTCAAAATCAGAGGATGATACAAACATAGAACAAGGGGCTACCTTTTCTAAAATATTACTAGCAAAGCCAGGCAATAAAATGCGATTTTCTAAATTAAGAGACTTAATTTGAGCTCGTAATTCATCCTCTAATACACCTTGACCATAAATGACGAGTTTATATTCTGGAAACTCATCTGCCAACATACTGAAGGCATTAATCATCATAGGCAAGTTCTTTTGCGGATGCAAACGACAAGCTGTAACGATTGTCTTTTCTCGTTCCCCTTCTATTGGTGGTGGCAATTTACCATTAATAGGATTTGGTATGATGACACCACAATTTTGCACAGATTTTGGGAAATAAGAACGAGCATCTTCCGTTTGAAATACTAATGCATCTGCAAATCTAAAGGCAAAGTTGCGCAGTGCTTGTTGATGCCAACCAATAGGAACTTTACGTGGATTATTGCGCTCAGAAAACACAATGCGATTTTTTATAAACCAAGAGCTAATCGCTAAGATAAAACTAGATGCAGACAAGAAAGATAAGCATGTCGCATTCGGTCTAGTCTTTAAGATTTTGATTAGTTCTTTTATTTCTTGCATAAAACGAATGACTTTATTAGAGCTTGTAGTATGAATTTCAATTTGTTCAATACTTTCCTCTAACGCATATTCATTACCATATCGATTAGGGCTTGTTTGGATAACCGTAATATGATGACCATCATGTACCCACTGACGAGCCAACTCTGTTAAGATTCGTTCAGCCCCATCGTTACCAAGGGAGATGGTGACAATTATTATTTCCTTTTTCATAAGCCTTCCTCTTGGATATATTCTGCCAGTCTTACATAGGCTTGTGCCATTGATACCTTAGGTTTCCAACCTAAAGACTTTAACTTCTTAGAACTTAAGAACATGTGTACTGTCGGTGCATAGCCGAACCCTTGTACATCTTCTGGAATATCAAAGATGACTTTACTCTTATTATTGCTCACATGAGTGGCCACTAATTGAGCAATGCTTGCAATAGAACGAGTCTCTTCATCATGACATACATTATAGGCTTCGCCAGCTTCGCCCGCCTTCATAAGGGCTAAAATACCAGCTAATGCATCGGTAATGTAGCAATAGTTCGACATAGAATCGCCTTTTGTGTGAAGAACAATATTTTCATGTTTAAGAGCACTCTTGGTAAACTGCATGAATACACGGTTATCTGATACCGGAACACCTGGGCCAAAGGTTTGAGCTAGTCTAGCTATTACAGCAGGAACGCCATACTCCACAGCATAAGACTTGCAATAACATTCACAAAGTCTCTTGCTTTCGGAGTAGGAGCTACGAACATTTAGATGATCCAAATAGCCTAATCGTTCCTCTGTCATAACTTGGCCAGATTCATAAGGTACACCATATTGCTCCATACTGGATAAGTAAACTAGTTTCTTTACCTTTTGACGGCGACCTAATTCAAGCATGGCCTCCGTACCATAAATAGAGGTACGGATAGTTTCTACTGGATGTTCTACAAAAAACTTAGACTGTGTCGGTGCGGCACCATGCAAAATATAATCACATGGCACATCAATAGATTCTAATGAGCCATCTACTAGGGTTAACGACTTATTGTCTAAATACTCACCGAGAATATTTTTTGCCTTTTCATGGCTTCGCACATGACCAATCACTTTTAAATCCAGGTCATGAGTCTCATTGGCAAGTATAAGTAATTTTATAAACATCGATCCAATAAGCCCCGTTGCACCTGTTATAAGAATGCGTTGATGACGGAGGAAATGAAAGTAATTTTTTTCCTGTACTAAAGCCGTTAACTCACGTTGAATAACGGAATTACTCATCTTTTAATCCTCCTAGCTCACGATTTTTAATAATCCCTGTGAACATATAATAATCAGATGGAGTTGTAATCTTTATATTTTCAGTTTCCCCTAACACAGGATATAGAGTATATCCATAGTGCATCATCATCGATGCGGAATCAATAAAGTCATGAATGCCCTCATCTTTTGCACGATTATGAACTGATATAATATCATCTAATCTAAAACTCTGAGGAGCTTTAGCCATAAGACATTCATTACGATTTAAAATATGCTTAATAGAACCATTTTGGGTAACCATAACTGTTTCTATAGCTGGAGTAACAGTTATGGCAGAACCCTTTGATTCAACAGATTCTATGTTTCTCTCTATAGTAGAATTATCTACAAGTGGACGAACTCCATCATGAATCAATACAGTCACCGCATCATCAGGAAATAAACGCTTAGCCTCTACGAGTCCATTATATTGGGATTCCAAAGCACTTTCACCACCAGGCACAATGGATAATACCTTTTGTAACCCCGCCTTTTCTATGAGTTGTTTAGTATGATCAATCCATTCTGCTTTACAGGCAAGAACAATCCCATCAATAGTCTCCGTTTGTTCAAATACATCTAAGGTTTGAATCAAAATCGGTCTACCGTTCCATTCTAAAAATTGTTTTGGCGTCTTACTGTTTTTCATACGAGCACCTACGCCACCCGCAAAGATTACTGCTATTCGTTTCATAGGCCCTCCTTATGGTTGAGCTTCTTTCTTGGCATAATGTATGCCTTTATACTCCTTGTAAGGTGTGTGTAAATCAGCAAATACTGCATCATGTTTTGCTACACGTTGCTCTACAGGTGGTAATTGCATATAGTCGCCCCAAATAAGGCGCAAATATCTCTCATACCCTTTCATAACAGGTATTTGATGACCTTCAAAGTCTTTATATATAACAGAGGCAAAGTCCTCTCTAGGATGACGTAGCTTCATACCTTTTAAGCTGCCGATTAACTCCGTACATTCATCACTGGTATCAAAGTCGTATTGAGTCATTCTCTTTTCTGCAAATCGCCAAATATGATAGCGTATAGACTGACTGGAAAAGATTTTATAAATATACCCAGCTAAAGCGCGATATGTAGGCCCTTTGTTATCTGGTAAACGCTGTGCATTAAAGAGTGCAAACGTCATGGCCCACACCAACTGCAATAAACGACTAATTTTGCCAGGTGCACAGCCATCAATAGGCATAATTTCAAGTGCTAAACCATGACAAACATCTTCATGCATACTATGACGATTGATAAAGGTCGTATTATTATCTCTTATAGATGCACCTGCATCATGATAGATGTGATTGCGATCAGTACGACAATACGTAAATCGTTCAGTGTCAGCATATTCCGGCCATAATTCAGCTAGCTTTTCATAATCTGGACGAGGCATAAATAAATCTAAATCATCATCCCAAGGGATAAAGCCATTATGCCGTATAGCCCCAATGAGACCACCGCCGCAAAGATAAAAGCGCAAATTATGTTTATCACAGAACTCTTTAAAGTACAGCAACATATTCAGCTCTTTTTCTTGTATTTCCTTTGTCATAGATGTACTCATAGAGACCTCTTTCAACGTAATACAGCTAATACTGTATCAATCATCGTTTTTATATCTTGTAAAAAAGAAAACTCCTTAATACTCTTTAAATTCCAAGCCATCTTGCCCGGTAAAACCTCATTTATATAGACTTCATCAATATTTTGAGCATTTTGTAAAAGTTGATCTTCATCCTTATAAGTAATACTGGCATTACTGGTAACCCCAGCTGGTAATAATAAGGTAGCTTTCATTTCATCTGTATAAGCAGACACGTAACGTGGAACCTCAGGTCTTGTACCAACAAAACTCATATCGCCTAAAAGGATATTGATAAGCTGAGGCAATTCATCGAGGCGACAGCTGCGAAGCATATTTCCGACCTTAGTAACCCTCATATCATTTTGCGACGTCACTTGTGCTCCTAAAGATTCTGCATTTTTTACCATAGTACGGAACTTGTAGATGCCAAAGGTACGACCGTACTGTGTCACTCGAGTTTGACGGAAAAAAACCTCTCCCGCACTATCTCGTTTAATCATGACGGCTAGTATCAAAAATACAGGACTTAATGTAATAAGCAGTCCCGCTGCCATTACGCGGTCAAAAATGCTTTTACAAAGAAGGCTTGTACGTCTTTGATTTAATATTTCAAAATAAGGACGAACCGCTTCACACTGTAGCTCTTGTGGTAGATCATGAAAGTTTTTTACTAGCATTCGGTAATAATCCTTTTAAACTGTTCAATGATATATTGCACTTCTTCATCTGTAAGGAGCGTATGAAGTGGCAATGTAATTTCATTCTTAAATTGGTCATAAGCATTTGGATAGTCATCGATTGTAAAGCCTAAGTTTTTGTAAGCCGTATGCATTGGAATTGGCTTATAGTGAACATTCGTTGCAATGCCAGCCTCAGCCATAGCTTCTATAACCTTATTCCGATATTCCGCATCACGGACATCTAAACGAACTAAATACAAGTGACCACTACTCTCATGCTCATCTGTATAATGGTTCAACAATGTAACAGGTAAATCCTTAAATGCTGTATCATAAGCTTCGATAATTTCTTTACGACGTGCCAAAAGTTTTGGGTATCTTTCAAATTGAGCTAGCCCAATAGCCGCCATGATATCCGTCATATTACATTTATAATAGGTACCTTTAATATCATATTCCCAAGCACCTGCTTTTGTTTTTGCAAGAGCATCCTTATCTTGACCATGCAAAGATAGCAATTGGAATTGCTTGTAAATAGTTTCATCATCAATACCATCTATATGACGCCATGTAGCACAACCACCTTCAGCAGTAGTAAAATTTTTTACTGCATGGAAGGAAAAGCTACTAAAGTCTGCAACATTACCTGTTCGTACCCCTTTATATGAAGCCCCAAAGGAATGAGCACAATCAGCCACAATAGGAATATGCCCTAATGCTTTTTGAATATCACTAGATGGTGTAAAGAGAGATTTCTTTTCCTCTACAATGGAACGCAAGCGATCATAATCACAAGGCACCCCCGCAATATCTACAGGGATGATTGCTTTTGTTTTTGGTGTAATAGCGCGAGCGACTGCATCGTAATCCATTTCATAAGCATCTTTCTGTGTATCAACGAGTACTAAGGTAGCACCTACATGAACTACAGGACTCGCACTAGCTGTATAAGAATAAGCACTAGTTATGACTTCGTCTCCAGGTCCAATACCCAATACACGAAGAGACATTTCAAGCGCTGCCGTAGCAGAGTTTAAACAAACGGATTTAGGTGTACCTAACTGATGAGCTATCTTTTTTTCTAATTCTTTAGTACGAGGACCCGTCGTAATCCACCCACTTTTTAAGGCTTCAACGACTTCATTGATTTCTAACTCTGTAATATCTGGAGGAGAAAAATTAATTCTCATATAAATCACCTCAATACTTTCTGTACCATATTGATACGTTTGATTTATCACATAGAAGACTGATTAAAACAGTTATATTAAGCATCAATTACGATAGATCCTAAAAGAGAAATACCTACTTGTGAAAGCCGGTTCTTAGCTTCAATCAAATCTTTTGGACTAGCTACTTCATTTTTAACAACTAACACAACACCATCTGATTTTTCTGCCAATACAACCGCATCTGTAACAGACAATACGGGTGGTGTATCTATGATAACCACATCATATTCATCACGTACATACTCAAAAATCGCAGGTAATTTGCTAGAATCTACAATATCAGATGGATATTCAACAACTTCACCCGCCGTAAGAACATCCAAATGAGGCACTACATTACGATGAATCGTCAAATCTTCATCCATCACCACCGCATTTGTAAGGCCCTTATTTTGTACATTAAAGGCTATATGTTGTGTTGGATTACGTAAATTACCATCTACTAGAAGAACTTTATTATTATTTTTAGATAAAGCTAATGCAGTATTAGCAGCCACCTCAGAAGTGCCTTCACCACTAGTGGCTGCAGTAATACAAATTAGCTTACACTTATGTTGGTTACATACATATTGAAGATTGCTACGCAATGTACGGTATGCTTCCACAAGTGGTGTATCACCACGTTCATTAGAAATTAGTCTAATCATATTAACCTCTCACTTTGCGCAACAATGCTACGAAACGATTAGTAGGCTCTTCGTATTCTACTTCTTTATGATTTGGAATCACGCCCAAGTTTTGAATGCCAAGGATGTCATTAATCTCTTGTACAGATTGGACTTTGCGATTACCGAAGAATTGGACCAATGTATAGAGACAACCAAAGAGGACCCCTAAAATGGCAGCGCCTAATAAAATAAGTACTTTACGCGGCGCAATTGCTTTTTCTGGTAATGTTGGAGCATCCACAATTTGAACTTCATTTGGTACCATAACCTCTGCTACCTTCGCTTCTTCTAAGCGAGTGGATAGCATTTGATAGATATCTTGTGCCACATCTACATCACGTTTTGCTTGGATATAACCGCGTTCTTTTTCAGGTAATCCCTTTATAGCTTCTTCGTTTGCTTTATCTAACTCAGCTAATGTAGATTGTTTACCTTGAGCTACAGCTAACGCAGCTTCATTTTTGAACTTATCCGCTAGCAATCCTTGTTGTGCAGAGTTGCTTGAAGGTGCTTGTTGAGAGGCAATGGCGTTGATTTCAGCATTTAGACCACTTTTAGCTTCTTCAATTTGTTGATTAATTTCTTTCATCGCAGGATGTTCATCAGTATATTTACCAATATAAGAAGCTTTACGAGATTCTAAATCTGCTAACTGACCCTTGTAGGCTTGAACCGTAGCACTATCAGCGATGCTTTTACCTGCAGAACCTAATTGCTCATTGATACTGCCAAGTGCAGCTTGTGCCGTTTCTAAATCGAGTTGATTTTGAGCCTTCTCACGATCAATTAGAGTAACCTTATCAGTTAAGCCTTTCATCTGATCAGCTGTAGAGTACACCTTATTATCTACTTGGAATTGTTGCAATTTATTTTCTGCTTGCTCTAATTCAGATTTTGCAGTAACAACGCGTTTTTGTAAGAATTCACGAGTAGTTCGTTGTTCAACATGAGAAATTTCGGCAAGACGTTTCAAGAAGGTATCAATAAGTAATTGATTAGCTTCTTGTGCTTGCTCAGGGCTCTTACCAGTTACGCTTACTTGTAATAACTCGGTTTCTTTATACGGTTTAGTTTCAATGCGAGTTTTAACAAAATCTTCATATGTTGGCGCATTACCAGTACCTTCAGGATCTTCTATAGCAGTAATTACTGGCTCTACTACATTACGACTTTTTAAAATTTCTGCATCTGTGTTCATCAATTGACGAGACATAGAATCAGAATAGGCATTAGCACTAGATAATACAGAATTGCTCAAACCTTGAGCTTGTTTAATGCGCAACATCGATGTAGATTGATATGTAGATGGTGCAAGAAAGGCATACGCACCACCTAAAACCATACATGCTACCGTAATATTAATAATTTTACTGCGCTTTTTAATGAGGACTCTGCCTACCTCTTTTAAATCAATAATTTGTTCCACCCATATACCCCTTTCTGTAAAAGTATACAAACAACAGGGTCTCTCCCACTTAGAATATTAACTGTACCTAACCCTCTCAATAAAGGCACAATGTATCAAAATTAAAATAGTCTTATACATATATCGGGTAATAAATGTATCATCCACGACCTATACATTATGATTTGGATCGTATGTAGGAATGATATCCTGCAATACATTAATCACATCTATATCGGTTTTACATGTATCAAAGCGCTCTATTTCACGACTCAGCCATTCTTGATCAACATCTTCTAGAGCTGCTTCAAAAATTTTCTTATGCGTAGTAGTATTCGTACCTTCTCCGGCAGTTAATAGTTCTTCATATAACTTTTCACCTGGACGTAAGCCAGTAAATTCAATACGAATATCCTTATTAGGCTCAAAGCCAGAAAGGCGAATCATATTCTTAGCCAAATCGACAATTTTAACCGGTTCACCCATATCCAAAAGGAACACTTCTCCTCCATTCCCCATGGCACCAGCTTGAAGTACTAATTGACTGGCTTCAGGAATAGTCATGAAATAACGTGTCATTTCTGGATCTGTAACGGTTACAGGACCACCTGCTTCAATTTGTTTACGGAATAAAGGAATAACCGAACCACGGCTACCAAGTACATTACCAAAACGAACTGTTATAAACTTAGTATCATATGTGTGATTCATACCAAGTACAACTTTTTCAGCAACCCGTTTTGTAGCGCCCATAACGCTAGTTGGATTCACCGCTTTATCCGTGGAAATCATAACAAATCGATCTACCCCATGAGCTCCGGCTACATCCGCAACATTACGAGTACCATAAATATTATTTAATACCGCAGCAATTGGCTGGATTTCCATAAGAGGCACATGTTTGTGAGCTGCCGCATGAAATACTACATCAGGATTATAGTTTTTGAAAATTTGTTCTAATTGATTCTTATCGCGAATATCTGCAATGATTGGAACCAAGGTATCTTGGGGCGCAATATTGCGCAATTCTTGATGAATAAGATAAATACTATTTTCACCATGACCTAGAAGCAATAGCTTTTTAGGCTTTACACGTAAAACTTGACGACAAATTTCAGAACCAATAGAGCCCCCTGCACCAGTAACTAAAACCACTTTATCCTTAAGATATGTTTCAACCTTGGACGTGTCGAGCTGAATCTCATCACGCTCCAACAAGTCCTCGATTGAAACAGGATGTAAATGAGATACAAGAACTTCATCATCAAGTAATTGATACATCCCCGGTAAAATATTGATTTTACATTTTAAGGGAGAACAGATTTCCATGATTTCTTGAATAATATCTCGCTTCACGGAAGGCATGGCAATAATAATTTCTTCTACCTTATATTTAGCAACTAATGCTGGAATATCTTCACGATTACCGAGAATTCTAAAACCATTCATAAGACGATTATGTTTAAACATGTCATCATCAACATAACCAATCACTCGACGAGAACGCTTATGATATCGTTCAATTTCACGAGCTATAGTTGCACCTGCATCACCGGCGCCTATGATCAATGTATTCACTTGGCCACTTTCACCATCATCCCCACTGCTATAGTGAAGTGCCACATAATGAAGCAACATACGTCCCATACCTACAGCACCTGTAGTGAGGAACCATGTAATAAAATAGACAGAACGTGGTAATGACTTACCAAATACAAACATAGAGGAATAGAATAAAGCCGTACCAATTGTAGTCGCTACAAATACTGCTAATACCTCTCGCATCCCTGCATAGCGCCAAATACGTGTATATAAATGCATTATCAAGAACATCAACATATACGAAATAAGTAATAACGGAAGTGCATCCACCATTTGATTAATATATTGAGGTTCTATGTGTCCATCAAATCGAATAAAAAGACTGATAAAAGCAACGATTACAATCGTCACAATATCGGTAATAAACAATATGGATGGTAATAAATATGAACGCAAAAAAACGCCCCCTTATATGATAGATATCGCCTTATCTTTAATCCTTACCTATTCGTGATACCATATAAGCCCCTGTTAAGATTGGAGCAATATCACGAGCAAAGTTGATACGACTATTCTTAGTTAAGTAAAGAATATCACCTTCACGCATGATGTAGTTTTCAGACATATCTCCAGTTTGTAAAATACGATTCAAATTGATAGGAATCGGTTTCTCTGGATTATCTTGATGAATCAAGTAAATTTTCTTCTTTGCTGTATCCCAGTTAAAACTACCTGCAGCCCCAATCGCATCAATAACTGTACTAGATTTAGTCAACGTATAGGCGCCAGGCTTATTAATTTCACCAAATACATATACGCGAACACCGCCCAATTTCGATACATTTACTGTGATATCAGGATTAATGATATAACGAGACAAACCTTGCTGTAATTCAGCTGTAAATTCATCTACAGTTAAGCCATCTGCTTTTACAGCACCAACCATAGGAAACGATACATATCCATCTGGTCTGACGGTATACACAATGTCATTACCATTACGCGTACCAAGCTCTGCCTGCTGAACCACTTGAATATTCAGTTCATCGCCTTGACGCAGACGATATTCTTTATCAGAGCTAATTACAGATGCACTATTTTCCAATGGTGCATGGCCTTCCATTTGTACATTCTTAGCATTATAAGGCTGATTAGTATTTATATTAACTGGTGCAGCCATAGCCATTGTTGTAGTATATAAGAATGTAGCCATCATCATATACTGTTTCTTCTTCATACTTACCTCTTTTTTATTCAACTTATTTAATTCATCACTTAATTATTGATGTATCTTATATCTAAAAAATCAGTCATGCTATTTTATCATTTTTTTAAATATACTTCTACAAATCTAGTATCTTCCAGGCGAACTTCATAAAATCTTCAACAACAATTCCCTAAAAATATAGTATTTTCAATATATGTTCATTAATAATTATTTGCTTTTTTCATTCCTAATTCACTAGATTTATTATTGATTTTCTTAAAAATAATAAAAATTTTATAAACTCACTTCATTATCAGCTCACATAGTGCTCCTATTTATATCAGAATTAGTGATAAAAAATAAGGTGTATATACTAGAAATCTAGTATATACACCTTATTCAAAGTTTCTGACACTAATGATCGCTTTATATAATTACTTATTCAACACGACCGCCTAAATAAGCTTCCATAACACGAGGATTATGGCGAACTTCATCAGCAGATCCAGATAATACCATTTTACCAGTCTCCAAAACATACGCATAATCAGCAATCTTCAATGCTTGACGTACATTTTGTTCTACTAAAAGAACTGTTGTTCCATCGGCACTAATTTCTTTAATGGTTTCAAAGATCTCATTTACTACTAAAGGCGCAAGGCCCATAGATGGTTCATCTAGTAATAACAACTTTGGACGAGCCATAAGTGCACGACCAATAGCTAACATTTGCTGTTGACCACCAGATAAAGTACCACCCAATTGATAGCTTCGTTCGTCAAGAATAGGGAATCGTTTAAATACCTTTTTAATATCTGCTTCGATTTCTTTATCTTTACGTGTATAAGCACCCATTTCAAGATTCTCATAAACACTCATATCTTGTAGTATTTGACGTCCTTCAGGAACTAATGAGATACCATTTTGTACAACTTGATGAGTTTGACGACCTGTAATATCTTGACCTTCAAAAATCACTCGACCAGATGTGGGTTTTACAAGTCCCATAATAGTCTTCATCGTAGTAGTCTTACCGGCACCATTAGCACCAATAAGAGATACAATCGAACCTTGTGGAACCTCTAGGCTTATATCTTTTAAGGCTGTAATATGTCCATAACCAGCCACAATATTTTCTAGTTTTAACATATTACACCTCTTCTTTTCCTAAGTATGCTTCAATTACAGCTTCATTATTTTGAATTTCTTGAGGTGTACCTTCGGCAATTTTCTTGCCAAAGTTAAGTACTACCAAACGATCGCAGATATTCATCATTAATTCCATGGCATGTTCAATAACCACAACAGTAATACCTAGGTCACGAATCTTGCCAATCAATTGACGCAGAACTTCAGTTTCACTATCATTCATACCTGCTGCCGGTTCATCAAGCAAGATTAACTGAGGGTGTGTCGCTAAGGCACGAGCGATTTCAAGACGACGTTGCTTACCATACGGTAATGATGTGGCAACCTCTTCTGCATCTGCTTCAAGACCTACAAGCTTTAAGAACTCATAAGCAATACCACGACAACGCTCTTCTTCAATGCGTTGACGTTTTGTTTTCAAAAAACTAGATAAGAAGCCAGAGCCAGTACGACAATGCATACCGGTTAAAACAGTTTCAAGAGCTGTCATATTGCCAAAGAGACGAATATTTTGGAATGTACGAGCAATACCCATTTCAACAGTTCTATGAGGCTTAATCCCTACAGCAGACATACCATCAAAAACAATTTCGCCCGAACTTACTGGGAATACACCTGTAATCAAGTTGAACAGTGTCGTCTTACCAGCACCATTTGGACCAATAACACCAAATACTTCACCTTGTTTAACGCCAAAAGATACTCCTGTGAGGGCTGCAACGCCACCAAAGCTTTTACTTACGTCATTTAATTCTAATAGCATTCAGTTCCCTCCTATCCTTGTTTTTCTTCTTGTTGTTTGCGTTTATATGCTTCAAAACGTTCTGTCAACACTTGTGATTCAGGAATATATGGAGCCTTTTTAAAGCCTAATTTGCGACTAATTTTGTCTACCATCGATTCTGTCAGAATACCATCTGGGCGAACTGCCATCAAAATAACGAGTAATGCACCGTAGATGATGTCCCGATAATCGGATAAGAAGCGCAATACTTCTGGCAATAATGTAAGAATAAAGGAACCTAATACTGAGCCCCATACTACATTAGAACCACCAAATACAGGGAATAATAAGATTTGAACTACCTTATGGTAGCTAAAGTCTGTAGGATTTATAAAGTTTGTAATATGCGCATACAAACCACCGCCAATACCAGCGATGAAAGCACCAATGATAAAGGCCATCATCTTATAGTATACAACGTTAATCCCCATCAATTCTGCTGCATGATCATCAGCCTTAATCGCTGCAAAGGCACGGCCCACACGACTATTATTGATTCGTACACAAAAGGCAATAATCAATACTAAAATAGCTAACAAAATAATGATAGCCATTAGATTGCCCCATGCAACAGCATCAATGCCCATTAAACCATCGATATCAAGTTCATAGGCTAAGTTTGTTAATTCTTGAGGAATGGATGGAATACCAGAAAGGCCTAATGCACCATTAGTAATATCCAAATTCAAGAAAATAACACGCACAACTTCGCCAAAACCAAGAGTAGCAATGGCAAGATATAATCCGCGAAGACGTGTTGTTGGTAAACCGATAATAACGGCTACAAGGCTAGCAACTAAACCACCAATGATAATGCCTAAAACGATAGGCAAATCAGCTTTCAAAGAAAGGATAGCGCCTACATATGCACCAACGCTCATAAAGCCAGCAGCCCCTAAAGAAAGCTGACCACTTGCAAGTGTGAAATAAATTGAAATACCCATGATGGCATTGATGATGAAAAACATCACGATCTGTAGATAATACGGGTTCAATAAATCCATTATGGTCTCCCCCCTTTATCTTTAGATCCAAACAAGCCTTGTGGGCGCCAGAATAATAATAGGATAATGAGACCAAAGGCCACAGCATCACGGAATGTAGATGCACCATAAGCAACAGAGAAGATTTCTGCTACACCTAAAATAAAGCCGCCAACCATGGCGCCTGTAATATTACCAAGACCACCTAAAATAAGTACTGCCAGACCTTTAAAGCCTATAATAACACCCATAGTAGGCTCAATAGCATTAAAGGACAAGCCTACCAATACACCTGCCGCTGCACCTAAAGCAGATGCAATCATAACAGTAATAGATATAATCATTGTTGGATTAATACCCAAGAGAGCTGCTGTTTCCGTACTCATGGATACAGCGCGAATAGCCTTACCAATCTTAGTTTTCTTAATAACTACATTTAAAATCAGCATTAGCACAACAGAAACGCCTAAACCAATAATTTGTACCATAGAAATTTTGAAAGCTCCAAAGTCGATTAGGCCACCAATATAGTCTGGTGGGAATGATCTAGTTTGAGGGCCCCAAAGCAATAATGCCAAACTTTCAAGGAAAATAGAAACACCAATGGTACTAATAAGTGGTGCCAAGTGAGACACCTTTTTCTTGCGTAGTGGACGAAGCGCCACAAATTCTAAAAGATAACCGAGGATAGCACCTACAGCCATAGCTACGATAAGGGCTACAAAAATGTTAACGTTAAAAATTGTTACCATAAAAAGACCAACGAAGGCACCTATCATAAAGATGCCTCCGTGTGCCATGTTGATGATATTTAAAACACCGAACACTAGTGTTAAGCCAATAGCGAGTACAGCATATAAGCTACCGAGGGTTAACCCGTTAACTAATTGTTGTAAAAACACTATACTACCTCAACTTTTATTTTTTTAATGCGTCAAATTGACCGTTTTTAATTTGTAAAACTTGAACTTCCATGGAAGGGTCGCGTTTTTCGTTGAACTTGAATTGACCAGTTACACCAACAAAGTCAGCAATATTTTTCAAAGCTTCTCGGAATTTTTCACGATCTGTAGTGGAACCTGCTTTTTTCAAAGCTGCTTCATAGAGGTATACCGCATCATAAGCTTGAGCTGCGAATTGGTCTGGTTCTTTACCGTATTTATCTTTATAAGCTTTACGGAAATCTTTTACCTTTTGATCGTCTTTGTTAGGGAACCAAGGTGTACCTACGATAACGCCATCAGCTGCAGCACCTGCAATTTTAATGAATTCAGGGCTGTTAAAGCCATTGGAACCAACTACAGGTTGATTCATACCCATTTCACGCATTTTTTTCATGATTAATGCGCCTTCTTGGTAAAGAGAAGCAACTACGATAACATCAGGTTTTGCTTGTTGAATCTTAGTTAATTGTGCAGAGAAATCAGTATCTTTATCTGCAAATGTTTCAGTATCAACGATTTGTACGCCTACAGCTTCCAATGCTTTACGAGCTGTATTATTTACAGATACCATTTGGTCATTATTGTTGGAGTACATAATAGCTGCAGTTTTGAAGCCTAAAGTTTTATGTGCTTCTTTAATTGCAGTATCTACTGCCAAGGATTCAGGTACAGCATTACGGAAAATGTAATCGCCGATATCTGTAATACCTTCAGCAGTTGTAGATGTACCAAGAGCTACGATTTTACTTTTGTTTGCTACAGGACCAGCTGCCATCATTTCACCAGATAACATTGGGCCGATAACAGCTACAACTTTATCCTTAGAAATTACTTTATTCATTGCATTAATTGCTTCGTTTTTATCACCTTTAGTATCTTCTACTAATAAGTTAATTTTTACAGCATTTGCATCAGCGTTAATTTCGCTTACTGCCAATTCTGCACCAGCTTTAATGGACTCACCATATGCGGCTGCACCACCAGTTGTTGTTGTCAACAATGCGATTTTAGCTTCATTGCTATTTGCATTACCTGCATCTTTATTACTGCCACAACCAGCAGCAACTGCCATTACACCAGCAAGGCCAAAAATGACTGCTTTTTTTAACATGGATTTATTCATGTTACACCCTTCCTTTAAAACATAAAACTTTGATTCTATACCTATATTATGAGAAATTTCAATCTTTTGTCAATTAAAAGAAAATGATTTTAATTCCTTAATAATATATACATTAAAAAGCTATTCACATAGCCGTTCCCACTTCTCATATAATGAATCCAACTCAGTTTGAGTCTCTTCAATTTGTATGGAAATTTTAGACATTTCATCTAAATCTTGTTGTACTACAGGATTCGCTAATTGCACTTCATACATCTTCATCGTCGCCTCTAAACGAGCAATTTCAGCTTCTACCTCAGCTAATTGTTTTTCTACCATATAAGCATTTGGCTTCTTCTGATTTTCCTCTATAGTTTCTGATGCTGAAAGCATTGACTCATTAGTAGGAGTAGCTGTACTATCACGCTTACTGCTCTCAGAGTTTTTCTCATTAGCTAATGCTAATAAGTCTTCTTGCTCTTTCAGCTTTTCCTTATAGTATGAATAATTACCGAGGTACTCTGTAATTTTACCTTCATCTAGAATTACTGTTTTTGTAGAAACTTGATCTAAGAAGTATCTATCATGAGAAATAATAAAGCAAGTCCCTTCAAATTGTTGTAATGCTCTTTCTACGATTTCTCGTGTAGGAATATCTAAATGGTTTGTCGGTTCATCTAAAATTAGGAAATTATCGCCTTGAAGAAATAACTTAAGCAAAGCTAAACGAGCGCGCTCACCACCCGATAATTCACCTACTAGCTTGAATACATCATCCCCTTTAAATAAAAACGACCCAAGCACATTACGCGCCTTATCCTCACTGTAGTTAAAGTGATTCATAATCTCTTCTACTACCTGCCAAGAATCGTGCAACTCTTCGTGCTCTTGTGAGAAGTAACCGACTTGTACCCGATTGCCAATATCTACATGACCGTTTTCAGGGAATAATTCTCCTACAATAGTTTTCACCAGTGTAGACTTACCAGCTCCATTAGGCCCGATAAGTGCTACGGATTCACCACGTCGAACAACAAGAGAGATATCATTAATAATACGACTTTCACCATATCCTACAGATAAATGATCTAGTACTAAAACTTTGTCAGCACTCATCGCTGCGGGAGGAAACAAAAATTGTAAATGATGTGAAGTAACAGGTGCCTCTAGACGTTCTAATCGATTGAGTTGGGACTGACGACCACGAGCCATTTTAGACTTGATACCAGCACGGTATTTATCTATATAAGCCTCTGTTTTCTTAATATACTCCTGTTGCTTTTCATAAGCCACCATATCTGCCTTTAAGCGTTCATCCCGTTGTTGAATATACCGACTATAGTTACCGCGATAGGTTGTAGCCTTATGATTATCTAACTCTACAACACCTGTGACAATACGGTCTAAAAAATACCGGTCATGACTTACAATGAGAATTCCACCCTGATAGGCAGATAGGTACCCCTCTAACCACTCCAGCATATCCATATCTAAATGGTTAGTTGGTTCGTCTAAGAATAAAAAATCGGGACTACGTACTAATGCTTTAGCTAAGTTAATACGTGTTTTTTGACCACCTGAAAATGCATTAGCCGGCTTATCTAAGTCATCGTCAGTAAAACCAAGACCATAGACTATGCGCTTTGTCTTTTGCTCGTAGTCATACCCGCCTAACCATTCTAGACGATTCTGTAAATAATCTAAGCGTTGTAAATCCGATTCGCTAGCCTCTTCAGATTCCAATCGACTAGTAAGTTCTTTTAATTGTTTTTCCAATGCATGAACATCGGCCCAAGCCTTTTCTATTTCCGTAGCAAGGCTATCATCCCCCAGATTTACATCTTGTCGTAAATAGCCAATACTAGCAACAGGCGACTTGACTACATTACCTTCATCCAGCTCTTCATAGCCTAATATGCACTTTAACAAGGTAGATTTCCCAGCCCCATTAGGGCCTACTAAGGCGAGTCGATCCCCTTCTTTTAACTCAAAGGACACATTGGAAAATACTTGGCGCACTCCAAACGATTTTCCAAGGCCTATCATTCGAATGCGTTCCATTCACAACCTCCTAATCATTTACTCTTCATTATACCACAGTTGCCCTCACTAACATTAACATTTCTATAGAATCTTTTGTTTTTCGACTATGACGGAATAATTTTCCTAACAAAGGGATATCTCCTAAAATAGGTATCTTTTGTATTTGATGTTGATCTCGATTGTCCATGAGTCCACCAATAACCAGCACTTCTCCTGGTTGTAATCGTACTCTTGTATGTGCTTGACGTGTGCTTATTTTATAGGCTTTCATTTCAGATACCATAATAGGTGTACTCACCTCTGCATGTATTTTAGCATCTACACCATCATCAGCAGTAATAATAGGAGTATAATTCAACTTAATGCCCACCTCTTCATAACGAGTAGAACGCTTTCGTTCTCCATTCACTTCCGATTCTTCTATAACTGGTATTCTTTCACCTATCAAGATATGTGCAGTCTCACCATTGAGAGCCATAATAGATGGCTTTGCAATTAGAACGGCTTTACCTGAGCTTTCCATAAGACTTAGCTCTGGTTTTACAAAGAACTTATAGGCCTCTCCAGTCGGAGTTTTGCCAAAGGTAACGGCACCATAGGAATGTGTTTTATCTTCTCCATGGCCGGTCAAGCTAAGCCAAGACCATCTAAATCCTTGTTCCTTAGCATAGGATTGTTCCATAGCAATGATGGTAGCTTCTAATTGCACTTGTTTTGGTTCCTTGTCGATAGCACGTACTAAGGTTTCTACACGTCGCTTTTCTCCACTCGTCAAATGCATAATTACTTCGTTTTGTTCTGAAAGCACTGCCATTTTATCGTTTTTTACCACTGTGCCTACCACATTTTTCAAAGACTCAGCCGGCAAATGTTCAGGTGATATAACATATAGCTCTCTTTTTTCAAGTGTTTCATCATCAGAATCAATAAGAAGGGTATTATGCTCCTTCGATACGGAAAAATGATATAACTTACCTAATTTATTAATAATTGCTTCTGGTGATTCTCCCTTTACAGTGGCCGTAATACTCCCTTTTAACGACTCTACACCAATTACGGATATACCATAACTACGACAAATGCCTAAGACGGTCTCCTTTAAGGATGCATTGCGTACAGAAATCGTTATGAGTTCGTTCCCAACCTTTTTTTCATTTTTATCTACTTCACTACTATTTACGATAGTTTCAGAACTACTAGCAATTATTCTATCATTTCTATTAGTACCTATCCTATCAGTACTATTAGCAAATACCATGAACGGAGTTACAAGCATGACGACCATCCATAAGCTTATTCGCAATATAACTATCACTATAATCTTATCTATATATTTTAGACTTAGAAAGTTTACTCGATTCTTAGCCACCGTGATGAACCTCCTTCAATAATTTCTACACCACTTGCAGTTATCTTAGATACTGATATTTCTTTCCACACACTTCCTATACTAACCATTTGTTCCTCTGTACCTTTTCGTAAAATGGCAATATTCTGTTGGCCCTCAATAATACCTATAAGCTCTATGGGATGTTGTTTGATAGGATTACTTATAGTAGGTTGTATACTAGATTCAACTCGTCTAGCACTAGTATCTTTAGATTTTAATTCAATATAATTACCACTATGCTTTTTATTATTTCTTATTTGTTGATATTTTCCATTTCTACGACTTTTATCTTCCGTTTTTCCAAAAGTACTCTTTTCATCATCGGACTCATATAAATTATTATTTATATCAACGAAATTGCCATTACTATCTTTAGTCATCTTATTCTGACCAAGTAAATCATCTATAGGAATATCTTTAAAAACCTCTCGCCAAGGATTTGCTCGCTCAACACCGGTAATATCATATAATAATCGTCCATGAACATTGCTTTTTACCTCTCTATCCTTTACATTTTTTATATCACTTTCATCTTTAAAATAGTTCTTTCCTTTCCCTGTTCTATTACCATGTGTTGTTTCTTTTGATAATTTCTCTGAGCCTCGTTCATCTTGATTACCATCTCTACCATTAGATTGATCTAAACTAATATGAACATTTTCCTCCTCATGAGGATAAAAAATACCAATACCTAAAAGGGCAACCGTAATGATAAGGAAAATACTAAGCGCAAACTTATAGTGGCGCATAATAAAATGCTGCTTATCAATCCACATTTTCATACGTTCTATATAGTCTCGTAAATTCATAATCCACCTCCTGCTGACATATTCTAGGAGGCTCTTTTAAAATCCTACAAAAAAATGACTCTACCAGTCACCACGGTGACTAATAGAGTCATTCATTATATTGACAAATCAAAACTATTTGTTCTTTATTTACTACTAAACCCATCTGGATGAGATGTATGCCAATGCCATGCATCTTTGATAACATCAGCAACATTACTAAATTTAGGATCCCAACCAAGTAAATTTTTAATTTTTTCAGAGGACGCAATTAATGTTCCTGGATCACCAGCACGGCGATCACCATATTGAACAGGAATATCGATACCTGTAACCTCTTTTGCAGTCTCAATGATTTCCTTTACAGAGAATCCATTGCCACTACCAAGATTAAATACTTGAGATTCTCCGCCTTTACGTAAGTAGTCCATAGCCAATACGTGAGCAGTTGCTAAATCATTGACATGAATATAGTCGCGTACACATGTGCCATCAGCCGTATCATAATCAGTACCAAATACAGTTATATGCTCTCTTTTACCACGAGCCGCATCTAACACAAGTGGAATCAAATGAGTTTCAGGATGATGGTCTTCTCCAATCATACCAGACGGATCTGCACCGGCCGCATTGAAATAACGCAACGCAACATATGTAGAGCCATAGATAGAACTATAATCAGACAACATTTCTTCTATCATCAATTTAGTGCGACCATATACATTTGTTGGTTGCAGTTGAGCATCCTCACGAATAGGCACTACCTTTGGCTCACCATACACAGCAGCCGTACTAGAAAATACAAAATGCTTTATACCTGCGGTACGAGCAGACTCAATAAGGTGATAGGAACCAACTACATTATTTTCATAATAAATAGCTGGATTTTGCATGGATTCACCAACTTGTGAGTGAGCAGCAAAATGCATTACACCTAGGATGTTATGTTCTTTCATAATGCCTACTAGTTTAGGATCTGCAATATCCATATTGTAGAACTTTACCCCTTCAGGAATAGATTCTACATGCCCTCGAGATAAATTATCTACAATGATTGGTGTATATCCTGCTTGTTGTAAAGCACGTACAGTATGACTCCCAATATAACCAGCACCACCTGTTACTAAAATATTCATAGTTCCCCCTCATGAATTATGTACATCCTTTGCTCGAGCCAATTTGGGCCCAATGAGACGCTTATAAACCTCTACCCCTGGTTGATCAAAAGCATCAACGCCCGCAAAAATGGACTCAAAATAAACGGCCCAACAATGCATAAACATAATTTCCCCTAAATGGAATGCGTTTAATGTTGGTACAGTTATAGTCATGTTAAAACGATTGTCACTAGACAAGGCTTCTCTATTAGCATCTAAAGCAATGTTTAAAATATCACAAATGCCTACATCAGATAGAGAGTGTAAACGTTCATATTGACTATAAGAATCTGGAACAATGAGATTATGTTTCCATTCCTTAACCTTAATAAATTGAACTACCTTATTTAGGCGCCCCTCTTGATGTTCTTGAACTTGGGCATGCATATCCATAGTACCTACTGCAGCTACTGGCGTACGTCCATATGGCAGACAAGTATTACTCATTTTTCCAAGAGATTCGGATAAGAGCTGCACATACCAATCAGATAATGAGTGGAGTGCTTCACTATAAGGCATAAACACCTCTATAATACGACCATATCGTTCAGATGCAATATATTTCAATAATGCACTTAAAAGGCCTGGATTTTTAAAAATGTCTTCTTCTTGACATGCTGCATCCATAGATGCAGCACCAGCTAAAAATCCTTCAATATCAAATCCTACAAGAGCGGCCGTTACAAAACCAACTTCTGTAAATACAGAGAAACGACCACCTACGCCATAAGGAATACTATAGGTCTTCCAATTATTTTCTATCGCCATAGATCGTAAAATCGTAGGATGTTCATCATCAGATACATCTGTAACAGCTATCACTTCGTAGTTAATATTACGATCTTGTAAAGCCTTCTCCAAAATCATGAAGTTAGCCATAGGTTCAATGGTAGATCCAGACTTAGAATTAATAACGAGCATCACCTTATAATCAGGACCTTTTTTCTGAGCTTGACACTCTAACGTACGAATTAGCCCTACTAAGTAATCACCATCCACATTAAAGCCTGCAAAGTACATTCTAGGATAGCCGTCGCGTTCCTCTGCACTGTAGTTATTCCAAAATGCTCCACATTGCACATCAAAAATAACTTTGCTCCCCAAATAGGAGCCCCCAATACCTAGAGATACAACCGTATCAATATTATGGCGTGCATAGTCACGTAATTCGTAAAGCCGCTCTAACATATCTGGTGTATTGATACCATCTTCTGAAATATATGGAAGTTGGTAAAACAACACAGGTTCAGGTAAACCATCTTTAGAAACATGACCTTCTTCAAAGCCTGTAGAACGCAAAATATTTGTATGACGCCATACATTTTGTATAGCCCGTTCAAAATTATTCACATCGCGTTCTTGTATGCAACTTTCATTATATATATTAGCATAATCTAACTCAAAACCTGATTGTAATCGCAACATCAAATATCTCCTTCACTGACATTTTATGTACAATATTCTCTTATTATATCATAAAAGAATGAATAAAATATTAGTTTATACAATCATTTCACCCACAAGCCATAACCGAATCCAACCGCATATACAGACCAAAGTAATGCAAAAGGAATGGCTAATTTAAATTTAAGCTTTAACGTCTTATGACGCCATAGGACCATACCTAATAAAGCACCAACACCACCAAAGGCAAAAGCTAAAAATAGTAATGTGAACTCTGAAATCCGATCATATCCATTAATGGCACATAATTTATCATATCCATACAGGCTAAATACGATAAGATTCCATATACCTACGGTCACCCAAAATTGCGTATCACTCATATCCCCAAACCTTATTCCTCTTACTTATGATGAGCTTTAAAATATTCTAATGTTTTTTGTAAACCATCTTCTAATGTTGTAGTAGCAATAAAACCGAAATCACGTTCAGCTTTTGTATTACTTAAGCGAGAATGTTTAATATCTCCTATACGCTCATCTTCATAATAAACCATAAAATCCGTCCCGCTAATAGTCCGGAATCGCGTAATCAACTCATTCACAGATGTTCCCTTATTGGTAGATATATTATAAATACCTGTGCATTGATCATTCCCCATAGCCTTAATGTTAGCATCTACCACATCATTTACATAAATGAAATCTCTAGTTTGCTCACCATCACCAAATACAGTTAATGGTTGCCCTTCGACAATCAAGCGGTTGAAAATACTGATAACACCACCTTCACCACCATCACCTTGACGTGGTCCATATACATTAGCATATCTAAAGCATACTGTATTTAATCCAAAAGCTTCATGATAAATTCGCAAGTAGCCTTCTGCAGTAAGCTTTGTTAAGCCGTAAAAAGACGAAGGCATACCACTCAAGTCTTCAGTCAATGGTAATACTGCCAAGTCGCCATATACAGCAGCTGATGAAGGCATTAAAAATTGTTCAACATTCATTTTACGACAAGCATCGAGAACATTAATAAGCCCTATTAGATTTACATCACAGTCATAACTTGGGTTCTCCATGGAGGATTGTACCATTGTTTGCGCCGCTTCATGGAAAACAATAGACGGCTTAAACTCTTCAAATACAGATAGTAATTTTGGATCTCGTACATCCATCTCAATAAATTGAGCATCTTCATGTACAAAGGAGCGCATACCTGTAGATAAATTATCTATAACGAGTACATCGTGACCTAATTCAATTAATCTATCAACTAAATGGGAACCAATAAATCCGGCCCCACCATTAACACATATATTCATAGCGCCCTCCCTTCTAACATCTTTAAATACCTGCACCTTGTTTTGCTAGTGCATCAGCCATTTCATTATATGTATCGCCCGTATGAGCAGCCACCTTGTGAAAGTAAACTCGCACACGATTTTTTATAGAATCATAAAATGCTGAGTACTCTTGGGTTAGCTCATTATTACGTTTCCATCCCTTAGTAGCCCACATTTCTATGCCCATATAATCATAGTATAGTGAACATTCAGAAATCCCATTATCAACGGCGTATTTCATAACATGCATAGCAGCCAACAACTCTCCAGCTACATTCCAAAACGATGTATATCGTTTATCAGTAGAGGAAAAAGAAAATGTTTTCCTCTTGCCATTCAAAAAGATAACCCCACCTGCCCCAACAGTATTGGTCTCTTTATTATAACTACCATCGATATACGCAACCATATAGTTTGGAGTAGTAAAATCTGGTTTCACAACATTTGCTGATACTTTACTTTGAATACTAGAACTAGAAACTATAGGCCTAGAATTTTTAGATTTAAACTTCACTTCTTGTGGCGATTTAAGTTCACTCTTTTTAGCGCTCATAAAATCACTTAAAGACAAACCTGAATCCTCTACAAAAGCACGTGCTTCGCCTTCTGTCGAAAATGATTTGTAGATAGCACCACCATAGCCCTTTACTTGTTTCTCACAGTCAGACCATGTAGTATAAACTCCTGGTACACGACCCTGACGAACAGCATAAAACTTTTTTGCCATACGCCCCCCCTTAATGGTCCATTGTCAGTTCAACAAATTCAGCATTTACAACAGATGCCAAATCCTTTGGATTTACCTTCATTTGCATACCGCGTAAACCTGCGCTTACATATACAAACTTTTGGGGTTCCATAGTAGCATCAAAATAGGTAGGGAATGCTTTTTTCATGCCTACTGGAGAACATCCACCGCGCAAATAACCTGTAATACCTAACAAATCCTTAACATGAACAAGCTCTACAGACTTATTATGACTAACACGTGCTGCCTGTTTCATATCTAACTCTTCAGCCACAGGAATACAGAATACTACATATCCAATTTTGTCACCTTTGCCAACTAATGTTTTAAAGACTTGTTTCTCATCGAGTTTTAATGCTTCTACTACATGAAGGCCAGCAGCACGCTCTTCAGACCACTCATATTCGCTAATACTATAAGGTATCTTATGAGTATCTAAAATACGTAATGCGTTTGTTTTTTTATGTTTCTCTTTACTCATCATAACCTCCATATACTAGCATAGCAAATAAATTTAATCATTACATAATATATTTCTATAGACAAATATAATTTTTCATTACTATTTATTTACGATTTTATTAATATTTTTTAATTCAATACGCAAAGTACCATCATCATTAGTTTTTATCTCAATAAACTCACGATTTTTCATATATTCTACAGGAAATGAAATCTCAATACCTGTATCTGTTTTAATCTTATGATGCTCTCCAACCTTCGTGGCAAACTCACGATTGACTGGCAAAGGACGCAGCATATCCGCATCAGCTAATTCTTTTTTTGCCGCCTCTTGTTGAATGGGATTCGCTTTAAATACCTCTTCTACAATACGAACAGGATCAACGGTATCTGATACTTCTGCATTTTTAGCAATCATAGATTTAGCGGTTGTCAACTCAACAACGCCATCAGACTCATGAGCTTGAGCCACCTTATCTACGATAGTCTTTACCTTTCTCACCGTATCTCGCGAGGATTGATTAGTCCCTAATTGCAAGACCTTATCTGCTAGGATATAGGATACCTCACCATCAAATTCCCCTTTAGGTTCAAAAATTCGAACGCTAAAATCATGCAAATTAATGGATGCAAAGGCACGTAACTTCTGCGACGGCATCGGCAACACAGCCTTATGAGAAACGAGTTCTGTAGCCAATGTACCATCATCTTCACTGAATAATTGATGGGTAAAAGCATCATGAGCTTGACACAAAAGAATACAAACATAAGGCGTATCCGTAACGGCTTCACAGATAATTGTATCAATAACAACAGAATCAGTAGCTTGTTTCATGTATGAAAATAAGCTTTCACCTAAATTCTTACATAAATCAATAAACTTAAGCGCTCCATTTTTATAATCTAATAATTGTTTGCCCACAGGGCTCGCATCATGTAAGGTTCCGGTTCTAGCCCCTGGATCTTTAAAAGCCTTAACTACATGATTTGCTATATAATCTTGTATAGCTTGATCCCCAACCTTTAATTCATGTTCAGAATATACAGCTAACGAGGATGTAAAGTCGAAAATCTCTAGCGCCGCCTTATTAATCTGCATGATGCCTCCTTGTAGTACAAAAAATGTTTACCCTTTATTATACCACTCTTTTAGCTTTCGTTTATCAACTTTTGAGCATTCCGTAAGGGGTAGCATAGGAACTTCTATTATAGCTTTTGGCCACTCCATAGAAGGCCTTTTATTATGAATAAGGTCTATAACTTCATTCAATCTAGCCTCACCATCTAGCACCATATAAACTACGTAGTCCTCCCCTCGTATCTCATCAGTAATATCAATTATAGCAACCTCGGAAACCCCTTGTAAGGATTGTAAATACAATTCCATCTCTGGAATAGAAATTTTATATCCCCCTTTATTGATTACGTCGCCTGCTCTCCCATTAAACATTAGATAACCATCGCTATCGATATATCCACAATCATTTACAGTATATGTATTAGAAATCCCTTCAATATGATATTTTGTGGTCACATAAATAACATTATCAGTCTCTGCTATCTGTATGGTTGGGAATGGTCTCCCCACCGTACCTTCTCGCTCTAGCCATTCCTTACCTGTACAATACGTTATATAGTTAAGCTCTGATGCGCCATAGTACAAGATAAACTCCATATCAGGACATATATGTTGTAACTGTTCCATTAATTGTCGATTTAGAACTTGAGATCCTGCAATTATATATTTAATAGATGATAAATTACTTTTACAGTGTCGTACCAATAATCGTAGTTTCGTTGGTAATGCATATATATGGTCTACATTGTATTCCTCTATAAGCTGTATCCATCTACTAGGACGCAATGAACTTGTTGTAACCACGGTCCCTCCAGCCCATAAAGCGGCAATGACCATATTACTAACGCCTGTGAAACTAAAGCTTCCCTGTAAAAAGATTTTAGTATCTTTGTTTATATGAAAAATATCATTTTGAATATCAAAAAAATCGCGCCAAGACATTTCTCGTCTCCACAAAGGTTTTGGTTGTCCCGTAGTCCCCGATGTAAGTACCCCAAAATCAGCTAATGGCGGTACACCTTCATAGGCTATAACACGAGCTAGCTCATCTACATAAGCCGTATCCATCTCATTGTGACATACCATAGGAATATTACCTTTATGTAATGCCCCAAGCCACTGTGTAAGTTGTTCAACAAACGACAGTTCTTGAATTAAAAGAATCTTAGTTTTTAATGTCTTTTTAGACTTAGTAAGATTTACAATGCGATTTGTATTATTAATACTGACCGATAGAATAGCATCATATAGTTCACCATATGTATATTGTATGTCATCTACGATTAAAGCCATTTTATGGGGCTCTAAATCTTTATGCTGTTGTAAGCGTTCAATAATTGTCATATTACATGCGTTCCATAATTAAAGCCGTACCTGTGCCCCCTGCACCAGCAATAGCACATAAACCATAGCGACCACCACAAGATTCTAAAGCAGCCATACAGTGAAGCACTAATATGGCACCAGAACATCCATAGGGATGTCCATAAGCTAAGGCACCTCCAAGCATGTTATATTTTTTAATGTGATTAGGATACGCCTTGTTAAAAAGAACATCAATGATGGCAAAAGCTTCATTCCATTCCACCACATCAATATCATCCATAGTTAAATCTGTACGTTTTAAAATGCCTTCTGTACTTTCAAGGGCGCCCTCTGGACTAAACTGGGGATTTCCTGCCCAAGGTTTAACGCTATGAATTTTAAAAGGCCCTTTTTTATTAGATAAATATACAAAGGCCGCTCCATCATGAGTTAAACACGCATTGCCTGCATTTGTAATAGAGTCAGCTCCCAACAAAGGCTTCATCCTAGACAAGAGTTTCTCGTTCATCGTAGGTCGAATACATTCATCTATACATCTTTTACCATCTATAGTAATAGGCATAATATATGACTGTAAATATGGGTTATCTAAAGCAACTGATGCTCTTTGATGACTGCCAATAATATGCGGATATAAATCTTCCTTTGTTACACTGTGTTTATGGATAGTCCGCTCAGCCCCTTCGAGCATGGCTAAAGGCGATTGATCTTGGGGCGTAAATTGAGCTACCTTATAGGTTCCTTTTCGATCATCCCCTAATGCATACACCCGCTCTGGCTGTAACGAAGAACTTTCAATACCACCCGCAATAACAGCATCCATAACGCCTGACGCAATATGTGTATACGCCATCTCAATACTCATTAATGCCGAGGCACATTGCATATCTACTGTGATAGCAGGCACAGAATTTGGTAAATTACACATTAACCCCATAAGCCGTCCTATGTTGCCACCGGTTCCAACAGCATTACCACAAAATAGCCCATCTACCTGTGAAATACTATGGCAATTGATTAATGTATCAATTACTTTAGCCCCTAGCACCTCTGGTCTCATATGTTTATATTGTCCATTTAAAA
The DNA here is from genome assembly GCF_042850485.1 of Veillonella parvula. Lineage (GTDB taxonomy): Bacteria > Bacillota > Negativicutes > Veillonellales > Veillonellaceae > Veillonella > Veillonella parvula_Q. The sequence goes on along the minus strand of NZ_AP031417.1, from coordinate 757,202 downwards.
CGCCGATGGGACTTCGAAGTCCACAATGAATATATACTGACATATAAACTCCTTCTATAAAAAGCAAAAAAGAGGCATCCCGAGGAATGCCACTTTTATTGTATTCTAAATTTTAATTTTAGTTGCTAACCAAGAAGCAACGAGACATTTTACGATATCCCCTGGGATAAATGGGAACATGACTACAGGCAAGGCCGCCCAAAGCTCTGTTTTTGTTACAATCATAAATCCTGCTACACCAAAGAGATATACTACAGGAATGGTAATCACAAGAGATCGCCAGGCATAAGAGAAAAAGCTTTTTTTAGAACCTTTAAATATACTTAGTAATGTATATGCAACTGGCCAAGAAAAAATAAAGCCCCCTGTTGGTCCCAACAATTTGCCAAGACCAGCCGTTCCCCCAACGAATACTGGCAAACCTACTGCACCAAGCAAAATATAAATGATAAATACGATAAGTGCATCTTTAGGCTGTAACAATAAGCCGGTCAATGTAGCTACCAAAGTCAAAGCCGTTACCATAGCGGGGCTAAATGGTAAGGGAAAAGAAATATATGCTGAAATACATAATAAGGCTGTTAATAAAGCCATTTTTGTTAAACGTCTTGTTTCCATAATTACCTCTAACTAATACATCTTTGTTTCAAAGATGATGAATCTTCATTTTCACCAAAAAATGTAGCCGAAAATGCCAATGTATCACCAATGTAACCTTCTACATGAGCATCTTCAGGATATTCCACCAAAGTTACCTTGTCATCTGCAATAACCGGTGCATGAAAATAAATCGCCATTTGTAGAGCAGATTTACTAATATTCCAAAAATCCCACATCGTTTCTAAAATCATGCAGCCAGGAACAACATAAGGATTCTCACGATGGATTGGATTCGTATCATTAATATCGTTTACAAATCGTACTATATCTTCCTTAGAGAACGATATAGCACCACTGCTTTCCTCTTGATGTATTGTAGCGCGAATGCTGAATTGTTTCGGCACCGGTCGTAAATCAACCATCAAGAAGCCTGAGCGATCCATAATACCAATTGTGGTAGTTTTAGCCACCTTCGATACGATTTCACATACCCTTCTATCACTACCTGAGGAATCATAATGCATATGTTTAATAACGCTGTGTCCTGGTAGGTTCAAATCATTATTACATAATGCTTTAAATAATGTTTTCATATAATCACAGTCCTTTTATTTATTCAATATCTTGATTATAATCAACATTATTTCATTCGTCAACAAAAGGCATTATCCATATGTTAACAAATAACAAATGAGTTTGAAACTATAACCAAAAAGAGCCTATGACATATATCATAGGCCCCTCACGTGGAAGTCTCATAGATTATCTATTTTAGATCTAATTCTTTTAAGTAAGCTTTAAAGCTTTCACCCAATTCTTCGTTGCGCAATGCATACTCAACAGTAGCTTTTAAATAGCCCAATTTATCCCCTGTATCGTAGCGAATACCTTCATATGCTAATGCATACGTATCAGTTTTAGAGGCTGCCAATGCATCAGTTAATTGGACTTCATTACCTACACCAGGCTTAGTAGCTTCTAAGATATTGAAAATATCTGGTGTCAAAATATAACGACCTAATACAGCGAGTCGAGATGGAGCATCTTCTTTCTTAGGTTTTTCCACCAAGTTATCAACGCGATATAAATTATCAGCCAATGCTTCGCCAGATACGATACCATAAGAGCTAACTTTATCTTCCGGTACAAATTGAGCACCTAAAATAATACCAGGATGCTCATTATAGCAATCAATCAACTGTTTTAAGCATGGATTTTCTGGATTGTAAACAATATCATCACCAAGTAATACTGCAAATGGCTCATCACCAATAAATGCTTTTGCACACAATACAGCATCACCAAGTCCACGAGGTGCTTTTTGACGAATAAAATGAACTTTAATGTCCGCCAAATCCTTAATCATAGCCAATGGTTTATTTTTGCCTTGACTTTGTAATAACAATTCTAATTCAACACTACTATCAAAATGGTCCTCAATAGCACGTTTATTACGCCCTGTAATAATTAGAATTTCTTCAATACCAGAATCTAACGCTTCTTTCACAATATATTGGATAGCAGGTGTATCGACAATAGGAAGCATTTCTTTGGGTTGTGCCTTGGTAGCTGGTAAGAAACGTGTACCAAAACCAGCTGCTGGGATTACAGCTTTTCTAATGCGTTGCATAGTATTCTCCTAACTAAAAGTCTTTACCTACAAATTTAATTTTCCATTGATCATTTTTATTTTTATGTCCATCTTTATATGTTAAGTACATATCGAAGGAATGTAAATCACGATGCCATGTATAATAGACAGAATCAATATCCCCACTCATCATGTTGTTCTTAACACTTACAGAAATATCATCAAGGCGAGTCAATTTATACGTACCACCATAAATAAGCTCTTTTGGAAGCTCTGTCGTATCAAAACGATAAGGTGAATTATTGTAGGTAATATTTCGTTGATTATAGCTAACCCATACATTAGCACGATTACCAACTTTAGATTGGAATCTAGCACCCCAATAAGGCATGCTACGGATACTACCATCATAACCATAGTAGTCACGTTGGTAACCACCTAAGAAGCGTAAATCAGCATTTTTGCCAAGCTTAATCGGATCATGAGAAACTTCTGCATAGTATTCTTTATGAGAACCTTTTACAGAGCCCTCTTTCCAATAACCAGCATTAACACCACCACGTACAGTAATTGGAGAATTCCCTACATGATATGTATGAGTATCCAAACGAGCTTCACCTATTTTTTCTACCCATACTGTTTCATCATTATATTCATTAGACTCCTTGCTATAACCAACAGAAGCAGTCCCCCAAGGTAAATAATGACGATATCCCACCTGTGGTTTAAAACCAGATTTAGAATACCAACGATAGTCAATATAAGCTTCACCGTTTTTACCGATAGGATATTCTGTACTACCATGTAAGCCAATACCATCATCGTTATTATACGTAGGCTTTGGTATTAAAGAAAAAATACTAAATTTGCCTTCTTTGTCATGACGCAATGAAGTCGTATAAGATGGCAAGGATAATATTTTAAAGTTTTTAATATAGAAGGATGGTTTTTTAATAACGACTCTATCACCAGGATATACCTTAATATCTTGACCTTCCACACGATAATCTGGAGTATGAACAAATGCCATTGCATGTTTTGTAGTTACCATGCCCTTTTCCATATGGCCTATTTGTCCATCAAAAGTGGCATTATTGCCCTTTACATAATAGGGGTCGCTCCATCCCATGGCTTGGTCCGCCTCAAAGTGACGATCGCTAGTGCGATACGTCATATTTTGACCTGTAATATCTTTTGTTTTACCTCCATCTTCCAAATAGCGATAGCCTCCAACAGTACGATATTCTGTAGTTTTAGTATTACCTTCAATACGGGGAGCCATCAAAGTTTGATTACCTTGAGACACCACAACATCGCCTTGAGCATATACATCACCTGTAGAGCCAGTATAAGACATTTTATTAGCATCGATACGTGTAGGCAACTGTTCAGCAGGAGTAGCAGATTTCGCTTTTTCACCACGACGTACAACACGGATATTACTATATTCAGGTGTAGATGCTTTAGAAATTTCTCCTGCATAGGATTGACCTACGCTATCCAATGTATCTTGATATACAATAGTTGACTCAGTAGCGGCAAATACAGGTTGTGCTAAACAAACAACACATGCCGCTGCCAGCCATTGTACTTTACGTTTCCTCATGGTTACTAGAACTCCTATTACTTTAAGAATTTGTTAATTATTGATTACGCTTTACAACAACGATAGGTTGAGAAACATTTTCTACAGGTTCTTCTGGCTCCTCAACCGCTGTAGTATCATCAGCTACAGTTACATTTTCATCAACACCATTATTTTCTACATATTCTTCAGACTCACCGGTTGTATTAGGTACAGTTACAGCATCAGCTAATTCATTATCACTATGAGCTAAACCATCGCCACCAATAACAAGACCTTGAATTGTTACGGAATCTTGAGGCTGTACATATACAGTAGCACCAGCTGGATACTCAATATTTTTACCTTTGATGAAAGCGCCTCCTACAAGTCCAACAGGGCCGAGTAGAACTGCGCCCGCCACAGATGCACCTGCTGCTTTAACTTCACTACGAGTTTTATCCTTAGCCTCTTTACCTTGAACAGCAGTAAATTCTGTACCATCAATAGCTGGGATTGTATCAAATGTAATATCTAACGCACCATTACGACCAAAGGAACGAGCCTTTTTCAAAGAAGTAATTGTTCCGGAACCTACAGTGCCCGCAGGTACTAATAAGACATTGCCATCCATTACATTTTCTGCAACTGTAAAGGATACAGTGTCACCTTCATGACTAGTTTTAGAAGAAACCGCTTCATTTAGAGTCACTTTGAACACTTGATTACCAGACAATGTACCTACTTGGTTAGTAAGAGCCACATTGCTACCATATACCTTTGTCTTCAAAGAGATAATACGTTTTTGTAAGGAACCGCTACCAATGCGACCATTAACGCTACGTTCCATCTTTTCTACACGGTCTACAAGAGATCCTGCGTTAATGCTATTTTGATATGTATATTCCAATGCATCCATTTCTTCGCGCAAAGAAATATTAGTACCACTGCCTTCTACAGAATTGTAGAGGGAGTCAACACGTTTACTCAATGTTGCGGAATTACCATTGAAACCAGTACCATACACGGTTTCATCAAGTTGATTAATGCGGTCCACAACAGCACCATCTTGTACGACTCCATATACAGTAGTTTCTAAAACATTTGTTTTTTCAGTTACTGTACCAGGAGCGGCAAATGCAGTACCTGAAATTAGGGATGCCATTAAAAGTGTAAGTACTTGTTTCTTCATAAATTCCTCCACAATGTATCTAATGTATAACTGTTATACAACAGAATAAGCACGGGCCTAAGACCGTGCTTATTCCCTGAGTCTATCAATTTATATGCTCAGTGGCCATTAAATTTTCAAATCAATAATCGCAGATACACCTACGCCTTGAACACGAGATGCACCAACTGGGTTTGTGCTATTAACAGGAACTAATCCTTTTACACGAACCATACCATTAAAGCTACCTTCTACTTGAGCAACAGCTTTAACCTCTTCAATGCTAGAAGCAGGCCCAGTAACTTGAGCCGCACCGATATAACCTTTTGTACCAATACTGATAATAGGAACTACTTTAGTTGTATATTCAGTACTCAAGTTATTTTGTTTCAATAATTTATTTAGGAAAGAGTCAATTTGTGGACCAAATTTATTAACAACAATGCCGATACCACCAATTTTAGCTGCACCACCAAGAATGCTACTAAGTCCACCAGCTTGAGTTGTCAAGATACCACCAAATGCAGTTGTAGTTAAACAAATCCCTAGAACAGCTGTAATAATCTTCTTTTTCATAATAAGCCTCCTATAGATACTTATATTTTAACAAATTCTATACATAGATTCTAGTGAAAGTATAAGAACTTACACATAAAGATACTAACATAATATAAATTTACGATGAATTCTTAATGAATTTTACGCAACTTAATTTAATGCTACCATCAACGATAAATACTGTCAACATCTAATATAAGTTACATCTAGAAAGCTCAAAAATTAAAATATAAAAATTAACAAAATGATATAGTTAAATTACTATTATTAATTATAAATTTAACAAATTCGTGGAACTTGATCTTCACCTAATAAATCAATCAAACGAACACCACCAATAGTTGTTTGTAATCCAACCTTACCGATATTTTTATCTAAGGTTTTACCAATTAGTACAGCTTCTTTTCCCTCTTCAAAACTATGAAGAATCTTAAGAGTTTCATCCGTAACAGATGGATCGACTACCATTACTACTTTACCTTCATTAGCTAAATATAAAGGGTCGTACCCTAATATGTCACAAACAGACTGTACCTCTTCATGAATTGGTATGGCTGTTTCTTCAACCTTAATCCCCACTTGGCTTTGGTCAGCTATTTCTTTTAGAACAGTACCTAGGCCACCACGAGTGGGGTCTCTCAACAAAGCAACTTGAACTCCTACTTTATCAAGCACCGCATGAACCATCTTATTTAAAGGAGCACAGTCAGTTGTTAAGGAGTCAGATAAATCTAAACCAAATCGCTGCCCCATAACGGCAATGGAGTGATCTCCAATAGCACCTGACAAAATGATATCCATCCCTGCTTTCACGCGATGTGGACCAATATCTATTCCAGCTGGAATCATGCCAATACCAGCAGTATTAATGTAGATTTTATCTACTTCGCCTTTTTTAACGACCTTTGTATCACCTGTAACAATTTGAACATTTGCAGCTTTTGCCATTTCTGACATAGTGCGAAGTATTTCATCTAGTTCTTTAAAGGCCAAGCCTTCTTCTAAAATAAGACCACAACTTAAATATTGAGGTATCGCACCATTCATGGCTAAATCATTCACAGTTCCACAAACAGCCAACTTACCAATATTACCACCAGGAAAGAATGAAGGTTGTACCACATAGGAATCCGTAGAGAAGGCCATGCGCCCGGCTGTAACGGGAAACTGGGCACCATCGTGTAGGGGCGCCAACAAATCATTTGTAAAATATTTCAAAATAAAACGGTCCGTCAACTCATGACTAAATCGTCCACCATTACCATGGACTAAGCGAACTCGTTCCATATTAATCCTCCCACGTCGATCCACCACTAGAATAACCATATTTATACCATGCAGCACAGCTACCCTCTACAGATACCATACAAGCACCTACTGGATGATCCGAGGTACAGCTTTTACCAAATAATGGACATTCACTAGGTTTAATAAGGCCTTGTAAAACACGTCCACATTGACAGCCTTTAGGATCAAGGGATGGTTTATCTAAGTTAATAGGTAGGACAAGCTCTACATCATAAGCTGCATATTCACCCTTTAATGCTAAACCAGAGTTAGGAATAACACCAATACCACGCCATACATCATCGCATACTTCATACACTTCCTCGATCATAGCTTGGGCTACAGGGTTTCCCTTCTGCATAACTACAGAATGATACGTATTGCCCACCACAATATTACCAGACTTACGTTGCTCTAAAATATTAGCTATGGCAGACAATATTTCTAAGCCATCAAAGCCAGCGATACAAGATGGGATACCGTATTCTTTGGGCAAAAATCGGTATGGTTCTTCCCCAATAATAACGCTAACATGACCAGGTAGAATAAATCCATCGATATGGCCTTCTTGTTTATCTAGTAATGCACGCAATGCTGGTGGTACTAACTTATGAGATACAAGAAAGAATACGTTCTTTAATCCCGCAACATGAACGGCTTTTACAGTAGCACAAATTACGGCTATAGTCGTCTCAAAGCCAATAGCTAAAAATACTATTTTCTTTTCTGGGTATTTTTTACTTAGTTCTATCACCTCTAAAGGCGTATAGATAACATGGATGTGAGCGCCCTTTGTTTGAGCTTCGCTGAGGCTACTATAACTCCCAGGGACCTTCAACATATCCCCAAAAGTAGCAATAATAACATCCTCACGTTCTGCATAGGCTAAAGCCTTATCCATATAGGTTTGATCAGTTACACATACTGGACATCCTGGTCCACTAACAAGTTCTATGCCACTTGGCAATAATTGACGAAGACCTTCTCGGAAAATCGATACTGTATGCGTACCACAGACCTCCATAAGCCGCACAGTTTCACCGGGCTTATGAAGCGCATTGATGCGCCTTAACAAAGCATCAGCTGTGTGCTGCTTTTCCTGCAAAGTAAGCTTCTTCAAGTTCTTCTAACTCCTTAAAGGCCTCTAATGTTTTTTGAGCCTCTTCTTCATCAACAATTTGTACAGCAAAACCTGCATGAACTAACAACCAATCCCCGACCTTTGCATCTGGTACGAGGAGCAAACTGCAGTCACGGGTAGCACCTGTCAATTCAACGGTACCAATAGCGTCATTCACAGCAATCAATTGAGCTGGTACAGCTAAGCACATAATATCTCCTTATCTATATCATTTATAACAAGTTTTATATACATTTACTTTAATAAAACATCTCCAAAATATATGAATAAAATTAATATTATTGTATCACAGTTACACTCATTATTTAGTGATAGTGGCCACAAACAACTAGAGCTTAAACTGGCTATACAACTCATATAGATTAAACAATATTCAAAACATTACTAAATAAATTTGTCTAAGAATAAGATCTACGTGACAATTTATAATTGACTTCCTAACCACAATTGTCCTAAAGCAAGTCCACCATCATTAGAAGGAACAGCTTCATTCATATATAAATTACCTATATGCCACGTCCTATATATGAATTCTAATAATTTACGATTTTGAAATACACCACCAGACATGGCCGCATTACTAATATTATATCGCTCCATCAAGTCTGCAGCCGTTTCACATAGTGCTATTGCCATTGTTTTATGAAATGAAGCGGCTAAATGAGCTCGACATTCACCACGAACAACACCATCCATAATAGATTGAACTGTAGGTGTAAAGTCAAGAATATGTCCATCATAATTGTAAGCAAGTAATGATCCTTTTTCATCACCACATAGAGTTTCTAAAGCAATGGCAATTTGTGCATCATAACTATGGACCATACCAAGACCTAATAAAGCACCTACAGTATCAAATAATCGCCCACAGCTTGTAGCTTGAATCATGGGCATTCTAGATTGTAATGCTTTATCTAAAATTTCCCATCCCTTTGGAAGTTCCTTCATCCATTCTTGATATACAAAAGGGATATCATCACCATAATAATTACGAATATACCATAAGGCTTGTCGCCAAGGTTCAGTAACAGCCTTTTCTCCGCCAGGCAAGGGAGCCGCATGAATATGTGCCAATCTCTGATATTGATTGCCTTTACAAAGGAGAAATTCTCCCCCCCATATAGTCCCATCTGGTCCATAGCCAGTACCATCCATAGCAATCCCTAGTACAAGCCCTCTTAAATTATGTTCCGCCATAACAGACGCTATATGAGCATGATGATGCTGAACAGGTACAACAGAAAGATGGAAACTTTCGCCTATTCTTTCACCCAACCGAGAAGAGAAAAACTGGGGGTGACTATCTATGATAATTTTATCTGGTTGTACAGAAAATAAACTCTTGTAACGTTTAATAGTCCATTCTAGTGTTTCATGAGTTGATATATTTTCTAAATCACCAATATGTGGACCTACAAGAATTTCACTACCTTTATTCATAGCAAAAGCATTTTTCAAATCACTACCCATTGCTAATATCGACGAATTATCTAAACCTTCACAATGAATAGGTTCAGGCACATAACCACGACTGCGACGAATAAATCGAGGTTTATTATTAATCACCACCACCACTGAATCGTCAAGGGGCGCATAGATTTCACGATTATGAACGAGGAAATAATCTGCTACCTCACCTAGTTCATTAAACGCTTGATCATCGTTATATAATACGGAATCACCGCTTTTGTTACCACTGGTCATAACCCATGCCGCATCAGAAGGTAATAACACCTCATGCATTGGTGAATAAGGCAACATAATACCTAACATACGATTATCAGGCGCCACATAAGAGCTCAAATGGACAGAACTATTATGATTTTTTTCTAATAACACAATAGGACGTTCCATCCCCGTCAATATATCTAGTTCTACATCATTAATATGTACTAACTCAATCGCCATATCTAGAGTTCCCACCATTATTGCTAATGGTTTATGCGATCTATTCTTTCGCTTACGTAAGCGTTGTACAGCAGCGTCATTTCTAGCATCGCAAACAAGATGATATCCTCCTACACCTTTTATTGCGATAATACTACCTTCATTAATTAATTCCCGCGTAGTGTTCCATATATTCACTGTATCCACAGCCTTACGATTTGGCTTATACAATGTATATTGGGGGCCGCAGCGCGAGCATGCGTTTGGCTCTGCTCTATAGCGACGCCCTTCTATATCTTCATATTCAGCCTTACAATCTTCACACATGGGAAACTCGTTCATCGTCGTCCGCTCCCGATCATAAGGCAAAGATTTGATAATCGTATACCTTGGTCCGCAATTTGTACAGTTGATGAAAGGATATTCCTTTCTACGTTTATCTTGTTGTAACTCTTTAAGGCAATCATTACAAGGCGCTGTATCGGCACTAATAAAGGTACTCACGGATTCATCTAATGGAGATGGCTGTACAACAAAATCACTTTCATGCATATTAAGTGTAAGATGCTGTACAGTTTGACTAGTAATGCGACATAAACGAGGTTGCTCCTCTTGAACAGCAGCTAAGAATAACTGCAATTCACCTAGAAAACCTTGAATTTCAACATACACACCTTGACTATCATTATATACAAAACCTGTTAATCCTAGGGAATGGGCCAACATAGAAACAAGGGGCCGGAATCCGACCCCTTGAACTATACCGGTATAGCGAATTCCCCAGCGTTCTGTAGTTTGATTACTATTTTGTTTCATATAAACTCCTACTATACTCGGAGAATCAAGTGTAATTAACCTAATGCAACAGGAATACTTCCATCAATACCAGCTTGTTCTAATTCGGCTTGAATCATAATAGCACATTCGATGCGTTTCTTCTGTAAACGACAACCAAATTCATAAGGTGTTTCTAGATCGCCACCCAATGTAATGTTGTTAGCATGACAACCACCGGAACAGAAGAATTTCGCCCAACATTCAGCACAAGTTGGTTTGGAGAATACATGTGTATTGCGGAAATCTTTAGGAATTTCTGTATTTTGTAAACCATCATACACATTACCAAGCACGTATCCATCTTTACCTACAAATTGGTGACATGGGTAAATATCGCCATTAGGTACGACTGCCATATATTCATGACCTGCCCCACAACCACGAAGGCGTTTCGCCATACATGGCCCACGATATAAATCCATGCGGAAGTGGAAGAAGTTAAACTTCTCACCCCAGCCTTCTAACTGGCGTTGTAAATAAATATCTGCTAATTTTTCATATTCTTTCTCTAGAGTTGGCCAATCTTCTTCACGAAGCACATAGTCCCCTTCTTCACCGACAACAGGCTCCATGGACAAATGCTCAAAGCCAAGATCAGACATTGCCATAACGTCTTTAGTAAAGTCTAAGTTTTTATGAGTATATGTACCACGTACATAATATTCAAGACCGTGACGTTGTTTTACTGCGTTGATAAGGTTTTTAGCAATATATTTATAAGACTCTGCACCACTACCTGCTACTGGACGCATTGCATTATGTACGGATTCACGACCATCCAAAGACAATACTAAACTCATCTTGTGTTTGTTTACATAGTCGATTTTATCTTGTGTTAAAAGCATACCATTCGTAGTCAATGTAAGTTTAAATATCTTATTGTGTTTTTCTTGAATGGATTCAATGTATTCAACCGTTTGCTTAACAACATCCCAGTTCAACAATGGCTCACCACCGAAAAAGTCAATTTCGCAATGTTGGCGAGGTCCACTCATTTTAATAAGAAAGTCCACAGCTCGTTTTGCTACATCAAAGCTCATCAATTCTCGTTTAACACCGCCGTAATCCCCTTGACTAGCAAAGCAATATTTGCATGCTAAATTACAATCGTGAGCAATATTTAAGCATAATGCCTTAACAATAGGTTTCTCACCTACTACAAGTTTAAACTCTTTACTCATCGGTGCAAATAGTTGCTCCGCTTTGATGAGCTCATCTAACTCGTCCATAATCTCATCTAGTTCTACTGCATCTTCTTTAGCATCTAACGCAGCATGTACAGCATCGCGATTAGTGCCATCATATATGTCAAGAACTCTATCGATGAGTTCGTCGATAACATGGATAATACCGCTATTTACGTCTAAGCAGTAATAGTTATCCTTCATCCGAAACTTATGGATCATTGGTTTTAATTCTAACATGGTACCTCCAATTGATTTGTATGGTAAAAGCTCTAGTATATAGAACTTTCTAGATAATTGTACCACATTTCCACACTAAACGTTATAAAAAGAGTCATAAAGATATACTATACAATGTATGTCTTTAAAACATAAATAAAAAGGCCCGCTAAGCGAGCCTCTTCATTATTTTTGTTTGCAAACTTGGTTACCAACTGTGCAACTTGTTTTACAAGCGGATTGGCAAGATGTTTGACATTCCCCACAACCGCCAGTTTTAGCAGTTTTTTGTAAGGATTCAGTGTTGATAGTACGAATACGTTTAGCCATGATTATCCTCCTCAATACTTATCGAATGATATTTATTTTATCATATTTATAAAAAGCCTGTAAAATACTATTTCGTTATATTTTCGTCTACAACTTCAGCTTATTTGGTTTCTACCACTTCAGTTTCTCCTAATTGATGGTCTGTAACTTTTGCGTCTCGCATAGCTTCACCTTTAGTTTTCTTAGGAGCATCCTTACGCAATACTTTTCGTAAAGCCATTGCCACCGGTGTTACAATTACAGCAGCAAAAACTGCTTCTGGAATACCATGTGTAACAGACAAGAATACAATAGAGCCTAATACTTGATCTGGACTAAGATTCATTTTAAGAGCAAACATATCTGCATAGAGTAAGAAGATTAGTCCCATAACCATGATCGTATGAAATACAGTCCCCATAAAAGCAGAAACAATAATACGTGGACCTTGCGGTGCTTTCCACAATAATAGATATACCAAATATGCTAATACTGGGAAAAGTATACGCGGTAATACGGAAATAATTGGATTAATAAATAGTGGAGATAAAATATTAGGAGCTGTAATATTTTGCCACAAACTATAGCAACCAAAGATAAAGCCTACAAAGGCCCCCACTTTTGGTCCTTCTACAATAGCACCAATTAAAGTTGGTACATGTAAAGTTGTTACATTTAGCGGCCCTAATGGAATAATACCATAACCAGAAAGCCCTAATGCAATAGTGATACCTGCTAGTAGACCAATAATTGTCAATTCTCGAATCGTAATGCCACTTTTCTTCTCTTTTTTGGCCTCTTTACGTTCAACTTGCTTCAGTTTTTCATTGTCGTGGATTGATACAGTTGAGTTATCATCCAATGGACGTTCAATGTTGTTCATAGATCCTCCTTCGCTCTCATTCCTTACGGATATAAGTCGAAACTAGAAATTAAATACGTTCACGGCGTCGTGAAATAATACCACGTTCTACCAATGCACCTATAATCACTGCTCCACCGGTCATACCAGCTTCTAATAAAGTTGGAGTTACAAACACTAGTGGATTACCTTGGTACGTTGGAAAAACGGTGGGAACTAAAGATAAAATAAATTCTGGAATATAACCACCATACAAGATATGAGCGTTCATAGCAAGCCATATGCCTGCAGTAATAATGATACGCAACAAACGTACACCCTTATATGCTAAATCTCTTGGATACAAATAGAATACAAAGACCAATAAAGAAACTAATAATAATACAAGTTCAGCAAATAATATATTTACATTCATGGATGATGCATACATAAAATATACCATCGGATCTTGTAAATCTATATATAGGATTGAGCCAATATACAAGAACGGAATCGGTATAGTATAGGCAATTATATCTAATGCTTCATCAATCATACCCCATCGATAAGTACGATTGAAAAACTTCGTAGCTAATAAACCACATAACTCAATGAGAACTTGAACGATAAAATACACCACAAATAAAAGTAATACTTTTGCTAATCCATTATCTACATTAAAGCTAAATGGTGTATGAAGAAACGAAAATACCGTCCACCAAGCCCAACTATAAGCATGATACCCCATGCTTAGCGGTAAATCATCGTTAAACTTGGCATTCTTTAGTCGTCGCACCATAATTGGTATGACTAGCGACAAAACTGGAAACACTAAAATGGATAATGATAATGCCCCACTTAATGAAAGTACTGTTGTAATAGCACTTACAAAAAGTGAACAAATTAACGTAAATAGCCAAAAACTTTTATTCATTACAGCCTCCCACTAATCGAGTTAAGCCATAAGCTATAAGCAAGCTAAATGTGACACTTAAATACATAGCTAATAAAAAGGCTATATCACGACCTACTGTTGGCCATCCCCACAACATGGATAAATCAACACCTAAAAAAATACCTTTATAGCTGATACCATGAACGACAACCCAACTCACTACATAAGCAATGCGACTTATAGATTTACCATCATCAAAGGTACTGCTTTTAAATGATAAATAGGCCCAAGGCATACATAAGGATAACAATAAATACCATACTAGTGCTACGGTCGCACTCGATCCATTATGAATCATATATGCAATAATGGGGATTACCACAATAAATAGATTCAAATAGAAGGAGCGCTTACAAATATCTATCAAAATGTTCATATAAATCTCCTACAATATGTAATCTCCTTGTATTTTACAATAATCATAGATAAATGTCATCAAAAAAGAAAAACCTCCATACAGGTAAATCAATACCTATATGGAGGTTCTTTGATTAAGCTACTACAGAATCAGCTGTTACATCAATTGTAGGAACAGTTTCCTTTGGTTCATCTTTTTTCAACAATGGGGTCATGCTTTCTAAGCCGATACCCAATGTGAATAGATTATGCAACCATGCTGTTTGGCTTGGCGGCATAATACCGAGTACGCCACCACCTACAAGAGCACCATTAAAACCAACGATGCCATTGTAATTAGCTTTGATACGTTTCATCAATGCAATAGAAATGCGGCGCAAATCTACAAGAGCTTGTAGATTATCAGAAGAAATAGTAACATTAGCAATCTTTTGAGCGATTGGAGCGCCTTCATTCATAGCGATACCAACATGAGCTTCAGAAATTGCCGGGGAGTCATTGATACCGTCCCCTACCATCATAACAGTATAGCCATCAGCTTTAGCTTGTTTTACATAACTTGCTTTATCTTCTGGCAATACTTCTGCATGCACTTCATCAATACCAAGTTCATCAGCTACACGTTGTGCATTACGCTTAGAGTCACCAGTCATCATGACAACCTTTTTAATACCTAATGCATGCAAATCAGCTATAACTTGTTTTGCCTCTTCACGTACAGGGTCTTTAATACAAATAACCGCTGCTAGTGTACCTCCAATAGCGAGGTAAATATGGGAAGATGAATTTGGTAAATTATTGAACTTTTCTTGTTCATCTGCAGGAATCTTTGTTTTTTCATCATCAAAGATGTAGTGAGCACTACCAATGCGTACACGGTAGCGGCCAACTTTAGATGCAATACCATGAGCTACAACGTATTCTACGTCGGAGTGCATTTCCTTGTGAGGCAAGGAATGATCCTTAGCAGCACGTACAATTGCTTTTGCCATGGAATGAGGGAAATGTTCCTCAATACATGCAGCTAATTTTAACATTTCATCTGCATCAAGACCATTAAATGGAATGATTTGTTCAAACTCAGGTTCTGCTTTTGTAAGAGTACCTGTTTTATCGAATACAATCATATCTGCTTGTGCAATTTGTTCTAAGAATTTACCACCTTTAACAGTGATACCGCGTTTAGATGCTTCTTGCATAGCGGAAAGTACTGCTAATGGAATGGATAATTTAAGAGCACAAGAGAAGTCAACCATAACGAAAGACAATGCTTTCATCACATTTCGAGTCAACAAGTATGTTAAACCAGCGCCAATGAAGCTAATTGGAACTAATTTATCTGCCATGCGGTATGCTTGTTGTTCCATACCGGATTTCATTTGTTCAGATTCTTCGATTAGGTTAACGATTTTTTCGTAACGAGATGATTTAGATGTACTACGTACTTCTACAATAGCTTTACCGTCTTCAACAACAGTACCAGCATATACAGAAGTATCTTTATCACGACGAACTGCTTCTGGTTCACCAGTCATGGAGCTTTCATTTACAAGAACAACACCATCGATTACAGTGCCATCCAAAGGAATAACTTCGCCTTGGCGAATAATGATTTTATCACCTGCCACAACCTCGTTAACAGGTTTGCTTACCTCAATATCATCCACCAATACCCATACTTTATCTACGTTCAAGGACATGCTTTGAGCAAGATTCAATACGGATTTACGGTGAGTCCATTCTTCTAAGATATCACCAATACCCAATAGGTACATAACGGCTCCAGCTGTAGGATAATCTTTTTGAAGTAATGCAGCACCAATAGCTACACCATCAAGTACTTCTACAGTTAACTTACGTTGCCACAATGTTTTAATCGCTTTACCGATAAATTTAATCCCATCAAACCATGCCCATGCTGCCACAATTGGTGCAGGTAACACTGCTTTTTTACCTAAGTAAACTGCTGTGCGGTTAATCATCATTTCACGGTATTTTTTATTTACCAAGCGTGGAGAGTATTCGTTCAAAGCTGGTGCTTCGGACAAATCTAAATCGCGTAGACCAAGTACTGCATCACGCACAGCATCAGAATCACCATTATGTTTAATGGCGATTTGACTGCTACGAGTGTAGAAGGTTACATCTACAATTGCATCATTAAGGAGCAATGTATCCTCTACATAAGCAGCTTCTGCTTCTGTAAAGCGATGCCCAGACACCTTAACGTGTAAGCGATTTCTGAGTTTTCGTACAACAGAAAATTGTAACATAGTTAAATCCTCAATTATTTGTTTTCTTCAAAGATTTCTTCGTTGCGTGCTTCGTTGATTTCTTGAGCTTCTGCCAATACATCAGATGCGGATGCTTGTACTTTTTCAGCTGTTTCTAATACAGTTTCTTTAGCGCGAAGACCAGCTGCTACGATACCAGCATATACTTTTTTAGCGTCTTTAGAAGTTAACACTTTAAGACCTACAGTACCTAATGCAAGACCTGCTGCGAATAAATTAGCGTTTTTAAGATTGTTTTGGTTGAAGTTGAACATGATAATATCCCTTTCTACTAAATATATAAAAATTTACTTACTATATTTTGAAAAGAGGAGCCTATTATAGAGACCCCTCATTCAAATTCAGAATTCGTATTAGCTTACTTAGCGGTACGTTTAATGCCTAAAGCCTTATTGGAACCATCACAGCTGCAGCTACCACCACAACCAGAAGATTTCTTTGAGCTAGAATCAGAGTCGCCGCCACCACAGCCGCAACCACCTTTTCCAGACACTTGCTTATAAATTTTAGTACTGATATAAGCTAACGCTAATACAACTATGAGTCCTATAACAAGATTATCCATTATTATGCCTCTTTCTCAATATCTACTAAATTACAATATGTGTCTTAGTGATAAACAAGATAAAAGCAATATCTAAAGGATATTTCCCTTTTCTCATTATCATTTAACCACGAATATTGATAATTATCAAGTATTATTTTTAAATTACCTATAACAAAATCGCATTTTTTTTATTCATTTTTGTTTAAAGAATCTAAAAGTGGCTAAACACACCTATTTAGCGACTCTAGATTAGAAACCTAATGCGCGACCTATGTTATAGAAGATGAAACATGCAATCCATGCAAATGCATTTTCATAGAAGAACATGAACAACATCCATTTCCAAGAACCAGTTTCACGTTTGATAACTGCTAAAGCTGCGATACATGGAGGGTAAATCAAGATGAATAGCATTAATGTTAATGCAATCAATGGTGTAAAGTGTGGATCATTTTGTAAGTAATCAGTCAATGCTTGAGGATGATCTGTATCGCCACCTACTGCATAGATAGTACCCAATGTAGATACAACAACTTCTTTAGCCGCTAAACCAGCTACGAGAGATACACCCATTTTCCAGTCAAAGCCCAATGGTTCTAGCACTGGGTTGATAGCTTTACCAAAGGATGCTGCATAGGATTGTTCAAGTTTTTCAGAAGCTTGTTCTTTATCAAGTTTGTCATTTTCAGCATCTAAGTTAGCACTGTTTTTGTACATTGCCCATGCTGCTGGGAACAAGTCTTTATTTTCATCTTTAATATCATTGAATAATTCAGGTGCTTCAGAATCATCTTCTACTTCGATTTCAGGAGCAGCTTCTTGAGCAGCTTCTGCTTGTGCAGTGGCATCTTGTACAGTAGATTTCATATTATCTACAATTTCATTTACTTGATCTTTTTGTTCATCTGTAGTGATACCAAAATGAGCCAAAGTTTCAGCATCTTTCATTTCATATGTTTGAGCTACTTGATCATGCAATGCATCATAATCTTTGGAGTATTCTACATCCATTGGATATGTTGTGATGAACCATACGAGGATGGAAGCAGCAAGGATGAAAGTACCTGCTTTTTTAAGGTACATAATACCACGTTCAAACATATGAGTTAATGTAGCTTTTAAAGTTGGTAAATGATATGGAGGCAATTCCATTACGAATGGTTCTGCTTCGCCAGCAAATAAATATTTGCGGAAAATTTTAGCAAATACGATACCAAATACAATACCTAATGCATACACACCAAATACTACAGTACCAGCCCATTCAGGAGGGAAAAATGCTGCTGCAAACAAAGTATAAACAGGTAAGCGTGCAGAACAACTCATGAATGGAGTAATTAAGATTGTTACCATACGATCTTTGTAGTTATCAAGGATACGTGCACCCATTACGGATGGTACGGAACAACCAAAACCTAATAATAAAGGAATAAACGATTTACCATGTAAACCACAAGCGCGCATTACACGGTCAATAACGAAGGCAGCACGTGCCATATACCCTGTATCTTCCAAGAAAGAGATACCAAGGAATAATAATAGAATTAATGGTACGAAGGATAATACAGCACCTACACCGGCGATGATACCGTCAGAAATAAGTGATTGTAACTGACCTTCTGGAATAACTGTTACAACCCATGCTTGTAATGCAGTAAAGCCATCTTCAATCCAACCTTGAGGAATAGCCCCTACAGTATTTACGAAGTTAAATAGTAACCACATTACAACCATAAAAATTGGCAAACCAAGAATACGGTGAGTTAAAATTTTATCATAACGGTCAGAACGCGTTTCTAATTGTGTAGGAGCCTGTGTTAAGCATTTATTATATACTTCTACTGCGAAGCGGTGACGATATTCTTGGAATACTACATCAAGATCGACTTGATCTTTAATTTCTTCACGAATAGCTTCAGCCTTTTGAATAACAGCTTCCGTATTATCAAAGCGCATAACCTTGCCAATAACGTCCGCATCTTTTTCAAGTAATTTAATAGCAATCCAACGAAGTGGATATGTAACAGTGCCAGCTTGTTTTAGTTCTTCTACAAGCTCACTAATTTTGCCTTCTAACAAATCACCATAATTAATTGTTACACCAGGAGCTTTTTGAGAAGCAGCTACACTAATTGTTGCTTCTAACAAGTCTTTTGTACCAATGTTTGTACGACCTACTGTGCTAACAATTGTAGCCCCTGTCATTTCTGCCATTTTTTTTAGGTCGTATTTGATGCCCATTTCTTCAGCAACGTCAGCCATGTTTAGAGCAATAACCATTGGCTTTTCAAGTTCCAATAATTGTGCAGCTAAATATAAGTTACGTTCCAAGTTAGATGCATCAAGAACATTAACAATTACATCTGGGTTATCATTTACGATAACATTACGCGCTACTAACTCATCCAAGGAACGTGCAGTTAAGCTATATGTACCTGGTAAGTCAATAAACAATAACTCATGGCCATCAAATTTCGTATGGCCTTCTTTTTTCTCTACTGTAACACCTGGATAGTTACCCACGTGTTGCTTCGCCCCTGTGATATTATTAAACATTGTAGTTTTACCACAGTTTGGGTTACCTGCTAAGGCAATGCGAATTTGCCCATTTTCTGCCATGTGAACCTCCTATTGAACATCTACATCAATCATGCCAGCTTCGCTTGTACGAAGTGCTAATTCAAAGTTTTTTACTTTGATCTCCACCGGATCACCCAAAGGGGCAAACTTCATAACATGGATTTTTGTACCATGTACGAGACCCATGTCGATTAGACGATGCTTAACATTGCCACTGCCATGTAGTGCAACAATAAGACCAGACTCACCTGGCTTCATGTCTTTCAACTTTTTGATAGCCATACGACACCTCCTAATTATTGTACCTAACAACCTCATATTAACCACACAAAATAATAATGCGTATTAATATCTTAAATTATTATATCAAATCAAGCATTAATTTCAACAATTATTATCATTATTATGGTTTATTTTTATCTCATATCTATATTTTATTATCATATTTAATATGAGATTATTTATATGATTATCTAATAAAATACTGAATACTAGCTGAATTTTAATATTTCATGGCTATATATTTAGATACAGTAATCAATAAACACTACAAAGATTATCATTTACAAATGCTTACACATTCTCAATTAACACTTTATAAATAGTTTAAATGTAGTTATTTTAATGTTTTCATTTCTCATTTCACTTAATTATATCAATATTTTTCTATATATTATCAAAAAAATATATTCGAAAGTACTATAATATTTTTTTGAGTCTAGAATATATTAAGACTATAAATCTTCCAAGTTCAATTCATTTGCCCCTAGTATGTGCATACTGTATAATTAATATAATATGTATTATAGAAAGGACAATCCATGAAATCTTTTAAATCTTTAGGTGTTTGTGATGAGCTCATCATAGCCCTACAAAAACAAGGTATCAAGGAGCCCACGCCAATTCAAGAACAATCCATTCCTGTCGTCTTTAAAGGGAATGATGTCATAGCAAAAGCTCAAACAGGCACGGGGAAGACACTAGCCTTCTTACTGCCAATTTTACAACGTGTACATACTGATGTTCATCAAGAACAAGTGCTTATCATTGCACCTACACGGGAACTAATTAAACAAATTTCCGACGAAGCGAAGGAACTAGGTTCTATTTTAAATGTAGATATCCTCCCTCTCATCGGTGGTAAAACTATTGAAGCCCAACTACAGCAACTGGGACGTCGTCCTCAAGTTATTCTAGGTACACCTGGTCGATTATTAGATCACGCAAAACGCGGTTCCCTACATTTAGATTGTATTCGCCGTGTTGTACTAGACGAAGCAGACCAAATGTTGCATATGGGTTTCTTACCAGATATTGAAAATCTCATTAGCCAAACAGACGCTAATAGGCAACTGTTGCTATTCTCTGCAACAATTCCAGATAAAATCCGAAATCTCGCAAAGGCATACATGTCTAAACCTATTTCTGTAACAGCAGAAGGCAAACATATCACGCTCGAATCAATTGATCAACGAGTGTATATGATGAATCCTGAAGAAAAAACACAACGTCTCATCAAAATGATTGAAGATGACAATCCATTCTTAGCTATTGTATTCTGTAATAAACGGGAAGATGCCATTCGTTTATCCTACGAGTTAACCGCAGCAGGGCTTAATATTGCAGAAATGCACGGTGACTTGACACAAGGTCGTCGCACACAAATTCTACGAGACTTTGCAAAAGCGAAAACACAAATCTTAGTAGCTACCGATATTGCGGCTCGCGGTATCGACATTGAAGGTATCACACATGTATATAATTACGACGTACCTCGCGATGTAGATTACTATATCCATCGAATTGGACGTACAGGTCGTGCTGGTAACTCAGGTATTGCTGTAACATTTGCAACTCCACAGGATGAGGCTTGGTTAAGACGTATTGAACGAGCTATTCAAGCTACGCTTACCAAATATACAAAAGATGGTCAGATTAAGACTAAGGGCAACGCCAGTACTGCGCCAAAACGCACAAAATCAGCTAGTAAACCTAAGGTTACAAGCACTTACCAATCCACTAAGGCGAAAGCTCACAAAGCACGAGGCCACAAAGGCTCCAATACACGCCAACGCCGCGCTTCTACGTCTCAGACTGGGCGTCGTGGCAAACGCAGATAAAATTCAGCTTAATATCCTAAACTAAATGAAGAAATTTTTCTTCTACAAAAGCAGTTTTAAACAAAAAAGACGCGTACAGCTTAGCTGTGCGCGTCTTTTTATTATTACAATAAAAACAATCATTTCTAAATTTCTAAGTAATGTTAGATTTGTTAACATAAATACTCGGTACCCCGTCTACATCAGAACATTGGGTCTTACATTGAGATCGATTACTACAAATCCAGTTCGTTCGACCTCTCACCTCTTGTTTCACAAAGTAACCTACTTTACATCTAGGACATTTATATTGTTTATCTCCATCAGATACTTCAATATTATCTTCAATACTAGAAACATTCTCTTCTACTGGCTGAGTATGTTTACAAGTAGGATAATTTGTACAGCCTAAAAAGGCACCAAATTTACCATTTCGCTGTTGCAAACGGCCCTTTTTACACTTAGGACATACAGGCAATGAAGACAAGTCTACGCTTTCATTATCCATAGGGCGTTTACGATTTTGGCTCGTTATAGTTCGAACCACATTTGGCATCATTTGATCAGAGTTTATTACTTTATCAAAACCAAGTTTATCAATTAATAATTGTAAAAACTTAATTTGATCCGCTAAGAAGGAATCTAACGTATCCGCTCCTTCGCTCATAAGTGCTAAGCGTTCTTCCCAAACAGCTGTTTCATCAGGATAAAGAAGTTCTTCTGGCAGAGCGTCTACTAAGAGATAGCCCGTTTCCGTCGGAGATAAGACTTGCTTCTTCCCAGACGTTTTCATAAAGCCTCGACTGATAAGCTCATCAATTATGTTTGCCCGAGTTGCTTCTGTACCAATACCAGAAACGGCCTTTAATTGTTTTTTTAAGTCTTCATTTTTTACGAACTTATGAATTTCTTTCATCGCTTGTAGCAATGTGGACGGTGTAAATCGAGATGGTGGCTTGGTTTGCTTCGCCTCTACAGAAGAATCCGTATATAAAACAGTGTCGTTCTTTTTAACCGCCGGCAAGTGATCCGTTTCTTCAACAACCTCTTTTTTAGGGTCTGATTCAGCTCCACGCTCATCGGTTAGATCAGGTTCGTCATTGTCCGTCGTAGATTTAGACTTTTGCCGCTTATAAAGTAATTTCCAACCTTCTTCGATAACTACACGACCATTAGCTACAAACTCTTCTTTACACTGCTCTACTACAATTTTAGTTTGCTCGTAAATATGCTCCCCATAAAATTGAGCAATATAAGCTTGACTGATGAGGAAGTAAATATTTCGTTCCTCATGGGATAAGCTATTTATATTACAAGCCACCGTTGTAGGAATAATAGCATGATGGGCGGTAATTTTCTTTTCATTCCAAGCACGGCTCTTAATAGAGCGATCTGCATCGGTAGCCCACTGTGCTAATCGCTCATCACCTGTATTTTGTAGATTGTTTAGGATTGCATTACGGTCACCATATTGATTTGGTGGTAAATATTCACAATCAGAACGCGGATAAGTAGTTAATTTCTTTTCATATAATTTCTGCGCTGTATCAAGTACAGTTTGTGGATCATAAGAAAAGGCTTTACCTGCCAGTACCTGTAAGGATGACAGGGATAACGGTAAACGCTGTACATCTTTCTTTTTGGATTTAGTAACAGCTTTAATAACACCATCAGGTCCACTTTGCAATTGTTCAACTAATGAATCAGCTATAGCCTTATTAATAAGACGACCATCAGGATCTAATCCTTTTTGCTCATCTGTCGGCTGCCAAGTGGCCCAAAACACCCCATTCGGATGATTATATAAAACCTTTACAGTAAAATAGTCTACCGGCTTAAAGGCTTCTAATTCACGTTCTCTACGAACAACTAACGCCAAGGTAGGGGTTTTAACACGACCAATTGGCAATGTTACCTTATTGCCTTTATAGCGTTCAGATAATGTATATGCCCGAGATAAATTCATCCCAATGAGCCAGTCTGCCCGCGCTCTTGCCAATGCAGATTGATATAGATTGTGAAAGTCCTTGTTATCTCTCAAATCATCAAGAGCGGAACGAATGGATTTTTCATCGAGGGCATTTAATAGAATACGCTGTACTGGTTTTGTATTACCTACATAGTACAAAACTTCGTCAACTAAAAGTTGCCCTTCTCGATCCGGGTCACCTGCGTTGACAATGATATCAGCCTTACCGATAAGATCTTTTACAATTTCAAACTGTTGACGGCTGCTATCTGTGACAAGCAATTTCCACTCATCTGGCACGATAGGCAAATCTTGAGGACGCCAACGGATATATTTATCATCGTAATCTCCAGGCTCAGCCTGATGCAATACATGACCTACAACCCAGGTCACCACATCATCACCTTGGATAAAATAACCATTCCGCTTTTGGATATTCTTATTTTCTGGTAAGCATTTACTGATTTCGCGAGCCATGGATGGCTTTTCTGCAATAAATAACCGCATGGTTCCCCTCCTTAACCTGAAGATAACGGCCAACCCCAAGCCGTTCTATGAAATCTCATTATACTACAATTTAGTGGTCATAACTAGAAAAATCATGTATAATTTTTACGATATATAGACTGTGAAAGTAGAACCTAAAGATTTATCTGCTTTCACAACATATTAATAGAGGTGAATCATGACATTTTTAGAAGAGGTACAACGTCGTCGTACGTTTGCTATCATATCTCACCCGGATGCGGGTAAAACAACACTAACGGAAAAATTACTATTATATGGTGGTGCTATTCACTTAGCCGGATCCGTAAAGTCACGTAAAACTGCAAAACACGCCGTATCAGACTGGATGGAGATCGAGAAACAACGTGGTATCTCTGTAACAAGTTCCGTGTTGCAATTTGACTACGATGGTTGTCGCGTAAACATCCTTGATACCCCTGGTCATCAAGACTTCTCTGAAGATACATACCGTACATTGATGGCTGCTGACAGTGCTGTCATGCTTATCGACGTAGCAAAAGGCGTCGAAGCCCAAACAAAGAAACTATTTGCCGTATCAAAAGAGCGCGGTATTCCTATCTTTACATTTGTAAACAAAATTGACCATTTCGGTCGTAGCCCATTCGATCTAATGGAAGAAATCGAAAATGTTCTGGGCATTCGTACATGTCCTATGAACTGGCCTATCGGTATTAATGGCGAATACAAAGGCGTCTACGACAGAGAACACGAAACTATCGAGCTCTTTGCAAAAGACGAAACTCATGGTCAAGAAAAGTTAGCTTCCGAAAAAGGTTCATTAACAGATCCTCGTATGAAAGAGTTATTAGGTGACGATGTATACCAAGCATTACTCGACGATATTGAGTTGCTCGACGTTGCTGGCGATCCATTCGATTTTGATAAGGTTCGTGCTGGTGAATTAACACCTATGTTCTTTGGTTCTGCTATGACGAACTTCGGGGTAAAACCATTCTTAGAAAAATTCTTGGAACTAGCTCCATCCCCCGCTCCACGACAAGCGATAGAGGAAATAGTGCAACCTACTAGTGAAGACTTCTCTGCTCTGGTATTTAAAATCCAAGCTAATATGGACCCTAATCATCATGACCGTATCGTATTTATGCGTATCTGCTCTGGTAAATTCGAAAAAGGTATGTCTGTATTACATCGCCAATCTAATAAAACAATCCGCCTATCTCAGCCTCAACAATTTTTGGCTACGGAACGTACCATCGTAGAAGATGCATACCCTGGCGATATTATCGGTGTCTTTGATGCCGGTACTATGGGCGTAGGAGATACGCTTTGTGCACAAAAACACAAAGTAACTTTCGGTGACTTCCCTGTATTCCCACCGGAATTCTTTGCCCGCGTATCCCCAAAAGATACTATGAAACGTAAGCAGTTTCAAAAAGGTATGACTCAATTGGCTCAAGAAGGAGCTGTTCAAATCTTTGAACAACCAGGCGCCCTTGATTCCTTCGTAGTCGGTGCCGTAGGTATGCTTCAATTTGAAGTATTAGAATATCGCCTCAAAAATGAATATGGCGTAGATTTATTAAATCATACTTTGCCATATGGCGTTGCTCGTTGGATTGACGGCGAAATTGATATTGCAGCCTTAAAAGGTATAGATAATGCGATGATTGTAAAAGATAATCGGGATCGCACCGTAGTTCTTATCTCTAACGAATGGCAAATGGGTTGGGTTCAAGAGCGTAATCCGGATGTAACATTCTTAACAACCCCTAAATTACACCATGAGCTATAACTTCTAATTAGCTTATTGCTAGGTATATATATTTTAGTTATATCTTAACATGCATTTATAGAACGAATTTATAGCATTTATAATTTAGAGCCTTACTAAATAACATAAAAATATTAAATTTTAAAACTGGAGTATATTTTATATAATTATAAATATAAAAAATATATTCCAGTTTATTTTTTTATAACAAGAAGGAAAATCACAGATTTAAGTCGAATACATATAGTATGATTATGTACATAAGTAATATATACTATTACTTTTCTATATTTATATGTATAATCATAAAAATAGCTTTATTAATATTATTGTTTTTTTGTGTTATTATGAGTGTTTAAAGATAAAAATGTAAACTTTTTATACGTTATATATTCTATAGTATTTTTTGACCATTCATGATACCATAAAATTCAGATTTATTTTTTATTTTAAAGGAGTGATTTTATGCCACTTATTGACTTAGCCCTAGTCAACAATGTATGGACCTTAAAACTGTCCATGATTCAAACTGTAGGTCTTGCTGTAATTACCTTATTCATCGGTACTTGGATCAATAAGCATTCCAAGTTCTTACAACGTATGTGTATGCCCGCACCAGCCGTAGGCGCTCTTCCATTTGCATTTTTAACTGCTATTTTGTCTTATTATAAAATCTTAAACATTACCTTTGAAGGTTCCTTGCAAACATTTCTAATGCTTGCCTTCTTTACCACTATCGGTTTAATGGCATCCTTAAAAGTCCTCAAAAAGGGTGGTATCTTCATTATTTTCTTCTTCTTAGCATGTGCAGTGTGGATTGTAGTACAAAATACTGCAGGTATTATGATTGCTAAAGCATTAGGAATTGAGCCAATTATTGGCATCATGGCTGGTTCTGTATCTATGATTGGTGGCCTTGGTACAGCTGGTGCCTTCGGTCCATATTACGAACAATTACTGGGTATCCCTGGTACCGCTTCCGCAGCAGTTGCAGCTGCAACATTTGGCATGGTAGCTGGTACAATCCTCGGTGCGCCTGTAGGTGAACGCATTATTAAAATGCATAAAGTTAAAACACCTTATGAAAATCCTGAGTTAATGGAGGATGAAGGCATCGATATGATCGAAGATCACGTTGAAAGTGGTGGCAAACAGTTCAACTCTCAAGATCTTTTAACAATTTGTATGTGGATTGGCCTTGCATTAGGCATCGGTACCATCGTAAGTGCTGGATTATCTGTTCTTACTCCACTACCTGCATATATTGGTGCTATGATTTGTGCAGCAGTAATTCGTAACTTTGGTGATTTTACTAAAGCATACAAAATCAACGATGCAGCTCTTGATGCAGTATCTAATGTAGCATTATCCTTATTCGTAACAATGGCTATCAACAGCTTAAAGTTAGTTCAATTAATTGATCTTGCTTTACCACTTATTACAATCTTAGTTGTACAAATGGCACTTATATGTGTATTTGCATACCTTATTTACTTCCTCTTTGGTCGCAACTACGATGCAGTTATGCTTGGTTCCGGAGCTATCGGTTTCGGTTTAGGTGCTACACCAAACGCATTAGTTAACATGTTATCCTTAGCAAGTAAACACGGTCCATCCCCTCGTGCTTGGCTCGTAGTTTCCTTAGTAGGTGCATTCTTAATCGACTTTGCAAATGCCTTCCTTATTACGACAATGGCAGGTATTCTATACTAAAAAAGAGTCCTTCGGGACTCTTTTTAATGTCAAAAACGGTGATAGTAAATCTTTAGGTTTTACTATCACCGTTTTTATTTGTCCAATTCAATTATGTTAATCCACTTCAATGCTATTGATTGTATATAAATAGTTTACCCTTTACGAAATAACTAGTACTTACTATTCATAACGCTACTTATATAGCACCAAATATCGTCTACCGCACTAAATAAACACTACTATTAATTATGCTTGGATATCCGCCCAGGCATTAGCCACATCAGCAAACTCTTGAAGACTAAAGGTTTCCCCTCTTCGTTGGCCATCAATATTTGCTTTTACCAAGATATCATCGATTTGTTCTTTTGAAAGTCCTGTGGTACGCATCGTATTGGCAAATGTTTTACGGCGTTGCGCAAAACCTGCTTTCACAACGCGAAAGAATAGTTTCTCATCAATTACATCTACAGGTGGTTTATCGCGCAATACACAACGGATAACAGAACTTGTCACCGCTGGAGCTGGCAAGAAAGATTTAGGCGGTACATCTAGAACAATATCTGGTTCCGTATAATACTGAACAGCAACAGATAATGCACCATAATCCTTTGTGCCCGGCTTTGCTACCATGCGTAAAGCTACCTCTTTTTGCACCATCACAACGAGACGTTCAATAGGTAATTTACTTTCCAACAAAGACATAATAATAGGTGTTGTAATATAGTATGGCAAATTGGCAACTACTTTAAATGGTTTGTGATTCATAATCGTTGGCACATCAAGCTTTAACACATCACCATGAATGATACGTACATTGTCATAAGATGCCAATGTCGTATCTAGTACCTCTAATAAGCGACGATCTAGCTCGATAGCCGTTACATCTGCCCCACTTTGAGCTAAACCTTGTGTCAACGTACCAATACCAGGACCGACCTCTAGGACAGGTTCCCCTACGGTTAATTCCGCAGCATGTACAATTTCATCAACTATGCCTCGCTTAATAAGAAAATTTTGCCCTAGCTTTTTGCTCATTTTAATATCAAAGCGCTTACATATATAATGCACAACCTCTGGGCTTGCAATTACTGATTCTAACATCTTAACTCCTATTTTAACAATGTACTGCCTCTTCATAAGCATCTCGAGTTATACCATAATGATTTAAACGGTACAAAAATTGTTTACCATTACCGTATCCAATACCTAATTTAGCACCAATAACCGCTCGACGTGCTGCACTACCAGGCATACCAGACAATCCGTGACGCACTAAGTCCACCATAGTAAATTCGTTGGATGATTCTAAAGACTCTACGTGTAATGTAGATAGAGCTTTTCTGATTGAATCTGGAGATGCTTGTTCTATGCCAATGTCATCATTTGCAAACGCTTCGTCACGAGGCACAAAAGCATGTTGTGCATTAGGAAATTTTTTAGTTAAAACGCGTCGGATTCGCTCCCCTGCTGTATCAGGATCAGTTAATATGATAATGCCACGCTTTTCATAGGCAACGCGAATCATATCGATAACACCTTTTCGAAGAGTGAAACCTTCTGTAGCAATACAATCAGCCTCTACAGCTTGAGCGATACGCTGAATATCAGATTTTCCTTCTACGACAATGACTTGTTTTAGCATAAATCCCCCTTTTATTCTATTAGTACATTGTAACATATATATAACATTGCTTAAATACTTATAATCGAGTAGTATTAATAGTGTAATATATAAAAGGAGGCCAATCATGACCTTACAACAATTAAAATATGTAACAACAATTGCCAATATAGGCAGCATTAGCGAAGCTGCCAAGAGATTATTTGTGTCTCAACCAAGCCTTACCAAAGCTATTAAAGAACTAGAGAAAGAAATGGGCATCACCATTTTCGATCGCACCAATAAAGGAATTACCGTATCCAAAGAAGGGGAACGCTTCCTCGGCTATGCGCGCCAAGTACTGGAGCAAGCAGCCCTTTTAGAGGAGCAATATAAAAGCCAAAGCGGCGGTAAAAAACAATTCTCCGTGTCTACCCAACACTATTCCTTTGCAGTCAATGCCTTTGTAGAGCTTTTAAAAGGCGCTGGAATCGACCAATACGATGTATCCTTACGAGAAACACAAACCTATGAAATCATCGATGACGTAGCTCATATGAAGAGTGAAATTGGTTTACTCTATTATAATGATTTCAACCGTCCTGTATTGGAAAAACTGATTCATACTAATGAATTAACCTTTACAGAATTATTTACGGCCCATCCTCATATCTTTATTGGTAAAACACATCCATTAGCCCATAAAGAGGTCGTCTCTATGGACGAATTAGAGGAATATCCATATATTTCCTTTGAACAAGGTGATCATAATTCCTTCTACTTTTCTGAAGAAATCTTTAGTACCGTAGTACGCCCAAAACATATTCGTGTTCGCGATAGAGCATCTTTATTTAGTTTACTGCTTGGTCTTGATGGATACACTGTATCTAGCGGTGTAATCGATAAAGAGGTAAATGGTGAAAACATCATTTCAGTACCACTTGCCGAAGAAGGTTTAATGCACATCGGCTATATTACTAATAATAAAATGCAACGCAGCCGTTTGGGTCAAGAATATATCCATGCCCTAGAACAATATGTTAGCAACTACGGTAGACATATTAAATTGCCGGAAAACAAAAAATAATTACATATCATATTATTAATAAGTCTATATAACACGATTGTTCAATTTAGTTCGATTAAATAATATATTAATAAAGCACTCTCTTTTTAGAGAGTGCTTTTCTATAGGTATAACTTATCGAGCAAAAATTTATATCAACATAGCTTTAAACTATATCAAACTTAAACATATTGATATTTTTATATATAATCATACTTCGCTATAATAAACCTATCGAAATTATCGGTTTTACCGTTTATATAAGGAGGATTATTATTATGGCTAAACATACAGCACCATTCCACTTTGATATCGTAGGTTCTTTCCTACGTCCTGCAGAATTAAAAGAAGCACGCGAAGCTTTCAATAACGGAAATATTACTAGAGAAGAATTAACAGCCGTTGAAGATCGTCTCATTACAGACCTCATTCAAAAACAAAAGGCTGCTGGTTTACCAGTTATTACAGATGGCGAATTTCGCCGTGCCTATTGGCATCTAGATTTCATGTGGGGATTTAACGGCGTAAAAGAAATCGAACTGGAACACGGTTACAAATTTGTCGGTCAAGAAACAGCGCCAGGTTCCCTCGCCCTTACTGGTAAAATTACGGGAACAAACCACCCATTCGTTGAGCATTTCAAATTTGTAAAACAATTTGAAGACGAAAATACTACGGCGCGTCAAACAATCCCAGCCCCATCCCAATTCTTAGCTGAATTATTTCGTGAGGATAACGGCATTATAACACGCTCCTTCTACCCTGATTTAGAAGAACTCATTCAAGATATTGCAGCTGCCTATCGTCAAGTGATTAAAGACCTTTATGATGCAGGTTGCCGCAACATTCAATTTGATGACTGTACTTGGGGCATGTGTTGTGACCATGATTATTGGACAGGTCGCCAAAAGGATAAAAGCGTAACCATCGAGGGTGAAACGGCTAAATATTTACGTTTGAATAACTTGGCACTTGAAGGACGCCCGCATGACTTAGCGTTTACCACACATGTATGCCGTGGCAACTATAACTCTACTTGGGCCGCTAGCGGTGGTTACGAACCTATCGCCCCTATTCTATTTGCCAAAGAGAATGTAGACGCTTATTACTTAGAGTTTGATGATGATCGTTCTGGAGGTTTTGAGCCATTGCATGAAGTTTCTCCTAATAAAAAAGTTGTTTTAGGCCTTATCACATCTAAACGCCCAGAGTTAGAAGACAAAGAAGCCATCAAAGAACGTATCAAAGAAGCGACAAAATATATCCCGCTCGAAAGACTTTGCTTATCCCCTCAATGCGGCTTTGCATCCTGTGAAATCGGCAACCAATTGACCGAGGAAGAACAATGGGCTAAACTAGCATTAGTTAAAGAAATAGCTCAAGAAGTATGGGGTGATTAAATGAATGAACATACAATATATTTAGGTGGCGGTTGTTTCTGGGGCCTTCAAGGGTACATCAGAAAAATCTCCGGTGTCCTTTCTACTGAAGTCGGCTATGCTAATGGTCCTACAGAGAATCCAAGTTATGAAGATGTATGCCACAATAGTGGCCACGTAGAAGCCCTCAAGGTCACTTACGATGCTGATATACTATCTTTAGACCACTTAATTCAATATTTCCTACGCGCTATCGATCCATTTAGCGTTAATAAACAAGGTGGCGACGTAGGCATTCAATATCGTACGGGTATTTATTATACTGATTCAACCGATAAGGCCGTTATTGAAAGCACCTTAGCTCGTGCTCAAGCCTTTGAAGGCAAACCATTTGCTATCGAAGTATTGCCTTTAGAGAACTACTACTCTGCTGAGGAATATCATCAAGATTACTTAGACAAAAATCCTAATGGCTATTGTCACATTCCATTAGGTCTATCCGATGAACCACTTATCGATGATAATGCATATGCTAAACCTTCCCAGGAAGATTTAAAGACTTTAACACCGCAAGAGTTTGAAGTAACTCAAAACTCTGCTACCGATGCACCTTTCAGCCATGAACTAACAGATGAGTTCAAAGCAGGTCTCTATGTTGATATTACAACTGGAGAACCCCTTTTTGTATCAGCCCATAAATTCGATTCTCATTGTGGCTGGCCTAGCTTTACTAAGCCAATAGCTAAAGATGTTATCAAATATTACCAAGATGACTCACATGGTATGAATCGCATAGAAGTTCGTAGCCGCATTGGTAATGCTCATTTAGGTCATGTATTTGAAGATGGTCCTAATGGCTCTCTTCGTTACTGTATCAATGGATCTGCTTTAAAATTTATTCCTAAAGAAGAATTAAAAGGTACCAAATACGAATACTTAATTCCATATATTGAGGACTAGTTAAAATAAAAGGACGCCATACATATGTAAGGCGTCCTTTTATTATATTAATCCAAAACGTACACTGTAACGTCTTGACGACCAAAGTCCATAGCCTCACCATAAGAGTCCATTACAAGGTCGATTTTATTACCTACTATAGCACCACCTGTATCGGCAGCAATAGCTTCACCGTAACCAGGAATAAATAAACGTGTTCCCAATGGAATAACATCTGGGTCAACTGCAGCAATGCCACGTACTGCAGGTAGGCCCGTAGCTGTAATACCAGCACCATCACCATCGCCAGCAAGATAAGCAGATGCTTCCATTACGATAGCGCGAGACGCACGACCCGCCACATTACGAGATGTAGTCACCTCACGAGTACCCTCTTTAATAATTGTAGGTACCATTGCACGTTGTGTTACTTTAGATACGTCATTAGTTTTAATAACTGTACCATTACTATATAGTGTTTCACGTTGTACTCGTTCTAAGCCAGGTTGACCAACTTGAACAACCTCTTCTTCACCCTTAGCCATAGTATCATCTTTTTGACGAACGACTTCAACAGCAACTTCTTGATCTACTGTAGATAAAGAACGACTTGTTACTTGAGCAATTGTTATACGTGTACCACTTAAAACAGATCCATTTTCATCGCCCACTACTACATAGTTAGGTGCTTTGAAACCAAGCTCATTAGCAACACCTTGAGCAGTTGTTTCTGTAGTGAATACAGCTCTTGTTTTACCATTTACAGTTACATAAACTGGAATAGCACGAACAACCGTTAAGGTTGTTCCATTTTGAACTGTAGATGAACTAGAAATAACTTTATCATTTGGATTTAACTTAACCCCAGCATCGCGTACAATGCCTTCGTTAGAATTTAAATGCGTTCTAACAGTGTGTGCTGCACCATCTACCATAACGGTAACGGTTTTATCATTATAAGAAAAACCGGTCATGGTTACAGCTGTTACAATCAATCCGGCAACAACAGACGAAATATATCGCTTGTGTGTCTTATGAATTCTCATGTTGTAATCCCTCCTGTAATGGTATTATTCTACTACAGATAGATACAACCTGTCAAACGCCGTAAGTTAACAATAAGTCAAAAGTCTTTATAAATACTGGATTTATAACACTATGCATTTTGTTTTTTTTAATGAAAGTCCACTGTATACGTACATATTGATATTTTTAAATACTATACAATATATTCCGAATTGTGTACATATATACAATACCAATACCACATATAGTATATATGGATTTTTTATTAATTGATTTGTATTTTTATGTGTTTTTCAATTGTTACCAAATTTTTCCATATTTTCAAAAACTTCATTTTTATCTCATTTTTGAATATATAAACATGAAAAAAGGCCCATATAATGGGCCTTTTTCGTGTTATGTAATTGTATTAAAATTCATTATCAAACGCAACAGTCATTCTTCATCATTTATTCATTTTTAACATCGGTTGCAAGCGTTCAATGACGGTCATCGACTCCTTGTGTTCATTCTCAATAGCAGCTTTCATTAGCTCCTCTTGAGCAGATATAGGATTTTCTCGATCATTGATTTTATGATACGAACCATCTGCTCTCATGAAATGAGCTTTTAATGTATCATCTAAGTATAAATCTAAAATACTTTTTACCCGTTCTTTATGACGTTTATCTTCAATAGGAATCATAAGCTCTACACGTTCATTCAAATTTCGAGGCATCCAATCCGCACTAGATAGGTACAGACTTTCATTCCCTCCATTACGGAAGTAGAACAAACGATGATGTTCAAGAAAACGCCCCACAATAGAGCGTACTGTGATATTATCACTAACACCGGCAATGCCAGGACGAAGCGTACAAATACCACGCACAATTAAATCTATACGAACACCAGCCGAAGAAGCTTCATACAACTTGGCAATGACCTTTTTATCGAGCAAAGAATTCATCTTACAGATGATATAGGCTTCTTCCCCGCTTTTGGCAAACTCAATTTCACGATCAATGAGTTCCATAATTTTTTCACGTAAATTTAAAGGCGCTACAATAAACTTATTCCAAATCGGTGGGTCAGAATATCCAGAAATCAAGTTAAAGAAACGTGACGCATCATCACCATATTCATCATTACAAGTGAATATACCACAATCAGTATACATGCGAGCTGTTTTACCATTATAGTTTCCCGTTGCTAGATGGACGTATCGCCTAATACCATCCGTTTCCCGGCGTACCACCATAGTAATCTTAGAATGTGTCTTAAGACCTTTTAAGCCATAAATAACATGACACCCCGCTTTTTCGAGTCGTCGAGCCATATGAATATTGTTTTCTTCATCAAACCGTGCCTTAACCTCCATAAGTACGGTTACTTGTTTTCCATTATCTGCCGCTTTTATTAAGGACGCAATAATCGGAGAGTCCCCACTAACGCGATATAATGTTTGTTTAATGGCCAATACATCAGGATCTATAGCTGCTTGTGCAATAAATTGCTCAACCACAGCAAAAGATTCAAAGGGATGATGAACAAAAAGATCTTGCTTCCCAATAATAGAAAATAAGCTATCACCTTCATAATCAACTAATTCACTAGGAATCTTAGGATCAAACGGTTCATATCGGAGCTTATCATAACCAGGATAATTACA
Organism: Veillonella parvula; assembly: GCF_042850485.1. Taxonomy (GTDB): domain Bacteria; phylum Bacillota; class Negativicutes; order Veillonellales; family Veillonellaceae; genus Veillonella; species Veillonella parvula_Q. Next base: position 721,596 of record NZ_AP031417.1, on the reverse strand, counting down.
GAAATCAAAATACATACGGCAATCTAAATGTCCATCAATGCGATATACGTCCTTTTGCTCTAATTCTACACTTGTAAGGACAAAGTCTAATAAGTGATCCTTTTTCTCTCCACAAACCTCAAGACGTACCGCATCACCACGACGGCGACGCCGCAAGGATGCCTCTACTTCAGATAGCAAATCTGTTGCTTCTTCCTCATCTATTTCAAGGTCTGCATCACGAGTAATACGGAAAACCATATAATCTTCAATGCCGTAACCTTGGAAGAATTGATTTGCATAATAAGTAATGACATCTTCTAGATAAACAAATCGATGTTCCTTATTACCTCGGCTCGGAACTTCAATGATTCGATCTAATACAGATGGTATTGGCAAGATAGCAATCTTGTAATCCTTAGTCCCATCATCTTGTATTTGAAAGATACGTACAATTGCATTAATAGTATGATTCGTTAAAAATGGAAATGGATGCCCCGAATCAACAGCCAACGGTGTTACTACGGGGTAGATATGTTCTTCAAAATAATGGCGTAACCAAGCTTTTGTTTTTACGTCTAGCTCATCAGGATGTGTAAAGAAAAAACCATAACTTTCTAGTTCAGTCAAAACATTATTTAAATACATACTTTGCATAGCAACAAGGCGTTGTACAGATTCATCTATCGCCTTTAATTGTGCCTTTGCATCCATATGAGCCGCATCATATTTAACAATGCCATTCACAACTTGATGACGTAAACCAGCCACGCGAATCATGAAGAACTCATCTAAATTAGAACTAGCAATAGCAATAAAACGCAATCGCTCCAACAGCGGAGTATTTGTATCTATAGACTCTAATAGTACACGCTGATTGAATTTTAGCCAAGATAATTCACGGTTAAAATAATATTTAGCATTACTGAACATGGCGCTCACCTCCTCTTACAAGCATGAGTTCCATACCAAATACTTCTGTAAAATACTCGGAATCGCGACTAAATGTCCACCATTCTAGAGAAATGTCTTCATTAGTGCGGCAGAATACATACAATACATTATCCCGTTCTTCTAAGGTAATATCCGATATTTTTTGATTGCTACCTGCATCAAGCGCACAAGCCACACGAATGATAGCTACTAACTTTGTAACTTGAATCTTTTGTAATTCCGTCAAGGAATTAAAATATGTATCATCATCAGACGGAGTTCCCTTATAATGATAAAACACAACATTTGCTACCACTTGTTTTTCTTCTTCTGAAAGCCCAAAAATATCCGTGCCCATCACAATATGATACGCATGCTCTCCATGGTTTCGTAAATTAACAAACTTGCCTACAGAACATAATATAGCTGCAATGCGGCATAAATAACCCCACCGCTCCGGTAAACCTTTATGGCGTAATGTTTTACAGAATAAAGAGCTGAATCTTTCTACCTCAGCATCATGAATGCTGTCAGTATGATATCTAGCGGCAACAGCACGAGCTAATTGAGCATTTTGCTCACGCAATTGATACATAAAAGGATTATTTTCCGCCTCAACTCCATAAAACCAGCTTATTCCTTGCGAGAAGGAGAAGCTACTAAAAATCAACGATTTAGGCTCTATAGCCGTTATAATTTCATTAAATAAAATCATAGTAGGCATCAAAATATTGGCCTTATATTCAGGTAGTCTATATCGATTGATCAACTTAGTGGCCGTTACACCATCAAAGGATTTGATGAACCCCTTAAAACGTTCTGGTTCAATGGTAATAATATCATCCTTATTACTGCCATCTCCCATGAGGCGCGCCATATATTGAGCTTCATCGCCTGATAAAATGACACTATTAATATTGAAAGTTTTAAGCTCTTTCCGCAATGGGCCTATCATGCGATGTAAATACTCGGTAATAGCCATTGGAAACGATGTAGAGGAACGTTGGTTGCGATTAAAAGATTCCATAACACGCAAAGATCCGCTATGCATATTGCGCTGGAATAATAAGCTTTCACCACGCCAAACGGTTAAACCTACACCACCAGAAGTGATATCAAGAAATAATGTTGCCTTCGTAGGATCCGTCAAGCGGTACTGATTAGTCATCTTGTAGTATAGTAAGGCATATTTGTAATACACCTCTTTAGGCATGTCGATAACCTCAACACGCATACCTGTTTGAATATAAATTTGGTCGAGAATACTACGACGATTAGCGGCTTCACGTATTACAGTAGTGCCATATAATCTAGAGCGACTCACACCGTAATCAGCCATTAATTGTTTATATCCCTTTAAGATATGACAAATTTCCTCAATTGTTTCAAAACTCAAACGAGAGGTTTGGAATAATTCTTCCCCAAAGGTTACCTCCCTAGCTGCATAATCTATAACGCGTACATCATCGATGCCCTTGTATTCTAAAATAGTAATGCTCATGCTACTGGAGCCTACATGTAGCACTGCATATCGTAACGCTTTTGGTAATGCCATTATGCCTCCTTACGAGCTTCCTTCCACTCTATTTCTAATGTTTTCTTAAATTCTTTTTTGAAAGATTTTCCTAATTTCTCTACAGCCGCTTTTGTTACACTTATATCGCGACCGTTCAAATAGGTTACTACTAATTGTACGCTAGTATATTTTAGATTCACGGATAAATGGCGAATAAATTGTTCATGACTTTCATCAAGAGCTTCAGCTAAGGCCAGAATAATAGATATTTTTTGTCCCAACAAACGCTGCTCTTGATCTAATAATTTACCGTATAAGAAGTTTTTATACTCTTTTGGTGTCAAACCATGAGAATTCATAACAAGGAACGCGCTAAAAGCTTGTTCAACATGAGAAAGCCCATATAAATTACTATTGACAAGCATATAGCAGCCATGGCGGGCATGACTATAATAGTTAATCCGTTTACCAATATCATGTAATAAACTAGCAGCAATCAAACAACGTCTTGTATTTTTATCAGCTCTATGAAGTGGCTCTAATACATCATACAGTTTAATAGCTAAACCTGTAATATATTTAGCATGAACTAACTCATGTTTAGTCATACCTAACAAGACATTCTCTGCAGAATGTACTAAAATATCATCAATAATAGAGTTACCACCTAAGTAGTGCTCTCCATAATAGTCGTAAAATAAGCCTTCACGCAGACCACAACCACCAACAACGAGTGTTTTAGTATTTACGTAGTTAAATAATTCTTCTACGATAGTGAGGCCGGCAATAATGATATCAGCGCGCTCCGATGATAAACCACTAATCTTTTTGCGTTCCTCTAGAGATTTACCTTTTACTTCTTCCAAAATCTCATGGAATCTATGATGTGGAATCTCATAATTATGTAGCTTTGTAATAGGATAAGATAACTTACGTTGATCCATTTTAGCAATATTACGAGCAGTACCTCCGATACCAAGGAGTGGTAATTTCACATTGCGAAGCCATGTATGTTCCTTAATCGTTTTCTTCACAACTTTCGTCAGTTTATCAAGTTCTTTAGGAGTATATTCATCTCCCTTTTGATAAGTACCTGTTAAGGTAAGGGCCCCTATCGGCAAGCTCACTGATTTTGTAATATGACGATTTCGTACAAGGGTTATCTCTGTACTAGCACCACCTAAATCAAAAATAATAAAATCCTTAAGTCCAATGGTATTGATAACGCCTAGAAAGCCCAGGCGAGCCTCTTCTTCACCAGCAATACGTTCTAAATCCAAACCTGTTCGTTCTTTTACGGATTTAATAAAAGCATCCCCATTTTTAGCCAGACGTACTGCCGCCGTAGCAACAGCTTTAATCGTATCTACCGCCATTGCATCAGCCATGTGTACAAAACCTTTTAGAGCACGCAAGGAGCGTTCCATGGCTTCTTCGGTCAATTCGTGAGTTCCCCACATATTCTCGCTAAGACGTACACTTTCTTTTTCTTGATATATCAGTCGATAACTACCAGTCTTAGAAATTTCATATATGACAAAACGAACTGAGTTCGATCCTAAATCTATAAATGCAATACGTTTCATGTTGCTATCCCCATTTTACTTCTGTTCAGTCTAAATATACTTTAGTATACCATAGAAAAACGCGATTCTCACCGATAAGGGAGAACCGCGTTTTATGATTTATAATTCTAATTTAGTTTTATCATGTTTTCTAATACTTTGTACGCAAAATCTTAGTCATTAGAGTCCAACAAATAGTTTATTCGCTAATAATCTTATGAACTAGTTTCTACATTTACTCGATACCAAATACTCGTTTGCCATTATTGAACGTAATTTCGCAGAACTCATCTACATCGAGTCCTTTAAGGCTTGCAATTTCTTCTGCCACAAACTGAGTTTTACTTGGATCATTACGACGGCCTCTAAATGGTGGTGGTGTCAAATACGGTGAATCCGTTTCAATAAGGATTCGATCTAATGGTACTTGTCTTGCCACTTCCTTGAGATTTGTAGACTTAGGGAATACTACAGGCCCTGCAAAGGAAATATAAAAGCCCATTTTAATGGCCTCTTTTGCCATCTCCCAGCTACCAGAATAGCAATGGAAAATACCCCAATTATCCTTTCCCTCATTGCGCAAGATATTCATAATATCACCATGTGCATCACGGTCATGGATAATAATGGGCAAATCTACCTCCCGAGCAAGCTCTAGCTGACGAATAAATACGCGTTTTTGCGTTTCACGATCAGAAAAATCATAGTAATAATCTAATCCAATTTCACCAATAGCACGTACCTTATCATTGTTAAGAGCTTCTTCCTTATAAAACGCGTAGTCTTCTTCTGTAAAGTCCTTTGACTCATGGGGATGAGTCCCTACAGCAGCATATAATCGATCATATTGTTTAGCCAAAGCTAAACCTGACTCAACAGTACCTCTGTCGACACCAGGAATCATAATATATTCTACACCTGTATCAAAGCAGGCTTGTAACATCTCATTACGATCATTATCAAAGCGCTCATCATTCACATGAGCATGTGTATCAAAAAGTTTCATTATTTAACCACACTTCCTGCCGGTAATGATTCGATATTTGTTACCTCTAAATGTTCTTCCCAATCAGAGGCGGACAAAATCATACCATAAGACTCGATGCCCATCATCTTTTTAGGAGCCAAGTTAGACAAATAAATTACCTTTTTACCAACCATAGCCTCCGGTTCATAATATTGGGAAATACCACTTAATACTGTGCGTTCTTCAATACCGATATCCAATACAAATTTCAACAATTTCTTGGACTTAGGCACTTTTTCACAGCTTATAACTTTAGCTACACGAAGATCGAGTTTCTCAAAGTCATCATAGGTAATATTTTCTTTTAATGGTGGAATATTAGATGTATCTACAGCTTCTTCAACTTCTTCTGTAACAACATCTACCATTTCAGGAACTTCAAAACGTGGATAGATAGGTTCACCTTTTACAACTTTAGTACCTGTTGCCAATAATCCCCAAGTTTTAGCATCTTCCAATGTAGCCTTACCAAAACCTACGAGCCCTAATTGATCCCAAATTTTTGGAGCCCCTACTGGAATTACAGGACTTACCAAGATGGCGATGATACGCAACGCCTCTGCCAAATGATACATAGCAGATTGCAAACGCACTTTATCATGAGCATCTTCAGATTTAGCCAATACCCAAGGCATTGTTTCATCAATGTATTTATTCATGCGACCAATAAAGGACCATACAGTTTTGATAGCTTTATTAAGCTCCATATTTTCCATCGCCGCTTCAAAATCTTTTGCAGTTTGAACGGCTAATGTAGATACATCACGATCCAAATCATCCATATCATCGCATTTTGTAATCACACCACCATGGTATTTTTCAATCATCGCAATAGTACGGTTTAATAAGTTACCTAAATCATTAGATAAATCTGCATTAATTTTTGTAACGAAGTTAGGTAACGTAAAGTTGCCGTCATTACCTAACGTAATCTCGCTTAATAAGTAATAACGCAAAGAATCTGCACCATATGTATCAATCAATGGAATTGGATCGATTACGTTCCCCAAGGATTTACTCATCTTTGTACCATCTACAATCATCCAACCGTGTCCAAACACCTTTTTTGGTAATGGCAACTCAAGGCTCATGAGCATCATAGGCCAAATAATAGTATGGAAGCGAACAATTTCCTTACCTACTAAATGAAGATCTGCTGGCCAATATTTTTTGTATAGTTCCCCAGCTCCATCAAATGGAGCAAGAGCGCTAATATAGTTCACCAACGCATCGAACCAAACATAGACTACATGTTTAGGATCGAAAGGAACCTTTATCCCCCAGTCAAAAGATGTACGGGATACTGCCAAGTCTTCTAGACCTTGTTTTACAAATTGAATCATCTCATTACGACGAGATTCAGGCTGAATAAAGTCAGGATTCTCTTCAATAAACTTAAGCCATTGATCCGTATATTTACCGAGTTTGAAGAAATAACTTTCCTCTTTAACACGCTCTACAGGGCGACCGCAATCCGGACAAGTATGATTAGGTCCTAGCTTCTGCTCTGTCCAAAAAGTTTCGTCTGGTGTACAATACCAACCTTCATATTCGGCTTTGTAAATATCGCCCTTCTCATAAGCTTTTGTAAATAACGCTTGAACAACCTTTTCATGACGTTCATCGGTAGTCCGAATAAAATCGTCATTGGAAATATGCATTTTTTCCCACAATGCTTTGAAACCATTTACAATATTTGTAGTATATTCAAGAGGAGTAATGCCTTGTGCTTCTGCAGCGCGTTGGATTTTTTGGCCATGTTCATCAGAACCGGTCAAGAAACGTACATCATAACCAGCCAATCGCTTAAAACGAGCAATCGTATCTGCTACAGATGTACAATATGTATGACCAATGTGCAACTTAGCACTTGGATAATAAATAGGTGTCGTAATATAATACGTTTTCTTTGTGTCTCCCATGACGAGCCTCCTTCTAACCTTCGAATGGGAAGGTTTAACGTTCTACAATATTATATACATCCCGGCGGGAAACGTTAAAACGCTTTGCCACCTGACGAATAGCTTCTTTTTTAGGTATCCCTGTATCTACAAGGGCTTGCACAGCATCTACATAAGATACTGGTTCATCCACCACTTCACTAGTATCAGACTCCACTGTATCAGCACCGCCTACAATGAGGACGAATTCTCCTTTATAGGTGAGTTGTTCGAAATTCTTTACAAGACTTTCCAAATCAGTGCGTACAAAGGTTTCAAACTTCTTCGTCAATTCCCTTGCCACCGTAATGGAACGATTGCCAAAGGCTTCATACATATCTTCTAACACCTCTTGCAATCGATGTGGTGCTTCGTAAAACAGCAAGGTGCTCGTCACTTGTGAAAGGCGTTGTAATTCTTCAACCCGATGTTTACCCCGTTTAGGCAAAAACCCCGCAAAGGTAAAGGATTTAGTATCTAAACCTGATGCAATAAGCGCTGTTAACGCTGCATTAGCACCTGGCAAAGGTACTACAGTTATGCCTTCTTCAATAGCCTTTATTACAAGATCTGCCCCTGGATCAGAAATGGCAGGCATGCCTGCATCACTGACACAAGCTACCGACTGTCCTTCTAATAAGAGCTCTATAATATAGGTCCCCTTCTCCTTATTATGTTCATGATAAGAAATCAAAGGCTTTTTAATGTCAAAATATTTTAATAATATACCCGTATGTCGCGTATCTTCGGCAGCGATAGCATCTACTTCACCTAAGATACGAACTGCCCGATACGTTATATCTTCTAAATTACCTATCGGTGTGGGCACTAAAAATAAGGTGCCCCATTTGTTATCGTTCATACCAAGAGGACACCTCCTTCGTGTACACATTCGGTTTTTCATAAACGATAAGCGGTTGCTCCAGTACAAGACCAGCCTGACCTTGGTACATAGCCTCAATCAAAACTAATTTTGCCGGCTTATCCATCATACCATGAACAAACCGAATTCGCTTTACTTGAAAGTGTAACGCTTCCAGTTCATGTAGCACATATTGTAACCGGCTAGCACTATAGACCATCCACAAACGACCTTTACACTTAATAAAGGCCTGTACGGCTTTTATAACCTCTTTTAGAGATGTATGACCATCATGAAGGGCTAATGCTCTTTCTTCAGATGTAGGCTTTGCTCCACTTTCACAATCATAAAAGGGCGGATTAACAATAACACCATCAAAAGGCTTGTCTTGTACGTCACGGTATGACATATGCCGATAATCGCCACATAACATCGTTACCACATCTTGTTTATTATTATGCTCAACACTACGCTGAGCCAAATCGATGATAGTTTCGTTAATATCGATACCCGTTATATGCCCCGCCCCTAATGACGTGCCTATAAGCGGCATAACCCCTGTCCCCGTTCCAAGATCAACATAGCTATGACGACCATTAAATCGGCAAAAATGTATAAGCGCTATAGCATCAAAGGAAAAGCGAAACATATCAGAACGCTGGTAAAGCTGTAAGCCATCTATAATTAAATCATCAAGTCGTTCTTGATTATTCATCAGGCAATGCCACCTCGGACCATTTCAAATCGATAGTACGGCCCGCTTCGAGCTGTACCTTTACAGTATGCTTATGATGATTTACCTTTAAAACTTTACCAATACCTTCGTCGGTAACAACCTCTTTACCAATGCCAGGAGGTGCTACCTCTTGAGGAGCTTGAGGGCGTTCCTTTTTCACATATAGGTCGCCACCTTTTTTATATAAATCATCTTCGTAGTTAAGGCAACACATTAATCGACCGCATACGCCAGAAATTTTTGTAGGATTAAGACTCAAGTTTTGATCCTTTGCCATACGAATCGATACAGGTGTAAAATCACCTAAGAAATTAGAGCAGCACAAAGGTCGTCCACAAGCGCCGATACCATTAAGTACTTTGGCTTCATCACGGACACCCACTTGGCGTAACTCGATACGCGTTCTAAATACAGTTGCCAAATCCTTAACGAGCTCACGGAAGTCGATACGGCCATCCGCAGTAAAAAAGAATATAATTTTATTCATATCAAATGTGTATTCCACATTGATGAGTTTCATTGGTAATTTACGTTTTTCAATTTTTTCGAGACAAATCTCAAAGGCTTTTTCTTCGCGCTCTTTATTCTTCTCGATTTGTTTCAAATCTTTAGAGGTTGCCTGTCTGATAACAGGCTTAACAGGGGCAACAACAGAGTCCTCAAAGACCTCTTTAGGTCCAATCACAACCGTGCCGTATTCTACACCACGAGCTGTTTCAACGATAACTCCATCCCCAACAGATAGTTCTAATTGTTCAGGCTGAAAATAATAAATCTTTCCCGCCTTTTTAAAGCGTACGCCAACTATGGTTAGCATTTAATCCTCCTCCCGAGCATCATGAAGGGCGATACAGAGACCGTCCACCACGAGAGCGGTTTTTATATGTAAGCGCAAAGCCCGTTCTGCTTGCAATGTTTCGGTAATAACCTCTGACAATGCTTGCATAGACCAACGCGGTAATAATCGTAATAATTGAGTTTTGTACATAGGTACTTGTAATTGCATGTCTTGAGCCCCCATTTTAAGAGCCATCATATCTCTACTTATAAGGCGTAACCAGTGCATCAATTCCGTTAGATTTTCACGAGATAAGCTTTCACAAGCTAAGGAAATCATAGAAAACCATCGTGTTTCAAAGGCCAACATATCCATTACCTTAACGGCTAACTCCAGCATTTCGATGCGACCTTGTGTCGCCAGTTTCTCCACTAATTGTGGATTACCATGACCAGCTAACAAAGCCTGCTCTAAATCACCGGTGACTCCACGAGCTACAAGAGCGTTGCGAATCGTATCTACATCAACACTATTAAAACCAACGCCCATACATCGAGAAATGATGGTAGGCAATACAGTGTTAATCTTGTTCGTAATAATGATGAAGTACACCTGTTCAGGTGGTTCTTCAATGGTTTTTAACATGGCATTTGCCATGACTGCATTGGCTGTGTGAAAGTCCTCCACAATGACAACGCGGTTTCCATTGCCCGCCACAGACAGATGATCTTGTAATAATGAATACCACTGCTCTACCTTTAAGGTTGTTTTCATAGGGCGAATCCAAAAGGCATCACCCTTATCCATATAGATTGGTAATCCTTCGGTTTCGATACGTTTTTCCGTATCCCCATTTGCCAAACGGGCTTCCTTAACCGCTGCTAAATAAGCTTCCCCCTTGGGTTGAGAGAACACTTGACGCCCTAGTAATAAAGATGCTAGGCCTATGGCCATATCTAATTTGTCAAGTCCAGATTCACCATAAAACAAGAGACTATGCGGTAATGCATTACGACTTACAAGTTCAGATAGGTGTGCCTTAATCGAATCTTGACCAATTATAGAATCAAAATATGTCATAGCGCCTCCTATCAATACATGCCCAATATTAATATTATATAGGAAAAAGGCGACTTTTAAAAGAGTCGCCTTTTTTAAGGTAGTAGATTTACTACTGCTTTATATACATCATTATGAATTTCTTCAATAGTACGCAACGTATACTGACTAGACTCAGCTTTATCAGCACAAGGTATACGGTGCCATTGATAACGCTCTACTAATTCTTCATACGCATCGTGAACGGCTACTAAATATGCATGATTTCCTTCGTGAATATCACCAGTATGGCCCCCAGTTTTACCAGTACGCTCCGCCATAAGGGCTTCGCTCACTTCAAGAGGCATATCTAAAAGGCATACCGCATCAGGTTTAGGCAAGCCAAATTTTTGGAACTCAAAATCTTCAAGCCAATCTAAAAATGCAGTCCGTTCCTTCGGATTATCATATTTTACCATTTGGTGTACCATGTTTGATGTGGTGTAACGATCTGCAATGATGATGCCACCATTTTTGTAAAACTGTTCCCAATCAGTTCTAAAGGAAGCAAATCGATCGATGGCGTACATGGAACTTGCCACATAAGGATTTACATCATGTACATCTTTGCCAAATTCACCGGCTAAATACATTTTGATAGGCATAGCGGCGCCGCTATCATAGTTTGGAAAACTCACAGACTTAACGGCATGCCCTTCTTTGATCAAGCGCTCTACTAAGAGTTTAGTTTGTGTAGCCTTGCCGCTGCCGTCTCCGCCTTCTAATATAATCAAAGTCCCCATAATTACTCCTGTAACACCCAAATTGTTTCCAATGTCATATCATCAGCCCCATTCGGTACATAACCTAGAGCCTTGCGATTCTCTATATATTGTAACACAGAGTCACTAATCTCTTCACCTACTGCTACACATGGAATACCTGGTGGATAATAAGCAATGGTCTCCCCTGCAATGCGATGAAGTGCTTCTTTTAATGGTACTTGCTCACGATTTGCATACATAGCATTACGAGGGGTAACACAAACTTGAGGTTCTGGTAGCAAAGCAGACTCGCTGCTAGGTTCATATAAGCCCGCTACATCTATGCTTCTAATTCTTGAAGAATCTCTTAGTACATCATCACTCACAGCTCGAACAGCCTTAATAAGGATATCTACAGATTCTTTAGTGTCACCAATTGTAATAAGTACTAACACATGATTTGCTTGTACTAACTCCACTTCGATACGATGATTACGCAATAAATGTTCAAATTCTACACCTGTTAAACCTAAGCCTTTTGCATCGATTAGCACCTTAGTAGAATCATAGTTTATTATGGTCTCTTGAATATCTGTATATTCCATAGTAGCAATACCAAAAATTGTATTGAGTTTCTCGCGTAAATATGCGCTCAACTCTACTGCTCGCCTTACTAAATCTTTACCTTCTGTGGCTAATTGATGGCGCGCCATATCTAAGGAAGCCAGAAAAATATAGTTTGGGCTCGTACTTTGTAGCATTTGATGCATTTGCGTAATACGCCGCTTATCAATTTTTTTACCTTGCCCTAATAGCCAAGATGTTTGTGTCAAAGAGCCAACAGATTTATGTGTACTTTGTGCCACTAAATCTGCTCCAGCCTCTATAGCCTCTACAGGCAATTTTTCAGAAAATGGCAAATGAGGACCATGAGCTTCATCAACCAGAACAATAAGGCCCCTCTTATGAGCTTCTTTTACAATACTAACAATATCTACACCTATGCCATAATAGTTTGGATAGACTAAAAGAATTGCCTTTGCTTCAGGATAAGTATCCATCGTTATAATAGCATTTTTTAAAGATACTCCTAATGGAATTCCCCATCGTTCATCAAAATTGCAGTCCATATATACTGGTTTGGCCCCAGATAAAACAAGACCACTGATAACGGAGCGATGCGCCTCCCGAGGAATGATAATGGTTTCATCAGGACCTACAGTGCCCATGATCATAGCTTCAATCAAAGCTGTAGTGCCATTAATAGAAAACCAACAGTGCTCAGCGTCATATAGTTCAGCCGTTAAATCTTGCGCTTCTTTTAACTCTCGTTCGGGCTCATGTAAATCATCTAAGGCATACATAACGCCTAAATCATAGGGTAACGCTGGCCCCATCCAGTCCTTTAATAAGATAGGTGCTTCACCACCTATCTTATGTCCTGGCGTATGAAAGGGCACAAAATGTTGATCTTTATATAATTCTAAGGCCTCTACAAAAGGCATTTTATCTTGATTACTCATACGTACCTCGTAAAAAGGGCATGAATCTCTATGAGACTCATGCCCTTATGCATGTATTTATCGATGTGGACGACGTTTAGGATTGAATTGATTCATCCCTTTATCGATGCCCATCTCTAAGGTTCCTAGTACAGCTTTCACCGTATCCTTGATACCTTTTTGTACTTTCTCTTGCGACTCTTCACTAAATGGTGCTAAAACGTGATCAATGACAGTCCATTGTGGTAACGGACGTCCAATTCCCACGCGGAATCGAGGAAAATTTTCTGTTCCTATATGGGAAATTAAGGATTTAATCCCATTATGTCCACCCGAACTACCATTTGGTCGAATACGCAACTTGCCTACGGGTAAATCCATGTCATCATAGATACAATACACATCAGATGGATCAATTTTGTAGTACCGCATTAACGGTCCTACAGACTCACCACTTAGATTCATAAATGTTTGCGGCTTTACAAGCAATACTTTTTCACCATCTACGGTAATACTGCATACCTCAGCACGTTGCTCCTCTCTCCAAGGCGTGTGAGAGACACTATCGGCAATGGCATCAATAACCATAAATCCAATATTATGTTTTGTCTTTTCGTATTGCTTGCCGGGGTTACCGAGGCCTACTACTAATTTCAAAAATCACCTATTATTTATCAAATAAATTACTTACAGACACTTCATGGAAGATACGCATAATTGCTTCACCCAACAATGGAGCTACGGATAATTGCGTAATATTTGGTAAGTTGCAATTTTCCGGCAATGGAATAGTATTAGTAACGATAAGTTCCTTAATATTGGAATTTGCAATTCGTTCACTTGCCGGATCTGTCAACACTGCATGTGTAACAGCGGCGGTAACGGATTTAGCACCGAATTCTTCCAATGCTTTAGCACCTTCAACCAAGGATCCAGCCGTATCTACGATATCATCGATAATAATACAGTTTTTACCTGCCACATCACCAATGAGATTCATAACTTTAGCCACACCTGGTTCAGGGCGTTTTTTCTCAATGATTGCAATCGGTGCACCAATGCGGTCAGCCAAATCACGAGCTCTTGTAACACCTCCAAGGTCAGGAGATACAACGATAACATCTTCCATATTTTTTTCATTGATATATTTAGCTAAAATAGATGCGCCGAACAAATGATCTACAGGCACATCAAAGAAACCTTGAATTTGGCCTGCATGCAAATCAATTGTTACAAGACGTGTAATACCTGCCGTTTGCATCAAATTAGCTACTAGCTTAGCTGTAATCGGCTCACGACCGCGAGTCTTACGGTCTTGGCGAGCATAGCCATAGTAAGGAACTACTGCAGTGATATGACGTGCAGAAGCGCGTTTTAATGCGTCAGCCATAACCATGAGTTCCATTAAATTATCATTTACAGGATAGCTAGTTGGTTGAATGATAAATACATCTTTGCCACGTACGCTTTCATCAATCATTATTTGCACTTCGCCATTATTAAAACGACCTACAAATGCTTCACCTAAAGGCAACCCTAAATAATCACAAATTTCCTTTGCCAATGCAGGATTTGCATTACCTGTGAAAATCTTGAGTTTTTTGCCATCTTCAAATGCCATTTTGTTACCCTTTCATTTGCTCCTATACTGGTTACTTATCCATAATCTATACATTACAGATACACACTATTGCCTTTTTATTGTATACTATTTTGACCTAATTGTGTTAAAAAATATGAGATTTTTTTTATTTCTTTTTGAAAGTATCCTCTGTTACCCAATTTTCTTTCACAATTTGCTTGCTACGACCTACCGCCAATGCCTTATCTGGTACGTTTTTAGTAATAGTAGAGCCCGCACCCACATAACTATAATTACCTACTGTTACAGGGGCAACTAAATTACTATTACAACCAACAAATGCGCCATCACCGATTGTAGTACGATGTTTAACTTTACCATCATAGTTTACAGTAATAGTACCACATCCAATATTAACACCAGCACCTACATCGCTATCGCCGATATAGGAAAGATGTGGGAACTTAGTCCCCTCCCCAACATTAGAATTTTTAACTTCTACAAAGTTACCTACATGAACCTTGTTGCCTAGAACTGTATTTGGACGCAAATGAACATATGGGCCTACATCTACACCGTCTTTTACTTCACAGTCATGACCATATGTGAAGTGAATAATCGTATCATTACCAACTTTTACATTCGTCAAACGAGTATGTGGTCCAATTTCACAACGTTCACCAATCACGGTGTCACCTTCAAGGATTGTACCAGGATGTAAAATGGTATCCGCTCCTACGGTTACCTCTGGAGCTACATAAGTGTTATCTGGGTCAATAATTGTTACCCCTGCAGTCATTAACTCAATATTTTTACGATGTTTCAAAATAGATTCAGCTTCCGCTAATTGCAAGCGAGAATTTATACCTAAAGACTCTTCAAAATCTTCAGTCATATATGCGCTCACTGTATCGCCACCATTTACGAGAATACCAACTACATCAGTAATATACAATTCACCTTGCGCATTATCATCAGATAGCTGATCTAAGCAAGGCCATAATTTTTTACTATCAAAAGCGTACATACCTGTATTTACTTCTTGAACCGCTAATTCTTCTGGCTTGCCATCTTTCTGCTCTACGATGCGAACTACGGAACCAGCTTCATTGCGAATGATACGTCCATAACCAGTTGGATCGGGCATATGAGCAGTTAAAATTGTAGCTGCTGCACCAGAATTTTTATGTTCTTCTAAAAGTGCTTCTAAGCTTTCTTTTGTAACTAGAGGAGTATCACCGCATAACAATAAGATTGTACCATCATAATCACCAAGTACAGGTTGAGCCATTTTAACTGCATGGCCTGTACCATTTTGTTCTTCTTGACGAACAAATTCAGCGCGCTCCCCCAAGTAATTTTGTACTGCATCGCCGCCAAAACCAACGATAACAACATCGCGATTGGTACCAATGGATTGAACTGTTTCAAGAACGCGCTCTACCATCGCCTTACCGCCAACCTTGTGTAATACTTTTGGCAATTTAGACTTCATACGCGTGCCCTTACCAGCAGCTAAAATAAGGCTTGCAATATTCATAGTAATCTCCTATCTGTTATCTCTTATATCTCTAACCCATTTTAAATATTGTTTACGTCATTATTTAGCCCATAGACCAATACTCAATATAAACTATATTGTATCAGCCTACAATATTCTAAATATTAATGATCTACTCTTCATCTAACACAGGCTCTATACTAATTTCCTTCGTATTTTCATCGATGCCATAAAAAGTAAATAGTGATTCATAATCATCAATCAACTTCGGACTTGGTTCAGCTGTAGCTACAAGAACACCTGTGCCAACAACGACACCGCTCATTTCAAGTACTAATTCCTTAAGTCCCTTAGCAGTACCGCCAGCTTTCATAAAGTCATCGATAATTAACACCTTCGCATTGGGAGGAATTGCCCGTTTAGTTAGCGTCATAGTCTGAATGCGCCCAGAGGATCCTGTTACATAATTAATGCTAATAGCAGAACCTTCTGTTACCTTACTATCACGTCGAGCAATAACAAGTGGTTTATTAAAAGCTCTCGCTACCATTACAGCCAAAGGAATCCCCTTTGTTTCAACAGTCAAAATATAGTCCGGTTCACGATCCACGAAACGAGTCATAATAATCTCACCCAGACGTGTCATTACGTGCCAATCATATAAGATATCAGACATATAAATAAAACCACCTGGAATGATGCGATCTGGCTCCATTAAACGAGCTTGCACATCGCGTAGAATATCGTTCGCTTGTGTGCCCTTGCGATGCGGAATAAATCGTACCCCACCAGCTACACCGGCCACCGTTTCTAAGGTCCCCAGTTGAAAGTGTTCCATAGACTGCCTTACACATGTTAAATCTTCACTAACCGTTGATTTAGCCATGCCAAAAAAGTCGCAAAAGTAATTTAAAGGAATCAATTTTTGCGGTGAATCAACTAACAGTTTTGTCATTGCCACCATTCGTTCTACACGCCGTACTTTATCCATAGGGTTATCCTTTACCATTCATCATATAACTATTGAGTATACTCATCAATTTAACATCATGAGTCATCATCATATATCTATATTATACCATAATTTCCGAATATTCGAGGTTTTGAATACATTATAATTCGGTAAAAGAAAAACTCTCTAGCATTTTATACAAGAATATGATTTTAGTCTATAAACCTATCATATAGTTATATAAAGCTAGAGAGTCATCATTATAAAATATAAACCTTTACAGATTGACGTCCAAACTGCAATGCTTCTGCACGAGAATCAAAAGCTAAATCAATGCGATGCCCTTTAATAGCACCACCTACATCGTCAGCTACAGCGTAGCCATAACCTTCAATATATAATCGCGTTCCCAAGGGGATTAATTTAGGGTCTACAGACACAAGTCCCTTCCGTAGACGACTACCTGTAGCTGTATATTTTCCGTTGCCAGGATCTTGAGATGAATAACCACTAGCCTCCATCGTTAAAACTTTAGAGTATTTATTAGGCACTCCATTATGATTGCGTTCTGTGCCATGGCCACCATAACGAGTCTCCATCTTTTCCAAAGCATTCATCGTAGCAGGACCAACACGACCATCTACAGGGAGCCCTTTAGATTTTTGAAATTTTCGAACAGCCTGTTCTGTATTATGACCGTAAATGCCATCTATAGAATCATGTAAAAAACCTTGATGCTTTAACATAGTTTGCACCTTACTAACATGATGCCCTCGTTGCCCCCGATCAATAGTTTTTGCTAATGATACAGAGGATACTATTACAATCATACAAACAAGCGTACATGCAATAATTATTTTTTTTATCATATACACCTCTCCTTACAACAAGTAGTATACTATATAGTTTTAAATAATCCATAAATCATATTGAGATTGTAATATGAAAAATGCATATATTTAGCTATTAATAAAGATCTCAAACGATGTATCACATATATATCATAAGAATATAGGGTAACAATGAAAAATCTCCACTGTATACTGATAAAGTTTTCATTTAGAATTATTCTTCTAAATTTGATACTGTTCAGACTACAATGGAGATTTAATATATTTATTTAATGTTAACAGTTATGATATACACCGATATGGCATTCCTTACAATTCGCACCAACAATTCGTAAGAATATATAGCCAAGTACTGCAGAGGTTAAGGAGCCTAAAATTACGCCACCTTTAGCCATTTCTTGAGCATGTCCTGGCGCAAATGCCAAAATAGATACGAAGATACTCATTGTGAAACCGATACCACATACAATAGCAGTACCATATACATGCTTCCAATTTGCTCCTGTTGGCATTGGTACAAGACCACATTTTACCATAGCAAATACGGCACCGAAGATACCAAGTTGTTTACCAAGGATAAGCCCTAATGCTACCCCAAGTACTACCGGATGCGTCAAATCATTTATAGATACGTCACGTAAATCTACGCCGGCATTGAAGAAGGCAAATATTGGTACAATTAAGAAACTAACCCAGTTAGATAATAGGTGTTCCCAATGTTGCATCGGACGAACATACTTACGACCGCGCTTACCTTTTGAAGGAATTGTCATCGCCAAGATTACACCAGCCATAGTTGCATGTAAGCCAGATTTTAATACACAATACCAAAGGATAAAACCTAAAATGATATATGGTAAAGGTCTAACATAGCCTTGTTTGTTGCAGTAAATTAACGCACCTACAACTACTGCTGCAGCTACTAAATAGAATGTTTGTATGCTTGCAGCATAGAAAATAGCAATTACAATAATAGCCATTAAATCATCAATAACAGCGAGAGCTGTTAAGAATACCTTCATCGAGTTTGGCACTCGTGAACCTAAGGCAGAGATGATACCGATAGAGAATGCAATATCTGTAGCCGTCGGTATAGCCCACCCATGAATGTATTCAGGATCAAAACCTGCGATTAAGTAGTAAATGAAAGCTGGTGTAAGAACACCGAACAAAGCAGCAATACCAGGCATTATACGCTTGGCATTTGTATTAAGCTCACCTGCTACTAACTCACGCTTAACTTCGAGACCCACAAATAAGAAAAATATCGCCATCAAAGCATCATTAACCCATTCAAGAATTGTTAAATTACCGATATGATGATTAACAATCTGGAAGTATTGTTCAGATGATGGAGAGTTCGCTAAAATTAAAGCGAGTACTGTTGCTCCTAATAATACAGACGTAGCTGCACCTGGAGAACGTAAGAATACAAATATGCGTTCCATTTGAATCCTTTCTATACTATCAAAAAGATTACCTTATTAGATTCTACCACGTATCTTGCGTATTTGGTAAGCTAAAATTAGAACAATTGCACCTAGTAAACCAGCTACAATAGAACCTATAAAAATCCCTACCTTAGCCATTTCTTGATTTACCCCTGGTGGAAAAGCCAATGTAGCAACAAATAGGCTCATAGTAAAACCGATACCGCAAAGAATAGAAGTACCATAAATCTCAGGCCAAGTTGTATTTGTAGGCATCTTAATCGCCTTAGATTCAACTAAAATATATACGGCAGAGAATATACCTAATTGCTTACCTAAAATTAAACCTAATGAAACACCCATGATTACAGGATGGAATAAGTTCTCCATAGAAAAACCAGTAAAAGATACACCAGCATTTAAGAAACTAAATAGTGGAATAATTAAGAAGTTTACCCAATTTTTTAAGGCATGAGCCCATTCCTCCATCGGATATACTACATTATCCAAAACTTTACCTTTAAATGGAATCGTCATAGCTAGTACAACACCGGCAATAGTAGCATGAACACCGGACTTTAAAACTAGATACCAAAGAACTAGTCCAAGAACACAGTACGGAAGTGGTCTTAAATAGCCTTGCTTATTAGTATATACCAGTAAACCTATTACGGCAGCAGCAGCTATTAAGTCCATAAAATTGACGCCAGCCCCATAAAAGAGAGCAATAACAACGATAGCAATCAAATCATCAATGATCGCCAAGGCCGCTAAAAAGGCTTTCATCGCTGTAGATACCTTATTACCGAGCATCGTAATAACACCTATGGCAAATGCAATATCTGTAGCGGTTGGAATCCCCCAACCATGTCTATATTCTGGCATATATCCAGCGGCAAAATAATATACAATTGCTGGCGTAATAACACCTGCAAATGCGGCTAAAACGGGAAGCACACGTTTTGCCTTAGTATCGAGTTCACCAGAAATCATTTCCTTCTTGATCTCTATACCAACATATAGGAAAAAAAGAGCCATTAAAGCATCATTAACCCATTCCAGTATATCCATAGGCCCCAAATATACGTGCATTAAAGAAAAATACTGTTCTGATAGTGGAGAGTTAGCTGTAATAACACCAAGAATAGCAGCAAGTAAGAGCATAATACCGCCAGAAGACTCAGACTGAATAAATGCCTTTATATAATTCATAGTAACTACCACTTTCTCAATTATAAAATAAATACAAATTTTACTACATAAAATCCTAACTAATATATATTATTTTATCATCTTAGTTCGAAATAAATCAATAAACTAATAATGAACCTCATTGATTAAGTGTATAAAATATACAATGAATTAATGATTAAATCCTTTGATTAAAGAATAAAAAAGTACAATAAGAGGGACAGTTAAACAAATAGCTGCTATAAGATTTGTAATAGGGTTAGACCAAAGGGGCACAATAAGGCCAAGTAGTAATAAAATGCTACAGCAGATTGGCGCACGCCAAACATGTTTTATGGCAGTTGGAGTTTTAGATTCTGAAGTACTATATTTTAGAAATTTCTTTTTAATAGTCATCATAATGCCAGTCACAATACCTATAATAAGAACGATATCCCAGATGGCCCATAATATTTTAAGTTCCATTGTATTATGATTGTGAATATGTAGATTAATCATTGTGGTCATACCAGTAAAATACCAAGGAATCGATTTGGTAGAATATATATCTTTAGAAGAATCAGTATATAAATTAGCATATACTGGTTGACCCAAAAACATAGCCGGATCATCATCATTTTCAGCACCTAAATAAAATGCATAATGATAATCGTTAAATTTAGATGGATAATCGATAGATATAAGCTGACGATCAGGATACGCTTTCATAATACGAGAGATAGCTTCAGAGGGCTGCAATACATCAGATTGATCAGCTGAAAGCTCCTGCTTTGCTGTATATAGCACATCTGCATTATAATTGTCATTAGCAATAAAAAATCCACCTATCCATACACCTGTAATGCATAATATACCCCCCCATACAGTGGAAACCATAGCAAATTCTCGATGTAATGTACTTAATTTCATATATTTAGACAATACAGTAGATTTTGCAAAGCTTTTACGAAATGGACCATATAAAAAAATACCAGAAATAATGGATAAACCACATATAAAAGATAAAATCGTTACAATATAAATTCCAGATTTACCAAGATCTAATCGAGTATGTAGTTGATGAAGCGTATGTAATACACTTCGAACCCAAGGATGCGCAGGAGTTTCATGATGCGTAGTAATGAGGGATTTTGTTTTAGGGTTATATAATGCATAATCCCCTCCCATTCCCATACGCGCTGGAGGTGCTACAGTAGCAGATGAATCAATAATACGATAACGTAAAATATCCCCATGTCCCATGGCAGGAGAAATATTCAAAATATCTTTAGACGGATATGTTTTCTTAACTAATAATGCCCCTTCATCAGCATATTTAAAAATAGAGCTTTCGTCTTGAGTCATGACCATTGCGGAAGATGAATGGAATGTTCCTCCCTGGGCCCATGCATTTAACTCAGTCCTAAACATAAGAATAAGTCCTGTGATACAGAACATTAAGAAAAATAGCACAGAAACTATAGAAAACCATTTATGGATATTATATATTTTAGACATATATATACCCCCTTTCTCATTATTTTATACATCCTTTTTAGTATTAATACAATACAATTACCACTATAGGTATATATAGTATAATTAATGTTACTTGAATAAAAAGATTAATATATGATACAATATGTACATCGTGCGGGCGTAGTTCATCGGTAGAATGCGAGCTTCCCAAGCTTGAGAGGAGGGTTCGATTCCCTTCGCCCGCTCCATATATAAAATTCTGTGATATGATATACATCACGGTTATTTTTTTATATAATGATATAATAAATATAGATTTGTATTGTATATTTTTTACAAGGAGTATTCCATGAAATTAAGCGCAAGAAACCAATTAAAAGGTACAATCGTTGAAGTTCAAGAAGGTGCTGTAAACGCAATTGTAAAAATTAATGTAGGTAACGATAACATTCTTACAGCTGATATTACAGTTCAATCCGTAAAAGACTTAGGCTTAGCAGTTGGCAAAGAAGTTGTAGCTGTTATCAAATCCACTAGCGTAATGGTTGGTGTAGAATAATAAAACTAGAGTCGCTTTGGCGGCTCTTTTTTGTATATAAATTAATTTTCTAGTTAATCGATATGAATAAAAATGAGCCATGTAAGCTTTTTTAAAGTAGCTTATAGGGCTCATTTTATGTTTTATATAGTTACTACAATTGAAATTATATATACTGATCTAATTACAAGTATTTGAATTTACTCAACTGCTTTACGGTTCGGTAACATTGGCACGTTGTGCCGCGTTACCGTGTAGATTTACTTTGCCTCCTACCACTAGCCGCGGCTTCCTATCACACTCGCCCATGACAGTATTTAAACAGTCTTTTAATGTACAGTGCTTATTGTAGGGCTTCGTCGAACCTGATGCAATGGACGTATGCGTCGCTACGCTCCTTTACGCCCTATTGCCCTACTTGCTTCCTCACTGTGAATTTTCCTTCACCGCTTCGCAGTTCGGTAAATCTTACGTTCGGAAGAAAGTGATGCAGTGAATCTGTCGTCGTTTCACTCCTCCATCTTCTACTGCCCTACTTTTCCCACGCCGTCTTATATATTACTACCCATAGTTAATACTTGTACAACCTTGGCTGGAGACGGCTCTAGCAGGGTTAGCTAGTCGAAGACTAACAAAAAGAAAAAGGCCTACCTTTAGGTAGACCTTTTTCTTTTAGTCAATCAGCGGCTTCCTATCCTCCCAGGCCGTCTCCAGCCAAGTACTTTCGGCGTTTATGAGCTTAACTACTGTGTTCGAGATGGGAACAGGTGGATCCTCATAGCCATCGCCACTGAATCTGTCAGAGTTTGTACTCTGAAAACCACATAGAAGTATATATTTTTGTTGCACATTCTGCTTAATGTTTTTATTTAAGTAAAGCCCTCGATCGATTAGTACCAGTCAGCTCCAAACCTCACGGCTCTTCCACACCTGGCCTATCTACCATGTCGTCTACATGGGATCTTACTAGCTTATGCTATGAGAAACCTCATCTCAAGGCTGGTTTCACGCTTAGATGCTTTCAGCGTTTATCCGTCCCGAACGTAGCTACCCAACTGTACCCTTGGCAGGATAATTGGTACACCAGCGGTTCGTCCACTCCGGTCCTCTCGTACTAGGAGCAGCCCCCTTCAAGTTTCTTACGCCCGCGATGGATAGGGACCGAACTGTCTCACGACGTTCTGAACCCAGCTCACGTACCACTTTAATCGGCGAACAGCCGAACCCTTGGGACCTACTTCAGCCCCAGGATGTGATGAGCCGACATCGAGGTGCCAAACCTCCCCGTCGATATGGACTCTTGGGAGAGATTAGCCTGTTATCCCCAGGGTAGCTTTTATCCGTTGAGCGATGGCCCTTCCACTCGGCACCACCGGATCACTAAGCCCGACTTTCGTCCCTGCTCGACCTGTCCGTCTCGCAGTCAAGCTCCCTTCTGCCTTTACACTCTTCGAGCGATTTCCGTCCGCTCTGAGGGAACCTTTGGGCGCCTCCGTTACTCTTTTGGAGGCGACCGCCCCAGTCAAACTGCCCGCCTAAGACTGTCCGGCCGGTCGTTACTCGGCCCGTTAGAAATCAATTAATGAAAGGGTGGTATCCCAACAGCGACTCCCCTAAAACTGGCGTCCTAGGTTCTCCGTCTCCCACCTATCCTGTACATTCATTAACTAAGTTCAATCTTAGGTTGCAGTAAAGCTCCATGGGGTCTTTCTGTCCAGTCGCGGGTAACCTGCATCTTCACAGGTACTTCAATTTCACCGGGTCCCTCGTTGAGACAGTGCGCAAGTCGTTACACCTTTCGTGCGGGTCGGAACTTACCCGACAAGGAATTTCGCTACCTTAGGACCGTTATAGTTACGGCCGCCGTTTACTGGGGCTTCAATTCAGAGCTTCGACCGAAGTCTAACCCCTCCTCTTAACCTTCCAGCACCGGGCAGGTGTCAGCACCTATACATCAGCTTTCGCTTTAGCAGGCACCTGTGTTTGTGGTAAACAGTCGCTTGCGCCTCTCTTGTGCCACTCATTCATGCTCCAAGCGCTTCTGCTCTTCACACTACATGAGTCCTCCTTTTCCCGAAGTTACGGAGGCATTTTGCCGAGTTCCTTAACGAGGGTTTTCCCGCGCACCTTAGGATTCTCTCCCCGCCTACCTGTGTCGGTTTTGGTACGGGCGATGTGTCTCTACCTAGAAGCTTTTCTCGACAGTGTAGGATCAATCACTTCGCGACTATTGCTAGTCGCTCGTCATCACATCTCAGCTTTTAGAACTACGGATTTGCCTATAGCTCAACCTACCTGCTTAAACACGCTCTTCCAATCGCGTGCTGACCTACCTTACTGTGTCACTCCATCGCTCAAACGATTCACACCGGTACAGGAATTTCAACCTGTTGTCCATCGCCTACGCTTTTCCGCCTCGGCTTAGGTCCCGACTTACCCTGAGACGACGATCGTTGCTCAGGAACCCTTAGGCTTTCGGTGGAATGGATTCTCACCATTCTTTTCGCTACTCATACCGACATTCTCACTTCTCATCAGTCCACAACTCCTTACGGTACTGCTTCAGCCCGATGAGAACGCTCCCCTACCCATATACATTGCTGCATATGACACGACTTCGGTTTTACACTTTAGCCCCGGACATTTTCGGCGCAGAGTCTCTCGACCAGTGAGCTATTACGCACTCTTTAAATGGTGGCTGCTTCTAAGCCAACATCCTGGTTGTTTTGGAAATTCCACATCCTTCGCCACTTAGTGTAACATTGGGGACCTTAGTCGGTGTTCTGGGCTGTTTCCCTCTTGACAATGGACCTTATCATTCACTGTCTGACTCCCGAGTATAAGTATAGCCATTCGTAGTTTGACTAGGTTCGGTAACCGGTATGGCCCCTAGCCCGATCAGTGCTCTACCGCCTATACTCTCTACCTCGAGGCTAGCCCTAAAGCTATTTCGGGGAGAACCAGCTATCTCCGTGTTCGATTGGCATTTCACCCCTATCCACAACTCATCCCAAAGCTTTTCAACGCTCACGAGTTCGGTCCTCCACACAATTTTACCTGTGCTTCAACCTGGCCATGGATAGATCACTACGGTTTCGGGTCTACTATTACTAACTGAACGCCCTGTTCAGACTCGCTTTCGCTGCGGCTCCATGTGTTCCACTTAACCTCGCTAGCAACAGTAACTCGTCGGTTCATTCTTCAATAGGCACGCCGTCGTCCTGATATATATACAGACTTCGACTGTTTGTAGACATACGGTTTCAGGTTCTCTTTCACTCCCCGCCAGGGGTTCTTTTCACCTTTCCCTCACGGTACTATGCGCTATCGGTCGATATCAGTATTTTGGCTTGGAGGGTGGTCCCCCCTGCTTCCCACAAGGTTTCACGTGTCTCGTGGTACTCTGGATACAGTCCCATGTATGCAAGGTTTCGATTACAGGGCTTTCACCTTCTGCGGCTGAGCTTTCCAGCTCCATTCTTCTACCTCATTTACACTTGATGACTGTCCTCAACCCCGGTGCGGTTGCCCGCTCCGGTTTGGCCTCTTTCCCGTTCGCTCGCCGCTACTAAGAAAATCTCGTTTGATTACTGTTCCTCCGGGTAATTAGATGTTTCAGTTCCCCGGGTGCCCTCCTCATAGTCTATGCTATGGGTGACAGTGCATAACCACTGCCGGGTTCCCCCATTCGGATATCTACGGGTCAAAGATTGCTTGCATCTCTCCGTAGCTTATCGCAGCTTACCGCGTCCTTCTTCGGCTGATATCGCCAAGGCATCCACCGTACGCCCTTAAAATCTTTACTTATTTTACATCTTCTGATGAAAATCTTTTCGATTTTATTGACATGCATTAGATACATTGTCGTTTTTTGTAGCCGTACATTTTCATGTACGTCACCATTAAGTCAGAGAATTATTTCCTATGTGCTCGGGTCAACCTACTTAGAAATTCTAAGAGATGACCTTACAAATATATATTAATTCTTCTATGCAGTTTTCAAAGAACAAATCTGTCGATAAATTCCGTGTTACTCGTCGTTGCACTTGTCTTGCTCATCTAGCATACTTCCAGTATGCGTCGATTTCGCAATCCTACGTGCGCCTAGATTAACGCGTAATTTATACGCCATATTAAATTGAGAAATCTATTACAGATCTCTCAAAACCAAACAATGATAAGTGTGTAAGTACAGCTAGCGCTTATGCTACGTCTACTTACTCGCCAAAGTGTCGACCTAAGTGACATCCAAGCTCTTGGCTCGGTGTATGTCTCCCTAGAAAGGAGGTGATCCAGCCGCACCTTCCGATACGGCTACCTTGTTACGACTTCACCCCAATCATCGACTTTACCTTAGACGGCTGGCTCCCGAAGGTTACCCCACCGGCTTTGGGCACTTCCGACTTTCGTGGTGTGACGGGCGGTGTGTACAAGGCCCGGGAACGTATTCACCGCAGTATGCTGACCTGCGATTACTAGCGATTCCGACTTCACGTAGGCGAGTTGCAGCCTACGATCCGAACTGAGAGAGTGTTTCTCGGGTTTGCTCCATCTCGCGATCTCGCTTCCGTCTATTAACTCCCATTGTAGTACGTGTGTAGCCCAGGTCATAAGGGGCATGATGATTTGACGTCATCCCCGCCTTCCTCCGCATTGTCTGCGGCAGTCTCTCATGAGTTCCCACCCGAAGTGCTGGCAACATAAGATAGGGGTTGCGCTCGTTGCGGGACTTAACCCAACATCTCACGACACGAGCTGACGACAACCGTGCACCACCTGTTTTCTGGCTTCCGAAGAAGAGGAACTATCTCTAGTTCTGTCCATCAATGTCAAGACCTGGTAAGGTTCTTCGCGTTGCGTCGAATTAAACCACATACTCCACCGCTTGTGCGGGCCCCCGTCAATTCCTTTGAGTTTCAACCTTGCGGTCGTACTCCCCAGGCGGGGTACTTATTGCGTTAACTCCGGCACAGAAGGGGTCGATACCTCCTACACCTAGTACCCATCGTTTACGGCCAGGACTACCGGGGTATCTAATCCCGTTCGCTCCCCTGGCTTTCGCGCCTCAGCGTCAGTTTTCGTCCAGAAAGTCGCCTTCGCCACTGGTGTTCTTCCTAATATCTACGCATTTCACCGCTACACTAGGAATTCCACTTTCCTCTCCGATACTCTAGATCAGCAGTTTCCATCCCATCACGGGGTTAAGCCCCGAACTTTTAAGACAGACTGACTGATCCGCCTGCGCGCGCTTTACGCCCAATAATTCCGGACAACGCTTGCCACCTACGTATTACCGCGGCTGCTGGCACGTAGTTAGCCGTGGCTTTCTATTCCGGTACCGTCAATCCTTCTAACTATTCGCAAGAAGGCCTTTCGTCCCGATTAACAGAGCTTTACAACCCGAAGGCCGTCATCACTCACGCGGCGTTGCTCCGTCAGACTTTCGTCCATTGCGGAAGATTCCCCACTGCTGCCTCCCGTAGGAGTCTGGGCCGTGTCTCAGTCCCAATGTGGCCGTTCATCCTCTCAGACCGGCTACTGATCATCGCCTTGGTGGGCCGTTACCCCTCCAACTAGCTAATCAGACGCAATCCCCTCCTTCAGTGATAGCTTATACATAGAGGCCACCTTTCATCTTTCCTCGATGCCGAGGTTAGATCGTATGCGGTATTAGCAGTCGTTTCCAACTGTTGTCCCCCTCTGAAGGGCAGGTTGATTACGCGTTACTCACCCGTTCGCCACTAAAATTGATAGAAGCAAGCTTCCATCGCTCTTCGTTCGACTTGCATGTGTTAAGCACGCCGCCAGCGTTCGTCCTGAGCCAGGATCAAACTCTCCAAGATATCTTGAAGCTATTTGAATAGCTCATTTGTTTTTGTTGTCGCTACATTGAAGTAGCTTTGAATTATGGTTGGTTTTGACTTTGTCAAAACCCGCACTCTGGCATATGTTCAATCATTTTGATTGATTACCTATCATTGTTCAGTTTTCAAAGATCTGTGCCAGTCTACACATTCTTTCGTCGAAGTGTTTCATCAACTGGCGACTTGATTATTCTATCAAGTTAAGCTCATTACGTCAAGTGCTTTTTTTAACTTTTAAGAAGTTTTTTATACTTATCATTTGAGCTGTGTCCTAATGACTTGTATTAGTATAGCATAAATATAATAAACGTCAATATATAAAATTGCTACCTTATCATTTTCATCTTACATTCATCATTTTTTTAACATTCTATATATAATATCTCATTAAAACCCATTTTAACTTGTTAAATACTTCTTTACCCAATTTTTACCTTAAAATATCTATAGTTCTAAAGGAGTATATCTTTTTACCCATATATGATACAAAGCAAGTGCTATCACCATAACCAATGCAGTGAACATATATAAATATTGATAGCCCCACGCACTAGCTAATACTGCAAGTATAACCGATCCAGCACCGACACTTATATCTAAGGCTAGAAAATAAGTTGCTGTTGATACACCCGCACGCTCAATAGGAGCTGATTGTATAGCTAACGCTTGGAATGCAGGTTGTGCTGCACCATAGCCTAACCCCAACAATGGAGCGGTGAATAGAATAGCTAATGGTGTTATAGCTAATCCCAATGCAAATAAGCCTAATATAAATAATCCTAATCCTGTATAGATAATAATTTTTGAACCATATCGAGCATATATTTTTCCTACTATAGGCCGACTAATAATAATCATCAACGCAAAAATAGCAAAGAAAGCACTTCCCCATATTCCTGCCCCCATGCTATTAAGTTCTATAGGTATAAAAACTAAAACACCAGAGTAAGTAAAACCGATAAATAAGCCCATTAAAGCCCAAGGTAAACTTTTATTTTCTATAAACTGGGAAATATGCCAACCTTTATATTTTGATTGTTTAGGTAATGTTAACTCTTTTGATAGGGGAATAATATTACTTAAGACCATGGCCAATCCAGTCATAACCGTTAAAAATATATACAATGCCATACTACCGTATAACGATAAAGCATATAGACCGATAGCAGGGTCCTAAAACCATTGCTATATTTGAAAAGATAGCAAACATATTAACCCCCTCACCTTTTCGATTAGGAGGCAATACTAATACTGCTAAAGTAGCCATCACAGTTGTTCCAAGGGCAAACACAACACCATGTAACCCACGTAGTACAAAAACAGCCTCTAAGGAGGTAGTAAAATTAAATAATCCCATAATAATGAAAAACAAGGCTGTTGATATTAATAGAACAATACGCTTATTAAAACCATCTATTAATCGTCCTGCAAAAATCCTACATAAAATTGTACCAATTTGAAAATATGTCATTGCTAAGCCCGCATCAAGATCGCTGCCACTCAGTTCAGACGTGATTACAATTGGCAATGCCGCTACGAGAACATATTGAGTCATATATAAAATACCACTACTAATACCATAATTAGTAAAAGCAGGGCTCCATAATCTATTTGAATCCATATTTGAATCCATATTTGTATCTCCTTTTATATCGTGTCACCTAGCCATTTTACGCCTCTATCTTATGGAATTCAAGAACAAGCCTCTTTAAATTTTGTATAGTTAAAAATGAATATTATCTGTAATATACCTATACCGTTTTACATAATAAAAGATGGCAAAATAAAAGAACCTCTCTAAAAATAAATCAAGAGAGGTTCTTGTACTTTAATCATTAACACAATAATAATTTATAACTTATTATTGATTACGTACGTCATTTTTATTGCGGCTCTTCCACATAACCCACAAGGATGTAGCTACACAGATAGAGGAGTACGCACCGCTAGCAAAGCCAATAATCATACAAAGAGCAAAGTTCTTTGTAGTATCTCCACCAAATAAATAAAGGGATACACAGGCAAACATAACTGTTGCCAATGTATAGAAACTACGATGAATACTTTGTGTAATAGATGCATTCGCAAGATCTGCAAATGTATCAGAACGCTTGTGAGTATGCGTATTTTCTCGAACACGGTCAAAGATTACTACGGATTCATTCATGGAATAACCTACAACCGTAAGAATGGCAGCTAAGAAGGATGCATCAATCTCTAATTGGAAATAAGAGAAAACACCAAGAACCATAATCAAGTCATGAAAAATGGCAACTAAAGCAGAAATGGCAACCTTATATTCAAAACGATAAGAAATATATAGAGCTAATGCTGCGAATGCTATAACAAGATTTAATAACGCATGTTCTGTAACTTCAGAGCCAATTACAGCACCTACAGTTTCAATACGTTTAACTGTATTGTTACCAATAGATTTAGTCAAAGAATCAACAACAGCTGCACTTTCACTAGACTCAAGATTACGTGTACGAATCATTACGTCTTCGCCAGCTGTATCACCAGTAGTATCACCGGAAAGCTGAATTTGTGCATTTTCAAGATTATATTCTTTTAGAACGTCACGAACTTGACTAACCTCTACAGGTTGATCAAATACAACTTCAACAATAGTACCACCAGTATAATCAATACCAAAGTTAAACCCTTTAGTAAATATGGAAATTAAGCTGATAATAACGAGTGTGGAGGAAATAGCAAACCACCAACGATGATGTTTAATTACGTCTAATGTCATTTGCATTTACCTCCTTTCAAAGATTTAGGTGCAAATGCGTCAGCACTTGTGCTTGGAGAAATATTCGCACCAAACCAGAATGGATGGTTTGTAAAGTTACAATCAATTAATAAGCGCAATAAGAAATGACTCACAGTAATCGCTGTGAACATACTTACCACAACACCTACACCTAAGCTGATAGCAAAGCCTTTTACAGGACCAGATCCTAAAATAGTTAAGATACCAGCTGTAATGATAACGGATACGTTTGCATCAGTAATTGTGGCTAACGCACGGCTAAAACCTGCTTCCATAGCAACCCGCATAGATTTACCGGAAAATACCTCTTCCTTGAAACGTTCAAAGATTAGAATATTCGCATCTACCGCAACACCCATGGATAAGATAATACCAGCAATACCTGGCAATGTCATAGTCGCATTAAAGCCCTTGCCCAACACGAGTAATAAGAGCATAACATATACAAGTAACGCTATATTAGCTACGATGCCAGAAAAACGATATAAAATAACCAAGAAAATCATGATCATTGCAATACCGGCACTGAAGGCTACAACAGATTTATCCTTGGAGTCTTGCCCCAAAGAAGGACCTACTGTACGCACTTCCAATACATTAATTTTAACAGGCAATGCACCGGAACGTAATAAAATAGCCAAGTCTTTAGCTTCTTCTAAACTTTGACTACCAGAGATAGTGGCTTTACCACCTGTAATTGCTTGTTGTACTACAGGATTAGTCAATTCTTTACCATCCAATGTAATGGCAATACGACGACCAATATTTTTA
Organism: Veillonella parvula; assembly: GCF_042850485.1. Lineage (GTDB taxonomy): Bacteria > Bacillota > Negativicutes > Veillonellales > Veillonellaceae > Veillonella > Veillonella parvula_Q. The sequence continues at coordinate 690,042 of NZ_AP031417.1, read as the reverse complement.
GATGTTAAATCAGCAAATTTCTTAGCCCCTTCATCGCTTAATTCAATAGCAACGAGTGGTTGTTTATTTTGACCTAACTCTTCTTTCGCATCTTTTAAATCATCACCAGTCATAACGGTTTGACCTTGGTCGTTTTTAAATTCCAAGACCGCTGTTTTACCGATACGTTTAATCGCTTCGTCAGGATCTTTTACACCTGGCAATTCAATGATAATACGACGAGCCCCTTCACGTTGTACCAATGGTTCAGACAAACCCATTTCATTAATACGACGCTCTAAGATTTGCTTTGCCCGTTCTACTGCATCATTGTCAGCTGTACCAGTCGCAGAATCTTCTGCTTCCAATACAATATGCGTACCACCTTGTAAATCAAGGCCTTGTTTCAAAGAACCTGCTAAAGGTTGAATACAATACGCAAAGGTACCAATGATAACAGCAATGACTACTAAAAACTTGATAATAGCTTTACCGTTCAAAATAGTTGCTCCCTTCTGCTATATACAATGTATAACGCCTTGCTCTGTCACGATTTTACTCATCCGTTGGTCTAACTCATCCATCGGGATTAGTGTATCCCATAATTGTACCGTCCAACATACGCCCATAAATGTACTTGGTAAAAGTTCCTTGAGAAATCGATCATAATACCCATTCCCCATCCCCATACGACCACCTTGACGGTCAAAGCCAGCACCAGGCACTAAAATCAAATCCAAGTCATGTGGATCAATAATCTCGTATGGCTCAGAGGGAATGCGTATATTTAACACACCCCGAGTGATAGATTCTAGAGACTTAAGACGAACTGCAATCATAGTCGTCTTATCGGTACATACTGGAACGTATACGGATTTACCATGTTCTAAAGCATGACGAATCACATCGTCTAAATCGGCCTCTTTGGGCATCGCCAAATAGGCCATAATATTTTTTGCCGATGTATACTCAGGACTATTGACGATTTGATTCGTCAACATCGGCGTCCACTGCCTACAATCAGCAACGGATAAAGCAGCGCGCTGAGACTTACACGCCTGGCGCACTGCTTCCTTTGTATTCATTATTTTTCTTCCTTGTTTTTCTTAGACAGTACGTTAGCAACTGCTGTACGAGCAAATGTTAATTCAACTTTTTCAGATACCTGTACTTTGACTTTTTCGTCATCAAGTTCAACAATTTCGCCGTAAATACCACCAATAGTAACAATTTTTTGGCCTTTTTTTAAGCTACCTAACAAGTTAGCGCGCTCTTTTTGTTGTTTCTTTTGTGGACGCCACAATAAAAAGTAAAAAATCACTACCATTAACAAAATAGGCCAGCTAGTTTGCAAGATTTGTTGAATATCTCCCATGTTATCCTCCTAGATTAATAAATATGTATTTCTTTTCTAGTATAGCCACCTAATATAAATTTGACTAGACTTAATTACTATTTTTTAAAGCTATCCCAGAATTGCATTCTAAATTGTGGGAACCGATCTTCTAGAATAGATTGTCTCATTTGACGCATAAACTCTAACAAGAAGTAGAGATTATGATACGTTACAAGGCGCAATGCCAAAATTTCTTCTGCCTTATATAAGTGACGAATATATGCACGGGAATAATTTTTACATGTATAACATTGGCACCCTTCTTCTAACGGTCCCCAATCATGAGCAAATTGAGCATTTCGAATATTAAGACGACCATTCCAGGTCATGGCCATCCCATTTCTAGCAACACGAGTTGGATATACACAATCAAACATATCAACTCCACGTGCAACACCTTCTACAAGACAGTCCGCAGTACCAACCCCCATTAAATAGCGAGCTTTATTTATCGGTAATAATGGGGTTGTATATTCAAGGATTTCATTCATTAAATCATGAGGTTCCCCTACGGATAAACCACCGACACTATACCCTTCAAAGTCCATAGCTACAAGCTCTTCCGCACTTTGTTTGCGTAAATCTTTGTACATACCACCTTGAACAATACCAAACATACCTTGGCGGTCATGAGCCTTACGAGCCTCTTGGCAACGATGAGCCCAACGTGTGGTACGCGCTGTAGAACTCTTCGCATAATCATGATCGGCAGGATACGGAATACATTCGTCAAAAGCCATCGCAATATCAGAACCTAATTGTTCTTGTACCTTTGTGGCAACTTCTGGAGATAAAAACTGTTTTGATCCATCAATATGTGATCTAAAAGTTACACCTTCTTCAGTAATCTTACGCATGTCGCCTAAGCTAAATACTTGGAACCCACCGCTATCAGTTAAAATAGCTTGATCCCAATTCATAAACTTATGCAACCCACCTGCTTCTTCCACAAGTTCAGAACCAGGACGAAGAAATAAATGGTACGTATTACTCAAAATAACTTGAGAACCCATAGCCTTTAGTTCTTCTGGTGTCATTGTTTTAACAGTTGCCTGTGTACCTACAGGCATAAACATAGGTGTTTGGAAGGTACCATGTGGTGTATGCAATAAACCTGCACGTGCCCCCGTATGAGGACATGTCTTTTGTAATTCATAAGTAATACTTGGCATAATCCCTCCTAACGAATAAACATAGCGTCGCCAAAGCTAAAGAAGCGATAACGTTCTCGAACAGCTTCTTCGTAGGCCGCTAAACAATGTTCACGACCGGCTAATGCACTAATCAACATTAACAATGTAGATTGAGGCAAATGGAAATTCGTTACCAATGCATCAATCATCTTAAATTTATAACCAGGATAGATAAAGATTTGAGTCCATCCACTAATACCTTGTAGTATACCGTCATCATTCGTAGCAGACTCGAGTGTACGTACAGATGTAGTACCTACCGCAATAATACGGCGTCCGTTTCTCTTAGCTGCATTAATACGGTCAGCGGTTTCTTGAGATACAACGAAGAACTCACTATGCATCTCATGATCTTCAATAGTCTCTGCCGATACAGGTCTAAAGGTACCCAATCCAACGTGCAAGGTTACAAACTCAAGCTCCACGCCTTTAGCTTTTATTTTTTCTAATAGCTCAGGTGTAAAGTGAAGTCCTGCAGTTGGCGCCGCAGCAGAGCCTTTCTCCTTAGCATATACCGTTTGATAACGATCTTTATCTTCTAGTTTTTCATGAATATATGGAGGTAATGGCATTTCACCAATCTCTTGAATCACATCATCAAACACACCGTTGCATGTGAACTGAATGATACGGCCTCCAAAATCTGTTTTATCTATAATAACTCCACTTAGGCGGTCATCAAACTCTATAACTTGCCCGATAGGACATTTTTTCCCCGGTTTAACAAGGCATTCCCATCGATTTTCACCACATGGTGTGAGTAGAAGTACCTCCACCTTGCCACCAGAACCTTGACGATGTCCATATAATCTCGCAGGGATAACCTTCGTATTATTAAATACGAGTACATCACCTTCGTGAAGTTCTTCAAGCAAATCGTAAAAATGCTCTTTATGACTAACTTTACCACTTACCTTATCCAAGGTTAAAAGCCGTGCTGTATCACGAGGCTCTATGGGATGTTGAGCAATCAGTTCTTCTGGCAATTCATAATCAAAATCTGTAACTTTCATCGTTATCCTTATTAATACATTTTCTTCAATGTAATGCCACTATAGTAGTGACGCAAAATAGTTTGGTAATAATTTGTATCTCCAGGGTTAGCACGCTTTGCCATTTCTGCAGCGCCCCATTGAGACATACCAAGACCATGTCCCCAACCATGGCCTTTAATATAGACAGTATCATTCTTGCCAGTAAAGCTATGATAAGCCTTACCCGTGCCTTTAGCAGGATTGTGATTTACATAGAAATCAAACAATGTAGATTTTAAACCTAAAATGCTACGTAGTGCATCACCATCTACAGTAGTTTTTCCAGAGGCACCTATGAAAGTAGCACTCTTTATACGACCTGATACACCACGGTCATATGTTTGTTGCCCAGGCTTACCAAGAGGGGTCAATTGAATGCTCTTCAATTTACCTACCCCTTTACTTGCCGCATTAAGTTTACTTTCAAGAGCTTGACGAGAGGTAGTAACAGTCCAATTCGATGTAGATGTACCAGTACTAAAGTCTTTTACCCCTTTCAAGTATGGTACATCACTTCCCCAAACATTTACACTATCCTCTGTATAGCCACCGCCATCAGAATGGAATAAGGCATTAATAGGACGTTGATCATAAAGCATAACTACGCCTTTAGTTTTATTTACCGCATTTGTGGTAGCTTGAGATTCACCACTCACACCACTATATACTTGATGATCCGTGGAATTACTCACATCGTAGAATTTACCTTTATTTTGTTCCATCGTATGAAGAGCATAAGTACGAGCTGCTACAGCTTGTGCCTCTAATGCAGCAGCCGGCCAAGACGGTACTACCTCTTGTGGGACAACACCATACAGGTAATCCTCAAGGGGCACAGAATTAATGACCATCATGGTTCCATTATTGGCACGTAATGTTAAACCGCCACGATAACCTTTACCTTCGAACAAGAATGGTGCATCGCTATTCGCAGGCTTCAATGTAACCACACTATCAATAGCCTTTCCATTTACAGCAATCTTGCCGGCGCGAACGCCAATAGATGTACCACGATTAGCACTGATTGTGCTAACTTGACCATTACCGCTGTTCAATACAACCATGTTGGCTGTAGATGTAACAGTAGCATCGGAGCTACGACTACCTAGTAGAACACGTACATTTGGCATGTTTTCTTTGCGTTCTGTGGCAGGCGTCACTACGGAGCCCACTTTGTTGCGAGTAATAACTGCTGTATTGGCTTGAATGCTATTCGCATCCGTTGTTTTTACTACCTTTTTAGTAGCAGTTTTTTCAGTAGCTCTTTTTTGTGGTACAGGCTTATCACCAGTAACTGCAGGTTTAGTAGCTGGCTTTGCAGTAGCAGAAGCCGCAGGTTTTGTAGCCGTTGTAGCTTTACCTGTAGTAGCTGATTTCGTAGCTGTTGCATTAGTACTAGATTTCGCAGTACTAGTTGATTTTGTTGCACTAACTGGTTTAGCCGTCGTTACCGACTTTGTAGCTGTAGCAGGCTTTGCTACACTAACCGGTTTTGCACTAGGTTTAGCCACCGTAGATGTAGCAGTTGACTTAGAAACCGTTTTAGTTGTTGTGACCGGCTTCGCAACTGGTTTAGTAGCAAGTGGACGAAAACTAGATTTCTTCGTCGTATTTACTTTCGATACAGTTGTATTAGATACTGTTGATTTTGGCGTTGGCTTTTTCGTTACCACTGCACTTTTATTTTGCAGCGTCGCTCCATGTGCTACAGAAGCGCCACCAATGTTTACACCTAAAAATAAAGTGGCCATTATCATCAATTGTAATCGTTTCGTTTTCATTGTTATTTCCCTGTCTGTGAAATACCTAAATGCTCATAGGCCAATTTAGTAGCCACCCTCCCACGCGGTGTGCGTCCTAAAAATCCTAATTGCATCAAATATGGTTCATACACATCTTCGATGGTATCTCTCTCTTCGCTGATGGCCGCCGCAATGGTATCAATCCCTACAGGGCCGCCATCATATTTTTCAATAATACATTCCAACACACGTCGATCGATTCGATCAAGTCCCATTTTGTCTACATATAAACGTTGTAATGCTTCATCTGCAATTTCTTGAGTGATAACCCCATCACCAATGACTTGTGCAAAATCACGTACCCGTTTAAGCAGACGGTTTGCGATACGCGGTGTTCCTCGTGAACGACGTGCAATTTCGCTTGCCCCAGTCGACACAATACCAATATTAAGAATTTCTGCGGCTCGAGTCACAATAAATTCTAGCTCTGGTTGTTTATAATATTCCAACCGATTAATAATACCAAATCGGTCCCGTAACGGTGCCGCCAAAGCACCCGCTCGAGTAGTGGCACCTACCAAAGTAAATTTTGGCAAGTCAATGCGTACAGTTCGAGCACTTGGTCCCTTACCGATGATAATATCAATAGCATAGTCCTCCATAGCAGAGTACAACACTTCCTCTACGCTACGAGACAAGCGATGAATCTCATCGATAAATAATACATCATGATCATCTAAATTTGTTAAAATTGCAGCCAAATCACCAGACTTTTCAATAGCAGGACCAGAAGTTATGCGAAAATTAACACCCAATTCATTCGCAATAATCCCTGCTAATGTAGTCTTACCAAGACCTGGAGGCCCATAGAGCAAAACGTGATCCAATGCTTCACCACGTTGCTTTGCAGCCTGAATATACACATTTAGATTGCCTTTAGCCTCTTCTTGCCCTACATACTCATTAAAGAACTTAGGTCGAAGGCTATATTGCCATATATCCTCTTCGTGCTCGCCATTGCCGACAAGGCGTACTTCTTCATTCATCCTTATCGTCCTTTCCCAAGCTCAATCAAACTGACTTTAATCAACTCAGATACATCGCGCTTACCATCATCTAAAGACTCAACAATATCAGACACATCTCGCTCGGAGTATCCTAATGATACGAGAGCTTCAATAGCCTCCCCTACGGCACCACTAGCAGTGACATCAATAGGCTGAATAGCCGCAGGTGATTCTGCAGAAATATGTGTCATCTTAGCAATCTTATCCTTCAGTTCTAAAACAAGTCGCTCCGCAGACTTCTTACCAATGCCAGGTAACTTAGTTAATTGTTGCACCTGTCCATTGATAACCGCTAATTTAAAAGCCTCTGGTGTCATGCCTGACAAAATGCCAAGCCCCACCTTGGGACCGATACCGGAAACAGAAATGAGCAGTATAAACAACTCATATTCCTCTTCCGTCCAAAAGCCGTAGAGTTGCATCGCATCTTCTCGTACATTAAGATACGTGAATAGCGTCACCTCACGACCTTCTATCAATTGTTGACGCGTAGTGGTCGGCACATATACGCGATACCCTACGCCATGTACATCTACATAACAAGACTCTTTAAAGAGATGTGTTACGATGCCCCGTACATACCCTATCATTATACCAACCTCTTCAATCTATCATTGTGAGAACTATGAGCCGTACAGATAGCAACTGCCAATGCATCTGCTGTATCATCGGGCTTGATTTTCTCACGAATCCCCAAAATATTCATCGTCATATAAATGACCTGATTCTTATCAGCCTTGCCATAACCAGTGACCGCTTGCTTGATTTGTAGCGGCGTATATTCATAGAGTGGAATACGCTGTTGCTCGGCGGCCAATAAGATGACACCTCGTGCTTGTCCAACCTTAATGGCTGTCGTTACATTGCGGTTAAAGAATAATTCCTCTACTCCAAACTTATCTGGCTTGTATTCCTCTAAAAGATCGCTAAGATCATTAAATAGAATTTCCAATCGCTGTGAATCAGTTAATTCCTTAGGAGTTGTAATAGCCCCATAGGCTACTGGTGTTAGTTTGCTGCCCTTCACGTCAATAATGCCGTATCCGCATATAGCCGTGCCTGGGTCAATTCCTATAATGCGCACCCCAACCCCCTTAGTTTAAAAATGAGATAAGCTATCGCCTACCTCCATTACATAATCTATTTCATTATAGCACAATATCACATCGAAATTCATGAATTCCCGTATATTTAATATAAGAAATCTATTACTTTTCTTAACTTTTACATATCTTTCTAATTTAATTCATCAATAGAAAAGGAGCACCCATAGAGTGCCCCTGTTTATTTATTCTTCATCGTCTGGCAAAATACCGTTGTGATATACGTTTTGTACATCATCAAGATCATCCAATACGTCGAGCATTTTCTGCATTTTTACAGCATCATCACCAGCTAACTCAATCGTTGTATCTGGAACCATTGTAATTTTAGCTACTACAGTTTCGATACCCGCATCAGCAAGCGCTGCTTCTACAGCATCAAAATCCTCTGGTGTTGTATAAATTTCAAACACATCATCTTCAGACTTAAGATCTTCTGCACCAGCTTCGAGAGCGAGCATTGTTACTTCGTCTTCATCATGACCCTCTTTATCGATAACGAATACACCTTTAGATTTAAACATCCAGCCTACACAACCGCTTTCACCAAGGTTGCCACCTTGTTTAGAGAATGCATGACGCACATCAGCAGCCGCGCGATTACGATTATCCGTCATAACCTCTACAGTAACGGCAACACCGGCAGGGCCATAACCTTCATATACGATTTCTTCATATGCGTTCATATCGGTAGCGCCAACGCCCTTGTCGATAGCACGTTGAATATTATCCTTAGGAATATTGTTTTCACGAGCTTTTTGTAAAGCCAATTTCAAACGCATATTACCAGTTGGATCTGCACCACCCATGCGTGCTGCAACGGTAATTTCACGACCGATTTTTGTAGCCAATTTAGCTTTTAATGCATCGGTTTTACCTTTTTTATGTTTAATATTTGCCCATTTAGAATGTCCTGACATAGACGCCTCCTATTTATTCCACCATGCTTCGCCCCGCAGCCGATCTAAGATGATTGATACGGCACTACGCACGGATAAATGATTGTATTCACCATGGCCATATATAGGTTCTAAAATATAGTCAAAGCTTTCCATCGTTTCTTTTGTCATACCATAACCGGTACCAAATAATACTAACACAGGGCGCCCCTCATTTTCAAGATGTTCGCGCATCCGTGCATAGGAAATTGTATTATCATAAGTTCTAGCATCGGTAGTTGCTACGATAGGTTTTACCCCTTCCAATTCCTCGATAGTACGCACCGCAACAGCGATAGAATTAACGAGTTCAACGCCTGTGAAAGCATCTTTTCTGTCCGGATTATAGGTACTACCAAAGCCTGACTTCCAATGTTCCATAATGGTAGCTGCTAATTCTCGTTGAGCCGGTATATTATGAATCACAAAATATTTAGATACATCATAGGTGATAGATGCGCGTGCAATATCGTGAATATCATAATTGGTAATGGCCGTCGTTATCACATCTTTATGCTTATTCATAATCGGATAATGAACGAGCCCAATATATAAATTTGCCAATGCTAAATCTCCTGATTTCTAAACAACTGCCATCAACATATAGTGTCATCGCATCCATTATGAAGCACTAGACCGTGCACCAGCACTGCCAAAGCCAGACTTTTGCCCTATAGATGATGCTTTCTTACTTCTATTATTCTCATAACTACGAAAGCTTCTTCCACCTCCATAGCCATGTATAGTTGATCCTGATGACGTATATTCATTAGGTTGTTCATACGGTTTTAATGGCGATACCGTGCGATACGTCATAGTTCGTCCATCCATACGTGCCGTAGGAGGATTAAACCCATGAAACATATAATACCCAGCTGCAATAGTTGGTAACAAACTTGCCAAACCAGCATCCCACACTAAGTTTCCACCATTATCACGGTGAAAGGTAACTGAACGATTATCGTCATACAAGGCGGTTTCTTTTCCATCGCCATGGTTTAAAAGAGAATACCGATTACCTTGACTATCCTTTAATCGAACCTCCCCCTCATTTGCCTCTGGATAAACCTTATCACACACAGCATAGGAGATATCGTTCCAGTATGAATACACACCTACAAGACCAGCAACTGCGGCGAAAGCACCTGTAAGGTATATGGTTTTCTTACTTGGCTTATACATAAAACGCTCCCTTAGTGCACAGCACCGCTAATAACAAGAGCAAGACCAACGAAAATGCCAAATACAAGAATACCAGCCGCTGTATTACCACGCATAATTTCTTCGGATAATTTATATTTACGATGCCAAATATTGATAAACATATAGCCCGTTACAAATAGTATAATACCTAGCACAGCGTATACAACACTGGCTACAATGCCATGTAACAGGGACGTATCAGCCGTAGTCACGGCTGGTGACATAATAACAGCGCGCAAAATTTCACCGATACCGATAAATGATCCCGCTGAAAGCCACGCCACAGCACAGTTACCACGCTTAATTTCTTCACTAAATTTTCCAGGCACGAAGAAATCGATAACCGTGTTCGCTGTCAACATCAGCATAATGCCAAAACAAGCATAAAAAATTGTCAATAATACATCTGGTATATAAATCATAATAAGCCTCCTAATAATATAATTTTGTATTGGATGTGTTGTTAGAGTTGCTGGTAGGATACAATCGTTCGCGTCCCGTATTATCCCCTAGTCGAACCATGGTCGCATAGTTATCGAGTATATGAGAGCTGATTAATGTATGATCAATAATTTTCCAATCCTCTTGTGTTAATTTTGATTGTTCACATACCTTAACCCTAGTTTGTCCATCCATATTAGTGATGAGATACACCATGTCCCCAGAATAAAATACAATAACTTCATGTCCCTCTTCTAAGTTATCCCGCTCATTCTTAATATCACCATTCACAGAATCAATCAAGTCTAATGCGGTACTAACAGGATCTAGTATAGACGTGTATACATAGTCGCTATCCGAATCTGTTTTTGTATAATATGCAGATGTGTCATGCATATGTTCTTTTGCCGTGTAAGGCACTCCAAACATAGCGCGTATACTATGCCAAGACAAATCATTGTCCGACCAAAATAGAAATAGTAAAAATAGTACACCATACCCCACACCAACAGCAATAGATCCAAACCTCTTTTTCATTGATTTGTTACGCATCTTTTGCTTAATAGCTTGAGCGGCTGCATCATTACAAAGACGAATATTCACCAAGGGTACTCGTGATCCTTCGGCAAACATTTTTTTACCTTCAAACCACTCTTCTTCAAAGAATACACTAGCACCACCTTCACAAGGTAGCTGATATTCTCTATATCCTGCGCGGTCCCCTACGGAGGCACCACTTTCACCATCCACATCGACAACCTTTTCTAAGCCGATTTGATGTAATGTAAAATCTTTCCCTGGCCGTGTATGAAAGGATGTTCTAGATACGGTACACCATTCATTATCATTGTACTCAATGGTTAACCATATTTTATCGATTCCCTCAACAGCCTCTAGTCCATATTCATGCCAATAATCACCTGGTGATTTTGTCATAGACGGCTGGCCCCTATAGGATTGTTCCTTATCTGCTTTTGGAATAATCTCTATGTATTTAATTTTCTCAGTGATTACATAGCGGCTGCCATGAACCTCTAAGACATCATAACAATTAAATTCCATACACACCCTCGCTAAAGTAGACATAAGCACGACTGCTACTAAATACACCTATTATCATTCGTTTGCCCATACTATATGGTCACAAATTTCATAGTATTTCGCTTACTCTATTAATAATGGTACAAAGTATGCTTCTGTACCAGCTATCTCTTCCGGAGAAAAACGGCATCCTACCGCGGAAGCTTGATCACCAAGCATAAAACAGGATAAGGTTAAAAATCCATCTTTCACTCCACAATCCACTGTATGAGTAAAACGTTTCTGCTGTATAAAATCTTGATACATAACCTTTTTACTATCACGACAAATGATATCGTCATAGTTATCAACTAGCTTTTCCATGTAAAGCTCAGATGTATCACCATGCTTTTGAACAACTTGTACATGTCGTCCTTCACGGCCCCAAATCTCCTTTTGAATATAAAGGCCATCATCAAGAGAGGAAAAATCATTTTCAAAATAGGATGGTGCCAAATAACGCTCGATTATATCTCGATCAGGTTTCGTAAAAAATTGATCTGTTAAATACAATGCATATACTAAGGACATAAAGGATTTGTTTTGTAAAATAATTGCCTCTGGCGGATTAAAAAGAGCAAATCTATTCTCCTCGTAAAGATCTAAAAACATCTCACCCAAAGGTTCATTATCTGGTGTTTGTTCATCAATCAAAAGTTCCATGGGATGCAATCGATATAATAGAGTCGCATGACTACCATCTGCTAAAGGAATGCCCTCATCATCAATCTTCATATCATAAAAGGATAGAAATCGCGTGTCAGCCTCAGGGCAAGCCGATTTTAATTCATTCATAAGGAATTGTGTTGTACCGTAATCTTCAAAATAATCATGAAAACAAGAGAATACAAAAGCCTCCTTAGATGGGCAACCTCCATTTGCTATCATAGACTCATATACATCTCTACCATACTTAGCAGATAAAACAGCATCATACATGCGCTTTAAAAATGTATGTAATTCTTTTCGGCATTCTATATTAGGATGTTTTCGTCCTACATAGTTAGCTGCAATTTCATTGGCATAATAGCTTTCAATAAGAAAACATGGCGTATCAGCATTAAGTTCTACCATGCGTAAATTGCCATTTACATCAAGAACAAAATCAAAGCGAGATAACCAAGTCGGTAACCCTAAGGCATTCGACTTATGTAGATATGGGATTAAATTTTCTGGCATATCCATATTTCGAGCAAAGTCATCTGGTGCCATTTGAAATACTTTTGCGGCTTTACAAAAAATTTGAAATAATCTACGAGACGCATGGCGAATTTCATCGTAAAAATCAGCTGAAAAGGCCTGCATAGATAATGAAGGATACCGGTCATCATAGCCTTCATATTCCACGAAATTAAATATATTTCTATCAAGCTCATCAATATAGGATTTCATTGTTCATCCTTTCATTAAGAGGCACCGCTCGAAGTTCGAGTCCCTACACTACCAAAGCCATACTTTTCACCAATTCTATGTGCCCGACTACTCGTTTTAGTATTGTAACGATTTCTAGTCATCTCATTAATAGTCCTAGCCACTCTTGCACTATTAGATTTGCTAGCGCCTGTATTTGCATCAAAAGATGTAAGTGGCGATGTAGCACGATAGGTCATACTGGGTGCATCCATATATGCCGTTGGAGCTGAAAAGCCATGGAACGCATAGTAACCTACCGCCAAAGTTGGAATCAAACTGGCTAAGCCTGCATCCCATATAATATTGCCTTTCTCATCACGATGAAAGGTAACAGATTTTTCTGCATCATCATAGAGCGCAGTTTCTTTTCCATCACCGTGATTAATCAAGGTATAGCTTTTACCTTCATCATCAACGAGCCGTACTTCACCATTATTTAATTCTGGTTTGACCACATCACATAGAGCATAGCTAACATCGTCCCAATACGAATAAGCGCCTACTAGAGCTGCTATAGATGTAAAGGCTATGGCTATGTAAACAGTATTCTTACTTGGTTCATACATATAATATTCCTTCGTTTGATTTCGTAACTGAAATCAATACTATATCAATCTTTTATTATATTTGATAACGTCTTACGACCCTGCTTATTCTTTAACTCCACCATATACGCATATCGTAACAATATTTCACTGTCATTTCTAATAGTCGCTATACGCCTATCCTCCGAATCTGACAAGTTTTTTAATTGCCCCACTTCAACATACGTAGTGCCATTAACCACACTAATAACAGATACATCTTTAGTCGTATAAATGACAATCCACTGCTCAGGGGACTTAGTATCTTGTTTAATGGTATAAACCTTGCCATACACAGCATCGATAAGATCGATAGCCGTTGCATTTGGATCTTGCTTTGACGTATATACCATCAAACCGTCTTTTGTACCTTGCGGTTCATAATAATAGGAATCTTTAATGCGCTCTTCCATGGTATATGGGAATCCTACTTCATCACGCAATTCATGCCAAGACATATCTCCTATAAACAAATATCCAAAAAAGAATAAAATGATTCCCCAACTCAGACCCAATCGTGTCCATTCTTTTCTCCTCGCTGCATTACGAATCTTTTTACTCACTGCTTGAGCAGCCTGATCTCGCCGTCGATGTACATCAGACAAACGAATCCGCTCACCTTGAGCCTGATCCGTCAAACCACCATGCCAGTCCTCAATAAAGAATACATAGGTTTTATCCTTTTTAATTGATCTATATTCTTTATAATCTGCTTCGTCGCCACTTCTAGCCTTCGATTGCCCCTCCACAGCTACGACACGTTCTATACCTTTATCATGTAGTCTATATCCTGCAGGAGGGGTTGAACGTAAAACTGTTTCAGAAAAAGTGCAATATTCTTTTTCACCGTTTACAATGGTAAGCCATTTTTTATCCGTCCCATTAACGGGCATAAGACCATATTCGGTCCAAGACTGAGCTCCTTTGGAAACACCTAGTTCTTTTTTATAATTTTCATCATTAAGATCATAACGTATTGTTTTATCAACGATAAACTCTTGATAAGAAATGACCTCCCCGACTACATATCGTTTTCCCTGAATCTCTACAACATCATAACACTTAAATTTCATAGCCTAGACTCTTCTGCAACAATTTCTTTTAACAGTTTAACTTCCTCTTTTGTTAATGGTCGTTCTAATAAGTCAGGCCGTAATAATCGTGTTCTTTTTAGTGCTTCCTTTTGACGCCATGCGGCAATATTTTTATGATGACCACTACGCAATACATCTGGAACAGTCCAACCTCTAAATTCTGGTGGTTTTGTATATTGTGGGCATTCTAAAAGTGACTCATAAAAAGAATCCTCTTGTGCCCCACTAGCCGCACCTAATACACCAGGTATCATGCGAGCCACTGCATCAGTAACTACCATAGCTGGCAACTCACCACCGGTCAATACATAATCACCAATAGAAATCGTTTCATCTACAAGATGTTTCTCTACGCGATAATCTACACCTTCATAATGACCACAAATAAGGACCACTTGATCATAGCTAGCCAATTCACGAGCCTTCTCCTGTGTGAAAGGCTGTCCTGTAGGTCCCATAAAGATAATACGACGTCGTATACTTTCATTAGGATTACCAATAAGACTCATTTCATCACACATCTCATCTGTGGTATAAGTATCATTAATATCACTATCATATTGAGCAATAACGGATTCTACAGCTTCAAAAATAGGAGGTGCCATCATGAGCATACCAGCCCCACCACCATATGGTGTATCATCTACTTGACCATGCTTATTATGGCTAAAATCTCGAGGATTCGTTACATCTACAGATAGACGTTTTGCCTCGATAGCTCGTTTTATGATGGAATGATTAAAAAACGCATCAAAAAACTCTGGAAATAAAGATACAATATCAATACGCATATACCGTCCCCTGTACTTATTAACTCACATTAACTCATTAGTATTATCTATATATAGCTATATTATATAACTTTTACGATAATATACCTATATGTAGATAAAACAAAACCGCCCAAATGATTATATCCATTCAGGCGGATCTACGATCATCAATTTATTTTTCACATTGATATCTTTAACGACCTCTTCAATGGCTGCAAATAATTGATCTGGTTCCCCATCTTTGGAGACCACATAGACATCATTAGCACCTGGTTGTAATACATCAGTAACTGTGCCAAGCACGTTACCCATAGTATCTTGTACCTCAAGACCAATGATATCAAAAATATAGTAACGACCTTCTGGCAATTCCACTAAATCTTCACGACGAACTTGAATTGCTTTCTTAGTGAATAGTTCAGCCGTATTGCGATTAGAAATTTCCTTAAAAGATGCTAAAACAAATTGCTTGTGAAATCGTGCGGATGCAACGTGGTATTCTTTACCATCGATGTAACAGGCATCCATATGCATAAACCGTTCTGGAAAATCGGTTTGAGGCATAATACGAAGATCACCCCGCACACCGTGCGGGGCGATGATAACACCTATTGTGATGAAATCGTTATGCTTCATTATTGACGAAACGCAACGATCTTACCGTCTTCTAATAGGATTTCAGCGCCCATCAAGGCATCCAAATTATCCCCGATTTTAACGGTAACTGTTTGCTCTAATGTACCTTGAGGAATTTCAGTTCCTAAAGACAACTCCTTAGCATCCTTCAATTTAGCTGTTACTTCTTCTTTGAAAGCCAAGCGTTTATTTTTTTCTTCGTCGATTTGTTGACGAATAGCAGTAAGACTTGTAGCATCAACTTTAGCTGCATCAGCCAAAATACGTTGGGCTTGAAACTCAATTGCTTCCAAATCTTTATTTACCATATCAAGGCGAGCTTCAAGATCGGATACAATTTTCGCTTTCAAGTCGTCTGTTACTTTTGCTTTTACTGCTACAGGGACACGTAATGTCATTTCTTCCATTGGAATACTCCCTTTTAGACAATATCAACAGATATCTTTTTGTTCTCTTTAATAGCCGCCGCTTTCACCACAGATCGAATCGCTTTTGCAATTCTACCTTGCTTTCCGATGACTTTGCCCATATCCTCTGGGGCTACATGAAGTTCGTAAACTTCAACATTCCCCTTTTGGACCATGGTAACAGAAACGGCATCAGGCTGCTTCACTAATGATTTCGCAATTAATGAAATTAATTCTATCATCACAGTATGCCTCTCTATTAATTACTTTTTAGCGTCTGCAAATTTTTGCATAACGCCTTGTTTTTTGAACAAGGAGCGAACAGTGTCAGTAGGCTGAGCACCTTTAGCTAACCAAGCCAAAGCTTTTTCTTCGTCTACATTAACGATAGCTGGTTGTTTAGTAGCATCATATTGACCAATTGTGTCAACAGGACGACCTTCACGTGGAGCACGTGCGTCAGCAACTACGATACGGTAGAAAGGAGCTTTTTTAGCACCTAAACGAGTCAAACGAATTTTTAACATTGTGAAATTCACCTCCTTATACTGATGTAAATGGACAAGTTCAGCGCCCCTGCCCATGTATTACATAAACGGTAATTTAGGCATTCCAGGGAAGCCGCCCTTACCGCCACGTAAACCTTGCATGCGCTTCATCATCTTCCGCGCTTCTTCAAATTGTTTCAACAAGCGATTTACATCTTGTACCTGTGTACCAGAACCTAAAGCAATACGCTTGCGGCGAGAACCATTAAGAATACTTGGATTTTCTCGCTCTGCCGCCGTCATGGATGTAATGATGGCCTCAATACGACGCACCTCTTTACTATTCAAATCAAGGTCTTTTAATTGATCCTTAACTTGCCCCATACCTGGCAACATGCCAATAATATTTTGTAATGGCCCTAACTTTCTCACCTGATTCATCTGTTTTAAGAAGTCATCCAAGGTGAAATTGTTTTTTGCCATTTTCTTAGCCATTTCACGAGCTTCTTCTTCATCGATAGCGCCTTGTACATTTTCAATCAATGTTTTAAAGTCGCCCAAGTCGAGAATACGAGAAGCCATGCGGTCTGGATAGAATACATCAAAACCATCCATTTTTTCGCTCACACCAGTGAACTTGATTGGCAAGCCTGTTACAGCTTTGATAGACAATGCGGCACCACCGCGCGCATCACCATCGAGTTTAGTAAGGATAACACCATCAACACCTAATTTTTCATTAAAAGTTTGCGCTGTAGTTACCGCATCTTGACCGATCATGGAATCTACAACTAGTAAAATTTCATGAGGTCTAACAGCAGCTTTAATGTTGGATAACTCATTCATGAGAACTTCATCAATTGCCAAACGACCTGCTGTATCGATGATAACAACATCTTTCAGCATATGCGTGCTTTGCTCTACGGCACGACGCGCAATATCTACTGGATTGGCACCCGGTGTCTCATCCGCAAATACTGGAATATCAATTTGCTTACCTACTACTTGCAACTGAGTAATCGCAGCTGGGCGATATACGTCGGCAGCTACGAGCATCGGACGCTTACCTTGTTTGCGTAGGTATACAGCTAGTTTACCAGCCGTTGTAGTTTTACCAGCACCTTGCAAACCAACGAGCATGATAATAGTTGGAGGCTTGCTAGAAATCATGATACGACTTTGCGTACCACCCAAGAGAGCCGTTAACTCATCATTTACGATTTTAATAACCGTTTGAGCTGGATTCAAGGAACCGAACACCTCTTCACCAAGGGCCTTTTCCTTAATGGACTTAACAAAGTCCTTTGCTACCATAAAGTTAACGTCCGCTTCTAATAGAGCCGTACGTACCTGACGCAACGCAAGATTGACATCATCTTCTGTAATTTTGCCCTTCCCTTTTAAGGATTGAAAGGCTTCTTGCAGTTTTTCTGACAAGCTATCAAATGCCATAATATCCCTCCATTTGCGCCAATACTTGTTGCACCTTAGTTTCGGCCAACACCTCTTTAGGCAAGGTTGCTTTCAACTGTGAAAGCAAGCCTTCCTGTTGTTCATATTGTGCCACCAAGTGCAATTTAGATTCGTAATCATTTAAAATGTGTCGAGCACGCTGTAAATTATCGTGTACAGCCTGTCGTGATACACCTAATTCCTCAGCGATCTCGCCAAGAGACATATCATCTTCGTGGTGAAGTTGTAAGGACATGCGTTGCTTGTCCGTCAACAATGGCCCATAGAAATCTAAGAGCAAACTTATGAGTACTCGTTCTTCCATTTCGCCACCTCCATCACTGTCAAGTCATATTACTTTACATATGGTACATTATAAAAAAAGATGTGTCAAGTAGAAATACTTAACACACTTACTTCATTACTATAATACATATAAATCATAGTTATACAAGCTATCTCATCTCCTTGAACCAAAATCATAAACTAATTGACTACCTTAACATAATCATTCTAGACAAATTTAATTCATAATCAATGATAATTATTTCTAATTTCTACTTTTATATCTATAATAATATGCTATAATATCAATATCTAATATTTTCAATATAAAAAACAGGAGGTATTATATGAATACCAAACAATATGACATTATCGTCTTAGGTTTCGGCAAGGCTGGCAAAACATTAGCCGCAAAATTTGGCTCTATGGGCAAATCAGTAGCCATGATTGAAGAAAATCCACTAATGTACGGTGGTACATGTATTAATATCGCATGTATTCCTACTAAAACGATGATCATTGCCGCATCAAAAGGCTTATCATACGATCAAGTATTAAATCAACGTGAAGTTGTTACATCTCGCTTACGCAATAAAAACTTCGGTATGTTAGATACAAATGAACATGTCGATGTCTATACTGGGCATGGTGCATTTATTAGCAATAAAGAAATCGCTGTTACCGCTGGCAAGGATAAGATTATATTATCTGCTGACACTATCGTTATAAACACTGGTGCTGTAGCGATTAAACCTAATATTTCTGGCATTGATACAGCTACAGGTTTCTATAATAGTACAGAAATTCAACAATTACCTACTCAACCTAGTACATTAGGAGTTATCGGCGCTGGTCCTATCGGTCTTGAATTTGCAAGTCTATATGCAAAACTTGGTGCTAAGGTAACTGTATTCAACATCGAATCTAGCATCTTAAAACGTGAAGAACCTATCGTTCAAGAGCTAGCTACTGAGTACTTAACTGAACAAGGCATTACCATTCTTAATAATGTAACATTAGACTCTGTATCCAATGATGACAACAAACCAGTTATCAAAGCTAATAATCAAAACTATACATTTGATGCTGTTCTATACGCTACAGGGCGCAAAGCCAATACAGCTAATATCGGTTTAGAACATACGGACATCGTTACTAACGAACGCGGTGCCATTGTAGTTAATGATACTTGTGAAAGCTCCGTTCCTGGTGTATACGCAGTCGGCGATGTAAACGGTGGACCTCAATTCACATATGTATCTCTTGATGACTTCCGTATCGTATTTGGCACACTTACAGGCAACGGCCAGTATACCTTAAAAGATCGTAAAAATATACCTTATACTACCTTCTTAACACCTCCACTTTCTCGTGTAGGTCTTACAGAAGAAGATGCAATCAACCAAGGATATACTGTTAAAACGAAAGAAATGCTCGTAGCTACCATGCCTAGAGCACATGTAAACGACTATTTAAAAGGTGCTTTTAAAATTGTTGTAGATGCGGATAACGACTTAATCCTGGGCGCAACACTCTATTCCCAAGGCGCAGAAGAATTGATCAACTTAATTAAAATGGCTATGGATAATAACATTCCATATACATATTTCAAAAATCAAATCTTCACACACCCTACAATGGCAGAAAATTTAAACGATCTTTGTAATTTCTAATAGCTTAATAGCTAATACAAGCACTAACTATAAAATAATAACCTAACACAAAAGCCTTTAGACGCTAAACTAATTTAGCATCTAAAGGCTTTTGTATGTATTGAAAAGGCAGTTATATAAGTGTATTAGGTCATTATAAATATATTAGATTATTATAGATATTTTACCATTATCTGCCTAAAACATTATATAAATTAATTTTTAGTAAACAATCTGCGTACTATCGTTTGTAATTTAGGTGTTAATATAATCGCTACTACAATGCCTGCGGCACTTGTAATCAAGGAGTATTGAATTTTGCTAGCCGCAACGACCGCACTTTCAAGAACGAACCACCACGCAAGGAAGTAGCCTAAAGCTGTCCAAATAGCACCAATAATAAGGGCTACTAAAATACGACCAAAGGATGCCGTTGGTTTTGTAATAGAGGGTGGCAAATAGCCTGCAGTCATACCACCTACGATAAGTCCTGCAATGCCTTTAATAAAGAAAGAGAATACGATATACTGCGTATGACCACCAAAGAGATCAAATAGTGCAGATCCAATTGCCGCACCTAAGCCGCCATATAATCCACCAAAGAGGATAGATGTTGTAAAGAGTGCAGCAGATCCTAAATGAACCATAGCGCCACCTGGTATTTCAATGCGAATTGTAGTAGCCACTGCACATAACGCGGCAATAAAACCAATATAGACAATGTCTCGAGTACTTAATTTCATAATCATGAACCTCTCTTTTAAATCAATCACTATATTCAGTATAACAAATCATAAGCCGTCTAAAAACACCATTATCATAGGAATTAAATATCCATTTCACGTCTCAATACAAGATATAAATATATACTTAGCTATATGTCTGTAGATATAATAAAGCACCTATACCTCTGTATAGGTGCTTTATAGTATTCAATTATATGTATAATCTTAAATTTTAGCTCGTTTCAAACGAAGTGAATTACTTACAACTGTAACAGAGCTAAATGCCATCGCTGTACCAGCAATCATAGGATTTAACGCACCAATAGCGGCCAAAGGAATGCCAATACAGTTAAAGATCAATGCCCAGAATAGGTTTTGTTTAATGTTGGTCATTGTCTTACGGCTAAGTCGTACTGCTTGTACCAAGGTATGTAAATCATTTCGTACAAGAACGATATCCGCCGCCTCTACCGCAATATCGGTACCACTACCGATGGCAAAACCAATATCTGCTGTAACAAGAGCCGGAGCATCATTGATACCGTCACCAACCATCCCCACTACAAGACCTTTATCTTGCAATTCTTTTACCTTGCTAGCCTTATCTTGAGGCAATACTTCAGCTATAACATGAGAGATACCCGCTTGTTTAGCAATATATTGAGCAGTTCGACGATTATCACCAGTAAGCATCCATACATCAATACCTTGAGCATGTAACTCTTTTACAACCTCGATAGTTTCTGGACGTAATTCGTCTTCTACAGCCCACAAAGCACTAACAACGCCATCTACAGCTAGAACAGATACGGAAGCACCTTGTTCTTCAAAGCGTAAAATATCTTCTTGAACCGCCGTTAAATCATAACCTAGTTCATTCATCCAACGACTGTGCCCAAGTTGTACGGATACGCCTTGGTATGCACCTTGTAACCCTTTACCTGGTACATCAGCAAAACTTTCAAGTTCAACAGCTTTACCTTTATAGCCATGATCTTCACCATAGTAAACCATGGCCTTTGCAATCGGATGAGATGTACCACTTTCAAGAGCCATCATAATAGACATATTAGTACTTTCATCACCATTATAATTTTTAAAAGCCGTCACATCCAATACACCCTGTGTAAGGGTACCGGTTTTATCCATAACAATGGCATCGAGTTTACCCGCTTTTTCAAGATATTCTGCACTCTTGATGAGCACACCGTGTTCCGCACCAAGTCCAGACCCAACCATGATAGATGTTGGTGTAGCAAGGCCAAGCGCACAAGGACATGCGATAACCAGTACCGCTGTTGCATTAATGAGAGCAACGTTAATAGAATCTCCCATAATGAAGTACCACACAAGACCTGTCAAAACAGCAAGGCCAATAACGGTCGGTACAAAATATTGAGCCACGATATCTGCAATACGTTGAATACTAGCCTTGGAGGTTTGTGCCTCTTCTACAACCTTGATAATTTGAGACAACATCGTATCGGAACCGATACGCTTGGCTTCCATGGTAAAAGCACCACTTAGGTTTATAGTAGCACCAATAACTTCAGAACCAACTTGTTTTTCTACCGGTAAGCTTTCACCGGTCAGCATAGCCTCATCTACTGTGGAATATCCCTCAGTAATCGTGCCATCAACAGGGATCTTTTCACCTGCACGAACTTGTAAAATATCACCGGCTACCACCTTAGATGTAGGGATATCAATAAATTCTCCATCACGCAACACATGAGCCGTTGCAGGTTGTAAGGCAATCAATTTTTGAAGTGCTTCGGAGGTACGCCCTTTTGCAATCTCTTCTAAGAGTTTACCAAGAAGGATAAAAGTAATGAGCCACGCAGAGGTTTCAAAATATATTCCATGAGGGCCTAATTCAGGGTGAAATTGCCAGTTATAGATACTGAATAGATAAGCTACCGTCGTGCCCATTACAACGAGCACATCCATCGTAAGCGCCCCATTTTTCACTGCACTCCAGGCGCTCTTATAGAACATGAGACCAGGACCGAACTGAGCAATAGTAGCAAGAACAAACTCTACCCATACAGGCAATGCCTGAATACCAAATCGATGTAAGGTCATATTAATCATCATCGGTACCGCCATACAGGCGGCAATAATAAGGCGTGTAATATGAGGTTTTAAGTTAACCTTTTCTATTTCTTGCTTTGTTTCGTCTGCTTCTGCAGCACCAAAACCAATATTTGTAATGGCATCAATAATCTGTTGTGAATCTATAGTAGCGCCATCTTTATATTCAACGCTCCCCTTTCTAGTTAAGAGGTTGACCTTAACAGATTCTACGCCATCAACTTTAGAAACAACGTTTTCAACACGTTTTACACAGGCTGCACAGTGCATACCTGTAATATCAAATTCTTGTTTTTTTACGCTCATATTCACAGGCCTTTCTACTCTGTAGATATATCTTATCTTACAACTTACTATATTATTACAAATTCGTACTATATTTTGTATTTATGTACTTAAATATATGTCTAAACATCTATCTATAAAAAGCTATATATCCTATTGTAAATAAAATAGCCATAAACAAGTTCACTAAGAATGTTTCAATATATTTTAAAACTTCAATATATGAACATATTACATGACTAACTACTCATATATCTACATTTAATAATAACATAAATTCTCATTACGTCAATATCCTACCAAATATAGAGGCTATTTCTTTTTTATAAGGGAATTAACCGCTTTTACCTATACATAGCCTTCATAAATAGATTATAATAAAGTGATGATGAATAAACATAAACTTTGATTCCAAAGGAGGTGAATATATGTCTGAATCAGTAAGCCCTACAGTGGAATTTACTTCGGTAGCAAAGGAATTTCGCCATGAATATGTTGTTGAAAAATCACGGTTTATAACAACAGTATATCCTTGCAAGACTGAAGAGGAAGCCCAAACCTTTATAAGCCGCATCAATAAAGAATTCTGGGATGCGCGCCATAACTGCACAGCCTATACATTAGGCCCACAGCAAGAACAACAACGATCTTCCGATAATGGAGAACCATCAGGCACAGCAGGTAAACCAATGCTAGAAGTACTCAAAAAGACTGGTATTACCAATGTAGCCGTCGTCGTAACACGTTATTTTGGAGGCATTAAATTGGGCGCTGGTGGCTTGATTCGGGCCTATTCACACTCCGTTGCGGAAACCTTACGTCTTGCGCCTAAAGAACTACATACAACACGAACTCGGCTACAAGCAAAGATTGACTATTCACTGTATGGAGCAGTAGAAAGATATGTACAGGATGAAAAATTACACTATGAAGCAAGCTTTGGTGAATATGTAGACATAACAATCCTAATACCACCTACTGATGTAGAGCGCATACAAAAAGAGCTCCAAGACATAAGTCATGGAGCTGCTACTTGTAATGTATTAGATTCTATTGAGGTGGTACTACCACTAGATAAATAATCTAGTTAGTAGATTCCAAACTTTTAATTGCCGTTATTAACTAAACCGGCTATACCTTGACCGAGTTCACGACGTTTTTCCTTAGTCATAGGATAAGGCCATACTCGTTCTAATTGTTTTTTCCGGCTAATTTTATTACGAGCCGTCATTAATCTACGTGCTTCCCAATTACGAATTGCTCGACTTAATGTTCTTTTTACCACGCCCATAGTAGTACCTACTTTCTTAACTATTGTTATATATCAAAATTTGTGATAAGTATAGAAAGATAATTTAAAACTTAATTTACTTTCTATTACTTTGTTGAATTTAGTATATATAGCATTTTATTAAATGTGAAATGACCGTTACTTAGTTCGTTATAATTTTTATTTATCATATTATGTGTATAATAGGGAGATTCTATGGATACATCTTACTACCACAATTTTATTACCCTTGTTCAAACGGGCAATATGACACAGGCCGCAGAGATTCTTCATATTACACAACCAGCGTTAAGTAAGCAGTTGAAATATTTAGAGGCTGAATTTGGGGCTCAATTAATCAACATTAAACGCGGCCAACGAGGATCAAACTTGCAATTAACAGATGCTGGTAAAATCTTCTATGAAAAAGCACAACAACTTTGCTCTATTGAAGAATCTACATATAATGCTGTACAACAATTGAATTCACGCATTGAAGGTACTTTACGCATTGCGACGTCTGCATCTCGTTCAACGCCAATCGTACAGCAATATTTACCAGCTTTTTCCATGAAATATCCATCTGTCCATTTTGAAATTTATGAAGGACTTATGACAAATGTAGTGACCCAACTCATCAACGGTAGCGCCGAATTAGGTATCGCCAATATTCAAATGGTAGATATCGATAAATTCGATATTCTGCTTACCCAAGAAGAGCATTTATACGCTATTTTCCGCCGTGATGTATTCTGGACAGATCGTGAGCATGATACCATCACGTGGGAAGACATAAAAAAATGTCCCCTTTCCCTTTCTGGTGGCTCTGTCCGAATGATTATGCAATCTAGCTTAACAGATATGGATCAACTTAATGCGGTAGCTATCACCACAACTAAAAGCTCAGCTATTGAATGGGCCTCTTCTGGTCGTACAGTTTCTTTAGTCCCAATGGACGCTAAGGAACTCATCAATCATCGCAAAATGGCCCGCATCAAATTGCCAGAATTCTCGGGGGATTTCAAAAAAGCTTTTATCGCGCTTAAAGGCCATGCACTTTCCCCAGTAGCACAACAATTTATTGACTTCTACAAAGCATATGTATAATCATAATTATACATATTATTACCATACTATGACATTAACAGTCTATATAATTGGCATCTATGTAATTATAGACCTCAATTCAATACATAAGAAAAGACCTAGTACTGAATGTGCTAGGTCTTTTTGTATCATATCCTATATAACGACAATTCTTATGGTTGTTTAAGCTCGCCGTATATATGATTCTGTTATACTTGATGAACAGCACCTACAATATCAGTGATGCTGTTAAGATTATATTGTTCTACATATTCGCTCATTTCACGGGCAATACGTGAAATTGCTGTTGGATCTACCATCGTAGCCGTACCAACTTGAACGGCTTGCGCCCCTGCCATCATAAATTCGATAGCATCTGTGCCAGTCATGATACCACCAAGTCCAATAATAGGAATAGTTACCCCTTTATAAACTTGGTGCACCATGCGAAGAGCCACGGGCTTTACGGCTGGGCCAGATAATCCACCATAAGTGTTCCCCAATACAGGCTTGCAACGATGAATATCTATAGTCATGCCCAACAAGGTATTAATTAGACTTACTCCATTACCACCGC
Organism: Veillonella parvula; assembly: GCF_042850485.1. Lineage (GTDB taxonomy): Bacteria > Bacillota > Negativicutes > Veillonellales > Veillonellaceae > Veillonella > Veillonella parvula_Q. Next base: position 664,045 of record NZ_AP031417.1, on the reverse strand, counting down.
CTGCTTCAACAGCCTTTGCGATTTCTACAATGTCTGTTACATTTGGTGAAAGCTTAACGATAACAGGTTTATCCGTTACCTTACGAACCGCTTTAGTTACCGATTCAACGACCTTTGGATCTACACCAAAAGCCATGCCTTCACATTCCACATTTGGGCAAGATACGTTGACTTCTAATCCTGCAATGCCAACTACAGATAATGTCTCTGCCATCCATGCAAATTCATCTATCGTACCAGCAGACATATTCGCTAGCAATGGTACATCATATTTCTTAAGCTCTGGTAGAATTTCTCTAACAAAATGTTCAGCTCCAGGATTTTCAAGGCCAATACAGTTCAATACACCAGATGGAGTTTCTGCAATACGAGTACCAGGATTGCCATGACGTCCTTTTGGTGTTAAACCTTTTACAGAAATAGCACCTACTTCATTACTTAGATCAAGGTAGCCTGCATACTCAGGGCCATTACCAAAGGTGCCAGATGCAGCGATAATAGGATTTTTCATCTTAATACCGCAATAATCAATAGCAAGCTTTGGATTTGGCGTAACGGTGTTATTTAAATCGCGTTCATGCATTAAAAGAACACCTCCTCAGCTGGGAATACAGGACCATCCTTACAAACCTTATAGCGTTTACCTTCTGCACCATCACAAGCACAGCCTAAACAACCTCCAGTACCACAGCCCATGCGCTCCTCAAGAGAAACTTGGCAAGGCACATTGAGTTCTTTAGCCACTTGAGCTACACCTTTCATCATCGGCGTAGGACCACAAGTCATGACAGAAGTAAAGGAATTAGCATTAATTAGGTCAGGCATAATAGCCGTAGGGAACCCTTTTGTGCCCACACTACCATCATCAGTAGTGATATGTACTGTAACAGGTGTATCTTTAAATAAATCTGCCCAGAAGGTTTCGCTTTCATTTCTAAAACCAAGAATAACTTGTGCTTCTTCACCTTTTTGCAAATGCGACGCGATGCATAGCATCGGCGCAATACCAACGCCACCGCCAATGAGAAGCATATTATTAGATGTTACAAACGGTTCGCCCAAAGGGCCTAAACAATCTAATGTATCGCCAGGCACGAGACGTGTCATAATTTCAGTCCCCTTACCTACGACGCGATACAAAAGGGTAATCGTACCCTTTCGGGCATCAAATCCAGCATAGCTAATAGGACGACGCAATAATGGCGCCGTAGAGTCCGCTACGCGAACATTACAAAACTGTCCTACCTTTGCTTCTGCTGCTTGTTTTGGTGCGTGAATATCCATAATCCACACATCAGAGCCTATTTGCTCATTGCGAACGACTTCGCCCTGTTCTACATAGCCACTCATGGTTATTACTCCAATTCAAAATCTTGTAACGCTTCTACAGTGTAGTTAGCATCATCTTTACGATTCGCCACAACACGCAATACTTCCCGTGCTGTATCAAGACTTGTTAAGCAAGGTGTACCCATTTCTACAGCGAGGCGACGCAATTGGAAGCCTTCGCGCTCAGGACGTTTACCTGCAGTCAATGTATTAAGTACAAGATCGACCTTGTCTTGACGAATGTGGTCAGCACAGTTGTCATCCCCTTCAGAGATTTTATTAACCACCTTACAATCAACACCGTGTTCGATAAAGTATTTACCTGTACCACCAGTTGCTTCAATATGATAACCAAGATTGATGAACCCTTTTGCAAGTTCACAAGCTTCTGCTTTATCACGGTCTGCTACTGTCATGAGAATTGTACCATCCTCTGGAATACGCATGTTCGCACCATTGATAGCTTTGAATAAAGCTTCAGAATAGGTGCGGCCAATCCCCATAACTTCGCCAGTAGATTTCATTTCAGGTCCAAGAGCGATTTCTACAAGCCCCATTTTGGAGAAGGAGAATACAGGTGCTTTTACAGCTACATAAGGTTTATTAGGTACAAGACCAAGTGGCAAGCCTAAGTCTTTTAAGCTTTCACCAAGGGCAATACGTGTTGCACATTCTACCATATTAATACCTGTAACCTTTGAAATGAATGGTACGGTACGACTAGAACGAGGATTAACTTCGATTACGTTAAGTTCACCGTCAGCCACGATATATTGAATGTTAAGTACACCTTTAACATTAAGACCTACTGCAATACGACGTGTATAATCAACAATTTGATCAATCAATTCTTGACTCAAGTGTTGAGCTGGGTAAACGGCCATGGAGTCACCAGAGTGAACACCGGCACGTTCGATTTGTTCCATAATACCAGGGATACATACATCAGTACCGTCGGAAATAGCATCAACCTCTACCTCCATACCAACCATGTAACGGTCGATAAGAACAGGATGCTCCTTAGATGCTACTACTGCTTCCTTCATGTATACATCGAGCTCTTTATCATTGTATACGATTTCCATCGCACGGCCGCCCAATACATAAGAAGGACGAACAATTAATGGGTATTTTAACTTTTTAGCTGCTTCTTGTGCTTCTTCATCAGAGGTTACCAGAGCACCTACTGGACGAGGAATGCCAAGTTTCGCCAACAATTCATCAAAGCGTTCACGGTCTTCTGCCATATCGATGCTATCCACGGATGTACCAAGAATTTTTACACCGCGCTTAGCCAATGGGCCTGCCAAGTTAATCGCTGTTTGTCCACCGAATTGAGCGATAACGCCAACTGGCTGTTCTTTATCAATGATTTCCATAACATCGTCCACAGTCAATGGCTCAAAGTATAAAGAATCAGAAATATCAAAGTCTGTAGAAACTGTTTCTGGGTTGTTATTAATCATAATGGATTGGTAACCCGCTTTACGGAGTGCCCAAGATGAGTGTACGGAACAATAGTCAAACTCTACGCCTTGACCAATGCGAATTGGCCCAGAACCAAGTACTACTACAGATTTTTCACCTAGTGGTTTAACTTCATCTTCTTGCGCATAGGCACTATAATAGTACGGCGTTTTAGATTCAAATTCTGCCGCACATGTATCTACGTATTTATATGTTGGTAGAATGTTCCATTCTTTACGTTTTGCGCGAACTTCTTCTACAGTTGTATTAGCATAGCGAGCAATAACAGAATCGGTGAAGGAATAGCGTTTTGCTTTGCGCAATACATCTTCTGTTAAGCCCTGTTCAGCCAATGCTTTTTCTACATTAACAATGTTTTTGATTTTTTCAATAAAGAATGTATCAATTTTTGTAATATAGTGGATTTTTTCTACACTAATCCCCTTGCGAAGAGCTTCTGCCACAACATAGATACGTTCATCATCTACTAAATGTAAACGTTCGATCAATTGTTCCATAGACTCATGAGCGATTTTCTTAAGCTCAATATGGTCTAAACCAATTTCCAAGGAACGAATTGCTTTAAGTAAGGAGCCTTCCAAAGAACGGTCGATGGCCATAACTTCGCCAGTGGCTTTCATTTGTGTGCCCAAGGTACGATCTGCCAAGTTGAATTTTTCAAAAGGCCAGCGTGGAAACTTAGTTACTACATAGTCAAGAGTCGGCTCAAAGCATGCTTTAGTTTCACCGGTTACAGCATTTGTAATTTGATCCAATGTCATGCCTACTGCAATTTTTGCTGCTACTTTCGCAATTGGGTACCCAGTTGCCTTAGATGCCAATGCAGAGGAACGAGATACGCGAGGGTTTACTTCGATAACAATATATTCGTTGCTATTTGGATTCAAAGCGTATTGTACGTTACAACCGCCTTCGATTTTTAAATAACGGATAATCTCTACAGATGCGGTACGCAGCATTTGGTATTGAATATCGTTCAAGGTTTGGCTTGGTGCCACAACGATAGAATCACCAGTATGCACACCAACAGGGTCAATATTTTCCATATTACATACGATGATGCAGTTATCTGCACTATCGCGCATTACTTCGTATTCAATCTCTTTCCAGCCTGCAACGGAACGTTCTGCTAGAATTTGGTGAATTGGTGAAAGTTTCAAACCACGACGTGTGATTTCATACATTTCATCTTCATTATGGGCAATACCTCCACCAGTACCGCCTAATGTGTATGCAGGACGGATGATAATAGGATACCCAATATGATTAGCAAAGGCTACTGCTTCTTCAAGATCGTTAAAGATATCGGATTCAGGAACCGGTTGGTTGATTTCCTTCATCGCTTCTTTGAAAAGCTCACGGTCTTCCGCTTGTTTAATGGCTTCAAGAGTTGTACCAAGAAGTTTTACACCATATTCTTCTAATACGCCAGCTTCAGACAATTGTACGGCCATATTAAGACCTACTTGACCACCTAATGTAGCCAACAAGCCCCAAGGGCGTTCTTTTTTTATAACTTCTGTTACGAATTCAAGACTAATCGGTTCTACATATACGCGGTCTGCAATATCTGTATCAGTCATAATAGTAGCAGGGTTAGAGTTAACCAATACTACTTTATAACCCTCTTCTCGAAGGGAACGGCATGCTTGTGTGCCAGCATAGTCAAACTCTGCAGCTTGGCCGATAATAATTGGACCAGAACCAATTACAAGTACTTTTTTTGCTTCTGAGGTCATATTATTTTCCCTTTCTCATTAAGTCTTCAAATTCGTCAAATAAATATAGGTTATCAGTAGGTCCTGGGGATGCTTCTGGATGGTATTGTACGGAGAAGATTGGCAATTCTTTATGACGCATACCTTCTACGGTGCCATCATTTACACTACGATGTGTAATTTCTACAAAAGCTGGCAAAGAAGTATCATCTACCGCATAGCCATGATTTTGAGATGTAATATATACCCGACCAGTACGTAAATCTTGTACAGGATGGTTAGAACCACGGTGACCAAATTTCAATTTGAATGTAGTGCCACCATAAGCTTGTGCCAATACTTGATGCCCCATACAGATGCCAAAGATTGGTTTCTTACCAAACATTTTCTTTACTTCTTCTACTGCATAGCCAAGATCTTGAGGATCTCCAGGGCCATTAGATAAAAAGATACCATCTGGATTTGCTTCCAACACATCTTCGGCTTTAGCATCTGCAGGAAATACAGTAAGACGACAGCCTGCAGCTTCTAGAGAGCGAAGGATATTTTCCTTTACACCATAATCCATTACCGCTACGTGGAATTCAGCATTTTTATCTCCACGCATACCTTGCCATTTTGTAGTTACACGCATAACTTGATCTGTTGGCAAGTCTTGTTTAAACAATTTTTGAATATCCTCCATAGGGTAATCAGAGCGTACGAGTACGCCCTTCATTACACCATGGTTACGAAGAACACGTGTTATTGCACGTGTATCTACATCATAAAGGCAAGGGATGCCGTGCAAACGAAGATACTCACTAAATAGGCCTTCATTTTGCCAGTTAGATGGAAAGTCACACAGTTCACCTACAATAAAACCTTTACAATATGGTTTAGGGCCTTGAGTAATAGAATTTAAAGTACCATAATTACCAATTAAAGGATAGGTTAATGTAATAATTTGATCCGCATAGGATGGATCAGTCAAGATTTCTTGATACCCTGTCATACCTGTGTTAAATACAACTTCGCCAACCGTTGGGGCGCCACCTAATAAGGAACCTTCAAACACGGAACCATCTTCAAGAACTAACTTGCCTTTCATTATAAGACTACGCCCTCCTTCATAACAATTTTGCCATCAACTACTGTGAGTTTAGCTTTACCTGTAACAGTCATACCATCAAATGGGCTAACTTTACCTTTTGTATAGAATTTATTTCGATCTACTGTCCATTCTTCAGTCGTGGAGAATACGGTAATATCTGCTGGCTTGCCAACTTCAAGAACACCTGCATCAAGGTGCATCAACTCAGCTGGTCGAGTACTCATATAGTACACAACTTGATCGATGCTTAGTTTATCAGGACCATATGCATTGGTAATAACCGCCGCCAAAGATGTTTCGAGGCCACTGAAACCATTTGGTGCACAGCAGAATTCATGGTCTTTTTCTTCATATGCATGTGGTGCATGGTCTGTAATAATCGCATCGATTGTACCATCTTTCAAGCCTTCTAATAATGCTTGGCGATGATCTTCAGAGCGAATTGGAGGAGCCATTTTGAATGCTGGGTTATATTCGCGTAGGTATTCATCTGTGAAAGATAAATGTTGGCTTGTAACTTCACATGTTACATTAAGGCCTTTAGCCTTCGCACGGCGCACCATATCTACAGTATTTTTACTACTTACGTGGGCGATATGGATATGACCACCTGTCATTTCAGATAACAAGATATCACGAGCAACAGCCAAATCTTCAGCTACTGCAGGACGACCAATAACACCTAATTCATAAGAAACAATACCTTCATGCATATGTCCATTTTTAGTCAATGTAATATCTTCTGCATGGTCGATAACCATCTTATTAAACATGGAGGAGTATTCTAAGGCACGACGCATAAATGCAGCATTTTCTACATAGTGACCATCATCGGAGAATGCTACTACACCAGCTTCTGCCATATCGCCCATTTCAGCAAGTTCCTTACCTTCTAGGCCTTTTGATACAGCGCCAATAAATTCTACTTTCACAACGCCAGTGAGTTCAGCCTGTTTTTGTAAACCTCTTACAAGTGCAGCATTATCTACAACTGGGTTAGTATTAGCCATAGTGACAACACGTGTGAAACCACCTGCAGCAGCCGCTTGTGTACCAGAGTGGAAATCTTCTTTAGCTTCTTGGCCTGGTTCGCGCAAATGTGTGTGAATATCGATAAGACCAGGTGCTACGATAAGCCCTGTTGCATCATAAACTTCAGCACCTTCAGCACTCAAGTTTTGACCGATGGCTGCAATTTTACCATCTTTTACGAGAACATCTGCTACTTCGTTTTGTTTTTTTGCCGGATTAACTACCGTACCATTTTTAATAAGCAAGCTCACTACCGTCACCTCCGATAATAGTTAAGTACAATACAGCCATACGTACAGCTACGCCATTACGTACCTGTTCTTGAATTACGGATTGATCAGAATATGCTACATCTGGTGCAATTTCAAGGCCGCGGTTCATAGGACCTGGATGCATTACCATTACATCATCTTTAGCTAATTTTAATATATCATTGTTAATACCAAAGATACGAGCATATTCTCTATTTGTAGGATACAATGCAGAATGAATGCGTTCTAATTGAATGCGAAGTACGTTAACTACATCTGCATCAGCCACTGCTTCACGAATATCATGGTGTACGGTAACACCTAATTTTTCAAATTCTGGATATACCATTGTACGAGGACCAGCTAGATGTACATCAGCCCCCATTTTTGTAAGGCCATAAATGTTGGAGCGTGCTACGCGACTATGCATTATATCCCCAAGGATAACCACCTTTAGGCCTTCAATAGATTTCTTTTTCTCTAAGATAGAATACATATCTAGTAATGCTTGTGTTGGATGCTCATGAGCGCCATCGCCTGCGTTAATGATAATAGGATCTACGGCTTTCGTAGCATATAAAGGTGCACCTTCTGCGCTGTGTCGCATTACGATAGCATCTGTGCCCATGTAGGACATAGTTAACAATGTATCGCGGAAGCTTTCACCTTTACCCATGGAAGATCCACTAGGAGAAAGATTGATCACGTCAGCCCCTAAGTATTTGCCGGCTAACTCAAAGGAACTACGGGTACGAGTACTTGGTTCCATAAAAAGGTTGATAATGGATTTCCCCTTTAATAGTGGAACCTTCTTGTCATCAGAAAGAACGATTTTCTTCATTTTCTTTGCCACATCTAAAATCAATTTGATTTCTTCAGGTGACACATTTTGCAAACCCAATAAATCTTTGCCTTTTAGGCTAACTTGTCCCATGATTTCCTCCTAACTCACGTAACAAAAAAGACCTTTTGCCCAGGGCAAAAGGTCAAATAGTTTGCACAAAGAAGCCCCTATGGGCACTTCAACTATATTCCTTTCTCAGCCTCTCTGGACTAAATTAAAAGGTATTGTATTATGCAATGGTCTCTCGTACCATATATGCATTTCTTTATTTATTGTACTGAATCCACCTTTGAAAGTCAATGTAAAACACAAAATTCATATGGATTTTAAAAAGAGGACAAGCATATAAAATTGCTTATCCTCTCTATATTTAAACAGCTATTAAGCCACTACTATATCTTAAACTTTAATCTAACATTTCTTTTTTAGAAATTAAGAACCTTAACCTAGTGGATATAGTCTTGGTGGATTTTCTTCATCATTTTGCTGTTCATTTTGTGGAGTATACGGCATTTGGTCTTGTTGCGACTCATTCGCTACAGGATTTATCTGCACATTTTGCTGATTTGGCAACAATTGAGGCTGACGTTGCTCACGACGACGTGTATTTTGGGATGCCGTCGGTCTAGGTTTTGTTAACTCATCAATGGATACAGCATTTGGAATAGTTACATTTGATGTATCCCCATGAATATCATCAAGTTCACTGAAGGAAGGAGTCCTCTTAGATGCTTGAGCAGCCTTACGTTCGGCTTCAAGTTGTTGACGGGCAAGTTCTGCACGACGACGAGCGCTTTCTTGTTGATCTCGAACACGTTGAATCGCTTCAGCACGCTCTTTTGCTTTACGCTCTATTTCAGCTTGAGCCAACGCTTGTTGACGGGCAGCTTCAGCTTTACGTTCTGCCTCTAGTTGCGCTTTATATCGTTCCTCAGCAAGACGTCGTGCCTCGGCTGCTTGACGTTCTGCTTCAGCTCGTTCTGCAGCAAGTCGCTCTTGCTCCGCCTTACGAGCTTCCGCCGCTATGCGAGCCGCCTCTGCTTTACGAGCCTCTTCGGCACGTCTTGTTTCTTCTATGCGACGAGCTTCTTCGGCTCTACGTGCTTCTGCTGCTAAACGAGCTTGTTCAGCTTTACGCGCCGCTTCAATTCTTGCAGCTTCTGCTTTGCGTGCTTCCTCTGCTCGTTTTGCTTCTGCTGCTAAACGAGCGGCCTCAGCTTTACGTTCCGCTTCAATTCGAGCTTCTTCTGCTCTACGCGCTTCCTCCGCACGACGAGCCTCTTCTGCTTTTCTTGCTGCTTCCATTTGTTGTGCTTCCAAAGCAGCCTTAGCCTCTGCCGCTCTACGAGCGTCTTCTTGGCGCTTCGCTTCAAGAGCGGCTTGCTCGGCAGCACGTTGTGCTTCTAAAGCAGCTTTCGCTTCTGTTGCTTTACGAGCTTCTTCGGCACGTCTTGCTTCCAATGCTTCCTGCTCAGCTTTACGTTGTGCTTCTAAACGAACTCTAGCCTCAGCAGCCAAGCGTTCCTCTTCGGCCTTTTTGGCTTCTAAAGCAGCTTTTTCTGCTGCTCGTTGCGCTTCAAAGCGAGCCTTAGCTTCGGCCGCTTTTCTTTCTTCCTCCGCTTTGCGTGCGGCCTCAATACGAGCAGCTTCAATTCTACGTTCTTCTTCAAGACGTTTTGCTTCCGCTGCTAGTCGAGCTTCTTCTGCTTTACGAGCCGCCTCTAGTCGATCCGCTTCCGCTTTTCTCGCTGCCTCGATACGTGCCATTTCAGCTTTACGAGCCGCTTCCGCCTTTCGAGCTTCCTCTGCTTTACGCTCTGCTTCGGCTTTTTCAGCCATCTTGCGCTCAATTTCAGCATGCTTGGCTTCTGCAGCCTTTCGCAACATTTCAGCTTTTTCTGCAGCTAGTCGAGCCTCTTCGGCTTTTTTACGAGCTAAGGCTTCTTTCTCGTCTTTTGCTTTTTTAAGTTGCGCTTCTTTTTTTACATCTGCTGCAGCTTTATCGCTCATCTTTTTAGTTTCTTCATGAGCAATTTTTTCTGCCCGTTTAGCTGGACTTTCAACAGTAGATTTTTTAGTATCTACTGTCCCTTTATCTCCATCTTTCCCCCCTACAGGACCTACAGGTATTTGTGTCCCCCCTTGAGTTGGGTGCCCTAAGATATCTTTAACATCTTTCGGTACATTAACAGCAATGGTTTGATGTTTTTGTGGATTTGCAAGAGATTCAGGAATCAACAAGAAACGAATTGGCAAATTCGATGCACCAGCTGGCATAAAGTTTAACGTTAATAAATCGCCCGCATTATAGTTCCCTAAAAGACGGCTATCTAATATAGTACCTTCCCCTAATGCGGAAATACCATCTGCACCACCAATGTGATAAGTCCGTGTATCTGTCTGTCCCCTTCTAGCACCTTGTTGATGTAATGTTTTTACCGTAAAGGAACCAGAATAAGGTCCCCCAAGAGGGTTAAAATACAGTCTAAACGGTTCATTACCCTTAGTAGGAATTTTTAGCGTATATGATACGCCATAGTTACCACGATCTCGAACAAATGCTTTATTTTGCATTTCGTCTACACCATTAATAAACGTATCTTCTCGGTCATTACCAATTTCTACAAAGGCACCACCTAAAGCGGTGTCGAATGGTGTAGCAACCTCCATATTACGTTTAGCACCAGTATAGGTACCGCGCAATTGTATTTCATCTATGGGAAGATTTTTCACCCAATGTGACGCATCTACGGGGTCCATCCCCATAGGCAGCATCATAACACGCGCAAATATAGGCCCTTCTGTTTTAATATCTACAATACCCGTAAATAATGCATCTCGATTTACCGGTGTATTTTCTAAGTCACTAAAGATTAATTGGCGCCCTTGTGGTGGAATGCTAAGAGAATATAATGGTCTTGCATCTGGGCTTTCATTAAGAGGTTGCTCCAAATCCTTTCGAGACAAATCACGACCTGCTGCAAAATAATCAGGTGTAGCTACAGATTTTAATTGTCTCATGACATGTACTGAAGTTGGATAAGCCGTTTGGTTTTCTAAGACGATAGCAATCTTGTGAGGTAAATCCATTTCATTTACATGATAGAAATAGATACGACCATTGCCATTAATTGTACCTGCACTTAACGTACCTCCTACAGGTCCTACATATTCAGGACTATCTGATAGGAGCAATGTATCCGTTTGAGACACCAACGATGGTGGCAACGGAGAAAACTGAAAATATCCAATTGATTGTAAATCTATATCACGAGCTTCTACATGGCCTGTAAGGGCAGCCATGGCGGCCATAGCCGCAGCTACACAATATCTTGATTTATAGGAAAACATATATTATTACCTCTATACTTCTTCGAGCCCCAATGGGTCATACGTAAGTGCTAATGCTTCAATCTTCTTTAGTCGATGGCCAATTCCAGATTTAGATAGTTTCCCCTCCATCAACTCTTCAAGTTCTTTTAAACTCGCTTCAGGATTCTCCCACCGAAGTCTTGCAACGACGCGCAACTTTTCTGGTAATTCTTCAATGCCGATTTCTCTATCAATAATACGGATTGCTTTTACCTGACGAACTGCTGCATCCACAACCTTCTGTAAATTTGCAGTCTCACAGTTGACTTGACGATTAATTTGATTCCGTACGGTTTTCATAATCCGCACATTTTCAAATTCCATAAGCGCCGATTGAGCACCCATGATTTGCAAACAATTTGTTACTGCATCCCCTTCTTTAAGATATACTACATACTCTTCCTTCCGCTCCGTTAAGCCTGCATGAATGTGAAAAAGCCGTAATACATGGATAATTTCCCTCGCAAAAATCTCGTTTCCCGTCATAAACTCAAGATGGTAATCACTTTGTGGTTTATTAACAGAGCCTCCCCCTAAAAAAGCTCCCCTTAAAAAGGCACGTCGTGCTTCCATTGATTTGAGCCAACTGCGAGGAATTTGTTCGGTTACAGGCCATAAAGCGAGATCCTCTAAAGCCCGTCTCCCCTCTATAGAAGGTTCCACAGAGAGCGTATACATATTTTTTTTACGCAGGTTTAAACCTTGTCGTACTAATACATTTGTAGGTAATTCGTATTGCTTTTTCAAAATCCCAAGCAACCGACGAGCTACTGCATTATTAGCCGTAGCCAAACGAATGCCAACGGCACCTTTCATCCCCAAAATGATAGATCCGCCCATACGCAATAAGCAAGACGCTTCAATTTTCATGGCCACATCCGCATCACTAGAGGCTTCATATTGGCATAATTCATTTTTTACATCTTCTGCAAATGACATGGGCATCCCTTCTCATTAATGATCATCTCGTTGAAGATAATACTCTAAGATATGCGGTTCAGTGTTAGATTGCATAGCATGAATAATATCCATAATAACTTTACCTAGCCGTTCAGGATCGTGAACAGCTGGTTTTTGAGGGTTAATTAAGGTAGCTCGTATAGTGCGGATTCCTTTGTCTTGTAACTTCTTAGTATCTAATACCAATGGTTCAGATCCTACAGCACTATATTGTTCAACCATTTGAATTGGCAACGGCCCATCATTGGCAAGAACAGTATCTATAATTCCTTCTCCGCCATGAGCAATTAAAGCCTCTACATGATCATTTAATGTGTAGCCTGTGGTTTCACCCGGTTGTGTCATAACATTAGCAATATAGATTTTATTAGCCTTACTGGCACGTACATGAGAGGCCAACTTATCGGTTAGTAAATTTGGGATAATGCTTGTATATAAACTACCAGGACCTAAAATAATTACATCCGCTTCATCAATGGCACGTAATGCAGCCCCCTCTGGCTTAGGCAATGCTGGATCACTATAGATATGACGAATTCGTTTACCCGAGTGTGGTATATTACTTTCACCTTCTACAATAGTGCCATCTGTCATCTCTGCACGCAATTTAATGAACTCTGTAGAGGAAGGAATTACACGACCACGGACACGCAACAATTTACTAGCCGCTTCAAGAGCTTCTTCAATATCTCCATCATAAACTTGAGCAAGCGCAGTGATAAAGAGATTACCAAAACTGTGCCCAGAAAGCTCATTTTCACCATCGAAACGATAACGGAATAAGTTCTCCATTACTCCTTCTTGTTCAGCTAATGATACTAAACAGTTTCGCAAATCACCAGGAGCTATCATTTGAAAGTCTTCTCGCAAGCGACCAGAAGAACCTCCATCATCAGCGACAGTTACAATCGCAGATAGGTTTGATGTATGTGATTTTAAACCACGCAATAAATTTGATAAGCCCGTACCACCACCGATTACTACAATTTTTGGGCCCTTATCGAGTCGGATATTTTGAAAAATAATATCCGATACCTTGCTGTCAGGATTAGGTAGTACCGCACGAATAATCGTTTTAATAACTTTACTCGTACCGATGAGCATTAATACAGCACCAATCGATAATACTACAGTCCCTACAGCAATGAGTACATTATAATTGTAAAAGCCCGTCATATTATAGGAAAAGGCAAGTACAATATCTTCAAGAACCGCAAGCCATTGATAGTTAAAAATCAAAGAAATACCAATAATTAAAAGACCTACACCACAACTAAATAGGGCAAGCCAACGTTTTATATTTAGACCCGGAATTAGCCACCGGAACCATCCTTTTCGCAACATAATCCCCCCTACCTAGTTATCAAGTGTTATAATTTCATGAGGATTATAATCTTCTTCTACATTATTTTTCATCATATCTCTATGTTCAACAGTTACACGATATCCTTTTTCTAACAAGTGGGAGTATAGAGCCTCTGCCATAGCTACAGATCTATGCATACCACCTGTGCAACCTACTGCCACAATAAACTGAGATTTCCCTTCTTGTTCATAATTTGGTACAAGGAAGTCCATGGTATCAAAGTAACGTTTTTTAAATTCCTCGGTTACTTCAAAGGAATGGATATATTCATTCACTGCTTTCACACGACCTGTTTTATGACGAAACTCAGGAATATAAAATGGATTAGGTAGAAAACGAACATCCCATACCATATCTGCATCGAGAGGAATACCATACTTAAAACCAAAGCTCACTACAGTAATCGCCATACCATGAGCTTCATCAACTTGAGCAAAGCGCGTTTTTAAATACTCTTTCAAGCTAGCCGTCTTCATATTAGTGGTATCAATAATAAAATCTGCTTTATGGCGCACAGAGTTAAGAATTTGGCGTTCTTTTTTTAGCCCTGTTGTAATTAGCCCATTAGGAGCCAATGGATGACTCCGTCGACTTTCCTTATATCGACGAATCAAAGTCTCATCTGTAGCATCCATAAATACAATTTCAAAATCTACCTTCATATCTTTTAATGTATCTAAAGATGAAGAAAGAGCTTCAAAAAATTCGCCCCCCCGAATATCTACAACAAGAGCAACGCGATTAGTCCGTTCTCCACCTTGTCGGCAAATTTCACTTAATTTAGGAATCAGCACAGGGGGAATATTATCAATACATAAATACCCCATATCTTCTAAAGCTTGCAATACTTGAGTTTTGCCGGCACCTGACATACCTGTAACTATTAACAAACGAAATGCTTCCATAGTTTTACTCCATTATAAAAGATTATCTTTAATCCAATGGGCTACTCCATCGTCATTATGATGGCCACAAATTGTATGAGCCACAGATTTTACATGATCTGTAGCGTTTTCAACAGCTACAGAGTAACCTGTTTTACGTAGCATAGAAATATCATTTTCTGCATTACCAAAAGAAACGATATGTTCTAAACTAATATGATTATCTAAAGCTAGTTGTGTCAAAGCACGCCCCTTTGACACATTAAGGGCAACGATTTCTAAAAAGTCTTTTTGGCTACGAACTAGATTAACCAAATCGCCCACTTCAGGAGTCAAAGTATCAATAATTTGATCAATCCCCTCTACTGTATCAATAGCGATTAGCTTATTTGGTTCAGACTCTAAAGTATATAACCCATCACCTAAAAACTCTGCTTTCGCTCCCGTTTGAACTTCATAGAGATCGGACTGCCATGTTTTATGATGACATAGCAAATGATCATCTATATAGGATTGTATATGCCAATCATATTGTTTTGCTAATTCATAAATACGCTGTACAGCCTCAACAGAAACGGTCTGCTCAAATAGTTTACACCCTGTTTCTAATTCTTGAATGAGTCCTCCAGAGAACAAAATCATGGGTACATTACCAAGCTTTAAAGCAGAACCAATAGGCTTTGCCGTTTGATACATCCGTCCCGTAGCAATGGTAACAACGATGCCCCTTTGCTGTAAACGATGTAACACATCTACTGTATAGTCAGATACAGTATTATCACTGCGTACCAAGGTTTCATCACAATCAATGGCAACCATTTTAATATGAGAAAAAGAAGGATTCATGTTTGCCTCCTTTATAAAAATTTTAAATACTCTTTATTATACCATTAATAGTGGCTATATAGATAGAAATTAGCGGTAAGAACTCTAATAATGATTAGAAAGTATAGTCATAAAACTTTCATTAAATGCAAAATCCTCTATTATCAATTAATTATTATTTCTTAATCAATTGTATAATATTAATAAAACACTATAATAAACACTTCATATAATTTTCATTTAACTTTATATTAAACACAAAAAAGAGACTCCCGAAGAAGTCTCTTTCATATAATTAACTATCAAATTAGAATTTGTAGTTAAGGTCTGCACGGTAAAAGTCACCTTTGTCAGTACCATCTTGAGTTTTCCAGTCGAAACCATAGTTAGCAGATAAACCAACGTTATTTTGCAATGCATAGTCAACGGAAGCCATCCAACCTTTAGCATCTGTAGTGTAGAATTGATTATAAGTAGTATCTACAATTGGTGCATTTTTCTTTTGGTTGAAGTATTGACCTTTTACGCCCCAAGTACCTGCTTTTTTGATGTCGTAGTTACCAAAGCCAAGACCTGCAGTCCAAGCTTGAGAGTCGTCTACATGGGAATCTTTCAACCATTCGCCACCAACCCAAACTTTGTCGAAGTTAGCATCAGCATTGAAGCCATAGATGTTTTTGTAACCATTATCAGTATCTTGATTTACACGGTCGTAGAAACCGCCTACCATAGTGTGTTTACCTACTTTACCAGTTAAACCAATATATGTGTTAGTTACATTTTGATCTTTTGTTAATTCGTTACCATTGGTATTATTGGCAACAATTCTACCATTATCACCGGATACCATGTAACCGTATGCAGCTTGTACATTAATTTTATCGTTGCCAACATTCAATTGAGCACCGTCGAATGTGCCGTCGAACATCAAGCCGCCACCGAAGGATTGACCGAAACGACCAGCTTTAGCGGATACGCGTTCGCCGAATTTATGGTTTACATAAGCGCGGTCAATTGTAGCATCTGCTTTATCTTCATTTTCAGAATTGCCTAATTCGAAGTTACCAGAAGTCAAACGAACTACAGCGTCTGTACGATCGTTTACTTTTGCGTTGAATTGTACACGTGCACGAGCGTCAAATTTGGATTTAGCATGTTCAGCATCTTTGTAACGAAGACGAGCATCACCAGTAACTTTTACATTACCAACGCGGTCTTCCAAGCGAGCTACACGAACGCCCAAGTTGTTCAATTCGTTGGAGAATTCATCAGCCAAACGGTTGATCATAGCTTGTTGTTCAGCGTTAGCGCGGTCTTGATTAGCCATAGCTTTAGCTACCATTTGAGCCATTTCGTAACGAGTGATGTTATTTTGGCCTTTGAAAGTACCATCTGGGTAACCATTGATAACACCAGCGTTAGCCAATTGAGAAACTGCTTGGTATGCCCAAGAATCTGGAGTTACGTCGGAGAATGGGTTAGCTGCGAATGCAGTAGTTACACCCAATACTGCTGTTGCTGCAAAGATTGCTGCGAATTGTTTTTTCATAGTTAAATTCCTTCTTTCTGAAAAAAATAGAAAATAAAATGTTACAAGTCATAACATTCACATTCTACTCAGTTCTTCAGATTAAGAATCTTTGGGAGTGTCCACGTTTCCTCGCCACATTCTACATCGAAGTTCTTCATTTCATGTGTTTGCTACTTCTCGTACGGTGATATTAGCACAACCACTTTTTCGTGTAAACCCTTTTTTCTCAATTGTGTTCTCATTATCTTGTTTTTATAACTTAAAATGCTTGCTAAGTTAGATTTTATCTAGTTTTATAGGATATAATTTTTTTCATAAAAAAATTTAATTTTATATCCTTTTCTATTAATTGAGAATTTTTATTATATTTTTCATTAAGTTAAACTTATTAATATATATATAATTAATAAGAAATTTATCTTTCTATACAGAAAGATTTTATAAATATATCCTACAATATAAGGGATATAATTCTTGATAACCACTAAATTATTCGATTACTTTTAATATTATGTATTTATAAAACATTTTACTATATATATATACTATTATATATAAAATAATTCATAATACTTTTATGCAACAAAAAAAGACTTCCGAAGAAGTCTTTTTTTGTTTGTGAGGGAATTAGAATTTGTAATTTAATTCTGCACGATAGAAATCGGAAAGATCATTACCGCTTTGGTCTTTAGAGTTGAAGCCATAACCTGCGGATAAACCTACGTTATCTTGTACTGCGTAGTCTACGCTAGCCATGTAACCTTTGTAACCATTAGATGTATTTGTTAAATCATATGCTTGATCCCAAGTGGAACTTACGATTGGTGCATTAGCTTTTTGGTTGAAGTATTGACCTTTCACATCCCATGTACCTTTTTTAGCGATGTCGTAGTTACCATAGCCAAGACCTGCTGTCCAAGCTTGAGAATTATCTACGTTGGAAGCTTTCAACCATTCACCGCCAGCCCACAATTTATTTTTACGGAAGTCCGCATTGAAACCGTAAACATCTTGTTTATCGGAATTAACTGTTACACCATTATGGTTCAAGTTGCCGCTAGATAATCTGGAGTAGAAACCACCAACGGAGGATTCTTTACCAACTTTACCTTTTAAGCCTACATAGGATACAGATGGGTTATCAGATTTGGAGTTGCCATCAGCAGCACCATCAATCATATAACCATACGCACCTTGTACTTGAACTTTATCATTACCTACGTTCAATTGTGCACCATCAAATGTATCATCGTACATCAAACCGCCACCAATTGTTTGTTGGAAACGACCAGCTTTAGCAGATACGTTGCTACCAAATTTGTGATCTACGTAAGCACGATCGATTGTTGCTTGAGAACCTTTAGTAGAGTCACCAAATTCGTAATTACCTTTTACACGAACAACTGCTTGTGTTTTATCATTTACATTAGCATTGAATTGTACACGTGCACGGCCGTCAGTTAAAGATTTACTATTAGCTTTGTAAACACCTTTGTCTTCAGAACCTTGATAACGGATACGAGCATCACCAGTTACCTTTACATTACCTACACGGTCTTCTAAGCGAGATACTCGAACTCCGAGGTTGTTCAACTCGTTAGAGAACTCATCTGCCAAGCGGTTAATCATAGCTTGTTGTTCAGCGTTAGCACGATCTTGGTTAGCCATAGCTTTAGCTACCATTTGAGCCATTTCATAACGAGTGATATTGTTTTGGCCTTTGAAAGTGCCATCTGGATAACCATTAACGATACCAGCTTGTGCTAATTGGGATACTGCTTGGTATGCCCAACTATCTGGAGTTACATCGGAGAATGGATTTGCAGCAAATGCTGTTGTTACACCTAACACTACTGTTGCTGCTAACATTGTTGCGAATTGTTTTTTCATAATGAATTCCTTCTTTCTTATAAATAAGAATTTATATTTGCAGAAGACATTCACTACATAAGTAGTATCACTATGAAAGATGTATTAGGAGTGTCCATGTTTCCTCAACTAAATTATCTATCTTAGCTCCACTTCTTTGTAGCGTAGCCTTTCTGTTGATGTGAATATACCACCACCCCAAAACTTTGTAAAGCATTTTACACAACTAAATTTTATGAAATTTCTTTCATGAATAAAAATTATACCAAAAACATAGATTATTACTGCATTTTTAAAAATTTAATTTTACAAAATTTCATTTTATAGTCTAAAAAAATAGATAATTTTATTATCTATAACCACAAATTTAATAATTATCACTTATTAAATTCAGCTATGCTTATAATTTATATTAATTCATTTGTTTGAATTATTTATTTTCTATAAGATTGATAAGTGATATATCTAGATTCGACCTAGCCGTCTTGCTAAATTTTATTTAGTATACATTTCACAAGATACAACATAACTTAATCCTTCTTAACTTATAAAAAGCCTATCTACGATGAAATTTATCGTAGATAGGCTTTCACGATTATTAAATTGCGTAAGAAACAAATCCTAGAATATGATCAACAGGAACTGGGCCGATAAAACGACTATCACTAGAATGGTTGCGATTATCCCCCATTACAAATACATGACCTTCAGGAACTGTTACAGGTGTAGACCGAGTATAATTGATTTTTGTATCTTTTGTATATGGTTCTTGTAATTTTTCTCCATTACGCCATACATAACCATCTTTAAACTCTAGTACATCACCAGGTCTACCTATTACACGTTTTACCCATACATCATTTGTTTGAGCGGATTTATTAAAAACAGATGCATAGTTCATCAGTGGTTCTTTTACATCATCCACCCATGTACGAATACGATTAACACGACTATCAATAATAACGATTTGTCCATATTCGGGCATATCATTCATAATATGATGCCATTTGGTAACAATCAAATATTGTCCATTGTGTAATGTATCATCCATTGATTCCCCAGACACTCTAGTAGGTTGAATCAAGAAAATATGAATTACCATAGCAATGATTAATGCCAATGCAATAGCATAAATCCAATCTAATATTTCTTTTACTATTGTACTACCTAATTTATTACTCATAGTTTCCTCTTAATGACCACCTTTCGTAAATCTCCCACCAAAGACATCATGTACGTCTTGGATCGTAATAAATGCTGTAGGATCTACTTCATAAACGGTATCCTTTAATCTTGTAATTTCTAGCCGCGTTACTACAGAATATAATACATGTTTCGGTTGTTTTAAATACCCGCCTTCTCCATACATAATAGTAACACCACGATTAAGATTAGCATTTAATGCATCAGCAATAATCTTGGAATTATCTGCATCGGTAATAATCATAACCCCTTTAGATTCTTCAAGTCCAGTGATGGTCACATCAATCATCTTATAAGCAATAAAATAAGCAATTAAGGAATACATGGCACTATTCCAACTATATACAAAGCCCGCTGCTCCAAGAATAACTAAATTCATGGCCATTACAATTTCGCCTACAGAAAAGGTGGACCGTTTATCAAAGATAATAGCTACGATTTCAGATCCATCTAATGAGCCACCATTACGAATAATAAGCCCTACTCCAATACCTAAGATTATACCACCAAAGATTGCCCCTAAAAATGGGTCAGTTGTAATAGGTGTAAAGCGGTGTGCAATGGTAGAAAATATTGCCATCCATATAATAGAGAACAAAGTAGACAAGGTAAATCCTTTACCAATTACTTTATAGCCTAAATATAAAAAGGGTAAGTTGAAAAGTACTACGAAAATACTAAAGGAAATACCTGATAGTTCCGCAGCCATCAAAGAGATACCAACTATACCGCCGTCGATGATGCTATTTGGTACTAAAAACAAATCTAAGCCCACCGTATATATTAGGGCGCCTAGAATCATCATTACACAGCGCATAATAAGATTTGACCAGTTACGCGTTGAAGTTTCACTTGTCATGATTATCTCCTTTTCCGTATAACTGCTCCATAGCATGTAATCTTTTCTCTTCTAACTCACTTGAACTCATAGTTTCTTCTTTGATTGCCGCTTCGTTCTGAGCTAACTGCTTCGTATAGCGCAATCCAATAACGAGAGCCGTCAAATCATCTACAGGTTCTGGTGGAAATTGCATAGATGTAGGAATAATCTTGCGCCACCCTGTAGGAGGATTATATTGCCAATATAATTTACGGGCCTCCTCTGTACTATGAGATTCGTCGATTAAACTAGTTGTAATTTTATGATTACGTCCAATTTGTTGAAGCGAAGGATACAAATGTTTATGATTTGTACCATTTCCACAAACAATATGAACAATACCATAATATTCAGTTAAAATACGCTCAATATCTTTATTGAAAGTATTTGAAGAAATAATTTTACGGCATATCATCTCACCGGAAGGTGAGAGTATAGCTACGCCAGTTTTCTCATTTCCTGGATCCACTGCTAAAATATATGTATTTTCAGTCATTTGATTATCCCCTTTGTAAGTACAGTAGTTATATTTTAACATAAAAAGAAGGTCTTATGTTGAAAATTACATAAGACCTTCTTTTATAATGTATGAAAACAGCATACCTTCATTATATTAATTAGTTTGCATTTTTGCCTTATCATTGAAATCTGGCATTTGAGTAATACGCAACTTGAGGTGAACAGGACCAGATGAATATGTATCTCCATCAGTATAAGCTTCCACATGAACCTTGCCACGCATAGTACTTATTCTTTTAATAGCTGTAAACAAATCATCACCAGGTATCGTTCCAATATCACCTGATAAGGAATCAGGAATAATCCCCTTTGCCTTAGCACGCTCATTTACTTGTTTCAAGAATTGAAGCATAGACGATTGAGCATTAGTACCCCCATCAATTACCGTAGAGTGAATTACCTCTCCATTTTTATAGATAAACTGTTGTGGATATACTTGAATAACTGCAACTGCAGGTTCACCTGAAATAATATTTCCGGCTGCCACAACTTGAACCAC
The DNA here is from genome assembly GCF_042850485.1 of Veillonella parvula. Taxonomy (GTDB): domain Bacteria; phylum Bacillota; class Negativicutes; order Veillonellales; family Veillonellaceae; genus Veillonella; species Veillonella parvula_Q. The sequence continues at coordinate 642,382 of NZ_AP031417.1, read as the reverse complement.
CATAGGAGTCTTGGAATTGATTAGCTTTTGAGTAGCTACCTCAACATTTTGTCGATCTACATACACAACGGATTGACCATTATCTTCTATACCTAAGCGACGTAAAACAAGTTTATTTGTATCATCGATAATATGTTTAATAGCATTATTACTATCTTCTTCACTTAAACCAGGTCGTACAACAGCTTGTGCTAATAGCTGATCTACTTGGAAGAGAATGGTTCCTTCCCGTAAATGAATGATGCCATTCTGCAATTGTTCTTGTGTATTTTGTAGATTCTTAATATGCGCTTCCATCTTAGCACGTGTTGCTTCAAGCTCAGCTACCTTTTGAGACACCTCTGCATAAGAGGCTTGTAAAGATGCCAATTCGGCTTCTGTTGCGTCTTTAGCAGCTTGTGCACTCGCCAATTCAGCTTTTGTAGCCTCTACTTCACGGCGAATTTGTTCGATCTCAGCCATCCGTTCTTCAAGCTCTTGTTTATTTTGTTCTAACAAAGCCTGCCCACGAATCAGTTCTTGCGTCTTTGCAGCAACCTCATTATTCAACTGCTTCATATCAGCTCGCAACTGATCCATACCGAACAATGCGGTTCGCACACTTTGAGACGTAAAGGTTAATACCCCAACTGTAGCTGCTGCAACCAAAAGGCCTGTCACAATAGTAACTATAATAGATGTGTGCTTAGGTCGTAATCCAAAGAGGGACATACGACGTTTACCAATTTTAGTGCCTAGCTTATCCCCCATGTAAGCAATGAGACCACCCATAAGAGCGATAATTATTAAGATTTTGACACCTACTAACATCATGTCCCTCCTTTCTCCTAAGAATACAATCTGTTATTTCGATACGCGCCAATTCAAATACAACCCTGCAATAATACCTAATGTATCCGGTATTAATGCAGCTAATACGGTTGGCAATGCTCCACCTTTCCCTAAGGCACCAGCAAAGGTCATCACCCCATAATAAATAAAGATGATAAGAATACTAATACCAAAGCCGATAGATGAACTAGAACGTTGTTTTTGAAGGCCTAAAGGTGCACCTACAAGAGCAAATACAAAACTTGCCAACGGAATTGTAAAACGTTGGTACATTTCCATTTCAAGTTTATTAGCATTAGTATAAGCAGCCTTATAAGCTCTGATTTGATGACGTAACTCCTTAATCGTTAATTCCTCAGGTTTACGTTGATCTTGTTGAATATCTTTTGGGGCAGACTTAATCGGCAAGGATTGCTCCTTAAATTTCATGGTACGTTCAACACCATTACCAGCTGATAGATCATAGATGATACCATTCTGCATCACCCAATATTGACCATTCCAGATAGCTGTATCAGCATTTTCAACTTGTTGTAACTTGCCGCCCTCCCCAAATTGTTGAACCGTAATCATGGACAACTGTTTGGTTTCAGCATCATAGCTCTTAGCATACAGCAATGTGCCTAGCTCGTCACCATTCATCGTTTTTAACACAATATGATTTTGTGTTTGAGGTGATGCATTTTTCATAATTTGTTCGCGCACAATCGTTTGATACATATGATTTGTACGAGGCACAACAAATTCATTAAATGCTACAGCCCCAATGGAAATGATGAGTGCAATGATATATACGGGCATGGCCAAGCGTAAAAAGCTTAGTCCACCAGCACGCATAACAACGATTTCACTAGTGCTACTCAAACGACTAAAGGTCATAAGAGAAGCCAATAAAACCGACATTGGGAATGTTAAGATAACAATACTTGGTAAAGCCAAGACAAATGCTTGCATGACAAGCAACAATGGCGCTCCATATTCAGTAATATATTGAGCAATCCTAAACAATGTGCCTGTACCAATAAAAATACTAGTAAAAGCAAAAACCCCAAATAGGAATGGGCCTACAAAAGCTTTTAAAATATATTTATCTAATAATCGCATAGCCCCTCCTATAATTTAAAGTTATCCCCTAAATAATGTTCACGAGCGATTGGATCATTCGCAATTTCATCAGGGGTACCCTCTAGGAGGATTTTACCATTACTCAAAATATAAGCCTTATCTACAATCCCCAATGTTTCGCGAACATTATGGTCTGTAATCAAGATACCAATACCGCGGTTCTTAACGTGTAAGATAATTTGCTGAATATCAGCAACCGCAATTGGATCGACACCTGCAAAAGGTTCATCAAGAAGGATGAAATTAGGTTCTAAGGCGAGGCAACGCGCAATTTCTACACGGCGTCGTTCACCACCAGATAATTGCATCCCCATACGGTCACGGACATGTCCAATATGAAATTCTTCAATCAATGATTCCACGATAGCTTCAATCTCATCAGGCTTTTTTGCCGTAGTCTGTAGCATGGCACGAATATTGTCCTCTACAGACATGGAACGAAAGATTGATGCCTCTTGCGGTAAGTATCCAATACCTTCAGCCGCCCGCTTATACATAGGAATATTTGTTATATCCTTGCCATCAACGGTAATGATACCAGAACTTGGTCTTTCAATGCCTACAATCATATAAAATGACGTAGTTTTACCGGCCCCATTAGGCCCTAATAGACCTACAACTTGGCCTTTATCAACGCGTAGACTTACACCATCTACCACATTGCGTCCGCTAAAGGTTTTAACTAAGTTTTTGGTTTCTATATACATATATTATCCTTATTTATTCGGAACAATGACGAGTGTACTACGTCCACCTAATGTTTCAGCAGAATCATCAGCTAAACGAATTTTCAGTTCCGGTGCATTCAGTACATTACCATTTTGAACGGCATGCGCAGAACCAGATAAGAGTACCACTCCATCATTTTGGTTTGGCGTTTGTGTATATGTAGCTCGGTCAGCAGAACCAGACACGTTTCGTTCGGGATTAGAGAAAGTAACATTACCTTGCGCTACAGCACGAACTTCCTTCATCCATCCTTCTACCTTATCACCGGTTAAGGTTGTCCCTTCAGCAATCAAACGGGCATTGCCTGTAACAAGACCGTATTCAGAGTCAGTATTATACTCAACACTGTCACCAAAGATTTGGCGATCAGCACGTTGTAAATGAACGCTACCATTAGCAGTGAATTTATTATTATTGTAACTGTGAACCGCTTGAGCAGACATGGCCATATCAGAACCAATCATAGATACACCACCATCAAGATTTGCTTCTTGAGTTTTTGTATTGTACCAACCCTTGGCACCAGTCATAGTTTTATCCGCTTGGGTAATAACAACATTACCTGTTGCATCTGCACGACCTGAATTGCCATCATAAGACAATGTATCAGCGCTGATAGTCAACGGATCATTTGCAGCCCAAACTGTAACAGATGCAGTCATGAGTACAGCTAATATAGCCATACCAATCTGTTTTTTCTTATTCATCATATTTCCTCTCAATTACTTCTTTGTTAATTTCGCATGTCCAATGGCTTTAATAATTTTTAAAGACATATTGCCCTCAAGCTTGTCCCCTGTGAGGGTTACATCCTTACTGTTATAAGTGAAAGCCGTTTTAGATGTCAATGTTTTCGTTTTGTTATCAAAATGAAGGGCCTCAGTTTTAAATTCTGCACCTTCCGTATTAGTAGCAGTAACGCCTTGATCAATATCAAGAGAATTTCGATCGCCCGTCAGGACAGCATGAGGCGCTGTAATCGTAGTAGTCACATCATCTTGATAGAACAGACCTTTCAAATTGGTCAGAACGATAGCTTTTGTACGCGGGTCATATTCAATCTTCTCAGCCGATAATGCCCATACTAGCTTGCCATCTTTTTCCTCTTGCAAGTCCGCACCTTGGAAATTAACGAGTTGTCCACTTTGATTTTGAGTGGAATTAGCCTCATTAGAGTCTTTCATAATAAATACAATAAGACCGATTAGAGCTAATACTATAGCGACCACAATGGCAATTAACTTTTTATTGTTTTTCATGCGCTCTCTCCCGTATAGCTATCTTCTTATCGTAATCAATAATTTGATCCATCTTAGTCATCCAACGGTGTTGGAACCAAAGCCACTCATCTGGATGTTCACGAATAAATTCTTCCGTAACACGTACACAGGCTTCAGTTAGACGATACATATCAACATCTTCATCGCCAGTTTCCTCATAATGTAATGCTGGCAAGATATGAACGATATGTCCTCCTTCAGGCTTACGAGATGCAAAAATAGGTACTACAGGAGAGCCAAATTTCTTTGCAAATGTTGCTGGTCCCATAACAGCTGATGAATCTTGTCCCAAAAACGGAACTGGTAAACCATTTATATATCCATCTTGGTCAGCTAAGAATCCAAGTAGTTTTTTCTTTTTTAAAGCCTTAGCAGCAGAAACGATTTCGTTGCCACCACTAGCAAATACGTCAAGCCCCACCATCTCACGATATTCATTCATAAGGCGTGTGAATTGAGCATTAGGTTGTTTCTTAACAATTGTAGTGGAAGGATATCCATGAGCTGCCATAGCAGCCCCCATCCATTCCCAGTTGCCTACATGGCCAGTAAGAACGATAACTCCCTTATCTTCAGCAATGGCCTTTTCTAAATGTTCAACACCACGCATCTCTATGTGTTTATTGATAAAGGATTTCGTCAGGTTTGGCATGTATAATACTTCCATAACACTTCGACCAAGATTCTTGAACAACTTATTAATTAATTGTTCCGCCTCTTGATCGTTCATATTCATACCAATTTTAATATTATTTATGCCTCTAAGCTTTTGCTTCTTCGCTATTAGCCCATATACAGGACCTAAACAAGCGCCTATGAGCAAAATGAGCTTGTATGGTAGTCGACAAACAAGCCAACTAATGCCTTTAACTAAATGGTATTGCCATTCGTTATTCATTCTGCCCACCTCCTTTATTGTCCATGAGCATGGGCCTCTTGCGCATAATCTGCAACAACAGAATCCCATAAACCTTGATTCTTCAAGATATATTCTACAGCCTCTCTAACAGCACCATGTCCACCATTGACGGTAGAAATAAATTTAGCTATTGATTTAACCTCTAATACCGCATTATTTGGTGCCATCGGCAAACCTACGAGTTGAAGAGCTCCTAAATCATTAAGATCATCCCCCATGTAAGCAATCGAGTCTAAGTCGATTTGATGTTTTTTACAAAGAGTTCTTAATGCTTCAGTTTTATTAGCATGCCCCATAAGAAGTTCATCAAAATGCAACTCCTTCGCACGGCGCTCTACCATCGGAGATACACGAGCCGTAATAATTGCTAGCTTTATCCCTGATTTACGAGCCGCAGTCAAGCCTAAACCATCTTTTACAGAAAAGGCTTTGAGCTCTTCTCCAGTCGATGTATAAATTAGAGTGCCATCTGATAAAACTCCATCAACATCGAGAACAATCCATTGAATATTCATTATACAATGCCTCTACGCAATAAATCGGTAATGTGAACAATGCCAAGACATACATTATTAGTATCAACCACAGGTAATACGGTGATAGGGCGAGGTTGATTTTTCTCCATCAAATGAAGCGCTTCTGCGGCCAATTTATCCTTTGTAATCGTACGCGGCATAGACGTCATCATATCCTCTACGGGCCATTCTAAAAAATTGCTGCCAGAATCAAGTCCACGTCGAACATCACCATCAGTCACTAGACCTAACAAATGTCCTTCTTCATCAATAACATTTGTAGCACCTAACCCTTTTTCTGTCATTACAAAAAGTGCATCACGAACGGTAGCCCCTTTAAATACTGTTGGATTATCCTCGCCACCATGCATGATATTTTCTACAGTCAACAATAATTTGCGACCTAAGGAACCACCTGGATGGAATACAGCAAAGTTTTCTGGAGTAAAATGATGGCGTTCCAATAAACATACTGCTAACGCATCACCTAGTGCTAGGGCAACAGTAGTACTTGTAGTAGGTGCTAAACCTAATGGGCAAGCTTCTCGTTCTACCTCTGCCAACAATACAATATCAGAATTTTTTGCTAATGTAGACTCTGGTTTCCCTACAACACAGATTAATTTAGCCCCTATGCGGCGCAGAGACGGCAAAATACTAATAATTTCTCCTGTTTCACCACTATTAGAAAAGGCTAACACTACATCATCTTCAGTAATCATACCAAGATCACCATGCACGCCTTCACCAGGATGCATAAAAAGTGCCGGTGTCCCTGTACTAGCCAAGGTAGCCGCAATTTTACGACCAATATGACCAGATTTTCCCATTCCTGTACATACTACACGGCCCTTACAAGCCAAAATCATATTTACAGCATTTACAAAATTGTGATCCAAACGAGAACTTAATTCTTCAATAGCACGAGCTTCCTCATGAAGCACCTGTGCCGCTTGTTCTAAAATAGTCACAAATACCGCCCCTAACCTTTTACGATTTTATCAATAGCTACTAAATCACGAAGCACATCTTCGAATTGATCTAAATACAACATATTAGGACCATCAGATAATGCTTCCTCAGGATTATCGTGCACTTCAAAGAATAGCCCATCTACACCACTAGCCACAGCCGCACGCGCCAAATTTGGTACAAATTCACGGTTACCACTAGATTTAGTCCCTGCACCACCTGGTAATTGAACGCTATGAGTAGCATCAAAGATTACTGGATAGTCGAAAGAACGCATAATTGGGAACGATCTCATGTCAACTACGAGATTATTATAACCAAAGCTAAAACCACGTTCGGTAAGCATAAGATTTTCATTACCTGTTTCTTTCATTTTATTAAGAACATTTTCCATGTCCTTAGGAGCCATGAATTGACCTTTTTTAACATTTACGCATTTACCAGTTTTAGCAGCGCCGTAAACAAGATCAGTTTGACGGCATAAAAAAGCTGGAATTTGTAGAATATCTAATACTTCAGCTGCAGGTTCAATTTGCTCGATAGAGTGAATGTCACTGACAACAGGTACATTGAGTTCCTTCTTAATAGAAGCAAGCATTTTTAACCCTTCCTCAAGACCTGGTCCACGGAAGGAGTTAAAGCTAGAGCGATTAGCTTTATCAAAGGAAGCTTTAAAGATATAAGGAACACCTAAACGTTCGCATATCTCTTTTGCTCGTTTACCGATAGCTAATGTGCGGTCATAGTCCTCAATAACACATGGACCTGCAAGGACAAATAAACCCTTGCCGCCACCCACAGTAATATCTTTAATTTGAACTGTTTTCATTTATTTCTCCTCTTGCTCGTAAATTGCATTAACACGAGCTAAGTCTTCAGGTGTATCAACACCGATAAATCGTTTATTTGTTAGAATAACACGAATTGTATAACCGTTTTCTAGAGCACGTAATTGTTCTAGAGATTCTGTTTGCTCCGCCGGAGTTGGCTCCATCTTAGCGTAGTTTAATAAGAACTCTCTACGATATGCATAGATGCCAATATGTTTTAGTGGCGGACGCACAAAGTCATGACGAGGATATGGGATTAAAGATCTAGAAAAATACATCGCATCATTACGATTATTTAAAATGACCTTTACCGCTGATGGCTCCTCGTACTCTTCCTCTAATAAAGGAGTAGCTACTGTGGCCATCTGCAAGTTTGGATCTTCCTCAAATAGACGTGCCAAGTCATCAATAAGATTTGGATCAATCATCGGTTCATCACCTTGGACATTGATAACAACATCTAAGTCTGTATAATGACTAGCAACCTCTGCTAATCGATCCGTTCCTGTAGGGTGATTAGGATCTGTCATCATAACAGTTCCCCCAAACTGTTGTACTGCAGAATATACGCGGTTATCATCAGTGGCTACAATTGTACATACTGTCTTTGTAGCTTGTGATACCCTTGCATAAACCCGTTCAATCATAGGTTTACCTGCAATATCAGCTAATGGTTTGCCTGGTAATCTTGTAGAACCATAACGCGCAGGAATAACACATCCAAACTTCACGATAAAACCCCATTTCTGTTATTCGTGTATCTTATTATTATACACTAAATCTCTAAATTTTCTATGAATTCTTGTTTTCCAGAAACAAATTCAATCCCTATAGATAGCACCAGAATCGGTATTTTTAAGTCTTCAATTGCATGCAACTGACTTAACTTAACTGCATCCTTTTCTGTAATACAAATAGCATCAGCTTGATGAGCAAATGCTTGTTTCCAAATCTCAACTACATCATCATTTGAAAAGTCATGATGATCTCCAAATGGCAAGGTATGAACAACGTTATACCCTACATCAGTTAACGTTTGTGTAAAGGATTGAGGGTTTCCGATTCCACTTACAGCCATAATGCGTTGTTCCTTGTAAGCATCTACAGAAGCCCCAACAAAACCATTAGCCCACTCATCTAAGGTGTACATAAATTGCGGTTTATGTGTTGTTTCATAGACAGGTATATTGGGAATCATCTGAGTTAATCGCTTTCGAATGCCGGATACAATACCTGGTGCTACTTGATCAACCTTAGTAAGAACGATAATATCCGCGCGCTGTAAACCACTAAGGGGTTCACGTAATAGTCCCCGTGGTAACACATGTTCATAGCCAAACGGATTGGATGCATCAATTAGTACAATATCAATATCTCTTGCTAGTGCACGATGTTGAAATCCATCATCCATAATAAGACAATCGGCACCTAGCTCATTAATAGCGATTTCTGCAGATTTGGAACGTTCACGTCCAATAATTACATTGGATTTTTGTAAAACCTTAGCCAGTAACCAAGCCTCATCACCACTGATAGATGGCTCTACAAGCATTGTTCCGTCTTTAGAAATAATAATATTTTTGTTATTATCTTCTGCACGGTACCCACGACTAAGAACAGTAGGATGAAGGCCTTTCTGAGTAAGCACATCACAAATAAATCGCACCATCGGTGTTTTTCCAGTACCACCAGCCGTAATGTTGCCAACGCTGATTACAGGCACTATAACTTTCGTAACGCCTTTACCCTCATCAAATCGAGCATTGCGTATTGATACAGCTTTCTCATAACCTTTACTCAAAAGGCCTAAACTGGAGCGAGCTATATCACCTAATACGGATTGATCTTCACCACTAACGATGGATTTGAATAATGCTTCCCCACTCATAGGTGACGCCTCCTATTATGTAATACAGTAAACTAATCTACAAATTTAGTCTTACTACGGAATAATTTGATGTTTCTCAAATAGCAAACGCAACTCTTGTGTATTACGTCGCGTAGCACCACGATTTTCTTTAATGATATCCAGGCAGTTTTGCCCCATCTTTTTAGCCAAGTCTCTATCATTACATAACCGCAAGACCATAGCGGTTAACTCTTTTCCATTCTTCACTTGCTCACAAGCATTTCGAGAGTTTAATAAGGCGAAAATTTCTTTAAAGTTAAACATATGAGGCCCAACCAAAATTGGCTTACCATGTGCAGCTGGTTCCAAAATATTATGGCCTCCAGTTTTAACAAGGGAACCACCAACAAAGATAATATCGCCTAAGCTATACAGTCGTCCAAGTTCACCAATGGTATCTAAAACAACAACGGGAATGCCTTCGTGAACAGGCTTCTTCATATCGCTACGACAAATAGCACTCAATTCATAACGCTTTGCAATATTTTGCACATCATGACCGCGATAAATCTCACGAGGTGCAATCAATAAACGAGCTTGTGGATACGCTTTCAATACTTGCTTGAAAGTTTCAAAAATAGCCTCTTCTTCACCTTTGTGAGTACTACCTGCAATAATGATAGGATGATTATTCCCAAAGCCAAATTCATCGAGAAGAGCTTGTTTTTCTTCATATGATACGGTGGCATATGTTTGATCGTATTTCATATTACCTGTTACGGTAATATCAGGTGTATGAGCACCTAAACTTTCAATATACGCCGCATCAAATTTGGACTGCATGCAGAAACGCTCAATAGAACGTAACATTTCACGCGTAAAAGCACTGATATACTTATAACGTTTCATACTGCGATCTGAAATGCGTCCATTAACCATCATAACTGGAATATTTTCCGATTCGGCGATACGCAAGAAATTTGGCCAGATTTCAGTTTCTACAAGTAAAATAGTAATCGGCTTAATAATATGTAAAATTTTACGAGTTAAATATGGTAAATCAAGGGGAAAGAAAATAATTCCTTCGGCTTCAGGAATGATACGATGAGCCATAGCATGACCAGTAGCAGTAACTACAGACACGACCACAACAGCTTCAGGAAACTCCTTTTTGACTTCTTTTACCAATGGACTGGTAGCCACAATTTCCCCTACAGAAGCGGCGTGAATCCAAATAGCACGACGCCCTTCAATTTTCTTTAATAGTGAAGCTGGCATATAGCCTGCACTCTGTTTGATACGCTCATAAAATCCATCTTCAAAGGCAAGTCGGTATAAAATAACCGGAATCAAGCCAATCCAATAGAATATGAGCAATACGTTATATATCCAGTACATGGTTATCCTTTATTGGAGAATTGAACGGAATAAAGATGGTTGTACAATCCGCCGTCAATAGCTAATAGCTCTTGGTGAGTCCCCTGCTCTACCAAGCGGCCTTGATTGAGTACAACAATTTGATGAGCATTTTGAACAGTGCTCAATCGATGGGCAATAACAAATGCCGTACGCCCTTTCATAAGGCGATCTAACGCCTCTTGTACAAGTTTTTCACTCTCCGTATCTAAAGCAGATGTAGCTTCATCTAGAATTAAAATACGAGGGTCTTTTAAAATAGCGCGTGCGATGGCAACGCGTTGACGTTGTCCACCAGATAATGAACTGCCTCGTTCGCCTACAATTGTATCGAGACCATCAGGCATCTTCTCAACGAACTCAAGTACGTTAGCCGCTTTAGCCGCTTCATACACATCTTCATCAGTAGCATCTAAACGGCCATACAAGATATTCTCTTTAATTGTAGCATTGAATAATACGGTTTCCTGTGGTACAAGACCAATTTGTTCACGCAAAGATTTAAAAGTAACATCTTTTATATCATAACCATCAATTGTAATAGAACCACCAGTTACATCATAGAAACGAGGTAGTAAGTTAGCGAGAGTTGTCTTGCCTGCACCAGATGGTCCAACAAGGGCTACACTTTCGCCAGCCTTAACTGACAAGGTAAAATTTTCTAAGGCAGTCTTTTCTCCATCATAGGAGAAAGAAACATCATTAAACTCCACATTGCCGGTAATAGCAGGCAATGTAATAGCATCAGGTTTCTCCACAACATCTGTTTTAGTATCTAAAATTTCAAATACACGATCGGCAGCAGCCAACGCCTTTTGAATATTACCATATACTTGACTCAAACGTTTTACGGGATTTGACAAGTTAATAGCATAAATCAAGAAAGCAATCAAAGAACCAGCAGTGATGGCACCTGTTACTACGGAGTAACCACCGTACCAAAGGATGACCGCTACAGCGATTGCCGCAGAAAACTCAACCATTGGACTTAACAAACTAGTCAATTTAGTAGCTTTAATAACCGCTTTAAAGTTACGGTCGTTTTCATCTTCAAAGCGCTTGCGCTCAAAATCTTCACGAGCAAAGGATTTTACAACGCGAACTGCACTAATTACCTCTTGTAAAAGTGCCGTAATATCAGCTACACGCCCTTGGACATCATGCCCCGCCACGCGAAGCTTCTTACCAAAAACATTGATAATCACTAAAACTACGGGAACCGTAATAAAAGTAACTAACGTCAGTTTCCAGTCAATGAGAAGCATTGACACCAAAGAACCGACAAGTGTTACCGATTCAGTGATAAAAGAAATCAAGTTATCTACCACGGCCGTTTGCAATGCAGCTACGTCATTTGTAAGATTACTCATGATAACGCCCGTTTTGCGGCGATCAAAGTAAGATAAACTTAATCTTTGTAAGTGATTGAATATGGCCTCACGGACATCGATAATCACGCGTTGTCCAATGTAGGACATATTATAGGTTTGACCATAGGTTGCAAAACCACGAATTAAGAAGATGAGTATGATAGCACCTACAATAAGGTTCAACATAAACATATTCTTTTCATCTAACACTTGGTCTACTACATTCTTAATCAGCCAAGGCACTACCAAATAGGCAGCAGCGGCAACAATCATGCAGAACACTGCAAAAAGCATCCGCTTATAATAAGGCTTTACAAAATATAAGAGCCTAGAATAACTATTCATTACATTTCTCCTTACCGAGGTTGTACACAAGATGTGCCACTCGTTTTACTGCACCAGGCTCACCTAATTTATGACGTACTTCGCGCAATTCACTACGCATAGCTTCGTTTTTCTCTACATCACTAATCAATGGTTCCACCAAAGACACAATTGCTTCTGGTGTGACAGCATCTTGTAATAATTCAGGAATGACCTCTTTACCAGCTACAATATTAGGCAAGCCCACATGTGTTACATTTACAACCATCTTACCAATACCATAAGTAATTGGTGATACGCGATACAATAACACTGTTGGCAATTCCATCATAGCCGTTTCTAATGTAGCGGTTCCTGATGCGGCAAGGCACACATCACAAATCTGCATCAAGTCATATGTATGGTCTTCCGTAATCGTAACAGGTACCTTATGAGCATCGATAAAAGCTTCTAGTTCACTTCGATCAATCGTATGTGCTCGAGGCAAGAAGAATTGAACATCTTCATACTTCGCCATCAATTGCTCACCACTTTTTAACATCGTATCAAGCAAGGATAAAACCTCTTGTTTACGACTGCCAGGCATGAGCAATACCTTTTTAGCCTCTTTGCGAGCCCCAAAGTATTCTTCGGCCGCATCCTTAGTCATCGTAGGATGTACGATATCGAGTAAAGGATGACCTACAAAGTCTACATCACATTTGTACTTGCGATACGCTTCAGCTTCAAATGGGAAGATAGATGCTACCTTGGTTACATACTTACGAATTGTATTACCACGACTACTGTGCCAAGCCCAAATCGTTGGAGCAATATAATATAAAACAGGAATCTCCAGTTCATGCGCCACCGCAGCTAATTTCATATTAAAACCTGGATAATCTACACAAACGAGAATATCTGGTTTTTCCTTCATCATGACACGTTTCAAGTACGTGCGCAGCTTAAAGAATTTTGGCAATGATTTCACAATCTCTACAATACCAATGACACTAAGGTTCTTAATATCATACACGATACGAACACCAGCGCGTTCCATCAGGTTGCCACCCATACCAAACATCTCTACAGAAGGATCTATTTCTCTCAATGCATTGGCTACACTTGCCGCATGAGTATCGCCGGAAGCTTCACCGGCGGAAAACATGACTTTCATTATGCATCCTTTCTGGAATTTACAAATTCTTGGTCTACAGCACAGATAACAATACCATGACGATCTGCCATATTAAGCACGTCTTGTTGTTGTACGAAAATAGTCTTTTCCGCTTCTACAGCTAGCACCTTACAACCGCTATCAATCATAGACATGAGAGTTTTTATGCCTACTGCCGGCACATCAAAGCGTACGTCTTGATTTGGTTTTTCGGTTTTAACGACAATCGCATCCCCACGACCCAGTTCGCCACCTCGTAAGATACACTTATCAGTCCCTTCAATGGCTTCAATAGCCATGGCCGCCTTATGTTTAACAACAACGGTTTGACCAATATCAAGGGCCCCCATTTGTTTAGCTAATTCAAAACCAAAACAAATGTCAGCCCATTGCTCATCTGTAGGTTGTGCTTTTGAAAGCACCCCTACCTTTGGCATAAATGGTTTTAAGTATGCTGTTTGATCTAATACTTTAAAGCCTTCCCGTTCTATTTCATCAACGATAGCGAGCATAATCGTATCATCTTTACGATTTTTAAGACGCTTTAAAACGCCTAATGTTTTTAAATCAGGAAACGTAAGGCCTTTAAAAAGAATCTCTTTAGTAACTTTCCCAAGCATAGTTAACTCTTGAACCTCTTCTTTTTTCAAGGTTTTGAAGATTTTACCTAGTTTAGCAACACCAATATCGTAGAAAGCATCAGCCTCAGCCTTTAGAGCTGGGTCTATATCAGGTACTACACCGATAACAACCACCTCGTGGCCCAATACATGAGCGGCACGCATGAATTCTACAGGCAAAACACCTATGCCCGCAATTAATCCTACCTTTGCCAAGACTATACCTCCTAGATGACCTCACGGCCTATATATCAATTAGTAATTTCAAGTTCCCTATGAAAATGCCTAAAAATAGACATAATCATATACAATATATTTTACTATAAATAGCTACTTTTTACCATTAAAAAGCCAAGCTTTATGCCCTTTTCTTCATCATTTTATTAAAATTTTCTTATTACTTTTAAGCACTAAAACATCTACGAATATATCTATCAAAACTTTTTATAATTATGAAAATATAGTACAAATTATCATTAATATAAAACTCAACCAGTTATAATATGCACAAAAAGACCTCGTACATGGTACGAGGTCCTCATAATTAGTCGCGACGAGTACGCATAATGCCTCTATCGGCATTGCGTAGGAATCGTAATAAATTTTCAATTTCTACGGAAGAGTCCAATTGTAATTCCATTTCTTCAATCGCCTTGGATAAGCTGAATCCAGAACGATAAATAATGCGGAATGCCTGTTTCAAATCACGTCGTACATCTTCGGAAATCCCTGCACGAGATAATCCTACAGAGTTAAGACCGATAACACGTGCCGGTTGACCATCGGCAATTACGTAAGGTGGGATATCTTGTACCACCTTAGCCATTCCGCCAACCATAGCGTTACGACCGATTTTAACAAATTGATGAATACCTGCAAGGCCGCCAATAACCACGCGATCTTCAACGATAGCGTGCCCTGCAAGACCAGCACAATTACTCATTATTACATTATTACCAACGATACAGTTATGAGCCACATGTGTACAGGCTTGAAGTAAACAATTATTGCCTACACGTGTTTCTTCACCTTCACCAGTAGCGCGGCTAATAGTTACGAATTCACGAATAACCGTTTCATCGCCAATATTACAATAGCTTTTTTCGCCTTTAAATTTTAAATCTTGCGGTTCCAACCCAATAGATGCGTTAGGATAAATTTCACAACGCTTACCAATGGTTGTCCAACCACCAATTACAACATGTGCACCGATTTGTGTGCCATCGCCAATCTCGACATGTTCGCCGATAACAGCGCCAGGACCTACGATTACATCTTTGCCCAATTTAGCATTTGGATGGACTATGGCTGTACTATGGATGTTGGATTCCGCATTTTCCATGCCTACAACTATCACTACAATCACTCCTCATTCTATTATACAAGGGCAAACATGTATTCACCGCTAGCGCACAATTTGTCGCCAACATAGGCACGGCCTTCAACCTTGCCCATTTTACCTTTAATTTTAACAATATCTACCTCCATGCGAACTTGATCGCCAGGTTTTACAGGATGGCGGAAACGCACTTTATCAATACCTGTAAACATAGGAGTAAGACCACGATTTTCCTCAGGGTACAATAATGCAATACCACCAACTTGAGCAATAGCTTCAGTCAATAATACACCTGGCATAACTGGGTTCCCTGGAAAGTGACCTTGGAAGAACAATTCGTTGAATGTAGCATTTTTAATACCCACAGCACGTTTCATAGGTTCTAACTCAACAATACGATCAACCAAAAGCATTGGGTAACGATGAGGTAAAATTTCTAAAATATCTTCGTGATTAAGAATCATGGCTGTGTCTCCCTTATTTCTTCCATTATACTGCGAGCCAATCTTGAATTTAATTCATGACTCGATTTCAAAGCAATTACATGGCCTTCAATCGGTCCTAACAAGAATAAATCCCCTATAACATCTAATGCTTTATGGCGAACTAATTCATCCTCAAAGCGTGGTACAGATAGACATTTCTCATCATCATAGACTAATGCATTATCTAGGCTACCGCCTTTTGCAAGCCCCATGGCCTGTAATTGTTCCAATTCCTTCATAAATCCGATAGTCCTAGCCGATCCAATGTGTGCTTTGAAATACTCAGGCGATACTTCAAAATCACATTGTTGAGTACCAAGCAACGGATGGCTGTTAATTGATGTAAAAGTCATGCGATAGCCATCATATGGCAAAATCACAATAAAACGATCCCCATCATAAACAGCATGAGATCGAGTCACTTTGTATATATGACGCGACGCTATTTGTTCTTCAATGCCAGCCTCTTCAATAAGATTGACAAAAATAGCACTACTACCATCACCTACAGGAGGTTCTGGAGAATCCATTTCAATATAACAGTTATCAATATTCATAGCACTGAACGCTGCCATCACATGTTCAACAGTAAATACCTTTGCTTCACCATTTTCCAACGTGGTAGCGCGCATAGTGTTCGTCACATTATCAATGTGTGCTCGCACAGAAGGATGCCCTTCAATGTCCGTGCGGACAAACACAATTCCTGTATCTTCAGGTGCAGGCTTAAAAACCATATGTACTGGTTCACCGCTATGAAGGCCAATCCCTTGATATGAAACAGCCTTTTTTATTGTTTGTTGTGGCTTACTCATAAGAATGTCCTTTCATAATCCGAATTCACGTTTACTATACACCAATATGTATTATACCCTATTTGCATAGGCGTTACAAGAAATTTACCATATATTACGCTAATTGGAAAGACTATTCTTAGTCTTTAAAATTTTAATAGACTATTTTTAAACACTAAGTTATAAGTTATAAAATAAAAAGAGATTTCATCCATGCTAGTAGGAATCAGTTTCATCTTGAAGATTCCACAATCGCATAAACAAAATCTCTTTAAAATTATTAACTATTGAAAAACATCAGGTGGTGTATCTATTTGTTCACCATAAAAACGACGAGTCCATTTCCAACGGTTATGAAGCCAGAACCAATCTTCAGGATATCGTCGAATATAATCTTCAATAAACTCATTTAGACGAGTTGTTGTTACCGCTATATCACGCTTTTTATCATCTGTACGTTCCACATAAATTGGTGGATGTGCTTCAATCTCATATTTCTCAGAAAACGGGCTATAATGTATGGTTACAAAAATAATAGGCACATCTTGCATACGAGCCAGTACAGCTGGCCCAGCAGCCGTCAATGTTTCATAGCCAAAGAATGGTACAAGAACGCCATCATCACCAGGGTCCTGATCCATAATAAGGCCTAAAAATGCACCTTTTTTTAGTTCATTAATCATTTCACGAACACCTGTTTTATAGGTCACATGTTGATGCATAATCCGACGATATTCATTGATAAACTTATCGGCATCACCATTCTGTTTCATAGCCACAGAAATCAATGGATATCCTTCAGAAGCAAGAACGCCACCTAAAAGTTCCCAGTTACCACTATGAACAGCAGCTAAAATTGCACCTCGACCATTTTCTAAGGCATCATCTAAGTACTCTCGATTAATAAACTCCACCATATCTTTGTATGCGCCATCTTTAATTTCAGGATAGCGCAATACATCAATAATCATACGGCCAAAGCGTGTAGTACTAGCTTTCGCAATACGTCGAGCTTCTTTAGGATCATCTGTAATATTACAGAATAAAATTTGGCCTATCGCCAGGCGCTTGCGTTTAGGTGGCACCACTAACCACGCAATTTCACCAAGCAATGTACCAATAGCATATTGCAAACCTTTAGGTAATAAGCAAATAAAGGCACTAAAGATTTTCATAAACCTATACATGGATTATTAGCTCTCCTTAAGCTGTGCTTTCAAAGCGTCAATTTCTTTTTGTAATTGTTTTACAGTTTTCACCATTTCTGGCAAACGATTCTCGTAAGCAGCCAATTTTAGCCACTCTTTATGAGGTCTCATTGGATACCCAGCCATAACAGAATTAGAAGGCACATTGCCAGTAATTCCTGTTTTACCTGCAAATTGTACATTATCTCCAATTGTAATATGACCTGTACAGCCTGTTTGTCCTGCAAAGATTACATGGTTACCACATTTTGTACTACCTGCAATCCCAACCTGTGCGATTAAGAAACAATCTTCTCCAATCTCAACATTGTGGCCAAGGTGAACAAGATTGTCAATTTTGGTACCGCGGCGTACCAAGGTAGATCCCATTGTAGCATTGTCGATAGTAGTGCAAGAGCCAATTTCTACATCATCTTCAAGAATAACATTGCCTACTTGAGGAATATGCGTATGAATACCATTTTCTGTGGCAAAACCAAAACCTTCACCACCGATAACTGCTTTAGCACGCAATACAACGCGTTTACCCAAAATACAGTTCTCATGTACGATAGCACCCGCATAGATGTCAGAATCTTCCCCAATTCGTACATTATGACCAATATATACATAAGGTCGAATCGTTACATTATCACCGATAACAGCATTATCATTAATAACACAATAGGCACCAATAGCTACATTTTTACCAAGTGTAACATTCTTGCCAATAATAGCAGTACTATGCACTTCACGGGGAACTACAACAGGTGGATGGAATACTTCTAGCACTTGGGCAAATGCAGATTTTGCATTATCAACTACGATTTGCGCCATCGGTGCATTTTTTACTTCTGATTCAACGATAACAGCACCCGCTTGGCATAACGCAATATGTTCAACATATTCACCAATTGCAAAAGTTATGGATTGTTTTACCGCTTGTTCAAAGCTACGTGTCTCAGTAATGACAATAGACTCATCCCCTATAAGTTGACCGCCTACTAAATTTGCGAGTTCCTGTAAAGTTTTTTCCAAGGCAAACTCCTCCCCCTGTGGTAATCCTCAATTATTGTGCAGCTTCAGTTGTACTTGTTGTAGCTTGATCTGCTTGCTGTGCATTTTGCTGAGCATCTTGTTGCTCTTGAGCTTTAGCTGCGTTTTCAACTTCTTTGATTTGATCGTCAGAAGCCTTACCCATTTTTGTGATCAAATCATCGGTTACATCAGAGCCACCACCAACAACAGCGCCTTTTTCAATAATAACATCAAGTTTTTTTTCTTTCACAAGTTCATTGATTTTTTGTTCTTGATATTGACGGTATTCTTGTGCTTTTGCATTTGCAAAGGCATTTAATTCTTGATTCGCTTGGTTAAATACATTTTGTTTAGATGCTTCATCAGCAGCAGCAATTTTAGCATCTAATTCCGCTTTTTTAGCGTTAATCTCTTTAGTAATTTCAATACCTTTTTCAGTACTATTTGCTACTTTCACGCTATCCACATAGCCAACATTGTTAGAACCACAACCACCTAAGATAGCCATAGAAGCTACTAAAGCTGCACTTAATACTAAAGATTTAATACGTTTATTCATAATATAACTCCTTATTGAACTCGATAGGACGCCTTCACTGCATCAGTAATATCAAGCCCTTTAATATTACCACCATCATCGATGATGACTAAATCCAAATGTTGTTCCTCAGCAATAATTGCTACGCGCATACGAACATCTTCTAAAATGGCCTCATGAAGCGCACTCACTTCAGCTTCTTTATCTGAAAGCTTTTTTGCCCATGTATCATTCCACTCTTGCGCCACAGGCAGATTATTATTAGCAATGATGGCTTGTGCTTGTTGTTGCACCATGGAGTCTCGTTTCTCAGCTAATTCCTTCTGTAGGGATGCAGCGTATTGATTGAGCTCTTCCTGCCCTTTTTGTTGCATTGGAGCAAGCTCAGCCTGTACCTTTGCTTTAATTGAATCCACATCGAAATCCGACGGCTTTCTCTTAGCTAATAATTCTTTTAACCTTTCTTCTTTTTTAGCCTTTTCAGCCATAGCCGCTGCTCTTTGTGCATCATCTATATATACACGTGCATCATAGGCATATAAGTCTAATTGAAGGTTTACGATTTCCAGATCATATTCATTAGTACTAACCTTTAACTCAGCTAAATACTTTTGAGTCAATTCATTGCGCTTCGAATTTAATTGCTGATTTAGTTCATTTTCTTTTGTTGCAATACGAGTTTGCAATTCTACCGTAAGAGCATCTGACAAGGTTGAATCCAGTGCAAGTGTTTTCAACTGTTCATCTTGTGTCTCTGACTTGGCATTTAAGGCTTGTTGTTCAAGTTCATATTGACGTTGTAAAAGTTCCAGTTCATTCTTGGCTTGTTTATAATCCGCATAGGATGGATTAAACGCTAGTACATCATCAATGCGTACAACACCTATTGACATGCCATCAGGACCCTGTTGGCGATTTGTTACAAAACCATAGGCCCAAACCATAGCACTTATTGCAGCAACGAGAAATATGACTAGTCCTATATATCGTTGTTTCCCGTTCATTGTCGTTCTCCCTTACATAGAACTACAGTTTATTTTTTTGCATCAGTAGCTAGTTTTTTCAATACTTGATCTGTAATGTCAACACCGCCATATAGTACAGTATCTTTAGTCATAACAACGCTAAGACCCTTAGCATCACCAACTGCTTTTGCAGCCTCCATAGCTTTATCTTGAACGGATTTAGCAATTTCTTGATCTTTTTTTGCTAGGTTTTGACGCGCTTCTTCAGCGATTTTTTGTTTAGTAGCATCATCTTGTGCTGCATCAATTTTAGCTTGCGTTTCTTGTTGTAATTGGCTTTGATAGCTCATATATTCTTGAGCTGCAGAGATATAAATTGGATTATCTTGAGACAACATACGAGATGTATCAATAACCCCAATAGTACTAGTCCCACTATTACTACTAGGCGAAGCCATTTGCGTATAAGCTAACGCACCAATACCAACAATAAAAATTGCAGCAATGACGATGGAAAAAATCTTTACATTCGCCTTGTTGTTCATCATTCGCATCATAATAGAGTGCCCTCATTTCTTTAAATCACTGCATCAAAGGATGCCATATAGAGATATTGGTGAAAGCCTCTTTAAAAAGAGGCCTTCACCATATACATTTACTATATTAGAATTGTGTACCGAAGCTGAAGTGGAATTTATTTTTGTGTTTACCCACGCCATAGTCAAGTTTAACTGGACCAATTGGAGTCGTAATACGAACACCAGCACCAACGCCATAGTTAAAGGTTTTCTTGCTATTATACCATGTAACATTTGGTGCATCCCATGCATCACCGATATCAGTAAACAATACGCCACTAACCTTTTTAACGATTGGGAAACGGAATTCCAATGTAGCATTGTACATATACTTGCCACGGAATTGATCATCTTCATAACCACGTAAGGAATCAGCACCACCCAATGTGAACAATTGGCTATAAGGAGCATCACCTTGAATAAAGCCACCACGTGCACGGAATGCCAATACATTCTTAGCACCAAGTTTTTTATACATGCGTGCTTCAGCTGTGAATTTATAGAAGTCGAAGTCACCGCCTAAACCATGACCAGCCCATTGTGTAGTATAGGAAATACGACGACCACGAGTTGGTTCATAGATATTATCACGAGAATCGTATACTTTTTGCCATGTTACGGAGTTAATGCGACCGAAGTTATTTTTTACATAGTTGTCAGATGCAAAGTTATAGGAACCATTATCCCAGTTTGTACCTTTACCCGCATTTTTATCATAACGGAAACCAGAGCTATCATCATCATCCCATTTATAAGTATCTTTACGAGATTCTAATGTCAAGTAATCACGAGTATATTCCCCAGTTTGACGACCGAAGGAAATATTGAAACCACGAGATTTCTTATTGTATTCTGCTACTTCACTACCATCTTCATTGTAATCTGTGTATTCATCTTCGCGGTTGAAGAAGGAGAAGCCAAGGGATGTACCTTTGCTATCAATCCAAGGTTTCAAATAGGAGATTTGGTAGTTCTTATATTTTTTCTTACCACCGATTTCCCAGTGAACTTTAAATTTATCGCCAGTACCACGTAAATTATCTTCACCAAATTCAACAATACCCATCAATCCATCAGATTTAGAGTAACCAGCGCCTAATGTGATGGTACCAGTCTTATGTTCCAATACATCGATTTCAATAATTACATTATTTGGATCTTGTTCACCTGGCAACATACGAACGTTTACGTCATCAAAGAAACCTAAGTTATATACGCGTTCTACAGAACGACGTACCAAGAATTTATTAAAAGGTTTTCCTTTCTTTTGAACAAATTCACGAGTAATAACTTTATTGCGGGTTTTCTTGTTACCTGCTGGAATGATATCTTCTACGACACCTTCAACAATGTGTATATGAAGTATGCCTTGGTCATCTACACGGATACCATCAACGTGTGCTAACATATAGCCATCGCGAGCATATGCAGCATTAATGCCTTGAACTTTTTGCCCTACGGATACAGAGTTAAGAACTTGACCTGGTTGAATATCCATGAACTTAGTCAATACTTCGGAGGAATATACAGTATTACCTTCAAAGGAAACGCCAGTAGTAACTGGATTTACTGTTACGGCAAAGTCCAATTTTACGCCTTCAGGCACGGAAGTAAATACAGGATTTACTTCGGAGAAGTAACCAGTATTACCAAGATTAGTTACATCTTTAAATACGCCATCAACAGATACGGTATCGCCAACTTTTTCAGTTAAAATTGGCAACAAATTTGCTTGCTGTTCAGCTGTAACGCCAGATATAGATAAACCGGTAATCAATTTACCTACGTAAGGATTAACAGATTCAGCACTAGCAGATGTGACATATTGTGCTTCTACTGTTGTAACAGCTTGAGTTTGGCCATTTTCAGCAGCCTTATCAAGATCAGTACCACCAGTAGTTTTAGATACCATTTTTACTTGTTTATCATCAGTTTTTAAAGCAGCATTATTGACTGTAACAGTTCCATCAGAACCTTTTACTACAGTGCCGTCACTAGATATAGTCGTATCACCACGAGCAGCTAAGATAGCTGCATCAGTTTCATCTTGTATAGTTGTAGTAGTTGCATCAGCATTATAAACAGCTTGTGTAGTAGCTGCATCATTTGCTGTAGCAGCATTAGTCGTCGTTGTGCTATTTAAATCTGGAGTATAGCCAGCTTGTACCTCAGCAGCAAATACACTGCCTGTCCCCATGACAGCAGTCAACACGGACGCTGCAAGCATACTTTTATAAGCTTTTGGTTTAAACATAAATTCCTCCTAGAACTCATCCCCATAAAGAGTTTACATCTTATTTATAAAGACTAATAAATCTTTATCATTATAGCATAAATTGCTTGGAATGAGTACTATATTAAACAAATTTTATGAAATTAATATGACTAGAATGTGCATACCTAAGGGGTTTACACATTCTAGCCATACTCTTAAAAGCTACGTGTCCAACGACCACCTATATAATTGTTCCCTTTTGATGTATGCCATCCCGTGAACTTAAGGTTTCGTTTAACAGAATATTCTATACCATATTTATTTTGTTTGTTATTAATACCTTGAGAATAAGTCAACATGACTCTCGGTAATACATATTTACCGATTTCAATATTATAATTACTTGCCGTATCCCTATTGGTTGGCTCATCGGGATCAATTGACCCTGTTGTAATATTGATGCGGTCTAACCCAAGTGTATTTTGTAATGCATCTTGTACATAGCCAAAAGCAAACATTTGAAGCCCTGCTGTAGCCACGGCATTCACATCTTCATTTGTCAAAGTACTACTATTTGAATCTGCACCGCGGCCGAAGGTCAACATGGAAATGATTTGCTTTCTAGACAGTCTAGGATTAGAGGACAATGATAAGTCCATATGATCCACTGTCCCTTTTACGCCAAGCATAATAGTGTAATTACTTACATTTGTTTCAGCCTCTAATTGTAAGTTTGGTAAATAAGAGCCACCTACGAAATGGGCATTCCCTTTTGTAATATTAAATACATGGCTCAAATACTTAAACGTGCCATTTCTAACATCAAATTGACCACTAGCAGTTGGATTTTGTAAAGATCCACCAAAATGAACATCGCCACTGATAAACATGTTGTATAAGGTGCGATCATATAAACGTACACCTTTACCCGCATGAACAGTAACATCCACCCCCATATCTTTGGTACTTTCACTAGATTGTAAGGAAAGAGGAATTTTGAATTGAATCTTTTCAAGATTTAAAGTACCAATAAGGGTCGGCAATCCATCTCGGTCAGCAATATAAAGTTCACCATTCAACGGTCCTCTTACATATTCACTGCGAACCTCTAAGTCTTCTAGCTGAACTGCCGCCTTGTAATTAGTAAGAGTATGTCCAGACCAATTTACTTTAGCAGCCAAACCAGCTGAGCCTTTGCCCATATTAATACGGGATTGGAAATCACCTTGTTGACCAGAGAAAATTAAGTCACCATCAATACCAGTAATTTGATTTTCTACACTTGCTAATTTCATCGTACCATTACGTACGGATACAGTACCATATGCTTCAGGCTGATCAATAGTGCCTGTAATGTGAACCGTGCCTTTTAACGGACCTGTTGCCTCCTTAACACTAGTTGTAAGAAGAGGGATAACAGCCATATCTGCTTCGTTAAAATCAATAGTTACATCCATAGATTTGCTATCATTTGCTGGAATATACCCAGACGTAAAGATTGCCGCTAATGGAATCTTACCATAGACGCTAAGTTTATACCCACTTTTGGCACCTTGAATTCGTTGAATCTGAATAACTTGATCTTGCATTGTAGCCAATACAAAACCTTCATCAATACCAACACCATTAAAGGACCCCGACTCTACAGCACCGGATAATTCTACTTTAGGATTCTTAGTTTCCCCAGTGATATTTACAACGCCAGTCACCCAACCAGTAGCTTGAATATCCTTACCCATAAGTGGCAAGAACGGTACTATATCAACATCCTTTAATGCAACCTGTAAGTCCGCTTGACCATCAAGATCCATCGTACCGCCTATTGCAATGAGACCTTCATCAACAGGCAGTTTCAAAGTTGTAACTTTGAATTTACGATTAGCAAGACTTGCATCGATAGTTGCATCACCAACAATCTTTTCATCAATACTTACATCATTAATCTTGCCTGTTACATTAACGCTTGGATTGTCGCGTGTACCTCCGATTTCAACAGAACCATTTAATTTGCCATCAATGTGTTCATTGGACCGGTCTAGCAAGGTTAGCAAATTCTTTACGCTACCATTAGTAACATCTAATACACCAAATAGTTGTCTACTATCATCAAACTTCATACCACCTTTAGCAGTGTAGCGACCACCATCGGCTTCAGCAAAGGTGAAATCTTGCACATTTACAACCGATTTATCTGCATAAACACGACCATGAATATCGTTCAATAATTCCCCATTAACTGATAAGGCATCGGATGAAATATAGCCATTGAATTGAGGGTTATCCACAGATCCAGTAATTTGTCCTCGACCAGATAGCAAACCATCAACTTTGTAATCCGTATTAATGAGCAATCTGCCCATATCAATTTTTTTGCCTTCAAAATCAATATTAATTGCTTCTTTAGATACTGTACCGCCACCTGTGATAGTTGCACCATAACCTTCAATATCAAATCTATAAAGCTCTAATGTATCATTCTGATAGTTATATTTTGCAAACGCATTGGTCACGAGTTTGCCATAAGCAGAACCATCCCACAAATGAGCACGACCTTCTATAATCGGATTTGCAGCCGTCCCTGTAATATGATTGTCTGTTTCAAACCAACCTGTAATAGGAACATCTGTAACAGTACGAATCACATTTTCAATACGAGCAGCCCGAGCCTTGGCATTTAGATCTAACACATCTGTATTAAGATTATACCAACCATTAACATCATAGCCCCCATCGCCATCACCAATATGTCCATTGGTGATAGTGAGAATATGGTTATCTAGCTTAATATCTCCATGGATATTATTGAATCGAGCCCCTTTATAATGTACCTCTTGCCCCCATACAGTGCCCATTACATTTGGATTATCCAATGTACCTTGTATCGCAAAAGAGGTATTCAAGGTGCCATCAACATCTTGACCAATAATAAGACTTAGTGCGGTCAATGGCAATGCATTACCGGAAATAGTGGCATCTATATTACCATTTTGGATATAGCCATATCCGCTTAGCGCCCCATCTCCTATAGTGCCTACAACGGTCATATTTGTACTATTATCAGCATGCGTAAAGTTAGCTTTTGCAGTATCAACTACAACACCGCGAATGCCTATTTGGCGACCTTTAACAGAGCCTACAACATCTGTAACTTGATTATTTTTTCCTAAGATACGCATCTCACCATCGATATTACCTGTAACCGGTGAGATCATATCTTTTGTGAAAGTGCCTAAAGGTAAATTTTGAATCTTTATAGTAGTATCAAAATCCCCTGTATCAACCACATATTGGCCCTTAACCTTTGCACTACCTTCGCCTACTGATAGGCGCACATCATCCGTACGAACTAAACCGTTATCATATACAATATCACCTTGTAAACGATCAATATAGTAACCATTATAAGAAATACCATCACTAGCAATCGTTGCATCTACACGTGGAGCTACTGTCGTGCCACCAATATGTGCACGCCCACCTACAATACCAGAAACACCGACGTCTGTTATCGCCTCTAAATCTACTTTATCGGCCACAACATTAAGATTTAAATACTCTTCATCTTTGCCTAGTGTAACTAAGCCATTGATCTTTGTTACTTGATCATTTACCCTCCAAGAACTACGACTAATAACGATTTGATCATTATTAAGCATAATGCGACCCGTGCCATCGGTAATATTATAAATTGTATTACCCCGTTTATAAGTGCCTGTTAAACCTTTAAAGCCTACATTACCACTCATAATGTATTTGCCATCTTCACTTTTAAGATTTAAATGTAAATCTTGTAACTTACCACTCGTTACAGATAGATCCTTACGAAGTGGAACAAAACTCATAATACCAGCAGTATCAATTTCATCAGCTTGTACAAAGAGATCAAAATTAGATACATTGTTCATATCAATTTTGCCATTCAAGGTAATTGCGGAACCATCTACATCAGCAGTAAAGGCACCTTTAGACATGCCACTCATATCAAGCGCCATAGTCCCATCAAGATTTTCTACATTCCTCTTTATTCCATCTTTAGTACGTAGCGCTACGCGACCATCATTAATAGTCACAGAGCCATCAAAAGTACCCGACTTATTTGGATCGGATGGTTTTACTAACTTAGTTATACTCCACGACCCATCAGCTAGTTGCCATATATGAAAATCTGGCGCCTCAACGATTACACTAGAAATAGCCGTAGCCCCTGATGTGTTGCCACCGACAATCTTCGGCAAAGAAGATAGTTTAACTCCTACAGCTACCTCTTGAGCAGTTCCAACTAAATGACCATCTCTATCTTTGATAGTCACATCTGTTAGAACAACATCACCATTCCAATTAATTCGGAGAGAATCATAGTCTATAGATCCGTTTATGACATTATTTACTTGTTCTTTAACCATAGGTGCAATGTAAGTTTGAGCCATAGGATTGATGCTGGCACCAACAATACTAGACAAACCTAAAATCGCTGCACCGATAAGGAGCCACTTTTTACGGGTCATAATGATACTCCCATACACATTATGAATAATATAAATATATATACTAATCTTACCACAGACACAGTAATAACTATAGTATTTTCAGAGTGAATTTTATAAAACCTATCAAGAACACTCATTGTCTATAATGTCCATTACAAGAAAAAAAGACGACCGAAGTCGTCTTTTTAAAGATCATATTATTGATTGCCGCCTAGTTTTGACAATTGTTCAACAGCACCACTATTAGCGATAACTTCAGCACCTTGACCTACAGGTGTAGACAATGGAACGCCTGTTAATTGTTCAAGAGCCGCAATGCTAATATTGTAATTATAAAGAGCTTCTACATAGTTATTACGAGCTGTTGTCAACTTAGTTTCTGCATCAAGTACATCAAGGTTCGTACCAACACCTGCACGGTAACGAAGCGTAGCAATACGGAAACTTTCTTGACCTTGTGCGACTGCAGTTTGTGTACTTTGGATTGTTTGTTCAGCAGCTCGTAAATTCAAGTATGCTTTTTGTACGGCTAACAATACAGCATCAACAGTTGCCAAATTAGCTTCTTTTGCTTGTTCAAGTTGTGCATTTGCTTTTTTAATAGCATTTTGTGTTGCACCACCATCCCATAAGTTCCAAGTAGCACTAGCACCAACACTCCAGGACTTTGTACTTGTACCAAAGTAACCATCTGGATCACCATAGCCACGACCAGCTTTTACAGCAACCGTAGGCAAATAACCCGCCTTAGCAGATTTTACAGCTTCTTCCGCAGATTTTACATCAAGAGCTGATTTAACAAGAGCGGAACGATGAAGCATAGCATATGCTTTCGCTTGCTCCAAGGTTACATTATATGGTTTATATTGTAAATCATGCTCTGCTGTAGTAATAGCCGTTTGTGCAGGGTATGCAATAACTTGATTTAAGTTCGCCTCTGCTAAATTTGCAGCATTTTGCGCTTTTACAAGAGATGTTTGAGAATCATCAAGATTTGTTTTAGCGGCCAATACATCGGAGCTCGCCACTAAACCAACATTATACTGTGCCTCTACATTGGTTACATGACCTTGATAATCTTTAACAGCTTGTTGTGCTACATCTACCATATTACGGCTCATAATCAATGTATAATAACCGTTAAGAGCATCATATTTTGATTGTTGTAAAGCCTCTTCATAGCTAGCACCAGTACCTTCACGAGTATAACGTGCAGAATCAATGCTTGCATCGAGTTGTGGATTGAATACAGGCGCACTAATGGAGAAGTTATGACTACCAGATTTGCCACTACCTGTGTCACCGCCCGTTTTTTGAGCACTCCAACCATAACTAACACTTGGATTCTTACCAGCTGCTACTTGGCTTACTGCAGATTTAGCAGCTTCATAACCCCATTTAGTTTGCTTAGCTGTACGATTATTAGCTAATGCTAAATCAACCGTACGGGCTTCGTTTAAAGCTAATGTACGTTCATAGGTTTTACTGTCTAAAACAGATTTTTCTGCTAATTGCTTTTGTGTTAATTGAATAGCTTCTTTTTGATATTTGCTTAATTGGTCTCCGTTGTTAACGGATGTAGTTACTACATCAGCGGCGAATGCACCAGTAGTAACTAAAGAAAGCATTACACCTAAGGAAAGAACCTTTTTATTCATAATATGTACCTCCATACTCATATAGAGTAAATGTGTTAGTCATTAGAATACTTGTTTAATACCGAAATAGGTACCTCCATTCGTAGAACTGAACGGTCTGGTCATTTGAATAACGCCATAGGTATCTTTATGCAAACGTATATCACTACGAATACGATATTTACGATGATTAAGGTCATATAGCGCGGCTGATAAGGACACTGGACCACGGAGGTTATAATCCACCCCAAGACCCAATTCACTTTCAAAAATACCACCACGCACCAACCATTTAGAACTGATAAATCGACCTGCATTCAGATCAAAAGTAGTATCATCACCCATATTAGAAAGGCCAATTTCAGCCATTCCTTTATTGTTAAAGGCACGTACTCTACCATTGACACGGAATTCATTATCCGTTGTGTTATACAACAAATCTACAGATGGTTCAATCTTGGTAGATGACTTTTTTTCAGTCATACCAACCTCTACACTATTTCCATTTACATCCGTTTGGTACGCCTTTCCGCCCATCAGTTTATTGATGCGAGCTGAAATCTGTGCCGTATTATGTAAAGTCTCCTTAATATTTTCTTGTGCTTTAGGATCTGTTACAGTTGATTCCATGGTACGAGCCATATTATCTACACGATCAGTAGTTTGTTTTAAATTAGTTAAAATAGCACGCATATCATTGCCTGCATTACCATCAGCATTAAATTGCTGTGCTGCTTGATTTAGCTGAGCCGTTACATCCGCCATATTTTGTGTAATAGCTACCGCATTATCAGCCATCACAGCTGTAGATTGCAAAGAATATTTAAGTGCACTTTGAGTTGCAGGATCACCAATAATACTATTAATAGACTGTAGCATCTTCTCAGTACCATCCATTAATTTTTGTGCACTCTGCATGGCCTTATCCACAGCATCAACGCCTTCACCTTTAACGGAGTCACCATCTTGTAAATATACTTTAGACTGTCCTGGTGAAATTTGAATAAATTTATCACCTAAAAAACCATCTGACCCCAAGGAAAAGATTGAGTCACTTGGAATCTGCGTTTTTTCATCAAGTTTCATCTTAACCACAACGCCACGCGGTGTAATTTCAATATCAGAAACAGTCCCAATGGCCACGCCGGAAAATTTAACCTGATTCCCATTTTTTAGGCCATTTACTTGAGTGAAATCACCTGTAATTGTCATTTGCGGTTTAGCCCAAATATCGATACGGCCTACAAATAGTATGCCTGCAATAAATAGAACTATACCTATTATTGTAAAAGCCCCTACCTTGGCCTCCGTCGTCCACTTCATTATATATCTCCCATCGCAGATTCGTTAATCGGCTCTGCTTCACCATGAATAAATTGTTGTACCTTCTTATTTGTAGAATTCTTAAATTCTATTGTATCAGAAATTTCTACAAAATGCCCCTGATCGAGTAAAGCTATGCGGTCAGCAACATAAAATGCTGACTGCATATCATGTGTTACCACGATAGAAGTACAACCAAGCCGATTCTGCATCCCCTTAATTAGCATACTAATCGTACCTGATGTAATAGGATCTAACCCTGATGAAGGTTCATCATAAAGAATTAAACTCGGATCTAGTGCTATAGCACGAGCTAAGCTAACCCGCTTTTTCATACCACCAGATAACTCATTAGGCATATAGGACTCATATCCCTTTAAACCAACCCAATCAAGTCTTTCTGCCACAATGCGTTTGATTTCGTCATCCTTTAACTTCGTATGTTGACGCAAACCAAAAGCTACGTTCTCACCTACCGACATAGAATCAAACAAAGCTGAATATTGGAATACCATCCCCATTTTTCTTCGTACCGTATTAAATTCATCTTCAGATAATGTAGTTATATCTGTGCCATCTACGATAATCTGCCCTGATGTAGGACGTTGTAAACCTATTAATAAGCGAAGTAATGTACTTTTACCACTACCACTGCCGCCTAATATAACTAACGTCTCCCCATCATTAATAGTGAGATTAACAGAGTCTAAAATCACACGTGACTCGTAGGCAACTACAACATTGCGTAGTTCAATCATAAATCCCTCTAAAAATATCCACTAAAATAACAATGTAGATAAAAAGTAATTTAATACAAATACTAGAATAATACTAGTTACTACAGAACTAGTAGTGGAAAAACCAACAGCTTCTGCGCCCATTTTAGTTTCCATGCCCTTATAAGCACCTACCAATGCAATGACAGCACCAAACACACTAGACTTTATAAGTCCTAAGGTGAAATCTGAAATGGTAGAAAACATTTGAATAGAATCTAAATATGTACTAGGCGCCAAACCCTTGATAACAGTGGCTACAAAGTAACCACCGGCAATACCGATAACAACACCATAAAATGCCAAAATTGGCACCATAATCATACACGCTACTACACGTGGTACCACGAGGTAACCAACAGGATCAACAGCCATAACACGTAGGGCATCAATTTGTTCTGTTACCTTCATTGTACCAATTTCAGCCGTGATAGCTGCGCCAACACGGCCGGCTAATACTACACCAACTAAGATAGGACCCAATTCACGGCCCATAGCTACAGCCATAAGACCACCTACTGTACTTTGAGCACCATAGGTAATGAGTACATCTGTAATCTGTAAGGTCATAACGGCACCAGCAAAGAGTAGAGTTAAGCTAATAATAGGCAAGGAGTCTACCCCTAAGTGAGCCATCTGTTGAAATACATGCCACAGATTAATCATTTTTAATTGTTTTATTGTTTGCCACACTAATAATGTAGCACTACCCATCTGCGATAAGCCGTTTATGACGACTCGACCTATCGATTCTAGCCAACTCAACAGTCTATCCCTTTCCCTTACAGTTTCAACTTATTCAGCTGTATTTGTTCCACCAGCATTAGCCTCGTCTTTTTTATTAGTTTCTTTCGACTCTTTTTTAGAATCCTTTTTAGACTCAGCTTTATCCGTTTTATCTTTTTTAGATTGATCTTCCAATTCTAACTTGCGTTCCATCTTAATCTGATGTTTCGCTTCTTTGACACGTTTTGCTAATTCTTTATCCCGATCAGCAGGCTTCATTACATGAATCGTAAATTGACCATCACCTTGCACAATGTACTCAGTATCAACAGCAGTCTTTTCAGGTTTCTTTTCATCATCCTTACTAGAACTCAAATCTTCTTGACCTGTTTTTTTCTTTACATCCCCTGGCATAGGTTTTGATTCCACATCTTTAAGCTTAGCCTTTTTAACAGATTGAGAGCCATCTTCATCAACTAAGCTGATACCATCTTCCAAAAACTCTACAACAATTTGATTATTTGTATCTGTCTTTTGAATTTCATCATAAAGCTCATCAAAATCTTTATGAACCTTCAAACGACGTAAAATTTCATCTGTTAAATTATATTTCTGTTTTTCCAATACGTATGGCAATGGAATCTCGCCACCGCCACGCACCTCTAAGGTATACTTACCAATAGCTTGATCTTCAGGTACCTTAAAGAAAATTTGTTTAATAACCTTTTCACCGCGGAACGGCTCTAATGTTACATCTACTACGATAGTATCCCCAGGAGAAACTACAGTAGACGAAGCAGAAGCATCGATAAGCTTTGCTGTTTTCTTATCTTGCGTTACGTTTGTTTCAACCGAAATATCCGAAATTTCATAGTTGATGAATCGATTGTTCATAAGAACATCAATGACATTATAAAATTCATCAACTGCTTTTTCACTAATAGAATCAGAGCTGTAGAACATATTTGTCCGCGTTAATGGCTTATGTTCTTTCCCTTTTGGCGTAATAGTATAAGAAATTGTAGCCGTACCAGAGCCACTGCGATCCAATGTTTTATTCAACATATTGTATAAGGCTGTAGCTGCTAAAGTTGGTGTCATTTCACCATCTTCAATAACCTTGACGGAACTAGTTCTATCACGGCCCATATCAATATCCTTTAAATGGAATCGCAATGGAATACCTGGCGAAATCACGCCTGATACACCTGCAATACCGGCACCTCTATCTTCGGTAACAGAGCCAATCTCTTTACCCATAGAGCCAAGCTTAAAGGCAGCATTATAGCTTTTTACAACGGTAAAGATACTTGCATTGTGCATAAAATAGTTAGAAGAACCATGTTTTAAGAATGGATGACCAAAGGCAACAACCTTTTCACCATCTACATGAGTAACAGTACCAATAGCGCCCAATTTAAGGTCACCATCAACTAGCAAAGCCGCTACTGAGCCACCAGCTTCTAAAGGTTTTGCAATTTCATCACCACTAGCACTTGCGGTGTCATATGTTTCATATTTATATTGTGGTAACTTCGATTTAAAGTATTCCATTGATGCCGCATCGAAGCCATATGCCATAAGTGGAGTACCTAAAGGAATCAATTGTGTATCATCCCAAGGTTTAGATAAGTTTTTCTCATATGGTATATTCCATAGTTTGACCATATCCTCAATAGGAGTAATCATACCTATCGTACCATCCGCAAACCCCCAGCCATAAGCAACAGCCCCAACGAGTTTACCATTTATATATACAGGGCTACCACTCATACCATGCGCAATGCCACCAGTTTGATCCATAACGGGTCCGGAAAACTTGGCTAAAATAAGATGACCAGATGGTCCCTTATCCTTCATGACACCCAGTACCTTTACATCAAAGGTGGAAATAGTATCCCCTACGATTACAGTTTTTGCAATACCTTCCATACCTGTTGTTACATCATTGACAGGCATAAAATCAATAGCCTGTGCAGTTGTAAGTGAAGTACAGAAGAAAAGCGCCAGTATCGCTTTTCTATACCGACGCCAAGAATGAGAAAACTTCATTCCTTCTCTCCTTTATTTACTTTCTACAGTGACAACGATTTGATCACGAGAAACGTCTGAACCCACTGTAACATTAACCGCCGTTACAGTACCAGTTACAGTAGATTTAGCAGCAGCCATAGGACCAGCCAATGTCTCTACAGTCACCAATGTTTGGCCTTCTGTTACAGAAGTACCAACAGAAACTGTAGAAGCAACTTTACCTGTTAATACACTTTGGTATGATACAGGGGCCGCCATTACAGAGCTAACACTTAAAATGCCTAATGCAGCTAAAGCTAACACTACTCTTTTCATAACGATCCCTCCTTTTACAAAATTAGTTATGTATTTATAGTATACTAAATTATTAGTAATATTTCAAACAAAATTGTATGCAGCGAATCTATTTTATGATTACTATATCCTCATAACTCATAGGTGCAGAAGATTTGTGTACATAATCATCATTGATAACTATATCAATGCTACCTTGATTTGATAATTCAGCGCCATCAACAACACCTAATTTAGACAATAACTGAGCTCCTTCTTTTTGAGTCACACCTACAGATTGAAGTTCGGATTTATCAACTGTTAGCACAACTAAATCATGTTCCTTTGTGGTTCCAATGAAGCTACGACCTTTGTTATTAGATTCATCAGCGCCTACATAGCGACCGCCTTTCATCACCATAGTGCCCACTTCTAAACTAGCTCCTCCAGTAGTACTAACTTGAGCAAGTTCTTCTCTATTTTGAATCGTAATAGGTGTTCCAACTTTTAATTTACGTAAAGCATTTCCAGATTCGCCATGACCAGACAATACGTATTGGTTTTCCCCAATTTTAGAATTTCCCTTTTGTTTACTAATAACCTTGCCATTAGCTATAGTCACTTCATAACCATATTCATTGGTCTTTGTAGAAGGACCATAAGTTGACGTATAAAGAGTCAAGGCATTCTCTTTACGAACCGTATCAACGGAGGTGATTACAAAACTCTCATTCTTTGTTTTAGCTTGAAGTAAAGGTTTTTTCTCTTCTATAAAGTATCCTCTATTAGGCGTATATCGTAACGTACCACGATTAGAAATACGCTCTAAATCAATGGCTCCATCACTCGCCACTGAGTAAGGTCGTTCAAAACTGCCCCCTTTTACCTTTGCTCCAATGATAGCTGTATGAGCTTGAGTAACAGAAGATAATGGTTTACCTTCTGGAACATGCGCCACCACCATAGGTGAATCATTATCTACGGTCAATGCAAAGGCTTGAATTTTCCCTTCAGCTACGGTGTTATTAATTTTGCTATACGTTACAGATTTATTTACATCTTTTGTAGTCTGTTGCGCATAGCCAGAAAATAAATCCACTACTATACGCGAAGGCTTTTCTAATGCAAACTCATGATGTTGTACATCCTTATTCGCTGTTAATGTTACTCGTAAAGCCCCATTAACCTGTTGTAAGCCAATGCCTTTAAGAACTCCCGTTTTTTTATCATTTTGTGATATGGGGCCAGTTAAACCATTTGTAGTACCCCCTAAGTTCAATGTAAGAGCATGTGTTTCTTCATTATAGGATTGAGTCCAAGATACAGGCATTTCAGATACATCTAAAACAATTCGGCTTGTACCTTCATGATTAGATACGCGCACCCCTGTTAAATTACCGGCCTCAGCATGAGGAACGGTACTACCCAGTAGACCTAAAACAGCAAAAGTCATATACAGATATCGTTTCATCTTTAATTCCTCTATAGCTACAAACCATAATAATGGCCTTATATCATTACATCAATTTTACGCAATATACTTTTACTATAGTATACAGCATAAAGATGAAAAATTCAAAAAATAAACGAAAAACGAGGTTACAATCTAAAGATACTCCATACATAAAATAGAATAACTGTAGACCATAACCTCGTCAATTTAAGCTCACTTCATCATGGTATATTATTGTAACTATATTATTGTAACTCATCTAATGTATCACGAAGCTGTGACATTTCATCTAAAGCCTTTGCAACACCTTTAATTACTGCATATCTTGGAGATTCTACAAGGTATGCCGCGATTCCAATAGAACGTGTAATAACACGGTCTAATCCATCGATGAGCGCGCCACCACCAGTAAGAATGATACCATGATCATTGATAGCGGCCACAAGTTCCGGTGGAGTTTTTTCTAAAATGGACTTAACGCCTTCCAAAACATTCATCACTTGTGCTTCTAGAGCACGTTGAATCTCTAAAGAATTCACCGCAACCATCTTTGGTAATCCAGAACTTGCATCTCGTCCTCGTACCTCAATCGTACGCTCCTTTGCACGACGATCCACAGTCCCTACAGAAATTTTAATTTTCTCTGCCGTTAGCGGACCAATAACGAGGCGCTTCTTACGGCGGATATAACGAATAATAGATTCGTTAAAAGAATCTCCACCGATGCGAAGTGATTCACTTACAACCACACCCGTATCACAAAGAACGGCAATATCCGTAGTGCCACCGCCAACATCGACAACCATCGCCCCTACGTGCTTAGCATCATTGAGACCAGTCCCCATAGCAGCAGCCAATGGCTCTTCAATAAGGACCGTCTTTTTTGCACCGGTTCTGAGTAAAGCCTCTAAAATGGCGCGTTTCTCTACAGGTGTAATGCCTGATGGCACACATACGATAATACGCGTCTTCATCAATCTAGAAGCAGGTACAACGGAGCGAATAAAGTACTTCAACATGAATTCTGTCATATCATAATCTGCAATAACGCCCGCTTGAACTGGACGGATGACGGAAATCCCTTTTGGAGTGCGGCCTACCATAGAACGTGCAGCCTCACCTAAAGCAAGAATATCACCGGTTTTATTATCCCGTGCAATATACGCAGGTTCATCTAATACCAAGCCTTTACCCTTCGCAAAAATGAGGATATTTGCAGTCCCTAAATCAATTCCCAAATCGAAGTTTAAGGATCGATTCAAACGACTCATAAAATCTCCAACTTGCTCAGGTCGAACTAAACGTTTTAATGTCATGGCTGGCGTTGTTTTAGCAATCGCTACAGTCTCACGACTACGTCGTTCAGCACGGCGCATTTTTGTAACTTTAATCATGGTCTCGCGCATATTGGAGGCTAAATGATTAGCTTGCTTTGCCACGCCATTTGAAAGCTTAGTGGACTTACGTTTTGTCCTTCTCAATGGTTTGCGTGTAGTACTTGCTTTCGAATTCTCAACCTTTGCAGCACCTAAGCTCTGTTGCTCGTTGTATAAAGCCGGCCCTTTAGAGCGCCGGCTTCTTTTCTTTTTATTTTGTTTTGGCTGTGTACTCTTATTCGTCAACCCGAACAATATCAGCACCTAACCTTTGCAATTTACCTACAAAATCATCATAACCTCGGTCAATATGATGTAAACGACCGACTTCTGTTCTACCTTCCGCAGTCAATGCAGCGCATACCAGCGCCGCTCCAGCACGCAGGTCAGTAGCATTCACTATAGCCCCGTGTAAGCTTGGCATACCTTCGACAATAGCTTGACGATTATCGATGTCAATATGCGCCCCCATTTTACGAAGTTCAGCAACATGCATAAAACGATTTTCAAATACAGTTTCTGTTACTGTACTAGTGCCTTCCGCAATCGTAGTAAGAGCCATAAATTGAGCTTGCATATCTGTTGGGAATCCAGGGTATGGCAATGTTTTAATATCGACAGCTTTAATGCCTTTACCACTACTGATAACGCGAATGCCGTCGATTTCTTCCTCTACTGTTACACCAGCTTCCTTTAATTTAGCCACTACTGGTTTTAGATGTTCTGGCAATGCATTTTCTACGAATACATCACCACCTGCCATAGCAGCGGCGATTAAATATGTACCAGCTTCAATGCGGTCAGGAATAACTGTATGAATAGCACCGTGTAATTGAGGTACACCTTCAATACGAATCACATTTGTACCAGCTCCGCGAATATTAGCCCCCATAGCATTTAAGAATGTAGCTAAATCAACAATTTCAGGCTCTTCTGCAGCATTTTCGATAACGGTTTTACCTTCCGCCATAGAAGCAGCCATAATTACATTCTCTGTAGCCCCCACACTTGGGAAATCCAAATAAATTTGAGTCCCTTTAAGTCCTTCCGGAGCATGAGCATATACATAATCTTCAGTAATTTCAATTTTTGCACCTAATGCTTCAAATGCTTTTAAATGAAGATCAATAGGACGTGCACCGATAGCACATCCACCAGGCATTGAAATTTTAGCCTCCCCTTTACGAGCCAAAAGTGGACCCATGACAAGGAAGGATGCACGCATTTTACGCACAAGTTCATAAGGAGCTTCCGTAGCAGTCAATGTAGAAGCATCGAAAACAATTTCACCATCTGCATTATTACGAGTGATTTTAACCCCCAAAGACTCGATAACTTGGCAAATCGTGCCTACATCTTCTAAATTTGGAATTTCAAGCAATTTACTAGGCGTTGATGCTAGCAAAGTACCGGCAATAATAGGGAGTACTGCATTTTTAGCACTACTAACACGTACACGTCCTTCCAATCGATTGCCACCTTGAATGATTAACTTTTCCAACAGAATTCCTCCTACACTTTATATCGTTCATCTTGTATAAGCTACAAGACCTTGTATTTATAACGTCATATACTAAATGTTATTATACTATTTTTCGATATATCTCATCAAGAGAATGAGAGAAAATACAAAGAAAAAAAGCCCTGAATATATCTCAAAAATTTATATCCAATTTTTGAATATATTTCAGGGCTTTATTCTTATTTAGCTTTTAATGTTTTAAGTTTATGATCCATATGTACTGTATCAAGGAAACGAACCGTACCAGTTTTAGACCGCATCACAATAGTATGTGTACGCGCACCACCTGGGAAATATTGAATTGGATTTAATAAGTTACCACGTGTAATAGCAGTAGCCGCAAAGATAACATCATCAGTACGAACTAAATCATTTAATGTGAGCACTTGGTTTACATCGGCAATGCCCATTTCATGGCAACGACGAATTTCTTCTTCCGTTTCTGGTTTTAAACGAGCTTGCATATCGCCGCCTACACATTTTAAGGCTGCAGCCGCTAATACACCTTCAGGTGCACCACCAGTACCTACAA
Organism: Veillonella parvula; assembly: GCF_042850485.1. Taxonomy (GTDB): domain Bacteria; phylum Bacillota; class Negativicutes; order Veillonellales; family Veillonellaceae; genus Veillonella; species Veillonella parvula_Q. The sequence goes on along the minus strand of NZ_AP031417.1, from coordinate 603,168 downwards.
CCATGTGCACCCCAGAACCTTCGATACAACATTCCATAGCTGGATTAACATCACCATCAGAAATGAGCATAATACGAGCCCCTACTTCACGAGCCTCTTTCATCAAGCCTTGATGACGCTCACGATCAAGCATAACCAACGTGATTTCATCTACATTACGTTCCATTTTAGCCGCTACATTTTTGATATTTTCGGTCAAAGATTTCGTAATATCAATAGCACCTGCACCTCGAGGACCAACACAAAGTTTCTCCATATACATATCCGGTGCATGTAACAAGCCACCTTTTTCTGCAATCGCCATAACTGCAATAGCACCATTTTGACCTTTAGCAATCAAGTTTGTCCCTTCAATAGGATCAACGGCGATATCTACTTCTGGTCCGCCAGCACCTACGTGTTCTCCAATATAAAGCATAGGAGCTTCATCAATTTCGCCTTCTCCGATAACCACAGTACCAGAAATGCGAACAGAATCAAACGCTTGACGCATAGCATCTACAGCAAGACCATCGGCTGCATCCTTTTGCCCACGGCCAAGCAAACGACCGCTACGCAAAGCTGCGGCTTCAACGACACGAGCAAATTCCAAAGATAATGTACGATCCATAATGGGCCTCCTTATAAGTCCTCTATGTATTGATATGACTCTTACCTAGAGTCTCTAACTTATTGATTAGCTTGTTTCCAATCTTCCATAAATTTTGCAAGTCCTGCATCAGTCAACGGATGTTTCATAGCTTGCATGAGTACTTTAAATGGAACAGTTGCAATATGAGCACCTGCTTTAGCACATTGAATAATATGCAGCGGTGTTCTCACACTAGCAGCAATGATTTCAGTTTCAATTTCATGAATAGCGAAAATATCTGCAATATCTTGGATTAATGTAAGGCCATCCATGCTGATATCATCAATGCGTCCCACAAATGGACTCACATAACTTGCACCTGCACGAGCAGCTAATAAGGCTTGGTTTGCAGAAAAAATCAAAGTCACATTCGTTTTAATGCCTTCTTTGCTCAAAACAGCAACAGCTTTAAGGCCTTCTGGAGTCATAGGAACTTTAATAACCACGTTAGAGCCTAATTTCACAAGGTCATGTGCTTCCGCCACCATGCCTTCAGCATCAGAGGAAATAACCTCTGCGCTAACAGGTCCATCAACAAGGTTTGCAATTTCAGAAATAACTTGTTTCAAATCGCGTTTAGCTTTCACGATAAGCGATGGGTTTGTAGTTACGCCATCAATAAAACCAAAGTCATAGGCCTCTTTAATCTCATCAAATTCTGCTGTATCAATAAAGAATCTCATAAAATGCCCCCTCTTATTTAGCCGGTGAAATCACTTCAACGCCACCCATGTATGGCACGAGAACTTTTGGAATTACAACGGACCCATCGGCTTGTTGATAGTTTTCCAAGATAGCGGCTACTGTACGCCCTACTGCAAGGCCAGATCCATTTAATGTATGAACGAATTCCGGTTTACCCTTAGGTCCACGACGGAATTTAATATTAGCACGACGAGCTTGGAAATCAGTCATATTAGAGCAAGAGGAAATTTCTCTATACTTGCCTTGTGCAGGCATCCACACCTCTACATCATAGGTTTTAGCAGAACCAAAGCCCATATCACCTGTGCACAGAGTGATAACACGGAACGGTAATTCTAATAAGCGCAATACTTCTTCTGCATTATCTGTTAATGTTTCTAATTCTTTGAAAGAATCTTCTGGTTTAGCTAATTTAACCATTTCAACTTTGTTAAATTGATGTTGTCGAATAAGGCCACGAGTATCACGCCCCGCGGAACCCGCTTCAGCACGGAAACATGCGGTGAATGCAGTATAGTATTTAGGCAATTCCTCTTCACTCAAAATTTCGCCACCGTGATAATTAGTCAATGTAACCTCAGCAGTTGGAATCAAGAAATATTCCGTCCCCTCTACATGATACATATCTTCAGCAAATTTAGGCAATTGCCCAGTGCCCGTCAAAGTTTCACGAGTTACCATATATGGCGTCATCATTTCAGTATAGCCATGTTTGTCTACATGAAGATCCACCATGAAGTTGATAAGCGCGCGTTCCAAACGAGCACCTAACCCCTTATACACAGTAAAGCGAGCTCCGCTCATTTTGCCTGCACGGTTGAAATCAAGAATATCAAGGCTTTCACCTAAATCCCAATGAGCTTGAATATCAAAATCAAATTGACGTGGTTCTCCCCATTTACGTTGCTCCACATTTTCATCTTCATCAGCACCTATAGGAACAGATGCATCACACATATTTGGCAACATCAATGCCGCATCACGCAATTTTGTTTCTACTTCGCGAATACGGTTATCAAGCTCAGCAATCTCATCGCCTACTTTTTTCATTTCTTTGATTTTTTCATCAGCATTTTCTTTGTTGCGTTTTAATTTGCTAATTTCTTCTGTTACAGAATTGCGAAGCGCTTTTAATTCTTCTACTTGGCCGATCAATTGACGACGTTCATCATAAGCGGATACAAAGGTTTTCAGATCGCCTTTTGTATGACGATTATCTAAATTTTGTTGCACTAAATCAATATTTTCACGGACAAATTTTAAATCTAACATACTATAAACCTCATTTTCCAACTATGTTACGCACAATATATTCAATACGTTTAAGTATACCATATATTGGTGTATTTATCATTAAATTATGTGCTATATACTAGACTTCTCACCAATATTTTATATTATTCATCCTCTTCTTCATCTAGCAAATAATCTTTTGCCATCCATTTACGCGTGCCTGTAAAAGAAATGGTCACCCATTTTTCCGTTGGGTTACCGCCGATTTCTTGGTCAATTTCATTGCGAATAGCATCAATTTCAGCAATAGTTTGATATGGAAAACTTTTAGGAACTAAAATATCAATTTCAATGATTCGAGTATTGCCGTATACTTGCACGCTCGTCACATAATCTTTAAAATTATACTTTTCCATAAATCGATCCATAATTTCTTGCACTTCATTATGCAATGAAGTTGGTGCCCATCCCAATATTTGTTTCATGGATGGCACAATGATACGAAATGCAGAGGGTATCATCTGTACCGCTAAAATAATTAATACAATAGGGTCAATATAGGTAGCCCATCTAGCATATTCAGTACTTTCTAGCATAGTAGCTACAACGAAACTAATCAAGATAGCCGCTTCTAACAAAGCATCGACATACCAGCTTACATTATCAAATTTAATCAAGTTAGACTGTAAACTTTTATTAATACGACGTACATAAAGATAGTAAGCAGTATCTGCAATAGTAAAGAATATAGCATAGAAAATAGCTGGTCCGAAGTCTACGTGGCGTCCACCAGACAAAAGATCTGTAATCCCACTAGATAAGGCATAAATTACTATGAGAAGAATAAAAAAGCCCTCCACGGCGAGCACCAGAGGTTCAAATTGCCAAAAACCGAATTGGAATCGCTTACTCGTTTCTCTAGCAACTAACTTAGCTGTCATAAGCATCATAATCTTAATAACAACATCAACGAAGGAGAATACCCCATCTAACAACACTGCACTAGATCCCGTTACAATCCCCATCACAGTGCCGCTCACCGCAACTAGCGCCATCAAAGCAACAGATTGCATTAATAGCTTTTGTTCAATAGAGCGTCTTGCTCCTAATATATCCATTAAGACCCCCACTTTCTTAATTTGTACATTTTTTTATTATACACCAAGTGAATTGATGAGCAAAATCGCCCTGTTCAGTAATATAAACAGGAAAGCTATAAAACCTACCATAAATCATAATCAAAAGTTTATCTAACACCTCGGTCAGGTTCTGAAAAATGCAGCGAAAAGCAGCTAGTTTGAAGGACATACAAACTAGCTGCTTTAAATACATCAGTATTCTTTTCTGTAAAATATAAACTTTACCCTTTTGGACTCGGAACTACGCGACCAGCCACATAGCGTTCAATAATATGGCGATCATCCCCTACATATAGCCAGCGCTCTAAACGCTCTTCCAAAGAACGTTCATTTGGGTCGAATAGGGACGTATCATCGATAATAAGGGCATCTAATTCATAGCCTTTTTCAAAGCTTCCAACGTGGCCAAAAAATTGTCCACCACCCTTGGTAGCCATATAGAAGGCTTCACTTAGGGTGAGAGGTGCATAGTTTTTGTCTACTTCAACCCATTTCATTTTGGATAAACCAATAGCTTCAGTAAGGACCTTTGCCATCGATACAATATGTCCACCAGAAATATCGGAGCCTAAACCGATTGGTATATTCCGCTCAATCAGCTTACGAATCGGTGCAATTCCGCTAGAAAGATTTACATTCGAATATGGACAATGAGATACCATGGTCTGCGTTTCAGCCATGCGATCCATTTCTACGTCACTCAAATGAATGCAATGGGCCATTACAGTTGGCACGGTACCCATCAAATGATGTTCATAGTACACATCTGTATAGTTTGACGACTCAGGATGTAATGATGCGACCCAATCAATTTCACCGTGATTTTCCGACAAATGAGATTGAACAGGAACATCGTATTCTTTCGCTAATTTAGCAAGTCCTGTCATGAGTTCACTCGTACAAGATGGTACAAAGCGCGGTGTAATAATAGGTTTAACTAAAGGTCCAAATTGAGCTGACGCATCTAACCATACTTTAGTATCAGCTAAGGATTGATTCGTTTCTTCAATCAAAAATTCCGGACTATTACGGTCCATGTTTACCTTGCCCACATAAGCTGACAATCCTGCTTTTTGTAAAAGCTCCATCAACACCAATGTGCTGTCTTTATGGATTGTGCCAAACAAAATACTTCTCGTCGTACCATTGCGCCATAAATCGTGAACAAAGGCACCATATACTAGACGAGCATAGTCAGGATCAATAAATTTTGCCTCTTCAGGAAATGTATAAGTTTCAAGCCATGGTAACAGTTCCTTATCCATACCAAGTCCACGATTACAATATTGTGGTGCATGCGCATGGGTATCCACAAAACCAGGAATAATGAGATTATCACCGTAATCAACAACATCATACTCTGTATAAACTGTAGGAATACTTTCACCACAATGAACAACCACCCCATCTACAGCAATAACATAACCCTGTTGAATAGATACAAGTGCTGATGGATTCGGTGTATATAATATATTTCCTTTTAAAATAATCGTTGAATTCATATAACCTCCTCGCGTGATTAGAGCCCTAAAGTACTGCGCCCATATACTACGCTAGATTTTCATTTAATAGACTATGCTATATGATTCATAGTATATGCTATTTAAATAGCAAAGTGAATGATGAACGCCACAGTCATGATGTACATAATAGGATGAATTTCATGATGACGACCTGTGGCCAATTTAATTAATGTATAAGAAATAAAACCAAAGGATAAACCTTGAGCAATACTAAATGTTAATGGCATAAGAAGAATTGTTAAGAATGCAGGCAATGCTTCCGTGAAATCAGTAAAATCAATATGCGTTACCTCACTCATCATAAATACGCCAATAGTAATCAGTACAGGTGCAGTCGCTTGTACCGGTACCAATAAGAACAATGGTGCAAAGAATAAAGATACCAAGTATAAAAGGCCAGTTACTACTGCCGTAAGACCTGTGCGACCACCATCAGCAACGGCTGCCGCACTTTCAATATAAGAAGTAACTGTAGAGGTACCTACAACGGCACCTGCTGCGGCACCAATAGACGTACATAGCAAGGCACGATTCAAACCTTCAAATTTCCCTTCTTCATTTACTAAGTTTGCTTTTCTCGTTACACCAATCAATGTACCGATATTATCGAACATATCCACAATAGTAATGGAGAAGATAATGGAGAAAAAGCCATACCCAATAGCACTCATTACATCAAGTTGACCAAATGTGTCTACTGGAAATGGTGGTACCAAGTTAAAGATATCCGAACTAGATATAGGAACCTTAGTCAAACCTAACACCATAGCCAAAATCGTAGTGAAGGCCATACCAATTAACAATCCACCCTTAATCTGCTTAGCTAATAAAATACTTGTAATAAACAAGCCTAACAATGTTAATAGTACTGCAGGATCTTTCATATTCCCAAGGGTTACAAATGTAGCATTATCAGAAATAATTATATGAGCATTTTTAAAGCCAATGAAGGCAACGAATAAACCAATACCTACGCCAATAGAGGTTTTCAGCACTTGTGGAATACCATCTACTATTTTATTAAGAACTTTAGTAACTGTTAAAATAACAAAAACTGTACCGGAAATAAAAACGGCACCTAATGCAGTTTGCCAACTAAGGCCCATAGCACCGCAAATGGTATACGAGAAAAATGCACTTAGGCCAAGTCCAGGTGCTACGATAACCGGAACATTAGCAACAAAACCTATTAGCATTGTCGCAAAGGCAGTTGTTAAAATTACAGCCGCTACAGCACTACCATGAGGCATTCCTGATACAGATAATAGATTGGGTATTACTGCCAGAATGTATACTGATGCAATAAACATTGTAATACCCGCAAAAATCTCAGTCTTTACTGATGTTCCATGTTTGGTTAACTTGAAAAACCGATCAAGACAACCATTGGCTTGATTACCTCTTTCATAATCCATTGAACTCATCGCACTTACCTCCTAAACTTTTAGAAATATAAATTTAGTTAAATAAAAAACGGCTACAAGAGCATCATAAATAAGCTCTTGTAGCCGTAAATCTCGGTTCACGCTAGAGAGACTTGACCCATCCCGTCAAGGTTATACAAGGTATGTAGTAGTTCTATACAGTTAATCTATATCATCACATTCAGATTCGATAAAGCAAAGATAAATAAGAAAAACTTTATATGCATGAATTTATATCATATATATTATGTAAATACCACATCTCACACTTAGTATAAAATTATTTTTATACACTGTCAATAACAATTGATGAATAATCATAAACTATTTTATTATCCTAGAAATTATTTTCTATAGACTTTATATCGTTAATTTTGTTATATACTTATAGACTGATACAGGAGCTCAATATATTAACCACTCCATTAATCCATCGTATAAAATTACATATAGCATTCATGTTTCAATACATATTTAAAGGCAGTATCGTAGTAACAGGTTTAAAATGATATTTATATGATACTAACTATTTCATAAATATATAAAAAGCTCCCTACTCAAAGAATAGGGAGCCTTAATAGTGTCGATTATTATTCTGCTTCTTCAGCTTCAAAATGCTTAGGAGCTTCTGGTTTCATCAACGGGAACAATAATACATCTCGAATGGATGCAGAGTCTGTTAAGAACATAACAAGACGGTCGATACCAACACCTAAACCTGCTGTTGGAGGTAAACCGTATTCAAGAGCTGTAACGAAGTCTTCATCCATGCGGTGAGCTTCATCATCGCCCGCTTCACGTTCTTTTAATTGATCCAAGAAACGTTGTTTTTGGTCGATTGGATCATTTAACTCGGAGAAGCCATTTGCCAATTCACGACCATAGATAAAAGCTTCAAAACGTTCTGTAGCCAATGGATTTTCACGACTTGCTTTAGCAAGTGGAGAAATCTCTTTAGGATGACCATATACGATAGTTGGCTGAATCAAGTTTTCTTCTACATAATCTTCAAAGCAAAGATTTAAGATTTTACCAATACCATCATTTTCTGTGTATTCTACATTTAAGCGATCAGCAATAGCACGAGCTTCTTCTATAGTTGTGACTGCATCAAAATCTTCACCAGTGTATTTTTTTACACCTTCAGCCATTGTGATACGATTCCAAGGAGGAGTCAAATTAATTTCTGTACCTTGGTATGTAATTTCTTGTGTACCAAGTACTTCTTGAGCACAGTAGGACACAAGATTTTCTGTTAAGCGAATCGCATCCTCTACATCGCCATAGGCTTGGTAGGATTCGATAGTAGTAAATTCTGGATTATGACGATTATCGATACCTTCGTTACGGAAGCAACGGTTCATTTCGAATACGCGGTCCATACCACCAACGATTAAACGTTTGAGATACAATTCTGGTGCAATACGCATGTAAATATCGATATCAAGCGCATTATGGTGAGTGATAAATGGACGTGCAGCAGCCCCACCAGGGATAGCATGCATCATCGGTGTTTCCACTTCCATGAAGCCATCACGCATCATGTATTCGCGAATCTTAGCAACGATTTGAGAGCGTTTTACAAATGTATCACGCACTTCAGGATTTACAATTAAATCAACATAGCGTTGACGGTAACGAAGTTCTGTATCCTTTAATCCATGCCATTTTTCTGGTAATGGACGTAAAGACTTAGATAACAATGTTAATTTGTTAACTTTAATGGTAACTTCACCGGTATGCGTTTTAAATACGTGACCTTCTACGCCGATGATATCACCAATATCAAGCATTTTAACGTATTTATAAGCATCTTCGCCCAATACATCTTTACGGAAGTATACTTGAATATCACCAGATTTATCACGAATATTCGCAAATGCCGTTTTACCATGGGAACGGATTGTCATCAAACGACCTGCAATAACTACAGGCTGGCCATCATATTTCAAGAAGAAATCTTCTTTAATATCTTTTGCGTAATCTTTTACGACAAAACGTTGGCCAAATGGGTAAATACCATCAGCTTCATATTCGGCTAATTTATCGCGGCGAATTTGCATTTGCTCATTCAGCTCTTCTTGTATATTTTTAATTTCTTCACTCATGTTATCGCCTCTTTGTCGGTAATTGTAAATTATTGGATTGCTAACACTTTGAATGTTACAGGACCATCTGGTGTGGAAACCTCTACTTCATCGCCCTTACGTTTACCCAAAATAGCTTTACCTACAGGAGATTCATTAGAGATACGATTGTTAAATGGATCCGCTTCAGAGGAACCAACGATAACATATTCCAATTCATCGTTGTACATAGTGTCAAGTACAGTAACTTTACTACCTACAGATACAACGTCACCTTTTACAGATTCATCGATAATCTTCGCAGTGTTAATCTTATTCTCTAACTCTACAATATGACCTTCAATAAAAGCTTGTTCATTTTTTGCATCATCATATTCAGAGTTTTCACTGATATCGCCATATTCAATAGCAGTTTTAATACGTTCAGATACTTCAATACGGCGTACAGATTTATAGTACGCTAATTCTTCTTCTAACTTCTTTAAACCTTCGGCGGTGAGTAATGTTTCTTTTACGTCTGCCATGGGTACCCCACTCTTTCTACATATAAATAATAAGAAAAAGTGTCATAGTAAGATGACACCTTATCTCTTGTTTCTAAATTATCTCAATCATTATATAAAAATACTATTTATTTGTCAATCTGACTACCCTTCGGACAGTATTTTGCGATATGATTCTAGCTCATTGTGAAAGCTCGTTACAGTATGAATTGTATTCACTCGATTGCGCCAATATGCAGATTCCGGAAGTCCCTTCATATACCAGCCCGCATGAGTGCGTATCTCCTTAACGGCCATACTTTCACCCTTGTATTGGCATAACAAGTCAAAATGCTTTAATAACATATCTAGACGCTCTATATCGGTCGGAGCTGGCAATACTTCACCAGTGGCTAAATAATGATGAATACGACCAAAGATCCAAGGATTCCCCTGTGCACCACGGCCTACCATTACAGCATCACAACCGGTTTCATCAAGCATTTGCTTAGCATCTTCAGGTTTCACTATATCTCCATTGCCAAGTACGGGTACAGATACAGCTTCTTTCACAGCCTTAATATAAGACCAGTCCGCATGTCCACTATACATTTGCTCCTTTGTACGCCCATGTACGGCAATAGCAGCCACACCTGTAGACTCAATGCGTTTTGCAAAATCCACAACATTGATAGAGTCACTATCCCAACCAATACGCATTTTTACAGTAACCGGTACATCAACAGCCTCAACAGCGGCTTCTGAAACACGAGCCGCTAGATCAGGATTTTTCATAAGTGCCGAACCATCGCCAGAGGTAACTACCTTTTTTACAGGACAACCCATATTTATATCTACAATATCGGCGCCTGCATCGGCCACAACCTTAGCCCCCAAAGCGATTGCTTCTGGATTAGAACCAAAAATTTGCATGGATACAGGACGTTCTGCATCTTCAATACGCAATAATTCATGAGTACGCTCATTCTTATATTTAATACCCATAGCACTGACCATTTCGGTACATACCAAGGCGGCACCTTGTTCTTTGGCCAGTAGTCGATACGCAATATCGCTAACCCCTGCCATAGGCGCTAATATGGCTTGTCCGTCAATTTTAACGGACCCAATTTGCCACTGTTTATTATTCATATAATTCTATATCCCCTAATAAAAAAGGTACAGCATAAGCTGTACCTGAATGTACACTACTTCGTTACATATACGTAACTATATTATAGTAGCATTATTTATTTCTTTCGTAAATAAGGCGTAAGCCTTCTAATGTAAGCATAGGTTCTACATGGTCAATGCAGTCTGTAGCACTGCTAATAAGTTGTGCCAAACCACCTGTAGCCACTACAGTTACATGATTTCCCATTTCTGCTTTCATACGAGACACGAGTCCTTCTACTTGCCCTACATAACCGTAGAACATACCAGATTGCATAGAAGACACCGTATTTCGGCAAATGACTTGCCCTGGGTCTCTCACATCGATACGAGGCAATTTGGCTGCCCGTTGAAATAGAGCTTCTGCAGAAATGGTTACCCCTGGACTAATAACCCCGCCCATATAATCACCATTACCTTGTACCGCACAATAGGTAGTAGCCGTACCAAAATCGATGATAATTAAATCGCCCTTATAAAGCTCATGTGCTGCTACAGCATTTACAATACGGTCAGCCCCTACTTCACGAGGATTATCATACTTAATAGCGATGCCAGTTTTAGTACCTGGACCTACAATAAGAGGATTTACATTAAAGTAGCGCAAACACACGCGCTCTAATGTAGGCATTAATGGTGGTACAACCGAGGAAATAATGATAGCATTAATATCTTTTACATCAACCTTACGGTCGTGAAAGAATAAGTTCATCATCAGCATGCCATATTCATCGGTGGTACGGACCCGATCTGTGGAAATACGCCAGTGACCCACAAGTTCTGTCTTGTCGTATACACCGAGAACAATATTGGTGTTTCCCACATCAATTACTAATAACATTAATGCCTCCTATTTACGTGGACGAATTGATACGTCCCCTGCCACAATACGTTTAATTGTCCCATCTGAGATTCTTACTAATAAATTACCATCTTCATCAATATCTGTAGCTACCCCTTCATAGGTATTGCCAGGAGCACGCACTTCAATTTCTTCACCGAGCGTAACAGATAATTGCCTCCATTCATTAAGGGTTTCTTCAAAGCCGCTATCGAGCACTTCATAATATTGATGTTCTAATTCTTCTAATATAAGTCTAAATGCTTCTGTGCGCTCAATATCAATATCTTCCATCGCAAGGGATGTAGCAATTAATTTCAACTCTTCTGGTAATTCTTCTTGTTTTGTTTTTACGTTGACCCCAATGCCCATTACAATATGAGAAATTTCTTCCATAGAACCAGACATTTCTGTCAAAATACCTACTAGCTTACGACCATTCACAAGAATATCATTAGGCCACTTTATCCCCGCATCGGTGAGCCCCATCTTATGAAATGCCTTCGTCAAAGCTACAGCAGCCATCAAAGTACACTTTGGAGCCTCTACAGGTGGAAAATCAGGCCGTAAAATCAAGCTAAACCACAAGCCTTTGCCAAATGGAGAATACCAACCGCGAGATAAACGCCCACGACCAGCAGCCTGTTCCTCAGTAACCACAACCGTACCTTCTTCTGCACCTTGTTGAGCTAAACGACGAGCTTCTAAGTTCGTAGACTCCGTGGTATCCATATAAACATATCGTTTACCAAATACATCTGTTTTTAAGATTTGTTTCATTGCCAAGGGGCTCAACAAATCAGGTTCTTCCAATAATCGATACCCTCTCTTGGTATAAGATTCAATTTTGTAGCCTTTTTGACGTAACGCCTTGATATGTTTCCAAATAGCTGTGCGCGAAACATGGCAGGCTTCGGACATATCTTGTCCCGATACGAAACTACCTTGGTTTTGTCTCAAGAATTCTAGCACTTCATCACGCATAGTTTAGAGCCCCTTTCTTTGTCAACCTAGGTTTACAATTCGATTGTACAAGTGTACCTTGTAAAATGCAAGGATTATTTAAAATAATTAATGTTATAATGTATATAGTATAAAGGTATACATAAAAAAATAGATAACAATAATGCTATCTATTATCCTTCGGAGAGATATATGAAACAGTTTACATTAGAAGAGAAAAATCAAGTTTTAGAGAACCCTTTTATCCATATTCATCGAAAACTGGATGTACTACTCAATATAGGGAAGTTACTAATGGAATGTGGGGCAAATACAAATCGAATCATTGAGGAAATGCTAAAAGCCGCAACATTTATGGGAATTCCTCATGATTACTTAAATATCCATATTTCATATACCACTATTATGGTCAATCTATTACACAAAGAACGATCCATAACAGTCTTCAGAAAAACACCAGTTCATATTCCGAATATGGCTATGATCAATGCCGTATCAAAGCTCACATGGCGCGCCTTTGAGCGACATTACTCACTAACGACCTATGAACGACTAATTGCCAAACTGGATACAACTATACCAACGTATCCAAACTGGATAAAAGGACTAGCTTGTGCACTAGGTTCGGCAGGTCTTGCATACCTTTACAGTGGCGATATTATCGCATTCATCGTTACCATCATATGTTCTAGTATTGGTTATTTTACGCGCACCCTATCAGGCAGATTAGGGCTTAATGAATATGTAGGAATCGCATTAGGCGGATTTGGTGCCATGATATCGGCTTACGCTTTTTATAGTCATGTAAATAATGAATCCTTACTATATGTACTCGTTTGCTGTACCTTGTTCATGATTCCTGGGGTACCATTGATCAATTGTGTCATCGATATCATTAATAATCATATTTTATCGGGTATGACACGCGCTATTAGAACATTACTCATCGTGGGTAGCATGACTTTAGGTATGGCCATGGCACTCTACTTTAGCCCTGCACCAGCATTTAATTTTGTTGATATTAAACCTCATGTTATTTCCATTGAGCAAGTTATCGGTTCTTTTACAGCTGCAGCTGCTTTTGCGGTACTTTTTAATGCTCCTGTCAGACTATTAGTATCCATTGGTATTGGTGGCGTACTATGTGTATGTATTCGCAATATACTATCCGTAGAATTAGGATTTTCTACACCAGGTGCTACCTTTATTGGTGCTGCCATTATGAGTATTATTTTTGTAAAAGTTTCTACTTGGTTAAAAACATCTAGCACTATCATTATCGTGCCGTCTGCCATCGCATTAATGCCCGGTATACTGTACTACCGATTTCTCTTCGACATGTTACACATCAATGCATTAAATGATGCTAGTCTAATCCTTATGATACAAAATGGTGTAACTGGCACATTTACAACTATAGCTATAGCAATCGGTGTAGCTATACCAAATGTTTTGGCACAAAAATATTTGCAAAAACTAAAAGAACAACGCATGACAGAACTTCTTGCCACACGTCATATAAACGATGGACAGTAAAAAAGAGCTAGCCTTCTAAAAAGGCTAGCTCTTTTTCATTTGGACAAAATCCATTATTTAATTTCATTAGATGATGCTTCACTAGGATCTGCTACAGTACTAGTTATTTCTTTAGCATCAACACTCTCTGGTACTACGCTACCTTCTACTTCAGAAGCTACTTTAGGCTCCTCAGCTTCAGGTTCTTTTGTTGTACCATATTTGTAAAGATTATCTACCGCTTTCGCATCGATTGTTTCCTCTTCTAACAAAGCATTTGCCATGTCATGTAAGAATTTTTCATTATCGCTAAGAAGTTTTGTTACATCTTTATAAGCTTCTTCTACGATACGATGAATTTCAGAGTCGATTTTCGCAGCGATTTCTTCACTATAGTTGCGCTCATGGCCTAGGTTTTTTCCTAAGAAGATTTGTTCTTGTTGTTCACCAAACACGATAGGACCAAGCTCATCGCTCATCCCCCAACGCGTTACCATAGCGCGAGCAGTATTAGTTACACTTTGAAGGTCCCCAGAAGCGCCTGTACTGATTTCATCTAAAATCAAGGCTTCTGCAATTCGACCACCAAGAGCAACTCGAATATCTGCTAATAATTGAGATTTTGTTTTGTAGTTTTGTTCCTCAGTAGGAAGCATCATAGTGTAGCCACCAGCTGCACCACGAGGAATAATCGTTACTTTATGAACAGGATCTGCATGAGGCAATAGATGTGCCACGATAGCATGACCAGATTCATGGTATGCTGTCAATTTACGATCCTTATCGCTCACAATATGACTGCGGCGTTCAGGTCCCATACTAACTTTTTCACTGGCTTCTTCAACTTCAGCCATAGTAATTACTTTTTTGTTAAGACGAGCCGCCAAAAGAGCTGCTTCATTTAACAAATTGCTCAAGTCTGCACCAGTAAAGCCTGGAGTTTTCTTCGCAATTATTTTCAAGTCTACATCATCAGCCAAAGGCTTATTACGAGCATGAACTTTCAAAATTGCTTCACGGCCGCGTAGGTCTGGACGACCTACAATAACTTGACGGTCAAAACGACCTGGACGTAAAAGTGCAGGATCTAGAATATCTGGGCGGTTTGTTGCAGCGATAGTAATAATACCTTCGTTGGCACCAAAGCCATCCATTTCAACGAGCAATTGGTTTAATGTTTGTTCACGTTCATCGTGACCACCACCAAGGCCGGCACCACGTTGGCGACCAACCGCATCAATTTCGTCTATAAAGATGATACATGGGGCGTTCTTTTTCGCTTGTGTGAAAAGATCACGCACACGAGAAGCACCAACACCAACGAACATCTCTACAAAGTCAGAACCAGAAATCGTAAAGAATGGTACCCCTGCTTCACCAGCAACAGCTTTAGCAAGTAATGTTTTGCCTGTACCTGGAGGTCCTGCCAATAATACACCTTTCGGAATTTTAGCACCGATAGTTGTAAATTTGCCTGGATCCTTTAAGAACTCTACTACTTCTTCTAATTCTTGTTTTGCTTCTTCAGCGCCAGCTACATCTTTGAAGCTAACCTTTACATTGCCTTCACCCATCAATTTAGCACGGCTTTTACCAAAGTTCATCACTCGGCCACCGCCACCTTGCGTTTGTTGCATGATGAAGAAGAATAATACTACCAAGATGATAATCGGAATAGCAGAACCTAACAAGCTCATCCACCAAGCAGGTTGCTCAGGTGGAGCTGCAGTAATTTCTACACCATTATCTTGTAAAGTTTTGATTAATGTTTCATCAGTTGGCGCATAAGAATTGAATTCTGTTCCATTTTTTAGTTTACCTTTAATACCATGATCATTGGTAATCGTTACGGACTCAACCTTTTTCTGTTGTACTTGTTGAATAAATCCTGTATAACTGAGTTCAGATTTATTCGCACTTTGACCAGAGAAAGCGTCAATGGCGATAACGAAAGCGGCAATGATAAGTAAATAAAGGACGATATTTTTAGTAAATCGACCCAAAATATTACCCCTTTCAATAATAGTTTAGTGGCATAAACGAATTGAGTACATCTCGTTGAGAGATGCACTCATATATTATATCATATTTTTAATCTTGATACATTTCTTCCTTTAAAATACCTATATAAGGTAAGTGTCGATATTTTTCTGCATAGTCTAAACCATAGCCGATAACAAAGTAGTCAGGAATGACAAAGCCTACATAGTCTACTTCTACATCCATTTTACGGCGTTCAGGCTTATTCAATAACGCTGCAAGGCGTACACTTTTAGCTCCACGGGCATGTAAATTTTCTAGCAAGTAATGTAATGTTGTACCCGTATCTACAATATCTTCTACAACGAGTACATGCTTTCCTTCTACAGAGCGATCCAAATCTTTTAAAATTCGAACTACCCCTGTACTTGTTGTACCGCTGCCATAGCTAGAGCAAGAAATAAAATCGAAGCTTACATCCACATTCTCATCGATAGAACGAGCTAAATCTGTAAAAAAAACGATAGCACCTTTCAATACCCCTACGAGAACTACGGATTCCCCTTTATAGTCAGCACTGATTTGATGACCTAATTCAGCCACACGTGCCTTTAATTGTTCCTCTGTATATAAAATATCTTTTGCATCTTGATGCATCTATATGACCTCCGCAATTCATATTAATGTTTGCAATATACTTTTATTGTATCACATTGAGCACTTACTTTTATACTTTTTATATTGAAAGTTTTCTTTTCCCCAGTGTTAACAATGTCGAGTAATTGCTCTTGATGAGCAGTGGTAAGCTTGATTTCAGGATCAAAGATGCTCACCAGTCTTTGCCACAATCGACGTTGGATAGCCAACGGCTTCTTACGTAACCCCCTACGAGATATAAACGCGCCCTCATCAGAGATAGTTACTAACTCATCAAACGCCATATCCGTTAAATTAGAAATAAGAGAAATGTCTTCGCGTACAGAAGCCCCTAGCCTTACTATAGCATCGATAACGATAGGATTAATGGCTTTTAACTCAGGTATAATGCGATGACGAATTCTATTTCTTTGATATCGCACATCCTCATTTGTACTATCTATACAGTAAGAAATATCTTTCTCTTTTAAATATAGAAGTAATTCTTCTTTTGTGACATCTAACAGAGGTCTTACTACTGGAACAATATAATCATTACTAACAACGGCCATGCCTGTCAAACCATTAAGTCCAGTCCCTCTAATAAGATGTGCTAAAATTGATTCTGCTTGGTCATCTTTATGATGAGCTACTGCAATATAGTCATACCCCTCAGACTGTGCTATACCGGTTAGCCATTGATACCGAACTTGGCGGCCTATAGTTTCCTCTGATAGCTTTTGAGCTTGACTCAATTTAGGCACGTCAAAGACAGCCGTATAAAATGGCAGTCCTAGCACGTCCGCTTGATTTCGTAACCATAGGACCTCATCCTTACTTTCAAGACGAATACAATGATCTACGATAGCAACTCCAAGCTCATATACTGTATGGCGATGTGTAGCAATATCTTGCAATAAATGCAATAAAGCCATCGAATCAGGACCACCAGAACAAGCTACCAAGATACGACAATTCTCAGGAAATATATCATGTAATTTTAAAGTGTGATTAACGGTTCGAATGAGTGCTTTCACATTCACGGGCCATCGCCTCCATACCATCTTGGTCGCTCACAAATACATGAGGGACCTCATAGGAATCCATAAAGGACGTTAAAATCTCTGCCCCAGCAACAATAATGTCGGCACGCCCAGCGGGTAAACCTTTTACTTGTAGTCTCTCATCACGACTCATATACCGCAATTTCATAATAATGCCTTCCACTGTTTCACGGCTCAATTTATGACCTTGTACCTTTGTGCCATCATAATGGTCTAAACCTAAATCAATAGCAGCCAAGGTTGTTAGGGTTCCTCCAATACCGATAAATTCACCAAATTCACCTTCAATCCTCATCGGGTCCCAAAGAAAACGAGTTTCCTCCCACACTCGTTGAGGCCCTTCGTCAGATATAGATTGAAGGCGTACCGCTCCCACAGGATAAGAACGACTCCAGTACACTCCGTCCTTGTTACCTAATGCAAGTTCTGTACTACCTCCACCAATATCGATGGTCGTATAATGACGTCCATCCTTTAATTGATCTCCTAACGCACCATTAAAACCATAAATAGCCTCCTCAGCACCAGATAAAATTCGCCACTCCATAGGACAGTATTCATTAATACGTTCCATAAATGCAAGTCCATTGGCTGCTTCACGAACAGCACTCGTCGCAAAACCAAAGCAATAGTCAGCACCGTATTCATTTGCTATTTTTTGTATATCCGTAAAGGCTTGATAGGATGCTTCCATGGATTCATCTCGCAAGGTACCATCTGTATTTCGTTGACCTAAACGGGTAGTCCACAACTGCTTAGGCTCATAACGCCACTCGTTATTCTCATAGGTAGCCAATAATAAACGCACCGAATTAGAGCCAATATCTATAATTGCTAACTTCATAATTGCTCCTTACATATAAATAGCATTTTTCTAATACTATTATAGCGTTAATACTCTATACATAAGTAAAGAGATGGCTAGATGCCATCTCTCACTATTAATCTCGACGACCACCTCGGCCTCCGCGTTTTCCTTCGGTATTGCGTTTTAAATCGTGTAATCGTTCATTGCTATCGCGCAAGAATGATTTCATCTTCGCTTCGAAAGACTCTATGCTTTGTTTCGATTGAACACGATGAGGACGTTTTTCTTCGTCCATCCCCTCTTTAGGTTGTGTTTGACGAATGGAAAGTCCTATTTTATTACCATCAATAGATAAAACCTTAACCTTTACTGGATCCTCAACTTTTAAAAGGGTATTAATATCTTCGATATATCCATGAGCTACTTCAGAAATATGAACTAACCCTGTTTGCTTTTCTCCTAAATCAACAAATACGCCGAATTTTGTAATACCTGATACGGTACCATCAATAATGTTACCAACTTCGATTGCCATGCAACCTCCTAATTAATGCGGAAACCTTAAACTACAAACTGATGCAAAGAAAAAATAATAGAATACACTCTATTTTACATATGGTACTTCACCAGGCTTTACCAATCCTAACTCCTCACGAGCAACCCCTTCTATGGTCTTTGGATCTTGTAACCTAGCCTTTTCCTGTTCTAACTCTTCATTTCGCTGCTGTAACTCTTGCAATTGTTGCTCTATATGTTGTTTTTCTTGATATACAGCCACCAAGCGATAAGCCTGCCCTAACAGTAACAGCACCATAATCCCTATGCCAATTCGCTTGATCCACATGAGGATAATACGCTGGTCCTGTGCTTTGCGATTAGGACGAACCCGTTTGCGTGGCCTTTTTGGGCGTTGTACATCCATAGTGTCCTGAGTCATAATGTCCCCCAAATATTCATCATCTGTATACTGTCATTTTTAGATTATACCACATAACAGAGCTTGGGACTAAAGAAAATTACAGATATTTCTCATTAAGAACGGTAACATAAATCCGTATAAATTTAAAACTCCATATGCAATGTAAACTTTCTATATACAAAAGTAAATATCCACTTACATAGCCTCAGCCTTTGCAACATGTTCACGAATGACAGCACAAGAAGCTTTAAATAAAGCTAGCTCTTCATTAGTTAGTTGCAGTTCAAAAACATCTTCGATACCATCTTTACCAATAACAGCAGGAGTAGATGCAAATATTCCTTCTTCTCCATATTGTCCATTTAAATAACAGGAGCAAGGCAATACCTTCTTTTCATCATGGAATACGGCGCGAATCAATTCTGTGGTAGCACTCGCAATACCAAACTCCGTAGAGCCTTTACCAGCTAGTACATGATAGCCACCAATTTTAACATCATCTAGTACTTTTGTATGGTCAAGTTTAGGAAATCTATGAGGTAGCTCTCGATATAATTCTAAAAGTGGTTTACCTTGTACACAGACATGGGACCACGGCACCATGGCACTACCTCCATGTTCACCTAAACAGTAGGCCGTAATAGAGCGATTACTAATAGTAAAGATATGAGCTAATTCTTTTTGCAATCTAGCTGAATCTAGAGCGGTTCCCGTTGAAATAATACGCTTAGGATTCCACTCAAGATGTTTACATAAATAGGTAGCTACTACATCAGCAGGATTAGAAATGGAAATGATGAAACCTTGAAAAGAAGACTGCTTAATACGTGGAATAACGTCTTCTAGTACAGCCACTGTTTCACCAAGGCTCTCAAGGCGATCCTGATACAAATTCGGCAAAGGCCCCGCACTAAAAACGAGGATATCACAATCTCCACATTCTTCAATAGGACCTGATGTAGCAGTTACTTGATGTGGAATATAGCTAACGGCATCATTAATATCCATAGCTTGCGCCTGAGCTTTTTTCTCGTCAATATCCATCAAATATAATTCATCAACCTCACCTTGCAAGGCTAAAGAAAATGCCACATGAGAGCCTACATGGCCAGTGCCAATAATACCTACCTTACGTAACTTCATAAGAGCCTCCATACCTTAGCATAAAACGATAGCATATCCTCAAATGCCAATTATTTAAATCACGTATATCTGTATATGATTTATCTTAATAGAATCATAACTCATTTAAATTCATCTCATCCAAATTGAGTGGGAACAAATCTTTTCCTTCCATCGCTTGAGGAGATTTTTCTAAATATTGTTTACGCATGGACCATAAAATATCCAAATCTGTAGGATCCAATTTTGATAATGCATATATCATAGTAAAGTCAGAACCATAGTGCCCACGTAAGCTATCAGGTACACCCTTAGAGCCTTCACCACTAATGCGGTTATTAAAGAACCCTTGGATACGACGATTACCTAAATCTATAATAATAAAACCTGATCCATCATACACATATAATGTATGATTAACACGTTTTAATGCACGTACTGTATTCGTAATAAAATACTGGTCCTTCAAATCAATGAGGGACGACTCATAACCAGAATGGTAAAAGTCACCATAATAATGGGCCCCTCCATCAGTAGACTCCAACAAGCCTTTAAATTCTTTTTGCTCTTCAGCACTGAAATCGGATAAAGATTTTAGCTTTGTTATATTCCGTAAACCTCGTTGGTAATCATCCGATTTAGTTGGCTCTATATGTTGCCCCCTAAAGGTTATTGGCATTAAACGAAGTGCATTATCAGATAAATTATAAATCCCTAGTCCTTCATAACCTAAGAAATACACTTGTGATCCACTAGTCTTCATAGCTAATATTCGTTTTGAAATAATGGCATCACTAGAATTAACCAGTGTATGCGCTTCTGGATCAATACGTACTGTTTTACTATCATAATTTGCTCCTACAGCAAGCCAGTAAGATATCCCCATTATAATAAGTGCCAGTACAAATAATCCAATACGTTTTATATTCATCTACGCTCTCCACGACTTTCCAATCATAAAACGTAAAAGCATGCGTACAATATGTATCGTGTTTACAGTGTATCTAACATTAGATTATATACGATTCTAGCTTATGCACCCAATTGAGCTAATCGGTCAGCAATCTTAGTCCCTTTATATGTGAATGTTGGTAATAGCTGAGATAGCGGTTCTAGTACAAAATTACGATTCCAAAAATGAGGATGCGGTATCACAAGACTCTCATCACACAAAGAAATCATCTTTCCCTCTATATCGTACACTAAAATAATATCCAAATCTAATGTGCGAGGTCCCCAATGAATCAATCGTTTTCGTCCAGCCTCCTGCTCTAATTGCTGAATAAGGCTGAGCATTTGATGTGGATCTAGAGTGCTTTCACAAGACCATACGCCATTGACAAAGGTGTCTTGTTCCGTATATCCCCACGGCTCAGTTTCAATCAGAGGAGAAGTGACTAGCCTGGAAATTGCCTCATGATGTAGTAAGGATTGAAAAGCAGAACTGATGTAGCCTCTCTTATCCCCCATATTCGAGCCTACACCGATGTAATAGGTATACATCAAATTTGTCCTCTTGTGGTGATAACCTCAACATAATCTAAAATACCTGAAATCGGTACAGATGGTTTACGCACCGTTACAGATAGACCTACGATGCCTTGATAATATTGGTACAAGGAATCGGCAATAAGCGCCCCTAATCGTTCTAACAGATTATGCTTTTCACCAGTCATAATTGATTCTACAGTTTCATATACCTCTACATAATTGATGGAATCCTCTAATTGATCACTTTGACCAGCCTTTGTAAGATCAGTTATTATTTCTACATCTACAAAAAATCGTTGTCCTTGTTCTTGCTCAGATGCCAAATTTCCGTGATATCCGTAGAATGCCATATTTTTTAAAACGATTCTATCCATTATTCACCTCGTAACAAGCCGTCTGCTACAGCTAAGGCGCGTTTGTGCATTTTCACATTGTGAACTCGCACCATATCGACGCCTTGGAATACGCCTGTAATACAAGCAGCTACCGTACCTTCATCGCGATCTTCTGGAGGCAATCCGCCTAACATAGATCCGATGAAACGCTTGCGGCTTGGAGCAAGCAAAACAGGGTATTCATAAGCAGTTAACTCACCCAAGCGTTGCATAACTTCAATATTTTGTTCTTCAGTTTTACCAAAGCCAATACCTGGGTCAAGCCAGATTTGTTGTGGCGTTACACCCTCTTTCAACGCTTTATCAATAGCGCAGAAGAAGAAAGCTTTCATATCTTCAATGATATCACCATAGTTTGTATCATTACTATTATGCATGATGATAACAGGTACCTTATATTTAGCCACCACCGCGGCCATGTCAGGGTCATAATGTAAGCCCCATACATCATTTAGAATATGTGCCCCTTTTGAGAAAGCATATTCTGCGGTTTTTGCATGATATGTATCGATAGATACAGGAACGGTAGAGGCCTTTAACACAGGTTCTATCAATAAAGAAAGACGTTCTATTTCTTCGTCCGTAGTCAAAGGTGTAGAACCTGGTCGTGTAGACTCAACGCCTAAATCGATAATATCTGCACCATCTTCAATCATTTGTTTCACATGAGCAGTAGCTGTTTCTGGTGTATTAAATTGCCCCCCATCAGAGAAGGAGTCAGGTGTACCATTCAGTATACCCATGATAAGGGTACGATCACACAAAGATAAGTTTTTGCCATCATTCCATGTATAATTTCTACGTTTAAACATTTACCTGTCCTCCGCCTAACATTGCCAACGCTTCATCCCTTACTGTACCTGTTTCAGCTAATACGCCTCGGCTTTCTAATGTAATTACCTTTGAATCTTGCTGCATAGTTCCTTTAATAAGCATACATAATTGAGTCGATGTAATACGAACAAAAACACCATGAGCAGATAAATCATTCATTATCGCATCTGCTAATTCAGATGCTAACCGCTCTTGTAATTGCGGTCTGCGACTGAGTATATTAACAACATCTTGAAACTTACTGAGCCCTGCCACACATCCATCCTTGGGTTGATACACAATGTCTACAGTCCCAAAGAATGGCAATAAGTGGTGCTCACACATAGAATAAAAGGGAATACCTGTAACGGCTATAAGTCCCTTGTAATCAGTGCTAAACGTTTCACCCCATACCGATTTTGTTTCGACTCCTACGCCACTAAATAACTCACTATATAATTCTGTTACACGACTTGGTGTCTTTTCTAACTCTGGTGCCTCTGTATCAACAGATAAAGCCTCTAAGAATTGCTTTATCCCGTCATTTGCACGTTGATTCATCGGTCCTCCTAAACAATCTTTGTCGTCCAATCTTCAATATTCCAAATATCCGTAACCCAATCTTGATAGAATTCAGGCTCGTGACTTACCAATATAATTGTACCTTTAAAATCACGTAATGCACGGCTCAGTTCTTCTTTTGCATATATGTCTAAATGGTTAGTCGGTTCGTCTAGGACCAACACATTGTACTTATTCTGCATGAGCTTACATAGGCGAACCTTCGCATTCTCACCACCTGAAAGTACGCGCATTTGAGACGTAATATGTTCATTTGTAAGGCCACAACGAGCTAATGCTGCACGCACCTCTGCATTTGTCATCGCCGGATATTCATTCCAAATATAATCTAACGCTGTTTCGGAATTGGATGGCGTATCCTCTTGGGCAAAATAGCCAACTTGTAAGAATTCACCTTTTACCAACTCACCACTAACAGGCTTTAATAGACCTAAAATAGTCTTCAACAACGTTGTTTTACCTAAACCATTGACACCGCGAATAGCAATTTTTTTGTTTCTTTCAATTTGAAAGTCTACTGGTCTTGTTAATGGTTCATCATAACCTAATTGCAGTCCGAAAGCCTCTACGATAAAGCGACTTGGTGTACGGCCTTCTTTAAAGCCAAAAGTGGGCTTGATATACTCTTTTGGCTTTTCTAGAATTTCCATCTTTTCTAAGCGCTTTGCTCGAGAATTTGCCATACCACGTGTTGCAACGCGCGCTTTATTGCGCTGAATAAAGTCTTCCATACGCTCAATCTCTTGCTGTTGACGTTCATACGCCTTAGCTGCTTGCGCTTTTTTCACCTCGTAAGCAGCTTGGAACTGATGATAATCACCAGTATAACGCGTAAGCACCGCTTGTTCGATATGGTAAATAACATTGACTACGGAGTTTAAAAACTCCATATCATGAGAAATCAAGATAAAGGCATTTTCATAATTTTGCAAATAGTTTTGCAACCACTGAATATGCTCCACATCAAGATAGTTTGTCGGTTCGTCTAAGAGCAAAATAGTCGGTTTCTCTAGTAATAGTTTTGTGAGCAAAACCTTGGTACGTTGACCACCGCTGAGCTCTGTTACATCTCTATCTAAGCCGATATCCATAAGTCCCAATCCGGCAGCGGTACGCTCAATAACCGCATCAATTTCATAGAACCCACGTTGCTCAAGAATTTCTTGCCATTCCCCTACCTGTTCAAGTAGCTTATTCATTTCATCTTCGGATACATCACCCATACGATTATACGCATCGTTAATGTTTTGCTCCATGACGAACAAATCATCAAAAGCACGTTGTAATACATCACGGATGGTCATACCTTTTTCAAGAACAGCATGTTGATCCAAATACCCAACAGTTACCTGATTGGACCATTCAATTTTCCCCTCATCAGGTGGCAATTTACCTGTAATGATATTAAGAAACGTAGACTTACCTTCACCATTTGCACCAATGAGGCCTACATGTTCACCTTTTAGCAAACGGAATGATGCATCATCTAAAATTTGTCGTGCTCCAAAACCATGAGTTACATTTGAAACGGTTAAAACACTCATATCTATCTCCACCGGAATAAAAGCCGTCTTGTTGAAGACGGCTTATTTCATACTTACTTAAATATTATATCTATTGTACCTTTTTGACCTCTATATGTCAAAAATTGAACTTACTTACACATCGCATAACGCAAGGCTACAACAGCCATAATCTTAGCACCCTTAATCGCTTGGTCTAACCCATAGTCAGATCCAGCAGCACAAGTAAATTCTGGCGTATGCACTTCTAAACCTAATCCAATCTGCAAGGTAGGCTGTGCTGTTGGTACTTCGTAAGACACATTACCTACATCAGTGCTACCATCCGCCTCATCATCAGGCAATATTCGTGGGCTTTCACCAAATTCAGTCATCACATCTTTAAAGAGATTTAATAACTGTTTATCTTGACGCATATCCTTAAAGAGTGGCTCATAGTGATGCATCTCAACTTGAGCTCCATAGGATGAACCGATTTCTTGGGCTGCCTCTTTAATAGCCGGCAAAATAATACCTTCTAAATCATCCACTGTACTACCACGAACAGTCATACGAATCGTAGCCTTTGGTGTAACCACATTTGGTGCCGTACCTGCCTCTGTAAAGATGGCACCTACAATAGCACCTTTAGGAAAGGTCTTTTTTAAATCTTTTACCCTTTGATATAAGTCTACCGCACAATCTAAGGCATTGATTCCTGAGTCTGTTAAAGATGCAATATGACAAGAACGTCCATGGAACGTAACCTCTAGAGGATGTGTCGCCAAGGATGTACCTCCTACCTCATTTTCTCCACCTGGATGAATGATAAGTGCTGCCTCATAGCCTTTAAAAAGACCGGCTTCTGCCATATATACCTTACCACCAATAGTTTCCTCTGCAGGGCACCCAAAGAATGTTGTACCCCAATCCTGTGGTGCACTTTGACTAAAAGCAACAGCAGCACCTAAGCTCATCATAGCAATAAGGTTATGACCACAGCCGTGGCCTAGTTCCGGTAACGCATCATATTCACCTAAGAAGGCTATTTTATGCCGTGCAGTACCGTTATAGTCGCCCCGTAACGCTGTTTGTAACTCTGGCCGATTAGTTAGACTTACATGAGATATAAAATTATGTGTTTCTAAGAATTGGTGAATTACCTTTACTGCTTTATGCTCATTCAAGCCCAATTCAGGATTATCGTGTAAATATATGGAAACTGCACGCAATTCCCATGCCATACTATCTATGATGGCACAGGCGCGAGCCTCTCGTTCTTGTAGTGTCATAACTCCCCTTGTTATTATCTAATATCTTATTACCTATTATCTTATTACCTATTATTTTATTACCTAATATCACGGTAACTACTATTTTTATCTAATATCTATTTGTCTATTAAGTAAAATCGTTCATCCAAAAGCTCTTAACTATTTCGTATAAGGATGAACGATGATGGTATTAGAAATATATCTAAAGCTAATCGTCGCTCCTAGCGGTAATGTTTGATGTGGCGCCCCATGTCCCGTTGGCACATAGCATACAAAAGGATCTGGTAATTTTGGATTTCTATTTTCCTCCATATAGCGCAATGCTTCATAACCTAAATCGTAATCACGCTCATCTTCATCTCCTTCACAATCTGTAAAGGTACCAATGACTAAGCCTTTAATACGGCTCAACAAACCGCTGAGTCGAAATTGTTGTAACATGCGATCCAGCTTATAAGGAGCCTCCCCGACATCTTCAATAAATAGTAAGGTATCTTCCCATGATTCATTCTCTAAAAAATAAGGCGTTCCCGATAACATGGATAACATCGTCATATTACCACCTCGTAAAATACCCTCACCAAGTTCTGTGCCAATCGCACCTCGGGGAGGCTCTGGCAAGGGTTCTATAACTTTTAATTTGCCTTCTAAAGCATTAAATAGCGTATCAATATCTGACTTACGGTCTAATTTAAAATCTACCCCCATAGGTCCATGATACGTAATGAGGCGGCTGTATCGATTAATAGCCATATGAAGTGCTGTACAATCACTATATCCAACAAAAGCCTTCCGATACTTACGAATCGCTTTATAATCTAATAAGTCTAAATAGCGCATCGTGCCATAACCACCGCGCAAAGCAAGAACCGTATCACAAGGAGCCGCAGTCATCATGTACTGAAATTCTACGGCTTGCTCCTCAGGCGTGCCTCCATATAGCCCCTTTCTCCTTGCACTTTCACCTACAAGCACCTTATAGCCTTTAGTCTTACAAATTTCTTCTATTCTATGTAAATCTTCATCGCTAGCACTAGCAGGTGCCATAATACCTATGGTCATCCCCGGTGCCAAACGTTTTGGTTCAATCCAGTCCATATATCCTCAGAAAATACCTGTTAACTTATAATATATTAATAATCCCATGCAACAAAAGACTAATATATTAATATTCCCATACAACAAAAGACGTACACAAGGTGTACGTCTTAAGTGTATCTTATTTGTATGCTTTTTTAAAGTCAACAAGTCCCAATGTGGTCCAGAAATAATTTTGAATTGTTCCGTTTGTCACATATGGTTGTGTTGTAAAGTACAACGGCATAACAAGAGATTCATCAAAAATCATCTTTTCTGCTTCATGCATCAACGCATCACGAGCCGCCCCATTTGGAGTTGTACGAATACGTGCAATCAACTCATTATACTCATCACTATGATACTGACCATCGTTATCTTCAGCAGAGAATACCTCTAAAAAGTTTTGTGGATCGCTATAATCGGCAACCCAAGAAGCGCGAGCTACTTGGTACTTGCCAGCTTCACGGTCTGCCAAGAATACCTTTGTCTCTTGATTTTGTAAGCGTACATCTGCGCCAAATGCATTTATCCATGCATCTTGAATCGCTTCTGCAATAGCTTTATGTAATTCACTTGTATTATACAAAATCGTAATTTGCGGCAATGGACGATTCTTACCATAGCCAGCCTTTTTCAGGATTTCCTTGGCTTGCTCTACATCTTCGTATACGAGATAGCTACCAGCTTCACGGAAGTCTTCACGACCATTACTTTCAAGCATACCATATGGTACGAATGCATAAGCTGGTTCTTTACCGCCTCTAACAATATTATTAACAATATTAGCACGGTTGATAACCATAGAAAAGGCTTTACGCACATCTGGATCTGTGAAAGGTTCTGCTTTAACATTGAATACGTAATAATAGTTACCAAGCATAGGTCCAATATGTAATAGGCCGGCTTCTTCTAGACGTTTTTGATCCGCTACAGGAGGCTCAACCGTCATATCAGCTTCGCCACCTTCAACTAAGGTAAGGCGTGTACTTTGAGACTCACTAATAGGCCAATTCATTTTCTCTGTCTTCACAGATTCTGCATCCCAATAGTTTGGATTCTTAATGAAATCCATTTCCCCATTATGCTTCCAAGAAAGTAAACGATATGGACCATTAGATACTATTGTTTCCGCATTAGCCGCCCAGTTTTCGTGAGCTTCTACTGTTTTTTTACTCACTGGATAATAGCTATGAGACGCTAATAATTTCAAGAAATAAGCCGTTGGATTTTCTAAGGTAACTACCAATGTATCCTCATCAATAGCTTTAACCCCAACATCTTCAGCTGCAGCTTTCCCCGTATTAAAAGCTTCACCATTTTCCAATACATATAACATATATGCATTATCCGCATGGACTTCAGGGTCTAATACGCGCTTCCAAGCGTATTCAAAGTCATAAGCCGTCAAAGGCTCTCCATTGGACCATTTTAAATTAGGTCGTAAATGGAAGGTATACTCACGACCATCATCGGAGATGTCCCAATTTTTAGCAAGTGCTGCTTCAGGTTCACTTTCATCATTCAAACGAACTAGACCATCGAATAATTGAAGTTGAACCGTAGCCTCCGGAGAGGTAGTAGACTTTGCGGGATCCAATGTGGATGGTTCCTGCTCAATAACATAGCGGATTGTGTGTTCATCGATTGGTTGAACACCACGAGGGTACCCAAATACGAATAAGAGTACGCTCACCCCTAGAGCGAGGACAATGAGTTTTAACAAGTTTCGTTTATCCATCATGGCAATGCTTCCTCTACAAATTCTTTCATGATGCGCCCAACTTGAGCGCCTAACTCTTTACCTCGGTCATTATCGATATCGCTCATTAAAAGGATAAAACAAAAATAACCCCTAAATGTTTCTATTACACCCCCATCATGTTCTACACGATCAAGGGATCCTGTTTTATGGTGAAAGCGTATGCCTTCTCCCCAGTAAAATGGTAAGATATCACGGAATTGTTGGCGACCTAAGATATTCCACATTTCTCTGCCATAAGCATCTCTATCACGACATTCAAAAATGTGTTTATACAAACGAGCTAACGACATAGCTGTAATGTGATTATCACGACCTTCAGCTAGGGCGTTAAAGTCCATCATCATGCGATTAAGCTCCATCTCATCCACACCAAGCTTTTCTGCACGAGCATTGATATTTTCCATGCCGAGCACTGTGATGAGTAGATTTGTTGCAATATTATCACTAAGAACCATCATGAGACGGCATAACTCAAGATATGTAAAACTATGTTTACCAACTAACTCTTGTAGTGCGCCGCCACCTTCAACGCGTGGAGTTCTAGATAAAGAAACTGTATCATTAATGTCCAATTGCTCAGTACGAGCTAAATGAAAGACATATTCCATGATAAGTACCTTAATTAAACTCGCACTAGAATGTACAGTATTTTCACCTCTAGCTGCGATGAGTGTTGGTTCCTCTTCATCATCGAATTGTAGCACCGCATAAGAAATATTCCCTGCTGGTGCCAATTCTTTAATGACTGTATCTAGTTGATGTTCCAAGGACTTGCCAACAATTAGTTTTTCCATACTATTCTCCCATTATATGTGCCAGCATGCGATGCGGCGATCTGCCCAATCTCGAAGTGGCGGACGTTCTGTAAAACAACGACCTTCCGCTTCTGGACATCGACCACTAAACAGACACCCTTTTGGTGGGTCTAATGGATTTGGTGGATCCCCTTTAAGCGGTGCCCCAATTGGTGCATGTGGCATAACTGGACCATTTAAGGCCGTCAATGCACGGGTATACGGATGCTGAGGGAATTCATATAAGTCCAATGCAGGACCTTCTTCCATGACGGCACCTAAATACATAACAACCATGCGATGACTAATGTAGCGCACCATATTTAAATCATGAGAAATAAAGAGGTACGAAATACCATGTTGTTCTTGTAACCGTTCTAGTAATGTCATAATTTGCACTTGGATAGATACATCTAACGCAGAAATCGGCTCATCACAAATGATACATTGAGGCTCCATAATAAGAGCCCGTGCAATGCCGATACGTTGACGTTGCCCACCAGATAGTTCATGAGCATAACGCTCACCAAATGACATATTTAAGCCAACTTGGTCAAGCACCTCTTTTACACGAATCACGCGATCTCGGGGTGTATACTTTGGATCCAGTTCTAAAGGCTCCTCTAAAATTGCATTAACCGTAAGCCGCGGATTAAGGGATGCATAAGGATTTTGAAATACCATTTGCATCACCGGGTGAACAGACTCTCTATCCACATAAGGGTTGATATGTCGACCATTCATATAAATAGAACCAGATGTAGCTTGATATAAACCCATCAAAGTATAACCAAAGGTAGATTTACCACATCCAGATTCACCTACGATACCTAGGGTTTCCCCTGGTGATTGATATAGACTCACGCCTTGTACGGCGTGTACCGTTTGTTTTGGCTTAAATAAGCCACCTGACAGGGTGAACTCTTTAACGAGATTGTCAGTCTCCCATACGTAACTCATTAAAGTCCCTCCAACTTAGCTAACCAACATGTAAACTGGTGACTTTCACCAACATTTGTAACCATCGGAACCCGACTACCGCAGATTCGCATAGCCCATTTACAACGAGGATTAAATGCACATCCACGAGGTAAATCAAATAGATCAGGAGGTTGACCTTCAACGGCCTTCAATTCACCGTGCCATTTACCTTGAGGCAATGCAAGTAACAGCCCCAAAGTATATGGATGACGAGGCTCGCTAAAGATACCATCTACTGTAGCAGACTCAACACATTTACCTGCGTACATAACCATAACGCGATCACAAATTTGAGCAATAACACGTAGATTGTGAGAGATAAAGATAATCCCTATGCCAGCCTCTACGGCTAAGGTTTGCATAAGGCGCAAAATTTGCGCCTCAGTAGTAATATCAAGAGCTGTTGTAGGCTCATCACAAATTAAAATTTTAGGACGACCAGCCACTGCCATGGCAATACATACGCGTTGACGCATACCACCGCTCAATTCATGAGGATATTGAGATAATCGTCGTTCCGGAGTGGATAACCCCATTTTCTTCAACAAATCGATAGCAATGGCCCTTTCATCGTAATCTTCACCATACGCATTAGTACGATGGATAACCTCATACATTTGCTCCCCAATCGTCATGATAGGATTCAAAGAGGTCATAGGATCTTGGAACACCATGGCAACCGTCGTGCCACGAAGTTCATTCCAATCATCTTCTGTAAATCCTAAACAATCATGACCATCAATCATGAATGTATCCGCTTTAATTTTAGTTTTACCATATGGTAATAAGCCCATTAATGAGTTAACTAAAACGGATTTACCACATCCAGATTCCCCGACTATACCTAAAATCTCGCCAGGGTATAAAGAAATATCTTGATTGCGAATAACTCGCAACGGACCTTGGAAGGTATTGATGGTAATAGATACATTACGTACATCAACAATAGCGTTATTCATTATCTATCTCCTTCCTTAGGGTCTAATACATTACGTAAACCGTCGCCAAAAAATGCGAAACCAAGCATAGTAATACTAATAGCAACAGCGGGGAAAATCAATTGGAATGGATAAGAGCGCATGCTACTAATACCTTCAGAAGCCAGTACACCCCAGCTCGCCATAGGTGCATTTACACCTAAGCCGATAAAACTAAGGAATGCTTCTGTAAAAATTGCCTCAGGAATGGCCAATGTTAAAGTAATAATGATAGGCCCTACACAGTTTGGCAAAATATGGCGCAATAAAATGCGATGCTTAGGAATACCCATGGCTTCTGCTGCGATGATGTATTCTTCGTTCTTAACTTTCAAAATTTGGCTGCGTACGATACGGGCCATATTAAGCCAATACGCAATACCCAACGCTACAAAAATAGAGGTTAGCCCAGGTCCAAGTACAACCATCAATAAGATTACGTATAGTAAAAGTGGAATACCGTACAAAACATCTACAATCCCCATCATGATACGGTCTACCTTGCCACCTATATAACCCGCAATGCCGCCATAGGCAACGCCAATCACAAGATTAATAAAAGCTGCTACAAAACCAATGGTTAAGGAAATACGAGCGCCGTACATAACACGTGTATAGATATCACGGCCCAATGTATCCGTACCAAACCAATGGCTAAAGCTTGGACTTTGGTTCGCATCAATTAAGGATTGGTCCGCATAGGTATAAGGTGAAATAAGTGGACCTAGAATAGCAAGCACCATCATCACAATAATGATGGTTGCACCAACTACAGCTAAACGATTTACCTTAAATCGTTCCCATTTACTAGGACGTTTTATAAAGCTAGTAATCTCTTCTTGAGGGGCTCGTTCAATAGGTAAAAAGTCTTCCTTATTCATCTGTCCCCTCCTCCGTTGTAACTCGTGGATCGATTAATGGATAAATCATGTCCACCAAAATATTAAGAAATACTACAAGCGCACTATAGAAAATCGTAATACCAAGAATAACCGTATAGTCTCGGTTATAAATAGATGTTACAAAATACTGACCTAGACCAGGAATCGCAAAAATTGTTTCTACGATAAAGCTGCCTGTTAACAAACTAGCTGCCAATGGACCTAAGTACGTAATAACTGGCAAAATTGCATTGCCAAGGGCATGACGTGTCAAAATGGTCCAAGAACCTAGACCTTTTGCGCGAGCTGTACGAATGTATTCTTGTTGATACACGTCAAGTAAACCACTGCGCGTTAAGCGAGCAATAAATGCCATCGGTTGCGCTGCTAATGTCAACACAGGCAACACCATGTAAGATGGGCCACGCCATAAGGCTACCGGGAACCATCCCAATTCAAAGCCTACTATGTACACAAGAACAGCACCGATAATAAATGTTGGTACCGAAATCCCTATTGTAGATAATACAGTTACCGCATAATCTACAATACTATTAGGTCTCATGGCACTAATCGCACCAGCTGTAATACCACCAACTATAGCTACCATTAAGGATAATAAGCCAAGCTGTGCGGAAATTGGGAATGCATCACCAATTATATCGTTTACACTACGGCCTTCATATTTAAATGATGGGCCCAAGTCACCTGTAATAACGCCACCTAAATAATCTCCATATTGCTTCCACACGGGGTCATCAAGATGATATTTCGCCTCTATACTTGCTTTCACTTGAGGCGGTAATTTTTTTTCTGTTGTAAAAGGCCCTCCCGGTATCGCATGCATTAATGCAAATGTTACGGTAATGATGACCCATAAGATTATGATTGCGCCACCTAGGCGTCGAAATACATACCTCGTCATTGTCACTTTCCTCCATAAAAAGTCTATTCGTTTTATTATACTACATTATGAAGCTAATTTCATGATTAACATCATTACATTTACAGAAAGGCTTACATAACGTACAATAAAATATATGATTATTTGGAGGTGTCTATGATAGCAGTACCTAGAGTTTTAACAATTCAAGACATGAGCTCTATTGGACGCTGTGCCCTTACCGTTATGATTCCTATCATCAGTGCCATGCGCTGTCAGGCGGTTCCTTTGGCGACAGCGGTACTAAGCAATCACTTAGAGTATCCTCACTATGAATTTGTCGATTTATCTGCTCATATGAGAGATTTCATGGATTGCTGGGATAAAAACGAAATTGACTTTCACGCTATCGTAAGTGGATTCTTGGCCTCACCAGAACAAATTCACCTCGTTGAAGAAGCAATCAATCGATTTGCCTCTAATGGTCAGATGGTTATCGTCGATCCCGCAATGGCCGATGATGGTCGCCTCTATTCCATTTATACTCCTGATATGGTTGTAGCTATGCGCCAACTTGTATCTAAGGCCCACATCGTAAAGCCAAACTTTACTGAGGCATGCTTCTTATTAGATATTCCATTCTCAACAAATCCTATTAGCGAAGATGAATTACGTGAGCGATGTAAGCAATTACATCACATGGGCCCTGAAATGGTTATCATGACCAGCGTCCCATCGAAAACACATGCTGTTATTGCGGTCTATGATGGACCTACAGACTTTTTAAAAACATACTCTATACCTCTGGTTCCTGTAAAAGCTACAGGGACAGGAGATATTTTTACTGCTGTATTATCTGGTGCGGTAATGAGGGGATATTCTCCTTATGATGCGGCAGAACTGGCAATGAATTTTACTACCAAAGCGATTCAAGCAACATTAGATACAGTACAATCACTAAAACATGGAGTCGCATTTGAGTTAGTTTTGCCAGAATTAACTCAACTATAAGCTATAAATAAAGGGGAACTTATGGATTTACTTTATGTTGTATTACGAACACTGCTCATATGTACCATCGGTTTGCTCATTGCATTCCAAGGACGTCGCATGGGTTTATCGATTTTTAACTTAACGGGACGGTTAAATCGACTACAATTTATCATATGCTTCATCGCTTTAATGATTTTATTTCATATTGTCCACTACATCGATAACATATTCTTAGATTTTGTTGTATCACTACCAGCATATTGGTTGACTAGGGTCATTATTTGGCTCTTATTGGCAACCCTCTTTCCTTTATCTTGTGTCTTATTTGGCCGTCGTATTCACGACATCGGCTTCAATGCATGGGCAGGAATCCTCTGGTCGGTAATCATGATTTTCATCAATACCTACTCTGCCGTATCTCCATTCAATTACATGCTAGAGCTTTTTATATGGCTCATCGGCTTCCTATTCTGGGTATTGCCAGGACAACCTGAGCCTAATCAATATGGTAACCCTCCATTTATGACTGTAAATCGGACAGTTTATGAACCAATACAGACTCCTATATCTAACAAAAAACAAGAAGGTCGAAAAACAGTTCGTAAGCGACGCAAAAAGCGATAATTAAAAATTAACACCCTACAATAAAAAACGTATCTCTATAAGTAATATATACCTTCTTTACTGGACAACCAGTAAAGAGAGTACATATCAAAGAGATACGTTTTTATTATGTCTTCTGTTTTTACAACATTAGTTCATTAACAACATCAACTCAATCAAAGTACAACCTATATATGCAATAATAAACTTAACCTTTTGTTTACGCGCTCTATCATCATCTGCAATTTTAAGTCGATTTGCAAGGAATCGTTTATCTCGAATTTGCAACAAAAGGTGTTTAATTCGCTCTTGGCTTTCATTAGCAGTATACTCATCACAATCAGCTGTCAATGTAGCTTGTTGCATGAAGATGCGTCGGTGTAGTTTACGCATTTGAATTTTAATATTGTTATGTACAAATGCACTTTGCCACTGTTTGCGAGAATCAAAATACATGTACAAATACCGAGGAATATTCATAACTAAGAAGGAAATGATAAAAATCCCTAAGGAAATTAAAAAGTATGTAGAGAATGAAAATTCCAATGTTTCTGTTGGTAAATAGTGATGCAAGATAATAAATGTAATCCATACACCTATTGGCAATAAAAGAACTGCTGCAATATCGATAGAACGAAGCCAGCTAGTGCGAGTTGGCACATCAGGTACTGTAAAAGTATCTACAGGATCATGGAATGCATAGTAATCCAACTGTAACACAGATTGACTGGTCCGCGGGTTACCCAAGAGAACAGGTCCATTACTACCAATATGGCGCTCAGGCATGGGTATGAATTTCTTCACTTGTGTATTAGGTAATAAGTCAAATTGAATGATACCTTTCTTCTCAAAGCGTACAGTAGATCCTTTTTCACCTAATGCAATAGGGTTAAAGAAAATACCGAAGAGACTTAGACACCAGTTTCCCAACAAGTGTAAAATAGAGTTCAAAATAAACCCACCTGTATCTATATTATTTGTATCTAAACGAATGGCAAAGGATGATGAATAATCATCGAACCATAAATCCTCTAAGGTGAATTCCACATTAATCACATTCCCCCATTTTGTAATAATGGATAGGAATATTTGATTGTTTGGTTCAAATTCAAATGTTACAGCATAAAAGAACCAATGATTACGAAGAGCGGCACGCAACATGCGATTAACCATATCCTCTTCTATATATAGCAAACGGTGGTCAAACAAATCTTGTTCTAAAGGTGCTTTTTCTAATACGGGCGCCTTATCCACCACCGCATCTCGATCAGATAATGCTTCATCCACCAAAGCTCGTAATTTGGTGAAGATTTTAGTCATAACCCCTCCAAGGGTGAAATAATAGCTCTTAATACAAAAATTATACCATATATTGCATGATTTATCGATAAAAGTATACTACATATACTATTAAATATAAATATAATTAAAGCCCCTTTTTGCATAGCAAAAGGGGCTTCATTAATGTAGTTTAATATTGCTCTTATTATAATTTAATATTCATAATAGATCTTAAATTGCAACGTAATATTAAACATTGTCCAAATCTATAATTAAGCATTAATAATAGATACTTTAAATGATATTTAGTTTTATTGAATACTTGCCATAGATAAATAACAATATTCATAGAAATGACCTCGAAGAGCTATCAATTCTTCATACGTACCATCTTCAACAATTTGACCTTTATCCATAAACAAGATTCGGTCCATTTGTTCTAAACCTTCCAATTGATGTGTAATATATAGACATGTCCTACCCTCTACATAATGCATCAAATCACGATGTAAAGCTTTTCTCGTTACTTGATCTAAGCCCTCTAAAGGTTCATCTAATAAAACGATTTTAGGATTGCGCAAGAACAATCTAGCTAATGCAACTCTTTGACGTTCACCACCACTCAAACCTTGCCCTCCACTCCCTACAATCGTATTCATACCTTCTGGTAATTTTTCAACTACCGATCGCAATGATGCACGGTTAATGGCTTGATCTAAATCCGCCATAGAAGCTTCAGGTCTTGCAAGGCGTATATTATCCTTAAAGGAAG
Source organism: Veillonella parvula (assembly GCF_042850485.1). Classification (GTDB taxonomy): domain Bacteria; phylum Bacillota; class Negativicutes; order Veillonellales; family Veillonellaceae; genus Veillonella; species Veillonella parvula_Q. The sequence continues at coordinate 565,859 of NZ_AP031417.1, read as the reverse complement.
CATTAAAAATATACGTATCTTGAGTTATAGTCCCCAATGCATTACGCCAAGTATCAATTGAAATATCTTTCAACTCCACCGAGCCTATACGAATGGATCCACCATAATCATATAACCTCTCAAGCATATTAAATAATGTCGTCTTGCCAGACCCACTAGCACCAACGATAGCAATGGATTTCCCTTGCTGAATATGTAGTCTGAGATTCTCATAAATATGGCGATATTCATCATACCCAAAGGATACATCTGTAAAAATAATATCATCATTAGGGTTAAATGATTTTGGTGATATAGGTTCTACAATAGATATCGGTTCATTACTGAGAGCCATGAGACGACTTGTGGCAACTTTACTTTCTGCACCATGATGAACAGCAGCAATCATAGGTTGTAACGCTTCAAACCAAGCCTGTGTACCAATGGCAGCCACCGCTACCATAACACTAGCCCAAGCACCTGTTAACGCATTAGAGGCCATAATAGCTACAATAACTACAGTTAACTGAACGCCGCCTATGAATAGTGTATTACCCATATTCATGCCCCGCTCAATAGTACCTTTTTGAGCATCTACATTGCGCATCATATGCTGAATACGCTTATATACCATGTCTTCGTTGCCATAACTAATCACATCTTCCAGACTATCCATAGTATCACTTAAAAGCGCTTTATAATCGCCTTGTTGAGGCCCAATCCTACGTAAAGATTCTTTATTATACAAATAAACAACCAAAGGTACTATTACACCTAATACGAAGGCCGACAAAAGAATAGGTATAATCAAACTATTGTCAATTGTAGAAACTCCATATGCAATCAATATAGTCAAGGCAACGGCTGCTACGGGTGGAATCAAAGTGCGCAAGTAGAAGAATTGTAATACCTCTATATCCCCCATGATGCGTCCCAACATATCACCTGCCCCAAACCGTTTGAGTATAGCAGGTGCCAATGGTTCCAAATGAGCATAAAACCACAAGCGCAAGCCATAGAGTCCTTGGAATGCCATGCGATGAGATGTATAGCGCTCAAAATAACGACATACAGCACGACTAACACCGAAGAATCGAACTCCTACGATTGCAAGACTTAAATAAGTAAGTCCTGGTTGCAGTGCGGCAGATGCCAATAGCCAAGAGGATACTGTCAAAAGCCCCACATTCATAAACACTGTTAAGAATGTAAATAGCAAGGCCAATACTAATGACCACTTAGCGGGACTCAATACAGAAAACAACAACTTCCAACCTTGTAAGCTCATATTAGAACCTTTTGCATTATCTTTAAAAGTCTCAGTATATTTAACAGATTTAACAAAATGCTCTGTGCCATTGATAGGTTTATCTACGACCAATGTATTCTCTGAATCAAATTGTTTTCCAATATACAATGGTTCTTCAAGAGTTGCTGATAATTGCCCTAAGCCAGATGTAACAAGGTCTTTAAAATAACCCGCTTCTTGAAGTAGGTCATGATAAGAACCTTCTTGAATAATTGATCCATTTTTCAAGACATATAGTTTAGATGCCCAATGCATAGTTTGTAATCGATGCCCAATAATGATGACAATCTTATTTTCCATCAAACGCTGAATAGCCGTACTTATAATGGCTTCTGTTTTTACATCTAGATGTGCTGTCACTTCATCAAGAATCAATACCTGACCCTTCCGGAGGAATGCACGAGCTAAAGCAATACGTTGCCGCTCGCCGCCACTAAGACCTAACCCACCTTCACCAATAACCGCATCAAGCCCATCTTGTTCTCGATTAATAACATCTAATAGCTGAACTTCTTTGCACGCATCAAGAATCTCTGCATCACTTACATCCATACCAAAGGATAAGACCTCTCGCAAGGACCCTTTCATAATATGTGGATGTTGAGATACATAGATAATTTGCTGACGCCACCAGTTGATATCTAAATCACATATATCAATGCCATCGATAGTAACTGTTCCTTTCGGAGCCTGTAAAAACCCTCCAACAATATGGGCCATAGTAGATTTACCAGCTCCGCTTTCACCAACGAGCATAATAGGTGCATTACGTTCAGCCTGCAGCGTAATGTGGTGTACCCCATTCTCACTATTTTTATAGGTGAAAGTTAAATCTTTAATTGCAATTTCCTGTATAGGCTTATCAAGTTTAGACTCACCACCTACTGGTAAATAAGGTGGACGCTGCATGAATTCTTCATACTTCAGAATAGATGTTTTCCCTGCCATCCCTGTGTGGAAAGCTGCCCCCAATTGTCTAAATGGAGTATAGAACTCCGGCGCTAACAACAAAATAAAGAAGGCTGAAAAGAATGTGACTTCACCATCTAATAAGGTTAGACCTAAATATACCGCAATCAGAGCAGTACTAATTGTACTCACTAATTCAAGTACTAATGCAGATAAAAAGGCTACGCGCAACACGCGTAAAGTGGAATCTTTAAACTCTTGAGATAATCGACCAATAACCTTGATTTGATCCTTTGCACGGCCAAAGAGCTTTAGCGTAGTAATCCCTTGTAGTACATCTAAAAAATGCCCCGATAGGAAGCTCATACGTTCCCATTGTTCCTTATTTAATCGATCAGCTTGCTTCCCAATCAAGATCATAAAAAATGGAATTAAAGGCACCGTAACAATCAAAATAATACCAATTATTGGTAATGTATTTACAATGGCAATCCCCATAATAAGAGGAATCATAATAGCATATAAAATCTGCGGAATGTAACGTGCTATGTAAGCATCTACTTGTTCTAAACCATCGGTAAGCATATGGATGACATCGCCATGACGTTCCTTATGCTGTACACCGAGCTTAAACATATGCTCCAAAGAGCGTTCTCTAAAGGATGCTTTTACAGTACTTCCCAAATGATTTGCCACCGCCTCTTGAACATAATGAGCCACCAATCTCACAATAATAGCAATAAACAAATAAATAATGGTGTTCGTTTCATCAGCTAGTGTATGCTCCAAAAATATAAGATTATTTATTAAGGTTCCAAAGAACCAGGCTTGCCCAACAATGGACAGACTTTCTACTAAACAGGTGAAGCCGAGTAGCACAAGCTGTCCTTTATGTTCTAGCAGCGCTTTAAATGCGGTACGCTGTATCATACTATCCTCTACGGTAAATCTATTTAAATATATAAACTCAAACAAATTTAAATCCCTATTACTAAGCCTACAAGAGTCCAAGTGAATCTAAATTTATCAATATTATATTCATCTTACCATAAAAAAGAGGCGTGCCGCTACGGCACGCCTCACATTAAGACCTAATTTTTACAACTTACATAAGTTGTAAAGCTATACTATTAATAGTGTAAATCTTTTTCTGTTACACGATGACGGAATGTCCAATATACCCAAGATTGGTAAACCAAAATAATTGGCACAAATACGAAGGCTACACAAGTCATCAAAGTCAACGTATAAGTAGAGTTAGCTGCATTAGTAATAGTCAAGCTCCACTCAGGATTCAAAGAAGAAACCATGATGCGAGGGAACAAACCTGCAAAGTATGCAGCTGTTACAGAAATAACAGATAAACAACTGAATAAGAAACCCCATTTTGTATTTCGAGTGCGTGCTGCACCCCAAGAAATGAGGAAGGACACGATAGCTAATGCAAAGCAAACTATAGCTAATACAGAATTAAACAAATCTGTATACACGTAAGTTGCACCTACCAATGCCAATGCACCGATAGCTGTAGGAACACCTACTACCAAGGATGCCGCACGAGCGCGCTCAGAAACAGCACCAGCTGTTTTAATAGAAGTAAATAAACCACCATGGTATGTAAATACCAAAATGAACGCAATACCACAAAGTATGGTGTATGGACTTAATAAATCAGAAAAAGTACCAACATATGTCATACTTGCATCAATTGGAGTACCTTGAATCAAATTACCTACTGTAACACCCCACAATAGTGCAGGAATCAAGGAACCAAAGAAGATGCAGTAGTCGAATGTTTTACGCCATAACAAATTAGGGCTCTTAGAACGGAATTCAAAGGATACACCACGAATAATAAGAGCTGCAAGCATCAAGAATAGAGCCAAGTAGAATCCACTAAATAATGTAGCATACACGTGAGGGAAGGATGCGAATAATGCCCCTCCGGCAGTAATCATCCAAACTTCATTACCATCCCACACAGGACCTAAGGCATTGATCATTTGTCGACGTTCAACGTCAGTTTTACCAATGAATGGTAACAAAATACCAGTACCATAGTCAAAACCTTCTAATAAGAAGAAGCCAGCGAATAGTACAGTAATTAAGATAAACCATACCACTTCAAGGTTATTAAAAATTAATTCCATAATCTTGCCTCCTCTTTTTCAACTACATCATGAGATGGATTTCCATCTGGACCTTTTTTAATGTGTTCTACAGCAAGGTAGATAGCCGCGATAGCAGCCACGATATACACAAGTGTAAAGCCGATGATTGTAGTCATAATTTCTGGAGCCGTTACGGATTTAGACGCACCATCTGCAGTCAATTGCAAACCATATACAAGCCATGGTTGACGACCTGCTTCCGCTACAAACCAACCAGTGGAGTGAGCGATGAATGGCAATGGCAACATCCAGAACATAATTTTTAAGAATGTACGATTTTCAACAAGCTTGTCTTTTGCATTTAGGATAAGACCTACAAAGGCAACAAGTAACATAAGAGAACCGGATGCTACCATGACACGGAATGTCCAGAAGATTGCTGGAACATCTGGAATATAGTTGCCAGGGCCATATTGAGCCTCCGCTTTTGCTTGAAGGTCTTTGATACCTTCTACCTTACCAGACGTAAAGGAGTTTTGAGTCAAGAAGGATAAACCACCAGGAATTTCAAGAGCACCTGTATTCTTTTGTGCTTTAGTATCAATATTAGCTACCAAAGAGAATGGCGCTGGATCTTGTGTTTCCCACAACGCTTCCATAGCAGCCATTTTCATAGGTTGTACTTTTGTGATGTATTGACCTTGATGATGACCAGCTAATGCACCTAAAGTACCAAATACAAGTGCGATAACCATGCCCCATTTAGCGGAGCGGCGGTAGAACTCTGTCGCATTATTACGCAATAAGTGCCATGCACTGATTGCCATAATAATTACACCAGCTGTTAATAAACCATTCAATACGATATGGAAAAATTGTCCAGGTACATAGCCATTTTGAACGATGGTCAGGAAATTTTCCATCTCTGCACGGCCATTGCGTAATACAAAGCCTACAGGATGTTGCATAAAGGAGTTTGCTACGAGAATCCAGAACGCAGATAAGTTAGTACCTAACGCTACAAATGTAGCTACAAGGGCGTGAACACATTTATGTAAGCGGTCCCAACCGAAAATCCAAACGCCCATGAATGTAGATTCCAAGAAAAATGCCATTAATGCTTCAAGGGCCAATGGGGCACCAAAAATGTCACCCATAAAACGAGAATATTCTGCCCAGTTCATACCGAAATGGAATTCCTGAACAATACCAGTCACCACACCCATGGCAAAGTTAATTAGGAACAATTTCCCCCAGAACTTAGCCATTTTTTTGTATACTTCTTTACCAGTCGACACATAGGTCCACTCTAAAGCAGCAACAGTCACTGTCATACCTAGTGTGAACGGCACAAATAACCAGTGATAGATAGATGTTAGCGCGAATTGCAATCGGGCTAAATCTACAGCTTCAAACATGTGTTTTCCTCCTTAGAATAAAATACTAACATCACTTGACGAGCTTTTACAAAAAACCTTGCATCATTGCGACTGTAAAAAAGCTCAAGCCTCAGCACCAATCAACTGTTCTCTTTGGGCAAGGGTCTTAAAATTAACCGCTTCCAACTGATTAATCAATTGATGCTGAATCACGCCCATTGCTTCATTTATAGCGCAATGCCCCTTACAAGACTTAGAGCAAGAACCTACATCATATAAACAACGTTGTAAATACGCATCCCCTTCTACTGCTCTAATTACATCAAGCAACGAAATCTCTTGAGGGCTTCGATTCAGGGCAAACCCGCCATCTACACCTCGGAAAGATTTCATAATTCCTGCTGCAATGAGACTACGCATAATCTTGAGCAAAAAGCGTTCTGGAATCAACTCTTGCTCAGCCAATACAGCACCAGTTATCTTCGAGCCCGAAGGTAGTAGCGCCATATGCAAGACCATGCGAAATGCATAATCCGTGGCCTGATTTAACTTCATAAAGTCTCCTTTCTCAAGCACTCGGACAAACGTATTACTAAATCTAGTATAAATGAAATAAAACAATACTGCAATGGTATTGTTTTAAACAGAATAAATTAATTCACTTACTTCTCATGCTCATATTTTATGGATCAATTACCTACTTTTATATCCATCAAATATTGATTGTCATCATATATAAAAAGACTGCTCTCAAAAGAACAGTCTCCATTTATATTATTTTGTAATTTCTCGCACCAAATGGCCCATTTCAGGAATGATGAGTTTGCTCATCGCTAAGGTGACGGCCCCAACAGAGCCAGGAATAGAAAACATCAAAGTGTTATTCTTAACACCAGCTTCTGCACGAGATGCCATTGCTTTTGTTCCAATATCCTCCGTATAGGATAAATATCTAAAGATTTCACCAAAACCTGGAATATGCTTTTCATATAAGCTATTTACCGCCTCGATGGTAACATCTCTCATAGCAATACCAGTTCCCCCAGTAGATATAATGACATCAATAGACTCATCATTACACCATGGAGTCATAGCATTTATTATAGCCTCACAATCATCAATTACAATTTTTCGATCTGCTACAATATGATTTGCTGCTTCCAAAAATTCTTGAACTTTGTTGCCCCCTTTATCAGTTTCTAATGTACGAGTATCAGATACAGTTAATACTGCAACACGTAATGGTCTTGCTACAACTTCGTAAGACATAGTTCCTCCTAAAATAAAGGCACAATAGATGCCAATATCGGCCATCCATTATCGCGTAATGTATCACGCAATGCCCATGTATACTTAATAAGCGGTGCACAATGTAGGCGCAACCAGAAAGATAAATACGGTGTATCTCCTTGGAATACAGCTAGTCGATTTAGAGCATATAAATTCTCCCCTGGCTTTACTGTTCCTGGTTGAACTGTGAAAGCCATTTTATACCCAGACTGTTTAGTAACATATTGAACGAGCATATCATTAAAACCACCAGGATACGCCAAATAATTGATAGGTTCTCCTAAAATACCTTCCATAGATGTTTTACCACCGAGAATGGCATCAGGCAATTCTGTAGGATCTATATGAGTTAGTATCTTATGATGATTTGTATGCCCTTGAATATCAAATCCTGCCGTCTCCATTTGACGCATTTGTGCTGTATTTACAAAACCATGCGTATTGGCTGCGTCACTAATCATGAACAAAGTAGCTTTCATATTATATGCTTTTAATATAGGCAATGCATGTTCATAATTATCTACATAACCATCGTCAAATGTTATTACGATTGGCTTCTCTGGTAACTCCGTACCATTTTGCAAATACTCATACAATTGATCCAATGTTATCGTATGATATCCATGATTATGGAGGTATTCCATCTGCTCCTTAAACTGATCCACATGCAATGTTAACGCGGAGTGTTTCTCATCATTTATTTGATGATAATTAAGTACCGGTACACCATATAACTTATAATTTGAAGACAGTCCCCACATAGCCCCAATAGAAACCGCTAAAATTGCAATACATATTGCAATACAATATAACAACTTTTTAATGCAGCTCTTGCCATATTTATACATATAAAATAATCACTCCCATCGACTTACATACATAATGAGAATACCACATATAAGTGGCTATTATCAAGAAAATCCCTCATAAGATTAATATAAAAACGGTTGATGCAATGAATCTGTCGTCGCTTAATTCTTATTACCTTTAACTTTCCCTACTTGCTTCCTCACTGTGGATTTCCCTTCACCGCTTAGCAGTTTGGTAAATCTTACGTTCGGAAGAAGGTGGTGTGTGAGCCCCATACGTCGTTTAATCCTAATTACTTTTCGCTTGCCCTACTTGCTTCCTCACTGTGGATTTCCCTTCTCTGCTTCGCAGTTTGGTAAATCTTACGTTCGGAAGAAAGTGATGCAGTGAATCTGTCGTCACGTTGTTCCTCCATCTTCTACTGCCCTACTTTTCCCACGCCGTCTCTATTGATCAATACACATAGACAATACTTCTACAACCTTGGCTGAAAACGGCTCTAGAAGGAATTAGAATGTGCTCGTTAGAGCACAAAAATAGAGGGCCAACCCTTTATAGGGTTGACCCTCTATTTCGTTAATCAGCGAGTTCTTATGTACGGTTCTTTGCTCCAGGATACGGGGTGTTCGTCGCTGTGGAAGGACCTATGTAGCTGCGCTACATATCCATCTTACGCTCCGAACTAAGCGATGCAGTGAATCTGTCGTCGTTTCACTCCTCCATCTTCTACTGCCCTGCTTACCAGGTCCCCTGGGAGGATAGGAAGCTATACAAAAAAAAGACACACCCTCAGGTGTGCCTTTGCTTCAATCAGCAGCTTCCTATCCTCCCAGGCCGTCTCCAGCCAAGTACTTTCGGCGTTTATGAGCTTAACTACTGTGTTCGAGATGGGAACAGGTGGATCCTCATAGCCATCGCCACTGAATCTGTCAGAGTTTGTACTCTGAAAACCACATAGAAGTATATATATATTTATTGCACATTCTGCTTAATGTTTTACGTTGCTTAAGTAAAGCCCTCGATCGATTAGTACCAGTCAGCTCCAAACCTCACGGCTCTTCCACACCTGGCCTATCTACCATGTCGTCTACATGGGATCTTACTAGCTTACGCTATGAGAAACCTCATCTCAAGGCTGGTTTCACGCTTAGATGCTTTCAGCGTTTATCCGTCCCGAACGTAGCTACCCAACTGTACCCTTGGCAGGATAATTGGTACACCAGCGGTTCGTCCACTCCGGTCCTCTCGTACTAGGAGCAGCCCCCTTCAAGTTTCTTACGCCCGCGATGGATAGGGACCGAACTGTCTCACGACGTTCTGAACCCAGCTCACGTACCACTTTAATCGGCGAACAGCCGAACCCTTGGGACCTACTTCAGCCCCAGGATGTGATGAGCCGACATCGAGGTGCCAAACCTCCCCGTCGATATGGACTCTTGGGAGAGATTAGCCTGTTATCCCCAGGGTAGCTTTTATCCGTTGAGCGATGGCCCTTCCACTCGGCACCACCGGATCACTAAGCCCGACTTTCGTCCCTGCTCGACCTGTCCGTCTCGCAGTCAAGCTCCCTTCTGCCTTTACACTCTTCGAGCGATTTCCGTCCGCTCTGAGGGAACCTTTGGGCGCCTCCGTTACTCTTTTGGAGGCGACCGCCCCAGTCAAACTGCCCGCCTAAGACTGTCCGGCCGGTCGTTACTCGGCCCGTTAGAAATCAATTAATGAAAGGGTGGTATCCCAACAGCGACTCCCCTAAAACTGGCGTCCTAGGTTCTCCGTCTCCCACCTATCCTGTACATTCATTAACTAAGTTCAATCTTAGGTTGCAGTAAAGCTCCATGGGGTCTTTCTGTCCAGTCGCGGGTAACCTGCATCTTCACAGGTACTTCAATTTCACCGGGTCCCTCGTTGAGACAGTGCGCAAGTCGTTACACCTTTCGTGCGGGTCGGAACTTACCCGACAAGGAATTTCGCTACCTTAGGACCGTTATAGTTACGGCCGCCGTTTACTGGGGCTTCAATTCAGAGCTTCGACCGAAGTCTAACCCCTCCTCTTAACCTTCCAGCACCGGGCAGGTGTCAGCACCTATACATCAGCTTTCGCTTTAGCAGGCACCTGTGTTTGTGGTAAACAGTCGCTTGCGCCTCTCTTGTGCCACTCATTCATGCTCCAAGCGCTTCTGCTCTTCACACTACATGAGTCCTCCTTTTCCCGAAGTTACGGAGGCATTTTGCCGAGTTCCTTAACGAGGGTTTTCCCGCGCACCTTAGGATTCTCTCCCCGCCTACCTGTGTCGGTTTTGGTACGGGCGATGTGTCTCTACCTAGAAGCTTTTCTCGACAGTGTAGGATCAATCACTTCGCGACTATTGCTAGTCGCTCGTCATCACATCTCAGCTTTTAGAACTACGGATTTGCCTATAGCTCAACCTACCTGCTTAAACACGCTCTTCCAATCGCGTGCTGACCTACCTTACTGTGTCACTCCATCGCTCAAACGATTCACACCGGTACAGGAATTTCAACCTGTTGTCCATCGCCTACGCTTTTCCGCCTCGGCTTAGGTCCCGACTTACCCTGAGACGACGATCGTTGCTCAGGAACCCTTAGGCTTTCGGTGGAATGGATTCTCACCATTCTTTTCGCTACTCATACCGACATTCTCACTTCTCATCAGTCCACAACTCCTTACGGTACTGCTTCAGCCCGATGAGAACGCTCCCCTACCCATATACATTGCTGCATATGACACGACTTCGGTTTTACACTTTAGCCCCGGACATTTTCGGCGCAGAGTCTCTCGACCAGTGAGCTATTACGCACTCTTTAAATGGTGGCTGCTTCTAAGCCAACATCCTGGTTGTTTTGGAAATTCCACATCCTTCGCCACTTAGTGTAACATTGGGGACCTTAGTCGGTGTTCTGGGCTGTTTCCCTCTTGACAATGGACCTTATCATTCACTGTCTGACTCCCGAGTATAAGTATAGCCATTCGTAGTTTGACTAGGTTCGGTAACCGGTATGGCCCCTAGCCCGATCAGTGCTCTACCGCCTATACTCTCTACCTCGAGGCTAGCCCTAAAGCTATTTCGGGGAGAACCAGCTATCTCCGTGTTCGATTGGCATTTCACCCCTATCCACAACTCATCCCAAAGCTTTTCAACGCTCACGAGTTCGGTCCTCCACACAATTTTACCTGTGCTTCAACCTGGCCATGGATAGATCACTACGGTTTCGGGTCTACTATTACTAACTGAACGCCCTGTTCAGACTCGCTTTCGCTGCGGCTCCATGTTTTCCACTTAACCTCGCTAGCAACAGTAACTCGTCGGTTCATTCTTCAATAGGCACGCCGTCGTCCTGATATATATACAGACTTCGACTGTTTGTAGACATACGGTTTCAGGTTCTCTTTCACTCCCCGCCAGGGGTTCTTTTCACCTTTCCCTCACGGTACTATGCGCTATCGGTCGATATCAGTATTTTGGCTTGGAGGGTGGTCCCCCCTGCTTCCCACAAGGTTTCACGTGTCTCGTGGTACTCTGGATACAGTCCCGTGTATGCAAGGTTTCAATTACAGGGCTTTCACCTTCTGCGGCTGAGCTTTCCAGCTCGATTCTTCTACCTCATTTACACTTGATGACTGTCCTCAACCCCGGTGCGGTTGCCCGCTCCGGTTTGGCCTCTTTCCCGTTCGCTCGCCGCTACTAAGAAAATCTCGTTTGATTACTGTTCCTCCGGGTAATTAGATGTTTCAGTTCCCCGGGTGCCCTCCTCATACTCAAAGGTATGGGTGACAGTGCATAACCACTGCCGGGTTCCCCCATTCGGAAATCTACGGGTCACAGGTTGCTTGCACCTCTCCGTAGCTTATCGCAGCTTACCGCGTCCTTCTTCGGCTGATATCGCCAAGGCATCCACCGTACGCCCTTAAAATCTTTACTTATTTTACGCCATAATTTGCGGCTAACTTCGTTGTGCTGCGTTCGGTTTGTCTTGCGTACATAAGTACGCGGCGACATTCCCTCACTGGCACGCCTCGTTATCCATCAAATTCTGACGAAAATCTATTTTTAGATTTTATTGACATGCATTAGATACATTGTCGTTTTTTGTAGCCGTACATTTTCATGTACGTCACCATTAAGTCAGAGAATTATTTCCTATGTGCTCGGGTCAACCTACTTAGAAATTCTAAGAGATGACCTTACAAATATATATTAATTCTTCTATGCAGTTTTCAAAGAACAAACAATTAGTATATCACAGACTCGCTGTCAAATACTAAATGGTGGAGACGAGGAGATTCGAACTCCTGACCCCCTGCTTGCAAGGCAGGTGCTCTCCCAACTGAGCTACGCCCCCGTAATGGGTTCACTTAAGTCTCGATAATCCATTCCGAAGAATCCGTTATCTTTTATAAGCTTTTCCTATTATTTTAGCTCTTAATGTCTGTACTCTACACAAAAGTGTATTTCAAGTTATATGAGCCAACTGGTGGGCCTAGGTGGACTCGAACCACCGACCTCACGCTTATCAGGCGTGCGCTCTAACCAGCTGAGCTATAGGCCCATATCTGTAGATTGAGAGTCTTTACAGATCTCTCAAAACCAAACAATGATAAGTGTGTAAGTACAGCTAGCGCTTATGCTACGTCTACTTACTCGCCAAAGCGTCGACCTAAGTGACATCCAAGCTCTTGGCTCGGTGTATGTCTCCCTAGAAAGGAGGTGATCCAGCCGCACCTTCCGATACGGCTACCTTGTTACGACTTCACCCCAATCATCGACTTTACCTTAGACGGCTGGCTCCCGAAGGTTACCCCACCGGCTTTGGGCACTTCCGACTTTCGTGGTGTGACGGGCGGTGTGTACAAGGCCCGGGAACGTATTCACCGCAGTATGCTGACCTGCGATTACTAGCGATTCCGACTTCACGTAGGCGAGTTGCAGCCTACGATCCGAACTGAGAGAGTGTTTCTCGGGTTTGCTCCATCTCGCGATCTCGCTTCCGTCTATTAACTCCCATTGTAGTACGTGTGTAGCCCAGGTCATAAGGGGCATGATGATTTGACGTCATCCCCGCCTTCCTCCGCATTGTCTGCGGCAGTCTCTCATGAGTTCCCACCTTTACGTGCTGGCAACATAAGATAGGGGTTGCGCTCGTTGCGGGACTTAACCCAACATCTCACGACACGAGCTGACGACAACCGTGCACCACCTGTTTTCTGGCTTCCGAAGAAGAGGAACCATCTCTGGTTCTGTCCATCAATGTCAAGACCTGGTAAGGTTCTTCGCGTTGCGTCGAATTAAACCACATACTCCACCGCTTGTGCGGGCCCCCGTCAATTCCTTTGAGTTTCAACCTTGCGGTCGTACTCCCCAGGCGGGGTACTTATTGCGTTAACTCCGGCACAGAAGGGGTCGATACCTCCTACACCTAGTACCCATCGTTTACGGCCAGGACTACCGGGGTATCTAATCCCGTTCGCTCCCCTGGCTTTCGCGCCTCAGCGTCAGTTTTCGTCCAGAAAGTCGCCTTCGCCACTGGTGTTCTTCCTAATATCTACGCATTTCACCGCTACACTAGGAATTCCACTTTCCTCTCCGATACTCTAGATTGGCAGTTTCCATCCCATCACGGGGTTAAGCCCCGAACTTTTAAGACAGACTGACCTATCCGCCTGCGCGCGCTTTACGCCCAATAATTCCGGACAACGCTTGCCACCTACGTATTACCGCGGCTGCTGGCACGTAGTTAGCCGTGGCTTTCTATTCCGGTACCGTCAATCCTTCTCACTATTCGCAAGAAGGCCTTTCGTCCCGATTAACAGAGCTTTACAACCCGAAGGCCGTCATCACTCACGCGGCGTTGCTCCGTCAGACTTTCGTCCATTGCGGAAGATTCCCCACTGCTGCCTCCCGTAGGAGTCTGGGCCGTGTCTCAGTCCCAATGTGGCCGTTCATCCTCTCAGACCGGCTACTGATCATCGCCTTGGTGGGCCGTTACCCCTCCAACTAGCTAATCAGACGCAATCCCCTCCTTCAGTGATAGCTTACATGTAGAGGCCACCTTTCATCTATCCTCGATGCCGAGATTAGATCGTATGCGGTATTAGCAGTCGTTTCCAACTGTTGTCCCCCTCTGAAGGGCAGGTTGATTACGCGTTACTCACCCGTTCGCCACTAAGATTGATAGAAGCAAGCTTCCATCGCTCTTCGTTCGACTTGCATGTGTTAAGCACGCCGCCAGCGTTCGTCCTGAGCCAGGATCAAACTCTCCAAGATATCTTGAAGCTATTTGAATAGCTCATTATTTGTTGTCGTTACTTTTAAGTAACTTTGAATTATGGTTGGTTTTGACTATGTCAAAACCCGCACTCTGGCATATGTTCAATCGTTTTGATTGATTACCTATCATTGTTCAGTTTTCAAAGATCTGTTATCAATTTGCACTACTTCATTATTAAGTACTGTCGTAATTGACGACTTGATTATAATAACATTATGACCACTTTCATGTCAACACATTTTATAATCTTTTTTGAAGTTCATTTTAAACCTCTAAGTGTATTGCTACACTCATTAAGAAACAGCCGCTCAAACGACTGTATGCATATTATAGTACAATGAAAATATAATCGCAACCCCCAATTCTCAATTTTACAAAATCTTCATTTTATTTTCATTTTTAACTATAAACCTAATTATTGATTTTACACAATTAATCATGTACAATGTAAATGTAGCTGTAATAAAGAACTTTCAGCACAAATTAGTTTTCTTTTATAAGCGTTTACCAATATGAATATTACATTATTGTAAGGAGATTGAGTATGAAACTATCAAAACATTTATTATCAAAAGCTGTAGCTATAGCTACTATATGTGCTACTATGGGAACTACCACATTAGCTGCACCACAGGGCACATTTGATACTTCAGAAATTAATATTACTGGTCAATCGTCTCGATCTGTAGCACCTAACTATGCGATTTTAACCCTTGGTATTACAAGCCAAAATACCAATATCAATGCTGCAAAATCTAATAATGATCGTATTATGAGTAATTTAATTAGTCAATTAGCTAACTTAGGTGTTGCCAAAAAAGACATCTATACATCTAGCATTTCCATCAATCCAACGAGTGACTATCAAGACGGCAAACGCATCAATACAGGTTACAATGTATCAAATCATGTAACAGTTAAGATCAATAACCTTGATAACGTAGGAAAGGTTGTCGATGCCGCTGTTAGCGCTGGTGCTAACGACATCAACAACCTTTCATTCCAAAATGATGTGTCTCAACAATTATCTGATTCTTTAACTACAGAAGCGATTCAAAACGGTCGCCATAAAGCAGAAGTTATCGCAGCTGCCCTCGGTCGTACATTGGGACCAGTAAAAACTGTTTCCATTAGCACAACTGAAACTAGCACAATGGACTCTGGTTACTATCGTAACCCAGTAATGCTAAAAGCAGCTCTCGAAACTGCTACACCTGTAGAAAAAGGCTCTTTAATAGTTTCCCAAGACGCTAACATCACTTATTATCTACAATAGAATTTTCCGGTACCACACCTTCGTGTACAGCTACAATGCCGCCTGTCAATTCATGATAGGTGGCATTTTCATATCCTAGAGATTTCCAGATTTCTAAAATCTCACTTTGATGAGGGTATCTACGTAAAGATTCTGGAAGCCAGGCATAGGAAGAGTTATCTTTGCTCAATTTTCCTATAATAGGCAATATATATGAAAAATAGAAGTTATATAACTGTTTAAACCCAAACATACTTGGTTTTGCAAGTTCTAACACCACAACCTTCCCCCCTGGTTTTACCACGCGTTGCATTTCAGACAATACCTGCTTAATATCTGGAACATTTCGCATTGCAAAGCCACTCATTGCAGCATCAAATGTATTATCCTCATATGGTAAGGCCATGGCATCACCTTGTACTAAATTTACTTGATTAAGTAAACCAGCAGCCTCAATACGAACACGACCTTGATTTAACATTTCACTATTAAAATCTAATGCCTCTACCTTCAAAGTGGGCTCTTGACATAATGCTTCCTTCGTAAATACACAAGTGCCACATGCCACATCAAGTACATATTGGTGAGGACCGATATTCATCGCTTTTACAGAGAATTTACGCCAAAAATAATCTTGTCCAAAGCTTAACACCGTATTCATTAAGTCATAGTTTTTTGCAATATTAGAAAAAACGCCTTGTACAAATTTCTCTTTATCTGCATACGTTTTAAATTCTTTAGTATTCATTATGGACCTTTCACAAATCAAGAACTATGTTCAAGAATTATATATGGCATAGTATACCACACTATAGGAACGCTAAAAAGAATCCTAATATATATACTCTATATAGTGACTATGTAATATATACATACCTACTAAAAACACTGGTATTTAGTATTTTCCGCTACATAATATAAAACTAAACACACATATCTATTTTTTACCTATATTCATAATAAATATATACGACTATCGATTATAATATCTATTGCCACCATTTCATGTTCGTTGTATAATGACATATGTCCATGTTGAAAGGATACTTTATCATGGGATTTTATTTGTTTTTATATAAGTATTGGAGTGTACTATGAATCGATTTGTAAAATCAATCAATAGAGTCAGTCTAATCCAACAAATTATCATAGGTTTGATTATTGGTATTTTAACTGCTCTTTATGTGCCCGATGTGGCCAATGAACTTGCTTTATTAGGAGTCCTCTTCGTTGGAGCGCTAAAAGGTATCGCCCCTATCCTCGTATTTTTCTTAGTAATTGCTGCGATTAGTAAACATCGCTCTGGACAAAAAACAGGTATGGGCTCTGTTATAACCTTATATTTACTAGGTACATTCCTATCTGCGGCTTTAGCAGTAATCGTAAGTTTCTTTTTCCCTACTACATTACACCTAGCAACAGGTGCAGCCGATGCCGCACCACCTCAAGGTATCGTAGAGGTTATGACAACATTACTAAAAAATGTAGTTGATAATCCTGTAAAAGCATTAATGACTGCTAACTACATCGGTATTTTAGGTTGGGCACTTATCATTGGTGGTGCTTTACGCCATGCACCGATGAATACGAAGGAAGTTATGGAGTCCATTGCACAAGCTATTACTACTGTAGTAGGTTGGATCATTCGATTCGCCCCTCTTGGTATTATGGGCCTTGTAGCAGAATCCATTGCTACTAACGGCATCGAAGCCTTGATTGGGTACTTTCAATTACTCGTATTATTACTTGGTTCTATGATCTTTGTAGCACTAGTAATCAATCCAATTTTATCCTTTATTTACCTTCGTCGTAATCCATACCCATTGGTATTCAAATGCTTACGAGAATCTGCAATCTATGCGTTCTTTACACGTAGTTCTGCTGCAAACATTCCCGTAAACCTTGATTTAGCCAAACGATTGAAACTTAATCCAGATATGTATTCCGTATCCATTCCATTAGGAGCTACAATCAATATGGGTGGTGCAGCAATTACAATCACAATCATGACATTAGCTGCGGCGCATACATTAGGTATCGTTGTAGATATTCCTACCGCAATCCTATTATCTGTTATTGCCACTATTGGTGCATGTGGGGCTTCCGGTGTTGCAGGCGGTTCCTTGTTACTCATTCCATTGGCTTGTTCCCTATTCGGTATATCCAATGATGTAGCAATGCAAGTTGTAGGCGTAGGCTTTATTATCGGCGTATTACAAGATTCCACGGAAACTGCACTTAACTCTAGCACAGATATCCTCTTCACTGCTACTGCTGATTATGCAAAACGCGGTTATCATCAAGATTGGAACTAAAATTTTTTTAGACGGTCCTTTGGGGCCGTCTTTTTTTTGTAAACTAATTGTACATTCTTTTATAGGACTTTGTGAAAGTTACATATATCCGCGCCTCTTAATTTTCTGGAAATAATATTATGTATTTGGATCAACTAAATATAAACTTTCACCAATCACTAACAAACTATATTAATTTTCTTCAATGTAGTGGTATAATATAGTTAATGATAATAACTATTAGTAGATATATAGGAAGGAATCAACATGAAACAATACGATATTATTGTAGTTGGTACAGGCGGCGCAACCATCGTAGCTGATGCTGCGCTCAAAAAAGGCCTTAAAGTGGCAATCATAGAAAAAGGTAAATTTGGTGGTACATGTCTAACTCGCGGTTGTATTCCTACAAAAGTTATGGTTACAGCAGCTAATGCAATTCAAGAAACAAAAGAATTCAAAAAAATTGGCGTTAACGTTGGACCTGCTACTATGGACTGGCATACTGTGTCCAAGCGTACTTGGCATAAAATTGACGAATCTGCAGGCATCTATGATTATTACAATGCCTATGACAACGTAGATGTGTATCGTGGTGCAGCAAGCTTTGTATCTGATAAAGTGATGAACATCCATCTTAACGATGGGTCTGGCATTGTAGAAATTACAGCGCCTACAATTATCCTTGGTACTGGTGGCTATAGTAATGTACCTAATGTACCAGGTCTTCAAGAATCAGGGTTCCTTACTAGTGAAAGTCTCTTTGGTGATAAATTCCCTAAACAGCCATATAAATCCCTTGCTGTACTTGGTGCGGGTCCGATTGGTGTTGAGTTCGCTCATGTATTTGATTCCGCTGGTACAAAAGTAACAATTCTACAACATAATGTACGTTTAGTTCCTAAAGAAGATGCAGATATATCGGAACACTTGCTTAACAACTACAGAGAACGTGGTATTAACGTACTTCTAAACCAAGACACTGTTGAAATCCGTCAAGAAGATGGCCTTAAAGTGGTAGTTACTAAAGATCGTACTACTGGCCAAATTACAGAAACTAAAGTTGAAGAAATCCTTGTAGCTGCAGGTATCCGTCCAGCTGTGGAAGAGCTTCACCTTGAAAATACTGGTATCGAAACATGGCCTAAAGGCTGGATTAAAACTAATGAATTCTTAGAAACATCCGTTGATGGTATCTACGCTTTAGGTGATGTAAATGGTGAACCTGCATTCCGTCACCGTGCAAACTACGAAGCAGATATCATTGCTCACAATCTCTTCTATGCAACAAGTGAAGAGGATTACCGTTGGGCAAGGTATGATACATTACCTAAGGTTACATTCTCCTATCCTGAAATTGGTAGTGTAGGTCTCACAGAGGCAGAAGCTATCAAAGCAGGTTACAATGTAGGGGTTGGGAAGAACTTCTACTCCTCCACTGCAAAAGGCTATGCAATGGGTATCAACCCTGGAGATGTAAACGATGGCTTTGTAAAAATTGTAGTAGATAAAGACACCAACCATATCCTTGGTATGCATGTCGTAGGTCCTCAAGCCTCTATCCTCTTCCAGCCTTATGTGAACCTTATGAATAGTGGTGTAACTCCGTTGACAGCCATCAATGAAGAAATCGCTTCTGAACGCACTAAACGTTTACGTGAAAAAGGTATTACTCGTGAAATGGACCCTAGATCCGTTATCACTGTAGGCGAAACTATGAGCCCACATCCATCCCTCGTCGAGGTTATCATGTGGACACAAGTGTACTACGAAAATCGTTGGTAATACAACTATAGTTATAAATAATAAAAGGACTAAACCTAGGCGCAGTCCTTTTGTTGCAAACATATCTATTGTAAAAAAATATTCTAACATAAGAGCACTATCAACCGATATTTTATAGTATCGGAATCGCAAAAAAGAGCCAAAGGCATTGCCTTCGGCTCTTTTCTTATTAATCATCAATAGATAGGTTAGCGGCCCATATCTATATCAGAACCCCAAACGAGATTTGTTTTACGACCATCAAAGCCTTGATCTGGCTCAGGTGGTAATTTATAGGATTTAGATTGTTCTACATAAGCACCTGTCTCAGCATCTACTGTAACAACTACTTTTTTACCATCTTGATGCATAGTCACATAGTATAAAACTTTACCATTATGAGCTTCAATTTTCCAGCCCTTCATAACAGCATCATTTCCAAGTTGTTGTTTTGCAACACGTTCTGCTTGTGTTGATTCAATAACTTTATCTTTATTGAAAATCTCACCAATAACTTTCTTAGGTTTGCCCCCCTCTTCCATATCAGAAGCATTACCAGTGATTACGTCAATTTTCATCTTGTACTGATGATACTTACTATAACCAACTACTTTATAACCATAGTTCAAGTCATTAGAGTTGAGCTCTACAGAATGAAGCGCCGCATTTGGATAGCGATTTTGAAAAATAGTTCCAATTTGGCTCATAGTCATAACTATGGACTCGCCAGGTGCACGTTTTACAGAAATATCCGTACTTGTTTCAGGCTTTGTTTTGCGTGCATCTGCCACACTTGGTGTAGCAACGGATAACATGCCCACTGCTAATACCCCCGTTAATGCCATAGAAATCAACTTTTTATTCATTATAATCCTCCTACTAGATACTATGCTTCTATTAATCAAACTATTAGTACACTAGAATTTCTATAAGTTCATGCTATATTCAGCAACACGAAAAATATGTAAATAGTCATATCATTTAGACAATATACTATAAACCTTCATTAGATGCAAGTCGTCCATCTACATCAGTCATAATCAATTTATAGCATGTAGCCACTAAAGGTACACCGATCAACATACCAGTAACCCCCATCAAACTACCGCCTACGATAACAGCAGCAAATACCCACAAACCTGGTAATCCAACAGAGTTACCTACAATTTTAGGATAAATAAAGTTACTTTCAATTTGATGAAGTACCTCTAAAATAATTACATAGATGAGAGCATCCATAGGGCTAACAGTAAGTAGCATAACGGCTCCAATGATACCACCAACATAAATACCTAATAGTGGAATCAATCCAGTTAGACCAATTACACAGGCAATCGTTGTAGCATATTCAATATTAAATAGCCATAAAGTAATTCCTACCATCACGCCTAGAACCAAGGCATCTATAAACTGACCTACAAAAAAATTGCTGAATGTTTGAACTGCTACGCGAGTTACATAACTAACTCGATTTACCCACTCATCTGATGCATATGCCTTTAATATACGTTTACCTTGTAACATAAGGCGTTCCTTATCAAGCAACATATAAACAGCAAAAATTAAGCCAAGACCTATGTTCAAAGTCCAAGACAATACGGTGCCCATTGCATTTACAATATATGTGCCACCTTTTGTCCCCCATTCACGAGTATATTTAGCAATATTCTCTCCACTTAGGGCATCTATAATCGTTTGATTCGACGCCATTGGAATGGTTTCTGTAATATGTTGCATCCATGTTTGGAAATCCGTATACAATTGCGGTGATGCAGCTACAATAATCGACATAGAATGAATCAATTGAGGTAAAGCCATCCGAGCAATAAAATACACAATAACACTAATTGTTACAAAGGATAGCAAAAGACTCAACGGGCGACGTATTTTATACTTCCATCCAGAGTCACACTTAGGCCATAGCCATCGTTCATAACGAACGACTAGAATATCCAATACGAAAGCAATACAAGCACCCACAATGAGCGGAACAAAAGCCGTAAAGATAGCGTCAAGACCACTAGCAATATCACTTATACGTAGTGCCATCATAATCATAATGCCCGCTAGTATAATAGCTCCTATGAGCTGTTTGTAATATTTGAATTCTTTCATAATAACCTACTTCACATAACACTATTAATAAGCTACACCTATATAACTATACGATTCTCACATCGCATACATTACCAAAGCATAATGAACATTGTATGACCTAGGATTGTATGCAATTTTAGTATAACACAAAAGTCCACCTTATCGCATGCTCGAATTCTCGATAAATAAGAGAGCATGATTGAAGGTGGACTTATTGTAGGCCTAATCTAGATTAGTCTAGAGATTAGCGATGAATATAAACGTCTACACGACGGTTTTCAGCTTTACCTGCTGCTGTAGAGTTAGTTGCAACTGGTTTAACATCACCATTAGCAATACCGATAAGACGATCGGCAGATACACCATGGTTAACTAAATATTGAGCCACATGTTGTACGCGGCGTTCAGACAAAGCAATGTTGTATTGAGGATTTGCATCAGTATCAGCGTTACCCATCAATTTAACTTGGTCTTGAGAATATTGGTTAGCAGCATTTACAGCAGCTGTTAAGTTTGGATATTGGTCTGCACGAGCAACATCTTGGTCGGAGTCAAAGTAGATAGATTGTACATAGTAATCCAATTTAGGAGTTTTATATGCAGGCGCTTCTACAGTAGGAGCTGGAGCCGGAGTGTATACAGGAGCTGGCACTGGAGTGTATACAGGAGCTACGGATTTGTGACCACCGAAACGGTAAGATAATCCTACTACAGGACCTTGGAAGGAAATATTAGACTTATCATCACGTTTAGTATTGATATAACGATACCCTGCATTAATATCCCAGTCTTGGTTAACTTTATAACCTAAACCTGCTTCCCAAGTAGTAGTTCTCTTAGTCCCTACACCCGCTTTACCATAAACGTCTACTTTGGAGCCAAGGTTAGCTTTACCAATTACACCTAATTGAGCAATATTATTTGCTTTAGGGAATGTATCACCAGAAATGTGAGCATAACCGCCATATACTGCGAAATTTTTGTTCAAGGATTGAATCAAATTAACTTCTTGCATTCTGTCACTATAGCTCATACCGTTATATTTATCGTTCAAACCATGGTATTGGTATTGCAACGCTGTTTTATCTGTGAAAGCGTATGTTACACCACCATCAAAGTTCCATTTTGCATCAGAAGTCCAATCTTTAGTTTTTGCTTTAGAATCAGACGCACCAAGATCAACTTGAAACTCACCTTTATTGAATTGAGTTTGAGGAGTTGCACCTGCTACGGACACACCTACAGCAGCAACTGCCAATAAAGCTAATATTTTTTTATTCATTATAATTCCCTCCAAAAACAGCCCTTATAATACTTAGGCTTTGGTAATAATATGCTTATATTTTACACAATTTTTCAATATAATTCAACATTCTTCATGAATATTTGATGAATTTTTAGTTATATCTATCTATAAATATTATAAATATAAATATTTAAACCCTCTCTATTGCCGAATCACTGCGATTCTCTGCACATATTACATTCCGAAATTATAATACTATTTATCTTTTTTAAGATTCTCTAACAATAATAAAATTACTGGTCTTATAAGTTCATCAAAATCATTATTATATATACTAATAGATCTAACTATAATTGAACGAATAAAAGCTCCCTTATGCACTAAGGAAGCTTTTATCATTTCATATGTATATCCCTTACATATATACGTGAAATCAGAAGTTTCTGGTCAGATAACACATTCCCCAATGTGTCATTTTTTTCACATTACGTATTGTACATCAAAAATTTTTAATAGACAAGAGTTTATTCACTTCTTTTTCATGAATCCTTCTAAAACTTTCAATGTGAAAAAGAATTTACATCTCATTAAACAACCTTATGTTGCCATGTTCCTCGAATAAATCTCAAATAAGAACAACATAATCTTAGAGACTGATCGAAGCACAAAGATAACCATGCCCCAAAAAGCCCTAAACCTAGTGTAATGCACAATAAATAAGTAATAATAGGACGAATGATTGCTACGCTTACAAGAGAATATTTCATGATGTAATATGTATCTCCTGCCCCTTTCAACACACCGGAATACACTTGCTGTAATGCTTGAGGGAATGCAGCGATAGCCATAATGCCCATCAAAGTGGCTGAAAGTGTAACAACATCACTTTCACGAGTATATAACTGTACTAAAAAATCACCAGGACCAATAAAGATTAATGCACTTACAAGGCCCACGACTAAACCAATACGAGCACCAATTTTACCATAAGTACGTGCAATATCTGGTCGTTTGTGTCCCAGACTTTGCCCCGTATGTGATGCACCTGCAAATCCAAGACCCATCGCAAAATAGTAAAATATATCCATTAAATTCATACATACGTAATGTGCTGCTAAAGGTACCGCACCTAAGGAAGCAACAATCATAGTGTATGTATACATACCGAACCGCTCAAAGAACTGTTCTCCTAAAGAACTGCCACCGACATGAAACATTGTATGTAATACGGGCCTTTCAAAAGTCCATTTCGACGGATGGCGCAATGTTAATCCAGTAGAAGTATGTTGTGAAATCGTACGCAACAACAATAATGCAATAATAGCACTACTGATCATAGTGGATACACCTGCCCCCATAACGCCAAGTTCAGGGAAGAAACCAATACCATAAATCAAGAAGAAATTCATTATCGTATTCAAAATATTCCCTACTACATTAGATTTAAAAATAACTTTAGTGTTACCATATCCAATGAGTGCAGCCCCTACGATTTGGCTAAAGGACTGAAATATTAAGCTAATAACTATGAAACGACCATACCAAACGGCTGTTTCAATATAGCCATCTTCAGCACCCGTAAAACGTAGAATATGCTCTAAATTCAAGAAACATATCAATAATAACGGTACATAAATAAAAAAATTCAATAAAATAGATTGCTTGAGTACGGCATTCATACCATCTACATCACCTTCACCATGACGACGAGCTATAATTGCCGTCACAGCAATGGATAAGGCTCGACAAAAGATGAGCATTACCATCTCAGGTTGACCCATAATGCCTACCGAAGCAAGAGCTGACGCACCTAAGGCACCAACCATCGCCAAATCAATGGCAGTCATAAATTGTAACATCAAGCCTTGTAATGTAGCTGGCCAAGTTATTTTTAAATAATTACCATATAGCTGCTTTGTAGTTCCTACAGGTCCTAATCGTTCTGCAACAGGCAACATGGTATCTACTGAAAGCCATCGTTGTATACGGTCTAACATCCTATCTCCTATTCATGTAAGATCATATAGTAAAGGCATTACTTCACCTCTTATATCTATTGTATTATATCATATAACATATGAGAAATCATTCATATGTTATGCTTTTTAAATAAGAATATATATCAAAATAGCAAAAAAGAACCTCTTAGACGAAATGTATATACCCTATCAAGTAGAACAATGTATAAGAGGTTCTTTAGTTTTACAGGAAAATAACTATCTTAGACTATTATCAAAATTAGTTCTCAACTCTTAACCTTTAGAGGCTAATAATTGATTTACTACGGCACGCAAGTCATCTAAGCCTTGTTTAGTTTCAGCCAATTCTTGACGTTGACGTTCATTTTCAGCTTCTAATGTATTTAAACGTGCTGCTTGATTAGCAATAACAGTTTTCTGATTACTATTTTCTTTTTTGAGACTAGATACTTCATCTTGCATTACATAAACAGAGCTAATAGGACCTGCTTTATAACGCTCTGGGATAGCGTCTTTTCTTTCACGACTACCACCAAATTTATGCGTTACACCTGCATTTACCATGTTATGGCTAGTGCCAAGTGAAACACCTACGTTGAACATAGTATCTTCAGTTCGGTAGTGAGCAATACCGATGGCACCCGCAGTTTCACCACGGTAGTTACCGATACCAGCCATAATTTGTGTTGGTTCCAATGGATCATATTGAATTGGTTTCAACGCTGCCATAGCTGCCGCATGAGCACCAACACGTTGTGTTTCAGTACCGACACGGTTAACAGCTTCTTGTAAACCAGCATTAGATGCTTTCAATTGGCTAACATTTACTGCATCAGTATCAGCTGTGCCAGGCGCTACTCCATGAATTTTGTTGCCACCATTATTTAAGCCATCTACAGTAAGTGATACAGAGCTAGCTGCTGTATCTGCAGGAGTAATAGTCATACCACCCCCATTAATTGTAGTAGAGTTGCCAGCTGCATCTTTCACAGTTGTACCTGCAGGAGTGATTTTAGTAGATACACCGTTTTCATCACCTACAGTAACACTGTTTAGGCCTTTTAAGTCTTTAGCCAAGCCATATGTGAAAGTAGTTCTATCTTGGTTAACTACAAGATTATCACCAGCTTGGAATTTTACGGTATCACTACCTTGTACTTTTTCAACAGTACCTCCTGCAGCTGTTACCTTCCATGCAGATATATCTTTAACTTGTTGTTTACCAGCATCTGTCAAGTTGCTCAAGTCTTGATTTGCTGCATTATCAATTTTGCCTTTAGTTGCATCATCGAGTTTAACAGTTACATCGTCGCCATTAGCAACCGTAGTAAGGCCATTTTCACCTTTCACATTAAATTTCACATCACCTGTGCTCAACGATTTTTCATCGGTAGAACCAGTATTACCACCTAAAGAAATCTTGCGAGCAATAGCTGTCGTGTTTTTGTCGATATTAGCTTTATTGGTTGCGATGTTATCCTTATTAGTTGCAATATCACTAGTATTTTTAGTGATGGCCGCTTTGTTATCAGCAATATTGTCCTTATTAGTTGCAATATCAGCAGCATTTCTATCAATTGCAGCTTTATTATTAGCTATTTTTTGCTTGTTATCCGCAATGGCATCAGCATTTTTACCAATCTTATCTGTATTATCAGCAATGTTGGCTTTGTTTTCTGCTACTTGATCATCAACATGTTTCAATTGATCTTCTGTGGCGGCACGTCCAGAGACAGGCTGTGTTTGACCCGGAGTCCATGCAGTGTTAGTCAAACCCGTTACTTGAGGTGTTTCTACACCTTCTGTAGCTTTCACTTTTGGTGCTGTAATTGTTTGATTTGCTTTTACAGTATTGAAAGTTACGTCTTGTTTAGTAGCAATTGTGAAATCTTTACTATTTTGAGTAATGGAAATGTTATCACCATCGATAAACTTAACTGTATTGCCACCTTCAACTTTTTCGGCAGTATTACCATTAGCTACTACGTTCCATGCGGATAAATCTTTAACTTGTTGTTTACCAGCATCTGTTAAGTTGCTCAAATCCGTATTTGCTGCATTGTTGATTTTATTAGCCGTAGCATCATCTAATTTGACAGTTACATCGTCTCCATTAGCTTCAGTAACAATACCATTTTGCCCTTTAATATTGAATTTCACATCGCCTGTACTTAAGGATTTCTCATCGGTTGAACCAGTATTACCACCTAAGGAAATCTTACGACCGATAGCTTCTGTATTTTTATCAATATTAGCTTTATTGGTTGCAATATCGCCGGCATTTTTAGTGATGGCCGCTTTGTTATCAGCAATATTCTGTTTATTCGTCGCAATATCGTCTCTATTGGTAGCAATATCAGCAGCATTTTTATCAATTGCAGCTTTATTATCAGCTATTTTTTGTTTGTTATCCGCAATAGCAACAGTATTTTTACCAATCTTATCTGTATTATCAACAATATTGGCTTTGTTTTCTGCTACTTGATCATCAACGTGTTTCAATTGGTCTTCTGTGGCTGCACGACCAGATACAGGTTGTGTTTGCCCCGGAGTCCACGCAGTGTTAGTCAAGCCTGTTACTTGAGGTGTTTCAACTCCAGTTGTCGCTTTCACTTTTGGCGCTGTAATCGTTTGTATAGCTGTTACCGTGTCAAAGGTTACGTCTTTTTTAGTGGAAATGGTAAAGTCTTTACCATTTTGAGTAATAGAAATGTTATCACCATCAATAAATTTAACAGTATTACCACCTTCAACCTTTTCAGCCGTCTCATTATTAGCTACTACATGCCATGCTGCTAAATCTTTAACTTGTTGCTTACCAGCATCTGTTAAGTTGCTCAAGTCTCGATCAGCTGCATTCTCGATTTTACCTTTAGTCGCGTCATCGAGTTTAACAGTCACATCGTCACCATTAGCAACCGTAGTAAGACCGTTTTCACCTTTCACATTGAATTTCACATCACCTGTGCTCAAGGATTTTTCATCGGTAGAACCAGAGTTACCACCTAAAGAAATCTTACGAGCGATTGCTGTTGTGTTTTTGTCGATGTTATCCTTATTAGTTGCAATATCACTAGCATTTTTAGTGATAGCAGCTTTGTTATCAGCAATATTTTGTTTATTCGCAGCAATATTGTCCTTATTAGTAGCAATATCACCTGCATTCTTATCAATTGCCGTTTTATTATCAGCTATCTTTTGCTTATTATCTGCAATATTATCCTTATTAGTAGTAATATCTACTGCATTTTTATCAATTGCTGTTTTATTGTCGGCAATTTTTTGCTTGTTGTCTGCAATGGCATCAGCGTTTTTGCCAATTTTATCTGTATTATCAGCAATATTGGCTTTGTTTTCTACCACTTGATTATCAACTTGTTTCAATTGATCTTCTGTGGCTGCACGACCAGATACAGGTTGTGTTTGACCTGGAACCCATGTAGTGTTAGTCAAGCCTGTTACTTGAGGTGTTTCGACCCCAGTTGTCGCTTTCACTTTTGGCGCTGTAATCGTTTGTGTAGCGGTTACTGTATCAAATGTTACATCTTTCTTAGTGGAAATGGTGAAGTCCTTACCATTTTGAGTAATAGAAATGTTATCACCATCGATAAACTTAACTGTATTGCCACCTTCAACTCTTTCGGCAGTATTACCATTAGCTACTACGTTCCAAGCTGCTAACTCCTTAACTTGTTGCTTACCGTCAGGGGTCAAATTGCTCAAGTCTTGGTCAGCTGCATTCTCGATTTTACCTTTAGTCGTATCATCGAGTTTAACTGTCACATCGTCGCCATTAGCAACCGTCGTAAGACCATTTTCACCTTTCACATCACCTGTGCTCAAGGATTTTTCATCAGTCGAACCAGAGTTACCACCTAAAGAAATCTTACGAGCGATAGCAGCAGTATTTTGAGCAATATTAGCTTTATTAGAAGCAATATCCCCTTTATTTGTAGCAATGTCGCCAGTATTTTTAGTAATTGCAGTTTTATTATCAGCTATTTTTTGCTTATTATCTGAAATAGCATCAGCATTCTTACCAATTTTATCTGTATTGGCTGCGATATCAGCTTTATTCGCAGCAATATTGTCCTTATTAGTAGCAATATTACCTGCATTCTTATCAATTGCTGTTTTATTGTCAGCTATTTTTTGTTTGTTATCCGCAATAGCCTCTGCATTTTTACCAATCTTATCTGTATTGTCAGCAATCTTGGCTTTATTTTCTGATACTTGATCATCAACGTATTTCAATTGGTCTTCTGTAGCTGCACGACCAGATACAGGTTGTGTTTGGCCTAGAGTCCATGCAGTGTTAGTCAAACCTGTTACTTGAGGAGTTTCAACCCCAGTTGTCGCTTTAACCTTTGGCGCTGTAATCGTTTGAGTAGCTGTTACCGTATCAAAGGTTACATCTTTCTTAGTGGAAATGGTGAAATCTTTACCATTTTGAGTAATAGAAATGTTATCACCATCGATAAACTTAACTGTATTGCCACCTTCAACTTTTTCGGCAGTATTACCATTAGCTACTACGTTCCAAGCTGCTAACTCCTTAACTTGTTGCTTACCGTCAGGGGTCAAATTGCTCAAGTCTTGGTCAGCTGCATTCTCGATTTTACCTTTAGTTGCATCATCGAGTTTAACTGTCACATCGTCGCCATTAGCAACAGTCGTAAGACCATTTTCACCTTTAACATTGAATTTCACATCACCTGTGCTCAACGATTTTTCATCAGTCGAACCAGAGTTACCACCTAAAGAAATCTTACGACCGATAGCTGTCGTGTTTTTGTCGATGTTAGCTTTATTGGTTGCGATGTTATCCTTATTAGTTACAATATCACTAGCATTTTTAGTGATAGCCGCTTTGTTATCAGCAATATTTTGTCTATTGGTAGCAATATTGTCAGTATTTTTAGTGATTGCAGTTTTATTATCAGCTATTTTTTGCTTGTTATCTGCAATGTTATCCTTATTAGTAGCAATATCTGTTTTGTTCGCAGCAATATTGTCTTTGTTAGTGGCAATATCTACTGCATTTTTATCAATTGCAGCTTTATTGTCAGCTATTTTTTGCTTGTTATCTGCAATGGCATCAGAATTTTTGCCAATCTTATCTGTATTATCAGCGATAGTGGCTTTGTTTTCTGCTACTTGATCATCAACGTATTTCAATTGGTCTTCTGTAGCTGCACGACCAGATACAGGTTGTGTTTGTCCCGGAGTCCATGCAGTGTTGGTCAAACCTGTTACTTGAGGAGTTTCAACCCCAGTTGTCGCTTTAACCTTTGGCGCTGTAATCGTTTGAGTAGCTGTTACCGTACCAAAGGTTACATCTTTCTTAGTGGAAACGGTGAAGTCCTTACTATTTTGAGTAATAGAAATGTTATCACCATCAATAAACTTAACAGTGTTACCACCTTCAACCTTTTCAGCCGTCTCATTATTAGCGACTACATTCCAAGCTGCTAAGTTCTTAATCTGTTGCTTACCGTCAGGAGTCAAATTGCTCAAGTCTTGGTCCGCTGCATTCTCGATTTTACCTTTAGTCGTATCATCGAGTTTAACTGTCACATCGTCGCCATTAGCAACAGTCGTAAGACCATTTTCACCTTTCACATTGAATTTCACATCACCTGTGCTCAACGATTTTTCATCAGTCGAACCAGAGTTACCACCTAAAGAAATCTTACGGCCAATAGCTGTCGTGTTTTTATCGATGTTAGCTTTATTGATTGCGATGTTATCTTTGTTAGTTGAAATGTCAGCTTTGTTTGTAGCAATGTCGCCAGTATTCTTATCAATTGCCGCTTTATTATCGGCTATTTTTTGTTTGTTGTCTGCAATATTATCCTTATTAGTAGTAATATCAGCTGCATTTTTATCAATTGCTGTTTTATTGTCAGCTATTTTTTGCTTGTTATCTGCAATGGCATCAGCATTTTTGCCAATCTTATCTGTATTATCAGCGATATTGGCTTTATTTTCCGCTACTTGATCATCAACATGTTTCAATTGGTCTTCTGTGGCTGCACGACCAGATACAGGTTGTGTTTGGCCCGGAGTCCATACAGTGTTAGTCAAGCCTGTTACTTGAGGAGTTTCAACCCCAGTTGTCGCTTTAACCTTTGGTGCTGTAATCGTTTGAGTAGCTGTTACCGTATCAAAGGTTACATCTTTCTTAGCAGAAATGGTGAAGTCCTTACCATTTTGAGTAATAGAAATGTTATCACCATCAATAAACTTAACAGTGTTATTACCTTCAACCTTTTCAGCCGTCTCATTATTAGCGACTACATTCCAAGCTGCTAAGTCCTTAACTTGTTGTTTACCATTAGGAGTCAAATTGCTCAAGTCTCGATCAGCTGCATTGTCGAGTTTATTTTTAGTTACATCATCGAGTTTAACAGTCACATCGTCGCCATTAGCAACCGTAGTAAGACCATTTTCACCTTTCACATTGAATTTCACATCACCTGTGTTCAAGGATTTTTCATCGGTAGAACCAGAGTTACCACCTAAAGAAATCTTACGGGCAATAGCAGCAGTATTTTGAGCAATATTAGCTTTATTAGAAGCAATATCCCCTTTATTTGTAGCAATTTCACCAGTATTTTTATCTATTGTAGTTTTATTGTCAGCAATTTTTTGCGTATTCGCAGCAATACTGTTCTTATTGGTGGCAATATCTGTTTTGTTTGTTGTAATGTCACCTACATTTTTAGCAATTGCGGTTTTATTTGTATCAATAGCAGTTTTGTTAGCTTCAGTTTTATCGTCAACTTTTTTCAATTGGGATACATTGACAGCATCTTTATCAGCAACACCATCTGCTACATTGGCAACTTTCAAATTGCCAGCATTAATACCTTTATCACCATCAATTTTTACAGTTTCATTACCGCTAGCATTATTGAAAGAAGCACTGTTTAATTTAGAAAGATCTTTTTTCAAAGCTACAGAGATTTTCTTATCATTTCTAGCAACCGCAACATTATCGCCACCAGAAAAATCTACTGTATTACCTTTTTCAACCGCTACTGGTGTAGCTTCACCATTAGCAGAAAGATTCCAACCATATTTGTTTTGATCAATCGCTTGATTAATCGCATTAGCTACATTAGCAGAATCCGCCATACCAGCCGAGGCTGTAGCGCTACCATTTGCTACAGTAATGTCTTGCTTTTTACCAGAAACTGTAATTTTCTTACCATTAGCTGTAGTGCTAATGTATGTATTATCACCATTTACAGCCAATTTACTATTAGCAAGGTTCACATCGCCTGTACCAGTATCACCTGTAAAAGCTAGATTAACACTCTTTAACTGTGCCACGTTTACTGCATCTGTATCAGCAGTACCAGCAGCAACATAGTTAATTTGACGTGTTTGGTTTATCGTACCAACAGCAACACCACCTAATTTAGACGTTAGGGCAGCACCACTTAAACCAGCATATATATCTGTACGACTAGCATTAACATTATATCCCGCTACGCCTGAAGCAATATCAGCTATAGATTTTGAACCAACAGCTACACCATCTACTACTTTACCTCTAGCGCCATCACCAACAGCTACAGAACGACTCGCAGATGCGTCTGTTGCGGCATTTGGGCCAATAGCAATAGAATTATCGGCCGTAGCACCAGTATTATCTTTATTAGCAGCATCAGAAGATTTTATAGATATATATTTATAAGCGATTTGGTCTACAATAGCGCTAAGTTGAGAGCCATTAATTGCATCTGTGGAAGTAGCACTTACTTCGCCAGGAGCCACATGTTTCAACTGACGTTCATACCCTTTAGAACCAAAAGATACAACGTCACCTGGCAATGTTTTATCACCACCAGCCCAGGAAGCAACAACGTTATTTGGCAAAGTATAGCTAGATTGTTTTGTACCGCCTACATCAGTGTTAGAACCACCACCGATGGCAATAGCATTATCACGATTTGCCCTAGCCCCTGTGCCAATAGCAATAGCATTTGTTACATCATTATTGGCTTGACCAGAAGCCCCACTAGAAGTTCCTGATAAACGATCCTTCGCATTTGCACCTGTACCAATGGCAATGCCCACATTGCCTGACTGACCTTTCATGCCTAATGTGATACCGGATTCACCAGCCGTTGCCGATGTATATAGTGGGTTTCTCATATCAAATCCTGTTAAGCTTTGAACCGCACTACGCAAATCCCCAGTTTTATTCTCACCATTATTCGTAGTGTAAATAACTTTTACACCATCGGCTTTAACTACATCATCGCCACCAATAACAATAGAAGAGTTACCTTGAGCTATTGTATTTCCCCCAATGGCAATTGCTTGCTCCCCAATTACTCTTGCACCTTCATTAGCAGTATTACCACCACCAATAGCGATTCCTTGTGGACTGTTAACACTGGTACTAGAATTAGACCCTATTGCAATAGAATATCCACCTGCAGCTGCTGCATTTTGACCGAAACCTACAGCTTTATCACCAGTAACAGAAGCACCATCCCCTAAGCCTACTGCTGTTGCATGCATATTTGTAGGCAAAGTATTTGCCGCCATAGAGATGCTAGCATTAGTCATTGCTAATGCAGCCAAAATTGCTGCTACAACAATTTTCTTTTTGCCACTATTATTCTTAGCGAACTCAGATACTACTACGTAGCAGTTTTTTGATTTGCTCCAAACCACTTTAAAAATCTTATTCATACTTTCTCCTATAAAATATAGTAATAGTAATGCTCCCTCGATGTTTTATCATATGGTAAGTCATACGAGAATTCCAAAATCTTCAATATTATAAGTATATCAAAACCTTTAATACACTATCAAGCTTTTTCATTTTTTATTCATAATTCTACGCGGCGTACAAATGCAGCATTAATGCGTTTTATAGTGATTTATATCACAAATTTATATAAAATACGGGCTTATTTTATACCATAACGAAGAGATAAAATGAATATAAATTCATAATCATTATTTTAAACTTGTTTTATAAGATTATATTTTCCCACCACCTCATCAATTCATCTTACATTACATAACAAAAAGCTATCTCATAGAAATAACAATCTACAAGATAGCTTTATTGCTAGTTTATATAATTAAATAGGGAAAATCAATTAAGTTACATTAAAGGCATATACACTTTGTTCGTGTGCTAATTGTATGCGCTTATGTAAGCGTTTCATATATGTACGATATATCGCTTGTGCTTCTTCGACAGATATGATATCAAAATGAATTCCATCCCCTACTGGTAATTGGCTTAACCTAGGTAAATCTGCCGTAATCACAGTACCAATCTTTGTATAGCCACCTGTTGTTTGCCGATCTGCCATGAGCACTATAGGGTTTCCATCAGAAGGAACTTGGATAGAACCAAATACAGCGCCATCGGAGATAATATCTGCACCATCTATATGCTCTATAACAGGGCCATCCAAGCGAAAGCCCATGCGATCACATTGTACAGTCAATGTATATATTTTACTACCAAAGGTCTTAATCCCTTTCTCTGTAAAATACTTTGCTTGATTTCCGAGAACAACACGCAAAGGTTCGTGACACTCACGACCGCCGCGGTTATATAAAGCAGTATTGAATAAGTTATGACCACCATAGAAGTCGCACACATTCACTTCGTCTCTAGTAAATGCTTTAATGCCAAACTGATCGCCCGCTTGTAATGAACGCCCCTCAAAACCACCTATTTTAGCCTTTGTATGAGTGGATACGCTACCGTTAATAGCAGGAACATCGATACCACCAGAGAAAGCAATATACATACGCACTCCACATTGGCTGAAGCCACCAGAAATGATATCCCCTTCGTGACAAATAAAAGGTATATATCTAGGCACGACTAAATTGTTAATGGTTGGGTGCATGTCGGCCCCTGTAAAAGCAACAATACATGTACCTTGAACCGTTAGTGTAGGAGGTAACACGGTACATTCTAAAGCACCTAGCGGTTCCTTGTTTCCTACTAGAGCCTGTCCCAAGAGATAGCTTTCACTATCCATAGGACCTGCCACAGGCATACCATATTGTTGAAAGCCAATACGCCCTAAATCTTGAATCGTTGTATACATACCCGGAGCATCTACGCGGATTAAAGCGCGTTGAAACTCATTTATATCCACGTAAATCACCACTTTCTATTTCATATATAGATGGAATATATTCCATACCCAAGGATTTAATCCTATGGAATTCGTTTTCATCGATAGGCACATAACGAACGTAGTCCCCTGCCCTTAATAGGGCAGCTTGCTTTTTAGACATGTCATACATAGTCAAAGGTGTGCGTCCAATAATCTGCCAGCCCCCTGGAGAATCTGATGGATATGTGCCAGTCTGTTCTCCTGCAATACCTACAGACCCGGCAGGAATCAAAGTTCTTGGCGAAGACAAGCGCGGAGTTGCAATGCGAGGATCCATCCCACCTAAGTAAGTAAAACCAGGAATAAAACCTAACATATAAACCAAATAATCAGTACCACTATGAATGGATACAACTTCAGCTTCACTTATATGATTGTGAGAGGCTACAAAACCTAGATCTGGACCATACTCGCCACCGTATATGGTCGGGATTTCAACAATCGTAACACGTTCATTTCCGCTGTCTGTTACAGATTCTTGTAATATTGGATTAAGAGTTCCACAAATGTCGGAATACGTATATACCATTGCATCATATTGAACAAGCAATGCACAGTATGTAGGAACTAGTTCAATAATTCCATCTAGCTGTAAGAGTTTAATCTGCTCTATAACTTGTCGGATTTGTCGATTAATCTTTGGATCGATTGCTTGACCAAAATCAATAGAGATAGCGCAATCCCCTACAGGTGAAATTGTAGGTTTCATATGTACCTCCTGCTATAACTAGAAAGGACCATCACATTCAAGATGAACGTAATGGTGCTTTCACAGATAATTAATTAACCTAGTAACTTAGCAATACCTTTTAAAGATGTAACACCAATGTAAGATGTTACGAGCACTACAATCCACCCTGTATAATATAAAAGTTTATTGTGTTTATATGTTCCTACGATTTCAGATTTATGAGTTGCGACAAGCATAACTGCCAATGTAACAGGTAGTATTAACCCATTTACAGAACCGGCTAAAATCAATAGAGATGCTGGTTTACCAATAAAAATCAGGATACATGTGGAAATAAAGATAAATGCCATAATAGTCAATTTTTCATTTCGTTCTACCACCTTAAACAATGTTTTTAAGAAGGATACTGATGTGTAGGCAGCCCCTACTACAGAGGTCAATGCGGCACAGAAGAACACTATACCGAATAATTTATGCCCGATTTCACCAGCTCCTAAAAGAAAAGCAGAGCCAGCTGGATCCTTAGCATCTAGTACAAATCCCATAGATACCACACCAAGAACAGCTAAGAATAATAATATACGAACTAGCGCATCAACAGACATGCCCATAATCGCTGCACGACGTACATCCTTTAAATGTTCTTGACCTGTAATACCAGCATCAATAAGGCGGTGCCCACCAGAGAATGTTATATATCCACCTACGGTCCCTCCAATAAGAGTTATCGTAGCAAGCCACGGATAATTCGTAGGTACTATAGCATGAGTCACTGCTGTCCCTACCGGGGGATTCGTTGAAAATGCTACATAAGCAATGAGGACGAGCATAACCGTACCGAGTACTTTAGCCGTATTATCTAGAACACCACCCATCTTCTTAGATGTAAATAGTAAGATGCCCAAAATACCACTAATAGCCGCTGCTGTTGTTGTGTCGATACCAAATATAATATTGAGGCCCATAGAAGCACCACCAATATTACCGATATTAAAGGCTAATCCACCAAGGGAAATTAAAAATGCCACTATATACCCAAGGCCTGGTAATACCTTATTCGCAATATCTTGACCGCGCATTTGGGATACACCAATAATTGTCCACACATTAAGCTGTGCAATAATAGAGAAAATAACGGATATAACGATAGCAAATGCAAAGTCTGCTTTCAACTCATTTGTAAACGCTGCTGTTTGCAACATAAAGCCAGGCCCAATAGATGACGTGGCCATTAAGAAAGCTGCCCCTAATAGGACAGAGAAACTCACTTTACCTGTAATTGGTTTCATAGGAACCTCCAAAATAATAATTAATCTATGTCATACTTATTGCTTAAAGCTCATACTTGCTTTTAATACTTATATTCGTATTTTCTGTTAGTATTAATTAAGCATTTATTTTAATGTTCTTAATAGTATTATCGGTGTTGAAAATTCGCCACCGTTATACCAGCTTTTGATAGCCCTTCCCGAATATACTTTGTGAAAGCTATCGCTTCAGGATTATCTCCATGAACACATATGGAATCTGCCACAATATCAATGGTCTTCCCCGTATTAGTAACGACCTTACCCTTTGTAACCATCATCAGTACTCGGTCTAAAGCCTCTTGTGGGTCTTTGATGAAAGCACCTACTTCTGTACGAGGAACCAATGTTCCCTCCTCTGTGTAGCCACGATCGGCAAACACCTCCTGTATAACAGGAATACCTCGTCGCTGTGCCTCTTGAGCAATATAGCTACCGCTCAATACCATAGCCGCAATTTTGGGATTTACTGCTTGTAAACCATCTAAAATTGCATCAGCTATTACAGGCGTAACACAAGCTGTATTGTAAAAGGCACCGTGTAACTTCATATGCTGTAAAATAAGGTCATGGCTATCACAAAAAGCTTGTAGTGCGCCCAGTTGGTATATCATATAGGCTTTTGCCTCAGCAGGATTTACTGCCATCGCACGACGACCAAATCCCATCAAATCTGGATAACCAGGATGTGCCCCTACGGCTACGCCCTTTTCTTTACATATGCGGACAGTCGCATCCATAATAAGAGGATCTCCAGCGTGCCAACCACAAGCAATATTAGCACTTGTTACGTGATTTAATACTTCACTATCCATACCTAATGTATAATTACCAAAACTTTCGCCTAAATCACTATTTAAATCTACATAATGAGACATATACTATTACCTCTCCATCTTCATCTATTTTATAAATTCTATAGAATATTGAATTTAATGATATGATTATACTAAATAAACCTATATCTTAGCAAGGATATTTATCAAATCTACAAAATTATTTTATAAATACAAAAACCACAAGATTTTAATCTTGTGGTTTTTATGTAAACTCAATTTTTTATCTCACTCTACTATATCCAGTCATAAGCTCATAAACCGTATTTTGTATATTGTCCGACTCTGTTATTTCAGAAACGGCACAAATAAAATCGGGATGCGCTTGCCAAACGGTATCAGCATTTGTAGTTTTAATGCCCCCAATAGCAACAATAGGAAACTTACTAAATTGCTTTGCCCAATATATATAAGAAATTCCTACAGGATTAGCATTGGGTTTTGTCTGTGTAGAAAAAATAGGCCCTACCCCAATGTAATCTATAACACCCGTATATCTGTTTGCCGCTTTTAGGTCGGATATACTATGGGTTGACCACCCAATCAACATATTAGGCCCTACAATCCGTCTTACCGTATTAGGCGGCAAATCATCTTGTCCAATATGAACACCATCAGCATGTACAGCTAGCGCAAGATCAACATAATCATCAATAATTAATAGAGCATGATAATCATAGGTCAACCGCCTCAAAATCATAGCCTCTTGATATCGCAGAATAGGCGTTTTTCCCTTTTCACGATATTGAATAATTCGTATCCCTGCGCTTAGCATATCTTTCACAAGCGGGACCACATCTCGAGTACCGCCAGTAATTCCATATATAGGGCAAGCATTTATTACCTCTGTTAGTTTGTCTTTTCTATTCACCTATTACACCTCATTAGACATGGTCTTCTCTAGTAAAAGTGATAACGCTAGATCCGCCTGTTTTGCAGCAGCAATGGCCACACGTGGTGCATAAGGATAGGCATTATCTACACCGGAATGCTCGTCACCAACAATATATAAATTTTGACCTAGCTTTTTAGTTCGTAATGCATCGGAATTACCTATTCCAGCCAATCCGGATACCATGATTTTAGGTACATCTACTGGGGTTGCAGCTTCTAAAAACATAGATTTAGCTTCTACCGCATCAAAGGCTTCTATCAAAATATCGGCTTTTTTATAGATTTCAGGTATATTCTCGGTTGTCAATTTATCCTTATAAATCTTAACGATAACATTTGAATTAATGGCAGTTAACACATCTTGTAAAGCCTCTACCTTATACTGCCCCACATGAGACGAAAAATAGTATTGTCGATTCAAATTACTCCACTCTACAATGTCATAATCTGCAATAATTAGATTTCGAATACCACTACGGACAAGATTAACAGCACAGTTAGATCCCAATCCACCAGCGCCTAAAATACCTACTACTGAATTCTGCAATTTACGAAACTCCTCAGAACTATAGAAGTGAGATATGGCCGTTTCAAATTCGTTATTCATATAAGCCATACACATATCTCCTCATAGTACTTGCCAATCTTTATAAATAGGTTGGTATCCATTATTTTCAAGCATTGTTGCCATTTCACTTACACTGCGATTATCACTAATTGTAAATTGGCTAGAATCATCTTGTTTTGTATGTCCTCCTACAGAAGTCGTTACTCCAGCTGAAACTTTTGTAATCCCCAGTCTCACCAGATTGTCACGCATATACTTGCTTTCACGAGAGGAAAGCGTAATTCCCACACGGGGGAACAAAAGACGCAAAGCCAAAATATATTGAACCAATGCCGTATCATCTACAGGATATTTTGGTGAATAACCTACTGCACAAGGTCGAATTCTTGGAACGGAAACAGATAATTCTACATCTAAATAATGTTGCATAAGATAATTAAGATGTAACATCGTCTTGTATGCCTCTCTATGCCATTCATCAAGCCCCATTAAAGCACCAATATTGACTACTCTAAATCCAGCCTGACAAGCCAACTCAGGCGTATCAATACGCTTTGCAAAATCACTCTTAGGCCCAAATGGATGTAATTGCGCATACAAAGTCGGATTATATGTCTCTTGGAACATCGTTATTCCATCTGCTCCAACTGCGACTAATCCTTTATATTCCTCCAGCGTAAGCGAATACACCTCAATACTAACGCTACTAAAAATAGGAACCAATTTTTCTACGGCGGCCTGTATATACGACGGTGGACTGCAGGATTTAGACTCACCAGTTAGCACCAAAACTTGTTCTAATCCCGTTTCAGCAATCGCTTTCGCCTCAAACTCAATATCGTCTAAACTTAGTTTTTCACGAGCAATCCCACTATGATGGCTATATCCACAATACACACAACCATTGTCGCAATAGTTTGAGATGTACATAGGCGTGAACAGCTGTATAGTATAACCAAATTGCTGTACCGTCCGTTCATGAGCTAACTGCGCCATATTTTCTAAATATGGTAGGGCTTGAGGTGATAATAGAATAAGTGCATCATCAATATCAAGTACTGCTTTAGAGAGCGTTGAAAGTATTTCATCGTCAGTTACAACATCTAATGTTTTAGCTATATCTTCGTCAGAAACTCTTGAAAGCACATCTAAAAATGACATATTCTCACCTTACTTTCGCAAGAAACCAGTTAACGGAGAAGATGCACTGCCTACCAACTTCTTAGGTGCACATTTTGCTAGATATGCCTTACGTCCAGCCTCTACGGCATGATAAAAAGCCTCTGCCATACCTACTGGATCTGAACTCGTAGCAATAGCCGTATTAACAAGAACAGCACTAGCTCCCATTTCCATAGCTATTGTTGCATCGGAAGGTCTGCCTATTCCCGCATCAACAATAATTGGCACATCAATAGAGTTGATTAAAATTTCTATCAATCCTTTTGCTTCAAGTCCACGATTGCTACCAATAGGCGAAGCGAGGGGCATAATACAACTAGCACCAGCATCTACTAGTCGCTTTGCATCCATCAAATTAGGACTCATATAAGGAAAGACGATAAACCCTTCCTTTGCCAACACTTCAGTAGCTTTAATAGTCTCTAGATTATCGGGCATCAAATACATCTGATCTTGAATGACTTCAATCTTAATCAAATCACCACAGCCTAATTCTCTTGCCATGAGTGCAATACGTATTGCTTCGTCTGCATTTCGAGCACCCGATGTATTCGGTAATAAATGCATTCTATCAGGGATATAATTTAATATATCCTCTTCACTTTGTGTTGTACCTGCTCGTCTAAGAGCAACCGTCACAATGTCTGATTTCGATGCTACCAGTGCATCTCGCATCAAATTATAGGATGCATATTTCCCTGTTCCTACTAATAAGCGACTAGAAAATGTTGTATTACCTACAGTAAATGAATCCAACATATCAACCACCTCCTACAAAGCTAACAATCTCTAATCTATCAGCAGCCGTTAATTTAGTGGTTGTATATGCTTCCTTACTAAGAATCTCGCCATTAAGCTCAACTACAAAGTGTTTACCAGAATAGCCTAATTCATCAAGAACCAAATGAAGTTGCTTACCTACAACATGCTTTGGCTCTCCATTAACAATCAAATCCATCATGACCTCCCATATGAAAAAGCTTATAAAATATCAATATATTCTTCTTGTAAAGCTTTATTCATACTGCGTACAGCACAAAACTTGCCGCACATCGAACAGGTTTCACTATGATCTTCCTCTGGTGCTCTACTTTCACGAATAGAACGAGCCCGTTCAGGATCAAGGGCACAAGCATATTGTGTCTCCCAATCGAGAACTTGACGTGCCTTAGCCATAGTGTCATCTATATCTCTTGCATTAGGAATACCACGAGCAATATCTGCAGCATGCGCCGCTATTTTGAAAGCCATAATTCCATCTTTTACATCATCTGCATTTGGTAAGGCTAAATGTTCCGCTGGTGTAACATAGCACAAGAATGACGCCCCATGCATACCCGCTACAGCCCCACCAATGGCAGCTGTAATATGGTCATAACCAGGCGCAATATCTGTTACGAGCGGTCCCAGCACATAGAATGGCGCTCCATCACACAAGGACTCTTGTATTTCCATATTCATTTGTATTTGATGTAAAGGTACATGCCCAGGTCCTTCAATCATAGCTTGTACACCATATTGTTTCGCTCGTTTTGCCAATTCACCAAGCCTTACAAGTTCTTCAATTTGGCACACGTCAGTTGCATCCGCCAAGCAACCCGGACGACAAGCATCACCTAAAGACAAAGTAACATCATATTCTTTGCAAATCTTTAAGATTTCATCAAAGTATTCATAGAATGGATTTTCATGGCCTGTCATGCTCATCCATGCAAATACCAAACTCCCTCCGCGGCTAACAATATTAAGCATCCGTTTATGATTCTTGATTTGATCTATTGTTTTCCTCGTAATACCACTGTGGATAGTAATAAAATCTACACCATCTTGAGCGTGTAATCGGATAGTGTCCAAGAAATCTTGAGCCGTTAATTCACCCAAATCTTTTTGATGATGAATGACACTATCATAGATAGGCACCGTACCAATCATTACTGGCGATGTCTCGATTAATTTACGTCTAAAAATACGAGTGTCACCATGAGTGGAAAGATCCATGATCGACTCTGCGCCAAGTCTAATAGCTCGATTAACCTTTTCAATTTCACTATCATAATCAGTAACGTCTTTCGATGTACCTAAATTAACATTGACTTTCGTTCTAAGGCGTTTGCCAATCCCCTCAGGCGAAATATTAGTATGCTGCTTGTTACAAGGAATAACAACCTTTCCTGCTGCCACTAGGGACCGTAACACCTCTTCATCCATACGTTCTTTTTCCGCGACAACTTTCATTTCCTTCGTAACTACACCAGCCACAGCTGATTCCAATTGTGTCATAAACATTTTTACATCCTCCTATATAAAAGACATATATAGTTAGGTATGCAAAAACGGGTATCGAACAAAATGATCGATACCCGTATTAAGTATTAGCGTGCTTCCTACGCGGGCATGATCCCGATCAGGTATAAAGGTCAGGTGCTCGCAGCCCTTTCTCAGCCTATATAATAGGCTCCCTTGCATACTCCCTATATAATTATGCTATTAATATTACTACTTTATTCAGATTTGTCAAATGATTATTCTGACACTTTTACGTCTATTCTTTATTTCTCAGCCTTATCTTGGTCTTTGCTATTATCGGAATCTGCTTTTTCAGAGATTACAATATGCCCATCCTTAACATCAGCAAGCAAGTGTTTAGCGTCGATATGATCCAAGTAGAAATCAGTTACATTATCGCGGATTTCAGATTCTATAACACGACGTAATGGACGAGCGCCCATAGTTTTATCATACCCTTGTTCCATCAACAATTCTTTAGCTGCATCTGTTACATCAAGAGTGATGTCTTTCTTAGCCAAAGTCTTATTAACTTGGTCGAGCATCAAATCTACGATTTTCTTCAAATCTTCTTTGCTTAATTGATTGAACTCGATAACTGCGTTGAAACGGTTCAAGAACTCTGGACGGAAGAATGGAGCAATGCGTTCCATTACATCTACTTTATTTTCATCATCATTGTCACTACCATAACCGAAACCTGCATTGGATGTAGCGATGATAACGGTATTTTTAAAGTTTACTGTGTTACCTTGACCATCTGTTAAGCGACCATCATCCAATACTTGAAGAAGTAATGTAATAACTTGAGGGTCTGCTTTTTCGATTTCATCGAATAATACGATGGAATAAGGATTACGACGTACGCGTTCAGTCAATGTGTTAGAGTTATCTTCATAACCAACATAACCAGCTGTAGCGCCGATTAATTTAGATACGGCTGTGCGATCACTATATTCGGACATATCCAAACGAATGATTGCATCTTTGTTACCGAACATATCTAGAGCTAATTGTTTAGCTAATTCTGTTTTACCAACACCTGTAGGACCTACGAATAAGAAGCTACCGATTGGACGGTTGCCTTCATCAAAGCCTGCGCGGTTACGACGAATTGCTTTAGATACAGCTTCTACGGCTTTATCTTGACCAATTACATGAGCTTCTAAACGAGATTTCATGTCTTTCAAGCGCTCGATATCGGATGCACCCATTTGAGATACAGGAATACCAGTCATTCTTTCAACGGCTTCGGCTACGTCGTTTACTTGAGCTACCACCTTTTGATTTTCTGTATGGTTATCAAGCTCTGCTTGTAACTTTTGAATACGCATTTTTTCATTAATCGCAGATTCATAGTCTTCTTTTTGAGCATATTCCTCTTGTTTTGCTTTAGCATCAGCAATATCTGCTTCCAATGTTTTAATATCTGTTACAGGATGTTGAGATGCCAAGTGAGCTGCTGTTACATCGATTAAATCAATAGCTTTATCAGGCAAGCTACGTTGTGGAATATACTGTACGGAATAATCTACAGCGGCTTTCAACACCGCATCTGGCAATTCAATGTTATGATGCGCTTCGTACAATGGACGAATGCCTTGTAAGATTTTGAAAGTATCTTCTGCAGATGGTGCATTGACCTTAACTTCATTGAAACGGCGAGCAAGAGCTGCATTTTTCATGATTGTGTTACGGTATTCATCTTGTGTTGTAGCACCGATAACTGTCATTTCACCACGGGACAAAGCAGGCTTCAAGATATCTGCCAAGCCTTTGGATCCTTGACCATCACCTGTGGACCCAGCACCCAAAATTTGGTGAATTTCATCGAAGAACAAGATAATATTGCCTGCGGCTTTTACCTCTTTAATAAGGTTTTGAATGTTTTCTTCGAAGGAACCACGGTATTGAGTACCAGCTTCCAATCCGGAAATATCGATGGAAATGATTTCTTTATTTTTAATAGCTGCTGGAACGTCACCATTTACAATAGCTTGTGCCAAGCCTTCTACTACTGCAGTTTTACCAACACCAGCATCACCTACAAGTACAGGATTATTTTTAGTACGACGTGCTAAGATTTCTGCTGTTTCTTGGATTTCTTTGTTACGACCAATTACAGGATCGAGTTTACCATCACGAGCTTGTTGAGTTAAGTTTGTCCCCAAACGAGCAAGGATGCCATCTTGTTTAATTTTACCTTGTTGCGCAGCTTGAGCAGCTTGCATTTCCTCATTAGATGGTAATCGACCAGTTTGACGATAAAA
This sequence comes from Veillonella parvula, assembly GCF_042850485.1. Taxonomy (GTDB): domain Bacteria; phylum Bacillota; class Negativicutes; order Veillonellales; family Veillonellaceae; genus Veillonella; species Veillonella parvula_Q. Next base: position 520,943 of record NZ_AP031417.1, on the reverse strand, counting down.
CGCAAATTCTTCTGGAGTTACTTCGCGACCATTAATCTTATAACTACGTCGTTCTGTGGAATACCCCCCCATATTACCCATCAATTGATTAAACAAATCATTCATGCTAGAAAATTCATTACCAAAATTGTTAAAGTTGTTGTTCATATATTTTACCCCCTCATACATCATAGAGTTTAACTATTTGACTAATATTATTTTTACTGGGTTTACTTACCCTATGACATTATAATAACCCTTAAAAGTCAAAAAGTCAATAAGTCAAAAGATAAATTTTCAAAATATTTTTGACCTTATATTCTAACAACAAAAAAGTTTGTAATACAATGTAATCTTTCTACATTGTATTACAAACTTAATCAATCCTATTAAATTTAATATTTATCTAATCGTTTCTTTTTAGAACGTTTCCGTTTTTTATGTTTAACTCGTATTTCATCCCTAAGAATAGCATAACGTAATAAATTTCTTATAAAATTTTGCACATCTGTATTACCCCATTCTAACAATCTAGAATTATCTATTGTTCCAAGATATACTGTATCATTTTGAATTAAGTCTGGTGCTTTCTCTCGTATATAATCAATAACAACTTTATGGCTCATAGATCCACCTCTACCAAAGGATAATGCTCCATTATGTGTAACTGTTATCATATTTGTAGCGGAATCATATTCACAAAATTTATCCATGTTTAATTGTAAAGAATGATGTCCTTTTTTCTTATTTGTTATGGATATATTCAATTGTGTATTATAATCCCCAATCATACTAAGTCCACAAATTATATCTTTTCCTTTATTATCTTTTGCGATGAACAAACGAGTCAACTCTTGATAATTATAACCAGCACTATTGCCAAATCGAGTTCGTTTTATACCAAAATCCTCTGATACGCCTATTCTCATCAAATCTTCAATACTAATAAAAGACTTAAGTAGAATTAAATTCAAAAAATTAAGTACAAATGATTTTATATCATTTGGAGTGAAATCACCTATATAATGCTCTTTTACAAATGCACGTTGAATATTTTTGGATACGATATCAAGATAGCTATATGGTTTTACTTGCAATAATTTAGTATACTCTACTTTATTGTTTAAAAGCTCTATATATGAAGGGATGCCATCAAGCTCTATTGCTAATCCATCATTATATTTATACATCATAATCTGGCGTCCATTAATTAACATACAGTAATTAGCACCTAGAATTTTCTGATACCTTTCTGACTGCTCACGTACTATATAACAGGACACATCTACTTCAGGCGCCTTACATTCGATCACTAAAAGAGCATCTTTTTTCTTGTCATCTCGATAAACAACGATATCCGCTCTACCTCGTGCCCCTCGTTTAACATGAGCCATAGACTCTTCAACGCTAATCCTCTCAAGTGGCACTCCTAAGTCACTCTGTAAAAAATGAATTGTTTTTTGCCGTACCACCTCTTCTGGTGTGCATTGGACAAATATATTTCGTATAGGATCAGCAAAGGATGTTCCTCCTGGTTTATATTTCTGTAATCTGATATTTTTAAATATCTTTTCTATATTCTCCACAATATAAATCCCTTTATAACAGCTGTTCGAAGTTCATTATTTCTTCATTTTTAACATTATATCATACATAAATATTAGTAGTCTTATAAAGGGACACTACAGTTAAAACCAAAAAGGTTCCGTATTTCAGTTGAGGCTTATCGTCCATCAACTTCCTACGGAACCTTTTTCCTTTACGACATCGGATAACACTACAAGAATGTTATAACAAAATCATCGTTTCAATTACTATATTTAGTTATTAACCTTTAGTTGCTAGTAAACTATTAACCATAGCTTTCAACGATTCGATTTCAGCTTGTTGTTTATCCAATACTTCTTTCTGTCTACTATTCTCTTGTTTCAAAGAGGTCATTTCATCTTGCATCACATAAATGGAGCTGATTGGACCGCCTTTGTAGCGTTCTGGTACAGCTTTTTTAGCATCGCTGTTACCAAACTTATGAGTATAACCGGCATTGATCATATTATGACGTCCACCTACGGAAACACCCACGTTGAACATTGTATCTTCATTAGTATAATGAGCAAGCCCTAATGCTGCTGCACTCTTACCACGATAGTTACCATATCCAGCCATCACTTGAGTTGGTTCTAATGGATCATATTGAATTGGTTTCAACGCTGACATAGCCGCCGCATGAGCGCCTACTCGTTGTGTTTCGGATTCAACATTAGCAATTGCATTAGCAAGTTGAGCATTAGATTTTTTCAATTGACCAAGGTTAACCGCATCTGTATCTGCTGTACCAGCTGCAACACCCTTGATTTGATTGTTGCCATTATTCAAGCCTTCAGTAGTTAAAGACACTGTACCAGCATTTGGATTTTGCGGATTAGCAGGTGTAATAGTCACACCAGAGCCATTTACAACAGAAGTATTTCCTGCTGCATCTTTGCTCTTAATAGTGTCACCTTTCATAACAGTAGATGCACCATTATCGTCCTTCACTTCCACACTAGACAAACCATTCAAATCTTTAGCTAATTGTACTTGTAACTTACCGTCTTTTGCATTAACACCGATATTGTTATCGGACAATTTTGCTGCATCAGCACCACCAACAATTTCAAGTTTTTCATTCAAGGTCTTATCGATAACTGTATTCCCATTATCACCAGCGAAATGTAAACCATCATTCATAGTCGCTACGGTTTCTTTTACAGGATTGCCTGCTGCGTCTTTCGTTTCATAAACGATACGATCTTTACCAGCACCAGTACCTGTCAATCCGTCAGCACCTTTAGCCGCTGTGATAGATGCATTCGCACCATCTTTACCGCGTACGCCCATAGTGCCGTCAGCACCGTTCAATACAACGCCCGGTTTATCATTTGCCACATCACCTACGGATACACTTTCAAGACCTGTCATATTTTTATTCAAGGAATACGTGAAAGTAGTACCTGTTTGGTCAATAGTGAGGTTATCACCGGCACGGAATTCTACTTCCGTTTTATCGCCAACTTTAGTTGCTGTATTATTGCCTGTCGCTTGGCCTGTGCCTATAGCACTGCTCTTTGCCATCCAGCCGAAGTCCGCTACCTTATCTTCTACGGCCATTACACGAGTATCTACCGCTTGGATTTGGTCTTCTGTCGCTGCTTGACCGCTCACAGGAGCCTGTCCGCGAGTCCAAGTCTTATTAGATAAACCGTTCACAGTCCCTTTATTGTCCTTGTTAACCGTTACATCGCCCGCTTTAAGATCTTTGCCTTCTACAGTGCCTTCGGATGTAATATTGCCTTTAGTCTTAACAGTACCATCTGCACCATCAAGCACAATATTATCATTTCCTAAGTTAACTTTATTTGCCAACTTGATATCGTAATTCGTATGACCATCAGCAGGATCTACGGTTTCTTCCAGTACCAAATTTGGTGTTTCTGTATCTTTCTTATTAACAGATACTGTCGTTTTAGATGCTGCAGCTGCTTTCTTCACATCACCAATGTTCGCCGCATTAGTATCAACATCACCGCCGCTCGCTACATTGGAGATGACTTTACCACCATTGTTTAAGCCTTTATCGGTAAGAGATATTTCATTCGCACCTGGATTAATGGTCATGCCTTTAGGACCGTATTGAGTTGTATTCGTACCGTCTGTCACAGTTGTGCCTGCACCACTGATTGTGGACACTGCATTACCATTTTTGAATTGAGCGCTAGTCAAGTCATTTAATTCTTTAGACAATTGCACGTGCAACTTACCGTTTTTCGCATTAACACCGATATTGTTATCGGATAATTTCGTTGCATCAGCACCACCAACAACTTCTAGCTTTTGATTCAATGTCTTATTAATAACTTCAGGATTATTATCGCCACCGAATTGCAAACCGTCTTTTAATGTTGCTACCTGTTCTTCAGTACCAGCTGCATTAGTATAAACAATGCGATCCGCTTGGTCTGTTTCACCTATATGAGCATCACCTTTTCCAGTCTTAATAGTTGTCTTTGCACCATCCGGATTTGTAAGACCTAAACTAGTCATATCAGAGATCTCTTTATTTAAGGAGAATGTAATATCTCTACCAGTTTGGTTTACATTTAGGTTATTACCTGCTTTAAAAGTCACTGTATCAGACCCTGTTACAGTACTTGTGGAGTCACCAGAATGAGTTCCGCCATCAGCAGCAGTAGCGACATTCCATGTTGCCAAGGTCTTAACCTTCTGTTCGCCTTCCGGTGTAAGATTATCTAGCTTATTCGTTGCAGCGTTATTGATCTTAGCCTTTGTATCATCATTAATATCAACAGTTACTACCCCATCTGCAGCAGTTGTAGCAGTCGTCATAGTACCGTTTTTAAAGTTCAAACCTTTCTTTAATGTAACGGTCTTATCTGCACCATCATTATCCTTATAAGTCAGGATAGTAGATTCTGCTACCTTAGTTGGATCGATACCAATTTTGTAAGTTGCTGTATCTTTGTCCGCACTAAGCTCCGGTGTCACAGTGATCGGACCATTAGGATCCGCTGCTGCCATTGTAACTGCTTTAACAGCCTCTTGTTTAACTGCTTTTTCTGTCACGGTTACTGTTACATCATCACCAGCTGCAGAAGTCGTTACAAGGCCTGCACCTTTTACATTAAACTTAACATCACCTGTACTTAAGGATTTTTCTGTTGTATTACCTGTATCGCCACCTAAGGAAATCTTACGAGCCAAGGCTGCCGTATTAGTTGCAATATTCTGCGTATTGATTGCAATATTACCTTTATTTGTGGCAATTTCTGTAGCATTTTTCGTGATATTGTCCGCATTCTTTGCAATATTATCCTTGTTCTTATCGATATTAGCCTTATTCGTAGCAATATCATCTTTATTTGTTGCTACTTGTGTATCAACGGCTTTCAATTGATCTTCTGTTGCCGCACGGCCACTAACAGGAGTTGTAGTACCAGGTGTCCAGGACGTATTAGTAAGCCCTTCAACTGCAGGCGCTGTCACTTTTGAACCAGCTGTTACACTGTTAAACGTCACATCATCTTTTGTTGCAACGGTGAAAGTTTTGCCATTTTGCGTAATAGCGATATTAGAACCATCATTAAATGTAACGGTATCGCCACCTGTTACTGTTTCAGCATTACTGTTATTAGCCTTCACCTTCCATGCGGACAAGCTCTTAACCTTTTGTTCACCATCTGGAGTAAGGTTGTCTAACTTATTCGTTGCAGCGTTATTGATTTTAGCCTTTGTATCATCATTGATATCAACAGTTACAACCCCATCTGCAGCAGTTGTAGCAGTCGTCATAGTACCGTTTTTAAAGTTCAAACCTTTCTTTAATGTAACGGTCTTATCTGCACCATCATTATCCTTATAGGTCAAGTTAGTAGTCTCAGCTACTTTAGTTGGATCGATACCAACTTTGTAAGTTGCTGTATCTTTGTCCGCACTAAGCTCAGGTGTCACAGTGATCGGACCATTAGGATCCGCTGCTGCCATTGTAACAGCTTTAACAGCCTCTTGTTTAACTGCTTTTTCTGTCACAGTTACGGTTACATCATCACCAGCTGCAGAAGTCGTTACAAGACCCGCACCTTTTACATTAAACTTCACATCACCTGTACTTAAGGATTTCTCTGTTGTACTACCAGTATTACCTCCTAAAGAGATCTTACGAGCCAAGGCTGCCGTATTAGTTGCAATGTTCTGCGTATTGGTTGTAATATTGCCTTTATTTGTAGCAATTTCTGTAGCATTTTTCGTGATGTTGTCCGCATTCTTTGCGATATTATCTTTATTCTTATCGATATTAGCCTTATTCGTAGCAATATCATCTTTATTTGTTGCTACTTGTGTATCAACGGCTTTCAATTGATCTTCTGTTGCCGCACGACCACTAACAGGAGTTGTAGTACCAGGTGTCCAGGACATATTAGTAAGCCCTTCTACCGCAGGTGTTGTCACCTTTGTCGTAGCTGTTACAGTATTAAAGTTTACATCATTTTTAGTCGCCACAGTAAATGTCTTGCCATTTTGAGTAATAGCGATATTAGAGCCATCATTAAATGTAACGGTATCGCCACCTGTTACTGTTTCAGCATTACTATTATTAGCCTTTACCTTCCATGCAGATAAGCTCTTAACCTTTTGTTCACCATCTGATGTAAGATTATCTAACTTATTTGTTGCAGCGTTATTGATTTTAGCCTTTGTATCATCATTGATATCAACCGTTACGACCCCATCTGCACCAGTTGTAGCAGTCGTCATAGTACCATTTTTAAAGTTCAAACCTTTCTTTAATGTAACGGTCTTATCTGCACCATCATTATCCTTATAGGTCAAGTTAGTAGTCTCAGCCACTTTAGTTGGATCAATACCAACTTTGTAAGTTGCTGTATCTTTATCTGCGCTAAACTCAGGTGTCACAGTAATCGCACCATTAGGATCCGCTGCTGCCATTGTAACCGCTTTAACAGCTTCTTGTTTAACTGCTTTTTCAGACACAGTTACGGTTACATCTTTACCAGATGCAGTAGTTTTAGCAAGACCAGCACCTTTAATATTTAAAGTACTATTAGCAAGATTAACATCACCTGTGCCGGTATCTCCAGCTACTTTCAAATTCACACTCTTTAACTGTGCCACATTTACAGCATCTGTATCAGCTGTACCAGCAGCCACACCTGTAATTTGACGTGTATTCGTCTCATTACCTACAGCAAAGGCACCTAAAGTAGATGTCAATGCTTTACCGGATAAAGCACCATATTTATCGGTTCTAGAGTCGTTTACATTATAGCCTGCTACACCACTAGCTGTGCTCGCTTTAGACTGTGAACCTACAGCTACACCATTCGCTACAGTAACAGTTGCACCAGTACCTAAAGCAGCCCCTTTAGTAGCAGCAGTTGTTGTAGATGCATCCGGACCTATAGCCATAGAATCAGTCGCTTCTGCACCTTTATTAGATTTATTCCCAACCAAATCAGATTTAATAGAAATATATTTAGATAAAGTCTTCTCAGCTATTGCATATAACTGAGAGCCATTCACCGCATCTGTAGAAGTTGCACTGACAATACCAGGAGCTACATTTTTAAGCTGACGTTCATAACCAGGAGCACCAAAGGATACAACGTCACCAGGCAACACATTTTCACCACCGGCCCAGTTAACCGTATCTCCATTACTCATAGTATAGCTTGTTTGTGCCACACCCGCTGCATCAGTATTAGCACCACCACCGATTGCAATGGAGTTATCCCGATTAGCTTTTGCACCGGCACCAATAGCGATAGCGTTAACTACATTACCAGCCTTACCATCTAGGCGAGTAGCGGAATCCGCCCCCATGCCAAGAGAAAGACCCAAGTCACCAGCTTTAGTTTTCATCCCAATGGCAGTCCCTGCATGACTAGCTGTAGCGGTGATATATTGAGGCAATTGGATATTCGCCAAATCAATAGATGCCTGTCTCAATGTCCCCGTTTTAGCTTGTCCAGTGTTAATATCTGTATAAGTTACAGTTCTAGCAAATGCAACCTCTACGTCATCACCACCTACTACAATAGAGGAATCCCCACTAGCTACAGTATTACCGCCGATAGCAATAGATTGAGAACCCGTCGCTTTAGCACCACTATCATCAGAAGCTCCACCAATAGCAATTGCCTGATCTTCTGTTGCTCGAGAATGTCCACCGATAGAAACACTATTATTACCACTAGCAATAATCCCAGAGCCAATACCAATTGCCCTATACCCATCAACTGAAGAAGTTCTAAATTGACTGCTTGTCCCTATAACTATACTAGACATATTACTTGTAGTTGCATACTGACCGATTTTAATAGAGCCTTTGTCTGTTAGCTCCGATGGTAAAGTCGCCCCCATAACATGAGCTGCACCACCAGTTACCGCCAACACAGCAAAAACACTAGTCAATACAGCCTTTTTAGCACTATAATTATTTGCTATCTCAGACACAACTACATAACACTCTTTGCTTTTACTCCAAATCACCTTGAAAATCTTATTCATGAAACACTCCTATTACAACTATAACCTAGATATCCATTTATAAAACCTCATACATACATATGAAAGCTTATAATTAACCATAATATTTATAATTATATAAAATCATCAATATAACAATCAAGGTAAATTCATTTTTTATTCATGCTTTATCATCATACAAAAATCCAGTATTTATAGTATTATTTTAATTCTATTTTAGACTTATACCATCTTATAAGTACATTTTTTTACTCATTCATATATTAGTTTATGAAATTTTATTCATTTTTAATACAGGTTTATCTTTTTACAGTTTTTTTATGTGTAACTATGCTAAAAACGCAAACAAAAACGGATAGCTCATTACGAGCTATCCGCTTATTTCTTTGGTGATCCAGGAGGGATTCGAACCCCCGACCCACGGCTTAGAAGGCCGTTGCTCTATCCAACTGAGCTACTGAACCATGTGGATTCCCTATATAATTATCTATTATAGTATAAATTATGTACTATGTATCGTCAACTACACCCTATCTTAGTATACCCTAAAAAAGGCAAAAAAAAATGGAGCGGGTGAAGGGAATCGAACCCTCGCGACCAGCTTGGAAGGCTGGGGCTCTACCATTGAGCTACACCCGCAAATAAAAAATGGTCGGAGCAGCAGGATTCGAACCTGCGACCCCCTGGTCCCAAGCCAGGTGCGCTACCAAACTGCGCTATGCCCCGTCATTAATTACTTTGCTATTATAGCAAACCCGGTAGTTGATGTCAACCACTACTCTTGCTGAGTTCTTACTCTTTCAAGTATCGCTCTGCAACGAAAATTATTATATCATTGATAGAAACTAGTGACAAGTACTTTTTTACAACTTCATTAATTTTTTTACTGATACATTAATACATTCTTTAATATATATCTATCCTTACTTCTATTATCCTATACGCCTACGCCTCTATATCATTTTAATCTATAGATTATTCGCCCTAATAGTATAAAGCCAATCATATACTTAATCGATCATATAAAAACATGCACCCCTTTCGAGGTGCATGTTGTATTGTTCTATGGTTATATAAGATTATAAAATGCTAGTAAAGCAAATAAATTAACCTTCGTAGCTACCATCTTCTATTGCTTGAGGATTTTTAGCAATACCTTGTTTTACAGCAACTTCAGCAACTGCTTTAGCAACAGCTGGAGCTACACGAGGATCGAATACGGATGGCATTACGTTTTCTTCGTTCAATTCACTATCAGGAATCAAGTGAGCCAAAGCGTCAGCAGCAGCTAATTTCATTTCGTCAGTGATTTGAGACGCACGAACGTCGATAGCACCGCGGAATACGCCTGGGAATACTGCTACGTTGTTGATTTGGTTAGGAGCGTCGGAACGACCTGTACCAGCAACGCGGATACCAGCAGCTTTCATATCAGCATATGTAGCTTCTGGGTTAGGGTTAGCCATTGCAAATACGATTGCATCGTCAGCCAAGTTTTCCAAAATTTCTTTTGTGAAAGCACCTGCTGCAGATACACCAAGAAGAATGTCGGCGCCTTTAGCATTTTCAGCCAAGTTGCCATGTTTTTCTTCAAGTTTGAGCAAATCAATCAATTCAGCTTGCAAAGAGTCAAGTCGTTTGTAGTCTTTGTGCAATACGCCAGAGGATACCAACAATGTGATATCACGAGCACCTGCAAGGTACAATAAGCGAGCAATGTTTGCACCAGCAGCACCAGCACCGTTTACAACGATTTTAGCAGTAGCTAAATCTTTTTTAACTAAACGAAGAGCACCTTTTACACCAGCTAAACATGCAATTGCAGTACCGTGTTGGTCATCATGGAATACAGGAATTTCCAATTCTTCTTTCAAACGATTTTCAACTTCATAGCATTTAGGAGAGGAAATATCTTCTAAATTAATGCCAGCAAAGTTTTTTTGCAATAATTTTACTGTATTGATCAATGTATCAGCATCTTTTGTATCTACAACCAATGGAATGCAGTCTACATCACCGAATTTTTTGAACAATAAGGATTTACCTTCCATTACTGGCAATGCTGCTGCAGCGCCAATATCACCAAGACCAAGTACACGAGTACCGTCAGATACAACGGCAACCATGTTGGAACGGCAAGTTAATTCGAAGGATTCTGCCTCATTATCTTTAATACGCAAACATGGTTCTGCTACACCTGGTGTGTAAGCTACAGATAAATCATGAGCGTCTTTTAATTCATATTTAGTTCCTACAGTAAGGAAACCTTTTAATTCACGTTTTTTTTGTACAGCTAATTCACGTACGTCCATAACAATTCTCCTTTGTGGATACACTCGGACTCTTTAGAGTCGGTAATTTATACCTTTAACTAATTGTATTATACAAAATGCTAAATCATAATTCAAGTTTTTTCGATATAGTTTTTCGAATTTTTTAAAAACAACTATCATTAAGCTCCAGTAGTAATAAAGATTAAGCTCCAATAGTAATAAAGTAAATTATAAAAAAGTAGATAAACCATATAAGGCTTATCTACTTCAAGTCGATCTTCGTATTATACGATAAAAGCTGTCACACCAATGTTATAAAAGCGGTCTTTAAGCTTTTACAGATGGCAAATTGCGTCCATAGAAGATTTCCATCATTTCTTGTTTTAATTGATGTTTAATTTGCTTGATTTCACGATCGCTCAACTCAGACTCAGTGATGCCAAAGAGATAATTATCTAAATCAAATTCTTTTAACATCATCTTTGTATGAAAAATATTTTCTTGATATACATTTACATCAATCATGTTGTACATATTGCGAGTTTTCGCACTGATGTAGTTTTGAATAGAATTGATGCGATGATCGATATAAATTTTCTTACCAGATACGTCACGAGTAAAACCACGCACATGATAATCTAAGGTAAGAATATCAGAGTCAAAACTTTGAATTAAATAATTCAGTGCATTTAGTGGAGAGATTTGTCCACATGTAGAAACTTCAATGTCGGCACGGAATGTACTAATCCCTTTGTGCGGATGACTTTCAGGATAAGTATGTACAGTGAGATGCGATTTATCTAGATGCATAACTACATCTTCTTTTTCAATTTCCTCTTCAGAAATCAAAATCGTAACAGACGCACCTTGAGGATCGTAATCTTGTTTCGCTACATTAAGGATGTTAGCGCCAATAATATGGCTAACTTCCGTCAAAATAGCCGTTAAACGATCCGCATTGTATACTTCATCAATGTACTGAATGTATTGTTTTTTCTCTTCTTCCGTACGAGTATAACAAATATCATAAATATTAAAACTCAATGTTTTCGTGAGATTGTTAAAACCATATAACTTCATTTTAGGCTTTGCTTTAACTGGTGTATCCATGATATGTCATAACCCTTTCCATGTATAGACTTACTATTTCTTTTGAAAGTTTCGCAAACGAAGCTTTCACCATATAACTAAACAATATCTTGTTTATACACAAACTCTACATCAAACTGTCCATTATCGTAGGTAACGATGGCAAAAGTACCACCGGAGCGATCACGAGCCAAAGAAATACTGCCAGGATTTACAAATACCGCATCACGGGCACGAACCTCACCATGATGATGGCTATGACCGGACACGATGAGTCGCGCACCCATGTCAGTTCCTAACTCAATCAGTTTTTGTATTCGATTATAATATGATACCTCATGACCATGAGTCATGTAAATATAGGTATCTTCAAGAGGAATTAATTGCTCTCGTGGTTCAAGCGGTTGCACACGGTCGTTGTTCCCACGCACAGCATATACAGGAATATCCGTATGTTCCTGCATATAACGTGCGTCATCTCCAAAATCGCCAGCGTGAAGCCACATATCAATGTCTTGATCAGCGGTAGCAGCCAAGACGAGGTCGATATCCTCTAGATACCCATGAGTATCACTTAAAATGCCAATTCGTTTCATTGTATTTAATCTCTAATGCCACTATATTATATATTTATATGAACTATACCATATAGTTCAGAAATATCAAAGCTTACTAATTAATTCGCGTAATGCTCGACCACGATGGCTAATCGTTTCTTTTACGTCGATGCTAAGCTCTGCCATCGTCTTTTCAAATTCAGGTACATAGAAGTATGGATCATAGCCAAAACCATTCTCCCCTTTTGGCTCATCTTGAACAAGTCCATCACAATAGCCTTCCGCAGTAACTTCTCGACCATCAGGATATACAAGCGCTAAAGCGCATACATAATGGCCTGTACGGTCACGTTTACCCTGTAGTTCACGAATTAATTTCTCATTATTTGCATTATCATCACCATGATGACCTGCATAACGCGCAGAATATACACCTGGAGCCCCATCAAGAACATCTACAGTAAGACCAGAATCATCAGCTAAACAAGGTCGATTTGTAGCCTTAGCGTAGTATCGAGCTTTTAACAGAGCATTTTCCATGAAGGTGGTGCCAGTTTCCTCTGGTTCCTCAACGGAAATCACTTCTTTCACAGGTACGCAATCGATAGACAAATGAGAGAATGCCTCTGAAAACTCACGAATTTTTCCTTTATTGCCTGTAGCAAGTACAAATTGTTCCATCTTACACCTCTGGCGCTGTTGGATATACCTTACCAACTTTATCTGCTGTCGCACCAAGTACTTCACGTTGTTTAGCCATGAGCTCATCAGTAGCAGTTTCTGCTAGATCAAGTAAAACATTGAGTTCATCACGGTTAAAGGTACCGTGTTCGCCTGTACCTTGTACTTCAACCATATTGCCAGAACCGGTACGAACTACATTCATATCTACGATGGCAGCACTATCCTCTTCATAGCAAAGGTCCGTAATAGGACCTTCTGGACCAATACCTACAGAGATGGCTGCACAAAAATCAGTAATTGGGAATTTTCCTGCTCCGCCAAAGGTGAAGTCTACTGCATCAACGAGGGCTACAAAAGCACCCGTAATAGATGCTGTACGCGTACCGCCATCCGCTTGGATAACGTCGCAATCAATAGTAATAGAGCGTTCGCCTAAGGCTTCAAGGTCTACGACAGCGCGCAAAGCACGGCCGATAAGACGTTGAATTTCTACGGTACGACCAGTTTGCTTCCCCTTTGCGGCCTCACGACTCACGCGAGTTTGCGTAGAACGTGGCAATAAGGAATATTCCGCAGTTACCCATCCTTGTCCAGAACCTTTTAGCCAGCGCGGCACAGAATCCTCAACAGTGGCCGTACAGATAACCTTGGTCTTACCGCACTCAATGAGTACAGAACCTTCTGCATACTCTGTAAAATTCCGTGTTATTTTAATAGGTCGCAATTGACCGGCTGTTCTATTATCGCTGCGCATAGGAACCTCACCATTCTAAAAGTAAATATTAGAACGCCCCTTACATAAAGGGGCGTTATTTCTTATATTATATCACAATTTTACTATTTTTCAGCATTACGAATTATATTGTAATTCGCGATTCTAACATGATAACTCGCGTTATCATTTACGGAGATTAACATTATAGTTCATATTGGCCGTTGCCGAGTGGATCCACCACAACATAACGGCTAGCTCCCCCTTCTGCTTTGGCTCGTTTTGCTTCTACAATAGCATCTTGACGCGTCCCTCCATCTGCTTGCCAAGGAATGAACATAGCATATACACTTTGCGGTCCATACGGTCCATATTGTCCTCGTGAAAGCACGCTATGCCAGCCTACTTTGTTTTCATACATGCGCACCTTTTCAAGTCGCTCCTCTTGTACACCCGTTTCATCGTAGTACACGTTATAATGATTAGACCAAACATCCCCTGCACGTACGCGCTCGTCTTCGGCCATCTTATGCCGGTTAGCCCATTGTATTTTCCACTTGGCGATTAAATCATCTATGTAACTAGTTACATTTTGACTCTGTTTGTATTTAACAGGATCAAAGGCAGGTTCTACGACTTTGCTATAATCAAGACCTGCCATGGATAAAATGATACCCGTATTTACATATGGCAACGCTTCTTGTACGGAATAGCCTCCTTCAAGTACAGCTATATCCGCTTGTAACAAATCGACTAATTCTGCATACCCCTTCGCAGTTACCTGCATATTAGCCAACGGATCACTAAAGTGATTATCTTGTCCTGCCGAGTTAATGACAATATCTGGATTAAACTCTTCAAGAATAGGCAATACAAGCTCACGCATGACCTTCATCAAACCTTCGTCACCGGTACCAGGAGGTAGTGGAATATCTATATTACTACCGATAGCCTGAGGTCCACCAAATTCATCCATAAAGCCTGTTCCTGGATAGAGGGTTCGTCCATCTTGGTGAAAGCTAATATACAATGTATCTGGATCGTGGTAAAACACATCTTGAGTGCCATCACCGTGATGTACATCAGTATCTACTACGGCAATGCGTTTGATTCCATAGGTTTGGCGCATGTGTTGAATCATAACGGCTTCAATATTAATCGTACAGAAGCCACGAATACCATGAACCATAGCCATTGCGTGGTGACCTGGTGGTCTTACTAACGCAAAAGCACGGTCTACTTCACCGCGCATGACTGCATCAGCTGCCGCAATAGCACCTCCAGCAGATACCCGATGAGCTTCAGTCACCCAAGACTCTAAATCTGGAGCACCAACGTGAACCCGCTCTATTGTATCCCAATCCGCTACTATTGGATTATATTCTCTAATATTGGGTATATCTAACAGACCTTCCTCTACGATTTGATCTCGCGTATAGAGTAAACGCTCTTGTCGTTCAGGATGTGTTTCAGAAATTTTCCAGTCAAAAGCAGGGAAAAAGACAAGGCCTAAACTGTGATGATATTTAGCTTTATCAATAGTAGAGCTCGTAGCCTCATCCTGTTTAGTATCCATATTCAGAATACCATGACGCTCTCGATAGGATAGTCCTTTATTCCACATAGTGTTTCACCCCCGCCGCCAGTTGTACTTTCACAGTAATTAAACGCTCCATAGATTGCCATCCCTCTACTACAGGGAAATCCTCAATGCTAATGACCTCTATCTCTTGCACCGTATCTAAACCTAAACGTATCGCCTCTTCACTAAGAGTTTCTTTTGCTCGTTCCACAACTTGTTCCGCTCGTTTCAAAGTACATTTTTGTTGTTTAACACCTAATTCAGGAATGACTAGCAACCGACGTTTTGTGTCTACATGAACAGTGAGTTCGATGGTAGATAAAGCTAGTGCAGCGCCTATAGCATTTGCTACGGCAGCATTCTCAGGAATCGTAACAGGTAACTCTAGATACTCCCCGATACTCGGACCTAAACTTGGTGCTGTGCCCCCTACCACAACGATATGTTCTGGTACAAATACATCAGGATTTACAATATCTGCTACCACATAAATAGGTCGTTTATTTTCTACTTTTACGACCTCGTTAATACCATGTTGAATCGTTTGCAACGCTTTTTCTACGATTAGTCGTGCTACATCAGAGGCAGTCTTAATAAGAGTTAATTGATTATTTGAAGTATTTACATTATTAGATCGTAATGTAGCCTGTATAGCATCCGCTAAATCTTGTAAAGCTCGTGATGCCAGATTAAAGTCACCATAGTTTGCATGACCGAGCACGATAAGTGCATCCCCCAAGGTAGGTTCTATCCCACCTAGAGCCACTGATGGTCCCACTCGTTCAGGACCTACGGTAAGATTACCATTTTTAAGGCGAATTACAGATTCCCCACCAATACCGACGGAAGTAACGGCGAAGGATCGCACTGCACTTGGATACTCACGGATAGATACACCATTTTTTGTCATCAATGGTTTACCATGCTTCCAAAGGGATATATCCGTTGTAGTACCTCCAATATCTAGAGCCACTGTATGCTGATTACCTATAACGCCGAGAGCAGATAGCCCAAGAACTGTTGCTGCAGGGCCTGTAAAAGCTGTTTCTACGGGTCGACTTACCATGTGTTCTATTGGAAGAGAGCCTCCATCTGCTTTTAAAATGTGAAGTGGGGCCACTATATTCCGTGCACGGAGAGCGTCTTCGACATTTTCCTTAAATACCGTAAATACGGGTGTCACAGCACTATTAAAATAAGCGCTAATAGTACGACGAGGGAAATTTAAAGAACCGCTTAACAAACTGCCATTAGAAATTGTATGATACGTATTTTTCAATTCCTCTGTAATAGATAGTTCTTCGTGAGGATTCCGCACCCCAAATTTAGCGGACACAGCAGCTAAATCGGTACCACTATGTGCTTGAACCATGTTGGCTATACCACGTACAGCATCAGCAGGGGTACCCTCTACAACGATACCTCTATGATCTGTATAACCTTGAAGATATATAGGTTCCACGGGGAATATATCATCTACATTACGGCCTGGACCTGTAATCACATAGAGATCTACTACTTGCTCCTTCTCTTCTACGATGGTATTCGTCACCACGGTAGTAGATAAGGTTACTTGTTCAATATTTGATGTATCATAGCCCTCCAAAACCGCATCTAAGGCCTCACCTATACCATTCATTAGATTATCCTTTGTAGTCCGCCTTTTGGCAGTTGCCACTACACGATGTCCATCAATGATAACAGCATCGGTAAAAGTTCCACCTACGTCTAACCCTAGTAACATATAACCTCCTTTTAGCATTAATAAAGAATCCATACAAACTCAAAACGGAGTAAAGAAAACTCCATTTAAGCTAGCATATATTCTCTAATCTAATATGCAATCCCTATTCAAACCTGCGTATAGTCCATATTCAAGCTCATTATATAAAAAAGCTGTACCCATCTCTATGTGATGAGTACAGCCTTCTGTTATTTACCAGATACAGATGCGTAATTTTTGATGATAACAATCGGAGTCATTTGGCTATCATTACCAAATGGATTATCAATCAACAATTGTGCAATTTTTTTAGCGTCAATGCCACGACTTGTACCTAAAATAGCGGACCGTTTCAAGTCATTAACGTCAGCTACAACGGCACCATAACAACCGGTGCGAGATACAATTTTCTCAGCCACTTTATCAGGATCCTTGGGACCAAATACAATATGCTTATCAAATGGAGGCATAGTCCCCGTTACATCATCGGTTAAGGATGCAGCACGAGCAATTGCATAGAACACGCCAGGTTTACGGAAAATTTTAGCAATAGCACCTAAAATAAAAGCACCTAACACCTTCCATTTACCGTCCAAATTCATAGCCGATTGCATACCATAAATAGATGCCATAGAGCCATCTGGATGGATAAAACGATTAATTAAACGAGCTTGCCAGCACACATTTAACTCTTCAGGACGTGTAAAACGGCCTTGTGTAATAGCTACTACTGATTCAGCAACGCATACGATATCTTCAGGTCCAATATTATGGCCCCCAAATTCAACGATAGCATCAACGATGTCATCATTATCTGTAAGAATACGTGTTGGCACACATACTAACTCTAATTCTGCCATTGTTATGCCTCCTTATTGAACCATTGCTGCTTGAACTTCTTCAGCAGTCAAACGAATACGCTGTTTATCGATATGATAGTCTGTCCGACCTACGATTTGGTAGTAAATATCGATGTCCATATAAGGGAATCCCTTAATATCTTCTCGAATATTGCCAGTTTTACCTGTTAATGTAACATATACACGAATTGTGCCACCTTTGCGTGGTTTGATAATTATAGCTTCAAAGTATCCATCTTGACGCGGACGATTAATATCCATAGCCCAAGCATTTACCTTGACTGCATCAAAGTGTTCTTCAGGTAATAATGGACGTGGAAATAAGTCCATTATTGTGCCCAATTGGCGCCCTTTATTTACAAATGGTATATCACAGAACAACGTAATGGATTCAAAACTACGATCAGATACTTGAAAGTTCGTTGCTCGTTTCGCTAATAAGACAATATTTTCATTACCTTGTTTCAATACAAACAAACGGAATAATAAGTACAGAGCTGCAACAGCCACAATAATAGCTATTACTGCACTGAGGATGTTATAAAACCACATAGGGTATCTCCTTTATAATGTAATATGTTCAATGGTACGACGGCTTGTATCAAGAAAGGATGCACTCAATGCATCACCAAGTTCGACATCCTTTGTAAAACACAATGTCACGGTGCCTACAGTATCTTGAGGATTGAAAAGATTTTTACTCTCAAGTCTGTGACGAACCAATTCACTTGTTTCAAAAGCAGGATCAATGAACTGAATGCGACATGACGTTAGTTCCTCTAGTAAAGGTTGTACAAATGGGAAATGAGTACAACCCAAAACGACTACCTCAATTTCTCGAGATAATAAAGGTTCTAAATACTCCTTACATACTTCACGAACAAAGTAATCATCTAAATGACCTTGTTCAATAAGCCCCGCCAACTCTGGACAAGGTTGTTCCCAAACCAAAACCTCATGATCAACTTCTAAAGCCACATGCTTATGAATATGACTATTTACAGTGGCTACGGTTGCCATAATACCGATAGTCTTGCTTTTACTTTTATTAATGGCTGTTTTCACACCTTGTGATACACCAATAACTGGCACAGATACAAGTTCACGTACCGCATCAAGAGCCACAACGGTGAAGGTATTACAGGCAATCACCATCAACTTAACAGGCTGCCTTTCTAGCGTCTCCGCAATACGACACGCCAAATAAGTGATTTCATCATCACTGCGATTACCTACAGGATTATTCGCATTATCACCGATATAGATGAAATCTTCGTTAGGAAATTGTTCTTGTAACACCTTTAACACAGATAATCCGCCTACACCAGAGTCAAATACACCGATAGGCAATTGTTGTACATTACTCATGCGGCATCTCCTCAACAGCTGCTAACATAGGCAGATAAAAAGTATCGTCTAATCGCACAATTTTTCCTGTTAATTTTGACATAAAGGCGTTCTTAGTTTCCCCCGTAGCAAGTAACGCACCATCACTAGCACGGCGCATGCGATAGCGAAACACCATTTGAGCCCTCGTCATCTTAACCAAATACGTTTCGATGTGAAGTTCATCATCGAAATTCGCAGGTTCTTTATAATTGCAAGATACATTCATGATAGGAAATACAATATCCTCATTCATCATATCCCACAAAGTGACACCGATCTTACGAAGGAATTCAATGCGCGCCATTTCAAACCATCTAAAATGGTTACTATGGTGAGCAATCCCCATCATATCAGTTTCATAAAATCGTACATTTACTGAAGCAATATGCATAAATTCTGTCCTTTTTAAATAGTATACAATTTTTATTCTATATCTATTACTTTAGTGTGTCAAATAAATAAAGGCAGTTCAATCACTGTGGATCAAACTGCCTAAAATGGTAAAAGTTAGCGACTGCTACCAAATGGAAAGAATTTTTTTGCCTCTTCTTGATGACTCGTTTTGATATAACGATTCGCAATCTTAAAGGCTAATCCGAGTACTGCCACATCATCTACCCAACCTAATACAGCAATCGCATCCGGCACAATATCAATAGGTAATACCAAATACCCTAAGGCACCTGCAATGACCGCTTTTACATATTTGGGAGTATCCTTGTCACGAAAACAAAGGAACAAGGTTACTGCTTGTTGTACAAAGGCAAGTTTCTTACCATATCGACCAAGAAACCCTAAAAATCTTGATTCGCTAAAATACTTACCATATTTAATAATATTAAATGGATTCATAGTAATAATAATCCTTCAGCGTTTATTTACGCAAACCGCCAATTTTTTCTTTCGCTGTATTAACAGTGTTTGTAGCAACATCTTTTGCTGTCTCTACGGCATCAGAAGCTTTAGTTTTTGCAGTTTCTACTGCTACTTGTGCAGAAGCTTTTGCCACTTCTACACCACCTTTTGCGAATTCTTTGGCTACTTCAATACCTTCTTTAGCAGAATCAATTTTTTCTTTCGCTGCATCAGAAACCTTTGCTACAACCTCTGCTGCGTTATCATGGATTTGGTATTTTGTTTCATTATTCCATTTATTGATGGCAGGTGTTACTTTTTCATCGTAAACTTGCTTTAAAGATTCTTTAGCAAGACCTGTTTCGTTAGCAATCCCAGCCCATACGTCACGTTGACCTTGAGTGAAAGGAATGCTAGCACTTGCATCACGAACGATTTCAGAAGCAATAGCTTTGCCATTTTCAAGGAATTCAGCAACCATCGGTTTGTAACGTTCGATATCAGAAGGCATGCCATCTTGAATCCAAATATGTGCAATTTTACCAATAGCATAAGTTAAACCGATAGCTACAGGAACGCGAACAGCTTTAATTGGAATTAGAAGGGATACTGCAGCTGTACCTACAGCTGTGCTAAGACCACCTACTAAACCAACTACAGCACCTGCTTGCAATTCTACATCATAAAGATGAGCAATGCGAGTTACCATGTACGTAGCATTGGCGCACAAAGCGACACTGCTGAATTTAGAGGATAATGCCAATGCTGCCGCACGACCTGCCCCCCAGAAGATAAATTGTTCAACTTGATAGTCACGATCTTGAGATCCATCCGTAAGGGGCTCAAGTGTTACGCCATTATATTCTGCCATAAGTATTCTCCTTTGTTGTGAACCAACTATAGGTCTTATTATTAGTATTATTATACCATTCTATTGATAGAAGTGAAATGAATTTTTCTAATTATCCATATATAATAGCTTCTAATATTTTCTATATTACCAACTTGTGAGTCCTCCATCGATTGTCCAGGCTGCACCTGTCACAAAAGACGCCTTATTACTCAACAAAAATACAATTACTTCTCCAATTTCATGAGGCTTAGCAATACGACCTAATGGGTAATGTTGGCCCATTTCAGCCTTAGCAGCCGCCGCATCTTGGTGAGCATTAGCAATCTGTTTATCTACTAATGATGTATCTACATCACCAGGACACACACAGTTTACACGAACACTGTGAGGTGCCATTTCAAGGGATAGAGACTTTGTAAAGCTCACTACAGCCCCCTTTGACGCACCATATACAGAACACGCTACATTACCTTGTAAACCTGCATCACTAGCGATTGTTACAATACTGCCCTTTGAGGCTCGTAAATAGGGAAGCGCCGCTTGACATAAGAATACAGTACCTTTTACATTGGTCCCAAACATTTCATCAAAAGCTGCTTCTGTAACATCAGCTAGTAACTCTTCTTCATAATAGCCTGCAGCTGTTACAAGAGCAGACACCCCACCAAATAAATCTACTGTTTCTTTTACAATTCGCTGACAGTCCTCAATTTTAGATACATCACCTTGAATATATTGTACCTTAGAGGAATAACGACGTAGCTTAGTTTTAGCCTTTTGACCAACTTTTTCATTTCGACCATTGATGACTACACACCAACCTTCTTTGAGTAAAAGCTTTGCCGTAGCAAATCCAATACCCGATGTACCGCCACTAATCAAGGCCACTTGAACATCACTTTTATGAGGCATACCTTGCCCTCCTATAATGTTGAAACATAGTCATAAACTAATTTCAACAACATAACTGTCGTTACCGACAAGAATACAACTCGCACCAAAGATGAGCCCTTTGCAATTGCCAAATGCGAGCCTAGATAAGCTCCTATAATTTGACCCGCCCCAGTGGCAAGGCCGTACTTAACATTGACATGTCCTAAATATAAAAATACCAATAAAGACGCCAAATTACTAGTAAAATTCAATATTTTTGCATTAGCAGAAGCATGCAAGAAATCAAAACCTGTAAAGATAAAGCCCATAATCAAAAATGTACCTGTACCAGGGCCTATAAAGCCATCATATATACCGATACCAAGAGCAAAAGCCATACAAATATATAGCGCTTTTCCTGCTACCTGAGATGTACGATTGATTTCACCCCAGTCTTTTTTGAACACCACAAAGAGTGTTACGCAAACAAGTAATATGATGATAATAGGCTTTACATATAGCGGTGGTAAAGAAACAACCGCCAATGTCCCCATCATAGATCCCACAAAGGTAAAAGGCAATAATTTGCGAACTAGGGAAAAATCAACCATGTGATTTCTTAAAAATGTAATCGATGCACTGCCAGCACCAAAAATACTGGATAATTTATTGCTGCCCAGAGCCATACTAGGTGGAAGATTTGTTAATAACATGGCAGGTACAGAAATGAGGCCTCCGCCGCCTACAATGGAGTCTACAAAGCCAGCAAACGCACCAGCTACGGCGAGTAAAACGAGTATAAGGATATCAAATGGTAAACCTGTTACCGCAATGAGCCACTCCATAATAAACCTCCTACAGATAGCACATCAACGGTCGCCAAAGGCCACCGTTGTCATGCTAGTTTATTTTATTTTGCACCTAGACGATTGAGAGCCAATGTATAACCATCCGCACCATATACTAAACAGCGCTTTACACGACTAATCGTAGCAGTACTCGCGCCCGTTTCTTCTACGATTTTCTCATAGCTATCCCCTGCGCGAAGCATTTTTGCTACTTGTAAGCGTTGAGATAATGCTTTTAATTCGTTAATCGTACAGATATCTTCAAAAAATGCATAGCATTCCTCTGTATTTTCAAGCGTTAAAATGGCGGTGAACAATTCGTCATTTTGTTGACTTCTCAATTTTTCATTGATACTCATAGGATCCTCCTACTTCTTATTCATCGCTTTAGACCAAGCATCACCAATCATTTGTACAACTTGTACCAATACAATCAAGATGATGATTGTAGCGATCATAATATCGGCTTGGAAACGTTGGTAACCATATCGGATAGCAATATCCCCAAGACCACCACCACCAATAGCACCAGCCATCGCAGAGTAACCGATGAGGTTAACGATAAGCACCGTTACATTGTCAATAATTGTTGGCAATGCTTCTGGTAATAATACTTTCCAAATGATTTGTAATGGGCTTGCCCCCATGGATTGAGCCGCCTCGATAACGCCAAAATTGATGTCCTTAATAGACGTTTCTACTAGGCGTGCCAAAAACGGAATTGCCGCAATGGTCAACGGCACACATGCTGCAGTTGTACCAATGGAGGTACCTACCACCATACGAGTAAACGGAATGATGGCAACCATCAAGATGATGAAAGGTACAGAACGCGTGGCATTGACAATGGCACCCAATACTTTATTGAGTGTTACATTCTCCAAGATATGACCTTTAGAAGTAACGACCAGAACAACACCAAGAGGAATACCTAATAACATTGCCATTACAGTAGAAATTATCGTCATTTGCAATGTATCAAGGGTACCAGTTATGAGTAGATTAATGATTTGCTCTGACATAACCGATCACCTCGCTTTCAATTGGTAACGTTTTGATGTAGTCCAAACCTTCTTGCGCATTTTCTGGGTCACCATTCAAGATAACGATGAGGCGACCAACGCTCGTATTTTGGATGTAATCAATGCCGCCAAAAAGGATGCTTACATCTAAATTAAAGCGTCTCACAAGGCCTGCTACTACAGGCTCATCTGTTGCTTGTCCTGTAAATTTGAGGCGCACTAAAGGTGCTGTCCCTGCAATCCATTGATCATGTAATTCCAAGTGTTCCAATGCTTCTGGAGGTAAGTTATCACTCACTACAGAGCTAATAAACTCTTTTGTCGTATTTTCGCGAGGATGTGTGAATACTTCAACCGTGCTACCTTCTTCAAGTATTATGCCGCCTTCAATAACCGCCACGCGATCACAGATTTCACGGATAACGTGCATCTCATGTGTAATGAGCACAATAGTGAGCCCCATCTTCTCGTTAATATTTTTCAACAATTTCAAAATAGAATCTGTTGTTTGAGGATCAAGGGCAGATGTAGCTTCGTCACAAAGGAGAACCTTTGGATTAGACGCTAAAGCACGAGCAATACCAACACGTTGTTTTTGACCACCAGACAATTGAGATGGATAGTTGTTCATCCGGTCTGTAAGGCCTACGATATCAAGAATTGGCGTAATGCGTTCCTTGATTTCAGATTTGCTCATTCCTTGTAATTCCAACGGAAATGCCACATTGTCATATACGGTACGAGAAGACAATAGGTTAAAATGTTGGAAAATCATGCCAATATCTTTTCGCGCTTTACGCAAATCAGATTTGCTAAGTGTAGTTAAGTCTGTACCATTTACGATAACAGAGCCAGATGTAGGTGCTTCGAGCATATTGATGCAACGAATCAATGTGGATTTACCGGCACCGGATTGACCGATAATGCCAAAGATTTCGCCTTCTTTCACATTTAGGCTAATATCTTTCAACGCTTCCACACGAGTAGCGCCTTCATAGACTTTACTAATGTGTTCTAATTGTATCAAAATAATTTCCTTTCTTAAGGTAAATGTTTAACATTTGATGAAAGCAGCTTATCTATCAAGGTAGTCCTTCTTCCATCAATTTTTCTAGTGCTTCGCGTAGACGAAGTGTAATAGCACCTGGTTTACCACCAGATACTGGATTTCTGTCTAGCTTAGTAATTGGGATGACACCACCAATTGTATCGGTAAAGAATAGTTCGTCCGCTTCATCTACAAAGGTGCGGTCAAATTCTTTCTCAATAATGGTAATACCTAAAGATGGTGCTACACGGGTTAAGATCATTTGGCGCGTAATACCTTTTAAGATATGATTATCCGCTGGATGCGTGTACAAGATACCATCTTTAACAGCAAACACATTAGATGTAGCGCCCTCTGTACAAATGCCATCACGGAACAAGATGGCTGTATAGGCAAATTTCTTTTCTGCTTTTGTTTGCGCCAAAATATTCGGGATCAAGTTAGTGGTCTTAATATCTACATGTTCCCAACGTTCATCAGGCAAAGCTATCGCTTTTACACCTTCACCCAATTTATTGACTTCATCTAAATCCAAGGTACGGATAGACATAAGCATTTGTGGTTCTAATTTAGAGCGATCATAAGCATGATGACGTGGTGCTACACCACGAGAGATTTGTAAATAAATATAGCCCTCTTTGATTTCACTTTGCTCGATCAAAATTTCGTGCAATTCTGTCAAATCATCAGGGGTCATTTTTACAGGGATATCCATTTCACGCATAGAGCGATACAAGCGATCTTGGTGGTAAGACAAAGCGAAGCAACGGCCTTTTACGACGCGAACAACTTCATATACAGAGTCACCAAATAAATAGCCCCGGTCATCAATGCTGATAACTTTGGCACCTGGTTCGACGAATTCACCGTTAAAATATGTTAATTCTTGCATAGGAGCACCTCTTTTTCTATTCCGTTACTCTATCAAGTGGTAATCATCATGGACTTATTATAACACAATTACTTTTAAATTTTCACACTTTACTTTGTGAAAGATATTAATTCGATATACAAAAATCCGCTAGGATACCATAGTTAAAAACTATATCCTAGCGGATGTATAACAAATATTATGTTTATACTAAATCAGCACTACAAACTAACTAAAACTACGTACACCATTAACGTACTAGCACCAATTAGGTCTCTCTATAAAATAGTTCTCATACTAGACTAATGCCCCAGTATAAATTTACGGATAGATTTAGGCACATTATTAAGGCCTACTGTAGTCAAATAAGATAATGCCAACGCCATACCATACATAATTAACACGTTGGCCACCGTATACAAGAGATTATATTTAGCCATCGCACCCGAAATGATTAACAACCAAAATGGATGTGATAAATAAATACCATACGATTTATCGCCTATCTCAGACCAAATGGACTCCATCGTCACATTCATAGGTAGCCTTTGGAATAGGAACAAACTAAACATCGTCCCCAATCCTGTATAAAGAACGCCCATAGGACTCATTTGATGTACCGTGTAAATTGCTTCCAACACAGTGTAATGCCATACGTCCATGACATAGTAATAGGAGCCAAGCATCAACAATATGGAGCTTACCGCACTGATGCCTAAAAGGTAACGATAACGCCACATATATTCGCAGACGGTTTCATATCGTTCAGCACATACGGCACCTAAAAGGAAAATCCACACATAATGAATAACCCAATAGTTGAGTCGCATATCAAAAAGATATTTAAGAACTGGCTGATTGCTTAAATTTTCTGTTACCCAACGGCCAAGCATGTAAGACGAAACATAATCGATACCAACTTGGATGACAAATAGTAACACCAGCCAAAATACAGGCCGTTTTAAGATGACTTTCACCATGGCCCGCCATAATGGCATCATCACGTAGAACCATAGCAAAATTACCATAAAATATAGATGATACATAGAGGTACCAAAGAGTAGATTTATCGCCAACGGCCCTGGATGTAAATTGCCAAGGTTATGAGCTGTCACCCCTGTATATAGCAAGTAAAAGATGGACCACGTAATATATGGAAATAGCACCACCTGAATGCGGCGGTGCATAAATTCCTTATATGAGAATGGTCCCTCTACCGAGGTATGATAAAACAAGCCAAATGCAGAGAGGAAGAAAAACGCAGGCACTCCAAAGCGAGAGAGAATTTCTAACACGCTGATGAGTTCTAAATTTACAAAAGGATTTTGCAATGCGTAAGATCCTACATGAATGCCGATAACACCGAGCATACAGAGGCCTCGCATATAAGTAATTTCCGGTAAAAACGCTTTTTTCATAGCCATTCCCTATTCACTATTGACCAGGTGCCACTGCAGGTGTCGGTACCACACGTGGACCTTGAGACTCTGTAGCTGGTTGTTTAACTACAGGAGGGGTAGATGTAGGTGTTTGAGGCGTTGCAGCTTTTTCAGGTTGTGCGGCTTGTGCTGGTACAGCCTGACCATTTGCTTTAGCAGCCGCTTCTGCCTTAGCCTTAGCTTCTGCTTCAGCCTTAGCTTTTGCTTCAGCTTCTCGTTTCAAGCGTAATTCTTTTTCAAGTGGTACCACTGGTTTGTCATAAACAGTGATATCCGTTTCAAATAGACGTCCCCATGGGAATGTAGCTTTTACTGTACGAGGATTGATTTTAAGGTATTTTTCAGCGAAATCTTGAATGCGTTCACCTAAATAACTTTCAAGACGTTCATTTAATTCACCAGAGTAACGAACATTGTCTGTTCTGATAGAATCTTGCATACGATAAATATCTTTACGGATATTTGCTTGATATGCCCAGTTATCCAAATATTGTTGCGTCAACATATCACGATGACCTTCTGGACTCATAGATTTAAGCAATAATCCTTGAGCAATAGCGTAACCTACTGTGTTACTTGCTGTATTCCAACCATTATACGCACCGATTTTGTACAACAAATCTCGTTTATACATAGCGGATACCAATGTATTATCTGCACCATTATTGAAAGCAATATCTGCAACGCTTACGTTCACACCAGAGTCAACAGCTTGCTGAATGCGATCTACGAAAGCATTTGTAGAGTTGGAGATCATTGGGAAGTTTTCGAAGTTTTCAGACTCGCCTGTACTCGTAGTAAGAGGTGTATTAACAGCCAATAATACAGTTGGTTTACCTTGTGTCACCATCGTGCCACCTACAGCCTCAACGTGTTGAGCAATTGTTTTATCAATCGTTTGATCTTCGTAACCTGGTAATGTTTTACCTCCGCCACCGAGTGGATAAATTACGGAGAATGTAGGTTTTTCTGTGCTCACATCGGTACGGGAACGCGCCATCAATAAGAGACCAAGTTGGTCAGCACCAGGGAAGCTACCGTATTTTTCAGCAGAAATATCCTTGGAATATTTGTTGAGGTAACGACCTTCTAGAGCGGATTGAGATAATTGAGATGTATCATCATGACCTAATGCAAAGTAGTCGAATACACCACTGCGAGTTTCATCAATCAACTCTTTGTTGATTTTCATATTTTTTTGACGGCGGTCAAACCAGTCTTGCAAGTATTCCACAGGAACAGAGGCTTGTAAGCTCATCAATTTTTGAGTTTCTTCTTGCGTTAAAGAGCCAGAATCTAATTTATCTTGTAATGCAGCAATTTGGAAGATTGTTGGGCCATATTCCGCATAGTAGGCCGGTTCAGTACCGCCACCACTCGCACGTGGGGAACGCATTACGGTGCCAAAGCCATAGATGCGTACATTTTTATTACGCGCTTTTAAACCTTCAATACGTTTCAAGCGATTTTGCAATGTGCTAAGTGGAATATTATGTTTACGAGAATCTACAAGACCTCCATAAATAAGAGTATCTGTACTTAATACCATAACATCAGCACGACCTGCATTTTGCTCTACCCAAGCCATAATTTGATCAGCTTGACCTTGGTACGTCTTACCAGAAATCAAGTGTTGAGGTGGTGTCAACACAGTCATACCCGCCTCACGAGCTGTATCAACTGTATATTGCAAACTTACAGGACGATCATCTTGAGGTACATATAATACGGTTTCTGCATCAATTTTGATGGATGTACCTGTAGCAATGGCTGTAACCATTAATGCTACTTTCAACCATTTATTTGTCATAAAGCAAATCTCCTTCTGTGTACACGAGTACTCTCGACTCGAAAATTAACTCTTATATAATACTCTTTTTTTCTGACACTTTTATGAAATACTTAATAGTATAATTATATCATTTACCTGTTATTTCTCAAATGCAGTGCCTTTAGCTTTAGCGCACTTTGGGTAAGCTCCAATTATATTTAATAGCTAGTAAACGGATAACTAGTACAACGGTAAACGCACCATATACAGCCTCTCCAACCCAGTTAGAAATAACCATTAAGTAATAAACGATGCCCCCAATAACACTAGGTAGAGCATACACATCTTCTTTTAAAACAGACGGAATCCGTTGAGCCAGCATATCTCGGATAATACCACCACCAACAGCAGTAATAGTTCCTAATAAAACAATGAAAATTGGCAACTCAGGATATAGTTTAAATCCTGCAGATGCTCCGGTTACAGTAAAAGATGCCAACCCGACTGCATCGGCTAATAAATAGCTTGCTCGGCTACGAGGGCCCATAGCATGCTTGCGATAACGGCTGTTATAGATAATAAATACGATAATTGTTACGGAAATAACCACAGTTACATATACAATATTGCGTAACGAATTCGGCGGAAAATACCCCAAGAGAACATCACGTACAATTCCACCACCGATTGCCGTGGCCAGTGCCAATACAGCCATACCAAATATATCCATTCTCCGCGCCACCCCAACAAGTGCTCCGGAGATAGCAAAGGCAATAGTGCCAATCATATCAAATATATACCAAATAATATCCATAATACCCTCACACAATCTATTCGCATAACTGCGCACACTATGATAGACTTTATGTAAGATATTATACATTAAGAGGTATGAGAATGACAAAGAACATTACACCTATAGAGATTAAAAATATGGATGAGCGTAGCCGTGATGAATATTTTATGGGTTTTGCCCTAGAGGAGGCCCACAAAGCTTATGCTCTAGGAGAAATTCCTATCGGCGCCATTTTAGTTCAAAACAATACAATCATTTCACGCCACCATAATCGCCGCGAATTAGATCACGATGCAACGGCTCATGCAGAAGTGCTCGTCATCCGCGAAGCATGCGATGTACTCAAGCGCTGGCGGTTGACTGGTTGTACCCTGTATGTTACGATAGAGCCGTGTCCGATGTGCGCTGGAGCCATCATCAACAGTCGTATTGACCGTGTTGTATATGGTGCAAGTGATTACAAAGGAGGCGCTGTAGAGTCTCTTTTCAATGTACTCTCTCACCCTGGTTTAAATCATGAACCCGAATTAGCATCGGGGGTCCTTGGTGATGAATGTAGTCAAATCATGAAAGACTTTTTTAAAGAGCGCCGTAAAACACGGAGGAGTACCCAAGAGGCTGAAGGGTCCGCACTCGAAATGCGGTAGGTCGGGCAACCGGCGCGGGGGTTCAAATCCCTCCTCCTCTGCCATATAAAATATATAAAGCGCTAACCGTGGTTAGCTCTTTTTTGCGAAGGGACCACTACTATGAAAAAATATTACCCTTATCTCATTACGGTGAGTCATATGATTAACGACTCCTGTCAAAGTGTATTACCTGCCCTCTTGCCATTATTTATCTACACTTATGGACTTAGTTTAGAGCAAGCAGGCTTTCTCATATTAGCCAATACAGCATTATCTTCATTGTTACAGCCATTATTAGGTTATGTCTCTGACAAGATCAATCAGCCACGGCTCATCACCTTAGGTGTTCTGCTCTCAGCTTGTAGCACAGGTGCCATGGGGTTTGTAACCTCCTATGAAAGCTTGCTTGTTTGTGCTACCTTAGCTGGTGTAGGCTCCTCTATCTTCCACCCTGAAGGAGCGAAAATCATGAATCGCCTCGGAGGTGGTAAAAAAGGTAAAGCCATGGGTACCTTCGCCATCGGTGGTAGCTCTGGTTTTGCCATCGGTCCACTCTTTGCGGGCTCTATTGCCTATACAGTAGGTCCTCATGGACTGGCAGCTTTCACCATAGTAGGTCTTATCATCTCAACGGTTTTATTCGCCCTCATGCCGCGCATAGTAACTTGTGCACGCACTATCGACCAAGCGGTAGCTTTGGAAAATCCTACATTAGTGGCTAAGCCGCTCAAAAATTACTGGAAATACTTTGGTATTTTGTTCGTTATCATCCTAAGCCAATCGGTAAACTTCCGCGTTATCAATGCATTCATTCCTATCTTCTGGACTCGTGAACTCGGCACTAGCCCAGAGCAAGGTAGCTTTGCATTAACCATATTCTTTAGTATTGGTATCTTCATGACATATATTGGCGGTCTACTAGGCGACAAATATGGTCCCATCAAAATCATTAGACTATCCCTATTGATTTGGTTGCCAGCTATGTTCCTATTAACAGAAGTGCCAACCTTCTCCCCTGTTATCATGATGCCTATAGCCTATATGTTACTACTCATGATTGGCGCTGCTAAAGCTCTTAGCTACAGCCCCGTTATCGTACTAGGCCAAACCTACCTTGCTAAAAGCATCGGCTTTGCCTCTGGTATTACCCTCGGTGTGAGCCAAACTATCGGTGGTATCATCGCACCTGTAGTAGGTAACCTTGCGGATACCTATTCTTTACCTGCCGCTATGATGACACTCGTACCATTCCTAGTAGTGGGTCTTGGGGCTTCATTGATACTTAAAGATCCTAAAAAATTACAATAAACAAAAAAGAACCCTTCACGTGAACTGTACCCCAAAAATTGGACACAATTTTTGAAGGTACAGACCAACGAAGGGTTCTTTTTATATTCAGCTAACCACGCCACTTGCAGTTTAGTGTTTTAGCATTTCATTCAATATAACTACATCCGTTTCTTTCATGCCTTGTGCCACAGCACCAATACTGCGGATAGTTTCATCAACGGAGTATGCTACAAGGCCATCGCCTTTTTGGTAGTTTTTGTTAAGGCGAGCTTGTTTATATCCCATAAAGGCGCCATCAAGGGAAATTGCAATTTTACCTGCACAGGATGGTTTCGCACCATCACATACGATACCAGATAGACTTGCAAGACCATTTACAAGAGTGTTCTCGATTATATCTTTACTATCACCTTTCAAAAAGGCTATGCCTGCTACGCTTACCACACCGGCAGATACAACCCCGCAATATGCGGATAGTTTACCAATACCAGATTTAACGTAAAGCGTTAACAAGTTAGCAAAGACGAGAGCGCGATACAATTCATCATCACTTTTACCAAGTTCATCGGCAGTCGTAATGATTGGTACAGACACGGTTAAACCTTGATTACCAGAGCCAGAGCAGATAACGACAGGCAATGGGCAACCACTCATACGCGCATCAGAGCCAGCTGCGGCACGAGCCTTGCATTTCGTTTCGAGAGATGGATTTTCTTCATCTAACAATAACAATTGTCCAATATTAGATCCATAATCATTGGACAGACCTTCCTTAGAAATTGCAGTATTATACTCAACTTGCTGTTTAATTTGAGGTAGGATACCAGAAATATCACCTGTTAAAGCAAATTCGTAAATGCTATCGAAGGTCATGGCATATTCTGTTTTAGCCGCTTTCTTAATTTCATTGACTGTTTCAGAGACAATCTCACCATCTACTGATACATAGGTTACATTCGTATGGTCATTTTCAATGCGAACAACCGCTGTATGTTCATCTGTTTCTGCAGTGATTTCTATATATAGATTATCTACGCCTTCAGCAAGTGAAACGGTACAGAAGTTAGCATCAAGCAATGTACCAAGCCATTTGCGATCTTCGTCTGTAGCAGATTCCAACACCTCTAGTTCACGCTCTGGATGACCTACAATAGCACCCAGTGTAGCGGCCGCCGTTAGTCCTTTTCGCCCCCCAGAATTTGGAATGACTACAGATTTTACATTTTTGATAATATTCGCGCTGCATCTTGCGTGAATATGGTTAGGAAACTCATCTAAAACAGAGACTGCCTTCGCAGCCGCATAAGCCAATGCAATTGGCTCAGTACAACCGAAGGCAGGACGCATCTCTGACTGTAACAAAGAAATATAATCCATCTTATACTTCCGCAATAATTTCCACTTCTACAATAACGCCTAATGGAAGGTCTTTTACTGCTACACATGAACGAGCTGGTTTAGAAGTGAAATATTTAGCATACACTTCATTAAATGCTTTGAAATCACCAATATCAGCTAAGAAGCAAGTTGTTTTAACAACTTTGGAGAAGTCTGTACCAGCTTCAGTCAATACGGCTTCAATATTTTTGCATACTTGTTCAGTTTGCTCTACAATGCCCCCTTCAACAACTGTACCAGTTGCAGGATTGAGTGGAATTTGACCAGAAGCAAATAATAAACCGCCAACCACTTTAGCTTGAGAGTAAGGGCCTACTGCTGCTGGTGCTTTGTCTGTAGAAATTGTTTTCATGATAAATCTCCTTTTATAAATAAATATAAATTAATATGACTATATTTAAGGTGCGAAACTCATGTTGATGCCTCAATATATATGACTTACCTCAATATATCACATATAAAATAAAAGTACGTATATAACCAATTATTTAATTGATTTGAATGCATTGTCAAATATTGGTTTGAAATAATCACGTTGTACATCAGTTGTTATACCTACATACAACACTGGTTTTCCTGGCTTCAACACAAATGCAGCATTTGCATAGAGTGGAGTTTGTACATTTCCATCTGCATATAACAAGCGAGAGCTTGCTGCATATGTTTGATATTTTGTACCAGCCACCGGATGTACTTGTTCTGCATTTTCTACGGTTAGAGTTTTAAGTGTTTTAGGCATAATCGTTGCTTTTTGGGGATCACGACTAGATACATTAATTGGTCCATTTAAAGGAACTACCGTTGTGCTAGTGGGAATCTGTTTATTTATTGTTCCTAATAGAAGTTGCTCTGTTACAGGATCAATTTGACCTTTATCAAGAGCGGCCATTGCCGCTATAAACATAGGGTCATTAGCCTTTTCTTTAGCCACTTGTTGAGCTATTTGTTTAACATCTACAGCTACTACGAATGCATCTTTTTGACCAGTTTTATCTGCCCCTTGCAATTGGTATATATCAAAATTAGTACCAAAGTTTTGGAAAAATTCCTTTGCCATCATATTCGACATCGTAGATTTTGAAGATTCCTCATTTAATTGTTTTTCTACAAAATCACGTGTATTTGTTTTGGATGCAGAAACAACAGTTACATTGTTAGGCACTATCATGGATCCTGCAATTGTTTGTACATCCTTAGCAAAACCTACGCCAGATACAGTACCCATTAGGCAAGCTGCACAAGCCAATACTTTCAAAGATTTCATATTATTTTCCTCCCTTGAGAGATTGTGTTTGATACATATGATTCAACTCATTAGCCCAATAATCATGGCTAGAATCATCAGACATTAAAAGCTGTAAAGATACACCTTTATCTGTAGGAACAGCATAACCAATTAAGGAATAGGTATTTCTAAAGCCATCATATTTTAGACTACCGCGTAAATCGCCTGTCACAGCCGTACCATAGCGAGTTTGAACAGGTTTATACGCTACATGAGTTGCATCTAGGCTCACTTGTTTTGCCACAAAGTCTACATAAGAACGGACCTCTTCTATACTTTTAGGAGATGATTTCTTATCTGTGGCAAGCATTTTATCAAAGACACCTATAATTTGAGAAGGTAACTTGTCATTTATCGTTTTTAGATCTTTAGCTAATTTAGTACCTTCAACAGTACTGCTTTTTAAGCCTTGTAATTGTTGTTGGGCCGTCTCTTTAGAGTAAGATTCTACATGTTTAGAGATGGAGTGCTTTAATGCAGCTTTTTCCGCATCTGACCCCTTCTCTAAAATAGTCTTATTCATACCTATAACTTGATCAATAGCATTTTTAGAATAGTTAATAACAATTAAACTACCTGTATGATGACCTTGTTTATCAGTACCTTGCAGTTGATAGAAGGAGTAACCATCAAGAAAATCCCCCTTCACTGGTTCAACAGCTACACCAGTCTGTACTTTCACAACATTATTAATAGTATCAACAGCAGATTTATTTGCTACTTTGAGAAATTTATCTTGTTCTTGATTACGCAATCTTGCATCAGTAGAAATGTGCACAACTTCTACAGCTTTCACAGTTGGGGAAGTACTGCCGTACATACCATAACCTAAATCTACCGTATCAGCACATGCCACTGCCCCCATACCCACAGTTAAACAGGTGGCACAAGCCAATGTCATCAACTTTTTATTGAGAGTTCTCATAAGACACCTCACCTTTTTAACAATACACTATGTATAGATTGTTAGATAATCCGTGCAGTATATATTAAAAGTTTAAAAGATAATCATCTATACTGCATATATTAATTATTATACTATATCGACATATATAACTGTATAGTATAATTTACAAGCTTACCTTTCTGCTATACAATACATAAATAGACATGTAAAGATGATATATGTATGAGAAATGGAAAGGAGTGCACACTCGGTGTGCTTTTAACATGATACAAGAATTAATTCCCCTCACTAGGCCTCGCACATTAGCTGCTGCATTAGGGCCTACCATTTTAGGTGCCGCCTTTAGTTATTACGCATTTGGTGCTGCTCAGGGTACAGGTCTTGCCATTTTACATACAGTGCTCATATTTTTAGCTGTTGTAACAGCCCAAATTGTAGCTAATTTATGGAATGAATATAAAGACTTTAAATCTGGACTTGATGCTGGTCAAAAGGTAGGTAATGCTGGTTCTATCACACGTGGCGTTATAACACCAGAGCTCATTATAACGATGATTAAAGTACTCATGTTTGTACCCATTATTATTGGTCTTTATTTATCTGCTACTATAACTTGGTACTACATTCCTGTAGGCTTCTTATGTATTCTAATTAGTTTTCTTTACTCTGGCGGTCCAAAACCAATTTCTCGAACACCATTTGGAGAAATTTCCTCTGGTATCGCCATGGGTTTTGCTATCGTACTCATTACAGGCTATGCCTGGATACGAGAATTATCCTTAGCCCTGTTAATTCCTGCAATTCCATCTACATTGCTAGTTGGTTCCATCATGTTGACGAATAATATCCGAGATATTCGTAATGATGAAAGCCATGGACGTCACACGTTGCCAATCGTGCTTGGTCGTGAAAGAGCACTCAGCTTAATGAGTATCTCATATATTTTCAATTTTATTTGGATCATTGCTTGGATTATAGTAGGCCATATGACATGGTTCACCTTATTAGCATTCCTTGCAGCACCACTAGCTTTCAAAACAATTCATACATTATCTACCAATACAGATGAGTTCCAACTAGATAAGGCTATGGGCACTACCGCTGGGGCCGCTATGATTTATCAACTAATGTGGGCGATTGGACTTATCATGGGCAAATTGTTTTAAAAATGAACATACTTATATTATAGGTTCTCCATAGTTTTTAGTTATGGAGAACCTATAATAATTCCTTCTTGATAGATAGGAAATTATTTAGTACTATAGATTTAATATTTTATATGTAATTATTGTATAAGGAGTGTGTCTAATGAGAAAATTTTTAGCATTGGCAGCTACTGTAATCCTTGGCGGCGCTTTATTAATCGCAGGCTGTGGTAACGACAACAAACAAGCTGCTAGCGATGGCAAACAAGTATTAAAAATTGGGGCAACAGCAGTACCTCACGCAGAAATTTTGGAACAAGTTAAACCAATCTTAGCAAAAGATGATATCGAATTAAAAATCACTGAATTTACTGATTACAACACACCTAACTTGGCTTTAGGGGACAAAGAGATTGATGCCAACTTCTTCCAACACGTACCTTACATGGAGGAATTCGCAAAAGCTCACAAACTTGACTTAGTATCTGCCGGTGGTGTTCATCTTGAGCCAATGGGTTTATACTCCCGTAAAATCAAAGATTTAAAAGATCTTCCAAAAGGCGCTAAAATCGCTATTCCTAATGACCCTACAAACGGTGGTCGTGCATTATTGTTGTTACAAAAACAAGGTCTAATTACATTAAAAGACTCTACAAACATCTTATCTACCGTACAAGATATTACTGCGAACCCTAACGAATATCAATTCGTAGAATTAGAAGCAGCACAAGTACCTCGTTCCCTTGACGATGTAGCCTTAGCTGCTATCAACACTAACTTTGCATTAAACGCAGGTCTTAACCCTGGCAAAGATGCATTGGCAATTGAAAATAACGATTCCCCTTATGTAAATATCGTAACTGTACTTAAAGGCAATGAAAATGACCCTCGCATCAAAAAATTGATGGCTGCACTTCATAGCCCTGAAATTATCAAATTCATCCAAGAAAAATACCAAGGTGCTATTGTTCCTGCATTCTAAGGTATACCAAAAAGAGACCACATCAACGTGGTCTCTTTTTATATGTTATCAGCCCCAAATCTAAAAGGTAATAAACCTTCTAATTCAACAACTGTATAGTCCCCTCTTAAATTCGCCATTATAATACGAGGTATTTCAAATTCAGAAATCACCTGACGACAAGCACCACATGGTGCACAAGGCCCTTCCGTATCAGCAACTACGGCAAGGGCTTTAAATTTTGTTTGCCCTTCCGACACGGCCTTAAATATAGCAGTTCTCTCCGCACAATTAGTTAATCCATAAGAAGCGTTTTCTATATTACACCCTTCATAGATGGTTCCATCTTCGCAAAGAAGGGCTGCGCCCACACCAAAATGTGAATACGGACTATAAGTTTTCTCACGAGCAACGATGGCGCAATCTATAAGGTTTTGAATTTCCTGTTCTGTCATATGAGTTTCCTTTTCTATCATATGGATCTCCTCATTCCACAATATCAAGAATCGTATCCGCCATGATTGGTGCAGTTTCGCCAAAGGTAATCGCCTCTAAATATGTCTTTGCAGCATTAGAAAGCAAGCTCTCATCAGAAGCATACAAGGTAGCTATACATTCACCTACTGTAACTGAGTCGCCTGTTTTCTTGTGCATCAAGATGCCCGCACTATAATCGATAGGACCATCCTTAACAGTGCGACCGGCTCCAAGCATAACGGATGCAATCCCACATTGTTCTGTATTCATATGGATAATATAACCGTCTTGAGGTGCTATCACATCATAGGTAAACTGGCCGATTGTCAATATACTTTCATCATCGATAACGCGGCTATCTCCTCCTTGAGCATCAACCATTAAACGTAATCGTTCTAGGGCTACGCCAGAATCTAATGCTTGTTGCACACGATTAAGAGCAGTTTCATAATCACACATATGACTCAATACGAGCATGTGGGCAGCCATGATAATACATTCATGCGTTAAATCCTCTGGACCATGACCTTTCAACGTATCAATAACCTCGCGAATCTCCAAAGCATTTCCAATAGCATGGCCTAGCGGTCGATCCATATCCGTCAAAATAGCCTTAATTGAACGGCCATTTCCCTTTCCAATATCTACCATTGCTTTAGCCAATTCACGAGCATCCTCTATGTTTTTCATAAAGGCACCACTGCCAACCTTTACATCTAACAAAATTGCTTGAGCACCAGAAGCCAATTTTTTGCTCATAACAGAGGATGCAATAAGAGGGATACTATCCACAGTTCCCGTCACATCGCGCAAAGCATATAGCTTTTTATCAGCAGGTGCAAGCCCTTCCGACTGACCAATAACAGCAAGACCAATTTTATTAACTTGATTGATAAAAGCATCTTGCTCTAAAGATACCTTTAAATTTGGAATAGATTCCATCTTATCAATAGTGCCACCTGTATGACCAAGTCCACGTCCAGACATCTTAGCCACCTTGCCGCCACAAGCGGCTACGAGAGGTGCAATAATAAGTGTTGTCTTATCTCCCACGCCGCCTGTACTATGTTTATCTACGGTAATCCCATCAATATTTGACAAGTCTACCATATTACCTGATTGAGCCATAGCCAAGGTCAAAGTTCCTAGTTCGCGAGCATTCATACCATTAAAAACTATGGTCATCAAGAGCGCACTCACTTGGTAATCAGGGATTTCCCCCTTTACATAACCATCTATGACAAAGCGGATTTCCTCATCTGTTAACGGCAAGTTCGCCCTTTTCTTCAGAATAATATCATACATACGCATAGTTACACCGCCATTCTAAGAAACCACCTAAGCATAGCCTAGGTGGTCTTCTATTATACTTCTTCATTCAAGTGATTCTTTAATAACTCTACAGCTGCACTGGCTCCAATTCTGCTACAACCTTCTGCAATATAGGCTTTCATATCCGTAATAGAGCGAATACCACCTGCGGCCTTAATCTGTACATTAGGACTAATATGCTTTTTAAAGAGTCTAATATCTTCAAGGCTTGCACCGCCGCTACCAAATCCAGTAGATGTTTTAATATAGTCTGCACCACCATTTGTAATACATTTGCAAAGCGCTACCTTTTCAGAATCTGTAAGATAACAAGTTTCGATAATAACTTTTAAAATCTTATCACCACAAGCTTTCTTAAGCGCCTCAATTTCACTAGTTACCGCTTCAAAATCACCTTGCTTTACATCTCCAAGATTAATAACCATATCAATTTCGGAAGCGCCCTCTTCAATGGCCTGTTTCGATTCGGCTACCTTTACCTCTGTTGTTTCATATCCTAAAGGGAAACCGATAACGGTACATATGTTAAGTTCTGGATATGCTTCATGGGCGGATGCTACAAAGTCTGGAGGAATACAAACAGATGCAGTTTTATACCTTAAACCAGCCTCACAGACTTCTTTTATATCATCCCATGTAGCTGTAGGACGCAATAATGTATGATCTACATAAGCTAATAATTCTTTACCCAACATAGTACCTCTCCTTACTAAAAGAACGACATTTGCTCTGGTTCTGGCTCTTTATGTAATGCATCTTGAGCAGAGCGATTTTTATCATCAATGAATGGTTCTAACGGTACGCCTGTAATCTTTAATAAATCTGGTAAGCTATTAACACCTTTCAACTTAGCAGCTTCTAATACAACCTTTGCACAAGTCTCCGCATCATCGAGCGCATAGTGATGCTTAAACTCAACTCCAATGTATGCAGCCATTGTATTCAACTTATGATTAACTAAATCAGGCCATACCGCACGTGAAAGTTTAACTGTACATGCATAATCTAGTTCTGGCCAAGGGATTTTATAATAATCTAAGGTAGCACGCAATACGTTCATATCGAATTTCGCATTATGAGCCACCATAATATTTCCTTTTAAATGATTTTCATAAATGGCATTCCACAACTGATCAAAGGTCTTTTCATGAAGAACATCCTTCGGTTGGATACCATGAATTTCAATACATTCATCATCAAAACTCATAAATGGTGGTTTGATGAGACTATATGCCTTTTTAGTAATTTGTCCATCCTTTACGGTAATAACCGCCAAGGAGCACGCACTATTTTTAAATTTATTTGCTGTTTCAAAGTCTAATGCAACAAAATCTAACATAGGACTCCTTTCAAAATCTATATATAAGAATTATATTCATTTACTCTACTTATTATAGCATGAAATAGACTATAATCTACTGTTCAAAGGTGACCAATAATCACCTCATTTACACCAATTTTAATTGACAGATAGGCCCTCAGTATGTGAAAATTATTTAGATATGTATGTAGTATGGAGGTTGCAACATGGCAGATGACAGATTAATCGTTGCCCTTGACGTATCCACGATGGATGCAGTGAAAGAAATCGTATTATCCCTTGGTGATTCGGTTAGCTTTTACAAGGTCGGCATGGAGCTATTCTACGCCGAAGGAGCAAAAACAATTCGTTTTTTACAGGAGCAAAACAAACAAGTATTTCTTGATTTAAAATTGCACGACATTCCAAATACAGTAGCCCATGGCGTTTCTTCTTTAACACGTCTCGGTGCTAGTTTAATTACTCTACATGGTCAAGGTGGTCCTGTCATGATGAAAGCTGCTGTTGAGGCAGCTCGTGAGAGTGGGGAGAAATTAGGCGTTGAGCGGCCAAAATTATTAGCCATCACTGCTTTAACTAGTTTCGACGATGAATCTTGGACTGCTATCGGTGGTCAGCTACCAATTTCCGACCAAGTCATTCGCCTTGCAAAACTCGCTAAAGACTGTGGTATGGATGGTGTTGTATGTTCCGCATTAGAGGCTAAAATGATTCGTGAAGCATGTGGCGATGACTTCCTCATCGTTACCCCTGGTATTCGCCCTTCCTTTGCAACAACAGACGACCAAAAACGGGTTGCTACACCAGCTAGTGCATTACAAGATGGAGCATCTCGCATTGTTATCGGTCGACCTATTACACAAGCCGAAAACCCTCGTGAAGCGGTTCGTTTAATTATTGAAGAAATGGAGAAAGTATCCAAATGATGACAGAACAAGAAGTAAAACAATTACTGATCGACACTCAAGCTATTTTAGAAGGTCACTTCCTTTTGACATCTGGTCTCCACAGTCCAATGTACGTTGAAAAATTTAATGTATTACAACATCCAAAATATACTGAAAAACTTTGTAAAGAATTAGCTGAACGCTTCCGCGATCAAAATGTGGAACTTGTTATTGGACCTATGACCGGCGGCATCTTACTTGCTCACGAAGTAGGTAAAGCGCTTGGCACCCGTGCTATCTTCACAGAACGCGAAAAAGGCGTTATGACATTACGTCGTGGCTTTAAAATCGAACCAGGCACAAGGGTACTTATCGTTGAAGATATCGTAACTACTGGTGGTTCTGTACAAGAAGTAGTAAATGTGGTAAACCAATCCGGTGGTGAAATCGTAGGTGTAGGACTTCTTGTTAACCGTTCTGGGGGCAAAGCAGAATTCGGTGTACCTCACGAAAAGGTACAAGCATTACTTAATCTTGAAGTTCCAACTTATAAACCTGAAGAATGCCCTCTTTGTAAAGATGGCATAGCTATGACAGAACGCGGTTCTAAACACATCAAATAATTTTTTAACGACCTATATACATGCATAGGTCGTTTTTCATTAGGAAGTTAATAAAATATTCCCAGTCCATCAACTACTGTCTATATTTATAAATAGATACAAAAAGAGCTCCTTCACTGAGGAGCTCTTTTTGTTTGTGTGTAGTTATTGTGTGTAAGAGAGAGATTCTGATACGAATGTATCACATAGAGTATGTGGCTCTATGGTGGCCATGAATGCACTTTCATGACCACGTACTCTATAATCTTATAAGAGAAATGGACTCATAAAGTATCGTTAGTTTTGTGTAGCTTGTGGCACACCTTGTTCACTTTGTTGTTGTGGTGCATTACCATTAGTTTGTTGAGGTGGTTGGCCTTGCATAGGCATTTGACCTTGTGGAGGCATTTGACCATTTGAATGTATATGCTGGCCATTATTTGGTCCCATACCATCTTGAGGCATCATTTGGTTTTGACCATTTTGGTGCATATGCTGGCCATTATTTGGCCCCATGCCATCTTGAGGCATCATTTGATTATTTCCATCCATCATATGTTTATCCATATATTTATTAGGACCATCATGTCTATGTGGTTTTCTAAACTGTTGTTCATTTGTTTTCATCCATTCACCAAAATTAGGTAAATCATTTACTGCAAACGATGTACATGCTCCAACCGCACAGATTACGGTTAAAATCGCTGTAATTATAATTCGTCTCATAAATCCTCCTTAGTCCACATTGCGGAAATAACGTTCACGCACACCACGAAGCTCTGTGCCAACAAAGACGCATGTAAGTCCACCAAATAAACCTACACCACCAAGTGCCACTAAAGTTACAATGGACAATACTGGAAATGCAGTAACATTCTCAAATGGTTGCCATGAGCTACCTAGTAAGAACAATATAGCCGGTGTAATAATGAATATAAGAGCACCTACAATATAGGATAAGGCACTTCCAATAGAGAGCAAAGTCTTAGATGCTTTTTTAGCCATGCCCGGTAATTGAGGTAAAAGACGTTCTTTATAATCATCAAATCGTGCATAAATTTCCTGCATATTAACAGATTTACTTTCGCTACCATCTTGATTCATTGTGTCTGTAATGATACCTGCATCTACGTAAGATGCATATATTTCCTCCGGAGTCCCTAAGGATTTAATGATCTCACTATCGGTAAGCCCCTTTTCATAACCTACCGCAAAATGCTCCTCATAAACCTCTATAATACTCTCCACATCTGCAACACGCGCTTTTTTAAATATATTACGCAATGCATCCAAAAAGCTATTTTTGTTCATTATTATCGACTCCTTTCAACAGCATATTGATAACACCAGAAAAATCATCCCATTCTTGACGCATCTTGTTATATGCTGTACGGCCTTCGTTCGTGATATGATAGTATTTCCGTGATGGGCCTGTAGAAGACTCCTTTAAATACGTTTCAACATACTTTTCTTTTTTCAGTCTGTTAAACAATGGATATATCGTTCCTTCAGATATTTCAATATATTCTGAAATGGTGCTTACGATTTCATATCCGTAGCGATCATTTTGTGTTAATAATGCTAGCACCAGCATGTCCATAACACCTTTTTTTAATTGAACTTGCATAGTTCCTCCCTTTTAGGCTGTGCTTGCCTGCCAATGTGAAAGCTCTCTTACGGTCACTATCATGTACTGACAAATACATAATAACATAAGGTACCTCGGAACACAAGGTACCTTACAAAAAAATATTGAAAATTAATATATTTTTTCTTATTTCTAATCTATAAACACAGTTAATTTCTGCATTTATAGAGAAAAATTTTTTCAAAAAAATTTCTTATTTATCGTATTTTTATACAAAATCTATTAAAGTACCCTATTATAACTAAAAATCCTCATCTAAAAGATGAGGATTTTCTAACACTACAAAAGAAAGTAGTGCATTATTGGAATACTTAATTAAGTTTTATTTACTAGATTCTAATTTGAAGACGCTTCCCCTAATTTAAGCTGTGTACTCTTCATTTTGCCGTTATGAGTATAGGATACCAAAATTGTATCTCCAGGGCTCTTAGCATCAATTTGTTCTTTTAATTCAAGTAATGTAGTAATATCTTTACCATCAATTTGTGCAATCGTATCCCCTTCTACGAGACCAGCTTGTGCAGCAGGACCATTAGGATCAAGTTGAACAACAAGAAGTCCTTCACCTTCATAGGTTACATTATTGCGCGCTGCAGTTTGACGGTCTACAGCCCACACCCCAATATAAGGGCGAATGACCTTACCATTTTTAATAATAGAATCAACAATTGTCATCGCAGAATTAATTGGAATAGCAAAGCCCATACCTTCAATTCCTTCTTTAGAGATTTTAGAGCTGTTAATACCAATTAACTCGCCATCTGCATTAATAAGTGCACCACCTGAGTTACCTGGATTAATGGCTGCATCAGTTTGAATCAATGGGAATCGTTGACCTTGATCATCAATTGTACGTGCTAAGGCACTAATAACACCAGAAGTAACTGAACCTTTAAACTCAAGGCCTAAAGGATTGCCAATAGCAATAGCTGGCTCCCCTACTTGCAAGGAGTCAGAGTCACCAATTTTGATAGGTTTAATATCTTTTGGAGGTTTAATTTTTACAACTGCTAAGTCCGTCTGTGAATCTGAACCTATAACAGTCCCCGTCACCGTACTGCCATCAGACAATGATACTGTAACCTCCCCATTTCTAGCCCCCGCTACCACATGTTTATTTGTTATAATATGTCCGTCATTATCGATAAGCACACCAGATCCGACACCTTCTCCAGCATAGATAGTACGGTTAAAAATATCCTTTTGAAATACTTGTGTTGTAATCCCTACTACAGCTGGCCCAGATTCTTTAGCCGCTTGTACTACATAGGTATTACGCGTTTCAGTAATAGGCTTAGTCTGTTTAGTTTGTTCTCTCACGTTTGTTGGTTGCGTATTAACAGGGCTGCCAAAGAAATAGTATCCTCCGCCTACCCCAATACCCAAAGCAAGAATACACGCAATTACTGTTTTCTTATATTTTGAAAATGTCATGTAGATCTCCTTATATTCTTCTTAATATTCTTCTACATCACCCATAACGTCTTAATGATGATTATAAAAGGTAAAATAAGAACCAAATCATAAATCATATAATTATGATACTTTATAAATACGCCACGTCTCACACTAATTCAAATTATCTCAAAAATAATTTTATAAAATTGATTTTGATGAACCTATTATAGTACGCCTGCTTTTACAATGCAAGAT
Source organism: Veillonella parvula (assembly GCF_042850485.1). Classification (GTDB taxonomy): domain Bacteria; phylum Bacillota; class Negativicutes; order Veillonellales; family Veillonellaceae; genus Veillonella; species Veillonella parvula_Q. Next base: position 476,120 of record NZ_AP031417.1, on the reverse strand, counting down.
ATCAATTTATAACTTTTCTTATGAAAGTATAATTATTATAACCGTATATCCTCCACTAGATAAATACCTATAATTCTGAAAGAAGCTGTATAGAATGTATTCAAATATCTAAAATCTAAAAAACATAAAGGGCATTTACTAGCCGTCGCTAGCAAATGCCCTTTATGCATATAGTTTGAGAGTGTAAGGACTGTTGAGAGAGAGAGTATATGTGATCTAGATAAGCTTTAGAGAGAACTTATTAAGAGAGAGAAGTTAAAATATTACTTATCTAGAGTCATAGTCAGCCTTACTTAAATAAGTATACATGGAATATCTAAACTATCAAAGTAACTATATAAACAATTCTTAAACCTTTGATTATATTTCTATAATAAAATCTCTATAAAGTCATATCTAATCAACAGCCACGAACAACGTGAGTATAATGTGAATGCATATTCTCGATACTAAACGAATTTATACCCTACACCCCACACTGTAATAATATGCTTACTATCGGATGGATTATCCTCAATTTCTTCACGTAAACGATTAATATGAACCGCTACAGTTGCATAATCACCATAGGAGTCAAGTCCCCATACACGAGAATACAATTCTTCTTTGCTAAATACAATATCACGGTTACGCATCAAGAACTCCAACAATTGGAATTCTTTCTTTTTGAGATGAACCTCTTTTTCATTCACCCATACTTTCATCATCTTAGGATCGAGACGAATTTCACCGGATTGAATAGCATTAGTTTCCATTGCATCGCGTTCTGTTAAACGTTTATATTGCGCCAACATAGCTTTTATCTTCGCAATCAATACAGATGGAGAGAATGGCTTTTCAATATAATCATCAGCGCCTACGCCTAAGCCACGGATTTTGTCGATATCATCAAGACGCGCAGTTACCATAACGATTGGTACACGAACTTTGTCACGAATTTGACGACAAACTTCAAAGCCATCCATTTCTGGCAACATAACATCAAGGATAATAAGGTCTACAGGAGTATTTAATGCTGCTTCAATGCCATCTGTACCATTAGTCATAATCGTTACATCATAGCCCGCCACCATTAAATAATCACGCTCAATATTGGCAATATCCAAATCGTCTTCAATAATTAAGATATGTTCACTCATGATTCTTCTCCTTGCTTAGGAAACTCTAATATAATACGTAGACCATGTGGCCTTACATTTTCAATCATAACTCGGCCTTCAAAGATTTCCATAATTCGACGGATAATCGACAATCCTAGGCCACTACCTTCTTGAGGATTCGTACGAGACGAATCTACACGATAGAATGGGCGCATCAGACGCTCTAGAGATTCTGGCGGCACACCTGGTCCATCATCACTGATGACACAGTATACAAAATCATCATCACTCGTTACATCTATGACGCAGTGACCAATATCGGTCATTTTATACTTAGCACTATTGTTCAACACATTCTGCAAAACACGTTGTAACAATTGTGGGTTAGCATTGATAAAAGGTGTTTCCGTAGCTATACGGGCCTTAATCTCAAGTCCCTTCGATTGATACGGAGCTAAATGATCTTCTACAAAGTCACGTACAAACTGACCTAATTCAATTCGTTCAGATGGACGAGATTCTTTTTTATAGTTCAATGTTGTTATGAGGAATAGTTCCTCTAACATAGAATCTAAATCATTGGCCCGTTTCAAAATAATTCCCATGTATCTTTTTTGTTGCTCTTCCGTTGGTGCAATACCATCACGAACGCCTTCAGCATACGCTTTAATAGCCGTCAACGGAGTTCGTATATCATGGGATATACCAGCGAGTAACTCTTTTTGTTGCTCCTGTTCCATTTCAATCTGACGATTTGCCATTTCTAACGACTTTGTCATGTTCTTAACGTGAATCATGATAAATCGTGTAACAAATCGGTTAATAGCAAAAAATGTAACAATAAAGAGCAATATGGAAACTACGATAATATAGAAAGATACGGATTCCATTAAGCTATCACTACCATGAGTAGCACGCCTAATCGCAATATGGTATACATAGGAATGACGTCCATCGTACTTTCTCATTTCGTAAACGAAAGTATTATTGGATTGATATACGATGCCCTGTAATTCAGGGTTAACATCAATAAGACCAACAATGGCAGAAGCACTATAGATTTGTGGATTACCGTAGTTATACACCATACTTCCTTGATCAAGTACTTCAACATATACTTCCTTTGGATCAAGTAAGCTATAGCTAGGCTTAACCAAGCTATTAATTAGATCATTTTCTAACCCATAAAAGGTAATGGTTTCAGTTATTCGACTGACACTTTTAAACTGTTGTTCCTGCTCAATACGCAAATAGTAACCGGCATTGGCCAATATGCGCAAACCTGTAAAATATAGCAAAAATAAGATGATTGCTATTAAAATAGGTACAACAAACAGCACAACATTGGATATCCAAATTCGTATTTGTAAATTCACAGGATTACCTCAATATCATAAATAGTAGATACTCTCTATAGTTTACGCTATTTTTAATACTTAACGCAAGTAAAACACGCAAATATCCAACATATTTTTCACTATTCTTTCATACGTAGTTTATAATTGACCGATTATTCAAAGGTATCTCGACCCTTTTAATATCTAATACTTTTCGTAAAAATTATATTTTCACACGCACCCATGTATCTTATGGCGATATGAAAATTGGTAATATCTGATATTTCATAGTTCCTTAGTCTCCCCTTTTAATAGGAACTTGTCTATACTGTTTATAAAAAAGCTAAAATATAAAAAATGAAACAACTATTGAATCTCTTCATTTAATAAAACAAAATATATACTGAATTATACTATTTCTCTATGAGGATAGTTTAAATATGGTCAAAAAAAAGAGGATTCCTAAGAATCCTCTTTTAAAATTTGGATTAACGACGATTTGCATCGAAGAAGTTAATAGCAACTTCTGGGAACATAGCGTAAGTCAATACGTCTTCGTCAGTGATGCCATTGTAGCCTTTAGAAGCTAAATCTTGACGGTAACCTTCCAATTCAGGTTCGATAAGATCTGCTGGACGGCAAGTAATAGGTTGTTCATCACCAATGATAGTTTGACGAATTTCATCAGAAATTGTACCAGGTAATTGACCATATTTACCACGAACAAGATCTTTAACTTCGTTAGGAACCATTTTGTAACGGTCGCCCATCATAACGTTCATCATAGCCATTGTACCAACGATTTGGGATGTTGGAGTTACCAATGGAGGGTAACCCAAGTCTTCACGAACGCGTGGCATTTCATCCATAACGTCAAAGAAGCGATCGCCCATACCCATTTCGTTCAATTGGTTTTGAGTATTGGACAACATACCGCCAGGAATTTGGTAACGACGAACAGCAGGGATTACATCACTAGCTGGTTTCAAGTTGAATTCTTCAGCGATTTGTTGTTTTACTTTACGGAAGTGGTCAACTAATGGAATGTATTTATCAAGGTCAAGACCAAGATCCCATTCAGTACCTTTGAACATTTCAATCATAGTTTCAGTAGCTGGTTGGCTAGTTGCATGAGCAAATGGAGAGATAGCAGTATCGATGATATCTACGCCAGCTTTAGCAGCTTCCCAGTATGTAGTACTAGCAAGACCGCAAGTGAAATGGCTATGCAAATCGATTGGCAATTCGCCAAAACGTTTTTTGAAAGTAGAAACCAAATCATATGCATCAGCAGGTCCTAACAAACCGGACATATCTTTGATACAAAGGGAATCAGTACCCATTTCTACCAAAGTTTCAGCTACTTTCAAGAAGCTTTCAGTTGTGTGAACTGGAGAAATTGTGTATACCATAGCGGATTGAACGTGTGCACCAGCTTTTTTGGAGTACTTAATAGCAGCTTCCATATTGCGTGGGTCATTCAATGCGTCGAAAATACGGATACGGTCGATACCATTTTTTACAGCCGCATTACAGAATGCTTCTACTACGTCGTCGGAGTAGTGTTTATAGCCCAACAAATTTTGACCGCGAAGCAACATTTGCAATGGGGTATTTTTCAAATTAGCTTTCAATTTGCGAAGGCGTTCCCATGGATCTTCATTCAAGAAACGAAGACAGCTGTCATAAGTAGCGCCGCCCCAACATTCAAGAGCTTCATAACCAATATCATCTAAAAGGCCGAGCACTGGTTCCATTTGTTCGTAGCGCATACGTGTTGCCAAAATAGATTGATGACCGTCACGAAGAACGGTTTCGCAAATTCTTAATTTTTTAGCCATGTTAATCCTCCAAATCGAAATAGTCTGTGTATGTAACTTTATACACTCATTAAACAACTATCTCATACCTATTTTTTTACGATTTTTTCGATGTCTGCTCACACTAGCCAAACGCGCTAAAATCGTAATACATACTTATATTAGACTACTTATAAAATTCTTTGTCAACAACCACATTATGCTATTTACTCATAATCTCATGTATTCAAAGATGATTTTTTCGTGATGAATATCACAAAAACTGCAGAAAAACTAGAGTTTAGCATGTATGTTTAATCAAATTAATTTTTTTGTAATTGCTCATTTTAATGAGAAACTAAAAATTATATCGTAATAATTTTTGGTTATTATTAAATACTTTTCAAAATATATCGGTATTTATAAATGTAGTAATTCGATAAACGTCGGTATGTTTATAAGCTCATCAATTTTATTAATAACTAAGCCGATATTTTTAAATGCATAAACATGCAAAAGAACCTGCCCATTTACGGACAGGTTCTGACCTAATCTTTAAAATTTGATAGTCTCCATTATACGGCTTACTTCTCAGGCTTAACCTTTTTAGGCGCAGTTTCAAGGACAATATTTTTACCTTCCCGTTTCACCTGAATAGAGAAAGCCCCTTCCCCTTCTTTAAAATACTCCATCTTGATATCAAGGAGCATTTTACCAATCATAGTCTCTACTTTTTCAGTTAAGAACTCACGGTAAAAAGCATCTTCTTTTTGCTTTGGACTTTGATGAACTACTGGTTTCTTAGCATCTCGCTCCATATTGAGCATAGTATCTTCGAAATTTTCTGTATCCTTAAAATTTTTCATCATATCCGCATCAGATAAACCTTTTTGAATTTTAAACTTTGCCATGTGTATCTCCTATCAGTTCAAAAATTGCTTTCTTTACGCGTACTGGATCAATACCAGACATACAATATTGATTAGGCTTAGGACAACGTCGTTTTCGGCAGCCTAAGCAATCTAATTCATCATTTACGAGCACCTTAAATGTCCCCGTTAGAGGGCCCCATAATTTAGGGTCAGTAGGGCCAAAGAGTGCTACTACAGGCTTATTTAAAGCTAACGCAATATGCAGAGCTCCCGTATCTGCAGTAACTACTACATCACAACTTTCAATTAAAGCCCCTAATTCTTGAAGTGTCGTTTTCCCTAACATATTCAGAACAATTTTATCAATACCCTCATCTGTCAAAGAGTCCAGCAAGGGTTTGTATTGAGCAGCCTCTTTAGGGCCACCTAAACAAACAAATTTCGCTCTATATTGAAGGGATTTAATGAGAGAATACCATTTTTCCTGAGGCCACTCTTTCGTTGCCCAAGAGGTACCTAATACCAGCCCAATGCGTAGCGGAGTTTCTACCACGCCTCGATGTAAAGAAACGTCATTATCAATCGACTTCCATTGATTTTCTGCCCAACTATGTAAATTTGTTGGCACCTGAAAATCCATGTGGTATAGCGTATTAGCATTAGATTCATTTAGTAAACAACTGCTCTCAATACCGTATTTATCAATGTTAAGCGATGTATCTAAATTTGCATGTTCAGTAATAGCCCTTGTTAACAACTGAGCTACCTCTACATAGCGTTTAATCACGTGTTCTGTACTAGGCTTCGTTTTATAGTTAGTAAACAGCCAATTCAACTCTTTTGTGCCACCAAGGCCAAGTCTAATGGGGGCTCCTGAAGCTAATAGTACCAGCCCTGTTATGAGTCGCCCTTGCACATCAACGGCTAAATCAAATTTATAAGGCTCTAATTTGGCCTTAAGATCCCACCACATGTGCCACATTGTAGGAATATGTAGTTTTTTAGAATGTGCCTCGTATTCATCCCGTTCCCAGGGAATTATTTTATCTACATAGGGATTGCCCTGCAGGAGCTCTACCATACTAGGCGTTACAATCCAATGCAACTTAGCATCAGGATACTGTTCCTTAATCCACCGCGCAGCAGGTGTAGCATGCAAAACATCACCTATGTAACTAAGGCGTACAAATAATATATTCATAGATATCCTTAGGGTACATACTATTATAGGAATAAAGCCTTTATAATGAAAGAACATTATAAAGGCTTTTTCTTAAGATTTCTTTTTACTACCACTACTATTTGATGATTTAGAAGATGTAGTATCTTCTGTTACCTTAGTAGTTTCTTCACTACCATTCTTAATGATGTTTTTTACATCTGATAATGTCAACTCATTAAATGTAGTAGGGTGGTTGTATTTGTAAACTGGATTGAAGCCTACACCTAATTTACCAGTGTAAACAGTCAATGCATTATTGTCCTCATCAACACGGGCGATATAGATAGTTTTGTCCATATCAACACCGATAAAGCGGAAACGCCCTTCAGGGTTGATAACACGCCATCCCCCTTCAATGCCGTTGAACATGAATACATCCCCAGTTCTCACATTATCGTAGAAGAAGTTATCTTCATCGTAGAATACACCGATATGACCGATATCAGTAGCTTGCATGTAAACGCGACGTGTATCGTAGTTAGCATCGGTACGATAAATGCGATATGTGTGTTCTTGAACTTTTACCTTCATATACACCACATTTGTCGCTTCAGAGTACGCAGCATCTACAATTTTACTGCCCCGAGGCAAGTCTTCAAGTTTCGTATCAACTTCGTGTTCTGGATCATCCGCATTAAGACGAGCCATGACAACATCTCTGGAGTCATATAAACCCATGACAGCATAGTTACGGTCTGGCATCCAGTTGAAGTAACTAATCGAGCGGCCCTTCAAATCGATATTTGTGGGCTTGCTTTCATTAGCCTTGTAAATTTTCAAAGAGTTCTCTGTAACAACGGCCATAAATTGACGGTCATAAGATACATACTTAGTACCTTCCTTCACATCAGGGAAGTTTTTAGTATCATCTTTTGATGCGCCTGCTACGTTAAACTCTGTAGTCGGTGCAAATATATATTGATCAAGGTATAGGTATACCCCACCTTGCAGAAGAATACCTACCGCAAAGGCGCTCAGTACACGCGTAAAAGGTTTCATCTGTCCTCCTATTTCACGATAAACGCCGTTGGGATCATGCGTTCCCCTAACAAATCGGCAGGTTTATTTACGACTTTACCATTTAGGTACAAAGTAGAACTAGAACCGCCATCTAAATTTGCTGCAATGTAGCAACCCTTTTCAAAAAGAATATCTTGTACGTCACGCAAGGTAGCACCAATGGAATACCCTGGTTGACGACCATCGATTACGAGAAATAGCACTGTACCATCTTTCTTTTGACCGATAGCAGTACGAGGACCTACGCCCCAGCCACCATCACCTTCGGTAATCATCTTCTTACCATCAACGATAAGAGGTGGACCAAAGGTAATACCTTCCATGGCCTTCATATCACTAAGCTGAGTTTTATCATAGTTACCAGCGATAAGATTACCAGATTTAGAGAAACCTACAAAGTCTACGTCTTCATCAGGGCCTACATCCTTACCGATAACGTACTCACCATCATGCAAGATGAAACCATATGGCAAACGGCCTGTACCAGTACCATTAGGGTCGTGGAAACCACCGCCATTAATCGCTGCTACAGCATTATTCATTTTTGCAATATTACTTGTAGTATCGCCTTTTTCTTGAATATTAGCCGCTGTACCTACTTGAATACGACGAGGATCAGGAATTTCTAAAATATAGCCTACATAACGAGCAGACTGGATTTTTTCAAGATTTAAAGTCTTATCTTCACGAGCATTAAACTTGAACAAATCTTGGCTTTTAACAACCCCTACAGTCCCCAAAATAGATTGTAACTCGTCTTCATTAAACAACCATGTAATGTAATGAGGATGGCGAGATTGTAAGATAGCACCAATTACAGCGCGCTTTACATTATTAAATGGTCCAAAGAGCACCACGAAGGGTGATGTGACAACGGTAAATAAGAACACCATAATGATGAACTTTACCCAATTCTTTTTGAACAATGTATTTCTCCTTATAAATCAGTGAAATGTTCAGTGCTAATGCGTTCTTCAAAATGCTTGATATCCACCGCATTACCTACCCAAACACGCAAAATATTATATGGATTATCACCAGTATGAGCCCAGCCAGATTTCATAGCCATCCCCATTTTAATACCAGCTTTCTTAGATGCTGAGTCGGTGAATTCATTTTTATCTCCATATGGATAGCAGAACCAAGGATTATCCTTAATGCCTACTTCTTTAGCAAGTGCCTCTTGGGCCTTTGTAATATTTTCAATTTGTTTTGCTTCTGACAATTGGCCCATTTCTATATGTTGGAAACCATGGTTTGAAATAGTAATACCATTTTTGTGCATTTCACGCACCTGATCCCAAGTTAGACGCGTCCCAACATCGCCAGGATTGATAAATACAGTCGCCGGGAATCCATATTCTTTCATAATTGGATATACGATAGAATATGTATCTGCATAACCGTCATCAAAGGTTAAAACAACAGGTTTTTCAGGCACCGCAGCACCATTTACAACATAATCATACAATTGATCCATCGTCAATGGATTATAGCCATTATCCTTGAGGAACTTCATTTGTTCTCTAAACAAATCCTCCCGAATAACTGCATCATTATCTTTGTCGTCGCCGACTTTATGATACATAAGAACAGGAATACCCGTTGGATGTACCATCTTAACTTCTTTTGCAGGCGGTACTGAACTAGTAGGTTCTGTTTTTTGTGAAAGCAATCCACAACCTGCCACAACCATTGCCAATACCAAAACTAACAGTGTTACCAACGGAATCCGTTTCATAGGTCCTCCTCTATTAGAACACAATTATATACAGAATATTATAACATTTCCATGAAGAATAGTAAAAATTAACGCTTTATTAGTACTTCATCAATCGATTTTCGAGGTCTAGGATACATAGTTTCATCTGGAATACCTATAGCAATGATTGCCTGTACATCGTGAGGAATATTTAAAAAGGTTTTGCTTTCACACTGCATAAAATACACATCATTCATCCATAGTGTACCTAACCCAATTGCTTTTGCCCCCAATAAAATATGTTCTATAAAAGCGCCAATAGCTTGTAAGTCACTTTTCTCCCACACGCGAGTATAGTCAGGCAAGTGATCATAAGGATTAAACACAAATAGCAAGTCACTAGCAGTTTGCATAGCCTTAAGACTAATCTCTAAACTACCAAAATGTTCCTTATGTTCTTTATATTGCTCTAACACCTGAAAGCCTAAATTCACAAAATGTTCTTTCTCCACTGTCGTCACATGAATAACCTGCCAGGGCTGACGATTTTTAGGCGATGGAGCTCGCATACCAAGAGATACTAACTCCTGAATTATGTTGACCCCTACTGATTGAGTTTCTTTATATTTACGTACGCTAGTACGAGAGTTTATAACTTCTGTTAATTCCATAATATTTCACCAAAACATCTAAATTCATATAAATCTTCGGTATCTAAAATCATTCAAAACTTCTACGATTATTTAGAGCTATATTGTAATCCGTTCAATAATGCTTTAATATTCTAATTATAATACATATTTCTAAAATTATGCTTATCCAATAGACAAAGGATTTCTTATGAAAAAACGCTTAAGCCTTATACAAATGGACGTCTATGTAAACGAAGTGGAATACAATTATGCGCGCGTCCAAGAATTACTTTCACAAGCCCTATCAGAAAAGCCTGACATTATCGTCTTGCCCGAAACATGGAATACAGGATTTCATCCATCTAAGGATTTAATCAATATTTCTGACAGAAATGGAGAAAGAACAAAAGCTTTATTAAGTACATTCGCAAAAGAACACAATGTAAACATTGTGGGCGGTTCTGTAGCCGTAGCAAAAGAGGATTTAGTATTTAATACATCCTATGCTTACAACCGTGAAGGCAAGCTCGTAGGAGAGTATTCCAAAATGCACGGATTTAGTCCTGCTAAAGAGGACCAATACTTCGCTAGCGGTACGCATACCACTCATTTTGAATTGGATGGCATTCCTTGTAGTACGGTTATCTGTTACGACATTCGCTTCCCTGAGCTCGTAAGAATGGCTGCATTATCAAATACAGAGCTATTATTTGTACCTGCTCAATGGCCTACTATGCGTTTACGCCACTGGCAAGTATTAAACGAAGTGCGAGCTATTGAAAACCAACTCTTCTTATGTGCTGTCAACGGCTGTGGTACAGTAGGTCGAGTTCAAAGCACTGGTCACTCCGCTGTATACGATCCATGGGGTACAAACCTCCTCGAAATGGACACTAGGGAGGGCATCTCATCTGTAGATATCGACCTCACCGTAGTAGAGGATATTCGCAATAAAATTAACATTTTTAGAGATCGCAAACCTGAACTCTACAAACTATAAAACAAAGGCACATTGTATTGAACACCCATCTAAAATTATTTCATTGTTAGATAGCCTGTTCATATGACAATGTGCCTTTTTTATTTTATTGTACTGTAGTAAGGAAATAAATGACTCTAGTTTGCTCTGGATTAACGGCCATGCCTGCAACAGTAAACATATTATATGAATAATCAAATTTAAAGATGTAGAATGTGTACTCTGCGTTAAATGGTCGCTTTACTTCTTTATACGAATAGTAACCTAAATATTTTTTCTGTAAAGTCTTATTTTCATCATTAGGCAACACTTTATCAGAACTTAATTTACTAGTATCTTGCTCTAAGTCCAAAACCATTTGATTATTCATTTGGTTAGAGAGCTCACGATCAACCTTTCGCTTAATATTCTCATTGCTTAGCGCCATTTTATATTGATACATATTATTGAATATATTAGTTACTTCAATCCATTCTTTTGGCAATATAGTAGACAAGTATTTTCTATAATTCGTCTTAACATCTTCGTACGGTTTAATAGAAACACGTTCAGCCTCACCCTTAGTAATAATAACCTTAGCATGACTTTCTGCATCTTGAATATAAGGTTTTAGTTCTGATGGTTTGCCTGTAAAAGAAACTTGAATATACCGACCATCTTCAATCGCCTTAGGCGGCTTTAAATGAATATCAACCTGTTTAGCAAAAGAAGGTATTTTCTTTGGAAAACCAGATAAATCATTTACTTTATTTATATCTATATGATTGTAATATTCCTTGTCATTAACTGGATACTTACTGCTTTCTCTAAAATTAATGGCCTTTACAATTTGTTTTTCAATTTCTTCTCGTGTATAAGGATTTTTAATAAGGTCTCGTTGTGGCACACTTCTTATTGTTCTATTATGTTCCTCAATATGAGCGTGCATACGTGATTCTACCTCTCGATGTAGCAACATTTGTTCATTAAATGTTTTTTTAGCAACGGACATAACAGCATAAGATAATTCTGTTTCGCCCGTAACTTTACTTTCCAAATAAGGCATAACTTCTTGAGATTGTACTCTATCAAGTTGAGTAGTTTTTGCGCCTAATGGCGTTGATACAGATGGAATGGGTATCTGCTCAGCATTTATTATTCCTATATTAGAAACCAATGCTGTCGCAACTAGTACAATTCCTTTTAAATTCATTCAAGTCTCCATCAAATAATTATATTAAAAAACTGGCTATACATCTCATATAGTTAGTCATATACATTAAAACTCAATAAGCTTCCACATATCCTCTGGAACCTGTTCTAGAGGTTTATTTTTTGCAATTGCTTCTTTTAGAATATCAATAGTATCTTGCACCTCTTGTTTATCCTTTGTATCAGGATCATGAAGGATGACACGATTTAAAGAATCTTCACCAAATTGTTTTACATATTCTTTTTCCACTTGATTAAGTTCACGGCGTAAATATTTCATAGATAATAACCTCCCAATATATTTAATCTAATATATTAAGAAGTACTTGTCTATAATTCAAATATTTTCTATACACATTTTCAGCTAATAATAAGCAATTTAAAGTTACAAATTAATATTTTTATCTCATAAATCATTTACATGAATTCTATAGAAATGGTAGTATTAACAATGCAATAGGATTTAGTTATTAAGAAAGAAAGGTAATAACTATGTTTTCATTTCTACAACCTAAAGAGGCAAAATCATCAGTTCCACAAAGCATGATTATGAATCTATATTATAAATATAGATTGCAATCATTAATTGGTATTTTTATAGGTTATGCTGCGTACTATATTGTTCGTAATAACTTTGCCTTATCAACACACTTTTTATCAGATATCCTCCATATGAGCAAAACAGAAATTGGTTTGCTATCTAGTGGTATGCTTATCGCTTATGGTTTAAGTAAAGGCTTTATGAGTAGTCTTGCGGACAAAGCAAGTCCTGCCAAGTTTATGGCTTTCGGTCTCATTTGCTGTGCAATTATCAATATCTTTATGAGCTTTGCCGATAGTCTCGCCTTCTTCTTAGTTTTAGTAGTACTAAATGGCTTTTTCCAAGGATTTGGTGTAGGACCATCCTTTATCACCTTAGCTAAATGGTACCCAAAACAGGAACGTGGCCGTTATGGAGCTATCTGGAATATTTCACACAATCTCGGTGGTGGTATCGTAGCACCAATCGTAGCCGCCGCATTATATTTCACTACTACAGATCACTGGCAATTAGGGAGTTATGGTGTACCAGCGCTTATTGCAGTTATCATAGCAATTGCCATTTCTTTCTTAATCAAAGAAAGCCCTGAACGTGAAGGCTTACCACCAACAAGTGAAATCATCGCCGACACAGCTCATAAGGCGCACAGAAGTTCTGAAGCACCGCATATGAGCACAAGAGAAATCTTTGTAAAATACGTATTAAAAAATAAAAATGCTTGGTATGTATCATTAGTTGACACCTTCGTTTACATGATTCGCTTTGGTATGCTTACTTGGCTTCCAATTTATTTATTACAAGTAAAGGGTTTCTCCAAAGCAGAAATGTCTGTTGCCTTTTTATTCTTTGAATGGGCGGCTATTCCTTCTACTATTTTTGCTGGTTATATTTCCGATAAATTCTTTAAAGGTTATCGCATGCCACCTGCAATCATTGCTATAAGTATTATCTTCTTCTGTATATTTGGTTATTGGCAAAGCGAGTCTCTCTTATGGGTTACTTTCTTCGCTGCTATTGTAGGTTGTTTAATCTACATTCCTCAATTCTTAGCTTCAGTACAAACTATGGATATTGTACCACCATTTGCAGTAGGTTCTGCTGTTGGTCTTCGTGGATTCATGAGTTACATTGTTGGTGCAAACTTAGGTACAACACTATTTGGTGTTTTAGCAGATAAATTTGGTTGGAATGCAGGTTTCTATCTTTTATTAGTAGCATGTGTTCTTTGTATTACATTCTGTGTATTGGCTCATTTTGGCGCCAAAGAATTAGATGCTAAAGAAGCTGAACTTGAACAACTTCAACCAGCTGAAGCTAATAGCTAACCCCTAACAAATAAATCCTATAGTAAAAAGGTCGTAATATGTATTAAATACATGTTACGACCTTTTATTTACCCCACGAAAGGGACTCCTATATAACCGATGTGTTTTCATCAACGCATAGTTCTGGAAATAATGAAAGCACAAACCACAATGATACCAAGGACTATACTCCCAGCTACTATATAAGGCCAGGTAAGTACATCCCGTACATCATTCAATATTTTTATATCAAAGATTGGCATATAAAGTAGTAAGTTCCCCAAAATCCAACCGATTGGTCCTATGAACTTTAGCTTCTTAATCGTATCCATTTTATCTAGAATAGACTCGGTTACCTCTGAATCCTTTTCGACAGATACGTATTCTTTATTAATGTAAAAGCCTTTTGAATATTCCGTTTCAAAAGCCCACTCTTGAACAGAAAACGTAGCAGTACCATCAGCATTTTCATACTCTTTATATTTAGCAGTATCAGTAGTACCTACGTCTACCTCACCCCAAGTGCCAGTTACCATCTCATAACCACTATCTATGAGTTTCATATCGGCTGGTAGTGCTTTTCCACACAACTTGGAAAACTGGTACGCATCTCGCTTCTTATCCCAACTGAGCCAAAACTCTGCATTATTCTTATGTCTAACTAACTTATACTCATACCCAATTTTTCCATGAGTATCAATATAGCGTATCTTGCCTAAAATCGTATATAGATCCCTTCGGATACGTAACGTCTCACCATAATTAAAAACCATAATCTTCTCTCATATTGAAAACTATATATATAAATGTATATTACTAATTACTATGATTGTACACGGATTGTGAAAACCTGCCAACACTTCTCAGGTTTAAAAGGAGAAGATAAACTCATTAAATATATTTTAATATCAAAATAACGAAAAAAAGACCTACAGTAAACTGTAGGTCCTTATATTTGGTGCGGTTGGCGGGACTTGAACCCGCACGAGCGTTAGCTCACCACCCCCTCAAGATGGCGTGTCTGCCATTCCACCACAACCGCATGGAATACAAATGGTGCCTCAGGACAGAATCGAACTGTCGACACACGGATTTTCAGTCCGTTGCTCTACCAACTGAGCTACCGAGGCATGATTTTTTGTAAAAAAAAATGGCGACCCCGATCAGATTTGAACTGACGATCTTCGCCGTGACAGGGCGACATGTTAACCGCTACACCACGGGGCCGCGTATCAACTCGCGTTGACTACTTGTACATAATATCATGGATTTAAGAGCAATGCAACTATTTTTTAAAAAAATATTATTACAAATCTATGAAAATAATTGATTATATTTGATAATCGTTATTTTATAGCTTTTATAAATATATCTCTATATTATATTACAGGAATCCACCCTTTATCGTCATAATTCGTCACTTTTCGCAATAGTACAATTTTCCCTATAAGCTTCACAAGGCATAACCTTTATTAGAAATCATCCTATTCTTTACTCAATATGCTACAATATGTATATATTCAATATGAAAACGACTCTATAGAAACATGAAAGGATTCGCTGTGAATAAGTTCAATTCAAAAGGTGTTATTGTCGCTCTTATCATAGCTATTATAGGAGCGATGGCCGCAGCATGGTACTTTTTATGGTATGTACCACATACACCAGCCTACACATTAAATATCATTCACCAAGCAGTACAAGATAAAGATGCAGACGAAGCATTGCGCCACGTAGATATAAAATCCATTGTAAAAAACATTGTAGAACGAGAAGGCAATAAATATGTCGATACATCTACCCCACTTGGTAAAGCTACAATAGCAGCTACCAAAACATTTGGACCAGCTCTTATCGAAGACGTAATACGTACATATATCGAAGATCCTGACAGCTTTAAATCTGAATCACCTACCAATAATACCACTAAAGTAAATGATGATAATAAGTCTATGGTAGATCGTCTTGTAGAAGGTCGCCTATTTAAAGAACATGATGTAGAGGTTAAAAACCTAAAGTCAGAAGATAATGGTGATACGGCTACTGTAACTGTAACAATACAAAATAATAAAAAGAATATGACAAAAGATATAAGAGTCTTGATGCGTCATTTAGGAGATGGAACATGGGTAATTTACGATATTCCTGATATCGAAGACCTATATACTATCACTAGAAAATAAAGATCTTTGTCTTTTCTAACATTTTAAATTGCAGATCTTAGAAAACGTAAAAAAGAGCTATGTCGTTTTTTCTAGACGAGCCATTTACATTGTAAATCCAACAAAGGACAGTATCTACCGAAAGGTATATACTGTCCTTTTATTATCCTATGGTCTTAACAATCGTAAGATTTCATGTAGGACGAAATTATACATAGCTTAATTAGCAAATATAACTAAATCCTTTAAAAATGGGATTTTATCTATCAAAATCTACAATAGCCAAGGTTACAGTCACTTGTGAGATAAGACGTTGTGCATCATCTATCATATCAAAGCGCCATACATGAGATGTTTTGCCTTTCACTAGTAATGTTCCTAAGGCTGTTAATGTTCCTTCGCATTTCACAGGACGTAGGTGATTCGCAGTTATAGACTGACCTACGCCAAATTTATGAGAGCCTACCAGCTCATTGCTCATCATGCCTGCAATAATTTCTGCAAAAGCTAAGGTAGCACCACCATTTAAATAGCCTTGTGGTTGTTTATGAAATTCATTTAAATTCATTTTTGCAATACATGTAGTATCGCTCGTCATACGAGGTACATCGATTTGTAAGGATTCAATTAGATTCATAGTGTTCGTTTCTCCATACAATAGGCTTCTAGCCGGTCATCAAAGACTGTTACACCTAGTCCATCACCATCAGGGACCTGCATAATACCCTCTTTAAAGGTTAAATCTGGGAAAATAAGATCTTGTTCAAAATATCGATTTGAATCGGACAAATCCCCTGCCATATAGGAATCTCCTAATGCGGCTAACTGAACATGAAGCATTTTAGAAACCCCTGATTCTACCATGCTACCAATCCAATATGGAATATGACGTTCTCTACATAGATTAATAGCCGCTTTTGTTGGAATAAGCCCCCCCATGCGCCCTACTTTTACATTAAACACATCAATCAAACCATATTCGATAGCATAGGACAAATCATCATATCCTAAAATGGACTCATCCAAACAAATTGGCGTATAGATTTTCCAATCACCATGCTCAAGACGCTCCCACTTCCAATCTTTATAAGATTGAAGGTTTGCTATCGCAAAGGGCTCTTCGATACAAGCTAGACCTAAATCATCATACTGACGGATCTTATCTATTTCTTGATATGAATAGCTTCGATTTGCATCAGCTGCTAAGACTAAATCCGGATAATGTTTGCGAACTAAAGCTACGCGTTCATAACCATCTATAGGATTTACCTTTAATTTAATCCGCTTACAACCATTTACTGCATGATGCGCTACAACATCAAGTAATTGGTCTATTGGCACATCACCAACAACGACACCACTTTCAATTGTCTCTTGTAAAGGTTGATCCATAATGTAGGAAACAGAATTTACACCTATCCGTTCGCAATGAAGATGAATAAGCGCATTTTCTAGAGCCGCAATAGCCATAGGCATATTGTCTCGATTGCGCCAAAATTGTAATTGTCGTACATAGGTCATCAGTGGTTTAGGCCGCATCAAGCGCAAATTAAAGATATAATCGTCTACCATAGCTTTCCAACAGGTTTCTACGGTCTCAAATGTATAGAATGGCTCTGTGAAAGCTACGCATTCCCCATATCCTACATACCCTTGTTGGTCTTCAATGCGAACAACGATAGTCTCTCTTTCTTTCACCTCGCCCTTGGCAGTCTTAAAATTGAACTTCAGTGGCAATTTAAGGCGATATGTAGTTATACTTTTAAAGTTTAAAATATTATTCATAGGCGCCTCAATTTTATAATTTCAATTCATTACGCAATATTTTGCCAGTTCCATTTCGAGGCAATGCGGTTAATACTTTTACATATTTCGGAATCTTATATTTTGCTAAAGAGTCTTTCATAAAGACTATAATATCCTCTGGTGGCAAACTTTTACCATCATGAAAGGCCACAAAGAGGGCTGGCACTTGTCCCCATTTAGCATCAGATACTGGCACAACGGCACATTCCTTTACCAATGGCAACGTATAGACCAAATCCTCTAGTTCCTTAGGATAAATATTTTCACCCCCAGAAATGATGAGATCCTTACGACGATTCAAAATATAAACGAAACCGTCCTCATCGATGTAACCAATATCATCTGTATTAAAGTCTCCATCGATAGGTTCCTTGTTGATATAACCAGTCATAACCATCGGGCCCGTCAAATGAATTTCACCTACCCCATCTGTATCAGGATTATCGATACGAACCTGCATGCCAGGCAAGGGCTTACCTACAGATTCTCGTTTATGAGGATACTCCAATACAGAGAAGGTCACACTTTGACTAAAGGTTTCCGTCATGCCGTAGGTCTTATAGATAGGCAAAGATTTCTTTTCACAAGCTTCGATGAGAGCCATAGGAATGAATTCTCCACCGAGCAATATAACACGTAATGCATGGTGCGTAATATGTGGCTCTAATTGAGTCAAAATGGTAGGCACTAAGGACATCATATTGATTTGCTCAGATTCTATAAGTTTGAGAACTTGAGCTTCATCATATTTAGGCAAAATAGTGACAGCCGTCCCGTTATAAAGAGACCTCATCAAGATAGATAAACCACTTACATGAAACAGAGGCAGTACCATTAGCCAATTATCCTGCTCCGTTTTCCCTAGTACCTCTTGGGATGCTTGTACATGAGCTTTAATCTGCCCCCATCGAAGCGGTACAGACTTAAATTGCCCCGTAGTAGCGCTCGTATTCATGATAGCAGCTATGTCTGTGTCCACAAATACCCAATCAAAGGAGTCCTCGACCGCTAAATCCGATAGAATTCTTTCTAGAGTTTCAAACTCATTTGTAACAATTGGATTAGAGGCCTTCGAATCAACGAAAAAAGATAATTGATTTTCAACAGAATCTGATGCTATAGGTTCAACTAAATTTGATACTTGAGTTTCGATGGTATCGGGCAATTGATTACATCGTTCTTTACTATGTAATACGGTGGTAACACCTAATTGATCCAATTGGTTTTCTATTTCCTTTGGCTTAAGATGTACATTAAGTAAAAGTACCTCTTTATGAACTAGCATAGCAGCCAACACATACATTGCCATGGTCACAGAGTTATCGGATAAGATAGCCACTCGAGATGCGTCTAAAGGCAGTAAATTATGAGCCATATGGAGTACGCCACGGTATATATCATTATAGGTATATTCATTTATACATTTACGATTAGGATAGTGCTGTGCACCATAACGTAACCACTCCATCATCTCACCTCGTATCTAAACCTAATCACTAATAAGTAATCACTAATTACCAGTAAATAGTAAATAATAAGTAATAACTAAAAAATAATAATTGAAACATGATAAATAAAGAGATATTACAAGAAAGGCGCCTCCTATAGAGGCGCACTTGTCGTTTTAATAGTTAATATAATCCGTCATATAGGACTGTATCGACTCCCTATTAAGGGAATTTAGGGAATTGTTTGAAGTTAGGTTTCCGTTTCTCTTTGAATGCGTCGCGCCCTTCTTTCGCTTCATCGATTGTGTAGTACATCAATGTAGCATCCCCTGCGAATTGTTGTAAGCCTGCAAGGCCATCTGTGTCGGCATTGAAGGCGCCTTTCAACATGCGCAAAGCCATTGGAGATAATTCAAGGATTTCGCTACACCATTGAACGGTTTCTTCTTCCAATTTATCGAATGGTACAACAGTATTAACCATGCCCATTTCATACGCTTGAGCTGCAGTATATTGACGGCACAAGAACCATACTTCGCGTGCGCGTTTGTGACCGATCATGCGAGCCAAGTAACCTGCGCCATAACCAGCATCGAAGGAACCTACACGAGGACCAGTTTGACCGAATTTAGCATTTTCAGAAGCGATTGTAAGGTCACATACGATGTGCAACACATGGCCGCCACCGATAGCATAACCATTAACCATTGCAATAACAGGTTTAGGGATGACGCGAATCAAACGTTGTAAATCGAGTACGTTCAAGCGGGGCACATTGTCTTCACCTACATAACCACCGTGACCACGTACGCTTTGGTCACCGCCAGAGCAGAATGCCTCTTTATCTTCACCCTTACCGTGGTTAGCACCAGTCAATACGATTACGCCTACTTCGTTATCTTCACGAGCTACTGTGAAAGCATCAATTAACTCCATTACCGTTTTAGGACGGAATGCGTTGCGCACTTCTGGACGATTAATAGTAATCTTTGCAATGCCATTATATGTTTCGTAAATTACATCTTCATAATTACGATCCAATACTTTCCAATCAAATTTGCTCATGGACTTAACCTTTCTTCTGTAAAAAATCCAATACCGCTTGTTCAAAAATCTGCGGTTTTTCTATATGTACATTATGCCCCGCCCCTTCGACGATGACATGATTAAAACTTGGCAACTTGCCAAATACATCTCTTCCTATTGTAGTATATTTTGTATCTAATGCGCCACTCACATATAAACCTTTAACAGAGAATTTTTCTAATTTATCCCCTACATAAGGCATTACGCCCTGCCCTGAGCCACGCAACGTACAAGCTAAGGCATATGGGCTATTATTGGAACGGCGTAGATAGATTAATTCCTCCACCCCTTCTGAAAGCTGTTTTTGACTCTCAAAAATAGGTACTTCCGCCCATCGTGCAGCAAACCAAGCACCATCATGCTCTTCGATATGAACAGCTAAATCTTCATCCGCCTTGCGGCGTGCTGCTCGCTCAGCTTCAGAAGCGATGCCTACCGAGCCACTTTCAAGAATAAGACCTTTGATTTCACGTTCATATTGTAAAGCATAGGAAAGCGCAATACGTGCTCCCATGGAATAGCCCATGAGGTAGTAGCTTTCACCAACCATATGATAGATAACTGTATGCAAGTCCTCTATCATTTGAGGAATGGTATAGGCCTTATCCTCATCAGGAATATCTGAATCACCATGGCCGATCAAATCGATACGGACCACGCGATACCCCGGCAGATTAATAGAATCCCAAGTATAGCTCGATTCAGAAAAACCATGGAAACATACAATAGGTTCACCTTCTCCAACCACAGTCAAACCGTAGCGGTACTCGCCCAAGTCAAAATACATACGCTGAGCTGGATTACACAAAGCATTATCTACAATACTGCAAAAATACTGACTCATAGTAATGCCTCCATATCAACTGAAACGTTTGTATATTTCCTATGTAACTGACGACTATATTCCCGGTCTGTAGGTATTTCAATGATATGAACACCAGATTCCGTGCTAACTTTAGCTAATACATGACTCAATTCATCAGGACTAGAGATTTTAGTGTGCCCACAGCCATAGAGTTTAGCGGCCCCACTATAATCTAAGCCTTGTGACGTAGAGAACAAATAATCAAAATGCTTTGTTCCCTTTTGCGGTAAATATTCAAAAATACCGCCTCCATCGTTATTATGCAAAATAATCGTCAAATTTAGATTGTGCGTTTTAGCGACCGCTAAGCCGTTTAGATCATGGAATAAAGACAAATCTCCCGTTACGAGATATGTAGGCTGACCATTTGTGGCAAGACCTAGTGCAGTTGAAACGATACCATCGATACCATTAACACCACGATTACCGTAAAGAACGGCATCGGATTCACCAGAGAACCAGAAGTAATCAAAGTCGCGAATGGTCATACTATTCGCCACAAGCAATTGGCTATTGTCAGGAATATGCTGTTGCAACTCGCGTATCGTGCGACCTTCAAAACAACTTGGTTCTTCTATGGCTGTACTTAGTTGAGCTTTGCCAGCTACTTCTAAACGTTGCCAACTATTAAGATATGCATTAGATTCTTTCTTTACAGCGTACAAATGCGTAAACATATCGATGCTTGCTTGCATGTGTATGGTGGTTTTCCCCGTTGGATTCATGGAGTCCATTGTAGGATTTATCTCTATATACTCCACATTATCCCAACTTGCCACCATCTGTTGCACGCGTTTAGACACAACCATTTGGCCAAACTGAATCACGCAATCCGGCTTTAGTACAGGCCATAACTCTTTATCCGCTAAAAATGCATCATACGTTGAAATCACAACATCAGAGAATTGTTTTTTCTGAGTCATATCTGTATCGTTGCTACGATTGATATTAAATTCATGATTATCATCAATAGCATCAGTCTTATGCCAGCGTCTTACATTGGACAATGGATCCGCCAAGATAGGAGCTTGTAAATTCTCCGCAAAGGAATGAATAAACTCAACTTCATCTACATCAATTTGTGGACCAGCTAAAATAAGGACTCTCTTATACTGTGCAAGCAATAGACTTCTATTCTGATAGCTAAACACATCACCGTAATTAGGTTTAAATACTTTGTAAGGGCTACGTCCCGCTTCAAAGTGCTTACGGTCCAGTTCAGGTACCAACGGCTCAAAGAGAGGTATATTGATATGCACGGGTCCTTTTTTAGTATCCATAGCTTTCATATATGCCTTGCGTGCTACTTGTCGTGGATATGTGTAGTAATGCTCATCTTGGGGCACCGATAATTCTTCATAATAGTTTACAGCTGTACCAAAGATTTTTTGTTGATCTACTGTTTGTGGAGCCCCTGTATGTAGCAAGGTATAAGGTCTATCGGCAGACAATACGATAAGAGGTACCCCACTATATTGAGCCTCTAAAATAGCGGGCAAATAATGAGCCACTGCGGAACCGGATGTACAAACTAACACAGTTGGTTCTTTATGAGCCTTTGCAATGCCAAGTGCCATAAAGCTAGCAGAGCGCTCATCTATATTCATATATGTTTCAAAGCCTTCATACTCCGTGAAAAGCATAGCCATCGTCGTAGAACGAGAACCAGGGCTAAACACAGCATGCCGGACGCCGAGTTGGTAAAACTCATCTACCAAGGCAGCAATATATTCGTTCATTATATTCCCTTTCAACAACTCCTAAGAGTTTGGAAATTTATCATAATGCATCCAAAATGGTGCGCATTTTATTATTAGTTTCTGCATATTCTTCATCCGCATCAGAATCGGCTACGACGCCACATCCTGCATAGGCATAAAGAACATTATCCATAATGAGGGCAGATCGAATAGCAACGATGACAATGCCGTCCCCCATGTCTTTCATAAAGCCAAAAGGTGCTGCATACATGCCGCGCTCATGAGTTTCGTACTTTTGTAACAATGTCAACGCCTTTTCTCGCGGTTCACCACCGAGAGCCGGTGTAGGATGTAGCAACTTTGCCCATTCTACGAGGGATTTTGTGCTATCCTTTGCGGTAATAATAGTACGCAAGTGATAGAGATGCGCCAGCTCCATGATGCCCGTTTCACCTATGGTAACATCAGAAGTTATAGTCTCCATTGTTTTCACGATACGATCGCGCACGATATTATGTTCAAAGAGATTTTTCTTATCTGTTAACAGCTGTTCCTTAGTCCATGCATTTGGTCCATGTTTAGGCGCTGTCCCCGCTAAGGCATAACTAAGAATTTCACTACCTCGATGGCGAACTAGAATCTCTGGCGATGCACCCACAAAGGTACGTCCATCCTTTTCGTAACCAAATATAAAGCAATTTGGATTATTATCTACCAAATTTACCAAAATACTCGCCACATTGTATGGTGTTTCGCTAGTGAACTGCACCTCTCGAGAAGAAACGACCTTTGTCATTTCACCACTGCTAATGCCGTCAGCGATAGCATTCATCAAACTATCCCAAGCAGACTTATCATCACTGATTTCCTTGTAATTATGGCGAACTCGAGGCACCTCGAAATCTGTAATAGGGACGCTTTCACCAGCGTGCAAGTAGAAAGATTCCCCATTTTCTACGATATAGTAATGGGTGAAAGCAATCATTTCATGGCCCATGCCAGCCCATTTTGGATCCTTAGAGTTCTCAAAAAAAGTATCCCCATAAAACACGTAAGCGTAATTATGGCGATCTGTATCATCTTTAACCGTCGCCAAACGTTTAGCGCCTACAACGATACGGTCACTTTGACGATCCACCCAGAATACGCGTTCTTCGTTTGGAAAGTTCAACCAAAAGGCTACAGGACTATTCAGTTCTAACGGTTCTTTATTATATATCATAGTTATATATCGCTATTAAGAAATAAAATAGACTATAGTAAAAACACCTAACGTGTAGAAGATTTACTTCTACACGTCAGGCGTCATCAATACGTTTCAAAATTTTTGAGATGAGCCTAACGCCATCACACGTCGATGGGCCCTCTTTATATCTAATTAATTATATCATAGGTAACAGTTAAAAGGTAGAAAATAAAAACCTCTACACCACATGCGTTATGCATAAATGTAGAGGTTTTCATTATATTTAACATGTTGTTACTTTATTTAAAAGCCTTCGCCCCAATATCTGTACGATATTGCATGCCTTCAAAGTCGATATGCTCTATACGTCCATAGGCTCTATCAAGTGCCGTTCTAAGGTCTTTGCCAAGGCCAACAACACCGAGTACACGACCGCCATTAGTGACATAATTTTCACCAACAAGCCTTGTGCCAGAGTGGAATACAATGGTTGTGTCATATTGTTTAATATCCCCACTGATGACATCGCCCTTAGATGAAGTTTCAGGATAGCCCTTAGAAGCAAGGATAACGCAAGCCGCTGAGGAATCTTTCCATTTCACCATATTAGAGGTTAATGTGCCCTTAGCACAGGCCATCATAATCTCACCTAAATCACTATCCAGTAGCGGCAATACAACTTGTATTTCAGGATCACCAAAGCGCGCATTGAATTCTACCACCTTAGGACCTTCGTCAGTAATCATAAGCCCCGCGTAAAGGCAGCCTACATACGGTATGCCTTCTTTTTCCATAGCCGCTACCATAGGTTCTAAGATGGTTTTCATCGCTGCGTCCCGCAATGCATCTGTAAGAACGGGGGCCGGTGCATAGGTCCCCATGCCACCTGTATTAGGCCCTTTATCACCATCAAAAATGCGTTTATGATCTTGAGAGGCAATCATAGGAACTACGGTCTTGCCATCTACAAAGGCTAATAAACTAGCCTCTTCGCCTTCCATAAACTCTTCGATAACAACGGTGCTGCCTGCATCACCGAATCGATTACCACTGAGCATATCTTCTACGGCTGCATTCGCTTCATCGATGGTCATGGCTACTACAACACCCTTCCCTGCCGCCAAGCCGTCAGCTTTAACAACAATAGGAGCTCCTGTTTGAGCAATAAAAGCTTTCGCTTCATCTACCTTGTGGAATACACCATATGCAGCAGTGGGAATATTGTATTTTTTCATGAGGTCTTTAGCAAATACCTTTGAGCCCTCTAGTTGAGCGGCTGCTTTAGATGGACCAAAAACTGGAATCCCCGCCTTAGTAAGTACATCTGCTAAGCCCGCTACTAAAGGAGCCTCAGGCCCAACAACAACTAAATCAACTTGATTATCTTTCAAAAAGCTAATTAAATGATCGCTTTGTTGCCAATCGATGCCAACTAGCTCTGCACAATCTGACATAGCCGCGCTACCAGGAATAGCATATACCTTTGTTACGCTAGGGCTGATGGACAATCGCCACGCCAATGCATGTTCACGGCCGCCGCTACCGATTACACATACTTTCATAAGTCCTCCATCGGCGCCTAAACGCCATCAAATCCATAATAATATAAACACATAACGGGCTTACTCCAAACATCAATAATTGTTGTGACCGTTCAATAGATATTTTGCCCTAATCGTGTTTAACAATCCGCTAAAAATTCTTAACTAGTTAATGTTTAAAGTGACGAATGTTTGTAAATACCATAGCGATGCCCGCTTCGTCAGCCGCTTTGATAGACTCTTCGTCGCGAATAGAGCCACCTGGTTGAATAATAGCTGCAATGCCATGCTTTGCCGCTGTTTCTACGGTATCTCCAAATGGGAAGAATGCATCGGATGCTAATACAGCGCCTTTAGCGGCTTCCCCGGCTTGTTCAAGAGCAATTTTTGCAGAACCTACGCGATTCATTTGACCGGCCCCAACTCCAAGAGTACGCTTTTCATTAGAAATCAAAATCGCATTGGATTTTACATGTTTTACGAGTTTCCATGCCAATTCAAGAGCTTTCCATTGTTCCTCTGTCGGTTGTATCTTCGTAACAACTTTATAATTAACGCGGTCTTCTAGGATATCGTCTTCTGTTTGCACTAATAAACCACCAGACACCTTTTTCACTGTCACTTGGCCAGATTCCGGCTTAGATAGTTCAATGAGGCGAATATTCTTCTTAGCTTCAAGGATTTCTAATGCTTCTTTTGTGAAAGTAGGTGCCATAATAACTTCTAAGAAAATTTTGCTCATTTCCTCCGCTGTACTTGCATCTACTTCACGGTTTAAGGCTACGATGCCACCAAAGGCGGATACGGAATCAGCTTCGTACGCATTTATATAGGCATCATGTAATGTAGATGCAGTAGCGGCACCACATGGGTTCGTATGCTTAATGATACATGCAGCTGGCTCAGTAAACTCCCATACCATATTCCATGCCGCTTCCATGTCTACAATATTGTTATAGGAAAGCTCTTTGCCATGTAATTGTTTCAAGGCCCCCATGCCATGAGCTGTACCAATTTCTTTGTAGAATGCGGCTTGTTGATGCGGATTTTCCCCATATCTAAGATCTGTTACCTTCTCATAAGCACTCAAATATTCTGGAGGTGTAGGGCCTTCATTCAAGATTCCACTCATATAATTGGCGATGGCCACATCGTAAGTCGCCGTATGAGCAAAGGCTTCTTTGGCAAGGCCAAAGCGATATTCCTTAGTCAATTCGCCTTGATCCTTGAGCATCTCCAAAATTTCACCGTAATGATTTGGATTTACTACGATGCCCACAAAGGCATGATTCTTTGCTGCAGAACGAACCATCGTAGGACCACCAATATCGATATTTTCGATGGCCTCTTCTAAGGATACATTAGGTTTTGCAATGGTTTCGCGGAACGGGTAAAGATTGACTACAACAAGGTCGATTGGTTCAATACCATGTTCTGCCATAGCTTGTTGATGCTCCGCATTATCACGGATCGCCAAAATACCACCATGCACCTTAGGATGTAATGTCTTTACGCGGCCATCCATCATTTCAGGAAAATCAGTCAAAGACTCTACCGATTTTGCCGGAATACCTGCTTCGGTTATGGCTTTAAGGGTCCCACCTGTGGAATAAATGGTTACCCCTAAATCAACTAAACCTTTCGCAAAGTCTACAATACCTGTTTTATCAGAAACACTAAGTAATGCATTTTTAATCATCTAACGTCTTCCTTTGCTTACACATCAATCTTCTATATATACAACACGACCTTTTATAGTGAGCTTATCCTCACAAAATAGTCGTAATACCTCTTTATATGTTTTATGTTCAATAGGCAATAATCTATCACTCAGGGTATCCTCTGTATCCTCCGGTAATAAAGGAACCGTATTCTGCATAATGATAGGCCCCGTATCCATTCCGGCATCAACAAAGTGTACCGTACAACCGGTTACCTTTACTCCCGCATCAATAGCTTGTTGATGTCCATGTAGTCCCGGAAAGGATGGCAACAAGGCAGGATGGATATTTAAAATTCTATGCTCATAGTGCTCAATCAATGGAGCCCCTACAATGCGCATATATCCAGCCAAAACGATACCATCTATCTTATAGGGCCCTAACGCATCTAACTGGGCTTGTTCAAAGCTAGCTTTAGAATCATAGTCGCTACGCTCGATGACAATGAGTGGGATATTCCAAGGTTTAGAACGTTCAACAATCCCTGCATCACCGTGATCTGTAATGATAACTACAAACTCACCATTAATATATCCTTCTTGCATGGCTTTATAGAGGGCTTCCCCATTGGAGCCTCTACCGCTTGCGAATAGAGCTAGACGTTTTTTAACTAAGGAACTAGTCATTAAATACCGCCCCTTTTACAACAACTGGACCTTCGCCTTTAACGATATGACCAATTTCATAAACCGCTTCATTACGACTTTCAAGATTTGCCTTTACTCGATCCACATCCGCAGCGTCCACTATGAGGATCATGCCAATGCCCATGTTAAAAGTACGGTACATTTCATGCCAATCTACATTGCCCCATTCTTGTAGCTTTTCAAAAACTGGAAGGCGAGGCCATGTATCACAATCGATCTCTGCCGTTACTCCCGTAGGTAAGACGCGAGGAATATTTTCATAGAAACCGCCGCCCGTAATATGAACCATACCTTTAATTAAATCTTCTTTAATCAACGGTAATACAGCTTTAGGGTATAAGCGCGTTGGCGTTAATAATTCTTCTCCCAGTGTTTTGCCAAATTCAGGAATATCTTGACCAATGGAGAAACCCTTGTGATCAAATACAATTTTACGAACTAACGAGAAACCATTAGAATGAACCCCAGAAGATGGTAACCCAAGAATAACGTCTCCTGCCTTGATACTTTCACCAGTAATCAATTTAGGACGATCTACGATACCAACGGCAAAACCAGCTACATCATAATCCTCATCATCGTAGAAGCCTGCCATCTCAGCAGTTTCACCACCTAGTAAGGCGCAGCCAGATTCTTCACAAGCCTCAGCCACACCGCGTACGATATCCGCCACTTTTACAGGTTCTAGTTTGCCAACCGCAATATAATCGAGGAAGAATAAAGGCGTAGCCCCTTGTACGAGGATATCATTAACACTCATAGCTACGCAGTCTTGGCCGATAGTATCATGTTTATCCATCATAATAGCGAGACGTAATTTGGTGCCCACCCCATCTGTACCAGATACGAGCATAGGATCAGACATAGCATGACCAGCTAAGGAATAGAGTCCCCCAAAACCACCTAAATCACCAACAACACCCGGTGTATACGTGCGTTTAACAGATTCTTTCATCAGTTCTACGGCGCGATTACCTGCATCGATATCAACACCTGCATCACGATAGGTTAAACTAGTTTTATTCGAGCACATATTTGACCCCTTCCTCTTGGTCCGCAGGAACCGCTACACTATAATCACCATTGAAACATGCAAAACATAAATCATCTGGCTTTACATCAGATACAGCACGACATAGGCCTTCACGAGACAAGTAATGTAATTTATCAGCCTTGATAAAATCTCTAATTTCATCCACTGTATGAGTAGCTGCTATAAGTTCTTTACGCACCGATGTATCAATGCCATAGTGACAGGAATACTCAATAGTTGGAGAACTAATACACATATAAATCTCTTTAGCACCAGCCTCTTTTAGCATTTTTACAATGATACCACTCGTAGTACCGCGCACAATAGAATCATCAATAAGGACGATACGCTTACCTCCAACAATATGTGGCAATGCATTTAGCTTCATACGAACAGCTAATTCTCGTTCCTCTTGATTTGGTTTAATAAAGGTACGACCGCTATAACGGTTCTTAACTAAACCTTCTGCAAAAGGGATACCCGATGCACGAGCATAACCTAATGCAGCTGTTGTACCGGAATCCGGAATGGACATTACGATGTCCGCATCATACTTAGTTTCGTTATATAGTTCGCGGCCCATATTTAGCCGAGATTGATATACGGATTGACCATCGATATGACTATCGCCACGTGCAAAATAGATGTATTCAAAGACGCAAAGTTTTTTATCGATTTTTTCTGGTTCCGCATAGATAGTACTACGCACACCAGAGTCATCGATGATAACCATTTCACCAGGATCTATATGACGAATAAACTCTGCCTTAATCGCATCAAAAGCACAGCTTTCACTAGAGAGCACATAACCATTTTCAGTTTTACCTAAACAAAGCGGTCTAAATCCTTGAGGGTCTCGTACACCTACTAAAGAGTCGTTCGTAGTAATGACTAGAGAGAACGCCCCTTCAATTTGACGCGCCGCATCGGCAATCCGTTCCGCTTGTGTTTCTGCTTTAGAACGGGCTATCAAGTTTACGATAACCTCAGAATCCATCGTCGTTTGAAAGATGGAACCATCGGCTTCGAGGCGTTTTCGAATAGATAAGGCATTCGTTAAGTTTCCATTGTGAGCCACCGCAATTTGACCGCCTTGGTAGTGAATAACCAAAGGCTGGATATTACGCGGATTATTGGACCCGGTCGTAGAGTACCGCACATGACCAGTCCCCATATAGCTTGGCAAAGATGGTAATTCTTTGATAGCCTCGGTCAACAAGCCCATGCCTTTTTTCAGTTCTACATCATGACCATCGGTAACAGCAATGCCCGCACTTTCTTGACCACGATGTTGGAGAGCAAATAGTCCCCAATATACATAGCGTGCTACATCAACGGTCCTATCATAGATGCCGAACACACCACACTCTTCGTGCCATTTATCAAAAACAGAATCGTAGTTCATCTTCCCCCCTATTAGGCACGCTCACCTGTAAGACGGAATAACATTTCCTTATATGCTTCTTCAATATTACCAAGATCTCGACGGAAACGGTCTTTGTCGAGTTTTTCACCAGTTGTAGCATCCCAGAAACGGCATGTATCAGGAGAAATTTCATCACCCAATAAAACTTCACCATTATGGGTACCAAATTCTACCTTGAAATCTACAAGGGTCACATTTTTAGTAGCCAAAAATTTCTTCAATATATCATTTACCTTTAAAGTAATTGTAGAAATTACATCAAGTTGTTCTTGAGTAGCCCAACCAAGTGCTGTGATTTGGAATTCATTGGCAAATGGATCGCCTAATTCATCATTTTTGTAGCAGAATTCAAGGATTGGATGTTTAAGTGGTGTACCTTCTTCAATGCCAAAGCGTTTAGCCATCGAACCTGCCGCAATATTACGAACAATAACTTCAAGAGGAACTATTTTCAATGCAAGTACTGTTTGGTTGCGATCATCTTCACGACGAACGAAATGAGTTGGTACGCCTTCTTTTTTCAACAATTCAAAGAAGAAAGAGGAAATTTTGTTATTCAACACGCCTTTACCAAGGATGGTGTCATGTTTTTCACCATTAAATGCAGTGGCATCATCTTTATAATGAACGATGTACTCATCTTTGTTATCTGTTG
This sequence comes from Veillonella parvula, assembly GCF_042850485.1. Lineage (GTDB taxonomy): Bacteria > Bacillota > Negativicutes > Veillonellales > Veillonellaceae > Veillonella > Veillonella parvula_Q. Next base: position 445,145 of record NZ_AP031417.1, on the reverse strand, counting down.
CATATACTTGTTTTGCTTTGCCTTCGTACAATAATGTTAATTTTTCCAAATCGATGTTAGCCATGATCTTTCTCCTTTATCATAAATTAATGATACAAACTATGTAATAGATATCTAAATAAACTGTTTTTCTTAACCAATATTTAATCGCCGATGATTTATATGATTAAATATGAATAGCACCTTGTAATTCTGCATTGTCTGCTAAGACTTTTTCAGCCATATCTTTACGATATTGTTGATATTGTTCTTTCAGGTCTTTATTGAAAGCTGCTCCAATTTGTACTGCAAAGAGCGCTGCATTTTTAGCACCATCTACAGCCATAGTTGCTACAGGCATGCCAGATGGCATTTGTACAATAGCAAGTAGAGAATCAATACCTTTTAATGCGGTTGCATTAAGTGGGATGCCGATAACAGGTAGTGTAGTGAAGCTCGCCACCACACCAGGTAGGTGAGCCGCTGCGCCTGCACCAGCAATAAAAGCAATAGCTCCTTCACCTTCAAGTCGTGTAACAAAATTCTTTACAGCCTCTGGGGTACGATGAGCTGAGGCAATAACCATTTCATAGGGAATGTTAAATTCATCAAGTACGGTAGATGCTTTTTTCATTGTGTCTAGGTCAGACTTGCTGCCCATGATAATACCGACCTTCATAGATCCTCCTAATAAAAAAGCCCAGCCGAAACAGACTGGGACAAATGCGCACAAGTAGCCTCCGTAGACTTGCTTTGAATTTGTTGATTTGCATAGTTCACGGCGCTACCTCCTTCTTGTACTCAAATTGTAACACCTAACATTTACAAAATCAATACTATTTTCGAATATTTTTTTATTAAATATTTTTATTATTCGTTATATTCCGAACTATTATAAAAAGGTAGATTGCATCATATAAATTAAGCTTAAATAAATCTGCAAAATAGAATACTGTCTTTGCAATCTTATAACAGCATAAATTTATTCTATCAATCATAATATTTGTATGGTTTTGCTTATCCATATAAAAAAGAGGATAACCCATTTATAAACAGGTTATCCTCTTTTCATAATTCCGAACATTAGATCACTTAACTTGTATCTATTATTGATTAGTGAGTACCACTTTCAAAGGCAGCTTTCAATTCACCTACAGATTCAGGAATATAATCTACGATAGAAGACATCAACGCATACATCAATGCAGGCACGAACGCATCATCACCACACATATATACGCAATCCAAGTATAGGCTAGAATCTTGTTCATCAATATATAGTTTGTAATTTTTATATGTCGCATTGTCTCGATTAATTAATGCATTCAAGGCATTCATATTTTGTGCCGTTACCTTTTCAGGACCTAACACTAAACGAACTACACTATAAATACTGTTATCGAGAATGACGAATAAAGGCATATCCCATAAAGGAGACTTGATATAAGAACGATATACTACTGTACCGTCTTCATCATCAAAATCCTTCCGTTCAAAAGATATGATTTCTTCTTCTTTCAAAAACTTATCAAATAATAAGGATTTAGGATTCATAACAACCTCTATTAAGCTAAGCCAGCTACTTTAAGAATATCTTTATGTACAGTATCTAAATGCGGTTGAATAACTTCAAGCATAAGATTCACTACTACAGTAGGATCAAATTGTTCATTCAAACATGGTATAGACACATCCATATAAATGTTATTATCTTCATTGCTCACGTAATATTTAGATATCTTGTAATCTTGATTTAACGTGTTAAGTTCTTTCAATACCGCAGGAATCACTTTTTTATCAATAGATGTTGTTGTGATAGCGATGCGTACATAGGTGAACGCAGAATCGTCTACAACGATGAACACAGGCAAGCTATGCTCATGAACATCCAAACGACCATGATATACAACTGTATTAAGATCGTCTGTCATTTCTTCCTTTGTAAACCAAGTGTTACCGCCTTTGTTAAGGTCAGCAACAAGTAAGTCGAATTTTTCTGCTTTTTTATTCATAATTCCCTCTAACAATAATCAGACAAATTAGTCTTCGATAAACACACAACCATTATCTTTGAATTCTTTAATGCGAACTAAAGACTCTACACGGTAGCCCGCATTTTCCAAGCGTTCACGACCAGGTTGGAAGGACTTTTCGATAGCAATCGCCATGCCAACTACTTCATCACCTGCGTCTTGAACCAACTTAGCAAGGCCCATAGCCGCCTCACCAGACGCCAAGAAATCGTCGATAATCAACACTTTCTCCCCAGCTGGTAAAAATTTTTTAGAAATAGTGATATCATAATTCTCTTCTTTTGTATAAGAGTACACAACACTATGATATACATCATCTACCATAAGGATGGATTTTTTCTTACGCGCAAATACCAATGGCACGTCTAGTTCAAGCGCGGCCATCAACGCCAACGCAATACCAGATGCTTCGATGGTAACAATACGTTGTACACCTGCATCACGGTAACGATCCGCGATTTCTTTACCAATCGCCTTAAACAATTGTGGATCGATTTGATGGTTTAAGAACCCATCTACTTTCAGCACTCGATTATTGAGGACAATCCCCTCTTCACGAATGCGTTCTTTTAATAATTCCATGTGCTCATACCTCCGCATAACTATCTTTAAATTTTAACGTAAACAACCCCTTAGGGTCAACCTATATCTAGTAAAAGTCTTATAATATAACCCATAAATATCATTGCAAATAAGACTTAAATATTTCATATATGAATTATATAACTCGACTGCTTTATAGGAATATAATATAGCACGGTAAAACTCACACTAATATATAAAAAGACACACTTTAAGAAATTTTCCTAAAGTATGTCTTTAAACATGTCTTTTTCTTATAAAACTTTATCTCGAGTACTTTCACGATTAACTAGTAAGGACGTAAATCTTGCAGCCCCTTCAGATTGAGGAACCAAGCGAGAACGCACAAGCACAATGTCGCGTGTTGGTACCGGAATATCTGTATCGATGCGCACAATAGTCCCTTCTTGCATTTTTTGTTGTACCACATGATTAGGCAACATGGAAATACCCATATTGATTTCTACAAGATCTAGTAATACATCGACGCTCCCCAATTCAAAGCGAGGCTTACGACAAGCACCATGTGTTACATCGTCAAAGAATGTACGACTAGCAGAGCCTTTATGCAAGAGTAAAATAGGCTCGTTAAGAAGGCGCCCTTGATCAAAGAATCCTGCCCCTTTATAGTCAGGGCCCCCAACAAAGACGTCTTGAATGGTAGCTAACGTAGTTACCTCTAGCTGAGGATTATCTCTCAAGCCCTCATAATCATTAACCACAGCTAATTGCGCCTCTTTATTGAGTACTAATTCTACACAATCAGGAGACGGACGATTGATAATATGTAAGCCAATTTCACTTTCTTGTAATTGCCATTTGTGGAAATAAGGCAATAGGAAATGGCGACACAAAGTATCTGTGGCAGCCAAATTTAAACTTTCATAAGCTTGGCTAACCCGTTCTTGTAATTGGGTAACACCATTATCAAGAATAGAGAAAGCTTTAGCTACCGTATCAAACAATTCTTTACCTTCTGGCGTGAACCCTACAGATTTTGTAGTACGCACGAAGAGAGGCATATTAAGTTCTCCTTCTAATTGTTTAATACTTTGACTGATGGCGGATTGGGACACGCCTAATTCTTTTGCGGCACGGGAAAAAGATAAATATAAGCCTACCCCTAGAAAGGTTCTATATAAATCTGCAGATACTGCCATTTTATTCACCTCTGTTATATACTAATAGTAACGTCTTACTTTTAAATACACATATCATTACCTTATTATAACTATAGACTCTCAATATATAATGAATATGTAGAAATCTTCATGAAAGTTAGGTCTTATGACCTTCATGAACTTTTCATATTTATTAGTATTTCTAATCTTTTCATTAGTAAGATTATCTTTACTTATAAGTCTAGACCGACTATACTTAATTTGTCAATATCCCATAGGGAATTATATACATTACAGGAGGCTACAATGGCTATACAACGATTATTCGTAACAAAACGAGAATCTTTCAACCTAGAAGCGCAACGCATGTTACAAACCTTACAACAGGAATTATCTATGCCTGCTACAGATGTGACAATCTATGAGCGATACGACATCGAAAATTTAGATGCAAAAGATCTAGAGTCTGCTAAAAATTTAATTTTTTCTGAACCTCCTGTAGATACTGTATTAGAAGAAATTCCAAGTGTACAAGGCTTTGTATTTGCTGTTGAATATGTGCCAGGTCAATACGATCAACGTGCTGACAGTGCAGAGCAATGTATTTCTATGCTCACCCTTACATCTGGCCATATCGTACGTTGCGCTCGCGTATACGTTATCGAAGGCACTTTCACAAAAGAACAAGAAAATGCCATTAAAGCATACTATATCAACCCAGTGGATTCCCGCGAAGCGAGCCTTGATGTACCAAATACATTAGCTCTCGATTTAGAAGATCCAAAACCGGTGGCAACAATCGATGGCTTTACTACAATGAGCGATGCTGATTTAGAAGCGCTCATCAAAAAATACGGTCTTGCTATGACATTAGCAGATCTTCAAATGATTAGACAACAATATGCAGAGGTAGAACACCGCGATCCTACGATTACAGAAATTCGTCTCTTCGATACATATTGGTCTGACCATTGCCGTCACACTACCTTTATGACCGAGTTAACAAATATTACCATTGAAGACAGCCGCTTCACCGGTTCTATAAAGGAAGCCCTCGAAGAATATATGGAAGGCCGTGCTGAGCTTTACACGACTAAGAAAAAAGCTCGCTCCCTCATGGACATGGCTACATTGGCTGTAAAAGAATTACGCCACGCTGGAGGACTTACAAATCTCGATGAGTCTGATGAAATCAATGCATGTACAATCATCGTACCTGTCGATGTAAACGGCAAGACTGAAGAATGGTTGTTACTATTCAAAAACGAAACCCATAACCACCCTACTGAAATCGAACCATTTGGTGGCGCAGCTACCTGCTTAGGTGGTTGTATTCGCGACCCATTGAGCGGTCGCGCCTACGTATACCAAGCTATGCGCATCACAGGCTCTGGCGATCCACATACAAGACTTGAAGATACATTAGAAGGCAAATTACCACAAAGAAAGATCACCCAAGAAGCAGCTCGTGGGTACTCCTCTTACGGCAACCAAATCGGCCTTGCTACAGGTGAAGTAAAAGAATATTACCATCCTGGCTACGTAGCAAAGCGTATGGAAATCGGCGCAGTTATCGGTGCTGCACCTCGCAACCAAGTTCGCCGTGAGGTACCAGTTACAGGCGATGTGGTAGTATTGCTGGGTGGTAAAACTGGCCGTGATGGCTGTGGTGGTGCTACAGGGTCCTCTAAAGAACATACTGTTGACTCTCTATCCACATGCGGTGCAGAAGTACAAAAAGGCAATGCTCTTACAGAGCGTAAAATCCAACGTTTATTCCGTCGTGGCGAAGTAACGACACTTATCAAACGTTGTAATGACTTTGGTGCAGGCGGTGTATCTGTCGCTATCGGTGAACTAACTGATGGTGTATCAATCAATCTTGACTTAGTCCCTAAAAAATATGCTGGCCTCAATGGTACAGAGTTAGCCATCTCTGAATCCCAAGAGCGCATGGCCTGTGTCATCGCTGCTTCTGATGTAGAGGCGTTCAAAGCATACTGCGACGAAGAAAACTTGGAGTGCACAGTTGTAGCTAAGGTAACTGATACAAATCGCCTTGTTATGAACTGGAATGGCGAAACAATTGTAGATATTAGCCGCGACTTTTTAAATACAAATGGTGCAAGTCAACAACAAGAAGCTATCGTAAAAGCTCCAGCAGATCGCTCCTACTTCTTACGCGGTTCTGCTAATGCAGATAACTTCAAAGAAAAATGGCTCGCAGCTGTATCCGATTTAAATGCAGCCTCCCAACAAGGCTTAGCAGAACGCTTTGACAGCACTGTGGGTGCTAATACGGTGCTCATGCCATTCGGTGGTAAGTTCCAAAAAACACCTACCCAAGGCATGGTGGCTAAATTACCTGTTCTAAACGGTGAAACTACAACGGCTAGTATCATGACTCATGGCTTTGTACCCGAGTTATCTGCATGGAGTCCTTATCATGGTGCACAATATGCAGTGCTTTTATCTGTAGCAAAATTAGTAGCTCTTGGCGGTCGCCGTGAAGATGCATACTTAACATTACAAGAATATTTCGAACGCCTCAACTCTAAAGAATCTTGGGGTAAACCAGTAGCTGCACTTCTCGGTGCTTATAAGGCACAAAAAGAACTTGAAATCGGTGCTATCGGCGGCAAAGACTCTATGAGCGGTACATTTATGGACCTTACGGTTCCGCCTACCCTTGTATCCTTTGCGGTTGGTACAGCTCATGTAGATAATATTGTGAGCCAAGACCTTAAAGGCGTAGATCACCGTCTCGTATTCTTCGATGTACCTCGTAAATACGATGACACCCCTGATTGGGATCGATTCAAAGAAAACTGCGATACACTACAAGAACAAATTGAAAAAGGTCGTGTTTACTCTGCCTATGTAGTTGATCAAGGCGGCATTCCTGAAGCAGTCACTAAAATGGCCCTTGGCAACAATATTGGTGTTAAATTCGATAAATACGCTGAACGTGGTATCTTCCAACCAGCTCTCGGTTCCTTCATCGTTGAAGTAGATATTACGGCTGTTAATTATCTTTTAGAGTTACCTGATGTGAAAGTTATCGGTGTAACCCAAGCCACACCTGTTATCGAATGGGAGGGACAATCTGTTTCTCTCAAAGAAATACAAGATGCTTATGAAGCACCTCTAAACGATATTTTCCCAATGCATGCACCAAACGGCTTTGGTGAAGCAGTCGCTTACATTCATGATCAACACGCTAAACCTCGCAGCGCCTCCCTAGGTGCCAAACCAAAAGTTCTTATTCCAGTATTCCCTGGCACAAACTGCGAATTTGACTCTGCTCGCGCCTTTGAACGGGCTGGTGCAGAAACAGATATCGTGCTTATCCGCAACCAAACTCCAGAACAATTAAAAGAATCTATCGACGTAATCAAAGCTAAATTAGCAGAGTCTCAAATTCTTATGTTTCCAGGAGGTTTTAGTGCCGGTGATGAGCCAGATGGTTCTGGTAAATTCATAGCCACCCTCTTCCGCAACCCATACCTTGCAGAAGGTTTAGAAAACCTCTTGTACAAACAAGATGGCCTTGTATTAGGTATTTGTAACGGCTTCCAAGCGCTCATCAAGTTAGGCTTATTACCTGGTGGACATATTGAAACGTTAACTGCAGATCATCCTACATTGACATACAATACTATTGGTCGTCACTTATCTCGCATGGTCAACACGAAAGTTATTTCCACAAAATCCCCTTGGATGAGTGATGCTAAAGCTGGAGAAATTTACACAGTACCAATTTCTCACGGCGAAGGTCGCTTTATAGCTTCTCCTCAACAAGTGTTGGAGTTCAATAAAACTGGCCAAATTGCTACACAATATGTAGACTTTGATGGTATCGCCTCCATGGATAGTCGCTTCAATCCTAACCAGTCTGTAGCTGCTATCGAAGGTATTTATAGCCCTGATGGTCGCGTATTCGGCAAAATGGCACACTCCGAACGCTGTGGTGCAGGCATCAGCAAAAATATTCCTGGCCAATTAGAAATGCCAATCTTTACATCTGGTGTAAAATACTTCAAATAATTGGTCACTATGAACTTTCATGTGAAAGCCTACTTCTTCAAGTAGGCTTTTTCAATATTGATTTTTTTCGAAAATATTAGTATTATAAATTGATACTATATTTACAGACATGAGTTCTCATGTAAAGCTATACATACCTAGTGTGGGTTAAGAAAGGATTTTATTATGCATTGTGCTCAGAAAATGACTCATAATATCTACTGGATTGGTAGTAATGACTGGACAACAGAACGTTTCGAAAACTTATTTCCTATTCCAAATGGTGTTAGCTATAACAGCTATTTCATCGACGATGAAAAGACTTGTGTGGTAGACTCCGTAGATGCTGAAATTCGCGAAGAGTACTTCGACAACTTGACTCACCTCTTAAATGGCCGTGAACTTGATTACATCGTCGTAAACCATATGGAGCCTGATCATTGCCAAACATTATTGGAAACATTGGAACGGTATCCAAATTGTAAAATGGTAGGTAATGCTACAACATTCCGCATGTTTGAGCAATTCTATAACACTCCAAAACCAGAACAATACCATCAAATTAAAGAAGGCGATGAAATCTGTTTAGGTAAACATACTTTGGTTTCTTACACTATGCCTATGGTTCACTGGCCTGAAGTAACTTGTACATACGAAAAATCTACAGGCACATTGTTCTCTGCAGATGCTTTTGGTACATTCGGTACAGTTAATGGTAATATCTTTGCTGATCAAACCGATTTCGTAGCTACATACGAAGAAGAAGCGCGCCGTTACTATACAAATATCGTTGGTAAATACGGACCACAAGTACAAAATGCGCTTCGCAAAATTTCTAGCCTTGATATCAAACGCATTGCTCCACTTCATGGTCCAATCTGGCGCACCCCTGAATCTATCCAATATATCACGCACAAATACTTACATTGGTCCAGCTATACAGCCGAGCAAAAAGGTGTTGTCATCGCTTTTGGTTCCATGTATGGCAATACTCGTGCTATTGCTCAACAATTGGCTAAACAACTCTCCAAACGTGGCGTTACAGATATCAAAATTTACGATGTTTCCAAAACTAATGCTTCCTACATCATCTCCGATGCTTGGAAATATACTAACTTGGTAACTATCGCACCTACATATAACTTGAATCTATACCTTACTATGGAAAACTTTATCCATGAATTAAAAGCCCTTAACTTCCAAAACCATAAGGTATCCATCATCGGTAACCACTCTTGGGCTTCCGCTGCGATGAAAACAATGGTTTCCCATTTCGAAAATGACTTCAAAGACATTGAAATCGTTTCCGAACCACTAGATATCAAATCCTCTTTGAAAGAAGAAGATCTTCCATTAATTGAAAAAATGGCAGACGATATCAAAGCATCCATTGAAGCTGCTGAAATTAAAGACGTATTCTAATACAAGAGCCGCCTATTTAGGCGGCTCTTCTTTTTATATACCAGATTTTATACGCCTAAAACCAAGCTATGATTTTTGGTTTATATCCATTTATTGAGATCAAATACTATATTTTAAAAGCCTTGTAAATATGCAATAATTCTACTATTTTTTTGCTTGACATAAATCTAACTTTTTCATATACTATACAAGTACCTGTTACACAGCAGAATACATGGAGAGGTGTCCGAGCGGCTGAAGGAGCATGATTGGAAATCATGTGTGCGGTTATCCCGTACCCAGGGTTCAAATCCCTGTCTCTCCGCCATAGTAAAAGCAGTGCTTTCGCACTGCTTTTTTATTTGCATATAAAGAAAAAGCTATTCGAATTATACTCGAATAGCTTTTTGTATATCACACTATATTAGTTGTGAATTTTCTTTGCAATATCACCGATAATTTCAGGTGTTGTTCTACAACAGCCACCAATGATTTCAGCTCCAGCTTTTCGCCATACCTCAACGTAGTCTACAAATGATGCAGCATCGCCATACCAAGTTTTAGTTTTACTATCATAGCTTTCACCAAGATTAGGATATACAGCAATCGGTTTATCTGTAACGGTACGGATATCTTTTATCAAGGATTCTACATATTCCGGTTTAGTACAATTAATGCCAATCCCCGTAATAGGATGTACCTTGTCGATCATTTGTGCACATTTAATAATGGTTTCGCCACTAGAAACATGGTGCCCATCTTTACAGGAAAAAGCAATCCACCCGGGAATACCTTTTGATGTAAATGGATCAGACATAGCTCTCGTAATAGCAATCGCTTCAGCATAAGACGGTATAGTTTCAAAGGATAATATGTCTGGATGTTCTTCGCAGAATAATGCTAGCCGTGGAATATGGAATATCTCTAGATATTCTGTTTGCACATCAGGATAACCACGGTATTCAGAGCCATCAGCCAAGAAAGCGCCATAAGGTCCTACAGAGGCTGCCACCAACGGTTTAGGTAAAGCACCTTCAGAAAAATATCTACCCCCCTCAGGAGTCTCTTCGCCAAGTTTAATACCACGCAATGTAAGCGCCCCACTCGCCTTTGCTTCTAAAAACTCATTACGAGCTTGCACGGCTAAACGAACAGATAGTTTAACGAGCTCTATCGCTTCTTCCGTTCCATAACCTAAACCTTTAAAGCCTGCTACCGTCGCTTGATAGCCAGAGCTTTGAATGATATCGGCACCCGCAGCTAAATAAGAAATATGTATTTTCTTGATGATATCTGGCTGATCCATGAGAACCTTAGCAGACCACAACTTATGTTGAATATCACAGCCATAACGCTCTAATTCGGTCCCTAAAGCCCCATCTAAGACGAGGGCGCCCTTTTCCTTAATAATATCTAAAAATGCACTTCGTTTAGCCATCATACCACCCATTCTATACATACCTCTTATAACACGAGGCTTACCTAGCATATTATATCAAATAATACATTCTGGTACTATCTACAAACTATTTTAATACCTCTGCTGGAGGCTCCTTACCAAACCATTTCTTATAAATTTCTGCATATTTACCGTTTGCTTTGATCTTAGCCAAACCATCATTGATTTTGTTAAGCAACTCTGTATTGCCTTTTTTCACAGCAATACCTAGTGGTGCCGCATCATAGTCCTCTCCAGTAACCTTTGCGATACCTTTGCCCTTACCATTAACATAATATTCGTTTACTGGTGTATCATTGATAACTACATCGACGCCTTTATTTTGCAATTCTAAGAACGCATCGACAATAATATTAAACTGACGTACATCGGCATTGGGAATCTTGCTAGCAATCTCTGCACCAGTAGAGCCGATGGATACACCAATGCGTTTACCTTCTAGATCCTTAAAGCTATTAATATTGGTGTTATCAATGTTTACAACGAGACCATTACCTGCAATATAGTACGGTTTACTAAAATCAACGGATTTTGCACGTTCTTCAGAAATAGTCATATCCGAAATAGCGATGTCGATAGTGTTACTTTGTAATGCTGGTAAAAGCGCATCAAAGTTTAGATTTTGAATATCTGCTTCTATGCCCTCTTCGTTTGCAATCGCATTGATAATATCAATATCAAATCCAGCTAATTTACCACTATCTTTGTCTTTAAAACCAAATGGTGCATAGGTCGCATCAGTACCTACGCGCCATGTCTTCTGACTATTACCCGCATTACCACAGCCAGCGATTAATAAACTACTAGCAATAGTGAAAGCCCCTAATAGAGCTGCTATTTTCTTAAATTTCATATTATTACCCTTACTTCTCTCCGTTCTATCTAGAAACAGATTTTTCCTTAATTAACTAATATATTTATACTTACACTTATGAGCATAATAAAAATAATACCTCTAAAGGTATTATAGTTTTATGATAACATTCGATATAGTAAGGGTCAACAAATCCAACTATACCAATAGGTATTGAATTGATATAGTTTTTAGCTATATCGAAAATAACATTCCTAAGTATATAAAAAGACCGCCTTTACCAAGCATAGATGAAACTTGATAAAGGCGGTCATCTCCAAAATGGAGGATTCCTGGTTATTTATAGAATAAATAAGCTATTCAATTCATTTAGGATATATAGTATGTAATTTATTTAGCATGTTTAGCTTTTATATACATAGCTACCTTGTACAAGAACGTACAGAGTAATAAATACATTACGATACTGAGATATGTCGCTTCAGGTGTTTCTACCCAAGCTTGAGCAAATACATCAACACCTGCAATACGAAGCACTGCACTGAACAAGGAGCCAATAGCACCACCAGCTACGAGACCAGAGGCAATTGTACTACCTTTGGAGAAGCGAAGATCTGCCAATTCTTTGTCTTTTGTACTATTTTGTACAAGATACGCAATCAAACCTCCGATAAGTAATGGTGTATTAATTTCCATTGGCAAGTATGTGCCCAAAGCAAATGCCAACGGTGGAACTCTTACCATCCACAAGATGATTGCAAATAATGCGCCAGCCATGTATAGAGGCCATTGAGCACTACCACCAGTCATCATTGGCTCAATGATGGCAGCCATAGCGTTCGCTTGAGGTGCATTTAATGCATGATCTCCTACAAATCCATAAGCATCGTTCAAAAGAATCATAACACCTACAGAAAGTACGGCACAAAGAATAGTACCAACGATTTGCCATTGTTCCATTTTCTTAGGTGTAGCACCTGTCATATGTGCCACCTTAAGCTCAGACATGAAGTTACCAGCCATCCCAATAGTAGTACCGATAAAGGATGCCATCATGAGGACTGCAATCATGCCGACCTTACCAGTCATACCTGCTGCGGTTAAGCATACAGCGGAGATGATAATCATAAAGATTGTCATACCTGAAACTGGTTCTGTACCTGTATAAGCGATGGAGCTAATCCCCACTACAGACAATAGGAAGGACATAATAAGAACGATTAAGAACGCTACAATTGTTTGCCCGAAGCTTTCAGCATACATAAAATGGAAATATGCTGCAAATAAAACTGTACATAACAAGATGCCAGCACCAATCCAAGATGTAGGTACATCACGTTGTGTACGAAGCAAATTAACATCTACAGTTTTAGAACTAAAGATGTCAAGCACTGCATTTTTAACAACATTTGCTACCACTTTAGACATTGTAATTAGACCGATGATGCCTGCCATAGCGAGCATGCCGATACCAATATGACGAACATAATCAAGGAATACCTTACGAATTGGGGCCTCCCCTAATGGAACTGCATGGCCGCCAATTTGCATGATATGTTCAGGCGCTAAATAGTACACAATCGGAATACATACAAACCAAGAGAAGAAGGAACCGGCTGCAATGATAGCCGCATAGCGAAGGCCCGTGAAATAACCAAGGCCAAGCAATGCTGCATCAGTATCTACCGCTGCGGTTAGCTTAGTTTGATCTGCAAGGGCTGCCCCCCACTTAAAGGTAGCAGTGCGAATAACCTCTTGCCACCACCCCAAACTATTAAGAATAAAGTCATACACAAGAGCAATTAAACCAGAGCCAAGCATAAGTTTTGCTTTGCTCCCTTCATTACTCATCAATACTTCCGCTGCAGCACGACCACTTGGGAACGGATACACATAGTGCATTTCCTCAACGAAATAGCGACGGAACATAACGCATAATAAAACACCTAAAACGCCGCCAAGAATGATAGGAATCGCCATTTGTACAAAGGATACATCTGTTACATTCCAGATATAAAGAGCTGGCAAGAAGAACATAGCCCCTGCTAATGTGTTCGTACTAGAACTAGCGATAGCTTGAATGTGTACCGTTTCGGCAAAAGCATTTTGCCGCTTTAAAATAACTGCTGTACCCATAGCAAGTACAGATACTGGTGCAAAGGCATCTACTGTTTGACCGATTTTCAAACATAAATAGCCAACAGCCAGTGTGAAAACTGCCGCATAGAACAAGCCCCAGAATACTACATATGAATTAATCTCTACGTAATCTTTCTTAGGATCTAACACCGGTTCTATGGGTGGAATGGAACGAACCTCGTCCGACATAGTAAAACCTCCTCACAGAAAAAGTACAAACGTATAACTATTCACCTTTATACTAACACGGTACTACACATGGTTCAATGGTTTTCTATGCACTATGCGAATAAAACAATACACCCCCTATAAATAATTATTTTGCATTTTTGGCGTCCCTGTTCTACAATGAAAGTATATTAAGAATCTCTATTATGTAACGGTATCGTATACTGCCCTGTATAACACGTATGTTTACTTACGAGGAGGCTCATTATGGAATCAATGGTCGAACGTTTTGTACGCTATACGAGCATAAATACACGGTCTAATGAGGAAAGTACAACCATTCCTAGTACTCAAACTCAAGTAGACTTTGCTACGAATGTGCTCGTTCCCGATTTAAAGGCAATAGGTTTAGATGAGGTTATTTATAATCGTGAAAATGGTTTTGTCATCGGCACATTACATGCTAACACTGATGAGAAAGCTCCTTCCATCGGCTTCATTGCCCATATGGATACAGCTGATTATAATGCAGAAAATATTAAACCTCGTATCGTAGAAAGCTATGATGGTAGTGATATTTGCCTCAACGAAGAACACCAAATCTTCACCCGACGTGCCGACTTTCCAAATCTAAAAAATTACATTGGCAAATCTTTAGTCGTAACTGACGGTTTAACACTCCTCGGTGGTGACGACAAGGCTGGAATCTGTGAAATCATGGAAGCTCTCGCCTATCTCGTATCTCATCCAGAAATCAAACATGGTAAAATCATGTGTGCTTTCGGTCCAGACGAAGAAATCGGTACTGGCGCAGACCACTTCGATGTTAAACAATTCCCTGTAGACTATGCTTACACTATTGATGGTGAAAGCCTAGGTCAACTCGAATACGAAACCTTTAATGCCGCAGGCGGTACCGTTATCCTGAAAGGTGTTTCTGTTCACACAGGCACAGCCAAGGGCATTATGATCAACTGTGCTAAACTAGCTATGCAATTTGACGCTTTATTACCTGGAGCAGCTGTTCCTGAGTACACCTGTGGGCGCCAAGGTTTCTTTATGCTCATGAGCATGGAAACACAAGTAGATACCGGTAAAATGAACTACATTATCCGCGACCATGACAAAGAACTATTCGAAGCAAAAAAAGCATTCTTCTTACAAGCAGGTCAAACATTGAACGAAATATATGGTCGTGAAGTATGTGAAGTATCTATAAAAGACCAATACTACAACATGTACGATATCATCAAAGATAATATGGAATGTGTAAATGTAGCCAAAGCAGCTATGGAAAAAGCTGGGATTACACCTATTTGTGATCCTATTCGCGGTGGCACAGATGGATCCAAAATCTCCTTCATGGGCATTCCTACACCAAATATTTTTACAGGTGTAGAAAACCTACATGGCCGTCATGAATTTGCATGTATCGATGATATGAAAAAAGCTGTTGAAGTTATCGTTAATATTGTAAATATTGAAAAATAATAGCATTAGCAAAGCAGTAGTAGATAACAAAAAGGACTATACGAGCCTAAGTTCGTATAGTCCTTTTAATTTACATATTACGCAAGCTTATTATTACGCTTACGATTTCTAATTTCTTCCTCTTCAGCGCGAGCTTTTAAAGAAAGATCTCTTTCAGTCCCCACATAACGACCATATAATAAATAATAAACAACCAGCGCAAGGAGCGCCACAACAACGGTTACATGGAACATACTAGTATAACCTACAACCTCTTTAACAGCGCCTAAAATATAGGGGCCAAAGCCTAGCCCCATGTCCAAGGCAATGAAGTATGTGGATGTGGCAACACCAATACGATGAACAGGTACTATTTTAACAGTAACAGCTTGTCCGTTGGACATAAATGTACCATATCCAAGGCCAACAAACACAGCCGATAAAAGCACAAGCCATGTAGAGTGGGCGATGGATAATAAGAAAATACCAAGTGCTAAGGATACAAAACAAGGATAAAGAACAAAGTTTTCCCCTTTCATATCAAACACAATGCCAAGCAATGGTCTTGTTATAGTAATAACTACAGCATATACAACAAAGAAGAAGGTACCTGCCATAATAAGATCTAGGTCTTTTGTGTAGGCTGCCATAAAGCCAATAACACCAGAGTATGCAAAGCCGACTAGAATGGAAACAAGACTGATTGAATTCATCCGTGGTTCAATGTAGTCCGAGATTCTAATGCCCTTATGTGCTTCTGATTCGATACCAAGTTTAGGTTCATTAAATTTCATGATGACAGAGCCAATACCGCAAAGGATGATAAGTGCAACACAGAATGCGATGATAAAATCATAACCAAGGCTATGAAGCATCAAGATACCTAAGAATGGCCCTACTGCAGCGGCGAGAGAGGTAGATAAGCCATAATAGTTAATCCCTTCCCCACGGCGTGACGTAGGAATAATAGCAGCTATGATAGTACTTGTAGCAGTAGATGTAATACCATAAGCAAAACCATTTAAGAAACGAACACTATCAAGCATTAGTAAATTAGGTGTGTAGAAATACATAGCCGTTGAAATCAAGTAAATCAATAACCCTAAATAGAGCATCTTGCGACACCCTAGGATACTGATAAACCGTCCTGCCAACAAACGGGCTACAACGGTGCCAATAATATATATACCAACAGCAAGTCCCGCTTGACTAGCCGTAGCATGAAGATTATCTTTTGCTACAACCGCAATAATAACGATTAATAAATAATAAATTAAAAATACCAAGAAATTAATCAAAGTATCAAGGACAAAGGATTTTGTCCACAAGGCCTCCTTAGCCTTATCCATATTATCAACTCCATTTTTTAAATTATTGTCAACCAGTTTGCGACAACGGTTAATTATAAACCTCTCATTTTAAAAAACAAGAATTAAAATATTATATATCTCATCATTTTTTTTTATAACAAACTACATATTCACAATAAATATGCATTAATTTCCATTTTAATATCTCATATATTTTTACGATATAAAAACACCTTCAATAGCGACAGATGAGACCAAAAGACTCAAAGCCAACCATTAAAGGTGCTACTTTAAATATTTATTTTGTTTTTAGACCACAAGCTTTGAAGAAATTCTTGTACGCTTCAGCCTTTTTCGGTAGGCTCAACGGATAGGCACGTGATGTAGATGGCAAACGTGTCAATGTCAATTCCCGACCATTAAATACAAAAGGAATTGTTTCACCAGTTTTAGGTAATTTAACCTTTTCTGGTAAAAGGCTCAATAAAATCTCCGTAGCCTTGCCGCCTGTTGTAGCAATATGCTTACAGTCAGGGATTTGCTCCAGTACGTCCGCAAGTGGAACTGGTTCAACGACCTTAAGAAATGCATCAGATGCATTCCCTTTTTCGCGAATAGCTTTCAAAACAGTAGGACAAGATGCAATTCCAGCTTCAGACAAAAAGGCTTTGATCTTCTCAGGATCCATCGCTTTTTCCTCACCATTTCTAAAATGATCTTTTTCATCAAAGAATACGAGGCCAAAAACACGCCACATATCATTTTGGAAATTTGGATAATGGAATTCCATAGCACGTTTTGATTGTTCTGGAGGAAATGTGCCCATCATCATGACTGTCGCCTTCTTTGGTAAGAATGGAGGGAATGGTCTTGTTTCAATTGTTTCTGCCATATAGCATCAACTCCTTTCACATTCTAATATGAACTTAATTTTCAATACAATATATGAAATATATCACACATTATAATCCAATTAGCTCCTAGGTGAAAGCAACTAAAGAACTCATTAAAATATATCAATAGACTTACATTATCTATTATTATTGGCCAATTGGTTGAGAAACTAAGGTATTAATATGATCGAAACCAACTGGTGTCGGAGATACGAGATACAAGCAAATTACAGCAGCCACGGCAAAACCGATTGCTAAATAAGAGAAACTGCCATTCCGAGGAAATTCATACATACCAAAGAGGCGTATCCCTATAGCAGCACCAATAGCTGTAATCAAAGACGGTATAGAAAAAATGTTATAAAAACCGAATACTACCATAAGGCCTGCATAGCCACCTACTACAGTAACCATAGGTAACATGCGATCCATTGGATTTGGAATAGATCGCGTAAGTGCAGCTGGATAATATGAAGCCTCTATGCCAAACATGCCTAAGAATATATTAAAACCAGCCCAAATGCTATCCCATACGTTTCTAAAAGCATCTCTATGCTTGCCGGCATACCATGCAAAGTCCGTAACGATTAAAATGGCTAAGCCTACACAGACAAAGTAAAATTCACTAGGAATTTTAGGACCTGCATAAGCACCTACAGCTGTTGCAACAGCACTCAAAATCGATGCTACTATTACACGCTGTAAACGAGGTCGTTTATTTTCAGGAATGCGTTTATACACAGTAGCCAATAACTCTAAAACAAAGCAAGCCATAAAAACAGCAATGCCTGCAGCAGGAACAAAGAACGCGCTTACCAAACTCAAAATGAAGGGAATGCACAAGCGCCATTTAGGGAATAAGACAAGATCTTTATAATCTAAACGAATATCTTGTGTTTCCATAGTGAAGTTGTTGTACACCACAAAGAGCAACATAAAGGCGATTACGTCAACCGCAGTTGCACCCCAAATCAATAAAGTTGGTACTACAACCATAGATAAGGCTACCCCAGAAAGGCGAGATAAACCAGCAGCCACTAAGCCCAGTAATAAAAACGGTGTTAAAGCAGATATAATTTCGAGCATAATATTCCTCCCATCATTGTATAAATTTAAGTATATAGTATCTACCACACTACATCAAGGAGAGATATATTTTTTCATAGCTAGACGCTTTCGCACAGCAGAGGTAGAGCAACCCATCACCTGTGCAATCTTTGCAACTCCATAACCTTGAGCACGGAGTTTTTTAATCTTATTTTCGTCTAGATCAAGAGTATTTGCCCTTATTTCTATACCTTGCTCTCGCAAATAAATTGCCACTGTAGAACCACGTATCCCATAAGCTAGGCCAATGTCATCTGTACTCATGTGATGATGAATATATAAATAAGCCATCTCCTCTACGCGCATAGGCTTTCGAACTTTAGGAATTAAGCAATTCCCCATATGCCGCAATACATGGTGAACTTTCCATCGAGATATACCATACATACGAGCAATGGCATCTGTACTATTTCCACTTTTATAAGCCCTACATATACGTACTACATCTATAGAGACGTTTTTATTTGATTGCTGACAAGCCAATCCATATTCTTTCAAGCGATTCGCTATCGTCGTAATAGACACATCATAACGCTTTGCTAATGAATGGAGCGACCACTTACCGGTCTCATACAAAGCTTGTACATGGACCATATTGATTTCTTTCTTCAGAGGCCTCCGTTCGATATCGTACGCTTTCATACGGCGCATGATGGTATCAACACTACATTGGAAATAATCCGCCACATCGCGAACGCTCCATTGTTTCTCTATATATAATTGCTGCAACAGCTGTTTTGGTATAACACGCACATTTCGATACATAATTTTGCCCTTCCTTATAAACGAACTCCTTCCCCTATTATTGTGAAAGTTTCACTAGGAAAAAACAATAAAAAAGAGGTTCCTAATAGTCACATAGGTGACCAATAGGAACCTCTTTCAATATGTAATTATATGCCCCACATTATGATATGTGACAGTATGGTTGCTATACCACATCAGTGCACAATCCATTATTATTTATGTTCCAATAAAACCATAATTAGTTTATACACTTATAAATAGATTACTTCATTAACGGTATCTACGTTCAAGAGCTTTAGGTTTACTTAAAATGATGGACCATTTCATGCCCTCTTTTAAAGCATGATTAGATTTACGACCGCGAGTTGAAGTCGCAGCTAGAGCAGTAGGCGCAGTTGTAATGCCTACATTTTCAATAAGAACTTGCTCCTCTTTAGCTACTTTATCTCGTTTAAACTCAGCTAGTCTTTCACTTAAGGTCGGCCCCGTAACAGCTTCTCTATCTAAGCGAGTCTTACTGGTAGTATAACTTGGAGTGCTACTGGAACTTTTCATTGATAAGGCTTCAATATCTCGTTGAGCTGCTGCAGCCTCTTCATTGAAATGTATGTCCTCCATAGTTTGCGATGGGGGTTCTGGTTGCTGATTGACAATCGGTTTATCTTCATAAGAGTCCTGATAAAAGTCATCAACCTTAAACAAATCTTCCATAGACGGTTCATCTACCTTGCGTTCTATGGAGATGCCATATTCGCGCTCCATATCTTCCCAAGTTCCGCCACCAGAGCTTTCATACTCATCATACTCTTCAGACTCTTCAGTATTCTTATTTTTTATAATGGAAAAAGCAATGTACGCTATGATACCTAAAACAAAGATTGGATTATGCGAAAAGATGGATAGCACTGAAGACAAAATAGAGTCCATAGCTACTCCTATTCACCATCTGCTAAGTTTTCACGCATTTTAGTGTCTGCAATAATATTGTTCATATTGTAGTAATCCATAACGCCAAGATTACCATTTCTGAAAGCTTCTGCCAATGCTTTAGGGACTTCAGCTTGTGCTTCCACAACCTTAGCTTGCATGTCTTGTGTTTTAGCACGCATTTCTTGTTCTGTAGCAACAGCCATTGCACGACGTTCTTCCGCACGAGCTTGAGCGATTTTCTTATCCGCTTCCGCTTGGTCAGTTTGCAATTGAGCGCCAATGTTACGTCCTACGTCTACGTCAGCGATATCGATGGACAAGATTTCGAATGCAGTACCCGCATCAAGGCCTTTACCCAATACAGTACGGGAAATGTGATCTGGATTTTCCAATACATCTGTATGTTCTTCAGAGGAACCTACAGTCGTTACGATACCTTCACCTACACGGGCAATAATTGTGGCTTCACCAGCACCCCCAACGAGGCGATCGATATTCGCACGTACAGTAACACGAGCACGAACTTTCAATTCGATACCATTTTTTGCTACCGCAGAAATAATTGGAGTTTCAATCACTTTAGGATTAACGGACATTTGAACCGCTTCCAATACATCACGACCGGCGAGGTCGATAGCTGCGGAACGTTCAAAGGTCAACGGAATAGATGCCCGTTCAGCGGCAATCAAAGCATCTACAACGCGGTCAACGTCACCACCTGCGAGGTAATGAGCTTCCAACTGATTTACATTCACATCAAGACCTGCTTTATTAGCTTTAATCAAAGGCATTACGATTTGAGATGGATTTACACGACGTAAGCGCATACCTACAAGTGTAAAGATACCTACGTTAACGCCCGCTGCTAGAGCAGATACCCAAAGCCCTAATGGCACAACATATAAGAATACCATAATACCAATCAGCAAAATGGGAATCAAAATTAAAATACCTACATCCATAATAACCTCCATTATTTACAACGATGTTGTGAAAGCTTAATCACGCTTTCTAACAATATTGCGGCCACCTACAACGCGAAGCACCACAATAGGTGAACCGGCATCGATGAAGTCACCTTCGGTTACAACATCTACCAAATTACCATTAATTTTAGCAATACCTGCAGGGCGCAGTGTTGTATGAGCTACGCCTTCCTTGCCAGCCAAATCTTCTAATACATCATTAGATACATAACCAGCTTTTGTCGTAGATCGTTGCCCTAAGGTAAACAATTTGCCTATCCAAGTCTTTTCAAAGTGATTAAAGAACACGATGATAATGACAATTAACAAGGCTGTTAATCCTAGCACGGCATACAATGCTACTGTGCCTTCCCCAAGAGCTACATAAACGCCCCACAGGAATGCGCAATAACCGATAAGACCTAAAATACCGCCTGGTACTACGAGTTCTACCGCCATCAAGGCAACGCCGATAGCCATCCATATCAAAAACTCCATAGGGCCTCCTCTCTTAAATTAATTTTATACAACTGATATGTTCATTATACAATATTGAGGATAAATTATAAAGACACTAAATAAAAACGACTACTTACTCAGGTTCAACCTAGTTCAGTAGTCGTTTATTATACTGAGTACAAATCAATTTACTTTATGATCTCAAGGTTATATTCCAAGATTTTAAAGAGCCATGATATTATACTTCTGTTTTTTTCAATTGGTCATTGCCAACGCCTGTTTTTTGAAGGATTAACAAGCTAATGCTCATAGCCATACCTACTACAGTGGCAAGGCCCATCCCTTTTAATACAACAGGACCAACTGCGAGTTCTGCACCGCTAAGACCTACCACAAGGATAACGGATGTAAGAATCATATTAACAGGGTTTGTGTAGTCTACTTTACGTTCTACAAGCATACGCAAGCCAGATGCTGCGATGATACCGAACAATAGAATAGATACACCACCCATAACAGGTACCGGAATAGCATGAATAAGAGCTGCCACTTTACCTACAAAGGACACAATCATTGCTAAAACTGCAGCACCACCGATTACCCATACGCTGAAGCAACGAGTAATTGCAAGTACGCCGATGTTTTCACCATACGTCGTATTTGGTGTCGCACCAAAGAAACCAGAAAGAATATTTGCAAGGCCATCACCAAGCAAGGATCTTTGTAGACCAGGCTCTTTCATCAAGTCTCTGGCAACGATGTTACTAGTTACAACCAAGTGACCAACGTGCTCAGCAAATACTACAAAGAGTGCTGGCATAATCATGATAATTGCATTGATATCAAATACAGGCATGCCGTAGAACTGAGGCAATGAAAGCCAAGGAGCAGCTTCTACACCAGAGAAGTCAACAACTCCCATCACAGCAGACAATACATAACCGGAGACAACACCAATAAGAACAGGAATAACAGCTAAGAAACCACGGAACACAACAGTTCCAAGCAAGGTAACAACTAAGGAAAACATGGAGATAATAACAGCTTGGCTATGGCTCATACCTAAATCTTGATTGCCGATAAGTCCAGACATACTCATCGCTACTGGCGCTAATTCTAAGCCGATAATAGCTACGATAGCACCCATAGCTGCGGGCGGGAATAATTTATCAATCCAACGCGTACCAATATAACGAACGAGAATAGATAAAATAACAAAAGATAGACCAAATACAACGAAGGCCCCTTTTGCAGCTTCATAACCAAGACCTGCAGATAACACACCTGCTACAGGCGCAATAAAGGCAAAGCTAGAACCAAGATATGCAGGGATCTTGCCCTTACACACAAATAAGTACAATAATGTACCAATACCATTCATAAACAATGCCGTTGCTGGGTCTACTTTTAATAAATACGGTACTAATACAGTAGAGCCAAACATGGCAAATAAATGTTGAAAACTAAGTGGTAACATTCGGCCCCATGATGGGCGTTCTTGAATATCAATATAATCTTTCATCGTTTCTCCTCACACACAATATAACGATGCTAAGTTCATATAGTACAGTCCTTAAATATACTCTATGAATTTACACAAACAGATTCATCTTATGATACATAAGTTAAATATTAACGTTCAAATTTAGTCTGTCTACGAGTCGACTTTTTAGAAGACCGTGGTTTAAACGGTCCAGGCATATTTGTCTTATTAGTACGCGTCGTAGCAGCAGGCTTGAAACGACTTTGTGTTTCTTCACGCAAAGATGGTAATGGTTCAGCTGTACCAACTGGTTTCACCCCTTCTACATTACGACGGCCAATACTTGCCAGCAACCCAATAGCCATGAAATTCATCAGTAATGAAGAGCCGCCATAACTAACAAACGGTAATGGTACCCCCGTTACAGGCATGATACCACATACCATGGCGATGTTAAACAAGGCCTGACCACTGATAAGCAATGTTATTCCCATTGCTAACCATTTCCCGAATTCATCACGAGCCTTATTAGAAATGCGGAACCCAAAATAGGTAAAAGCTGCAATCAGAACGACAACAAACACTGCACCAATGAAGCCCATTTCTTGCGCCCATACAGCAAAAGCAAAGTCCGTGTGTGCTTCTGGTAAGTAGAAATACTTTGATGTACCTTGCATAAAGCCTTCGCCTAAAATGCCACCAGAACCTACAGCCAACAAGCCTTGAACTGTTTGATACCCCATATCCTGTGCATGAGGCCAAGGATCAAACCAAGATTGAATACGTTCCCAACGATATGGCGACATACGAGCTGCAATAAAGCCAAGAAATCCAGCTATCACAAAAGCTCCGCCAAAGAATTTTCCATCAAAGCCCGCTAAGTAAATGAGCACAAAGGAAAAGCCAAAAATCAATACGGTCGTGCCCATATCTGGTTGCAAGATTGTTAAGCCTGCAAATATAATTGGCCATATTAACATTGGCAACATATAACTTATACGTTCACTAAAATAACCTTGTAAATTAATGAGAGGGTTAGTATGCTTTGGTTTTCCCCATTTCCGCATGGTGCTCAATTTAGCCGACGTCCATATCAAGGCAGCCAATTTCGCAAATTCTGAAGGTTGAATCGATACAGGCCCAATAACAATCCAACGACGTGCACCATTAATGACTGCACCAATCACAAGAACCAAGATCATCCCAATTAGTGTAGCAATCATAATTCTTTGCAACATGTGAGGCTTCTGTAACTGACGGTAATCATAACGATACAATATGACACCAGCTGCCATAGACAAAAGCAAGAATGTCATGTGCTTTAAAAAGTAGCCTAATAATCCTGTATTTTCATAGATAGAGCTGATATAAGTAGCACTAAAGATATTTACACTACCTATAATTGTAATGAGAAGAATAGGTAAGAGCATACCTTGTAAGTCATTTTTAAAGAGTGAGC
Source organism: Veillonella parvula (assembly GCF_042850485.1). GTDB lineage: Bacteria > Bacillota > Negativicutes > Veillonellales > Veillonellaceae > Veillonella > Veillonella parvula_Q. Next base: position 420,600 of record NZ_AP031417.1, on the reverse strand, counting down.
CCCACCGACTATCCCCCTTATTCGGTGTTTCCATGTTAAGCCTCCTTTTGTACTTTTGGCTTAATTGCTTCTAAGCGGAAAATAGGTTGACCTTTTTCACTAAATTTTTCTTCATATTCAGTCTTTACATTTGGAAGATCCGTACTATGTAAATCATACGTTACATTTTTAAGCTCCCAACCGCATTCTTTGAATTCTTCGAGAGAAAACATAAACAATCCTTCATTATCCGTCTTGAAGTGGACTTCACCACCATCTTTCAAAAGACGAGCATAACGGTCGAGAAATGTGTGATATGTAAGGCGGCGTTTTGCATGTTTCGCCTTAGGCCAGGGATCACAGAAGTTAATATAGAAACGATCAACTTCACCTGGTGCTACTATCTCTTCAATACCTGCAATATCAAATAAAGATACCTTTGCATTGTTCCGCTCCCCTTCAAAGATTTTTTGTGCTGCATAATAAATAACCCCCAGCTGCACTTCAAAACCTACGAAGTTAGCATTTGGATACACTTCAGACATCCCCGCAATAAAGCGACCTTTCCCCGTCCCTAGTTCCATATATAATGGGTACTCAGGATGTTCAAATAATTCACACCACTTGCCTTTATACGCTTCTTGGCCAGACAAAATAATATGAGAGTCATATTCGTGGATAGCTTCATCAATCCATGGTTTTCTACGAAGGCGCATACTTTCTCCTTACATCTATTTTTAAAAAAATGTTTATATTTGTTTATATTTATTATTACAGGTCATATACCTATCTTATTAATTATAGAAAAGGGGACATTAAACGTCAATTAGATTCTATGTATTTAATACGAATCACTACGACTATGAAAGCACTTCTTATAAAAAAAAGACCTACTTCCGAAGAAATAGGTCTACATTTTATTGGAAAATCATAGCTTCTAAATTTTCAATTTGATATTGACTTAGGCCAAGTTCAGATAAACTCTTTTCAGCTGCAGTGAAAAGATTATTTTTACCAACTCGAGTACCTAATGCTGCCGCAGCGACCAATTCACGGTCCAATTTACCTAGACGTGAACGATTACGATTTTGAGGTTTTGGTTTTTTCATACGGAACGTATTATATTGAACCCCCTCTTTTGCTTCCTCAGCTTTCGGCTTTGTTAAAGGTGCCCCATTAGTGCCATTCCCCAATAAAGCACTAAGTCCTGTTTGCTTTGGTACCAATTTTTCGTACTCATCGCCAAACTCAGGGCGTTCATCACGTAATTGATCAAATGTAGCTAAAGCAGCATTCATTTGTTTCAAGCCAGCAGCAGAGTAAAGTTGACGAATGGCAATACTCACCTCTTGTGGCGTCAACGTGCCTCGCTCAATAGCAGATGCAATTACACTCTTTAATGCACCTTGATCACCAGACGCAGTATAGCGGCCAATTTCAACCAAGTCTTTCTGACGTGCATTAAGCTCTTTTGGCGTATATATATTTATCTCAGATATAGATGGTGCCTGTTTAGAAGGTTGTTCTCCCGCCCCATTAGCCTCAAACATATAGCCACCGGCAACGATGGCCACGGCTAATGTTAAGGTTAATACTCTTTTCAAAGTCTTACAATCTCCCTTATCATTAATACTAATTGTATAATACTGCAATAGTAGCGTACATTATCAATGGATTTATTTTACTGTTCTACTGTAATACATACTGTAAATATTATTATATAATACTTCATCTAATTTTTATAGTCCTATTCGAAAAAAATCTATAATCTTTTAAGAAATTATATATATTTATCTATAAAAATTATATATTTATAAACCACACTTAACAATGTATCAAAATGCACCTCTACTATTTTACCAAAGAGATTAATGGCTATCGTAACATACTAATATTCCTTACAACTATAATTTTCTACCATTTCGATTTATGATTCATTAGAAAGATAAAATCATTAAAATTATATAGCCGGTCCAAAGAACGCAAAAAGGCGGCACAACCAAATGGTTGTACCGCCTTGATTCATCAATTATTCAGCAGTGAATGGCAATAAAGCAATTGCACGTGCACGTTTGATAGATGTAGTCAATTTGCGTTGATGTTTTGCGCAAGTACCGGAAATACGACGAGGTAAGATTTTGCCGCGTTCAGTCGTAAAACGACGAAGTTTAGCAACGTCTTTATAGTCGATTTGATCGATATGGTCTGCACAGAAAACGCATACTTTTCTTCTTGGCTTTCTGCCTCTATCTCTTCTCATTGCGAATCCTCCTTTTCGAATTAGTAGGAGTCCCTGACACTAGAACGGGATGTTTTCGTCATCGCCGCCTGTACTGAAACTATCAAAATTGGACCCACCTTCGAAAGAATTAGTATTCATATCAAGGGATTGGCCCACAAAGTTCGCTACTACTTCAGTAACGTACCGTTTTTGACCGTCCTGAGTCTCGTAAGAACGAGTTTGCAAACGACCTTCTACAAAGCAACGACTGCCTTTACGAAGATTGCCTGCCGCTTCACCAAGTTTACCCCAAGCAACGCAGTTGATGAAAGCAGTTTGTTCTTTCGTCTCATTTGTTGTGGAATCAATATAGGTGTTTGTAGCAGCCACTGTAAAAGTTGCTACCGCACGACCAGTTTTGGTATAGCGTACTTCAGGATCACGAGCTAAATTACCTAGAATTTGTACAGAGTTCATGTTTTCCTCCAGGCTTTAATTATGCTTCGTGTTTAACAATTAGATGTCTTAGGACTTCATCGTTGATTTTCAATACACGATCGATTTCTTTGATTTCAGCAGGAGCTGCCTCAAAGTTAATCAATACATAGAAACCGTCAGTGAATTTCTTCACCGCGTAAGCAAGACGACGCTTGCCCCAACGATCTACCTTTTCTACTGTGCCGCCTACACGAGCAATTAAAGCTTCTACTTTTTCAATAACAGCGTTAGTTGCTTCCTCTTCAGCTGGTTTCACAATAAACATGACTTCGTATTTGTTCATACAAAATCACCTCCTCTTTCGGACTAATGCCCCTATCGACACATAGGGGTAGGAAGTGCTTACCATCAATAAGCCTTACTATTATAACCTAAAAAAATAATGAAAGCAAGGACTCAATTTAAGCCCTTGCTTTCACCAATATTATATACGATTATATTTTTCATCCTCAGGAAAGGCAATCATAGCACAGATACTTACAAATATGGCTATTACCCCCATCATAGGATAGGCCGTATCATTTGGTAAGAAGGTAAGTATCAACGATGACACAATACCACTACCATATTGCATGGCACCTAATAGTGCCGCCCCAGATCCAGCCATTCTACCTGCTCTATCTAAAGCTAATGCATTAGTTACAGCGGCAATGATACCGTTCATGGAGAAGAATAAAAAACAGCCAATAACGATTAACCACAATGAATGGTAACCTAAGAACATCAAGCCCATAACAATGGATACACAAACAGCAGCAAATAGTGTGGCATATTTCAATAGTCTATCAAGGCGTATAGCACTTACAATACGACGATTAATAGCACTTAACAACATAACACCAATAATATTGACAGAAAAGAGATAACCAAAATATTCTTTGGGCACTTCATACACATCTATATATACATAAGGCGATCCCGTTAAAAACGCATAAATAGCAATATAAAATGAGCTAACACATAGGGTATATTTCATAAACCCTTTATTGCGTAATAAAATCCAATAGTTATTATAGGTATGACCTATGGACTTTTTGCTCCTCTTCTCTACGGGATGTGTTTCCGGAAGCACTAATACGGCAACGAGCATTAAAAGCCCTATACCAACAAGCAACCAGAATATAGAATGCCATGTATACCATACAAGTAAATGTCCTGCTAACATCGGGCCTGCTATAGGCGCTATAGCCATAACAATGGCCAATGTAGACAACATTTTAGCCGCCTCAGTCCGACCATATAAATCCCGAATCATAGCCCGCGATAGCATCGGTCCTACACAGGCACCAAATGCCTGAAACACACGCCAAGCCAACAACTCCATCATAGAGGAACTCAAGGCACAACCTACAGAACCAATAATAAATAAAACTATCCCTATAATCAGTGGCTTCTTACGACCAATTTTATCGCTAACAGCGCCCCAAAAAAGCTGAGCTAGCGCAAAGCCAATTAAGAAACCCGTCAACGTAAGCTCCGCATCACCATTGAGGTCACGCCCCATCTCAGGCATAGCCGGCAAATAAATATCCGTTGACAACGATGTAAACGCCATCAAAGCACTTAATATAGACGTAAAAAGCCATCCCTTATTGCTAATCGTCAGCATAAAGACACCACTTTCATATAAAACCGCACTATCATATGTATGTATTTAAATTATATCAGAAATAAAATTAATGCTATATAAAGTTTTGATTTTTTCAATAAAAAAGCGTAGTAAAATACTACGCAAAAATTGGTCTATAGTAATATCACTCTTTGCACTATTCAAATAGTATAAAGACAAAAGCCTAACGCAACAGAGTATTCAAAATACTCGCACGCTAGGCAATCCTCTTAAAACAGTTTATAAGATGAGCCTAACGCTACCACACGTTGATGGCTCTCTTTTTATTATACAACATAAATAGAATTTCTTAAAGGAATTATAAAACAAATGGTATGACTAATAAACTCCTCATAATGCGACCTTTTATAGTCATAGACTTAAACAATATTTACATAAATCAGAAATTCTATAGAAAATCCTTGCGTCATTATTCTATATAATTTACTATATATAGAGAAATCTGATTATAAAAAGGAGTCATCATGGCTAATATCAATGAAAACTACTTAAACCTTCAAGGTTCTTATTTATTTGCTAATATTGCTAAAAAGGTAAATGAATACCAAACTGCTCATCTAGATGCAGATATTATTCGTCTTGGTATCGGCGATGTTACATTACCTCTTGCTCCAGCAATTATCGATGCTATGAGTAAAGCTGTTCAAGAAATGGGAAAAGCAGAAACATTCCGAGGTTATGGCCCTGAACAAGGTTATGACTTCTTACGTCAAGCTATTATTGATGGCGATTACAAACCATTAGGCGTAGATATCGCTATTGACGAAGTATTCGTTTCCGATGGTGCAAAATCTGACGTTGGTAATATCCAAGAGTTATTCAGCGAAGATAACATCATTGCTATCACAGATCCTGTGTACCCAGTATACTTAGACTCCAACGTTATGGGTGGTCGTACTGGCGAAGCTGTAGATGGCATCTTCCAAAAGGTTGTATACCTCCCTACTTACGCAGAAAATAACTTCTCTCCAGAATTCCCTTCTGAACGTGTAGACATCGTATACCTTTGCTCACCTAACAATCCAACCGGTACTGTTTTGAGCCGTGCTCGTTTAGCAGAATGGATCAAATGGTGTAAAGATAATGATGCGATTTTGATGTTTGACTCCGCTTACGAAGCTTTCATCAGCACAGAAGATACTGTAAAATCTATCTACGAAATCGAAGGGGCTCGAGAAGTAGCTATCGAGTTCCGGTCCTTCTCCAAAACTGCAGGTTTCACTGGTACACGTTGTGCTTATGCAGTAGTACCTAAAGAGGTCACTGGCAAAACTAAATCTGGTGAACGCCAACCGCTAAACCCTATGTGGAATCGTCGTCAATGTACTAAATTCAATGGTGTTCCTTACATCATCCAACGCGGTGCTGAAGCAGTATACACAAAAGAAGGCCGCGAACAAACTCGTGCTAACATTGCATACTACAAAGAAAATGCCCGCATCATCAAAGAAGGTCTTGAATCTATCGGTCTTACTGTATACGGCGGTGTGGACGCTCCATATATTTGGCTAAAAACACCTGGCAATATGACTAGCTGGGAATTATTCGACATCTTGCTCGAACAAGTTCAAATCGTATCTACACCAGGCTCTGGCTTTGGCCCTCATGGTGAAGGTTACCTTCGTTTGACAGCATTCGGCAGTCGTGAAAATACAATTCGCGCCGTTGAAAGAATCAAAACATTACAATTCTAATATGATTATATCTATATTTAGGTTTAGATTTATATCTTGATTTATATTTAGATTACATTAAATCTGGATTATGTGATTTAAAATAGTTTATATCTATAAAACCAAAAGACCGATTACAATCCTTCAATAGGAATGTAATCGGTCTTTTTATATACCCTTACATATATGAATATTTAATTCTAGTATTCCTTAACACTATAGTACTAACAAATAACATCCCCATATTATTTGTCTCCGCTATATTTACCATTAATTAAAAGTTATGACGAATCCCTGCGTCAATGCGATAGGAATTGTCTATGATAGCACCAAAGTTTTTAGTGAAAGTCCCATAAATATATGTATTAGGGCGTACGCTCCATGAACCACCTAACTCAAGATCTAGCCATGTATCTTTAAGTTTCACTTCACTGCCTGTAGTTGGCTCACCGGTCATACTATAAGTAGCTTTCATTTTACCAGAGAATTCATGCGCTAATGCAGCTTTGAGGAAGAGGTTGCTGTTCTTACTTTCCTTACCAATGCCTACACCGATACGACCAATAACGGAATTCACCGCATCAGAGTTAATGTGCACTGTACTACCTGTATTTGTACGAGCATCAAAGTTTACACCAGACAATCGACTAAGCGTCAATTCTGCGTTAGGATCGATATAGAAACCATTGTCTTTCTTGATTCGTTTACCATATTCAACGCTCAAAGAAGTACCTGTATTGCGGTAATCTCCGCTCAAACTTGTACCCAAGCTATTGCGTACAGTGAAATCATTTTTCAAACGACTTACTTTACCAATCACATCTAAATAACGACCATCATTATATTGTTTTGCACCGTATAACGCTAAGCCCGCAGTTTTACCAGAGCCAGAACCTAGTGTGTAATCACTACTGCTTGTACCATATAACAAGGCCCCACCAATAGTCCAATCGCCACGCAATATGTCATAGCCTACTTGTGCCATGTTATAGGTTTGATTTACATAGGCGCTGTCCGTAATTTTAGATTTACCACCGATGTATTTTCCCCATACACCATGCTTATTGGAGTTGAGTCGCACATCACCGAGGCGACGTTGTAAATCATTCGTATCGGCTCTCATTTGCATCACAGAGGAGACTAACGCACTCTTAGCACCAGAAACAACTTCGCTTTCACGAGCTGTCACAACCGCTTGGTCAGTAATACTAGGTTTCCCATCAACAGTAAAGCTACCTGTACCAAGCTTAGTGGAATATGCAGGGCTAATAAGGCCTGAATCGACTTGAACATTCACATCTAAATTACGTTCACCCTTGGTAAAGCCGGTATATGTTAATTTATTAGCCAACTGCTGCAAAGTGCCTCGTGGGTTGTCTATATTTGCATACCCTTTAAGTGCATCTGCCGAACTGCGCATAGTCACAGAAGAACCTTTATCAGCATGGTTGATAACGACTTTGCCCTTACCTTGTGCAGTCGCAGGGGCTCCCTTTTCATAGTCGATAGCTGCATGACCAGCATAGTTGTTAATAGTAATAGGTCGTGGATCTACGGCTTGGATAATACCTTGACTATTTATATCTTTACCACCAATGAAATGTTCTACACGACTACCAGTATATAAATAGTTTGCATTATTAGGGCGACCTTGTGTAGGATATACGCGTTCAGCTCCTAACCATTCATTGCGCCAAGTCGCACCATTTTGTAAGTACAATCGCAAACCACCATGGTACGGATTGTTGTTGCTTTCATCAAATTCATTAAGTACGCCCCCTACCAATTTAGAATTTGGTGTTGTTAAACCTAAAGAAATTTCAGATCCATGGTTATGTGGATTCTTGTCGATACCATAGTTTTTATCTAAAAATCCTATATTACCATACATCTTCACATCATTCGTTCCCGGATGTAAGCCATCCATACCTGTATTTACATAAACAAAACCTTCTTCAGATAATGCAGAATAGGTATCAGAGGTATCTAAAGGATATGTTTTTATATCAGCCCCACCTAGTATGCGAATATATCCATCTTTATTAGCTTGCAAACCAACGCCAACAGCATCGACTTTAGCATTACCCTTTACGGTAATTCGAGTATCATCGTTATTTCCATCATTAGTAAGTCCACCATAACCAGCATAGATACCGCTCATGTAATAATGTGCCAAATCAGGTCTACGTTTCGCACCACTTTCTGCAGGTGCTGGATTTTTAACTGTTACAGTTACATTTTTATCGATAGCGACTTGTGTCCCATCAAGGGCGTAAATACCTGTAACATTATTATGATATTTTGTTCCATTTACACCTAAACCTGATACATTAACAGTTAAGTCATCTGTATAATGTCTCTTTTCCCCCCACAAATTAAGGCCAATGGATTTTCCGTCTGTATGACTTTCCACAGTTGTGGCTGATACCATGGTAAAAGCATTAGCACCTGTTACAATTAATGCAGCAATAACAGCAGCTTTTACATTTCTTCTCATGTTATACCTCCTTAACACTTCAACTATGAACATAACTAGCTAACATAACCAATTTAATTGTATCTAGATTCAGGGTATATGTGTCAATTTCTACTCATATGATTTTTTATTTGTCCCCTATAACAACACGCTATGTATCGATATAGTTGTGCACAAATTACTTGTTTAAATTAGATATTAATTATTTTCTATACCATCTAATAAATTCTATAGAAAAATATTAAAAGCTATTAATTTTATGCTATAATAAATATGTTAATCATTAAATTTCAACTTATATAGGAGGCTAATATGAATATTCGTATTGGTATCGTTGGTTACGGCAACTTAGCTCGTGGCGTAGAAGCATCTGTTCAGTTGCAACCTGATATGGAGCTCATCGGCGTATTCTCTCGCCGTCAAGGTATTGAAACTGTATCTGGTGTACCTACTTACACGATGGAAGATATTCCTAACTTTAAAGGCAAAATCGATGTAATGGTTCTTTGTGGTGGATCTGCAACAGATCTTATCAAACAAACACCGATGGTAACAAAATACTTTAACTGTATTGATTCTTTCGATACACATGCACGTATTCCTGAACACTTCGCTAATGTAGACAAAGTAGCAAAAGAAGCTAAAACTGCTACTTTGATTTCTTGCGGTTGGGACCCAGGCATGTTCTCTTTACAACGTGTATATGCTGAAAGCATCTTACCTCAAGGCAAATCCTACACATTCTGGGGCCGTGGCGTTTCCCAAGGTCACTCCGATGCTATTCGTCGTATCGATGGTGTTCTTGATGCCCGTCAATACACTGTTCCTAAAGAACAATACTTAGACGAAATCCGCAACGGTAAAACTCCAGACGTTGATGGCTACAAAGGTCACCTTCGTGAGTGCTACGTAGTAGCTGCTCCTGATGCGGACAAAGCTAAAATTGAAAATGAAATTAAAACTATGGAAAACTACTTCGTAGGCTATGAAACTGTAGTCAACTTCATTTCCCAAGAAGAACTTGATCGCGACCACAAAGGCATTCCACATGGTGGCTTCGTTCTTCGCTCTGGTGAAAGCACAGAAGGCACACGTCACGTTATCGAGTACTCTTTGAAGCTTGACTCTAACCCTGAATTCACAGGTTCTGCACTTGTTGCTTACGCTCGTGGTCTCTACCGACTTGCCAAACACGGCGGCACAGGTTGCTACACAGTATTCGACATTCCACCAGCTTGGATTTCCACACAATCTGCTGAAGAATTAAGAGCACATTCGCTATAATAGAGCGAGGCCCTCATCGACTTAATAGATGAGGGCCTTTTTCATACACATTAAAAAAGATACCATATCAGATGGTCTCTTTTTTTATTCTATTAACCTTATTTTACGTTTAATTAATACCATCGTGTTAACGGCAATTCGTTCGTAACACCTTTTGTCATCAAAATTTGATGCAAGTCCATATTACCAATGTAGAAACCTGCCGCACATCCACAAAGATACAGATCCCACATGCGTACGAATTCACTCCCCCGTTTCGCCTCTACTTGCTCACGGACGCCTTGGAAATTGTTATACCAATGCATTAAAGTCTTATAATAGTGATACCGTAAACTTTCAACATCGATGACATTCATATCATAGTCATAAGCGAGGCTGACCATTTCGCGAAGGGACGGCAAACATCCGCCCGGGAAGATATATTTACGAATCCAGGCACTTGTTTCCTTTTCAGAGGGATCACTGATGTAGTGAAGCAGGAACAACCCGCCGTCTTTAAGCATGTCCGATGCGTCCTCCATATACAGAGGAAAGTTAGGTCGCCCTACATGTTCAAGCATACCGATGCTGACAATGCGGTCAAAGGTGCGACCGGAAGCCGCTACGTCTCGATAATCTATAAGTTCAATCTCAACTTGTCCTTCAAGGCCATATTCTTTAATGCGTTCCTGTCCTTTTTTCCATTGTTCTTCGGAAAGAGTACACCCATAGCCCTTAACCCCATATTTACGAGCCGCTTCAATGAGAAGGAATCCCCATCCGCAACCGATATCAAGTAAAGTCATCCCTTCTTTTAAATATAATTTATCAAGAATATGATGTACCTTTTGATATTGCGCATCTTTGAGACTATCATTCTCATGCTTAAAATACGCACAGGAATAGCTCATGGTTTCATCGAGCCACAATTTATAGAATTCATTACCTAAATCATAATGGGAAGATACTTGTTGTTTTTGATCTTTCTTTTTAAGACCCGCATTAAAGAGCGAGCTAAGTACCTTACGATTGATAGAGTCCTTACCTACATGACCAAGGACTACACAAAGGGCTTTAAACAAATCCCCTTCAATTTCGATATCTTTACGCATATACGCTTCACCGAGGGCGAGTTCTGCGGATATTAACAAGTCCTTCTTGGGAATATCGCGATTAACGATGACGGTAAACTCGGATTCTCCGTCACCGATTGTATATTCATTATCTCCAATTTTTACGGTAAAACAATGATCATTAAAGCATTCTAAATAATGGACTAAGAAACTATCAAATAGCTTGGAAAACATACTGAACTTCCTTTCCTATTAGCTTTCACTATATAGGTTTAAAAATATATACATTAACATGATTGGATACATTCCATACCCTTATTAATTTATATACCTATAAATTATATCAATATAGTTACGGCGAATAAAAATCTATATTAATCCTATATTTTAATATGAACTTATCACATTATTTAAGTAATATATTTAACTCTATTTATATTATAGCACTTTGAAATAATCTATTTTATATTTATAGACTAACTCCATCCTATTAGTATGGTATAATATTTATTTGATAAGGTTTATAACAAACTATTACTATAAACTTTCACAAAGAACGAAATCAATTTGTTAATAAAAGGTGGTACCATGAGCACAAATTTAGAAGTAGGCATCGTAGGCCTTCCAAATGTTGGTAAAAGTACATTATTCAACGCTATCACAAAGGCGGGCGCTGAAGCTGCCAATTATCCATTCTGTACAATCGAGCCAAACGTAGGTGTCGTTGATGTTCCAGATAATCGTTTAGCTGTATTGGCTGAAATGTTCGGTTCCAAACGTATTCTTCCTGCAGCTATGCGTTTCGTAGATATTGCAGGTCTCGTTGAAGGTGCCTCTAAAGGTGAAGGCTTAGGGAATAAATTTCTTAGCCATATCCGCCAAGTAGATGCCATTGCACAAGTTATTCGTTGCTTCGATGACCCTAACATCACTCACGTAGCAGGTTCTATTGACCCAATTCGCGACATCGAAATCATTAATACTGAGCTCTGCCTTGCTGACCTTGAATCCGTAGAAAAACGAAAACAACGCATCGAAAAAATCGCAAAATCTGGCGATAAAGATGCTCGTGCTGAACTGCCATTATTAGAACGCATCATCGAAGGTTTAGGTGAAGCAAAACCCGTTCGTGCACAAGGTCTTGAAGAAGAAGAATTGGAAATGATCAAAGAGTTGACATTGCTTACAGCTAAACCATCTCTTTATGTAGCCAATATTTCCGAAGATGAAGTATCTGATTATTCTGCCAACGAATATGTAAAACGCGTAGAGGAATATGCGAAAAACGAAGGCGCTGGTATCGTTGTTGTGTCCGCACGTATCGAGTCCGAAATTGCAGAGTTATCCGAAGAAGAATCCGCTGCATTCCTTGAAGATCTTGGCCTTGAAGAGTCTGGCTTAACTAAACTTATCAAAGCAAGTTATGCACTTTTAGGTCTTATCAACTACTTCACAGCTGGCGAAATGGAAGCTCGTGCTTGGACAATCGTAAATGGCACCAAAGCACCTCAAGCTGCTGGTAAAATTCACTCGGATATTGAAAAAGGCTTTATCCGCGCTGAAATTGTCTCCTTTGATGATCTACAAGCTTGCGGTAGCCAAAACGCGGCTAAAGAAAAAGGCCTTGTACGCCTTGAAGGTAAAGACTACGTTATGAAAGACGGCGATGTAACCCATTTCCGCTTCAATGTATAAACAAACTTATATAACAAAAACCAGTAAATCTCAGGATTTACTGGTTTTTTATTACTAATTATAACCTTTATATAATATTATTTATCGTCTTTATGAAGAACATTTTTGACGCCACTAATCGCACCATCTACAGCATCTTTAACATCTTCAGCTGCTTTTTTGAGATCTTCAGCAACATCATGTGCAGCGTCTTTTACTTTTGCAACTGTATTTTCTACAGCGCCTTCTGCTTCCAATTCTTTGTCACCAGTTAATTTACCGGCATTTTCTTTTAATGCACCTTTAGCTTGATTTAATTTATCTTCTAATGCCATAATTATGAATCCTTTCATATGAAATCATTTTTAGTTATGTTAGCTATATATGTTATCTATACTTTTAAAAATAGATTACTATCCCTTTTTCCCGAAGAAAAAAGAAACAACAGCAACAACAATTACAGCGCCAAGAACAGAAGGAATTAATGCCATGCCAGCTAAACTAGGACCCCATGTGCCAAATATTGCTTGACCTACAGACGAACCAACTAAACCAGCAACAACATTGGCAATAATGCCCATTGCTCCACCTTTGTTAGTGATGGCTCCTGCAAGAAAACCGATAAAACCACCAACAATAATTGACCATAACATACGATCACTCCTTCCTATTTAATCAATATATTTATAATATCCTACCAAATTATATGGGCTTTATAAATATAATAAATAATATGTATATTTATAATATACCATTCATTTCTAAAGATTAGATGAAGAAATTCGATGTAGTTATAAAAGTCACAATTGATTAAACTACTGTAACAATTTCATTCATTGTACGACGTGTTTTATTTCGATGTGGTTCTTCATCACGATAACCAAAGGCAGCCATCACAGCAATGCCAAAATGCTTTGTATCAAAGAGCCCTAGTTCATCACCTAAAAAAGCGGTCATCTTATCTTGATTAAAGCCTTCCAATGCACAGGAATCAAGACCTTCATAAGCAGCCATAGTCATCATGTTAGCCATTACAATATACGCTTGCTTTGAAGACCAATCAAAGGCAGCACGATCAGACTCAAATGTTTTATAGTCTTCAGTTGTGAACTGAGCATATTTTTCTTTATAAATAGCATCGACTTCAGCAGGTAATTGTTTCACCTCTTCTTGAATATAGCGTACATAAGGAGAATCAAATTCCAAATCCACTTTTTTACGTGTTAAGAACACCACGAAATGACTCGCTTCAAGACCAGCTTGAATTCCCCAACCATAAGATTTCATCTTTTCACGGATTTCAGGATTTTGAATAACTAATAATTGGTAAGCCTCAAAACCTAAGGAGGTTGGAGACAAGCGCGCCGCCGTTAAAATACCTTGCCAATCTTCATCAGAAATCTTTTTAGCGCTATCAAATTTCTTACATGCGTAGCGATATGTCATAGCATATTCTAAATCCTTACGATCAAATTTAGGGGCTGTTAATATTACATTTTCTATTTCATATTTACTCATATATACCTCCATAATTAATATCTGCAATTGATAAAATATATCATGTTTCTATAGTACCACACTCATCGTTCAAGTTATATGAAGATGGACACTAAAGTAAAAAAGCCTAGACAACGTCTAGACTTTATACGGTACAGCTAGCTCGCCCTTTTCATACCAAAATAAGCCAGATGTACTAATTTTATGTTCTTTTAAAATGGTCTTTACTTGATCCACTATACTTGAGTCTATTGCAATAGATAAACCGCACATATCGTAAAGCTCTGGGGGGGTAGCCATCAACTGATGAGGCACCTCTAACTCGGTTAATACTTTATCCGCTTTATCACCAAAATAATAGGATGTAAAAACGACAAGTAATTTTTTATTTTCCAATGCCTCACCTCCTACCAAAGTAGATACGATTAAATGTCTTTCATCTCAATGATTCATTCTAGAAATAAGAAATCTACTTTAAATCAGTAGCTCTAAACCGATATATCGAAATAAAATACTAATATTATAGCTTAACAATATTATCTCCAAGGATTGCATCTGTAATAGCGTACATATTAGTAATACTGCCTACGCCCAGCTCAGCTTTTACACCGAAATAATCAAGGCAAATGCCGCATGCTGCAATTTCAACACCTGCATCAGCTAGCTTTCTAATATTTTCCAAATGAACAGAATCGTTAGTTACCATCTTAACACTGCTATTAATGAAATAGATCTTAGATGGTTTCACATCGGCTTCTACCATGCACACCCAGAAAGTTTTCATCAAATTTCTACCGAGCTCTTCACTACCTTCACCAAGATAATCCTTCGTCATCAAAATGACGCGATTTCCATAGTTCATAGGTTCACAACTTACTTCCGTTACCGGATTTGCATTTGGTGTCATAGTAAGATAAAAATCCTTGCCATCTTGGCGAATACCTACACCATAACCACGAGACTTACCAAACTTCTCTACATTATCGCGGCTCACTTCATTATCTACAATTGTAATAATAACAGCATTTGGATTCGCATCACTTACCTTCTTAGTTTCAATAACAGGTTTTGGACACAAGCTACCGCGCACATCTACCGTTAATTCCTTTGTATTGCTCATCATACACCTCTATATACATTATATAATTTGTGAAAGTATCAGCTATCAGCTATCAGCTATCAGCTATCAGCTATCAGCTATCAGCTATCAGCTATCAGCTATCAGCTATCAGCTATCAGCTATCAGCTAATAATATTTTATTTAAATAGCTAAATCAATACCATACAGTACTTATCTTTTATGAGTTTATTTTGTTACTCGTACGGCAAGACCGCTGAAGCTTTCAACAGTGCCCACAATAGCAGCACAGTCAATCCCCGCCTTATAAAAGGCCTCGACAAGTGTCTCACTTTCGCTAGCAGGAACAGAAAATAGTAACCCGCCAGAGGTTTGAGGATCAAATACAATATCCGTCCATACAGGATCCAAGTCCTCATCAACTTGTACTTCAGTTATAGCCTTGCGATTACCATAAGATGCAGCCGGAATTAAGCCCATTTGAGCCGCCTCGATAACATCATCAAAAAGAGGGATATCGTAAGCTTTGATATGAATCGTCACATCAGAAGCACTTGCCATTTCTACGGAGTGCCCCATAAGGCTAAAGCCTGTTACATCTGTACAAGCATGAACTGTAAAGTTATGTGCCACCTCAGCCGCTACACGGTTTAAAGTACTCATACTAGTAACAGCCTGTTCCGTACCTACAGGAAATAAACCTGCTTTCAGAGCATTATTCATAATACCTGTGCCAATGCGTTTTGTTAGCACCAACACGTCCCCTACTTGAGCACCTTTATTTTTCCAAATCTGATTTGGATTTACTTGTCCTGTCACAGACATCCCAAAGATAGGTTCCTTATTTTCAATGCTGTGTCCACCTACGATGGCTGCACCAGCCTCGGCTACAATCGAACCAGCCCCATTTAACACATCCGTCAAAACACCTTGCTCGACAAGAGGAACCGGAAAGCCTACGATATTCATCGCTGTTAAAGGGGTGCCACCCATAGCATATACATCGCTTAATGCATTGGCAGCTGCAATTTTACCAAATAAAACAGGATCATTAACCATAGGGGTAAAGAAATCTAAGGTTTGCACCAATGCAAAGGTATCAGAGATTTGATATACTCCAGCATCATCGGCACCAGTCATATCCGCGAGAACATGCTTGTTAGTAACGGGTGTTACAGCTTTTAGCACACGGTTCAATATATGAGGCCCAATCTTACATGCGCAGCCTCCACTTGTAACATAATCAGTAAGTCGTACCATAACTCCTCCTTACTCATTTTCCGGCAATCGAGAGACGATTTTCTTAACAGCCTTTTCAAATTTAGGGCGCGGCATCAAGAGTTGATGACCGCAGCCATTACATACGATGAGAAAGTCTGTGCCGATTCGCTTAACTTCCCACTCGTCACTGCCACAAGGATGCGATTTTTTCATTTTCACTACATCGCCTACGTAATATCTAACAAATGCCATAGCGCCTCCTTTAACTTCTGTCAGTATTTATATATTTATTATACATAAAATAGTTACTTCTATAAATATACCCTAATTCTATAGTTCAATCCTCTATTATATATAACCATAAAATTTTCACCCTAAATATATAATGTACAATTTTAATATATCTACTGTTCTTATAATTAAACCATAAATCAAGAGAATTATTATTTTATAACCACCAAAAGGTTACAGAAACTTTGCACTTAATCATTATATTTTATGGGGAAATATTAGTGCATACAACGAAATTAACATTAACAACTAAACAATAATGATTTTTCATTTAGTTATCATTCTCAATATCAAAATATAGATTTTTTATAAATCCCATACTATTCAATCTTTATAAACCCACATTTTTACTGCATTGATAATATTTATCATTTAGAAAATTTTCGAAATAAATTTTACAAAAAGACTTGCATTTCTCATTTAGTATGTTACAATATAGTCAACAATGATTATTCGTTAAGTATACGGATAACACATTGTATATAAAACTGTTAAGACGGCAAGTGCCGAAACACACAAATAAGTAAGTACTATTTTAAGAGTTAGGCAAGTGTCTATTTGATCTAAGAATAAGTTTTCTTACTAAGGCGAAGTCGCCCTCGAAATTGATAGAATAAGTATTCTATTCCATTGCATTCACAACCAAGTGGTTATGAATATATACGTTAAGTAACAATTTTGAAAATTATCGTAAGTACAAAGGAGTATTAAAATGGCAGAATTAAAAGGTTCTAACACTGAAAAAAATCTTCAAGCAGCATTTGCTGGCGAATCCCAAGCATTTCAAAAATATACATTCTACGCTAGTGCAGCTCGTAAAGCTGGCATGAACGAAATCGCTGACTATTTCGAAGAAACAGCTCACAACGAATCTGCACATGCTAAATTGTGGTTCAAAGCTCTTCATGGTGGCGATATTTCCGCTGATATCGAAGCTAACCTTCGCGATGCAGCAGCTGGTGAAAACTACGAACATACTACAATGTACAAAGAATTCGCTGACGAAGCCGAAAAAGAAGGCTTTGCTAAAATCGCTTTCCAAATGCGCGAAGTTGGTAAAATTGAAGCTCGTCATGAAGCTCGTTACCTTGCATTAGCCGCTCAAGTATCCGGTAACAAAGTATTCCACAATGACGAACCAGTAGCTTGGATCTGTGCTAACTGCGGTTATGTACACGTTGGTGAAGAAGCTCCAAAAGTTTGTCCTGTATGTGCACACCCACAAGCTTTCTTCCACCGTTTCGTTGAATCCATCTAATCTGTAAGTGCGACACCAACTAGATTAATAGCCTGTAAGTACAGATTTTAATGAAACTATACCTGTAAGTACAATCTAAACTTACAGTAAGTACTGACAACTTCCTTAACAAAAAGACGATGACATTTGTCATCGTCTTTTTTGCATTCTTTTGCTAGATTTTTATTTTGTCTACTAAATTTTTAAATTGTTGTGTTGCTTCATATGGATCATCTGCATGAGCAATAGCAGATATTACGGCTACTCCACTGGCACCAGCTTGCAAAACAGGCGTTGCATTAGCTAACGTAATCCCACCTATGCCAACACAAGGTAATGTTAGGCCTTCTGCTTGCAGCTCAGTAATGCGCTCAGGTCCGCACGGCAATTGAGCATCAGGTTTGCTACTTGTAGTATACATAGGGCCTACACCAACACAATCCGCATACACTACATCGGTCTTATGAAGTTCCTCCAAAGAGTGAATGGATATACCAACGACCTTATTCCCGACAAGATTGCGAACGTCTTCTAAACGCATATCTTCTTGTCCTACGTGAATACCATCAGCATTAACAGCCACTGCTAAGTCTACATCGTCATTAATAATATAAAGCACATTATACATAGCACAAATTTCTTTTAACTGCTGAGCTAATTCTAGTTTCTGTTGTCCTTCTAATGTTCCTATGCCCTTCTCTCTAAATTGAAAGCAGGTCGCACCACCTCGACAAGCAGCTTCAACAATGTCCAGTAAATGGCTTTCATTAAAACCTACATCCTGTGTACCACTAATAAAATATACCTTTAATTGATCGGGCACAACTACAGGCCGTATTCGGTTTTCGGATAAAAGCATCGCATCATCGAATTCATATAAGGCATCCATAAATGCCATACTAAAACTACCAGGTTTTACACCGCTCACATTAACCGCACTTTCACCAGCTAGACCATAGTAAGCCAGTGCATACGCAAGAAACTCACCTATAGACATGTTATACATGAATGGACAATAGGAACTAAAGAATGCAGCTAACACAGCACCTAATAAACAACCAGTCCCAGTTACGGCTGTCATGATTGGATGACCATGAGGAACTGCAAATACACGGGTTCCGTCAGAAACATAGTCCTCTTCCCCCGTTGCGACAACAGGACAGTTAATTTGGCGTGCAAGACGATACGTTATAATTGCGCTATCCTCAACTTGTTCCCCATCTACGCCCTTACCAGAGAGAGAATTATTAACCTTATGATTTGTATTAAGAGCATCATAGATGGCTTTGATTTCACTTTGGTTGCCCCGTAGTAACGAAATAGCATCAGTTTTAATCAAGTCTAAAACAACAGATAATCGATAAGCCCCGGCGTGACAACCCACAGGGTCTAGTATAATGGGTACCTCATGAGCCTTCGCTAATTTAACAGCCTCTTTGTAATAAGTAACCTTATCTGGTGTAACGGTCCCAATATTGATGAGCAGTGCAGAAGCATGAACGATAAGGTCTTTCAAATCTTCGCTACACTCACTCATCACGGGTGATGCTCCGATGGCTAGTAAACCGTTAGCCGTAAAGGTTCGCACTACATCATTTGTAATACAAATAATAAGCGGATTTCTTTTGCGTAGAGTCTCTAATATATTCAGTTCGGTCCAAGTTGAGCTATTTATATATGGATTTTCATAGGTCATATAACTATCTCCTCTACTCATTTTTCAAGAGTTCATCCATCGTTTGAGGGCCATTTGTCAATAAACCATAAGCCATGTGATTAACAGGTCCGCAGCCAGTTCCAAGCGCTGGATTATGCTTAATCGCAAGGGCAATATAGTTCTTTGCAATACCTATGGCTTCCATTACATCACGCCCTTTCGCGAGCTCTGCCGTAATAACCGCCGAGAAGGTGCAACCCGTACCGTGAGTATGAACAGTATTATATTTAGGACTTGTCCACGTACGCACATCTCCATCTTTGGTGAAAGCATAATCCGTTGCATCATCTCCAATATGCCCACCTTTAATGATGACCACTTGAGGTCCTAATTCACGTAAAATACGGTTAGCTGCTGTTGTGATGTCACTTTTACAAGAGATAGACATGTCCGCTAACACCTCTGCCTCGCTACGATTAGGTGTAATGACTGTGGCGACCGGAATGAGTTTAGATTTTAAGAAATCGACGGCCTTATCCGATACAAGTCGATCACCGCTGGTGGCAATCATAACTGGATCCATCACATAAGGGATGTTCTTACTCACATAAGGATAAATGAGATCCATCATCTCTGGTAAAGCAATCATGCCCGTCTTAACGGCTTGTGGTGTAATATCTGAATATACATCGTGTAACTGTTTTTCTATGCTTTCTAGCGATAGGTGTTCTACGTGATGTACACCCGTTGTATTTTGAGCCACCACAGAAGTAACAACGGCCATGCCGTATACATTTCGACTTTGGAAGGATTTTAAATCAGCCATAATGCCAGCGCCACCACTAGGGTCAGTACCGGCAATTGTTAATGCAGTATGTAGTTTCATTATGCCTCCTTGTGTAACAGATTACGTCGAGATAAGATTTGTAATACTACAAAGCCAATGCAAGCACCTCCGATAGAGCTCATGGAAAAGGATGTAATTAAGGTCAACAATGCCAATGGTTTGCCTAGTAGGAAATGAGCAATTGGATAGCTTAGAAGAGCACCAATAAGTCCAGTGCCAATGATTTCCCCTAAAGCCGCTGCCCAGATGGCGTTGTATTTTTTATATAAATACGCAGATAACCAAGCGCCAATCATACTACCTGGAAAGGCTAATGGAGAACCTAGTGCTAGTACATTACGTAAGCAAGAAGTACTAAAGGCAGCGCCTACAGAGAATCTCGCTCCAACTATAACGGCTAAGATTACATTCATCATATGTTGAAATGGAAAAATACGAGCAGGGCCAATAGGAATCGACGTAGTCGATAAGACGACACCTAAGGCCACACATATACTAGCAATAATCATTTTTTTCATAATACCTCCAAGTAAATAAAAATGAGACCACCTCAAATGGAATGGTCTCGTAATAGTTTGGTATCATGTTTCATTCCACTTCCCTACGCCAGTATTATCTGGATCAGGTCTAGGGTTTTGAATGGTCAATCTCAGCAAAAGCACCCCTAGTGGCAATATATTTTTATAATCTAGTTATAACATTATTATACAATCTATGCAACAAAATAATTGACGGTTCCCGTAGCACCTCGTATAATGAAGCCATAATGGGGTGCTCACACAAGTGGGCTGAGAGTAAGCTAAAGCTTTAACCCATAACCTGATTTGGATAATGCCAACGTAGGGAACATAGAGGATTAATGGCCGAGTTCCTGTGAGCTCGGCTTTTTCTATGACTTCCTGGCAAGGAGGACGTATGAAAAATACACACATCACGCAACCACAATTTGCCATGATATGGTTCGGTGCCGCTCTATCGATTGCGGAAATTATGACCGGTACCTATCTGGCCCCCTTAGGACTTACACAGGGTCTCTATGCCATCATACTGGGGCACATCATTGGCGGTATATTACTTTTTGGAGCTGGCCTCATCGGTGGACGTTTACAGCAAGGCAGTATGAATACTACCGCCTTCAGCTTTGGCCCACTAGGGGCAAAGGGCTTTGCCTTTTTAAATATGCTCCAACTCATCGGTTGGACCAGCATCATGATTTACGATGCCATGTTAGCCTTACAAGCACTGGCACCTCTATCACCTATGATTTGGACCATTGCCATCGGGGCCCTCGTCATTTTGTGGCTCTTCATCGGCCTCCATAATACGGGCTATATTCAAGCCATCGTATCTGTTCTATTGCTAGGTCTCACCCTCTACATGGGCGCTCACATGATATCGCAGTGGCCTAACGAAGGTAGCCTTCTAACTAGCGGAAATATGAGTTTTATCGCTGCTCTTGAATTATCTATTGCCATGCCACTATCTTGGCTACCTCTCATCAGTGATTATACCCGTGAAAGCAAAAAACCTTTCTCCGCATCACTTACAAGTGCTACAGTCTACACTATAACAAGTATCGTTATGTACACCTTAGGTCTTAGTGCCGCTATCTTTGGTGGTGGAGACTCTATTATTACCATTATGATGAATGCAGGCCTTGGCCTAGCAGGGCTCCTCGTAATTATCTTCTCTACTGTCACTACAACCTTTATGGACGCTTACTCTGCAGGTGTTTCTAGCACCACCATCTATAATAGTGCATCTAGTAAGGGCATTGCAGTTATTGTTACAATCGTTGGCACTATTGCAGCCATCCTATATCCGATGGACGATATTACAGACTTTCTATACCTTATCGGCTCTGTATTTGCGCCAATGATTGCCATCTTATTGGCAGACTATTTTGTCAACCGCCAGCAAGTACAAACGCTATCGGCTTATCTAATTCGTGGGCTGATTTGGGCTGTATCTGTAGGTTTATACCATTATATGTTGCATAGTGAAAGCTCTATAGGTGCAACATTACCAGCCTTTGCAATAGCATTTATCGTAACAACCATCGTGGGATTCATAAGCAAAACTGCTAACGCCTTACTATAAGCCCCTCTTCACAAGTCCAGTGCCGATCTCCAACCATTTCGGCTTCGCTTTCATCATGGGTAACCCATACACATGGCACATCCCATTCGCGAATAATGGAAACAAGATCCTCTCGAACATGCTTACGTAAATTCCAGTCTAGTGCAGATAATGGTTCATCAAGAAGCAAGATGGTTGGTTTAGAGTAAAGAGCACGCCCCAATGCAACGCGTTGTTGCTCACCACCAGACAAGCTACCTGCTTTCGTTTTACGATATTTTTCGAGGCCTAAACGCTGCAATAGATTATTGCACATCTCTGGTGTGCCTCGTTTACTATAGGTAATATTATGTTCCACAGACAAATGTGGAAATACAATATTCCCTTGTGGCATATAGCCTACCTGACGTTTTTGAGCGGGAACCCAAATCTTACTATCTCGATCCACCCATGTCATTTCATCATGTTGAATACTACCCGTAGTAGGCTTCACAAGGCCCGCTATACATTTAATAAATGTACTTTTACCACTGCCGGATTGGCCTGTTAATACTGTGATACCAGAAGGAAGTACACCATCGGCTTTCACAGTCACAGAAGGTCTCGCTACAGTAAAGGAAAATGTAATCATCGGACCTCCTAATTATTATCAATATGGCGGAACAAGGACCCCTTTGTGATGAGGTGAATCCCACTCAACAATGCCAATGTGAGCACACAAATATAGATAACTAATTCAAAGGCATCCATGTACTGCCCTGCCTCTACGTAAGAGTAGATAGCAAGTGGCATGGTGCGCGTTACCTTTGGAATATTACCGGCAATCAAGATTGTGGCACCGAACTCGCCCATAGCTCGACAAAATGCTAAAATACTGCCCGTCAAAATGCCTTTCCAAGCGAGTGGTACAGAAATAGTAAAAAAGATACGTAACTCTGAAGCACCCAATGTGCGCGCTACGTCCTCCATATTATGATCGACAGATTGTAATGCAGAACGCACCGTCTGATAAAATAATGGAAACGCAATAACTGAAGATGCTACCACCGCACCAGATGCAGCAAACACAACGCTCATACCATGCGTCTCAAGCCATGCACCAAAGGCATAGCCTGGCGTAAACACCATGAGAAGAGCAAAGCCAACAACAACTGGTGGCAATACAAGCGGCAAGGTAATAAGTGCATCAATAATAGCCATGCCACTCCATTTACAGCGATTCATCCAATAACATGCGGCTAAACCACTTAAAATAACTATAATAAGAGCTATACTTGCTACCCATAGTGATAGCCATAATGGACTCATGTCACGCCCCCTTTCTATACAGAATAACTCTACAATATGTGCTATATCCATTAGTCCCAAAATATTTTTAAGCAAATTATATGCCTAAAATCATATCATATGCTAGATTATTTAACAGTCATCACTACAAATGAGCTAGAAATTACATACAGTTAAAAATAGCATACCCTTAGAAATAATGTTATTAGTAATACCAATAATGTCTCTATTGTATCATAAGAAAACGCTAGCCCTGAAAGCTAGCGTTTTACTCTTATTTAGAAGTAGAGAAACCGTATTTTTCTAACACTTTTTGGCCTTCTGGGCTCATTACGTATTGGTAGAAGTCTTTTGCCAACGCGTTGTCATATTTTTTGATAATACCGATTGGATAGATAACTGGATCATGAGAGTCAGCAGGTGTTACAGCAGAGATTTCAACTGCATCACCAGCTGCGATAGCATCAGTTTTATAGATGAAACCAACATCACCAGCACCTTGGCTAATGGAAGCAGTTACAGCTTTAACGTCTTTCGCATACACTACATTAGGTTCTACTTGTTCCCAAACGCCTAGTTTTGTTAATACCTGTTTACCATAGTTACCAGCTGGTACTGTTTCAGGGTTACCTAATACGATACGTTTTACGGAAGCAATTTGATTCAATTCAACTTTAGGTTGGCCTTTTGGAACAACAAGAACAAGTTCGTTAGTCACAAATGGTTTTACATCAGTTACTAAGTCTTTCTCTTGTAACATTTTCATGTTTTTTTCGTCAGCAGAAATGAACAGACTAGCTGGCGCACCTTGTTCGATTTGTTGACGTAATGTACCAGAGCCAGCAAAGTTAATAGCAATTTGATCATCTGCTAAGTTATGGCTTTTTTTGTATGCATCTGCCAATTCGGTAAGAGCACCTTTAAGACTCGCTGCAGCTTGTACAGTAATCTTTTCAGATGTACTTGGTTTAGCCGACTCAGTTGGTTTACTTGCATCATTACCACAGCCAACTAAAAAGGCAAGCATGAAAACGCTCATTAACACTAATAAAATTCGTTTCATAATTCCTCCTGTGTATCCCTTAAAACGCCACACTGTAAAAGCTATGGTAACACCTAGAGACACCTCGTGTACTAACAAATTAAAATATACAATATATTCATATTATACTATAAATCGATAGCTAAAGTCGTATATCCAAAAACACATATTGCATAGATATTTCTGATGATTATGATAAGTAATCATAATCAATAATTTTTTAAATCCCAAAAAATACATACTATGGTATGATAATATTATAAAGAATAAGCACATTTCGTAACGCTTATTCACTTTTAACTTATATAAAGTAACTGTATATTTGCTATATAGTTATACGATACATTAAAACTATGCCTTTATATTAATGAGAAACTCTAGGTGAGATGATGAATCTATTCGAATTAGTAGGCCATATCTTTATGAACTCTATGGTACCTATCCTAGTACTTATAGGGGTAGGATTTATATTAGATAGAAAATTTAAACTCGATCTATATACACTGAGTAAACTAAACTTTTATATACTGCTGCCTACCTTTATATTTCGAGCAATGTACGAAGCCAAACTTAACTCAGGTACCTTGGAAATTGTATTCTGTGCGCTCTGTGTACTCATACTAAACTCAATTCTTTCAGATGTAGTAGGAAAGATGCAAGGTTATGATGTGGCTAAAATTGCAACCCTGAAAAACTGCGTCATGTTTAATAATGTTGGGAACATGGGTGTCGCTCTTGCCATCTTTGTATTTACTAACATTCCCTACGTCATTGATGGTGCTACACCCTATGCTAATCTAGGTTTAGTGAGTGTTGTATCTATCATGATTATCCAAACTATTAGCAGTAATACCTATGGTTTCTACCAAGCGGGAGCAGGACGATTAACCCCTCGGGATGCACTAAAAGTCGTATTTCACATGCCCATGGTATATGCCATTCCACTGGCACTACTTTGCCACCTACTCCCTTTTGATTTACACGGCCTCTTCTTCTTTGCACCGCTCAATATATTTGCCAATGCCTTCGTTGGCGTCGCTATGATTGCCTTGGGTGTTCAAATTAACAGAACACCGCTAAACTTCTTCAAAATGGATGTTATGCTTGCTACTACATTACGGCTCATTGTAAGTCCATTCATAGCAGCTGGTATTACCATACTATTCATTATGTTCTACGGCCCTATGCATCCAATAGCGGCACAAACTATCATCATAACCTACAGCGTACCTACCGCTATCAATATGTCTCTTATTGCTATTGAAATGAAGAATAATCCAGAATATGCAACACAAATCGTAATGGGCACAACCATTTTATCCGCTATAACTATGCCACTGTTTATTACTATAGCCTATTACCTATTCCCATTATATTAAAATAAAAAATCACTCATAGTCGTATGGCTATGAGTGATTTTTTATGCCTTAGCATTTAGCCTTGTTAAACAAGTTACACAAGCTGTAACAATTATAGCACCGATAATTTCATTCAAGGCTAAATTATGATTAAGAATAACTACATCTAAACCTAAAGTAACTATTGGTCCCATTGCACTAATAACTGCTGCAAGAGATGCATTAATTTTTTTAAGACCAAAAGACATCAAATATGAAGGAATGATAGAACAAAAAATGGCCAAAAATACTAAATAAATCATAGTATGAGTTTGAAGCGTTAAAAAAGTAGTAA
Source organism: Veillonella parvula (assembly GCF_042850485.1). Classification (GTDB taxonomy): domain Bacteria; phylum Bacillota; class Negativicutes; order Veillonellales; family Veillonellaceae; genus Veillonella; species Veillonella parvula_Q. The sequence continues at coordinate 394,185 of NZ_AP031417.1, read as the reverse complement.
AATTTTTGCTATCAATTATAAAGCCAAAAAGTAAAAGTACTGTAGTTATACACATATAAGTACTAGTAAAAATAGTAGGACTAATATTCGAAACAGCCCTCTTACTATAAATAATAAACAACGCCCAAAAGATGGCAGAAAGTAAAACTAGTGAAATACCTATTAAAGTATCTATAAGGTGGTTATCAACGGTAGGATTAAACATAATTGCTAAGCCTAGCACAGTAGATACAATTAGAACTACTTTTGAAAATGTAATGCGTGATAAATCTGAAGATAACAGAAAAACGTAAATTGGAAATGTAAATAGAACAGCACGTTCTAATGAGGCAGATATATATAATAATCCTATAAAGTCAGCTATAGATGAAGATAAATAAAGAATAGCTCCAAAAAATGAGTATTTAAAAACCTTACTTTTATTCACGCTATTCCAATCAAAACGAATCATTGGTATAAGGAAAAAAGGTAATGATAAAACAGCCCTACACGCAAGAACATTCAAGGGGCTCAGTGAATCTAAATAAATTAATTTTGCCCATATAGATTTTGTTGATAGGAATACAGTAGCTAAAAATACCACTAATATTCCTATATTTTTCATTAACAGATTCACTTTATATACTTCTCCATAATCAAATACAACTCAAATAAAATATATAAAATATAAAAACACATTTCATCCTAAGTAGGACGAAATGTGTTCATGATACTAAAATGTAATTATTGATGAGCTACGTGTTCCATCCCCATGCGAACTAAACATTCAACATGATCATCGTTTAGAGAATAATATGCTGTTTTCCCATCCTTGCGATATGTAACAAGGCGTGCTTGGCGCAATACACGCAATTGATGAGAAATAGCAGATTGTCCCATCTCCATGGTTTCTGCAATGTGATTAACACACATTTCATTTTCTAGTAATAGCTCTACTATTTTAAGGCGTGTAGGATCACCCAAGATTTTAAACAGTTCTGCTAGCTTCAGCAATGATTCTTGTTTGTCGGTCATATAATCCCCCTTTTTTAATCCTATCCATTCTTTTTTGTAGCTCTTCTATGTCACTAATCGATACGTCTTAACGTATAACACCAATATGTATGGCATACATATAGACATTATATCATTTTTAACATAAAAAAGAGACTTTGAGAAACCAAAGTCTCTTTTTTTATCATATCTATATAAAATATAAGATATAAATTATTTAATGATTAATACAGGGCAAGTGGAGTGGCTAGTTACATAGCTACTTACGCTACCCATGAATAAGCCTTTCAAAGGGCCAAGACCACGGCTACCCATTACGATGAGATCAGCATTATATTTTTTTGCCACTGCAAGTAGTGCAGGTCCAGGGGAGCCAACTTCAAATACGCTTTTAACTTTTACGCCTGCAGGAATTTCTTTCACTACATCATTAAGAATTTCCTTACCAGTTTCTTCCATATCCTCAGCAATTTGCTCAGATACATATCCACCAGAAATTGGTGTTTGATCAAAATTGGAAATAGCAGACACAATATTTGCAACGTGAACAACAATCAATTCAGCTTGGTTGCGATCCGCTACAGCGAGAGCATGTTCCAACGCACGTTTAGCATTTTCAGAACCATCAGTAGGTACGACAATAGTTTTGTAGGTAACCATAATAACCCCTCCTATTCCTAATCCCTCAAAGGGGATATGATCAAATATCGTTTAGCCTATACTAATATATTCTAGACCATCAAGGAAAACTCCTCTTTTTTCTGAGGATTTATTACATTATAGCACAAATCGTACAGAATTATACAAATAAAAGAATATTATGCGTATATTAAAGAACCTGAGACGATTGATTTGTATTAAGTGTAGTAGTCAATTTAAAACCATCTAATATATCTATAAGTTCCTGAGTAGCAAGATTGCTAGTGGATGGACCAATCATTCGAGCTACTGCTACATTACCTTCATTGCCAAGAATAATTGTTGCACCAAAGGATACTGGTTCCGCTACAGATGTATCAGACGTATTTGGATTTTTCATATGTCCCGCCAAATAGAACATCACATTACCGTCAATGATATGCGTTTCATAGCGAGTAATCGTGGCCTTGTTCACATCGACCAATTGTTTAAGATAATAATCACCAAGCATTTGCTTAGCCATCATAGTTGGCATGCCGGAGCTAACAGCTTGTACTGGGATTGTAAAGGACTCAATGTCGAGGCGTACATTATGTTTAGTGAAAGCAATCTTACCCTTTTCATTAAGACGGGTAAAGCCTTTCGGATAGGTAAATTTGATGCCTTCTGCAACACTGATATCGCTTGTGCCGGTTAATATTTTTTTTACCCCTTTAATAGCATTAGAGCCGCGCTTATTGATCAATTCAAAGGATGGGATTGTATGCTCCATCAAACCTAGCTCCATAAACTCTGCACGAACAGGAGCATAGGTACTAGACAAATTGTACCGATGAGTTGGATCTTTCTCCATGATAAATTCTGCTTCAAATACAGACTGAACCGGCTCTGTAGATGTCATGTCCGCATAAGATTTTGGTGTACTCTTATCCCAGCGTGCGGAAACTGCACCTTTCTTAGTAAAGAACCCACCAATAATATCATTATGTTCAAAGTTATTGCTATGTTGGCGCCAAATATTCAAATACTCCTCATTAGACATGCCCTTAATAGGTACACCATACCAAGTTGTATTCCATTCTTTTTGAGATACCCCTTCTTGTGGTGTATTATTACGCTTAGTAAAAGATACTGTATAGGAATCCTCTTGCGTAGGGCCCGCTAAATTGAAGGAATATCCTTGAATATGTTCGCTTTCACTACGCACATCCATATCTAACATAACGCCATCAGCTACACGCCAAGGAATCGAGAACATATAACCATTTTTGTAATCCTTCACCACCGTGTTCATCTTAGTAGCATAGGATTTGTATTGTTCTGGCAAAATAGATGCGGAATCCTTCTGAGATTCCACAATAGATAAAGGTGTATCAGGCGTCTTCTGTAAATCTTCTGCCATAATAGAAGTCGTTCCCAAAGCCATGACAGCTAAGATTGCCGCAAATAAACGTAACTTCATAGAACCTCCTATAACATATTATCCAAGAACGCTTTCGTTCTTTCGTTCTGCGGATGATTAAAAATTTGTTCTGGTGTTCCTTCTTCTTGAATAACACCATCAGCCATAAAGATAACACGATCCGATACTTCACGAGCAAAGTTCATTTCATGGGTTACGATAATCATCGTCATGTGATCGTCCGCCAATTGTTTAATCGTTTTAAGAACCTCACCAGTAAGCTCTGGATCGAGAGCAGATGTAGGTTCATCAAATAGCATAATTTCAGGATTCATCGCTAACGCACGAGCAATAGCTACACGCTGTTGCTGACCACCAGACAAGCGAGATGGATACATATTACGTTTTTCCCATAGCCCTACTTTATTGAGTAATTGCTCTGCAATCGGTGAGATTTCATCATCTTTCATACCTTTTACCATACGTGGAGCAATCATAATATTATCTAATACCGTCATATGCGGGAACAAGTTGAAAGATTGGAATACCATCCCCATACGAAGCAATAATTCATGCTGAGTTTGAGGAGAAGCATATTTTACAACCCCATTTTCAGTACTAGCAAGAACCGTACCATCAACGGTAATAGAGCCTCCATCAATTGTTTCTAACTGGCCCAAGCAGCGTAAAAATGTGGATTTACCTGAACCAGAAGGTCCAATAATAGAAACGATTTCTCCTCTATTCATTTTGAGCGACACATCGCGCAATACTGATTGATTATTAAAGCGTTTTTCAATACGCTCCATATTTACAAATGTCATAAGTACCTCTTACGTCGTCATATTAAGTATATAACCAGCACCTCAAGTAAAGATATCTCATCTACAAAATCACATCTATAGACATCAAATAAAAGTATCTCACCTATAAAACTAGCTATATGATTACATACGACAAACTATCATAGAATTAGATTAATCTTCGTATACGGCAAATCTTCGTTCTAAGTAGTTGAAGATATTCGTTAAAATAAAGGTAAAGATCAAGTAGAATAATGCTGCCACGAGGAATGCAGAAATATCAAAATCACGTTGTACGATAGATTTTGTAATACGCAAGATATCATTCATCGCCAATACATACACGAGAGATGTATCTTTCAATAAGTTAATCGTCTCATTCGCAAGAGGAGGCAATACACGTTTAAACATTTGTGGCAAGATGATCTTACGCATAGTTTGTGCATAGGTAAAACCAAGCACTTTCGCCCCTTCGTACTGACCTCGAGAGATAGATTGAATGCCCCCACGGAAAATCTCACATAAATAAGCTGCATAGTTTAATACGAAGGTAAGAACTGCTGCCGTGGCATCATCCATTTGAATGGCACCGTCTGTGATGATTGGTAATGCATAATAGACGAATAAGATTTGTAGCATCAACGGCGTGCCCCGCATTAAATATACGAAAGCATCGACAAGCTTATCTACTAAAGGCAATTTAGATAGGCGTAACATAGCCATTAAAATGCCACCAGGAATAGATAAAATCCATACAATACAGAATAGCGATACGGTTACCTTTAAACCATCAGCGATGGTTGGGATAATCTGCAATAAATAATCTAACATGAAAGACTCCTTCAAAACACGACTAGAGAAGGGCCATCTGGCCGCTTCTCTAGTGTACATTTCGTTCTTTAATTATCAGTTGTACCTACTGACCATAGTACTATTAGTATATCACGAATTGTACTATTTAGCATCGCTCTTATCTAAGTCTGCACCTGAGCCTAACCATTTTTCAGCAATTTTATCAGCAGTACCGTCTTTTTTCATTTCAGCTAAGATACCATTAATTTTGTCACGCAAAGCAGTATCATCTTTGCGGAAGCCAACAGCGAAATTATCAACACCGTAGTCAGTACCTTCTACGATTTTATATTTACCAGGTTCTTTTGTCATGAGATAACGAGCGATTACACCATCAGCAATAACCGCATCAACACGACCAATACCAAGATCCATAAATGCACTTACAAAATCCGCATAGGATTTTGTTTCTTTAACCGTCTTACCGCTTGGGTCGTTTTGCAATGCTGCTTCACCAGTACTAGCTTGTTGCACGCCTACTACCTTACCAGCTAAATCGGCTTTACCTTTAATGGAATCATCGTCATTACGAACAATGACATATTGTTTATCCTTCATATATGTATTGGAGAACAAAATATTCTTCTCGCGCTCAGGAGAGACTGTTAAGCCATTCCACAAAGCATCAATTTTTTTAGATTTTAGTTCCGCTTCTTTACTAGACCAGTCGATAGCTTTGAACTCTACATCCATGCCAGCACGTTTAGCTGCTTCTTTAGCCATGTCGATATCAAAGCCGACGATTTCACCTTTTTCATCTTTAAAGCCCATTGGAGGGAAACTATCATCTAAACCGATAACAACTTTCTTAGGCAATTCTGTATTAGCTTTTTTAGCGTCACCGCCACAACCTGTTACAAATGCCATCATAGACACGGCTGCAAGGCCAACAGCCATCATCTTTTTCCAATTCATAACTATCCTCCACGGCGATTATCGCCTATTTACTACTTAATAATATGTTCAATACAGATTTAGATTCCGTACTTAATGATTGTATTATACTTTAGTTTATTAAAGTTGTAAATAGTTAATTCGATAAATTTTATATTTTTTATTTTAGAGACTCTCCACATATATAGTTTATGACTCTAGATTCATTTGCTTTATGTTTCTGTAGTCCTATATTTATATTTCTGTATACCTATATTGTATGACGCTACGTACTTATACTTTATGACTGCGTATGTTTATGAATGGCCTCAATCATCGCCATTTTATCCTTGTACGCCACCTGATGTAGATCAAGTGGTATCACATAGATCCCACCATGACCATTCATCGCTTGCAACTCACGCCATTCCTCAGTGAATCCAATAATATGCTCATAATCAACAAAGACGAAATATTCATCCCCATAGAATAAACTGTGAAAGTATTCTTTCACAGAAAAAGGCCTACGTTTTAACACGAGGCCCTTTTCACAGATAAAAGCTTGACTTTCACCTAATCTATGAAGGGTCCATAATATCACGAGCAACAACAGATAATACCATACACGTTCCGCCCAGTCTGAGGGCATATATTTTACAATCAACGCACACGCAACTAGACCGATGATGCGACCGGTCCACTGTATACCGCAATGTATTTCTAAGCTCTGTTGTACGGCACCTGATGAAAAGCGTTCCATCGCCTCTTGTTTCGTCATGGTTTACCTCACAAATTGAAAGTCTACTATATGATTTTATTTACGACACAAGCCCATAGCTTGTTCTACCTTACGGTACATTGCACTTGCTTTAGCATGCGCCTTAGCAGCCCCTTCATCAAGGATTACATCCAATTCAGGGCTTGTAATCAATTCATTGTAACGTTGTTGAATTGGTTCAAGGGTTGCTACTAAAAGGTCGGCAATATCGGATTTAAATACACCGTAACCTTTACCAGCGTACATTTCTTCGATAGCTTCGTAGCTATCTTTTGTAATAGCACGGTAGATTCCCATCAAGTTAGAGATGCCAGGTTTATTTTCTTTATCATAGCGAACCGCATTATCAGAATCAGTTTGAGCTCGTTTCAACTTTTTCACGATTAAATCTGGTGAATCCAAAAGACGGATTGTAGCATTTTGGTTATCATCAGATTTACTCATTTTCTTAGTTGGTTCTTGCAAGCTCATAACGCGAGCGCCACCTTCTCCTACCTTGATATCAGGTACTACAAAAGTTTCACCGAATCTACGGTTAAAACGCTCTGCTAAATTACGAGTCAACTCGAGATGTTGCTTTTGGTCTTCCCCTACAGGAACATAATTCGTACCATATAGCAAAATATCTGCCGCCATCAACGGTGGATACGTAAGCAATGCAGTTGGAATAGAATCCCCTTGCTTTTGAGACTTATCCTTGTACTGAGTCATACGCTCTAATTCGCCAACATAACTAATAGATTGCATAACCCAACCGAGCTTAACATGCTCAGGTACTTCGGATTGAACAAACAATGTTACCTTTTTAGGATCAAGGCCAACCGCAAGGTACAATGCAGCCAAATTACGAGTATTTTGAAATAATTCTTTTGGATCTTGCGGTACCGTAATCGCATGTTGGTTAACGATACAATAGTAACATTCATCAGTATCTTGATAGTCTAAGAAATTACGTAAAGCCCCCAAATAGTTACCAAGTGTTAACTCCCCACTTGGTTGGATGCCGGAAAATATAACTGCCATAATAGTCTCCCTATATTGAAATAAACCAACAGTGCGAAAGCACTGTTGGTTATATATTATTCTACGGTTACAGATTTAGCCAAATTACGTGGCTTATCTACGTCTGCACCGCGTGTAATTGCTGCATAATACGCCAATAGTTGCAATGGTACAACTGCTAAGATTGGAGCGATAAATTTATTCGCACGAGGCACATAAATGGTGTGGTCTACGTGTTTAGATAATTCTTCGTCACCTTTCATGCCAATACCGATTACAATAGCTTCACGAGCTTTTACTTCACGGATGTTGCTGATCATCTTATCGTAAACATCCTCTTGTGTAGCCAATGCGATAACAGGTACGCCCTCTTCGATAAGAGCCAATGTACCATGTTTCAATTCGCCACCAGCATATGCTTCAGCGTGGATGTAAGAAATTTCTTTCAACTTCAAAGCACCTTCCATCGCTACTGCATAGTCGATAGCACGACCCAAGAAGAATGCGTCAGATTTGAAGCCATAATGTTTAGCAAAGGCTTTCATATCTTCGTCTACTTCAAAGATTTCATGAATCAATGCAGGCAAATTTTTAACACCGCTAAGAATTTCTTCGCCTACAGCTGGATTCATTTTGCCGTTTAATTGGCCAAGGTATACAGCGAACAACAAGCCTGCTACTAATTGAGTAGTGTACGCTTTTGTGGACGCTACAGAAATCTCAGGACCAGCCCATGTGTAAACAGTGTTATCTGCTTCACGGGAGATACTGGAACCTACTACGTTTGTGATAGCTAAGGATTTAGCACCAAGGCGTTTAGCTTCCTTCAAGGCCGCCAATGTATCGGATGTTTCACCGGATTGGCTGATAACGATACATAATGTTTTATCATCAGTCAACGGGTTGCTGTAACGATATTCAGATGCGATTTCCACATCAACTGGAATACGCGCCAAGTTTTCAATATATTGTTTTGTTACAAGCCCTGCATGGTATGCAGTACCGCATGCAACGATGAGAATTTTATTGAAAGCGGCTACATCGTCAGCAGTCCAGTTCAATTCCTCGAAGTGTACAGTTTTACCGTCTTCAGAAATATGTGTACCAAATGTATCACGAACAGCCTTAGGTTGATCATGAATTTCTTTCAACATAAAGTGTTCATAACCGCCTTTTTCTGCTGCTTCCGCATTCCAGCTTACGTGGAATACTTCTTTATGGATTGCATTACCTTCACGGTCAAATACGGATACATTATCGCGAGTTACGATAGCTAATTCGCCATCGCTTAAAATATATGTATCACGTGTGTAATTAATAATAGCTGGAATATCGGAAGCAACGAAGTTTTCCCCTTTGCCGAGGCCGATAACCAAAGGGTTTTCTTTCTTTGTACAAATGATTTTATCCGGTTCATCGGCACAGATGATTTCGAGAGCATACGCACCGTCTACACGATTCAGCATACGACGAACAGTACCGACAAAATCGCCATCATACATATCCTCCAACAAATGTGCAACCACCTCTGTATCCGTTTCAGATTTGAAATGATATCCTTTTGCGATGAGTTCCTCTTTTAAAGGCATATAGTTTTCAATAATACCGTTATGTACAACGGCAAATTTACCATCTTCAGATGCATGAGGATGCGCATTCATATCGGATGGACGACCATGTGTAGCCCAACGAGTATGACCAATACCTACAGTTCCTTCATTAGGATCTGCTTTCACGATAGTCTCTAAATTGGAGAGACGGCCAACCTTTTTTTGAATTTTAATAACATTTTCAGCACCAATAATAGCGATGCCTGCAGAATCATAACCACGGTATTCTAATTTCGCCATACCGTCCAATAAGAAATCAGATGCTTGATTAAAGCCAATGTATCCTACGATACCGCACATAAGTATATCCTCCTATAACTGGGGGTATTTCTAGCCCCAGCAAAAACTAAGGCTAACTAATTAATGTTCTAGATTAATATTCTATTTAATGTATTAAATATTAGTTCAATACAATTCATTCAGATATACTTTGTCCCCATCGTTACCGATGGGCTTTTTAATACCTGTTACGACATGAATATGCCGGAAGAGCATCCGCTGATGACTCGATCACTCTTCACCTCGTCTACCCTAACGACTGCCTTCGCGGGTACTTGCGCTATTCGCCTTTACGAATTTGGAATTCCTTTCTATGATATACGGCAGAATCAGTACAAAATAAAATATGTACTGAGGTATATTATACTAAAAAAATCGATAAAAAGTAAACCACCACAGATAATCCAAAAAGAATAGAAAAGATTGTTTCTATGCTTCACATCCTTTTCATTGTAAGAAATTATACTTCTATCATTCTAAATTTTACACAATTAGATTTTGTTGTATTTTCAAAATGTATGTATATAATTTGGGAGATATTAATCATGAATAAAACAACTATAAAGAAACAACATAAAACTAAAAAGAATAGCTTATCATATAGAAAATTACGTCGTTGGGTGTTACCTGCAGTCCTTGGTGCCGCTTTATCGACATTAGCGGTTATCCCAACCTTAGCCGCAGAGACTCAAACTAGTACTAACGTAGCAGTTGTAACCTCAACAGAGCAAACTAAAACAGTACCATCCGCACAAGGAAGCACACCTCCAAACGGTGCACCTCACGGCAAACCACCTGCAGGTCAATCACCTACAGGCACGTCTAACCAAATACCTCCAAATGGAAATCCTCCTTCTGGCACTCCTAACGGTATGCCTCCAATGGCTATGCAGAATGGAGCCCCTAATGGAATGGCACCACAAGTTGAAGTAGATCCTAGTACTTTTAAAGGCACAACTATCGTTACAGAAAACAAATCCATTGCTCACGAATTGATGACAAACACAACGGCTGATCAGAATGCTTTCATCGGTAAAAATAAAGCGGTAATTGATATTGAAAATAGCGTTTTCGATAAAACAGGCGACACTACAAGCGATGACAACAGCAATTTCCGCGGTCAAAATGCAGTAGTCCTCGGTATCGAGGGTAGCCAAATTAACATCAAAGGTAGCAATATTACATCTAATTCTAAAGGCTCTAACGCAGTCTTTGCCACTGGTGAAGGCTCTGTTATCAACGTAGAAAACACTAATATTCACACAAAAAGCGATTCCTCTCGTGGCTTAGATGCCACTTACAAAGGCACTGTAAATGGCAAAAATCTAACTATCACCACTGAAGGTGCTCATTCTGCCACACTTGCTACAGATCGCGGAGAAGGCACTATCAACGCAGAAGCAGCCAAACTTACGACATCTGGCGAAGGCAGCCCTGTTATCTACTCCACGGGTAATATTATAGTGAACAATGTCAACGGCATAGCGAATAACAGTGAAATTGGCGTCGTAGAAGGTAAGAACTCCATTACCCTTACAAACTCCAATGTAACAGGCTACAAAGATAATGGTTTCATGCTATATCAAAGCTTCTCTGGTGATGCTGAAAGCGGTATTGCTCGTCTGAAAGCAGAGAATAATACACTTACAACTCACGCTACGGGTGCGTTCCTCTATGTAAACAACACTACTGCTGAAGTAGACCTGTCTAACAATGCCATCTCTATGCCGAACACTTCTACCCTAGTGAAAGCAGCTGCCGACTCCCGTTGGGGAAAAACTGGTGAGAACGGCGGTCATCTTACACTCCGCACATCTAATCAAGAACTAAGCGGTAATATTATGGCTGATTCAATCAGTACCATCGCACTAGACATGACAAATGGATCTAGCCTTGTATGCGCTGTAAACACAGACAATGCTGCTAAAGAAGTAACTGTGAAACTCAGCAAAGACTCCAATTGGATACTCACAGGCGACAGCTATATAAAATCCTTGAACAACGAAGACACAACAGGTAGTAACATTCACTTAAATGGATACAAACTCGTTGTGGCTGATAAATAATAATAAAAGCACTACTTTGAATTATTCCAATCCAAAGTAGTGCTATTCTTTTTCAATCAAAACTATAAAACTTCAACTATATAAATATTCTTTAGCCCTATCACTATGAAGTTAGCGTATTATAAGTTATGAGTTAAACAGTCTATTAAATAGCAGCCATATATAGGCCACAGTTTTAATTCAACCATAGGCTTGTAGTTTTCATCTTTAATTTTATGTTCCAACAAATTTAGATTCTCTAAATCATCTTCCCAGCTTTTGATATAGTCCTGCTTTTCTTCTTCGCTATCAAAGTCTTCGTCTATTTTTGCATTTTCAATGCATGCCAATAGTTCATTTCGTTGTTTATCGACTTCACGATCGAACATATCATGTTGCTTCATAGTCCAAAGGCCAAAGTAATACGGACCGTCACTTAAATCGCAGTCAGATTTAGCCTTTTCACATTCATCTAAAAATAGGCCATACTCATCTAATATATAATAGGCGTCAATGATATCTAACTCAAAAACTTCATCATTACTTAAATGATATGCTACATCGCATCCAAGCTTAATTTGCTTCAAACGATCAAGGGCTTGCTTTTTATTACCTAAATACACATCACAATAAGCAATACAAACTAGTAACCTCATCCTATTTGGATAGCTTTTTAATAACTCTTCAAAAATGACCTTTGCTTTCTCATATTGCTTAAGCTCAAATAAACACACTGCATAGCCAAAGTTCATTTCATAATCGTTCGATACTATTATTCCCCTTTCAAAAGCACGTAAACTTTTCTTTAAGTCCTCTGCAGAACCTTTCTCTCTATAAGCTGAAAAATGATATAAAGCCAACCCTCTGTAAGTCTCTATATATGGAGAATTTAGCTTTACAGCTGCATATAGATAGTCATATTCTTTTATATTCCCCTCATCGTTATAATAAAAAGCCAAATTAGTGTAAACTCTTGCTTTTTCAGTATCACTCAGTTCTTCTATATATTTTCTGAGAAACTCTTCCAATAGTTGTATTGAATTTTCTTCATGCCTCAACACCTGTTCAACAGTTGCTAAAGCACATACCACATCCACATCATGCGGATGTTCATGCATCAAACCATGCAAGTAAGTTCCGAAACGCTCTGCATATTCCTTTAATACATTATAATCACTAAATATAGATACCTTATAATTAGTTTTATATTCTGTTTTTAGATTTTGCCAATACTCTCTTATAGCAAGTTTCATATTACACCTTTACTATCATCGAACATATTTTAGACCATATGTTTATAATAACATAAGTTATTACTTATATACTTTTGTGCTTATAATAACGCCATTCGTATAAATTCAAACTATACAAAAAGATTTCCTTTAGCCTCTATCTAATTCTAATTGCATAAAAATAACCCTCTATTAAATATTCTAAAAATGAATAAAATATCTAATAGAGAGTTATGTTGCTTGGACAAAATAAAACCTAACTATATTATGCTCTATCAATAGAAATTAAAGCCGCATTTTTTGCATGTATCAATGTAGTATCAAATAAAGGTATATCCGTATCATCTTGTTTAATAAGTAGCCCAATTTCAGTACAGCCTAAGATAACACCTTGTACACCAGATTTTACCAAATCACCAATAATATCTAAGTATTGTTGTTTAGATTCATTAGAAATAACACCTAAACACAATTCATTATATATAATATCATTCACAAGTTCGACTTGATCTTCGTTAGGTATAACAACATGAATCCCCCGATTTTCCAAGATACATTTATAAAAATCTTGTTGCATCGTGTACTTGGTACCGAGTAGACCTACCTTTGTAATACCTGATTTTTCCAACTCTACTGCAGTCATTTCCGCAATATGAAGAAGTGGAATGTGAATATGTCTTTTTATTTCATCCGCTACTTTATGCATTGTATTCGTGCATATAACAATATAATCAGCACCAGCCTTTTCTAAAGATTGAGCAGCATCGGATAAAATTTCAGCACTTCTGACCCAATCTCCATTTGCTTGACACTTTTCTATCTCTTCAAAATCGACACTATATAAAATACATTTTGCTGAATGTAAGCCGCCCAAAACTTGCTTAATAGTTTCATTCAAGACTTGGTAATACGTAATCGTACTTTCCCAGCTCATTCCCCCAATTAAACCTATTGTTTTCATAATTTCACCCTCTAAGCTTAGAATAAACCAAAATAAAAAGATTATTCATTATGATTATTCAATTTTAAATATCACTCATCTCTAAACCTCCTATATACGATCCTGCAGTGACTTTACGTAGGACGGAGCAAAGGGACATATATAGGAGGGGATACCTTTAATATCAAATTGTAGAATGGATTCACAATTATTAAAATCCATAGGATTAATCTCAGTAAAGATGGTTCCTCGCAGTGGATTTTGCTTCGCAAAATCTTACGCTCGGAACAAAGTGATGTGTGGGCTTCATCGTCGCAGGCTCCTCTGCCGCCTCACACCCTACTTTTATTCAGCCAACCCTTGTTCTCTACCGATAATATCAGCAATTTCTTGGCACAGGGATTGTAGTTCTTCTTGGTTAGGCCCTTCAGCCATGACACGGATGAGTGGTTCTGTCCCGGATGCACGTACTAAAACGCGACCTTCATCACCAAGTTCTCCTTCAGCTGTTACGATAGCAGCTTTGATGAGGTCATTATCTTCCCAGCCAGTTTTTGTAGCTACACGAACATTTACAAGAACTTGTGGGTATTTTGTCATAATGCCGGCCAACTCAGAAAGAGGTTGCTTTTTCTCCTTCATAAGAGCCGCCACTTGAACAGCTGTTAACATGCCGTCACCAGTGGTGTTGTGATCTAAAAAGATTACGTGACCAGATTGTTCACCACCAACGGAAAGATTATGTTCACGCATATATTCCAATACATATCGATCACCAACAGCAGTAGAAACCGTTTTCATACCAAGTTCTTCTGCTGCTTTATGGAATCCGATATTACTCATAACGGTACCAACTATGGTATCACCTTTAAGTTTGCCTTCTTCTTTTAACTTAAGGGCGCATAGCAACATGATTTGATCACCATCGAGGACTTGACCTTTTTCATCAACCAATAAACAGCGGTCAGCATCGCCATCATTAGCAATACCAAGGTCTGCATTATGTTGTTGTACGGCTACTTGTAAGCCTTCAATATGTGTGGAACCACAATGATGATTAATATTCAAGCCATCTGGATTCACATTAATATTGATGACTTTAGCCCCTAGTCCAGACAAAATTTCCGGACCTACACTGGACGCTGCGCCATTAGCGCCATCATAAACGATAGTCAACCCTTCAAGGGACGTATCGATTGTGTGACGTACAAAATGAGCATATAAATGAGCCAAGTTACTATTGAACTCAATTTTACCAATACCATCACCGGTAGGACGCGCCAATTCATTATCTGCGCTTTGACGAACATATTTTTCCAATTCATCTTCCACTTCATCAGGTAATTTATAGCCATTACCATCAAAGAATTTAATGCCATTATCTGGATATGGATTGTGAGATGCAGAAATAACAGCACCCGCATCAAAACCTTGTTGCCGTACAAGGTAAGCCACTGCTGGTGTTGGGATAACGCCTGCAATTACTACATTACCACCAACAGAGCAAATGCCCGCCGCTAATGCACTTTCAAGCATAGAACCAGAAATTCGCGTATCGCGACCAATCAAGAACGTAGGGTGATTCTTTGCCTTACCAAAATGTGTTCCTGCCGCACGACCTAAATGATAGGCTAATTCCGGCGTTAAAAACTCATTAACAACACCACGTACACCATCTGTACCAAATAAACGAGCCATAATTATCCTCCTCTAAGGATTTGTGAAAGTTTCACAAGTCTATATATCTACCGTGTGTATCTTTTCAATAATTACTGTTGTGTATTATATCATAATATAGAAAGCATACCTACTATAAAGTCACATCTATATTACATAAATAGTATGAATCTATACTGTAATTCAATCCATCAGTATAATTCCCCACTAATTAGGTTTTGCATATTTTGCCATACATAAAATAGCCGTTTCCGCACCATCAAGGGCAGCACTCATAATTCCCCCTGCATAGCCAGCCCCCTCACCCATAGGATAGAAACCTCCTACAGTAGGAGAAATGCGTTCTTCATTGCGTCCCATACGAAGCGGTGCAGAAGTACGCGTTTCAACACCTGTCATGCATACCGCAGGATTATCAAACCCTCGGATACGACGGCCCCAGTATGGCAAGGCCCGCTCTAATACGGATGTAACGAATGATGGCAAGCAATCATGTAAATCGCAATTTACAACACCTGGCTCGTAGCTATATATACTATTTTGTACGCTAGGTGCTTGTGAAAGTCCTAAAAACTGTCCTACAGTTTGTGCAGGCGCATGGAAGTTAGAACCGCCCAACTCATAGGCCTTGCGTTCCCATTCTCGTTGAAATGCGACGCCATCTAAAGGATGAGTACCAAAGTCATCTGGACCTACGTTGACTACGATAGCACTATTAGCAACACCGCTATCCCGAGCGTATAAACTCATGCCATTTACGACAACGCCACCATCTTCAGAGGCAGATGCTACTACTTGACCTCCTGGGCACATACAGAAGCTATATGCAGTACGACCTGATTCTTTATCGTGGTATACGAGAGAATATTCCGCTGCACCAAGGCCCAAACTAGATGGATCTACACCATATTGAGACTCATCAATTACAGCCTGATCATGCTCAATACGAACACCGATAGCAAATGGTTTTGTCGTCATTTCCACATTGCGTTTATAAAGCATTTCATATGTGTCACGTGCACTATGGCCTACACCAGACAAAACAACAGTCGTATCAATACGCTCACTACCATTAACTTCAACGCCTACGATACGGTCATTTTCAATAAATAAATCCGTTACCTTAGAACCAAAGCGGACTTCACCGCCCCATTCGATGATGCGCTCACGCATAGCTTTTACCATGGTACGCAATTTATCAGTACCTACATGAGGTTTATGTTTATATAAGATTTCTTCAGGCGCGCCAAACTCTACAAAGTATTTAGATATTTCATGTAATCGCGGATGGGTAATGCGAGTTGTCAACTTACCATCGGAAAAAGTTCCTGCGCCGCCTTCCCCAAATTGTACGTTGGACTCAGGCTTAAATATGCCCTTTTTCCAAAATGTCTCTACATCATGACTACGTGTATCTACATCTTGACCGCGTTCAAGCACGATTGGGCGATAGCCTTCACGAGCTAAGTAAAAGGCTGCCAGCATCCCCGCAGGGCCAAAGCCCATAACAACAGGACGATGCGCTAATGGTACAGCCCCCAAAACGATAGGTTCTGGATCTTCTGCAGCAAATACAGATACATCCTTTTCTTTACCAAGCTTTTTCATGACTTGAGCTTCATTATGAACCTCAATGAATAGGGTATATACAAAAACAATGTTTGGCTTCTTACGGGCATCTACGGCACGTCGAACAACATGAATCGTTTCGATAGCACCACGCAACGGGGGATATTTCTTTTCTACAATACTTTTGATATCCGACTTAACCGTAACAGCCACGCGGAGATTTATTATTCTAATCATAGGTTTCCTATTAAAGCCTCCCTTTTAGGTGAGCCTACTTCTTTAATCTTTGACCAAAATTCTTTACCACTTGACCAGTAAGAAAGTAGTCATACATCTTTATTATACAACACTACTATAAAAGCTAATATATAAATCATAAAAAGGCCCTAATAGAGAAATATTCACTCTATTAGGGTCTTTGTCGCAAGATTTCAAAGCCTCACAAAAAACTTATCATCCATTAAGTACCTTCTTTTGTATTTCTACTTTCACCCGTACCGTTGTGGTATTGCTATTAACTCCATTCGGTAATACTAAATTATAGTTACCCTGTACAGTTTCAGTAGCACCCGATACATCGATAGGTTCCGTTTGTATTTCTGTAACGGAATCAATCATTTCTTCACGACCTGTAACTGTTAATTGCGTTGGTGTAGCAGACGTGGATTTAACTTCATAACCTTCTGCTACTGTACCAACAGTCGGAACAGTAATAGGAACCGCCTTTTCTTTACGTAATAAGTTGAGTTCGTATTGTGCTTGGCCTTGGTTTGGATTAATATGTACATCCAGTACATTACCTGCCGTATCCCAAGCTTCTAAAGTACTAACAGCGCTAAAATTCTTCGTTTGACCAGCCACATTGACTTTCATCACAACCTTGCTCACTGCATTAACTTGTTGCTTACGACCAGAAACAGTTACCTCTTTCGGCACAATCGTTACCGATTTCAAAGCAATATCATCAGAGAACTTGCCGATTGGAACTATTTCAACAGGAATGGTTTTCTCTGCATATTCATCAACATTGATGATGATATTATCTGGTTTAACCTCCACAAGATTCATCCCTGCCGGAGGCGTAAAATTAATAGTTACATTATTTTGACCTGGTTTTACACCAGATGCATCAATATAAGCCCGTAAATTATCTGATTTCATAGACATAATGGTATCACGTGGACCAGCCAGAACAACACGGACCACATCTGGTGCATCTTCTATGATATAGCCAGAATTGAGATTTTGAACCTGAACAGGTATTGTATAGGTTACTTCCATCACAGGGTTCTGATCGCGCATAATAAAGAACCACATGACGATAGCCGCTAGCAAGGATAATAATTTAGCAGGCCAATTGCGTTTCAAATGAATCATCATTTATTTGCCCTCCATTTCCACATACTAGTAATGGTTTGACGAGGGCGTTCCATAAAGGTGCGCAATGCCTCTTTAATTTGATCCTCTGGTAAATGGCGATAAATATGACCCCCATATGTATAAGAGATGGTCCCTGTTTCCTCACTGACAACGACTACGACAGCGTCTGTTTGCTCAGATAAGCCAATAGCTGCACGGTGACGTGTACCTAGTTCAGTACTCAATGTGCGGTCCTCAGTCAACGGCAACAAGCAGCCCGCTGCACGGATTCGCCCATCACGAATAATCAAGGCCCCATCATGAAGCGGTGTACTAGGAACAAAGATATTTTTAATCAACTCGCGACTCAATACAGCATCGATAAGAATACCAGTATCTACAAAGTCATTGAGACCTACTTCACGTTCAAAAACGATAAGTGCCCCAGTATGTTCGCGAGACATAACGCGAGCCGCAGCCATCACTTCATTAATAGCCATATCCATTTCTTCTTCGTTTACATTTTGTGCCTTGCTGAAAATTCGGCCACGCCCCAATTGTTCTAGAGCACGACGCAATTCAGGTTGGAATACAACGGGTAACGCAAAGAGAAGAACGGTCATACTTTGTTGCAAAATCCAGTTGATAACGTATAGATTTAACAGATGACTCAATAAATTAAAAATCGCCAACATAACGAGACCTTTTAAAAGAGAAACGGCCCGTGTATCTTTAAGCAATTTATATAAATAGTAAATACCAATAGCAACGATTATGATATCAACAATATCAAGAAGCCTAAAGGTATGTATAAGTGCGTCAATATGCATAAAAATAGCTCCTTATACAAAATAATAAGGTACAATCAATTCTTTGACTGTACCTTATATTTTAACTCATTTTGAGAGTACTGTAAATTTATAAACAAACGCTGAATGAGATTTTTATTAGATGTTTTGTGTTTCAATCCAAACATCCATTTGGCCCCCACAAACCATGCCTTCTTTAACAGCTACGTCATCATCGAGATGAACATCGATACGACGGTGAGCTTCTTTTTTATTCAAAGAGTCCACCGCACTTAGGCGGATTTCATTTTCCGCACGTCCGCCGCCGATAGTACCAAAAATAGATCCATCAGGAAATACAACCATAGATGTACCAGCTTTACGAGGTGTGGATCCACAGGTATATAAAATAGTGGCTACTGCTAAGGTTTCGTTTTTACGTTCACTAAGGTATTCAATAAACTCACGATTCATGGATCACTCTACCTTTCCGCAATGAGCCGCCTTTTTTTCCACGCACCACTGCCAAATATTCACTAACGATAGATAATGCAATTTCCTCAGGCGTTTGAGCTCCTAAATCTAGCCCAATAGGCGCATATACCATATCTAACTCATCTTGAGTCCATCCCTGCTCACGCAACACTTCAAAAGCGTGATGGATGCGTTTTTGGCTGCCCATAACGCCCATATAGGTAGGCAAGTACCCTCGTAATTGTTCTAAGCATATATTATCGTACTCATGAGCACGTGTCACAATGATAAAACCAGTATATTCATCAAGAGGTAAATCGTTCTTGAAGTTTTCTAAAGGTAAGCATTTACGTATGACACGTTCATCAAAGAATTCAGGAACTACATATTCTGGACGGTCATCTACGACTGTAACACGACATCCAATAAACAGCAGCAAATCTGTAATCGCTCGGCTAACATGACCTGCGCCTAATACGAGAACTGACGGATCATTTTCTACAGGTTGTACGAAACACTCCATTTCGCCTACCATGCATAGAGAATTTAGCTTTGCTTTATCTACAGTAAACCCTTCAATAGGAGTTCCGTATAGAACCCTTCCATCTTCAGCATAAATAGTCTTATCCCCTTGACGAGGACCGGATAGAACAGTAACCATCACAGTAGTTTCAGTAACCTGTAGACGATCTTTCATCACATCATAAATTGTTTCCATCTAGATTCCTTTCATAATCCCAAGCGGTAACAGCCTCTAATACACCTCCACCGACAGCAAGGGATTTATCTGAAATACTATAGCAATGAGACTCTTCACAACGAGCATCCACATCAGCCAACTTAAAATGATCTGATACGATGAGCCCACTTTTTAAAATGCCTCGTAGAATACCTGTAATTTTCGCTCTTACTGGTTCTTCATCAACATAACCAATTACTTCATTAGCTTGTACAGAATCCCCAATATGACGTTTTGCTGTAAATAGTCCAGCCTTTGGAGAATGAATAACGCGCTCATGAGTGTAGCCACCTACATTTCCAGGGATACCTGTATTAGGTTGAGCTGGTCCATCATAGATACAGCGACCTAATGAATGACCACGCATCGTTTCAATGACTACATCTACATCTTCTCCAGCAATAAATCCAGGGCCCACACCGATAACTAGATCTGCATCATCCCGTTTTGTACCAAGATTCTTTTTACTCAAAATAGCATCGACTACAATCTCTGGTTTTAAAGTGTCCAATAATTCCTCATATGAGCTAGTGACAACGGGGATGATTTCCTGTGCCAATGTATCCTTCACTTCACTAAGAGACACATGACGAGCAACAAAACGTTCCAAAATCATTTCTCCACGATGAACCGCATTACCGTAACATACTTCGCGGCGAATCATGATAGGAATCGCTATTTCACTAATTACAACGGGATAGCCCGCCCGTCTCAATCTATATACAGCGCCGGAAGCAATGTCTCCGCCTCCACGCATAAGTACCAATGGTTTCATAATGCCTCACTTTCACGATGTTTCAAACGCTCAAAATCATCGGGTGTATCGATATCGTCGCCAATATCATCACTAATCCATAATTTCACGACATGGGCTTTACCATCACCATGAATAATGGTCTTACCCCCTTGATCCCCTTGAATCTGTTGTAAATAATCAAACCAATGAGAACCAAAGAGAACGGGATTTCCCGAGTGATAATTTGCCCCATAATGTGGAACGACGATAGTTTTCGGATGAAAGTTTTCATTAAACGCACGAATGACCTCGTGTACAACAGCACTCGTCAGAAGTGGTTGATCTCCTACTGAACAGAGAATACCGTCTAGCGGTATGGATAACGTATTCATCAAATGACGTACTCCCATCGCTATGGATACGCCTTGCCCTAGTTCAGGATGGTCATTTCGAATGGCTTCAAAACCATAGTTTGTGACAATTGGTTCTAATTTCTCATGATCATCACCAGTAACTGCCACAAAAGGTAGCTTACAGGACATAGTAGAAGCTACCTGTCCACCCCATCCACCTTGAAGAGCCCCACAGACCGCATCTAGAACAGTCTTACCACGCCAGGGCAAGAGCTGCTTATTACATCCCAT
The DNA here is from genome assembly GCF_042850485.1 of Veillonella parvula. Classification (GTDB taxonomy): domain Bacteria; phylum Bacillota; class Negativicutes; order Veillonellales; family Veillonellaceae; genus Veillonella; species Veillonella parvula_Q. The sequence continues at coordinate 372,751 of NZ_AP031417.1, read as the reverse complement.
GCGCTTGGATTGCCCTCCCACAAGGAGGACAATGCCAATATGCAAAGGATGACGGTCTATGGGGTCTCTCATGGGACTAAAAGCGGTGTTACAATTTGCTTTCATAATAGTCATGAGTACCTACCGACATTGAATAATGCGACGGATTTCACAACTTGCTTTATATCCATCAGCCAAAATGATAGCCGTAATATCACTATCAACAATATGATCAATAAAATCATCGATAATGCGATGTTGCACTGTTTCATAACCAGTACAGAATAATATTTTCTTACCTCTACTGTATTGGAATAAACCTTGCCTATGTAAAACAAGATCAGCCAACATACGAGGAGTTACAATAGCCCCCATATCGCGTTTTACAATATCTTGAACAAGCTCGATATTATGTACGTGCTCATCATCTAATGGGGCCCCTAGCATTTGTAGATTCACGAGGCCAATCGTAGTCTTTGTAAGAGATGGAATGACAGGTTCGGTCGTCTTAGGTGCCTTGAGCCATTTTTCCTTCGCCCCATCTGCTTCTACAACAATTTGCCAATTGGGATGTAACTTGGATAAACCATCGATAAGATCACAATCTAAGGAGTCTACTTTTGTTCCTGTAATTCCAGCGAACCACGCACCACAATAGCCATGTAAAAGTCGGTCAGTACAATACTCATCAGCTTCATTAATATTATGAGTATAAATCGGTTCATAATGAGCCACCTGAGACTCATAAAGTCGAGTCGTAGTCGTAACTACGATGGGCTGACCTTTCAGCCGTCCATATTCTACTAGTTTTGAAAGCACAGTCGTTTTACCGCCTGCCCCAACAAGGGCAACGATTCCCGGCTGAATCAATCGATTCCAATAGGATGTTTGTGATGTCATAGAACCAGGCCTCCTTAGAAAGTAAAAGGAACTAGAAATCTCTATACTTTATATTTCTCGTCCATAGCCATAAATACCTTCTCAGGTGTCATAGGTAATGTACGAATATCCGCACCAACTGCATTTTTAATGGCATGTTGAATAGCAGGGCACCCCGTATTGATGACAACCTCACCAATAGATTTTGCTCCGAAACCACCTGTAGGCTCGTAAGATTCTACAAAGTCTGTATGTAATTCACCAATATCCTGACGGGTTGGGATTTTATAAGTCATAAGATTGTTTGTTTCCAAGCGACCATTGCTTGAATAGCGTACATCTTCATATAAAGCCATGCCGATAGCTTGTACCACACCACCCTCAACTTGAACACGAGCCAATTTAGGATTGATAACAGTACCACAATCAACACAAGAGTAGAAATGAAGAGGAATAACCTTACCTGTTTGTTTATCTACCTTCACCTCAGCAATAGATGCCATAAATGGAGGTGGGGACGTATGACTGCCCCATGTAGCAAAACCAGACAATTGCTCCGCATTAACACCAACTAATAATTTTGGTGCCAATTGATGGATATCCATTGTTTTAGCACCATCTTTTGTGGTAGCTACAACGCCGTCAAAGTCAACGTTTTCAACGTCAGTTTCAAAGAATTGAGCGAATTTAGCAATAATCTTAGTGCGCAATTCTTCTGCCGCCATCTTAGCAGCAGTACCTGTTACATAGGTTGTACTAGATGCGTAAGACCCTGGATCGAATGGTACGATATCTGTATCTGATTCAATAACAGTCATATATTCCATAGGACAGCCGATTACTTCACAGGCCATTTGAGTCAATACGGTATTAGACCCCATGCCCATATCAGAAGACCCAGTATACAATGTATAATTACCATCGTCACCAAGGCGAATTTCAACGGATGCCACATCGATATTTGCGACACCAGAGCCTTGTAATGCTAAAGCCATGCCAAGTCCACCGCGGTAGCGCTCATCGATATCCCAAGAATGAGGGCGTTCATCCCAACGAGCCATTTCTTTTACGCGATTTACAGTATCTTGAAAAAGACCAGAATCAAGATATTCATCTGGAGCATATACTAAGCTTTGTTCACCTTCCGCTATTAAGTTCTTCTGACGTAATTCAGCTGGATCAATCCCCATCTTATCAGCTAACTGGTTTACTGCACATTCTAATGGCCACAATGCTTCTGTTGCACCATACCCACGGAAAGCACCACCAGGAGTTTGGTTAGTATACACACCCTCTGTACCATAATGAACAGCAGTCGCTTTGTTGTACAAAGGTACAGATTTATGTTCGCCAGCCGTTGTAGTAGTGAAGCAATGAGTTGCATGTGCACCAGCGGCTGTGATGGAGTCCATATCAATAACTTTAATAATGCCATCTTTTGTAGCACCTACACGGATTTTCCATTCACGAGCATGACGTGTAGTAGAGCAAGTTTGTGCTTCTGTACGATCGTATAAGAGATAACAAGGTTTTTTCAATGTCCACGCTACAAAGGCCGTCATAATTTCTGTACAAGCCGTTTGTTTAGAGCCGAAACCGCCGCCGATACGAGGTTTAATAACACGGACTTTTGTGGCCGGAATACCGAGTGCACGAGCGATGTGACGGCGTACATGGAATACGATTTGTGTAGAGGATACGATAACTACACGACCTAGCGCATCTATATATCCAAAGCTTTGGAATGGTTCCATCGCTGTTTGGCGTGTGGCCTGGTCAAAGTATGTACCTTCTGCCACGTAATCACATTTAGCAAGTTCTGCTTCCACATCTCCTACCCGTTTGTGATAGGATACGCAAATATTGCGTTTGTAATCTTGTCCTACAGGGATATTATTGTGAATATCATCTTCAGGATGTACTATAGTTTCATGGTCGATAGCAGTATGCATATCAAGTACAGGTTTCTGTACTTCGTATTCAACCTTGATAAGCGGCATTGCTTTAAGCGCTGTAGCCTCATCTTTTGCTACGATAAGAGCTACTTCGTCTCCAACATAGCGAACTACAGGGTCCAAGATGAGTGCATCATAAGCGGATGGCTCTGGATATGTTTGACCTGCTAATGTGAATCGCGTATTAGGCACATCTTCATAAGTAAAAATAGCTTCTACGCCAGGAATCAATTTGGCTTTAGATGTATCAATAGATTTGATGCGCGCCTGAGCATGAGGGCTACGAAGAGCCTTAATAACGAGCGCATCTTTGGGAACAAAATCGCCAGTATAAGACGGTTTACCAGACAAAATACCTTTGGAGTCAACTTTGTCATAGGATTTTCCAATATGCTTATTCATCATTATAGGCCTCCTTCTAAGAATTTACGAACTCCTCGAAGTTGTGATTCATAACCAGTACAGCGACATAAGTTACCTATGAGGTATTCGCGAATCTCATCATCGCTAGCCTTTGGATTTTTGCGTTTCAAATTAATAGCACTCATCATCATGCCAGTTGTACAAAAGCCACACTGATCTGCGCCTTCACTTGCGATACAAGCCGCTAATAATTCAGCTTCCTCTTGTAAGCCTTCTAATGTAGTAATTTTATGTCCTGGCGCACGAAATGTAGGGTATGCACAGGACAAAATAATTTCGTCATCCACCCATACAGTGCAAAGGCCACAGTTTGTAGTATCACAGCCACAGCGGACACTGTAATAGCCAAGATTACGCAATGTGTCTAGCAACATCTCATCAGTTGGCACATTAACAGTTACATTTTTGTTATTAATATTAAGTACGAGTTCCATTATTGTGCCACCTCCTTAGCTAAGCGTTGAACCATTGCTTTTACCATTTCCATGCGATATTCTTTAGACGCATGAGAGTTAGATTGATACACTAGTTCTTCGGATGCCAATTGACCTGCCTCTTTTGCGGCAGATAATCCTTTTTCTGAAAGCAAGGCACTTGCTTTAACAGCTAATTGAGGTACACCAGGTCTTGTACCGATATACAATTCAACGCCTTTTTCATCATGACGAAGAGCACCTGTCAATAACGGGAAATCACCACGAGAAATGCGAAGGGCTTCAACAGCTACAGCTACATCTACTTTAGGGATGCGAATTTCCACGAGAATATCACGTTCTCTATAAGTCATATAATCTTGCATGGACATACGACCGCCTTTGAAGGTAACGATGTCTGCATGCACTGCCAATAGCGCGGGGATGATATCAGAGAAGCCAAACTTACTTGCTACAGAACCGCCCATGGTAGCAGTATTCCTAAATTGAACGCCAAGAATCTCCTTAACGCCTTTAACTACGGCACCGCCGCAGAATTGTTGTAAAGGCTCAAAGCGTTCCACATCTCCTTGTGTCGCCATAGCGCCAATAACAAACTCCTTATCTTCTTCACGAACATAACGCAAATCAAGACTCGCCATATCAATCACTGATGGCCAAGTTCGTCGTCCTAGACGCAGCCAACAGCCGCCTGCTAGCATAGGAGCAGTTTTGTTCTTTGTGGCTAATTCATAAGCCTCTTCCACCGTCTTCGGTTGTAATACTTTCATAAATGCTAACATAATCTGTCCTCTCAATGGTATACTAATACTAACAGAATTACGGTGCTAACTATAAAAATACAGTTCTCACCAAACTACAAACTTAACAAAAAACTATAGAATCTCGTGCATTTCTTATACTTTTATTTTACCAATTATTTACCACTAAATCTACGATGAAAGATATAAATTTACAGGAAATTTGCAAAGAATTACATATTTATGAATTTGGAATTGCCTCATGGCCACTACCTGAACAGGCCAAAACTATTTTATTTGAAAGCAACCCATGCCCCTTTACTACGGCAGATGTGGAAGCAAGACTACTAGGAACGACTCAGTTTATGCCCAAAAGTGCCATCGTTTGTCTATTCCCGTACCATGTACAACACAAAGGCCATGCCAATCTATCGCGCTATACATGGTCAACAGATTATCACCTGGTCATTAATGAATATTTAGAACGTCTTATTGAAAGATTACAAATAATTGATGACTCGGCTCAGTTCTCTATTCATTGCGACACCTCTCCTTTAGCAGATCGGTACATGGCCTACTTAGCAGGTCTCGGCTTTTACGGAAAGAACAACTGTTTTATCAGCCCTAAATGGGGTTCTTATGTCGTTATTGGTACGATTTTAACAACACTAGAACTCAAACCAAATACCCCTCTTGAGCAGTCCTGTATAGGATGCAATCGTTGTATTACAGCATGCTTAGGCCAATGTTTGGGCCATGACGAATTTAAATTCGCGACTTGTAAAAGCTACTTAACTCAGAAAAAAGGAGAACTTACCGATGAAGAGGAACAGATTCTCGCTAAAACACCACTCGTATTTGGTTGTGATGTGTGCCAAGAGGTGTGTCCTCATAACAAAGATATTCCAACTACGCCCATCCCAGAATTCCAACAGATAGAACCGTATATCAATATAAACGAACTAGAAACACTAACGAACAAAGAATTCAAAGCAAAATACGGTCATCGAGCCTTCTCGTGGCGAGGTAAAAAAATACTAATGAGAAATCAAGAGATTATAGATAGAAAAAATAAACTATAATATTCAATAAAGCATAATAATTAACAAATACGCTTATAATAATTATTATTAAACAAACTAACAAAATTTGATAAAGCATTAGCAACATAATCTACAAATCTTTAAAATCAAAAAGAGACGGCCCAAATGAACTATACCTTCAAAATTGTGTGCAAATTTTGGGGTACAGTTCAAGAAGTCGTCTCTTTTAATAGTTATTTAATTTCGTAATAGTTCAACTCATCCAAGCTCTTACCAAGAGCAGGGATATATAATTCAATAAACATATCTACCTCAGGCATATTTAGAGTTTTCAACTTAGCTAAGATAGAGTCATGTGCCTCTTTAAACTCATCATTTCCTGCCTTGAGCTCTTTGACGCATTTCATATAGGCTGAAATTGTATCGGCAGCCTTAACAATAGGCCATTCTGGACTAGCCTCTGCATCAACAAGTATAGGCTTATAAACAGATTGTAACCGGTCTGGCAAGGTTGATAGCATTTTTTCTTGCGCCAAAGTTTCAACCTCACCATACAGTTCACGCAACTTTGGATCAAAATACTTGATTGGTGTCGGCATATCTCCTGTAAAGATTTCACTCACCTCATGATACATGGCTATGACAGCTACCTTATTAATATCTACATTTCCACCGAAGTATTCATTTTTTATAGCTCCCAAATTGTGGGCTACCATGGCCACTTCAAGGCTATGTTCTTGAATATTTTCTATTTCCGTATTTCGCATGAGGCTCCATCGATTGATAAAGCGCATGCGTTTTAAAAATGCAAAAAATGAACTCATATATCCCCCATTGCACAATAGGTCCTTAAATTACCCCACGGAGTTTAAAGCCATAATCAAGGAATTGCACCGCTTCATCCCAACGGTTATCATCGTTTAACATGACTACAATCATAGTATGACCCTTACGTGTGGCAGACGCAATCAAACATTCTCCTGCTGCATTTGTAAAACCTGTTTTCAAGCCATTTGCACCAGGATATTTGTTGCGAATGAAGTGGTTTGTAGTACGAATTGTTTCTGGTGCGCGGTTTTGGTACGGCACCTTGTAGTAATCATTGGCAACCTTGTCACGGAACATTTGGTATTTCATACCGTACGCGGCAATCATCGCTAAATCACGAGCCGTAGAATGGTGACCCTTTTGTGTTAATCCATGAGGATTCAAGAACACACTATTCTTTGCCCCCGCTTTTGCAGCAATGCGAGTCATATCTTTAGCAAATTTATCCACAGAACCACTTACATTTTCGGCTACTACAATGGCCGCATCATTACCACTAGCAACCATCATACCTTCAAGAACACCTTCCAATGTAATCTGATCGCCTACGCGAACCCCAAGGTTTGATTCTTCCATGCTCGTTGCATAGCTACTTATAGTAGCTAATTCATCAAGCTGTGTGCCCTTTAATTCTAAGGCAGTTAACAAGGTGACCATTTTTGTAGTACTAGCTGGATGCATCCACTTATCTGGGTTCTTTGCAAATAAAATTTCTTTTGTATCTGCATCAATTAGGACTACGGCCTCACCAACAGTAGAAGGAGGTGTAATGTATGCAGCTTGAGCAACACTAGCACCTATAAATATGATTCCTATAAAAGTTATGGCCAATACCAATTTCTTATAAAACATATGAATATTCGTCGTTAAAAGTGTCATCACTCTCGTTCTACCTTCCAGTATCTTAACTTTCAAGACTATCATCTAGTGCTACATTTGTAGTAGTTGCTTTCTTTTTTGTCCCTTTAATTTCACCTGTCGATGTATCTACATTTTGAATATATACTACACGTTGAGGATATGGAATATCGATACCATATTTATCAAAGGCATCTTTTACATCAGACATGATGCTATATTGAACATCGAGAAAATCATTCGACTTAACACGAGCATAAGCAGCAATTCGTACAGAATTATCTCCAAATTCAGAAATACCTATTTCCATATTCTTCGGATTAAGGACACGTTTATCTGCTGCAAAAATATTTTTTAAGATTTTTATTGCCTCATGATGATCATTATTATAACCAATGTCAAACGTAAATGGGATAACCCGTTCTGTAGTATAAACAATATTAGTTACAGCTTGGGATGTAAGAAGAGAGTTAGGAATGTATACATTCTTTTGATCTTTTGTAGTAATAACTGTATACATAAATTGGATTGATTTAACACTGCCGACTACATCACCCACCTGAATAACGTGACCCGCTCTAAAAGGTTTGAAGATAAGAATCAATAAACCAGATGCTAAGTTAGAAAGGTTATTCTGTAAGGCGAGACCAATACCTAAACCAAAAGCACCAAAAGCAGCTATAAAGGATGTTGTAGGAATACCGATTTGGTTTAAGCAAATCAATACTAACCCTACTAGCAAGGCATAATTAATAATTTGAGTGATAAAGCTCATCGCTGCTGAGTCATAGGAAGCTTTTGTCATAATGCGAACGGCAAAAGCTTTTACCCATTTAATAGCATATCGCCCTATCCAAAATAAAATTAGTGCTAATAAAATATTTCCAGCTTGTGCAAAAAACCAGTCCCTTATTTGAATTAATATATTAGCGTCTTTAAAAAGAAATTCAGAAACAGCACTTAAGAAATTAGCCATAGTAACCATCCATAATATAAATCTAAACAATCACAAATATCTATCACAACATAATAGCAATATAATAACGGTAAATATATATGCTATAATTTTACATATGCATTTGCAATACGATAATAAAGATATTATATCTTTATATTCCATATATAACAATCATAAAACTAGGGAGACTTACATGTTCAAAAATCTATACGAAGCACCCCAAGAGCTCGCTACTGGAGGCTATGTAACTAGAGAGTTACACTCCGTTACGGTACACTTTGACGATATCCACTATTCTCTTTCGAGCGGACAATTAAATGGTGGCTATCACCATACGCTAGCGGTACGCAACCAACAGCTAACATATCAAATCGAAACAGAAAAAGATTTACCCGGTGGCTCTGTAGCCGATTATTTGGCTCAAGAATTTGAACATATTGATACTCCTGTTCATTTTAGTACAGCACTTCTCACGTCTGCCACAATGCATCTACACGCCTATGCCAAAGTTGAAGAACATGATACTATTGTGGAAACTATCGTGACTGCAGGCTATGAAAAAACGGCACATCGCGCAGGTACAGGCTATTGTTACGAAGAGCGGGATGGAGACTTCATAGTGCCAGGCACAATCAATATCCTCGTATTTACAAATAAAGCTTTAACAGATAGCGCTATGGTAAAAGCTGTTATGACAATTACCGAAGCAAAAACCGCAGCCCTTCAAGATTGGAATGTTGAAAGCGTACGCCTCCATCCGTTTATTAATGAAGATATTCCTGATGCAATTACAAAAGAACGAAAAACATCTGCCACAGGTACCTCTACAGATGGTATCATTCTCACCATTGATACAAATGGAGATATCTTAACAGATGCTGGTTCCTTTTCACTATTTGGAGACACCTTAGCCAAGGCCGTCTATGTAGGCGTACAAAGAGCACTAGAAAATGCTATCGGCGCTGAATAATCCTATTTTGTAATATACAAAAATATCTAGAATAATACCCCAAAAATTATCATTCAATACCCCACTCATATATGAAAAATATAATACAAATGAAAAACCGCACATCCTAGGCGATCGGAATGTGCGGTTTATTGCATATAAAACTGTTACATATAGTATAATTTTTGAAAATGAATATCAAATTAAAATTTGAAATATTTTCTCAAATTTTTCAAATTAATTATTAGATTCAAAGAATTATTATGTTTCATATGTTCCATGAGTATTATGTGCCTTTAATATTCATGGAAGAATTGTTGTAACTTTTTAAGATTTTTAGTTTTTGTAAGCCCTAGCATCAATAGAATACGAGCTTTTTGTGGACTTAAAGTATCACATACGAGATAGTTTGCCAGTGCATCTTGTGGCACTGCAGATACCATGCCACTACCAGTACGAGAAGCACGTACCGTTGGAAATTTTGCATTCTGTGTAATCTGACGTACATTTTGTGGAATTGTACCATGACCAAGCCCTGTTAAGATCAAACCGTCAGGATTTGTAGCAACTACACTCATAGGCACCATATCATCCATACCACCGTAGCAAGTCATTATAACTACACGAGGCAACTCAGATAATTTACTCACATCAAATACAGAGTCTTGCGTATGGCGTCGAGTAGACGCTTTATAATAGTGGGCAATACCATCTTGTACAATACCAAGATGTCCCACTAATGGACTATCAAAAGTCGCTACATTAGTAGTGTTGCATTTAGATACATCCCTTGCCCCATCAATGTAGCCATTTAATACGACTACCACACCTTTACCTACAGACGATGGCGTCCTCGCTACTTGGATTGCTTGCAATAAATTAATTGGCCCGTCTGCACTAATAGCACCTGCAGGTCTCATAGATCCAGTAATAACAATTGGCTTGTCTGTATGAACTGTCAGATTCAGAAAATATGCTGTCTCCTCCATGCTATCTGTGCCATGAGTAATGACAACACCACCGATATCATCTCGGTTAACCAATTTTTGCACCAACTTAGAAAGTTCTAACCAGTGATTTACGGTAATATCGGAGCTTTCAATATTACTAAACTGAGCATATGTATAAGGACCATACGGTTTTGTGCCAGGTACAGAGGCTAAAATTTCGTCAAGGCCTAACACCCCTGCCGTATAACCTGTTAAATCCGTATTTGAAGTACCTTTTCCAGCAATAGTTCCTCCAGTACCAATCAAAGCGATTTTTGTCTCCATATTGCCTCCACTATAAATCAAGATTTTCACCCTATCAATTAAAGGTTTGGGTCAAATGACGGCATCAACTCTAATTTATGCTTATTAATTCGATTCAGATAATCGATTCGCTCTTTTGTTGCTTGATCTTCAATTTTCCCAGTTCTAATATAATGATCCAATATAGCATAGGTAAATCCTAATTTATCCTCATCGGACTGACCGCTGAGACCATCACTTGGCACCTTATCAACTAGGTGCAATGGAATATCAAGAAGTTTTCCTATTTGACGAACTTCTTCTACTACGAGTTGTGCGAGAGGGCTAAAATCACCTGCACTATCTCCGTATTTTGTAGAGTATCCTACGTAGTCTTCAGATCCATTACAAGTATTTGCTACACGAGCACCATTTGGTAAATTTTGTCCTATTGCATAGAGAGTTGCCATCCGGAGACGAGGCGGGGTATTAATGGCAGCATCTTTAGATAAATCGGCTCTCCCCGTTACAGCATCATACCCCTTAGCCTGAACGATAGCATGAGTTAGCGCCTCATAGGCAGCACCAATATTGACCGTCATGTGCGGAATTCCTAAATGATTTACCACTGTCTGAGCATCATCAATATCCGATTGCACTCCATTTGGCATAAGAACACCAACTACGCGATCTGCACCGAGAGCTTCTTTGCAAAGAGCTGCCACGATAGTCGAGTCCTTACCACCTGAAATACCAACTACAGCACTACAGTTAGGACCATTTTTACCAAAATAATCTCGAATCCATTGAATGAGGGCATCCTTTGTAGCTTGTGGATTTTCTAACATAGGCCCTCCTACTTTTTCCGATAAATACGGTTCAATAAATCCATCTTCAATTGATAGTAGCTAGGACTCATATCAAGGTAGTGACGATGTGGATTTTCAAAGCGTTGCTCTTCAGGCCAAATTTCATTAGCTAATTGATCTTGCACATATGCTCGAATTTCCTCTAGGGTCGGTAAGTTCACAACTAATTTACCATCCTTGATAATAAGCTGCTTCATCTCTTTAAAAGTACAATTTTCAAAATATAATTCACGCCAAGGTTGCTCAGGATCGATATAACGATATGGTTCCTCTGTATCAGGTACCTCTCTCAACAATGTTAATAGATCTGCAATCGCACGACCTTTATCATTATAAACACGATATACCTTTTTAAGACCTGGATTAGTAATTTTTTCTACACTTTCAGAAATCTTGATACGAGGTTCCCACATACCATCTTTCTCGATGCTAGCAATTTTATATACCGCACCAAATACGGGGTCACTCTTAGAGGTAATGAGGCGTTCCCCTACACCAAAAATATCAATAGGGCCACCTTGTATGAGCAAAGATGTGATTGTATACTCATCTAGACTATTAGATGCCATGATTTTACAATCTTCTAAGCCTGCATCATCTAGCATGCGCCGCGCTTTTTTCGCCAAATACGCAAGGTCACCAGAATCTAGGCGAATTCCTTTTAAGCGTTTCCCCATTGGCTCTAATACATCCTTTGCTACCTTAATAGCATTGGGCACGCCAGAGTTTAACACATCATAAGTATCAACTAGGAATACTGCATTATCTGGATACACTTCGGCATAGGCTTTAAAAGCATCGTATTCAGAACCATAGTACATAACCCAGCTATGTGCCATGGTCCCGCTGACAGGAATGCCAAATTGTTGCCCTGCTAAAACGGTTGCAGTGGACTGAACACCACCAATGTAAGCGGCTCTTGCACCATATACAGCAGCGTCTACATTATGTGCACGACGAGCACCAAAGTCAGCCACAATACGCCCATCCGCAGCGCGAACAATGCGATTAGCTTTTGTGGCGATAAGGGATTGATGGTTCATCATAGTAAGCACTGCAGTTTCTATGATTTGTGCATCTATGAGAGGCGCCACAATTGTAATTACAGGTTCATTAGGATAGATGATAGAACCTTCTGGGAAGGCATATACATCACCAGTGAAAGAGAAATCTTTTAAATAAGCTAAAAATTCTTCACTAAAAATACCCTGACTCCGTAAATAAGAGATATCACTTTCATCAAAGTGTAAATTTAAAATGTACTCAACGATTTGTTCGAGACCACCAAAAATAGCAAAACCGCCCTTGTCTGGATTACGTCTAAAAAAAACATCAAATGCGACGCGATCCACATTTTTTAATTTTGTAAAGTAGCCATGTGCCATAGTCATCTCATAAAAATCCATAAGCATGCTAATATTGCGGCTTTCATGTTGCATTAGTTCACCAACCTTCTAAGATCTATAGAAATTTAGTTAATTGTTATTCGTTATTCGTATACCCTCATTATACAATATTATTCCTATATAGCTAGCACCTAGCATAAGCTATCCTAATAATCTTTATTGTGATATAACTATATATATACAACAATAATTTATATAGTTCGTATGTATGAAAGAAGCTAGTCTAGACTGTAAAACAAGCGACCATTACGCCATAATATTTTATTTTATATTGTTTTAAAAGCTTTCAATAATACATACATATCTATTTTACATGAGAATGAAAGGTACCATTATGGAAACAATCGTTCAAGCAAAACGCGTATTAGAAATTTTTAAAGAAATGAGCCAAATCCCTCGTGAGTCCGGCAATGAAAAAGGCATCAGCGATTACATCGTGAACTTTGCTAAAAATTTAGGTCTTGAAGTTCATCAAGACGAAATCTTTAATGTAGTTATCAAAAAAGCTGCATCTCCAGGTTATGAAAACCGTCCATCCATCATTTTACAAGGTCATATTGATATGGTTTGTGTTAAAGACCATGACTCTAACCACGACTTCTCTAAAGATCCAATTGCCAATATCATCGAAGGCGAATGGATGCACGCAGACCATACAACATTAGGTGCCGATAATGGCATGGGCGCTGCTATGATGCTTGCTCTCCTTGAAGATGAAAGCCAACAACATGGACCAATGCAATTATTATTCACTACCAACGAAGAAACTGGTATGGATGGTGCCTTTGCCATTAAAGAAGGTCAAGTAACTGGTGACTACTTACTCAACCTGGATACAGAGGTAGAACATGACTTCACCGTTAGTTGTGCTGGCGGTTGCCACGTACATGTAAAAATTCCATTGTTACGCGATAACAATCAACTAGGCTATGATGCGGGCTTATCCATTACAGTAACCGGCCTTAAAGGGGGGCACTCTGGCATCGAAATCAACGAGCAACGAGCCAATGCAAACCAAGTGTTAACCCGTGTACTCTATGATATTCAACAACAATATCCTATTAGCTTAGCGTCTTTTGAAGGTGGCGTAAAACATAATGCAATTCCGTCTAAGGCAGTAGCTGTACTATCCGTACGCTCTGAAGATGTGGCAGCCATTAAAACATTGCTCGCATACCAAGAAAAACAATACCAACACGAATATAGCGTACAGGATCCAGGCCTTACATTTGTAGTTGAAGATGTTCCTACTCCTGAAATAGTATATGCAGAAGACACAACAGAAGCACTTATTACATATATCTATCTTGCACAAGATGGGGTTCATTCTGTAAGTAAGTCTATCCCAAACCTTGTAGAAACATCTAATAATATTGCTATCGTACGTGAAAATCAACATACCATTGAAATACTCATTTCTATTCGTAGTTCCAATAGCAATAGTCTTGAATTCTTAACGAAAAAAATGATGCTTCTTGCAAAAGCACTTGGCGTAGCTGCAGAGCGTACAGGTGGATATCCAGCATGGGAATACGACAAAGGCTCAAAATTGGAAGAACAAGCGATTTCCTTGCATAACGAAATGTTCGATACACCAGCTAATGTAAATGCTATTCACGCAGGTCTCGAATGTGGTTTGTTAAAAGGCGTATTGCCAAATACACAAATGATTAGCTTTGGGCCTACTATCGTAAGTCCTCATACACCATCAGAACGCGTTCATTTACCTTCTGTTGAAAATGTATATGTGTACCTCAAAGCATTATTAGCAAAATTACAATAAAATAAATAATTACTATATTTTTGATGTATAATTTGTTATACTATAAGCAAATAACACATCAAGTTACGAGACCCATGTAATAGTGACTCTCCAACCCTCCTACAAGTAATTCAGCCATCTCTCCAACTGAATTATCTTGTAGGAGGGATTTTTTTCATAAAAATTTTTCAACTACATAAATAAATATTTATTCATACAGGAGTATTCTTTCATATATGAACAACATGGAATGCATCGTTTTATTTATAAATAATTATGAATATCAACTACATGTGCCAGTATACTCATATATAGTATATAATCTATAAATTTCAGAGAAGGCTGTTAAACTCTGATAAACTTGCTAGTTTCCATATACCCCATAGAGTATTTTCTGTGTTATCCTATAGGTGTATACTGTGTTTACATTACGCAGGAGGTATATATGATTCCAATAGTTATCATATCCGGATTTCTAGGTTCTGGAAAAACAACATTCTTACAACATATACTAAAAGAACATACATCGAAAGATAAAATTCTTATTATAGAAAACGATTTTGGTGAAACTAGCCTCGATGCTGCTAATCTTGCAAAAACAGGGGCCACAGTCCGTGAAGTAACATCTGGCTGTATTTGCTGTAGCTTACAAGGAAATTTCCAACAAGCACTACTTGATATTCTGCAAAATTACAAAATCGATATGATCTACATCGAGCCATCAGGTGTTAGCAAGCTCAGTGAAATCATCCATACTTGTAACGACGAGGACATTGCAAAATCTGCTTACATTCACGCATCGATAACGACTGTCGATGCTATGCAAGCACCAATGTTTATCAAAAATTTTGGTCTTTTCTTCAAGGATCAAATCACTCATAGTGATGCGATTTTTTTGAGCCATACAGAAGATATTCAACAGACAAGCATTACAAAACGTATGATTCGCGACCTCGCGCCACATACACCAATTCATGAAGAAGCATGGGATACCATTGGTTTGCGTGATTACATCAAGCGCCTGTATCATTGTCATGATGATCACTGCTTACACGATGAACATTTATTTATGAGTCATACCTTTAAGGATTTGCGCACCCTTAGTCTTGCACAATGGAAAACCATTTTAGAAGGCATGCCTGATACAGTGCTTCGTGCCAAAGGGATTGTACCAACCACGGAAGGTCCTCACGAACTCCAATACGGCACTCATTACTGTTCGCTTTCACCTAGTGAAACTAATGACTATAGTTTAGTCGTTATCGGCACAGATTTTAATGTACCAATGGTACATAACGAAGTGTGTCAATCATGATACCAGTTTATATCGTTACAGGGTTTATTGGATCCGGTAAAAGCACGTTCATAAACGAACAATTACAATACCGTAAAAAGCTAGGCGGTACCGCAATAATCAGCGCCGAAGAAGGCAGTGAACCTCTCATCAAAGAGCCCTTACAACTCAATGCGGATGAACTCAGTGCCATTGTTCCTAGCGATATCAAGTCTTACGAATTGATAGCCTGTAAAATCGGGGATTATTTAAAACGACTACAGCCAAAAGAGCTATGGATTGAGTGGAATGGCATGGTAAGCTTTCATCAACTAGAAGCCTTACTATATAGCGATATATTAAGCCACCTATTACAAGTAGAAAAGGTATTGTATATTTGTACCGATCAATTTGTCTCAACCATACTCCCTGGTTTAGGTAATGATGTAATGAGTCAATTGTATAGTGCAGATTGTATTATCACAGAATCCAATACACATCACGCTTTACTACGTACCTACAACGGAGAGGCTAAAATTATAACAGCTCCTACACCAGAAAAAGTAGAACAACTGTGCCGGAATTCCACATGGGGACTCATTCCTAATCTATTAGTTATTGGTATTACAACCTATATACTGTTGGTCACAGCTTTTCGCCATGACATCCCCTATTCCATTCACCAATGCTTCGCCATAATCACGGGCCTCATCATCGAGGCCATTCCATTCCTTTTATTAGGCACGGTAGGCTCAACGATTATTCGCTATTTCGTACCACAACGAGTATTACTAAAACTGTTAGGTGACCATTCTTTGAAAAGCTATGGGGCTGCTATGGTCAGTGGCTTTGCCTTGCCAATTTGTGACTGTGCCATCATCCCCTTATTCAAGGCGCTAATAGATCGAGGCATCCCTTTATCAGTAGCTCTTTTATTTATGCTCGCTAGCCCGATTATCAACCCTATCACCATTCTTTCTACATGGTATGCGTTTCCTGACAATCCCATGCTCTCCGTATGGCGTATCGTTTTAGGACTAGGTGTTGCCTTGTTAGTAGCCCTATCGTTCCGATTTTGGCCTCCAGCCACATCTATTTTGAAAGCAAGAACACCACAGAATCTTAGCTACGAAGAAATCGTTTTAGAAACAACTAAAACTAAACATATCGATAAAAAAAGATTGTTAGTCCATATGGAACGAGAGTTTTCTCAACTCTTATTCTATTTTTCCATGGCGGCAACTGTACTATCTATAGTTCAAGTGTATGGCAAGCCTTGGCTTCTCAACGCAGGATTAACCTTGCCAGAATTTACAGCCATTCCAATTTTGCTGATGTTAGCATTCTTCTTTTCAATCTGCTCTACATCAGATGCCATCATCGGTAAATCCTTGAGCACCTTATTTCCTATTAGTTCCGTAATGGGCTTTCTCATCTTAGGTCCGATGTTAGATATCAAAAACGTATATATATTAAAACAATATATGCCTACCTCATTTATCATACGATTAAGTATAACGATTGCCGTTATGTCCTATATAGCAGCATTAGTATTCAAATTCTTTCTTAGCTAATTTACAAATTTTTATAATCATTATCTCAGTTCTTAATTAATTAAAAGGAGATGATTTCATGACATTAGGACTGAAAGATCGCTTTTCTATCGTGAAAGGTCTATTGTATCTCATCTTAGGTATCTGTTGTATTTACCTCATTGTGACAGGTCGTTATTTGAACTATATTGCACCTCGTTATGAACTTTTACTAGGTATTAGTGGCGTTGCCCTTATTTTAGGCGGTTTAGCGACGATTATTTGGGCTCCGTCAAAATACTACAAACATAACTGGAAATCTATCGTTCCAATTATTATTCCTATTATGTTGCTCATCGTTCCTCCTGTTCTTGTACCATCAACAGGCGTTCATGGTGCCGCTCGTGTAAACGATGATACTAACAATTTTGACTTTACAAACGATGCTATTGGAGAGGTTGTCACCGTTAACAGTGAAAGTAAAGAGCCAGGAATTTCCAAGGACAAAAAAGAAATCGTTTTGAACTCAGACAATTTCTATCAAACCATTGTAAAAGTTGGATCTAATGCGGATCAATATAAAGACTACACAGTTTATATGACAGGCTATGTGAACCGCGAAGATAATACATTAAAATCTAACGAATTTACTATTTCTCGTATGGCTATGGCTTGTTGTATTGCTGACGTTGCCCCTATTGGCATGACAGCCTATAAAACAGATGGTGATAGCTTACAAAATGAACAATGGGTATCGATTGAAGGAAAGGTTTCTACGCGAGACTTCCACGGTCGTAAACAACCATATGTAGAGATTACAAAAATCAAATCTGCAGAACCTATATTAGGCTATGTATACCCTTAAGAATTACATAAAAAACGAGGCTTAACGCCTCGTTTTTAATAGGAATGATTCTGTTAAATAAAATAACCTATATTTTATAATTCAATGTCTATATGAATCTACAACAAATTGATGCCTTATAATAATTATAATAATTATTATACTTATTCTAGTTATTCTAATTATAATAGTTATTAAAACGTTCTATTAGTGCTGTAATTCTTTAATAATTCTCTTGCCAAGAGATGCTGCTACAGCGCACAAGAAAATGTCTGGGCCAACTGGGATTAGGAAGCAAGTAATAATGACAGCTTCCACACCAATCGGCTTACCTAAATACAGATTCATAATAAAGTATAGGTACACCATGCCAAGACCATATACAATAAATAGATTTAATATGGATCCGGCTAGCAAACGTTTGAACGATAGTGTATCCATTGTCTCTGCAATGCGTCCTACTGCATACGCACCAACCATAAAGCCAATTAAATAACCAAAGGTAGGTTGCAAAATATAACTAGGACCTCCACCAGATGTAAAAATAGGAACCCCAACAAGGCCTAGTACAATATAAATGCCAACACTAGCGGCACCTAAACGACTACCTAAAACAATGCCCGCTAATGTAGTAAATAAGATTTGCAATGTAAACGGACAATTCGGTAATGGGACCCGTATGAAAGCACCAACCGCGATTAGCGCCACAAAGAGTGCTGTCATCGTTAACTGACGGGTGGTAATGCGAGTTTGTTTTGATACAGTAGAGCTCATGGTATACCTCCATTCATAACAGACCTAAGCAGGAATTTGTGCTATCAATGGAGAATAAAAGTCCAAGATAACACGGAAACAAACTACTAACTATCTAAATTAAAGCACTTGTATTTTTAATTGTCAACTATAATGGTTGACTTTTAGTTTACTATATAGTCTAATACTATATATACTATGTTTTTAGTACTTTTTAATTTTGACTATAGCTAATAGTTATTATCAATAGTTCATAATAACTAAAAGATATACTCATCTTCATACAAAAATCATCTAATTTCACCTTATTTTCATACAATAATATTAAATTATACATAAGTAGATTGAGTAAAATCTACTTTCACAAAATCGTAACTAAACGAAAATTATAATTTGGTATCAGGAGGCATTGCTTATGAAAAATGTTAAGAAAGTATCCAAAGTACTATGTGCATTTGGCGTTAGTACAGTATTATTAGCAGGTGTAGTTGGTGCAGCTAGCAACCATGGTTACAACAACCATAGCAACTGGAATGGTGTTGGTAGCGTTGCTCCATCCGCACAAGCTAACTATTCTGTTGACTATATGGGCGCTGTTACAGTA
The DNA here is from genome assembly GCF_042850485.1 of Veillonella parvula. Lineage (GTDB taxonomy): Bacteria > Bacillota > Negativicutes > Veillonellales > Veillonellaceae > Veillonella > Veillonella parvula_Q. The sequence continues at coordinate 353,430 of NZ_AP031417.1, read as the reverse complement.
TTCCAACAACAATTCCCTGGCGCTACTGTAAAATCTATTTCCTATGATGCAAAACATAATCCTTACTATGAAGTAGAAGGTTATTATGGCAACCGTGAAGTAGAGCTTAAAGTAGACGAAGCATCTGGTCAAATCGTTGGTAAAGAAGTAAAAGGTTACTCCAAAGCTTCTAAAACAATTAACGTTCAAAACATCATCATTCCTGAAGTAGCTGAAACAAAAGCTATGGAAAAAGTTGGTTCTGATTTCCAAACTATGGATTGGACTGTTGAACGTGAAAACGGCAGAGTTGTATATGAATTTGATATGACAACTGGCGGCGGTAAAAATGCTGAAGTTAAAGTAGACGCTACATCCGGCAAAGTTATTAGCGCTAAAGTTAAAAACACAAAATACTAAGATTTTCATTTCATCAAGTGAAACCCTATCCTAACCCACTTAGATGACACACTACACATATAACACACATACTATACACACTGTATTCTTTGGATACACTCTCTAACACACTCTCAGAGAGCCCGTAACACTAACCACGGGCTCCCTAACATCCTATCTCACACAATAGGAAAACGGTCTGTGCACACACCACAGACCAAACGTTACACACACTATACTCCCTTAAAGACCTTGGATCATTAAATCCAAGGTCTTTTTATGCCCATTCTATCAAGGTTGTATTACACCTACACAACATTTCATTCTTATAAAGACAACAACACACTAATAACAAAAAAGCCTCCCAGTGGGAGGCCTTTTGCATAAGTTTTATAGGTTTGATAGTTATGTGTTCTATTTCTTAAGCAAAGTTCAGCTTAAGGATATCATTTGTAAGTTTTGAAGGTTTGATCTATAGTTTTCCAAACAAGAGGTACGAAAATTATGCTTTATCTAAAGCTTGTGCCAAGTCTTCGATGATATCATCGATATTTTCAAGGCCGATGGATACACGGATCATATCTGGTGTTACGCCAGCAGATTTTTGTTGTTCTTCGTTAAGTTGTGCATGTGTTGTGGATGCAGGATGGATAACAAGAGATTTAGCATCTGCTACGTTGGCAAGATTGGAGAAGATTTCCAAAGAATCAACTAGCTTAATACCGGCTTCTTTACCACCTTTTACACCGAATGTGAATACTGCACCAACACCTTTAGGGAAGTATTTATCAGCTAATGCTTTGTATTTGCTGTCTTCTAATTCTGGATAGCTTACCCATGCTACCTTAGGATGTTTGCTCAAGAAATCTACTACTTTACGAGCATTTTCTACGTGACGTTCTACGCGCAAGGACAATGTTTCAATACCTTGCAAGATTTGCCATGCTGCAAGTGGAGTAATGCATGCACCAGTATCACGAAGTAATTGAGCACGAATTTTTACAGTGAATGGGATTGGCAAATCACCAAATACTAATCCATTGTAGTGTTCGTCACCTTCGGAGAAGCCAGGGTATTTACCAGAACCTTTATAGTCGAATTTACCAGATTCTACTACTACGCCAGCCAATGTTGTACCGTGACCACCAAGGTATTTAGTAGCAGAGTGTACAACTACGTCAGCACCATGTTCTAATGGACGGAATAAGTATGGAGATGCAAATGTGTTATCTACGATCAAGATGATATTGTGCTTATGTGCAATATCAGCTATAGCTTGTACATCGATAAGATTAATACCAGGGTTACCAATAGATTCGATATAAACGGCTTTAGTCTTTTCATCGATAGCTGCTTCAAATTCTTCCAAATGATCCGGATTTACGAATTTAGTTTGAATCCCCAAGCGAGGCAATGTAGCAGTAAACAAATTATAAGTACCACCATACAATGTGGATGCAGCAACAATATTATCACCAGCATCTGCTACATTTAAAATAGAGTACGTAACCGCTGCAGAACCAGATGCTACTGCAATACCAGCAGCACCGCCTTCAAGTTGTGCAACACGAGCATCCAATACATCTGTAGTAGGATTACCAAGGCGAGAGTAAATACCACCAGGATTAGTCAATGCAAAACGACCTGCGGCTTCCTCAGCATCTTTAAATACGAAAGATGTAGTTTGATAAATCGGTACTGCACGAGAACCTGTTGGATCCACCGTATGACCAGCATGTAATTGTAATGTTTCAAATCTGTATTGTTTACTCATTATAATAACTCCTTTATATTAACTATATTTTAAGTTCGTTCTTTATGCCTAGTATATTACTATGCTTTAAAAGTTATGTCTACTATTTTTTATATTCTTTTCTCCATAACTTTAAACTATGGTGGACAAAGGAGGATAAAAGCTTTTACCAAAACCACTAAAGCGAACTAAGTCATTTATGAGAAATAAAATCCCCTAATTACTTCCAAAGAACTAGCTCCCTTAAGAGATGTTAGAAGTAATTAGGGGTACATAGTACTATCAATAGATTAGAAATAAGTACTTACATTTAGATGTAAGCGCCTAAATTTTTATCCCGTTCAAATTTCATTTTTTGGATTTGTTCAATGATGTACGGTGTTTCTTGGTATACATAGTAGTTTAACCAGTTTGTAAATAAAAGTGTACTTACAGAGCGCCAGCGCACGATGGGACGTTGTTTCGGATTATTATCTGGGAAGTAGTTTTCAGGAACCGCAATATCCATACCTTTTTTGATATCCCGCACGTACTCACGGTTAAGTGTGTCCCAATCGTATTCAGCATGACCAAATACAAAGATATGTTTATTATCTAAGCTACGAACGATAGCAGCACCTGTTGGTTCAGACCCAGCCAAAAGTTCCAAGTCACGATTTTCCTTAATTTGTTGCAACGAAACTGTGGTGTGACGAGAGTGTGGCATCCAAAACTTTTCATCGAATCCACGCATGAGCACTGGTCGATCATTATAAATATCGTGTTCATAAACACCAAATAATTTCTCATCCATAATAGATTTGTTAATACCAAAGTGATGATATAAACCAGCTTGAGCCCCCCAACATATATAGAAGGTCGAATATACATGTTCTTCGCCCCAGTTCATGATTTCTACGAGTTCAGACCAATAGTCTACCTCTTCAAAAGGCATTAACTCTACAGGAGCACCGGTAATAATCATACCATCAAAGAACTGGTCTTTTACTTCATCAAAGGTGCGGTAAAAGGTTTCTAAATATTGTTCATCTGTATTTTTAGCCTTACGAGATGCGGTATGCAACAATGTTAAATTAACTTGCAATGGGCTATTACTGAGAGCACGCAAAATTTGCGTCTCCGTCACTTCTTTAGTAGGCATCAAATTGACTAGCAAAATTTGCAAAGGTCGGATCTGTTGATTCTCCGCCCGTTCAGTATCCATAACGAAAATATTCTCTTGAGCTAATTTCGTAATGGCCGGTAAATTTTTTATTACTTTAATAGGCATAATATCACCTCTACACACTAAACAATTTGATAACCTAATCTAAATAATTTAACTAAGCTAGTTAAAAACCTCTCGCCTCATAGGCACAACGCCAAGCTTCGAGCCCTTCTTTTAAAATTTTACGAGGACAAGCAACATTAATGCGTTCAAAATCCTCCCCATCGACGCCAAACATAGATCCCGTATCGAGCCATAGCTTGGCATCATTGATGATCCATTCGTCTCGCTCTTTAGGGCTAAGTGGCAATTGAGAGCAATCTAGCCACATGAGATATGTCCCTTCAGGACGATATACATGAATCTTTGGCATATATTTTGCTACATAGTCGATGGTAAATTGAATATTATCTTGAATATATTCTTTCAATTCATCAAGCCAAGGAGCCCCTACTTTGTAGGCCCCTTCACAGCCCACAATCCCCATCGTGTTCAATTGGCTATAACCAGCACGGTCGATTTCTTTGATAAAACGGCGGCGTAAGGAATCATTAGGAATGAAAATATTACTTACTTGTAAGCCTGCAATGTTGAAGGTCTTACTAGGTGCTGTACATACAATACAGTGTTCTGCATAGCTTTCACCAAGAGCGGCAAAGACCTTATGCGTATGACCTTTCCATACAAAATCTGCATGGATTTCATCGCTTACAATGAGCACATTATGTTTAATACAAATATCACCGAGGCGTTTCAACTCGTCCTCAGTCCATACGCGTCCTACCGGATTATGGGGGTTACACAAGAGGAATAATGTAACATTTTCCTCAACGATAGCTCGCTCAATGCCTTCAAAATCGATAGTATATCTCTCTTCGCCTTTGATGAGTGGCACATTGATAAGACGGCGATTGTTATCGTCAATAACCATACTAAATGGGTAGTACACCGGTTGGTTGATGAGCACGCCCTCACCCTCCTTGGTGAAAGCTCGAACAGCCATCGCCAAGGCAAATACTATACCTGGCGTTTTAACGAGCCATTTTTGTTCTGGAGTCCAATTGAAACGTGTGGCGAACCAATTTTTCAACACATCGAAATACTCATCATCAGACTCGGTATAACCAAACACACCATGGTTTACGCGGTCCAATAAAATTTGCTTCAATTCAGGGGGAATTTCAAAATCCATATCCGCTACCCAGAATGGCAACACATCAGCTGGTTTACCGCACTTAACAGCAAAATCATATTTTAAAGATTTCGTGTGCGTTCTATCTAAAATTTGATCAAAATTATATTGTCCCATAGGAACTCCTTTATTTATTAAAAGCTTGTTCCAAATCTGCAATCAAGTCTTCTGTATCTTCAATCCCTACAGATAAACGCAACAAACGACGTGTAATACCTTTACGTTCAGCATCTTCCGGTTTTAAATCTGGATGTGTTTGCGTTACAGGATATGTCAACAAGGATTCTGTACCACCAAGACTTTCAGCGAATTGAATAAGCTTAATACCTTCTAATACTTGTTTAGCCGTTTCTTCGCTGTCTACTTCAAAGGATAGCATGCCTCCAAAGCCTGTTGTTTGAGCTTTATTGATTTCATAACCAGGATGTTCTGGAAGGCCTGGGAACAAAACTTTAGTTACTTTTGGTTGTTTTTTTAGCCATTCAGCAAGAGCAATGGCATTCTTTTGATGTTGCTCCATGCGTAGAGCCAATGTTTTTACACCGCGAATAACGAGCCAGCTATCCATAGCAGATAAACATGCACCTACGGTTTTATATGTTAAACGCAATTTTGCAGCGATTTCTTCGTCTTTTACAATAGTAAAACCAGAAATTACATCGTGATGACCACCGATGAATTTTGTACCACTATGAACAACAATATCGGCACCCAAGGTCAATGGTTTTTGGAAGTATGGGCTCAAGAAGGTATTGTCGATGATTACTAGCGCATTGCGTTCGTGAGCCAATGCACAAAGTGCACGAATATCGGTTATCTCCATCATAGGATTTGTTGGTGTTTCAATATATACAGCCTTTGTATTCGGTTTAAAAGCTGCTTTCACCGCATCAAGATCAGAAGTGCCTACATACGTAAACTCGATACCATTTTGCTCGTAAATATTCGTGAACATGCGGATAGAGCCACCATACAAATCATCACCCAAGATGATATGATCCCCAGGGGAGAATAGATGGAATACTGCGTCCACAGCTGCCATACCGGAGGAAAATGCCAATGCATCTGTACCTTCTTCAAGGCCAGCTATCAATTGTTCCAAACGGTCGCGCGTTGGATTAGACTCGCGCGAATATTGATAACCTGTTGTATCCCCCAACTTTGGATGGGAAAATGTACTAGACATATAGATTGCAGGGGAAATTGCTCCAGTGCTATCTGGTTTGCCACTGCCGTGAACACATTTTGTATTAAATTTCATTCCTATCAACTCCTCATATTTGTATACAATATATTAATTATAAAAGTAGACAATGATTACGGTCAACAAAAATGGGCACTCATAGGTCTTGAGTGCCCTTAAAAGGTCATATATATTTTGAATGGGTTGTCATAACTATAAGTTAAGTTCACCTAATATTTAGTGCGTTTTGTAATAAGTAATGCCAAAATTATACCTAATGACGAAGTTACCAATTGCGGCCAACTAGATACGAAAAGCATGGTATTTACAATCTTTGGTGGAAATTGGAACAAGGAGAAGAACAAGGAATACCCTCCAAAAAGTACACCAGCTTTTACCAAAGCCGCCACAATGATAAGCAATGCCTTTGGTTTATGTTGTAACCAATGAGCTACGAATACATACGCAGTCGTACCAAGAGCCGTAATCAAAATGAACGGTGGTAGCGGTAACATACCTTGTAAATGCGCCACTACCGGAGCAATCCAAGCGATGACGAGACCATTCTTCCAACCATAGCGCCACGTTGCAAGCACAAATGTAGCAGATGTAATGGAACCGATGAGGAACATACTCACCTGGTTTGGAATAAATGGAAACATGAGGCGCAAGCTTTGCGCCAATAAGGCAACGGCCAACAAGAGACCTGTACCTGTAATAGATTTTGTAGACATAAGAACCTCCTACTATACGATATAGATTTTTCAAGAGGTACTTACCTCATATATTAAAACTAAGCTTCTACAAATAATAAACGTGCCCGATCATACACCCAATTATAAACATACGTATAACCTAATATGACTAATGTCATCGTTATATCTGTAACAAAGGCCATCCAAAAGCTCATATGCATCATGTACATAATAATCGGTACTGTAGCAAGCATAAACAAACCTTCAAACAACACCGCATGAACTGTACGGATTACAGGACCTCGTGCTAATCGATCACCTGGTACTAGTTTATCAAATATCCAGTTAAACACAAAATTCCAAACCATAGCCAGTAAGGAAAAAATAACCATCAAAGCAAGAGGCTGACCCTCATGAGGAACAAACTGCATCACCGACCAGCCAATCATAACACAGCCTAACTCATATAAAATCGACTGTACAACACGCTCTGTAGCAGACATAATAATAAACCAGCTCCATCAGAAACCCCAAAAAAGATATTTACTATCACATCAATATTATATTTATTTTCTTAGATTTGTCGAGCTCTATCGAGTTTTTCCATTTTCGGATATAAAGAAAGCTACTCGTAGTATTCTGTAAGCTCGACTTACTTTTCCTAAAGTGAGTATTGTTATTTTAAGATAGAAGAAGCCGCCATATGTCTGTCCAGCGACTTGCAGCGAATGGAGCGCAGAGAGACATATGGCGGCGGAAAGCCTATCCTAAAAGTGGCATTACGAACTGAATCCATGGAATACCCACCACAATGAATATAGCAAGGTAGATAATCCCAAAGATAGCACCTAGTTTCCAAAATTCAGGACCTTTATTATAGCCACTAGCAAACCAAATTGGGCTATGACCAGTACCATAAGGGGTAAGAATCCCCATAATCCCCATTGGTACTAAAAGAATCAACATAACTTGAGCTGGATCAACACCAGGAATCTGAAGAATTAGAGTAGCAAACAAACCTACCATAGCTGTTACATAAGCAGTGCCAGAAGCAAAGAAGTAACGAAGTAAGCAAAATGCTAATAACAAGCCAAGAACAGCCATTGTTGGATCTAAAGAAACTAAAGAACCACCTGCAGATTTAGCAAGCCATTCCAAGAATCCTACATTTTTAAGCCCCGAAGCCATAGGCACAAGTGTGGCAAACCAAGTCAAAACATTCCATGCTGGTTTGTTAGCAAGGAAATCTTGCCAAGTCATAATCTTAGTAAAAATCATCAAGATAATAACAATTAAAGCCGTTGTAGTTGGGTTGATTTTAAATGTAGAAGCACCAATCCACAATACAAGAGCTAACACAGAAATCAAGGCCATGAAGATTTCACTGCGTGTCATGGAGCCTAATTTCTTATATTCATCCTTTGCCCATGCTGCAATTTCAGGGGAACCTTTTACCTCCGGTTTGCAGAATACATACGTCAACAATGGTGTAATGATAAATAGAATAATACCTACTGGCAAGAATGCTAAGAACCATGTACCCCAGTTGGCAGCTACGATACCCGACTTAGCAGACAATTCAAGAGCCAATGGATTTGGCGCCGCACCAGTCAAGAAAATAGAACTAGATACACAAGTTGTTGCCAATGCTACCCAATTTAAATAAGAACCAATTTTACGAGGATTCTTATCTGGATAAGAATCGAACATCGGACAAATACTGGATACGATTGGATAAATCGTACCACCAGAACGAGCCGCATTACTTGGAATAAATGGAGCCAACACAAGGTCAGTAATAGCAATGGCATAACCAAGGCCTAAAGAGGACTTTCCAAGCTTGGCTACGAGGAACAATGCAATACGTCGGCCAAGGCCAGAATTTTCATAACCGATACCGATCATAAATGCTGCGAATATCAACCACACGATGGCATTAGAGAAACCGCTAAGCCCCCAGCTGATAGCTTGAGCATCCGTAATAGCCTTTGCTACACCAGTTGCTTTGTCTACAATAGGTGCTGGACCAACCTTAAATAACATAGATACGGTAACAGCAATGATACCGATAAAAGCAGGTGGGATTGGTTCTAAAATCAACCCCACCACGAGGCCTGCAAAAATACTTACATAAATCCAAGAATTTGGACTAAGGCCTTCAGGCGCACCGATGAGCCATACAAGAATAGCTACTACAAGCGGTGCGAATAATTTCCAATTCGACTTCATTAGGAACACTCCTTACTAAAAATAAAACTGCAAAATTGCTAATACAGTATAGCAGAATATTTTTAGTAAAAATATAATATTCGTCATAATACTTATTGATTGATACTAAACTTTTAGTAATAGTTTTTACTAGATATTTTTGGTTTTATACAATATAATATAAACATCGAAAATCACTAATATATCGAAAGATATGTCGAAAGGATTGAAATGAAGTTAATTTCTAGTTATATAAAACCTTTATGGTTCTCTATTATCATTGTGTCACTTCTTTCGTTACTCAATGTAGCAGGCACTTTATATATACCAACCTTAACAGCTACCATCATCAATGACGGTGTCCTCCATGGTGATTTAGAGATGATTACTAACTCTAGTGCAACGATGCTTATCGTTGCACTATTAACAGTATCGTCTGCCATCCTAGGTGTTGCTATGAGCGCTCATATTTCAGCCTCTATAGGCAAGGTATTGCGCGACAATTTGGTGAAAGCTATACAAGCCTTTTCACTACGCGACTTTACACACTTTGGTACAGGCACCATACTCATGCGGACCAGCCGAGACGTTGAGAAAATTCAATCAGTTCTAGGAGAAGGTTTAAATATGATTCTCCCTATGCCTCTCATGATATGTATTGGTCTAGGACTAACCTTCTATAAGAGCTGGCAACTAGGTCTCGTCATCCTCGCTGTTATGGCATTCATGATACTGACCATAATCTTTATTGAAAGTCGCGCCTTACCTATTATTAAAGCGTTACAACTAAAACTAGATACTATTACCGATATGGTACGTGATCATATTGTGGGCATGCCTGTTATACGAGCTTTCAATAGAAGATATTACGAAAATACTAAAGAAATAGAAATTTTTACAGAAACAGCTCAACTAAATAAAAGATTACGCCAAACCTTTGCTATTGGTTTACCGACTATATTAATTCTCTTTAACATGAGTACCGTTGCTATCCTTTGGCTCGGAGGCTATAACGTAAGCATAGGATCCCTACAAATAGGTGACATTATGGCCGTTATTGAATACGCTAACCTTATCCTCTTAAGTATGCTCATGGCTATTTTCGTCATCATAGATATACCCGAAGCTATCGTATGTTACACCCGTATTCGAGAATTATTGGAACACGAAAACTCTGATACATTCCCTGAACCATATAATAAAAATACAAATTTAGACACCTATTATATAGTTAACCAAAAAGATAGTAAAAATTTTATAGATTTGGCATCAGCATCGGCATCGGCATCGGCATCGGCATCGGCATCGGCATCGGCATCGGCATCGGCATCGGCATCGGCAAACGATGATACTCCACTTCTGGAATTTCGCAATGTTACGTTCCGTTACGATAATGCAGAATCGCCGGCTTTAGAAAATATTTCCTTTACCGTTCATCACGGTGAAACATTGGCTATTATGGGTGATATTGGTTCTGGTAAAAGTACGATTACAAACCTAATCCCTCGCCTATTCTCCATTGAGTCTGGAGACATTCTCTTCAAAGGCAAATCCATCTATGAATGGAATGTAGATGACTTACGCTCACGCATCGGTTATGTCCCACAAAAAGCCTACTTATTTACAGGGACTGTAGAAATGAACATCCGTTACGGTGCTGCACCAAGCCAAGATATTTCAGTTCAAGATATAGAAAATGCATGCCGATTATCTAAGGCGGATGAATTTATTAGTCGCCTTGAAGGTGCTTACCAATATATCATCTCCCAAGGTGGCACTAATCTATCTGGAGGTCAACGCCAACGTCTTGCCATGGCTAGAGCGCTCGTGCGCAAACCAGATTTATTTATATTCGATGATAGTTTCTCTGCTCTCGACGGCACCACAGAGCGTGCCGTTCGCACCGTATTACATGAGGAATTGCAAAAGGACAATCGCCCCGCTCTCATCTCTGTAGAGCAAAAGGTAAGTGCTGCAAAAAAGGCAGACCACATCTTAATCATCAACAGAGGTCAAGTGGCAGGGTATGGCACTCATGATGAGTTAGCTGAAAACTCTACCGTATATAAACAAATTTTAGCATCTCAGGAGGTGACAGCATGAACCCATTACGTCGTTTCCTGATCGATTCTAAAAGCCAATGGGGTTGGCTAGCACTACTCATCTTAGCCCTTATCACAGCAGCTATGTTTGAGGTATCAGCTCCAGTATTACTTGGCAAGGTCGTAGATGCTATTATTAGCGGATTACAAACAAACCAAGACATTAATACCATATTCGCCTCTATTGATACAATCATCCTCTGGCTTATTGCCATCTATGGAGGTCATGCTTTATTCACATACTTCGGCGAATACATGATGGCCTCTATTGGATCAAAAACAGTGCTCGCCTTGCGTACACGCATGAGTACTCACTTATACTCATTGCCTATCGAATACTTTCACGATCACCAACGTGGTGATCTTCTAAGCCGTCTAACCTCTGATTTGGATGCCGTTGCTGAAACGATAGGTGAAGGTGTGCCCGGTCTCGTGTCCGCCATTATCGGAATCATCGGCGCCACTGCAATGATGCTCTGGATCAGTCCGATTTTGGGAACATCCATCATCGTCATCATACTGATTGGTATCGTATGCTTAACGTGGCTATCTAAACGAGCCCGCCGCGTGTATCTTAGAAATCAGAATGCATTAGGCGCTTTCAACAGTGGCATAGAAGAAATCGTTGTAGGCAAGCCAATTATTCAAACCTTTGGTCTAGAAGAGACTACAACTCGCCAAGTAAATATACTGAATGACAATCTATTTAAAAGTATGCGAAGTGCTGCTTTCACCAGTCAGCTTGTAGAGCCTCTCGTAAAATTTTTAAATCAATTTACCTATTGCCTCGTCGCTATTCAAGGCGGTCTTATGGTATTACGTGGGTCCATTTCCATTGGGGATATTCAGGCATTCTTCCTCTATGTAGGTCAGGTATCCGACCCCCTATCTCGTAGTTCCTATATTATGACAAAATTCCAAGAAACCGCTGCAGCCTTAGGCCGTATTTACGAGGTAATTGATGCCCCATCTGAAATTGATGATGGAAAATTGACATTATCCAATAGCTCATCAAAAACTGATAGAGACGCTATTAGTACTAACACATCTATGACGGCCAATCAACCAAGTAATCAAGCTCATACGGGGACAATTGATTTTGAGCATGTTGATTTTGGTTATACACCGTCCAATGTGTTTATGAAGGATATTAATATTCACATTCCAGCTGGCTCTATGGTAGCCATCGTAGGCCCTACCGGAGCTGGCAAATCTACATTAGTGAATCTCATCATGCGCTTCTATGACATTAAAAATGGTCGTATCACTATTGACGGTGTAGATATTCGGGATTTGTCTCGTGAAAGCTTACATAATACGGTAGGAATGGTATTGCAAGACGCTTGGATTTTCACGGGTACTATCGCCGATAACATTGGCTACAGCAAACCAAATGCTACACGTGAAGAAATTGAGTATGTCGCAAAGCTTGCCATGGCAGATCACTTTATCCGTACATTACCCAATGGATATGATACGATGCTCAACCGAGGTGGTGATGATCTCTCCCAAGGTCAACGCCAATTAATTACCATCGCTCGGGCTTTCTTAGCCGATCCTAGCATTCTCATCCTTGACGAAGCAACGGCTAACGTAGATACCCGCACCGAAGTAGAGGTTCAAAAAGCGATGAACACTCTTCTCAAAGGTCGAACTAGTATCGTTATCGCCCATCGCTTGTCTACAATAAAAAATGCGGACTTCCTACTAGTGGTAGAAAACGGTACCATTGTAGAACAAGGGACACATGATGAACTCATGGCACTTAACGGATACTATAAAAAACTATATGAAAACTATGCTGTAGGAATGACAGTATAGAATAATAATTTTATCAATCTTACACATGGAAATCTCCTGAGATTATTCTGTAAACGGCAAAATAACCGCTGACAAGTAGTAACTTATCAGCGGTTATTTTATTTGTGCACATGTATAGTACGTTTTTCTATCAATTATTCACCTTTTGGTACAAACCATAAACCGTTATTATTTTTTTCCATGTAGTCCTTAAATTCTTGAGAATGATAAGCTGCTACAATATCTTTTGCCCATTGAGCCTCTTTGTTTTTCTCGTTAACTACAAGTTGTAATAACCATTGTGGCAATACATCCTCATTTGCCAATGCAGATTTAGGGTCAATTTTTGCATTATAAATGATAGCTCCTGTAATAACAATATAATCAAAATCAGTACGTACAGAAGGAATTGTAAGGGACTTCATTTCTGTAAATTTAAGATGTTTAGGATTTTCAATAATATCTGCTTGTGTGACTGTCGCTAAGTCTTTATTAGGATCAAGTTTAATCCAACCGATTTTTTGCAACAACGCATAGGCACGAGCCATGTTAGATGCATCATTAGGAACTGCAATAGTATCGCCATCAGCTACTTGATCTAAAGATGTCTTAGAACCACTAAAGATACCAGCTGGCACTGTTGGAATTGGAGTCAATGCTACAAGATGACCATTTTGTTTTTCGTTGAAGTTTTTCATGTATGCTGTATGTTGTTCAACATTAAAATCCACTTCACCATCACTCAATACTTGGTCTGCTTGTACCAAGTCAGACATATCTACACCTTTGAAGGTATAGCCTTGTTTTTCTAAAATTGGTTTTACACCTTTTTCAAACAATTCAGAATAAGGGCCTTGAGATTTACTATAGGTTAATTCTTTTTTAGCACCATTATCACTATTATTAGAACCACAACCTGCGATAAAAGCTACGCTAAATACTAATGCCATACCAAGGGCAAGGAATTTTTTAAATTTCATAGTACATTCTCCTATACTTTCACAATCCATATAACTAAAATCTATTTCATCAAATTAGGAACGACGCGCACGACGTGCAAAGTAGTTACCTATTGTTTGAATAATTTGAACAAAAATAATTAAAATAACAACGGTAAATAGCATCAATGGGAAGTTCAACCGTTCATAACCATAGGTAAGGGCCAAATCACCTACACCACCTGCACCAATAGCACCCGCCATAGCAGTAGCACCGATAAGACCTATGGTACCTGTTGTAATAGATAGAATAAGCGAACCCTTTGCCTCTGGTAAAAGGAAATGCCAAATCACCTCAAAATGAGAGGCCCCCATCGACTGTGCAGCCTCAATAATGCCTTTATTGACCTCTAAAATAGAGTTTTCAAAGAGTCGAGCAAGATAAGGCGCAATGAATATAACAAGCGGTACGATGGCCGCTGTTGTACCAACACGAGTACCAACAATCATCTTTGTTAATGGCAAGATAAACACCATCAAAATGATAAATGGTACAGAACGCACGATATTAACAATTGTATTTGTTATAGTATAGACCACACTATTTTTAATGATGCCATTAGGATTTGTCACCACTAGTGTAACTGCGATAATTAGACCTAGTACGGTACCAATGAATAAAGACAGGAACACCATATATAATGTCTGTTCTGCAGCTAGTACTAACTGTGAACCTGGAACTCCAAGTTCTTGCATAAAGAAGTCCATTATAGTGTCACCTCCTGCCATTCGATGCCTTGTGTCACAAGATACTCTTTTACCTTGCCCACTTCCAAATCATCACCAATAAACTGAACAATGAAAATACCAAGTACCGTATGCTCTAACTCTGTTACCGTAGCAAACAACACACTCGTTTCTAAATCAAAAGTTTTATTAATATGATATAGCACATTATCAGTTGTATTATTTCCTAAGAAGTGCATTTTAAGTATTGTGTAAGGCCTTTTATCACAAGCCAAGGTATGTTTCACTGTAGATGGGATTTCATCAGGAATAACAGTCCTAACAAATCGTTTTGTTGTTTCATGCTTAGGTTTACTAAACACCTCAAGTACAGAACCTCTCTCGATAAGCTTCCCATGTTCCATAACTACAACGCGATTACATATCTTTTGGATTACATCTATCTCATGAGTTACGATAACGACTGTTACCCCTAGTTCACGATTAACGCGTTCTAATAATTGAAGAATAGACTCTGTTGTATCTGGATCAAGAGCACTTGTTGCTTCATCGCAAAGCAGAATTGATGGATCTGTAGCCAACGCACGAGCAATACCAACGCGCTGCTTTTGACCACCAGATAATTCTCCTGGATAGGCATTTGCCTTATCACCTAAATCAACAAAGTCTAACAAGGTTTTAACCTTGTTATCAATCTCTGATTTAGAAACTTTATTTAGAATTAATGGAATCGCCACATTATCATACACAGATTTAGCATTCAATAAATTGAACTGTTGAAACACCATGCCGATGCGCTTACGAACCTTTCTGAGCTCGTTAAAACTTAAACCATTGATATTCACACCATCTATTTCAACATGACCAGAGGTAGGTACCTCTAAAGCATTAATCATGCGTAACAGTGTAGATTTACCGGCTCCACTAAAGCCAATAATACCAAATATGTCGCCTCTTTCTATGGTAAAGTTTACATCAGATAATGCAGTAACCTTTTGCTTATTAACATCAAACTCTTTCGTTACATTTCGTATAGCAATCACTGTACCGCCTCTTTTCCTGCAATTTAGTAGGAATTAAACTTAAATTTAAAACATATTTATAAGGTATGATTTAATTATGTACTTAGATTACTACAATTTATAAGGACTGTCAAACCAAAAAAGAACCTCACCAGTTAAAAGGTTGAGGTTCTTTTATTATATAACTCTTATCTTATAAGGGTTTACATCCCTATTTATCTAATTTTATATTTTTACATCAATCTGAACCGATTCAGACACTAACAAATAACTTATCTATATCGATTAAAGAGATATAGGGATCCTAAAATGACAGGCGCCCCTATATAGAGACCCATATTAGGTATTTCCCCCAATAAGAAGGCTGCTACAATAGCTGCCACTATAGGCGAGATATACATAAAATTAGTTACATCAGAAACCTTTTCAGCATGTTCCAAGGCATAGCTCCAGAATACAAAGCCTAACGCACTAGATAGGAATGCTAAATAGGCCATAGCAAATTTTGCACTAATCGGTGCCACCACAATCAATTCAATAGCATGTTCCGCAAAGGGCAATGCCATAATAGCCCCCGTAAACATAGACCACATGGCGATAGTGATAGGCTTATGTCCCTTTAAACTAAGTCCACGATTTAGAATATTATACACTGCAAAGAGTATCATCCCTAACAAAGTCCACAAGGCTCCTACAGGAATAGTAAGGGCGGAATTCCATAGAATAATTATGGCTACACCTATAAATGCAGTTATGGTAAATAGCCATCCTATAGGTCGTATTGTATCCTTATAAATAATCGTGGCCATCAGTGCTGTCGTCATCGGAGTCAAGGCCATAATAATACTGGATGTGGCCGCTGGAATTGTGCGCAAGCCTTCATTAAATACAACTTGGTAAAGAAAATTCCCTGTAGCACCTAACAGAATATATAGTCCCCACTCACGCCATGTTGTCGGTATATGTAGCCCTTTTACAACACCGATTACCAGCATAAGTAAAGCGCCACCCATGACCCTTGCCACAGACAATGTCAATGAATCTACTGACTGTAATGCTATTTTACTGAAAGGAAATGCAGTAGCCCACACCGCAATAGTAGCAGAAGCACCTAAAAGTGCTTTCTTTCGATTTGTCATTAACATCCACCTTTCAATAGCATTCGCCTATACAATCTTATAATCCACTTTGATTAACGTATATTCTATCCAAATTATTTCTATCTTGATTCATTCTACCAAGATCATGTTATCTACATGTTTTATAGCTTAATAACACTATCTCAATAGTACCATAATATACCCCTAACACTACAATAAATTAAATCATATTTTTTATTCCTATGAAGGGGATGCTTTGTTCCTTATGGGACCTACAAAATGTGTAACAAAGTCGTTAGAAAAAGTAATAACGCTTTATGAAAACTATGTAGCAGATATGTCTATGTATTTAATACAACTATTCACTTAACTTGACTATTGTAAGTTCACTATTGATTCCATTAATTTCAATTTGATTTTCTGATTCAGACACAGAAAAATCGTCTACAAGATGTCCACGATCTTCAAAGAGCAATTTAGTACGAATACCTTTTTTCACCGCTTTGAAAGCATACTCGTGAGGGACATGCAGCCGAGATTTCGCCGATATCTGATTCACATCAATTCGCCCCGTATAATCCGCTACATATATCTCCATTGGAGAGTTGTTATCCAGCTCTATATGACTGTTACCGCCGGCAATATAAATTTCTTTAACCGCTCCGTCTAGCTCAAACTTTTCACTAATAATATCAAATAGCTCTAGTTTTTCACAATGGGTCGCTAGCTCCGTATCTCCCATATATTTTTCAGGCAAATTTATAAAAATCCACAAATGTTCTTTTACAAGCTCTTCAGATAAGGATTTGGAACAATTTACATCCACATCGATACGCCTTTTGATATCATCGATTTTTACTTTCACCAGTTCCGTCAAATTTTCAATAGTATCACTGACCAATTGAACCTTTATCTTCTCACCCTCTCCAGCTCTCATTTTTACGCAATTAACAGAACCCAGTTTAATATCGAAATGTTTTATCTCATCGATATCATATTCTACGATGCTTTCATAAGGATATCGAGGTTTAACCGCTTCTTCTGAAAGCAATTCATCCACAGAGACATTGAATACACCTGAAAGGGCCTTTAAATTTGAAATATCCGGCATTCCATTGCCCGATTCCCACTTTGTTATGGCCTGTCTCGACACATTAAGTGTTTCTGCTAATTTCCCCTGAGATAATCCAGATTGTGTTCTATACTCCCGTAATTTTTCATTAAAATCCATAATGTGACCTCCTATTTTAAGCAATATCAGTTACTCTTCAACAAGAGCTGCTCAGAGTATAGTATATAGTGTCAGTGAAGAAAAGAAACGCTTGTTTTCCTGGCTGGCAACGTTCCGTAGCATTACAATATACATGCATTTATAAAGACTTGCAGGCTGATTCTGTACAAGATATAAACGGCCTCCGAACAGTACACAAATATAAACTATCCAATCATACTATTGAATAATCCGCCTTCATCCTCTTTAATAAAATTTTTATTTCCTTTATTAATATTGATATGCAATTTCATATTATTATATATACATTAAATGAAATTGCAAAAAGCAAAATCCCATATAAGCCTATATATACTGGTGTATTTAAACAATTTAGCTTATGGAAATTTATGAGATACTTCACAAAATTGCATAGTATGTATTGAAAATCTATATCATCTATTCATTGTAGAATTGCTACAAACATTGTACACTATAGGCATAGAAATCTATAGTTATATCCTTTTATGGAGGTGCAAAATGCAACATACTGCATGGAAAGATTTTAACACAGGTGTGTGGGATAAAGCCGTTGATGTACGCGACTTTATTCAAAGAAACTATATTCCCTATGAAGGGGACGATTCCTTCCTTGCTGGTCCTACAGAACGAACAACAAAATTGTGGGAACAAGTAATGAAGCTTTATGAAGAAGAACGTGAAAAAGGCGGCATGCTCGATGCTGATACTTCCGTGGCCACACACATTACTGCCCATGCGCCAGGATATATCGACAAAGAACTTGAAACAATCGTTGGTTTGCAAACTGACAAACCTTTAAAACGCGCTATGTTCCCATATGGTGGCTTGCGCACAGCAAAATCCGCTATTGAAGAATACGGCTTCAAAATGGATCCGCAAACAGAGGACTTCTTCAAGAAACATCGCAAAACTCATAATGATGGCGTATTTGATGTATATACTCCAGAAATGCGTGCTGCACGTACAGCTCACATTGTAACTGGTTTGCCAGATGCGTATAGCCGTGGTCGTATTATCGGTGACTATCGTCGTATCGCTCTTTACGGTGTTGATTACCTTATTGAAGATAAAAAAGAACAATTTAGCATTACAATGGGTGACATGCTAGAAGATGTTATTCGCGACCGTGAGGAAATACAAGATCAAATCCGCTCTTTGAAAGAATTGAAAGAGATGGCAGCGTCCTATGGCTATGATATTTCCAAACCAGCTAAGGATGTTCGTGAAGCTATGCAATGGATTTACTTCGGCTATCTTGGTGCTATTAAAGAGCAAAACGGTGCTGCTATGTCCATTGGTCGTAACTCCACATTCCTCGATATCTATGCGGAACGAGACCTTCGCAACGGCACATACACAGAGGAACAAATCCAAGAATTCGTAGACCATTTCATTATGAAATTGCGCATGGTTCGCTTCGCACGTATCCATGAATACAACAATTTGTTCACAGGTGACCCTGTTTGGACCACTGAATCCATCGGTGGTATGGGTACTGACGGCCGTACATTGGTTTCCAAGATGTCCTTCCGTTACCTACATACATTGACTAACCTTGGTCCTGCTCCAGAACCAAACCTCACTGTATTGTGGTCCCCTCGCATGCCGATTGGCTTCCGCCGTTTCTGTGCGAAATTATCCATTGAAACATCTTCCATTCAATACGAAAATGACGAATTGATGCGTCCTAACTCTGGTGATGACTATGCAATCGCATGTTGCGTATCCCCAATGCGTATTGGTAAAGAAATGCAATTCTTCGGTGCCCGTTCCAACTTGGCTAAATGCTTGCTTTACGCTATCAACGGTGGCGTTGACGAAAAGTTGAAGAAACAAATTGGTCCTAAGTACCGCCCTATCACTTCCGAATACTTAGAATTTGACGAAGTATGGGAAAAATTCGACGACATGATGGAATGGTTGGCAGGCGTATATGTAAATGCATTGAACATCATTCACTACATGCACGATAAATATGCTTATGAAAAACTAGAAATGGCATTGCATGACCGCAAGGTAACTCGTTGGTTTGCAACTGGTATCGCTGGTTTATCCGTAGTAGCAGACTCCTTATCCGCTATTAAATATGCTAAGGTAAAACCTATCCGTGACGAAAATGGCATCGCTGTTGATTTCGAAATCGAAGGTGACTTCCCTAAATATGGTAACGATGATGACCGTGTAGATAGCTTGGCAGCAAAGGTTGTTTCCACATTTATGAACAAGATTCGTAAACATCCTACATATCGTCAATCCGTTCCTACTATGAGCTTGTTAACAATTACTTCCAACGTAGTATATGGTACTGCTACAGGTTCTACTCCAGATGGCCGTAAAGCTGGCGAAGCTTTCGCTCCTGGCGCGAACCCAATGCACGGTCGTGATTCTCACGGTGCTGTATCCTCGTTGGCATCCGTAGCTAAAATGCCATGGCGTGATTGCTCCGATGGTATTTCTAATACCTTCTCTATCATTCCGGACGCATTAGGTAAATCTGGTGAAACATTTGTTTCCGTCAGCGATTTTGATATTGAGTTAGACCCTTCTCAATTGCCTAACAGCAATACAAACTTCGCATGCAGCGAACCAAATGTTACTATAGAGGAAGATAAGTAAAATCTTCCACAGTATCGAACTGCTTTCACCGGCATCGATACGCGTGTTAGTCTTGGTTGAAAGGAGGTTATACCCATGAGCAACCAACAAGTTGATAACTTGGTAGAGTTATTGGATGGTTATTCCCAAAAGGGCGGCCATCATTTGAACGTTAACGTGTTTACTCGTGAAACATTGTTAGACGCTCAAAAACATCCTGAGTTGTACCCTCAATTGACGATTCGTGTATCCGGTTATGCGGTGCACTTCAACAAATTGACAAAACAACAACAGGACGAAGTTATTTCCCGTACATTCCATCAACGTATCTAATCGAGGTTTCCTATGACTGGACGTATTCATTCGGTTGAAACGATGGGTACAGTTGATGGTCCAGGCATGCGCATGGTGGTATTTCTTCAAGGATGCCCCATGCGCTGTGCTTATTGCCATAATCCTGATACATGGGATGAAACTAGCGATAATGCTAAATTCATGACCGTAAAGGAATTATGGGACCAGTACGAACGTAACCGCCAATTTTATACTAATGGTGGTATCACCGTCACAGGTGGGGAAGCTCTTATGCAAATCGACTTTGTTATTGAGCTTTTCACATATTTCCGTGAAAGAAACGTCCATACCTGTTTAGATACAAGTGGAATTTGTTTTGACCCCCACCAAGAGGTGGCATACCGTAAATTACTCAGTATAACTAGTCTCGTCATCCTAGACATTAAGGAAATCGATCCAGCCAAGCATTTATGGTTAACGGGTAAACCGTTAGAACCCATTCTCGGGTTTGCTCGATTGACGGCAGACGTGGAAGTTCCGATTTGGGTTCGTCACGTAGTAGTCCCTACGATTACAGATAATGCCGATCGTCACTATCGTCTAGGCTTTTTTCTAGGATCTCTGAAAAATTTACAAGCCGTTGATTGCTTACCTTATCACGTTATGGGTATTGCTAAATATAAGGAGTTAGGTATTCCCTATCGCCTAGAGGGCATCCCAGCTGCGACGAAAGATATTGCAGCTAAAGCGACAAGAACCGTGGTGGAAGGCATCAAGGCCTATAGACGCCATTGGTGGAGTCCCATCAAAACACAACAACAATCATAATCAAGTTTGAGGATAACTACCTCCCTTGATATATATAAATATATATACCAAGACTTGATCTATGATAGCCCTAATCAATAGAGCCGCCCCCATACAACCGGGGACGGCTCTTATTGCGTTTAAATAAACTTTCTATCATACAAACGGGCAGCGATGAGGACCACTAAACAAGATCCCACATTATGCACTAATGCACCTGTAGTAGGCGTCAAAACCTCAAGCAATGAGAGAATAATAGCGATACAATTAATGGCCATTGATAAAGCAATACTAAATTTTATAGTTTTAATCGTAGCATCTGATAATCGTTTAATATAAGGAATTTTACTAAGGTCATCACTCATCAAAGCAATGTCTGCTGTTTCTATGGCAATATCACTACCAATAGTCCCCATTGCAATACTCACATCAGCAGTCTTCATAGCCGGAGCATCGTTAATTCCGTCGCCAACCATACAAACCTTGTGCTGTTTCCCTTGCAATGATTCGATAATACTTACTTTTTCTCCTGGTAAAAGCTCCGCATGTATTTCGGAAACGCCAGATTTCTTTCCAATATATGTAGCTGCTGCTTTACTATCACCAGTAAGTAATACTGTTGTCATATCTAAGCTTGAGATAGCAGATATAATATTTATCGCATCATTTCGCATTGTATCAGATAATGTAATGATACCTATAATATACTCATTATTTGCAATAATGACAGATACCTTTCCTTCACTTCGATATACATTAATGGCTTGTTGAATAGACTCACTGACAATAATATTATGCTCTTCAAGGAATCGTTCATTTCCACAATATAATTCTCGACCTTTTATTACAGCTATAATCCCTTTACCTACAGACATCGTAAACGAAGTAGTGTCAAGTATTTCTAAATCTTGCTCTATCGCATGAGAAACGATAGCCTTGCCAATAGGATGCTCACTCTTAGCCTCTGCCGATGCAGCTAATTGAAGAATATCAGTCTCACTATAATCTGTATCAACGGCTAAAATAGATTGAACCGCTAACTGCCCACGTGTTAAAGTACCGGTTTTATCAAATGCCATGGTATCTACTTTTCCCATAGTTTCAAGAATTTCACCAGATTTAATAATAACGCCATGTTTAGTAGCTTGACCAATAGCGGCCATAACCGCAGTAGGTGTAGCAAGCACCAATGCACAAGGACAAAATACTACCAACACAGTAACACCAACGATGATATTTCCAGTTACTAGATAGCCTATGCAAGCAATCAACAATGCAATAGGAACCAATCGACTAGCAACAGTATCAGCTATACGCTGAATAGGAGCCTGTTTCTGTTCTGCATTTCTAATAAGCTGAATCATTTTTTGAATAGAACTATCTTCGCCCACTTTGGTAGCTATAATATCTATGGCACCAAAACAGTTAATCGTTCCGCCAAATACATCATCATCAATTGTTTTATCAACAGGTATAGACTCTCCTGTCATAATGGATTGATCTACCGTTGTTTCACCATTAATAATGCGTCCATCTACAGGGATTGTTTCGCCCGGAAGGATTCGTAAATAATCACCACTTTGTATAGACTCTACAGAAACCATCATTTCTTTGTTATCTTGTATTTTACGACCCTTAACAGGTGCTAATGAAATTAACTTTTTTAATCCCTTTTTTGCTCGCTCCGTAGTTGCTTCTTCAAGGAGAGCGCCTAAAGCCATAATAAAGGCAACCTCACCAGCCGCAAATATATCTCCAATAGCAATGGCCGCAAACATAGCCATAGAAATCAATAAAGCTGACGAGATTTTACTAATCCCCTTATTATATACAATCCTTCGTATAGACAAATATACAAGAGGAAAACCACAAATAATAACGGTAATCCAGGAAGGTTCAAAAGGGAATATATTTTGAAATGGTCTCTGTCCACAAAACTCTTCTATCAAATGCGGAATCCCATCAAGCAGTAAAAATAGCCCCGCTAAAATCGTCATATATAAACCAGATAATATATCATGTATTCGATGTACCATACAACAATCCCCTTATCACACTTTCACTACCAATATGAATTGAATTATGACTACACTTACAGTACAATAATTACGATAGCGAACACCTTGTTCACTTTAATTGTATCAACCTATGGTTTTAATACAATATATAAAACATCTCATATGTTCATTACGGAACATATACGCTATTCTGTACTAAAAGAATGACAGGAGTTAATATGGATCGTAGGCAGAAAAAAACTCGTAAAGCCATATTTATAGCTTTTAACAAATTATTATCTAATAAGGCGTATGACAAAATCACCGTTCAGGAAATCATTAGTGCCGCAGACATTGGCCGCACAACCTTTTATGCTCATTTCGACACAAAAGAAGCATTACTAGAAGCACTCTGCGAAGACTTATTTTTACATATAAAAGATAGTATTAATCATTTACCTCATGCTCATGGGCTGTATCAACAAAGTATTTATCCAGTCTCAGTATTTGGTCATTTATTACAACATTTACAGCAAAATGAAAATAAAATCCTGGAGCTACTAGCTAGTGATAATAACGAAATCTTTTTGCGCTATTTCAGGGATCATCTAAATGAGTTGGTACAAGGATATTTTATCAACCAAGACCGTAAAGCAAATACAAATCTACCGGATGACTTTATTATTAATCATATTTCAGGTAGCTTTGTGGAAATGGTGTTATGGTGGGCAAAAAACGGCATGAAAGAATCGCCTACAGAATTAGACAATTACTTCCATGCCGTTATAGAACCTATTATATAATTATTTAAAATTTATCAAGATACAACATTGATTGGTTCCCCCTTAAAGAAGGCTTGTACATTATCTCGAATAATGCCTACCAAGCGTTGACGTGTTTCAAGGCCTTTCCAACCCATGTGCGGAGTAATGATGACGTTATCTAGTGTATAGAGAGGACTATCCTCTGCAGGAGGCTCTACCTCCTGTACATCAAGACCGGCTCCAACAATGCGTTTAGCGGCTAATGCTTCACAAAGGTCCCTTTCATTAATAAGAGGTCCACGACCCGTATTCACAATGACCGCATTAGGTTTCATCTTACTGATTGTTTCTTTATTAATAAGATGTTTAGTTTGGTCATTTAGCGGGCAATGTAAGGAAATATAGTCACTATTTTCTAGCAATTCATCAAGGCTCACATAACGAATGCCATCGCCATCAGCCTTTGGTGTACGTGTATGCACTAAGATGTTCATGCCTAGTGCTTTTGCAACTT
Organism: Veillonella parvula; assembly: GCF_042850485.1. Lineage (GTDB taxonomy): Bacteria > Bacillota > Negativicutes > Veillonellales > Veillonellaceae > Veillonella > Veillonella parvula_Q. Next base: position 328,882 of record NZ_AP031417.1, on the reverse strand, counting down.
TGATGACTTCCATACCGATGTGACCAGCTCCGACAACACCTAAGGTTTTACCATTCACTTCTGTATGGCTCACTTGAAGGTATTTCGTGAAATTGCTGCGATTACCTTTAGCCAGCATACCAATTTGTTGCTGCATGGTAGATGCAAAATTGAGGATCATCATGATCACCGTATGTGCTACACGCTCTGTGCTATACGCAGGAATATTGCACACAGTGATGCCCTTTTCCTTTGCTGCATCAAGGTCAATATTATTATAGCCAGTACCTGCTTCTACGATAAGCTCTACAGTATCAGGAAATTGTGAAAGCAATTCGGCATTTACAGGCAATTCTTTTGTAACCACAACACGAGCACCTTGAATCCGTTCAATAAGCTCAGCATTCGTACTATCTTCGTAGACCTGCACATCATTAGATAATATGGAGAAATCCAATGCATGATCATAATTCATTTTGCCTGCATTTACCACTACTACACGTTCACTCATGAGAACCTCCTAAATTGAATAGCTTTAAATATATGTAATACTACTTCTATATAAATTATACTATTATTTATATAATTTTATTTTTAAACAAAGTATAAATTTCTAATTATCTTTTTATATTTTCTTAAATGCTCGTAAAGCCTTATTCTATGTGCTTTCGAGTATTTTTACTGTAGGAAGATACTTCACGTTTCTTTGCATATTTCCTCATGTCTTAGCTGTCAGAAGTGGTAAATAAGTAGTAAATTCATTTGTACTACTAAGCAACAAGACGCTCCTGTTGCTTCTCTTTATTCAAGCGTTTCATTTCTGCCATTGCAGAATCGAATGTTGCATGTGCGTAATAGTTCAGCGTCATGGCTATATTAGCATGTCCCATAATGTACTGTAATGCCTTTGGATTCATTCCTGCATTTGCATAGTTGGTACAGAATGTATGTCGCAAACTATGTGGAGTGATGTGTGGCAATTTATCCTCGTTATACTTATTGTATTTCTTAACAAGACCTTTCATCATGCCGTTGTAATCACTTGCCACTTTTGGATAGTTCTTTCTATTAAGAAAGAGGAAATCACTATATCCATCAATCTCAACACGCTTATCATTCTTTCGATTCGCTAACACTCGCTTAAATGCTTGATAGGCTTCTTCAACCATAGGAACTTGACGTTCGCCACTTTTGGTCTTTGGTGTTTCAATGTAGTACCCAATTTCAGTATCTCTCAATAGCTGATGGTCTATATTGACAAGACGATTCTCAAAATCTAAATCTGGAAGTGTCAAACCACCAAACTCTGAAATACGAAGACCTGTTTTTAAGAGTATCAGAATTTCATCATAATTTTTGCTGTAGGTTTTATCAGCTTTTGCAAAGGCTAACAGTTTTTCTTCCTGTTCTTCTGTTAGTACGGTCTTAGGGACAGTATCATCATCAAGAACTGCTTTCAGTTGAAAGTCAAATGGATTCTTCCGAACACAATCATCTTGTATAGCAATATAGAATGAAGCCTTTAAAGAACGTTTGTAGTTATTGATGGTTTGATAAGCATAACCATTTTCACTCATTCTAATAGCCCATTCTTTAGCGTCTGATGGCTTAATACTGTCAATACTTCTTACACCTAACTTGTCTTTCTTCAAAATATCCATAAGATATTTGCGTCCAGTTTCAGTGTTTTTTCTAACCTTTGGTCTTTGAGCGTTCTGTTTTGCGTAAAGCTGGCAGAGTGTCATTTTCTTTCCTACAACATCAATACCATCATGAATGTCTTTCTGTAACTCTGCGATTTTCTCTCTAAGTGAGATACAATCACGCTTTCCTGCTGGTACTCGGTCTGTAGCCACAAGTTTCCACGAGTAAACAAATTGCGGTTCTCCAAATGAATCTATATATTTGTATAAGTATCTTCCGTCTTTTCGTTGGCTCTCTCCAGTCTTTAAGATTCGACCTTTATTGTCACGTCTTTTTTCTGACATGGCATTTGCTCCTTTCCTTTATGGAAAGAGCCTTGATACGACTTAATACTATTTTATCATATACAAGACCCTTTGGCGACGCTAGATTGCGTCCAATGTATCTATAATTTTTTCAAATTGTTTTCGTTTAATCTGAATACGATTGCCATTCATAATCAGCCAATTTGCATTTTTATTTTCCTCTGCCAAGCGTCGTAGCTTGTTTTCGCCAATACGAAAATATTTTGACGCTTCTTCAATGGTTAGGGTATAACGTTCCCAAATAGGAATGTCAGTCTGCTTCATAAAATCCTCCTTTCCAAATCACTTATTTGGATTTCATAAAAGTTGTTTTACCAGCAATCGAACAGCTTTAGCAAAGCTCACGGGAGTTCCACCCCTGCATGGTTCTCATGTAGCCATACTCATTGCCTGCGACGGTTTTATCACGCTCGGACTATTGACTGTATGGGAGTATCATTATCACGATAAGAATGTCGTTGCAGGCAATCCTGCTAAAGATTGCTTCTCGGATCACTAACATGAATCGCTCGCTATCTTTATAAGATAGGTCATGGCGGTTAGTTCCGTTGGCTCTTTTCTTATCGAAACGTATTCGATTACTTTTATTCAGTTTTCAAAGAACAATGGCTCGTTAGCCTATCAAAACACATTGAAAGCTCAATATGCTTTGGTGGAATAACAAACCTCCCTGTTCGGGAAGCGTGGAATGGTTTAGCACGCTTCCACGAAAGGAGAGAGGATATTACTTAATTTCAAATGACAAAATCTTTGTAATCAGTCTGGTTTCCATTCTTCCACGTAAGACTTCATCAACGACCATACTTTGATTGCCATATTCATCTTTCATAAGTCGTAGGAAACGCTTCGTTATGTACCCTCTGTAATGATGTAGAATCTGGTTAATCGCTTCGGTATCGCCATCTGTTGCCTTTACAATGAGAGGAAAGGGAATCATAGGATATTGTGTTTTCATTCTTCAAATTCCTCCATAAACTTTTTAATTAAGGCTAGTCCACTGGTTCTATGCCGATAGACAGTAGAACGGTTCAATTTCAACAGGTCTGCAATTTCTGAATCGCTCATGTCCATAAAGTAAAACAGCAGTAGAATTTCACGTTTCTTGTCTGGCAACTCACGTAATGCTTCACTCAACAAATCATTTTCAACGCCTACTGATAACCCATTGAGTGTAAAAATCTGAAAGTCAGTTGAATAGTTATCTGTTGTCGCAAACTGGCTAACAAGATAATCGCCAACATCCGAAAAGGACACCTCACGCTTTGCAATCCTTGAAAGATAAAGCATATAATTCTTTCGCTCGTCTTCCATAGCACGTTTACAGATATAGTCAAACTGATTTTCTATTGTGGTCTGAAAAGAAGATGGTTTCATGTTTCTCACCCCCTTTCTGTCTAGGAAAGGAAGTGAGCCTTGCTCGTTTATCTCCTTTCACTCTTAGTCCCAATGTGAAAGGGGGATTTGTTGCATTACTGATAAATAAACTTTGTAAAAAAGTTCTGAATAGCCAAAAAAGCATATAAACAGATTTATTTCTCTGTTTACATGCTTCTGTTATTCTATCTATATGATTTATAAAACCACATTGGTGGACGTACTTATCTATTGCAGATAGACGACTTTTTTTGACAAGAACCCAATGTAAGGAAATTTATTGTATATGATGTACTTCATGGCGACGTTGACCTCCAACAAACCGCCATTTGGAAGTAATATACAATATTTTAACAGCGTAAATAGCACTACCATATAACGGTTTTTTTTATTGGCGTTTAGTAGTGCTTTTTATTAAATATAAACCTATAAACCATATAACACGTTTTTCTATACCTGTTTTTAATTCAGTAGGAACAATAAAATGTATAGAGGTGGTCTACTATGCGTAAAAAAGAAGATAAATATGATTTTAGAGCCTTTGGTTTAGCCATTAAAGAAGCTCGATTGAAACGAGGTTTAACTCGTGAACAAGTGGGAGCATTGATTGAAATTGACCCACGGTACTTAACTAATATTGAAAATAAAGGGCAACACCCCAGCATACAAGTTCTTTATGACCTTGTATCGTTACTTTATGTTTCCGTTGATGAATTTTTCTTACCTGCTAATAACTTGGTAAAAAGCACCCGACGATTACAGATAGAGAAATACATGGGTAGCTTTACAGACAAAGAACTATCCTTAATGGAATCTTTAGCCAGCGGTATCAACGAAGCAAGAAACATCGAAGACTAATTAAAAGAATCCATACATAACGGAAAGAGCCGATAAAATGAGATTGTATTAATCTCATTTTATCGGCTCTGCGTCTTTGCGTCTGGCTCTGTAATCACAGTTACTTTGAACTGCTTTATTTCAATTAAATTTTCTTGTCTGCATTTCGGACAATAGAGGGGGAATTTTTTTAATTCAGTATCTTCCCTTATCTTTAATCGTGTTTTATTTCCACATACAGGACACAATATCCACTTGTAGTTTATAATAACTATCTCCTCCTTTACACTTTAATTCAAATCTTTATTAAAAAATATTTCATCTTATTTAACAAGAAACCATATTTATATAACAACATAAAATACACTAAGTTATTTTATTGAACATATATCGTACTTTATCTATCCGACTATTTGGACGACGGGGCTGGCAAACAGGTTCACCGGTAGTAACATGGTACCCTTTTAACTCTGTTAAACAAACACTACGTCCATTTGTAAAGAAAGTTAAATCACTACGATATTCTTGAATACACCGAGCAGGGATTTCTCCACTAAGAATGACCTCATTATTTTTCAATTGAGTGTCTACGATGTTCGCACAATATTTAGGAGCATCGTTGTATGCTCGTGAAAGATATTCCTGTGGCGCATAAATTTTAAAACTAAGATATGGCTCTAACAATTCTGTTCCAGCTTTTTTTAAGACTTGTTCCAATACAATAGGAGCAAGCATCCGAAAATCTGCTGGGGTACTAACAGGGCTATAGTATAAGCCATACTTAAAACAGATTTTACAGTCCGTCACATTCCAACCATACAATCCTTGTTCACAGCCATAGCGTATCCCCTCCATAACTGCATTTTGAAACGATTGATTTAAGTATCCAAGAGAAACCGAGCTCTCATACTGTACTCCGCTCCCTAATGGAAGCGGTGCTACAGATAGACCAATGGAAGCCCAGAAAGGATTCGGTGGAACTTCGATGTGAATGGTATACTCTGCTTTTTTTAACGGTCTTTCCATATAAATGACTGTAGGCTCTTTTATTTCTATCTCCACATGATACTTTTCTTGCAGCAGAGCACAAGTCACTTCCATTTGTACTTTCCCTAAGAAAGAAAGTATGATTTCATGTGTCGCAGAATCCACATAATATCGCAGAAGCGGGTCACTGTCGGAGATTTCTAAAAGTGCATCAAGTAACATTTCCCTTTGTTGAGGTTTGCTCGGTTCAACAGTCGTTTGCAGCAGAGGGAGGGGATTTTCAATTCTCTCTCTCTGTGGCAATAGCTTTGTATCTCCAAGAACACTATTTAACTTCAAAAACTCATTCTGCAAAATAACAATTTCCCCGGAATAAGCCTTATCGATTTTACATAATTCACCATTTATTGAAGTATACATTTCTGTAATTTTTATTTTTTCCTTTTCCGATATTCTAACCGAATCTCGCAAATGCAGTACGCCACTATAAAGACGTATATATGCAAGACGCTGTCTTTTTTCCGAATACTCAATTTTGAAAACTTTTCCGCAAAGTTCAGACTGACCTCGATGTGTTGATGAATAAAATTTATTCGTAATCACTTCTATAAGGTTATCAATCCCTATATTGTTTTTTGCACTTCCGTGATAAACAGGGAACAGGGAACAATTATGAAATCTTATGCTTTCCTCTTGTTCGAGTTCTAATGCTTCCAATAATTTCCCAGACGTATATTTCTCCAAAAGGTAATCATTTCCTTCTATTACCATATCCCATTGTTCAGATTCGGTAAAGTTCATTACACGCATATTAGGATGCAGTTCTACCTTCTGTTTGATTACAATTTCCGCAGAAAGTTTCTCTTTAATATCCTGATAAACCGTTGATAAATCAATTCCATTTTGGTCAATCTTATTGATAAAAAAGATTGTGGGAATACCTATTTTCCTAAGTGCATGAAACAATATACGAGTTTGTGCTTGTACGCCATCTTTTGCAGAAATCAGTAGAATTGCCCCATCTAATACTGATAATGAACGATATACTTCTGCTAAAAAATCCATATGTCCTGGCGTGTCTATGATGTTTATCTTAGTATTTTTCCACTGAAAAGAGGTTATCGCCGTCTGAATTGTAATTCCTCTCTGACGTTCTAAAAGCGTATTATCCGTTTTCGTTGTACCTCTGTCCACGCTTCCTAATTCTGTAATCGCTCCACTGTTATATAATAAGCTTTCTGTTAAGGTAGTTTTTCCCGCATCAACATGAGCTAAAACTCCAATATTAATAATTTTCATGTGATTTTCCTCCATTCAAAAGCCCAAAAGGGCATAAAAATCCCAGTGATAAATACTCTTATCACTGGGATTTTTATGCATAACCATAGGCATATAAAGCATACAGATATTCTCCGGATACTTTAGAATCACATGATAAAGGTATTCTTAAACTGGGTACAAAAAACTAAGCCCTCCTAAAAAAGGACATCCAATTATTTGTTCCCACTATCAAATTGACAGTTTATTTAAGAATACCTTGCCGCATATTTATTAACTCCTTTTAAATAGATACTTAAATAATAGCACGTAAGAGCATATTTGTAAAGGAATCTCCAATTTTTTATCAAAGAGAGTACGTGATTACAAAATAGCTGTAATAATGTACCAATATTTGTTATTCTATAATCTTCCAATTACTCCCGTTCTTTTCAAGTACCAAATCAAATTGAGATACCTGCGTTGCTTTGGTCTGCTGGTCGATATACTCCACTGTCAGCGATACCGTGACTTGATTATCCTTACGATTGTGAATAGGATTTACCAGTTCTTGAAAGATGTACTCTTTTCCGATTGGTTTTAATATCCCGTCATTCACATAGTAGGAAAGTTCACTGGCTGTCGCTGTAGGATAGAGCTTGAAGAACGTCGTTAAAAACTCATTGATTTCATTGGTTGTAATGGAATCAACCGTCCCCTCACTTTCAATGGCTTTTGGTTTATAACTTGATTTCTTAGGTATGTTGGTAATGGTCGGATTCTTAACCAGTACCATATTTCCAGAACCATCTACATAGACACTCACTATATAAGCAGAGTGGACGGTCTTTGTATTTTCTCCCTCTGTAATGAGCTGGTCTACACTGTAGGTTACATTAAACTCATTGTCGCCAGTTGGCTCTACCGTCCATATCTGAAATCCTCTTACAGAAGACGATACAGGAATATCTTTGCGTACTGTATCAACATTGAGAGCTTGAAGTTCATCTGTCAGATAGCCTTTTAGACTTTCCATTCGATTATCAATGGACTTATCGGATTGCTCCCATGAATAGTAGACTTTCGCAAAGTTCTCTACAAAATTTTCTACATGATGAGTATCAACGTATTCCTTTTCTATGATAGTTGTTTCGTGAATAGTATGAGTATCTATAGCTGTAAAGTGCTTGAATATCGCAAAGCTGAAACTAAGCCCTAAAAGTACCCACAAGGCAATCACAACCTTTTTATGAGGATTGACCTTATAGTAGACACGAGGTTTCTTTTCCTTTGGTATCTGTTTTTCTTTATTCTGATTTTTTCTAAATTTCATCATTAAATCTTCCTTTCTCATTGTTTGATTCGTCCTGCTCCCACTAAATGCTGTTGCCAGTAGGGGCTTGTTAAGTCGGCATAACCGATTGGGTCGCCTGCATGAAACATACGGTTATTGCCAAGGTATATCCCAACATGAGTAATATAAGAGCCAGCGTTATAGGTAGAATGAAAGAAAACCAAATCGCCAGCTTGTGCTTCCGATAGTGGGATATGCTGGGTCACATCATATTGCTGTTGTGCGGTTCGTGGTAAGTTAATTCCAGCTTTTCCATACGTCCATTGTGTCAGTCCGCTACAATCAAAAGAAGTAGTCGGGGAAGCTCCACCGTAAACGTATCGCCAGCCCTCATATTTCAGTGCTTCGTCCATGATGGCTTGTACCGTATCATCATCAAACTCTGTTGTGACAAGATACTGCGTTACCAGTTGCACATAAAACATATTGCCATAGTTGTATCGCCAGCCCCCATTGATAGGTATGGCTATGGGATTGGGGTAAGACACTTTTTCGCCACCTGAATACTCTTTTGAGAAACTTTGAGCCAGTTCAAAGGTATATTTATTTCCACGATTAGCCACATACCCTAAGAAACCACCACCATAATTGTAGGACTGGATAACCGATTCTAAATCTACACTGAGCCTTTCGCTACTGGCTAATAATTCACTGAAATACTTCACACCTTGCTTAATGGATTCTTCTGTACTCAATGAATTAGGTGGAAGACCGAGGGATTCCGAGGACTGCATAACATCTTCCGCAGTACCGCCCGATTCCACCTGTATAATCGCAAGAAGTATGTTGACATATTCTTCAACGCCATATTCTTTGGCATATTTTTCTACCATAGGCTTATGAGCCAGCACTTCTGCGGAAACATTCACACCTCCATAATGAATATTGGAAATTCCGCTGTCCTGTTCATCTGAAAATAAAATGGCAACAAACAGAAGCAGTGAGAAGACCATCAAGAATAATCCAGAACCACCAATCACTAAAGTTTTCAACTTCATGGTTTCTTACCGACTTTCTTAATGGTGGCGGTTTTGATTGGTGGTCTACTTCTTGTATTTTGTAGTGGTACTCTTTGAACAGTAGACGGACGTTCTTTTGTGATTGGACGTTGTGAAGTTCTATCTGCTGTAGTGGTTGAAGTTGCTGGCTTTTGAACGGTTTTTTCTTGAACGGTATTGCCTTGGCGTTCCACTTTTGGACTTGAAAAATCGGACTTAACTGCTGGACGCTCTTGTTTGGCTTGTTGAGATTCCTTATATGAAGTCTGAATATTAGACTGTTTTGAGGTCTGTTCATCATGATATTGTTCTTGTCTTGTAGTCGGTCTTTCATGAACAGAAGAAGCAGGCTGTTTTTTCTGTTTGACCTGTTCCATTTCAGAGCGACGCTTCGCAATGGTTTTTCGCCTTTGTTCCTGCTGTTCCTTGCGTCCACTGGCTCTGTCCGCTTTGGTTTGAGAAATACTACTGGTTAAATCACGGACATTCTCTTTTACTTTGGATTTTCCTTGATATACTGCATATCTTGCATTGGTCGGCAAATCTTTAACCTGTTCTTTCAAACCACTAGCAGTGTCTACCATTCTGTCTTTGGTATCAGCTACTGTACCGATGGTTTGACCGATACGTTTTCCAAGTGTTGATTTTTCCTTTCCGTCTGGTCGGGAGTGATCTGCTTGTGTCCTTGCAGAACTCCCCGAACCCGACTGTCCTTTTTTACCTGTAACAATGGCAGACCCAGCCCCTAGAGTAGTCATGGAACGTCCAAGTTTCCGCTGTAGACGGTGCATGTGAGCGTGCATAAGCATACGAGGTTTTCTCATCACACGACTTCCCACACTTTGAGAATCGTTACTCTGTAGAGAAAACATACTCATTAAATCGCCCAGCTTGAAGTAGATTCCTGCAAAGGTCACAATCTGTAGAAAAGCAATCAAAAAGAACGGATAACCAGCCGATAAGGTATAGAGCATGGTTGAAATACTAAATGCTGTCGTAATAATCAATGTGATTCCAGCTCGTGTCAAAATGGTATTAAAGAGCTTTGTTATGGCTCGTTTTGACATACCATCAAATGATGGAATCATGCTTAAAATAAAGCTCACAGGCAGAAACATAGCATAGATGATAAAAAGTACCTGCGAGAAAATCATGATTCCTGTTAATAGGAATACAAATATGGAAATCCCAATATTGAAGACAAATAGGAAGAAGACTGTACCTAAACGGTTAATGGTCTTTGTAATGGTTAGATTGGTATTGCTTCTGTCTTCAATTTCTTCCGCAACAATTTTTTCTCTGTCTTCGCCATTGTTGGAATCTGGGCTGGTGGAGAGCAGGCTTTCCACACGGTCAATACCGATACTTTCAATGTCTGAACTGTTGTATTGAAGCAGTAGCCACGGTTGCTGAACCTGTATGGAAAACAGGCTATCTCTGATTAAGTCCACGCTGTCCTTGCCTTGACTATCGGAATGGGGCATGACAATCTTCGTGCCAAGTGATAAACTGGCATTACTGATGTCTGATGAAAAGTCATTGATTTTTTTAATGTAGTCGGGAGCGTAGGCAATAAAGGAAGCCGATAGGATAAACACCAGCACAAAATTCATAATGGCATGAATTGCCTTTGTGGTTTCTCTCTTTATCAGTCCCGTATAGGCAACATAAACCCCAAGAACCAAAATCAAGAGTAAGAGGAATCCAACATAGAAACCCTCTGTTGAAAATCCGTTTGCACTCACACCAGCTAAGGTCTGCATATTCTTACCAATGGAATCTGCTGTAGCGGAAATGAAGTCTAAGGAATAGGCTTCCTGTACTAAGTAACCTGTCGCATTGGAAACATACAAACTGATTGTCCAAATAAAATTGGTAATGGCATATAGTCCATACATGACCTGTTTTCCAATCCCGTCCGACCAGTTCCACGGAAGCCAGCCCCAGCTATTATCCACATAAAAATCCAGTTGATAGTTTTCAAGTGGGTATCGGCTGTATTCATTTGCCACATTGACCGTATCATCTACCAAGCCCGCAGCTTGAACCACCGTTCCCAGCATGGCTAAAAGAAAAATGGCAATCACAAGTGTGAAAGCCACTGTCATTGCCACTTTACCTAGACGTTTCAGCGTCCAGTTTGATTTTATTCTGTTTACTATTGATGGTTTCACATTTACACCTCTTTTCGCACAGGTGGTCTGGTATCAAAGGCATGGAGCAGTTCTTCAAATACAGGGTGGAACTGTATCACACCGACACGACCATATAAATCACTGATAAGGCATTGCCCGTTTTCCAAATCACGCAATCGCTTCTGATTGTTTTCGTCCTCTGGGTCTACACCAAAAAAGGCTAAGGTCTTTTTAATCTCGTTAAGGTCAGTGGAACGAAATGCAAATTTTAAGCCGAGGTTATTTTTCAGTTTTTCATCTAAGAGGTCGTCTGTATTTTGGGTCACGAAATATACCCCAGCGTTCATAGCACGACCAGCCCGAACCAGCTTCATAGATAGTGTTTTTCCTTGTGCTACCTGTAAAAAGCTCCATGCTTCGTCTAAATCTACAATCTTGAAAATGCTTCGGTCTGTATGGATAAAGTCTAAAGCAAAGGTACTAATGACAATCAGCATAGCAACGGATAAAAGCTCCATAGTGGTATATTCCTCAAAGGAAGTTTCCTTGTCGGGAAGTACCAAGTCCGCAACCTGTATAATGTTCAGTTGTTTTTCTAAGCTGATAGACTGCTCCACATAACCATTACTGAATAATAAATGTGCAAAGTCATAGTCTGTAAAACTTTCGATATGGTCGGCTATACTGGTACTTAGTGGCGTATTCTCAACCCGTAATTCCTCAATCACTTTCATCAACCCTCGTACTTCACTATTGGTTACTGCACGAATGGCTTTTCTAAGGATTGGGAAGCGTTCCCCATCACGAGAGGAAATCCCCGTAAGGAATGTCAGAATATCAATAGCCAGTGATTCAGAATCTTTGGGATTTTTCATAATCACATAAGGGTCAAGTAAGCCTTTGTTTTTCTCATCAGAAGTCAGAGTGACGATATTGATTTCATGGGAAATCTCTGGCAAGGTTTCTTTCCATCTGCCACGTTCTGCTTTTGGGTCTACAATCACTGCTTGTGCCCCATAAAGCACCGCATAATAGACGATAAGGTTATTCGCAAAGGATTTACCACCACCCAGCGAACCAACAAAAGCCGACGCTAACGCATTGGTTACTGAACCCTTAACCCCTTGACTGGCAAGAGCAGGTTTCAGATAGACATTGCGTCCAGTATCTAAGCTGTAGCCAACATAAATCCCCTCATTTTCCCCCAGCATTTGAGTAGCACCAAAACCTAAACCAGCGAGGAAATCAGAGGTCACGTATTGAATATAATCATTCATATAACGCTTGCTGGCAGGTAAAAATTCTTCATGTAAGCCGAGCATATCCCCAAATGGTCGTACCAGTTTTACGCTTAAATCGTCATAAAAATCTTTCACTTCATTACAACGACGTTTGAGTTCGTCAAGATCATTTGCTGATACCCTTACCACATAAGACAGCTTGTACATAGATTCCTTGCTTTGGTCTAAATTGGTTTCCAGCTCATTCACACTTTCCAGAGCTTCCGCCACATTGGAGCTGGTTTCATTATCACTTTGCCAAGCGTGGTTATCCAAGTCTTTCAGTTCTTTCTTTTTATTGCGGACAGTAGATAGGGCTTTACGATTCGCTACAATTTCCACATTCATTGACGTATCAATCGGGAATGTAAATTGCTGTTGCTGGTAGTAGAAGATTTCAGAGGACGGGAAGTCCAGTTCTCCGACAATGCTGTTAATGGTAAAGTAAGCTACATAGACGGTTTCATCTTCCTGCTGGATTTTCAAATATCGCTGTTTTTCTTCCACCAAACAGCGAGTAGGCTTAATCAAGTCATAGTATTTAATCAGCGTTTCATTATCCAGCTTTTTCTTTGATAGATGGTACTCATACTCTTCATAGGCAGTGCCTGTCTGTCCGTAAAGGTGTTCAATCAGATAGCCGAAGTCGTCCTTATCTAACCTGCGGATTTTGAAACGACGAGAGATTTTATTTTCTAAGAGCTTTTCCATCTTCTGAAAACGCAGGATTTCATCATTACTCATACTAACAAAATCGCCCATCAGCTTATGGTTCACATCATAGACAAAATCAGACAAAGCATTTTTTGCTTCAACGGTAAGACTTTTCATAGAAAACTCCTGATCGTTGAGAAGCAACTTAAAGCCGATAAAGAAACGGTAGTTCACTTGATTTTCGCCAATCATGGATATTAAAGCGTCTGTCTGTTGGTCGATTTTGTCATAGGCAACCGCTTTGAGCTTGCCAGTGACTTCATTTTTGGAACGCTCTTGTGCAGAACGTATGCTGGATTCTGTACTGATTTGTAAAGCATGAATTTTGCCATCACGATTTTGTGCGATAAGCTGTCTGAAAGAATCATGCACTTGTATTTTCTGTTCTGGACTTAGAAATGAGTAATTGTAAGGAACAAGCTCATAGTAAGCATAACATTCCCCGTCTTTATTCCAGACGAGATTGTTTTCAATGTATTTAATTGGATATGCCATAAAATTCACTCCTAACTGCTGTAATGGCTTCTTGTGGCTGGTTTCTGCCAAGCGTTACTTTTTTTCCTGCATAGGTCAGCTTTGGTCGCAGTGCATAAGCAATGACAGACTTCAAAAATCCATAAGGCTTTTTACCATCAAAAGTTTTTGTAGACATAAACCATGTGAAAGCCACAGGAATCCCAAAGTATTTGAGAAATGCTCCCTCTATCATGGAAAGAGGGGGCAAGTTGCCAAGTATCATCACTGCAAAGAGTGACACGACAAACCATGTCATTTGCGTAAAGGTTATGGGAAACGGAAGTCTAAAATCATTGATAGAATACAGTACCTTTTCCACAGACCAGATACTGGTATAGCTTCGTATTTTCTTCATGTAATCAATCCTTTCATAAAAAATAGGGGTAGCTGATTGAGCCACCCCGTAAAATAGAAAATCTGCCAGTAGTAATGTACCGACAGATTTAATAGACGATTTCAAAAATCCCATGATTGGTTGAGATAAACGTTCCTGAAAGGTCTAAATCCCGACCATAGGCTTGATAATCAATATAGTTTTGAAGACTAGCTGGTACTTCGCCTAAAGCACCCGTTTCTTCAATGTAGTAGCGTGCCACGTCATACATATCATCACAATCGGAATGAATGATAATATCCTCTTGATGTTCGCTTAGTTCTTCAATGCTTGAAAAATGAGTGAGCAGAGCAGATAGCTCCGATTGTAATTCTTCGGGTAATTCCGATACCATTTCCCATAGTCGATTGAGTTCGCCAATGGAAGTGTATTCGTCAACCGTAAAGGGTAACTCGTAGTCATGAATGGCGTATTCCTCATATTCATCATTCAAGCCGATTTTCTCTTTGACTTCCTCAAAGTCAATGGGAAAGGTAAACCACGCACCGACCAATTCGCCCTCATTGTATTTGCCTAAATTCGCAATATAGACTTGCATATCGTCCATATATTCACGTCCTTTCTTTGTAGAGATTCAAAAATCCCTACCGCACTTCGTTTGGTGTACCATTCCTTTGCGGAACATAAGAAAACCACTTATATTCCACAAAAGAACGGTTTTATTTAAGCACCAATAATGCGATTGAATAGCTCTAGTAAAATGTCTTTTACTCCAGCAGCGTTGAAGACTAAGCCAACCGCAATAATCGCAATAATTAAAAAGCCAATCAGTTTGCTAAACTCACGCTTGAAGCCAAGATACAAGCCAATCACAACGATTGCTAAAAGCACCAGTGATTGAGCGTTTGATAGAAACCAGTTATAAAGGTTTTGTCCAAAATTCATAAAAATGTTCTCCTCTCTATATTCAATGAATTTGTATTTGAGTTATTTTTTTGTTGTTATCACGTCCTGTTCTTTTACTGACTGTTGCTTCAAAATCTGCTTGTGTCGGTCTGTCAGTTTCGCATGGTCGAGAATGTCTTTTACAACCTGCGTCTGGTTGATTTCATCAAGTTTAATCGCAACCTTTAAGGTCGGGGCAACTTGATGAGATAGCCAGTTCAGCGTCCTTTGGAAGGAGTAAGGCTCTGGTTTTGTGGTTAGTTTTAATCGTTCACGATTGTTCCCAATAAACCAAGCCCATTCTTCATTCAGTTTCCAATCAGAACGAGGTTTGGAATCGTCTTTATCTACAAAACGGATATACCGATTGATAATTTTAAAGGCGGTATGCTCTGGATTGTCATAGACGAGTAAATCACGGACTGCATAATAGGCACGCTCATTTTTCAATCGAATCTCAAAACGGTTTTTTACTTCTGCGTCTTCAATGGGAATATCATTTTTCTTGTACTGCTCGTAGTCCTTTTCATAGATACAGAAATAAACTTCACTTTGTAATGAACCGATATAGAGGGTGTTTCCCATACATTCCTTTTCCTCTTTGCGTACCAGTTCGCCACTGCGATAGCTTTTAAAACTGCGGAAGACGGAGATACATTCTTCCTGTTGGCACTTTTCAGTGAGTACAGGGATATTCAAAATCCCTGTCTTATCGTTAATGGCAAGGTCAAGGCGTTTCATCACACCGCCAGCCACCAAAACGTCCATAAAGAACTCATACCAGCTTCTTTGTTGTGCCAGAAGATAGCTTTCAAATTGTCTGCACCCACGACCTTTCAATTCCACCAGAACTCCTTTGTCCAGTTCATGGGAGCAAAGGACGAATATGTCGCCTAAAGCATAATGCTCTGAATAAGAATAGAAACCATAGTCCTCATGAAGAAAATAGGACAGTTTCAGTTGTAAGATGTTTTCGACCACCTGCTGTACGTCTGTTGTCGGAAAGCGAATCCTTACATAATCAAACAGCATTTCAAGGGGAGCGTCGGGATTGAAGCGTTCCAGAGCTTCCCAAAGGGACTGCTGTAAATCCTCTGATGGCTTGACTTTTCCTGTTTCAATATCGCTTAGATACTGCCTTGTAATACCAGTCGCAACAGCTAAACGGTTTTGAGATAGTCCATAAGCCAAGCGTTTTTCTTTTAAATGCTGTAACCAAGTTTGTTCATTCAGTAAAAATCCCTCCAATCAAAAAGGCGTATGTCAACTTTTAAAGCCCATTTGACATACGCTGAAATTTTGTAAATCCCTTGTAACCAAAGGATTTTCTAATGTTTTTTTGACTGTTTCCTGTCGATTTGTACCCCCCTGTTAGATACGGGGGGTTAAGTGCTGGCGTGGCTATTGCCACACCAGCCAGCAAGATCAGTCCACACCTGCGACTTCCGCTTCGCACGTCGCCTGCGTGGACTGTCTGCTGTTGGATAACTTTTTAATTTCCTCCAAGAAATCATATCCTTTTGGTACAAGGGGAGTATAAAACTCTGATATGACACTTGTTCCTACATCAACATAGCCACGACCTTTGATTCGCTTTAAGAAGAAATCCTTTTGTACGTCACTGCCAAACATCATGCCATAGCCCATTTCAGACATACGACCTAAAGCCACTCTGAAATTAAACTGATCACGGATTCCGTCGCCTAAATATTTTGCGTCTGGACGTTGACAAGCCAGTATTAGAAAGAAGCCAGCTTGACGACCTAACATGACAATCTGTTTCAGCTTATTCATAACTGCGGTGTTTTCTTTTGTTCCCAGCATTTCCATGAAAGCGACGTATTCATCAAAGATTAAGAAGTGTGCCGGGAGACCTAAGTAAGCATAATTTTTGCCAGTCTTATAGTTCTTCATCTGCTTCATTTCCTCACTACGTTTCATCATTTCTTCATAGAATGTTTCAATGCAAGAAAGCAAGTCTTCTTTTCTATAGTAGACATTTGCCATCACAGAACCTAAGTCCGCAAGGTCAGCATTTTTCGGGTCAAGAATATACAGTTTTGAATCTGTATGAAGCAAGGCTTCAATCAGTGTCAGTATAAAGTAAGTTTTACCGCCACCTGTACCACCAGCAATCAACATATGAGGGAGCTTATCATATTCCCACCATACGTTTTTCATTAAGCGAAGTTTACCATCTTTAGCTTCTACTTCATCAATAGAAATACGACTGGCTATGGTGTCATAGAGCAAAGTATATTCCACATAGGAATCCTTTAACTCTTTATCCGTCAGCTCACAGTACAAGCCACTCTCTAATTTCTTTTCCAAGTGTAAGAGTTGGTCTTGATATTTTCCCAGCGTGATTTCCACCCGTATCTGTATCAAGCCATTTTTAAGTCGATAATACATTTTAGGGAAGTAGGTTATCTTTTCCTTTGTACGACCAGCACTATCTTTAAAGAAACCCTCTGTTTTGACCTGTTCAGATTCATACCACTTGTTTTCAAGTATCATCTTTGCCAGTTTTTGACGGTGGTAAAGTTGTTTAACCGTATCATAGCGAACCCGTTTGAATACAAACGCTACCAGCAAGCAGATAAGAATTGCGACACTGAAACTGATAATTAAATAGGGAATGTCAATCTTATCTGCTTGTGATAGGTTAAAATCCTGCCAGTTGATCTGCTGGATTGTCTTCACATGAAACAGTCCGACAACCAGCAGGAAAACAGGCAGGAGTGACGCTATCGTAAAATGAAAGACTAAATCTTTACCAGATGGGCGAATCCTTTTACCACGCTGTTTCATGCGAAAAAGTCTCCTTTCTACCTAGCGACTATTTGTCTTGTGTCGGTTCTTTCTTTGCTTGTGGTTGAGCTTTGAATGAACTAGAATCCTTTGTCAGCACAATATCGTCTGCCTTGATATACCAGTCAACATCTGCTCCTTGATAGGTGGCAGTAGCAACGGTGTCCGCAATGGGATTGATAAGTTCCACCCGTGCGTTATAATCAAACTCTTTCAAAGGCACGCTGGCAGGAATACTTACTTGAATCATGCGTCCTTGTCCTTTGGATTTTAAGTCATAGGTACGTTCCTTGATTTCATCTGAAACCGACCCGTCTTCATTTTGGATTCTCACTTCACGACGTAGAGCAGAGAATTTCAATTCTCCAAAAGTCGTGTCTTTATCTAATACAATGCCATTTGCTAATCTCATCATTTTTCCTCTCTTTCTTTATTCTTTTATCATGTCGTCAGCATGTAAAAGGTAATTTGTAAAACCACGAGTGCCGATTTTGTAGCCCTCTGCGGTAATACGTGGATTGACTAACTTCACACGTTCCTCAAAGCCGAAATGTTTTTCGCCAGCTTCAGCAGGAAGCACCACCACAATATCATCTGCTCTTTGAACATCAGAATAGAGATTATAGCTTCTTGATAAGACAGTTAGCCGTCCGTTGATTCTTCGCTGAACGACTTTATCCTCGCCAGCAAATTCTAAATTGCCGAATGTTTTTTCCATGTTGGGAATCACAAATTTAAGTTCCATATTTTTACCTATCCTTTCTTTTTTATTGGCTGAATGAATGTTTGATGGTCTTAAAGAGTGGGGAACGACCTTTTGATTCTTGATTTTTTGTTTTCATAAGTTCACTTCCTTTCAAAATCGGGTAAAAAAATAGACACCTCATTTTTTGAAGTGTCTACCTATTAAATATTCAAATTTTATTGGAAGTATCTTTATATCTTCACTTTTCAAGGATAAATCGTCGTATCAAAGCTCATTCATAAGTAGTAAATTAGTAGTAAATTGAGTGGTTTTGACCTTGATAAAGTGTGATAAGTCCAGTTTTTATGCGGATAACTAGATTTTTATGCTATTTTTATACTAAAAAAACTTCTATTATATATCAAATACCTATACCAATTAATATACTTTCACAACCAATTAGTTTACTTTCACAATAATTGTATATAATATATGTATAAACCCTATAAAATTCAAAATAAAACTCATTTTTCTGTATATAACTTTCACAAAAGTATTGTGTAATTCCCCAAAAGTTATAAAATAAGAGTAATGTTATATAGAATTGAGGAATACCATGAGACCTACCTATTTGACCATAAATACAAGTCTCGTTCGCGAGAATTTGCGTAAAATTAAAGATAGTTTACCTGAATGGAGTACGTCTACAGCTGTCATCAAGGCCAATGGCTACGGCCACGGCAGTGTTATGATGGGTCGTATTGCCGTGGAGGAAGGTTACGAATCCTTAGCCGTTGCTATTCCAGAGGAGTCCGTACCACTTCGCAATGCAGGTATTATGGTACCTATTTATTTATTAGGACTCACAAGGCCACAATCCTTTGAACTTGTGGCAGACACTAATTCGATTCCTGCCGTTTGTGAATCTACCGACTTGGAATCACTCAATAAAGTAGCTGATAATCACGACATGATTATTCGCGTTGCTGTTGCCGTTGATACAGGCATGCATCGCATCGGTATCAAGCCTGAGGATGCCATTGAGTTTATCAAACGCATTGAGTCCTACGAAAATTTGGAAATAGACGGATTCTTCTCCCACATGAGTAATGCTGATGCGGCGGATCAAACACATGCCCATAGCCAAACGCAAAAATTTCATCGCATGGTAGATGAAATACGAGCATTCCGTCCAGAAGCGGATTACCGTTTCTCCCTCGCCAACAGTGCAGGTCTTTTATCTGTCAAAGATAGTCTATTCACAGATGCTCGTCCTGGTATTATTCAATACGGTATCATGCCATCTCTTGATGTACCAAATCGATTGGGCTTAAAACCTGTTTTATCTTTCCATAGTGAAGTTGTTCATGTACAACATATCCCTGCTGGCGAAGGCATTGGATATGGATCTACCTATATCACAACTGAGCCAATGACAATTGCTACTATCCCTGTAGGCTATGCGGATGGCTACCCTCGTAGTTTATCCAATCGGGGCACCGTACTGATTCATGGCACTCGTTGTCCCGTAGTAGGTCGTATTTGTATGGATCAATTCATGGTTTCTGTTCCAGATACAATCACGGTAAAACCTGGCGATAAGGTGGTACTTCTAGGGTCTCAAGGTCATGAAAGCATTTCTGCTTTAGAAATTGCAGCCCTTGCTTCTACAATTCCTTATGAAATCTTTTGTGGATTCTCAGAGCGCGTACCACGACAATATATTTAATCTATGTAAAATAAAGAAAGCCCGTATCACATGTAGAAGTCTACATGTGATACGGGCTTTCTTGCTCTCCTATACCCAGCGTGCTGTAAAGCAGTTACGTTCTTATTGTGAGAGAGAGTATATATACCAAGTATATAATCTTATGATTCGGAGGGAACCACAATTCATAAGGGGCCCTCTGAACGATAGATGGCATAGGAGAGAGTCAATGTTTATCTATCCAATCCAGAGGGCTGTGTGTAATTGTTTATTGTGTGTGTGTTGTTTATTGTGTGTGTTTTTGTGTGTTTTATGTGTTGTGTATGTGTGTGTAAGTGTATTTATGTTATGTGTGTATAGTTTTGAGTGCTTAGTGTTCGTTTTTGAAAGGGTTTGCTTTACAGCGCTATAGAATAGGAGATCAACTTATTTTGCTACCGTCCCTGTTTTAGCATCCAATACAACGGATATCGGTTTATTTTGTGCATCATGGAATTCTATGGTATATAGTGGTTTACCATTTTGATTAGCAAGAGACCACGCATTAATACCAGTTGCTACCTTGCCAGACTGTACGAAAGCTGCATTAATTGCCACATGTGGAGGTATTACTGTCCCAGCATCAATAGCACTAGCTTCCATAGATGCATCATATGCTTTAGGAGTACCATCCGTTACATTACCAGTAGCCACATCTAGAGTCATAGAATGAGCACCACTAGTATTAAAACCAGCTACTTCATAGATGGCAGTTTTACCTTGAGTTTTGAAGGATACATTAGTGATTTTGGAGTTTCCAAATTTACTTTCGAATTGGTCAATTAAATAATTAGCACCAACTACGAAAATACTATTTTGGTCTACTACGCCTTCTTGCTGATTGGTTGTGCTAGGTTGTGATTTTCTACTTTTAGAGTTTTTTTTTCCTCTTTAGTAGGCTCTTCTTTATCAGCCTTTTTTTCGTCTTTCACAACTTTTACTTTAGGCGCTTTGTCTACTGCAGCTTTTTTAGTATTTTTAACTTCTTTATCATGCTTTGCTACAGATTCTGATTTTTTATCGCCACCGCGTACTACTCTTGTTTCACTAGGAGCTTTAGCTACAGATGCAGTTTCAATAGTAGGAACTGCTGCTGCAGGATTTTCTGTACTAGGTACTATAGTTTCTTGAGCTACTGGTGTTTTAACATCTTGTGTAGCTGTTGGAACTGGTGTAGTATTACGAACTGCTGTACCTACTTGATTACCGTCTGCCACAGGAGCTACCGGAGTTTTAGGTGCAACTGCAGTAGTAGCCACATCTGGAGCCACCGCTGTAGTAGGAACTACTGGATCAGTAACTGGTTGTGCTGGAGTCGCTGCACTCGCTGTTTCTTGTGTAACAGGCATTGGAGTTACTGGTTCAGCTGCGGTTACAGCTACAGTGGCACCAAATACGCCAGCCACTGCTAAAGCAATACTACTTTTTAAAATAGATTTTTTCATATTGTCCTCCTTATTAATTCATTTACATGCAACTTTACGCATGTATATTTCCAGTCAACTCAATGTCATCATGTAAGTTCCAAAACATATATCTAGCATGGACTTGTAGATATATAGCTTGGAAATTTCAGATATACTTGAGTTTGTCTTTCGACTGGTACACATACTATCGACAGTCTATGAAGTCAAAATGTAGAAGCACTGTTAAAAGCTTATTTTATAGTGAGTTTAGAATGAATTTATATATAATTCCTATGAAATCCTATGGGATTTACTTTATACTTAAAAATTCCATGAAAAACATATCAAAAGCCGTTTATCCCATATATAAGGGATAAACGGCTTCAAAATATACGTATCGATATCTAAAATTTCACATTCATGAGCAAACTTTCACAAAAAATGTCTCAATACTAGTTATTTTTTTAAGAAAAATAGTATTAAGGCATTTAATTATTATATTCAGAATAAAATAACTAGGCACTATTAAGATATAATAACTAGTCAATCATATATTAATCGTCAAATTTAACAGATAGCAATTTACCATTCATTGCATCCATACGCACATGTACTTCTTTATTATCTGCTGTACCAAAGCTAACTTTGTAGACAATTTTACCTTTATCATAGCGCACAGCCCATTCATTAAGGCTCACAGCTTTACCTTTTGTTTGGGCGTAAGCAAAGTTCACCACAGCTGCAGGCGGTAAGATTTCCCGAGGATCAAACGATTTTTTCTTTAGTGATTTATGGAAGTCCCCTTCGCGCTTTTCAAAGATTTGATTAGTAGCATAGATATACGTTAACTCATACTTGCCAGATTCATCAAAACCTTCAACATCATACTTAATTTGACCTCCATCCGCATCAAAGGCGATTTCCGTAATTCCTGCATTTGGATGATTTTGGATAAAGGCATTTAATAAACCATTAGCGCCTACAATCGCCGCATGGTTGCCATCAACAACTGCCACAGTTGGCTCTACAGCTACTAAAGGGGCTGCACTTGCATTTGGCATGCCAAATGCCGCTGCCAAGGCCAATACAAGGCTACCTTTTACAAAAAATGATCTCATTGGTTCCTCCATATCTCAAACAGTTATCATAACAATATATATACAATTATACACTAAATCAACGCGGTTTATAATCTTTATTTATATAATTAGTGCATGTACCTACGCCCTATGATACAATGCACATAGATTCATTTTTGTAACTACATGTGAGCTAACTATGATTTCAATTTACCCCACTATATATCACGCATTTCAATGCAAGGCCGATCAATGCGAAAATACATGTTGTCAGCTGTGGACCATCGATATAGATGAGCCTACTGCTAAACGTTACCATGCTATGACTGGCTCTCTTGGTGAAAGCTTACGCCAAGCCATCACTGTTGATGATGAAGGCAGTCATTTTATCTTTTCTAAAGCACAACCTATGTGTCCCTTACTCAATGAAAAAGGTCTATGCAAGGTAGTTCTTGAATTGGGAGAAGAAGGACTTTGTGACACCTGTCATATGCATCCACGCTTTTATAAATACATTGAAGACTTAGAACTATGTGGCGTTGGATTATCTTGTGAAGCTTCGGTTGAACTATTGGCCCGACAAGAACCAATGGACTTACTCCTCTTTATAATTGAAGATGACCATAATGAATTCAATTCTGAGGAGCGATTAACACTCCACAATGTTTTTGAATTATTAGCCTTTGATTTAGATCCTAATCTATTCCAATATACGCCAAAGCTCTCAAAGCAATCTTTCAAAGAACTATTAGACCTATATAAACAAACGGAACCCATCGATGAGAATTGGACAGCACAAGTTAATACATTATCTAGTAAACTAGACCAACTCATCGCATCCGTACAGACCTATATACAGCATGAAGATATGAGCCTATTTAACAAAGTGTACCAATATATATTGTATCGCCAAATCGATAT
Source organism: Veillonella parvula (assembly GCF_042850485.1). Classification (GTDB taxonomy): domain Bacteria; phylum Bacillota; class Negativicutes; order Veillonellales; family Veillonellaceae; genus Veillonella; species Veillonella parvula_Q. The sequence goes on along the minus strand of NZ_AP031417.1, from coordinate 305,514 downwards.
GCTATCAGACTATTCCTTGGAATCTATCTTAGCCTATGCAAAGGAGGGTACTGACTATATACTTATAGCCAGCGCATTAGAGGGACAACCCTTAAAGCAAGTTGCAAGATGGTCACAACAAATCGAATACGACGAAGATAATGTGGCGCTATTATTACAACACTACGAAGCCCAACTTATTATAGAGTGAACAAAAACCGCAAGATATTTATCTTGCGGTTTTTAATTCTTATCATAATACATCATTTGAAAATGGTATGAACAAAACGGATCCATTGAGGTAATACAGAGACAGATAATAATGCCACAACAAACATAACAATATAGGTTTTAATAATACCTAATTCAACATAACGTCTCATTAATTGGGCTACAATGAACACGGCATAATACTGGCTGAACATCGTAATAAGATAAGCCATATCCCCTACATATTTTTGAAGAGACAAAGAGAAAAAAATAATCCCTAGTATATGAATTAATACTAAGACAACCGTGCGAAGTGCATTTGTATAAGCTAATCCATATATATAATTGCGCAATACCCCATCATAAGTACCACGACCACCTAATAAAACAAGTAAGCGCCATATAACAAATGAACCGATGATAATTTGAAAAATTAAAAATACAGAACTTGCTAAAATACTAATTACATCAAAATGAGTTAACCCAGTAATCCGTTTAATCCCGAGCATTGGAGATATAACTTTCACCATAAACGGTAAGCTATAGGTCATTATATATAATACAATAGTAGATACGACTAGATTCAGAATGGCTCTTGTATGAGATCCATAATTGATAATATTCTGAAAAGATTGTTCGCTAAGCCTGGTAAATAAATGCAATATATCCTTATACCATGTCATAAATGCTCCTTTTAGTTTAAAACTAGTAAAAAAGGACGAGCCATGTCTCGTCCTAGATATATCATATGTATTTTATCGAGTCAACATATAAATCCATTCAAACACGTGTGCTACCAAAAGAGCAATCAACATTAGAATCAAACCTTCATAAGGGGTCCCATTAATACATGCTCCCACAATACGTCCCATAGTTTGTAACAATAATACGGTACTTAAAACACATAGCACAATCATACAGAAGCCAATGATTGCTTGCAGTATTAATGGTACCGAAGTTAAAATCAGCATAATCCCTGCTGTAAAAGTAATCAATGCCACAACAAGTTGAGCAAATGACATGATATGCAAAATACCGGTTGTAACAGTTCGAACATAAAATTTACGCTGTTGAGCAACCGCATAAACTATAATGATACATGCCATAAAAATAACTTTTCCGATTACCCATGCAAAGCGACCCATATTCCAAAATTCTCTAGGACTACCCATCTGTTCCAAAAAAAGTTGTATTTCATGTTGACCTACTGGAAGAGATAGCGATTCCCACCTTACTAATAACGAAGAATTGCGTATAAACGCACGTATAGCATCTAAATATACGCCTTCACCTACAATAGTAAATTGATAACATATGAGTGTTAATAGCAGCATTCCTATGAGTTGCCCATAGGCAATATCAAAGTGATACATACGAGGATTATTCTCTTCAATAGGGTTTAATAAACGATAGATAAACTGCATTAAACCCACCATCATAGGTATCACCACCTTTTACACAATATACATACACAACATTTAAGTTTGAATACTATAACATACAACACACAATAAGGAGCTATAAAAAATAGTTCCTTTTCATTTTCCGTTCATCATTATAGCACAAAACAGACATCTTTTCATACTTTAATTATCCTAATGGAATGGGTCCTTCGGGGCCCTTTTCCCTTATAAAATACAGAAAAAGCTATTAGCAGATTATATATAATCAGCTAATAGCTTTTTTCGTAGTAAGGGGTATTTTGTTACAGCCCCTTTCATGTTATGTAATTATCTGGAAGTAGCAAGTACTACCATGCCAATCAAGATACCTAAAAGGATTACAGGAATCAAACTCGTAATAATAGAAATACCAAAAGTTGCTAAACGGGATTTATTAATTTGGCGACTCAACAATGTTAAGCATACCCAGAATGTATAGACTGCAAAAGCTATCGTTGCGAATATAATAATAGTTATCCATACAATACTACCTACTATAGAGTCAGGATTAGAGCCTAGTAGCAACAAAAATGGCAATGATAGTAATAGGAAGCCAATGAAATATACTAAGCCCATAATCTGATTATAAGCTTGTTCGTACCACATGATTTTTAACACAGACTCATATGTAGTATGGGCATCAAATTTATTGGCGACCCAAGAGAAAATCGCAGAATAAATAGCAATACCAATAAAAGCAAATAGCAAGCCAACCGCTAGGCCTAATATACCGGCCCCAGAAAGAGCCGCCGCACCAGTAAGTGCAACACTAAGTTTATCCACAAATATCATACTCAAAAAAGTAGGTAGAATATTTGAAAATACGAATGCCACCAATGCCAAAGCTACTGTAGCATAGAACCCTTTGCGACAAGATCCATGCTCTACAATCTGTGGAATACCACGTTTAAATGGAGCTACCACAAGTTGCCAAATATCTGAATACCATTTTGTTTCCATAAAACCTCCAAAACACCTATATCTATCTAATTGTAACACAAACTATATTTAAACCGTCATGGACAACATTATACCTCCCACACCAAAGATGAAGGATATTATGTAAAAAGAAATTCCCGTTATCCAAAGATTTAGACCAAATTGCTTATAGGTAACTTGCCCCTTCAAAATAATAACTATGGTCAAGCCCTTTCATCAGCAACCCCTGATTTATTAATGATAACCATATTAGGTTTCCTTTTTATTTCATCTATTAATATATTATACTATATAATTCAAATTTTAAGACATTATTCTAACCTATTATAACGCAAAAAAGCAGCCCCACTAGGGGCCGCCTTTTCGTTTATCTTATTGCAAAGATGCTGCAATTTTTGTAAGGTTTTCATCCATACGTTCTAAGTATGTTTTATTATCTTCGTTGCTTTCGATAGTATAAATAGTTTCTACCTTAGCACCTACTTCTTGTGCCAAAGTTTTGGATACTTCTGGGCTAGCCATTTCTTCTGCAAAGATAGTAGTAATATGGTTTTCTTTAGCGTATTCGATGAGTTTAGCCAATTGTGCTGCATTAGGTTCACCTTCAGCAAATACATCTTCCACACTGTTTTGTTCTAAACCAAAATCACGGCATAGGTACGCAAATGCTGCATGGCCTGTAACAAAGTTTTTATGCGGAGCTTTAGCGAATTGCTCTTCATATTTTTTAATCATTGCATCTAATTTAGCAACGTATTCAGTATAATTCTTTTCATAATAATCCTTGTTTGCTGGGTCAACTTTTACAAGGGCATCCTTGATATTTTTCACTTCAATTTTAGCATTTTTCAAAGATAACCATGCATGAGGATCTTCTGCACCATGTTCTTTAATTTCTTCTGGGTCAGTATTTTTAATAGCTTCAACACCTTCAGTAGCTACAACAGATACGAGTTTATCATTTTTAGCTGCTTCGATAGCTTGTTTTGCCCAAGGCTCCATACCAAAACCGTTATACACAAATACTTGAGCTGTTGCCAATTGTTTCATATTTTCAGGCTTCAATTCGAAATCATGTGGTTCTACGCCATCTGGTATAATAGTAGATACCTCTACCTTGTCACCACCAATAGCCTTAGTAAACTCAGCCATTGCATTAAAGCTTGTTACCACTTGGATTTTTTTACTTGCTTGTTCCTTCTGTGCATTCGGTGCATCGTTGCCACAACCTGCAAATAAAGCAGCCATCATAATACCTACAACTAACAAAATCAGTTTCTTGATCATCGTAGTCCTCCTTTGTAAAAACCTGATCGCTATGCCTATACAGAATATAAACCATTCTTTAGTTGCAGTTGCGACTCAGTTGCATTTGTAATATAGTTATAGTATAAACTTACTTAGAATTTTGTCAATCAGAAATGTGGTTTTCATATGTTATCAATAGAACATCTTTATTTTTCCTATCAAGGTCAACCGCCTTATGTGTTAAATGACCTTAATTTACATATTCACAGTGGTGATTATATATCCATCGTTGGGGATAATGGGTGTGGTAAAAGTACCTTGCTCCGTCTCATTTTAGGTTTTCTTACCCCTGTAAAAGGCTCTATCAAGCGAAGCACCAATAATATTCGGTATGTGTCTCAAAAAAATGACTTCTCTCACGCAGGCTTTCCTATTACGGTAAAAGAAATCCTCGATTCCTACCGTAAACTTTTAAAGATTAAGGATAAACAGGAAGTCAATCGCGTATTAGAGCTTACCCATATGACGGAATTTAAAGACCGTCTCATCAGCAAACTTTCAGGTGGACAAGCTCAGCGTGTATCTATCGCCCGCGCCCTCATCGGTAAGCCTGACCTCATCATCCTCGATGAGCCTTCAACAGGTATCGATAGAAAAAGCCAAGAGGGCATCTATGCTCTACTTCGAAATTTGAACCAAGAGCACCATATTACGATTATCTCTGTTGAGCACAATATCGAAATGGCTCTCGCCAACTCTACCAATATCTACCATATTGCAAATGGTCAAGGTCACCTTTGCTCCCCTGAGCAATATGCTAGTGAAATCATGCACAGTACAGGTCGCAATCCAATAGATCACAAAAACTGCTCCTGTTTCACAGATGTAACAATAGAAGCTCAAGCTCAGGCTCAGGCTCAGGCTCAGGCTCAGGCTCAGGCTCAGGCTCAGGCTCAGGCTCAGGCTCAGGCTCAGGCCGATGATACCACAGTTGAGGAGGTGCGCCATGTTTAGTTATGATTTCATGCAAAATGCCTTCTTCGTAGCAATTTGTATTTCTCTTTTATGTCCATGTATTGGTATCTTCATGGTGCTACGCCGTTCCAGTATGATTGGCGATACCATGAGTCACGCATCGCTAGCAGGTATTACACTAGGTTTATTAACGAATACTAATCCAATTTTAGGAGCCTTTATCTTCACTGCCATCTGCGGTGCACTCATCGAGTTCTTGCGAAAATATTTTTCACACCATCTCGATCTTATTCTTACTATCATCTTATCCCTCAGCATCGGTACAGCTATTACACTTATTAGCTCAGGCAAACTAAAGGCTAACGCAAATGTATTCTTCTTTGGTAGCATCCTAACGGTAAACGCAACCGATATGATTAGCATTGCAGTGCTCACCATTTTATCAGTATTAACGCTATACTTTTTGTATAACTCCTTACTCTACATCGCTTACGATGAAGAAGCGGCTCGTGTAGCAGGTGTTAAGGTAGATTTTATCAACTATATCTTTGCTATCTTAATGGCTGCCGCCGTATCCATTTCTATTAAAATCGTTGGTGTTCTCGTATTGAGTGCCATGATTGCATTACCAGTAGCATCTGCATTACAATTAGAAAAAGGATTTAAAATAACTTTATTATGCTCCATTGGATTTAGCTTACTTGCCATGATTATCGGACTTTTTGGATCCTACTTCCTTAACGTAGCACCTGGTGGCTTCGTGTCCCTAACATCGGTAGGTATTTTACTGGTAGTGTTAGTCATTAAAAATATTCGCACCATCATACGACGCTTTCAGTTTAGTAGATAAGCTAAAACAATAATTTATATATTTAGGCATAAATATTATAGCTAGTTAGAGTAATATAACTAGTTAGAGTCAAATAATATAGCTAGTAGATTAAAAAATATAACTAGTTAAATATAAAAATATATCTAACCAAATGCGATAGCATATTTGATATTCTATTAGCCATATAAGTCATTTAACTATACAGGTGTATAGCATGTTTAGTATTAAAATAGAATCGAAAGAGAGCTATGAATACAACAACTTGGCCAGAAGGTATAAAAAAGACCAAACAGCGCGAAGCCATTTGGTCCGTATTAACAACTACAGATAAACCTATTACAGCCATTGAAATTGCTGAGCGATTAGGTGATAGCGGTACTACTTGGATGTCTACTATCTACCGTACACTTGAACTATTAGAAACTAAGGGTATCGTTACACGTACAACGCTCATGGGTAGTGATATGGCATATTATGAAATCACCCCTCATACGCACCGCCACTACGCAGTATGTACGAGCTGTGGTGCCATGATACCGCTCCATACCTGTCCCGTCGTAGAAATGCCTAAAGAACTAAGCGAAGCAGGATTTACTGTAACGGAACATCACTTAGAGATTGCTGGAATCTGTAGAAACTGTAAGGATAAAAATAAATAACAAAAAGGACGTAACACTGTAGTTACGTCCTTTAACGTTTTAGCGTATACTTTGGAATTAACCGTATTTAGCTTTCACCAATTACAGCATCAACGGAGCCACTAGGAAACCGAGTGCTACGGAGATGGCAATAGCAAGTACGCCTGGAATGAAGAATGGATGGTTAAATACGAGTTTACCAATTCGTGTAGAGCCCGTATCGTCCATTTGTACAGCCCCCAAAAGTGTTGGATATGTAGGCAATACAAAGAGTGCAGATACAGCTGCAAAGGATGCGATAATAATATAAACGGATCCTGTATTCTCTGGTGTAATACCGAGAGCTAAGATTACAGCTGGTACCAAAGCTTGTGTAGTCGCTGCTTGACTATACAACAATGTACTTGCAAAGAAGAACGCTACCGCCAATAGGAACGGATATGCTGTTACCATGCTAGAAGCGAGCGCTTTGATTTCAGGGATATGACCTTTTACAAAGGTATCACCCAACCATGCTACGCCTAGTACACAGACACAAGCGGATAAGCCGGATTTGAATGTACTTGTATTAACAAGTTCTGCTGTATCAAGCTTACAGAAGAATGTGATAGCAGCCGCAATAATCATCATAAAGCCGATGATAGCATCATTTCGACCAAAAATAACTGGTTTAATAATACCAATGTTTTTGGAAATTGCTGTTGCGTAGAATACGATACAAATGATACCAATCAAGAAAATCAATACTGAAGTTTTTGCACCAGGTTTTAAGTGGAAATCAGTGCTTTTTTCACGAGGTGGCGCCACGTGACCTGCCGCCAAACGTTCTTGATACACTGGATCAGAAGATAAATCATTATTCGCAAAGGTAGACATGATAAATGCCGTAATCATAACCCCTACAAATGTTGTGGAAATACAGATGGCGAGCAATGTAGGATAGTTAACACCATATGGCTCAAGGAACCCACTCATAGCAACTACTGCTGCCGATACAGGACTCGCTGTGATACCAATTTGACTCGCTACAACGGCGATAGATAATGGCACAGATGGCTTAATGTTTTCACTTTTCGCCACCTCTACGATTACTGGAATCATAGAGAATGCTGTATGACCAGTACCCGCTAGAATAGTTAAGAAATACGTAACAGTTGGTGCTAAATAGTTGATATGCTTAGGATTTTTACGCAAAATACTTTCAGCAATGCGCACCAAATAATCAAGACCGCCGGCTAACTGTAAGGCACAGATGGCTGCGATAGCAGACATGATAATCAGAATTACATCCCATGGAATCTGTCCCGGAAACATCCCCATACCAAGGCTTAACAACACAACCCCAAGGCCGCCAGCGTAACCGATGCCCATGCCACCTAGGCGAACACCGAGGAAGATGGCACCAAATAAAATAATAACTTGCATAATTACATAAATGTCCATACGATGACCTCCTTTATACATATATAGTATCATAGATATGCTAAATAATCATCGAATTTTGGCAATGTATAGTCTATAGTTTAAAATATGACGAAATTTCGATATGTTATGCAAAAAAACTACACCCCATTGCCTTAAACTACTAACAAAAGACAATAGGTGTAGCTTTTCAATAATTAATTTAGCATTATAAAATAATTGGGCGCATATCTTCAAGTATCCCCTCTTCCTCAGTGGCACGTTGGATACTTTCACCTACAATACGAACCATGTCCTCTAATTGTTCCACAGTCGATGCCAATGGAGGCATAAGGATAACCACGTCGCCAATAGGGCGGCAAATAAGACCTTGTTCACGGGCAAGGATTGCCACCTTAGCACCTACCGCATCATTTGGGCGATACGCTTCGTGGGTGGACACATCTTTTTCAAGTTCAATACCTACGATGAGGCCTCGCTGACGAACCTCTTTAACATGTTTCAAAGATTTAATAGGTTCTAGAGCCTTTGTGAAAGTTTCTACTTTAGCAGGCAATTGTTCAATTACCTTTTCATCACGGAATACTTTCAAAGAAGCCAACGCAACGGCACAGGCCAAGGCATTACCAGTATAGGAGTGACCATGATAGAATGTTTTCTTTTCTTCAAAGGTGCCGAGGAATGCATCGAATACGCGTTGTGTAGTCAATGTTGCCGCTAATGGAAGGTACCCACCAGTGATACCTTTGGATAAGGTCATAAAATCTGGAGATACCCCTTCATGTTCACAAGCAAAGAATTTGCCAGTTCGGCCAAAGCCAGTAGCTACTTCGTCAACGATGAGAAATACATCGTGTTGTTCTGTTAACTCACGAACCCGTTTCAAATAACCATGAGGCATTACGAGCATGCCCGCTGCTGCTTGCACCAATGGTTCCATAACAAGAGCTGTGATTTCATCGCCTTCTTCGTTAAGGATGCGTTCCAATTCAGTCAACGACTCTTCAAAAGCTTTATCTCGATCTGCCAAATCTCTATATACACCAGGACTTGGCAATGTTAATGGTTTAAATAATAGATTATGGAATACTTGATGGAATAATTGAATACCACCTACGGATACGGTACCTAATGTATCCCCATGATAGCCTGCATTGAGGGCAATAAACTTAGTTTTCTTAGTTTGACCCACTTGCTGACGATATTGGTACGCCATTTTAATAGCCACTTCGATAGCCGTACTGCCATCATCAGAGAGGAATACTTTATCTAAGCCTTCTGGAGCAAGCTCTACAAGTTCTTTACACAATTGTGCAGACGGAGGACTTACGAGGCCTAATAATGTGCTATGTGCGATTTTATCGATTTGATCCTTCAATGCTTGGTTCAATACAGGATGGTTGTGGCCATGAATATTAACCCACAAGGAGGATACGCCATCGTAATACTTTTTACCGTTTTCATCGATGAGGTATACCCCCTCACCGCGTTCAATTACTACTGGTTCTTGTGCTAGCCAATCTTGCATTTGTGTAAATGGATGCCATACAAACTCGTGGTCCCATTGTGCTGCTTGTGAAAGCTGTTTCTCTGCCATTTCGTCACCTCATACTTACTAAGCTTTACAAACTATAACTCTCTATTACATATACCTTATATAAACTAAATTAAATTGCCCTATCTAAGGTATGCTAAATTACAAATTTAATACGTCTCAAAATCACTGTTAATATGTACTCAATATCACTGTTAATATATACTAAATTGCTATAGCTAATATATTCAGCCAATTATTATTTATAGACCTAATACTGTGTTCCATAATTCCTTAGAATCAATAAAAGATCGAGCCCAACCAAGTTGAACCTTGTGAATATCCGGTCCTTGGTATGGCGGCACTACAGCTACTACAGGAACACCTGTGTAACGCTCCATGTCTGCCACATTTGTTTTCAACAAGAACAAATCTACAGCTGTTGTATCATTTACGATAATAGCTTTCACCTCGATACCATGCAACTTAGCATATTCGCAAGTCAAAACGGCGCGATTAATAGATCCAAGACGGCCATCTGCTACAACAATAGCTGGTAATTTAATATCTTTCATAAAATCCGTGAAAGTTTTATCTCCATAGAGAGGGGTCGTGATACCGCCTGCACCTTCTACAAAGGTTATGTCATAGCGACTCACTACATCTAATGTATGTTCTACAAGGCCATCATAGTCAATCTCGATACCAGCCAATTCCGCTGCAAGGCGAGGAGAGAAATCACCGGCTATAGCATAAGGATTCACTTCATGACGACGAGATTCAGGAATACCTGCGGAGCGCATCAAATGTGTTGCATCTTTACTCTCAAGGCCAATATTATAATTATCCTCATCCATCGTCACACATTCAGGGAAAGGAACTGCACTAGAAGACACAGGTTTCACCATACCAACAGCAAAGCCATCGTCTACAGCCATCGCCCCCAATAACCCTGTCACAAACGTCTTACCTACATCTGTATCTGTACCAATTATAGAAATACCTAACTGCTTCATACAAAGCTCCTCTCAAGCGAATACTTACTGCCGCATAGGTTAACTAATTTATATGATTAAGTTTACAATCTAATTACAATATACAGCGAAAAGGAATATATAGTCAACCTATTATTACTATTCAAGTTTACGATTCTATGACTCTATGGGGCCCGAATACATCGCTACATTTTAGCTAAAAAGCTGTGTCCCTAACCTCCGCGCTCCATAGTAAACTAAGTCGCACTTCGATTAGGAACACAGCTTTTTATAACATTATCGCAGTATTAATCCCATAGAGTCACAGACCGCTACTTTGAATACGATAATAATAGGTTGGCTATATAAGAAAAGAGAAAGGGAATGGCTAAGCCATTCCCTTTCTCTTTTGATACAGTGAATTTTGTTTTATTAATTTATGGATAGACTCGATGGGACGAGTTCACAAATACAGTTATAAAAAGAGTGATGACTAATCGATTAGCGACTTAGCTCGCTTTGGAGCGTAGAGGTTAGTCATCACTCTTTTTTACCTAAATGTAGTTATCTAATGGGGCCCCATCGAGACCACCGCTAAATCTCAATATAACGAAATTCGCCTGTATCAGGATCCATCATGCCTCCATAGAACCCCATTCCTTTTGGAAATAGTGGATGGTGGCGTAGGAAGTTAACTGTATAAATTACATTGTCTTCAGAGATATGGAATCGATCCATCCAGTCGATAAGGCCCGGTTCAATCATGCGAATAGCATCTTCACTAATACCTTTCGCTTTCATAGATTCCATGAATGTTGTAGCAGAAAAATCAATCATACCGCAGTTTTCATGACCGATGATTAGCACATCTTCAATTTCCATACCATAGGTAGCAACGAGCAAGCTTTGCACAATGTTATCGATAGGTTGTGTTACACTATTTCCTGCAGTTTTGATGACAATTATCTCACCTCGATTAAAGCCTAGTGCTTCTTCTAGCATACCTACTAAGCGGGTATCCATACAAGTTACGATGCCTAACTTTTTTGTAGGATGGCTTGTTAGCCCCGCCTTTGGTAGCTCAGGGTGTTGTTTCACATATTCTTTATTGGTTTCAATTATTTTTGTAATATCAATCATAAGGGTCCTCACTTTATATACTCTATTTCCACCTGAAATAGATTCTATTCATTATATACACCTTATTCATCACAAAACAAGTTTAAATTTCAACTTATAAATTATTATTATGAATTTTACGATTATACAAAATCTTTAACTCAATAATATTAACTCCTATCTTATAATTTGTTTTTATTTATATTAATCATATAAAAACTTCAAAAATGCGATGAATATTCTGTATAATTCTGACATATATAGTAGATTTAAAAACCCTTCCTATGGTACTATTAACACTATAGAAAGCAAACGCCACATGATACCGCATATGACGTGAACTGTATGTACAGTAAGGAGGTTTTATAATGGGTATCAATCAAAAAACGTTGCCAGGCATTTTGCTCTGTGCCATTCTCGCTATTCCTTGTTGGCTACTAGGACAGCAATTTCATCTAGTAGGTAGTCCAATCTTTGCCATCATTTTAGGTATAATTATCGGTTCTATCTTCACCTCTTGGAAACGGGAAAAAACAGGTGCTGGCATTGGATTTACATCCAAAAAGATTTTACAGTGGGCCGTTATTTTGTTGGGCTTTGGTCTTAACATTACACAGATTCTACATGTAGGTTGGATTTCTTTACCTGTCATCATTTCTACCATCGCTACATCGTTAATCGTATCCTATGTTATTTATCGATTAACCCATATTGACTCTAACTCAGCAGTCCTCATTGGTGTTGGTTCATCCATTTGTGGTGGTTCCGCTATTGCTGCTGCGGCTCCAGTTATTAAAGCAGAGGATCATGATATTGCACAAGCAATCTCTGTTGTATTCTTCTTCAATGTAGTAGCCGCCTTCGTATTCCCTCAATTAGGCGACGCCATTGGGCTCTCTAACATGGGCTTTGGATTGTTCGCTGGTACTGCAGTTAACGATACTTCTTCTGTAACAGCAACAGCTGCTGTATGGGATAGTATGAAAGGTACGGGCACTCAAGTTTTGGAATATGCTACTATCGTAAAGCTAACACGTACCCTAGCTATTATTCCTATATGTTTAGGCCTCGCTAGTTATCAAGTATACAAAGCCAAGAAAAATGCCTCTCAGACAGATGGTGCAAACGTTAGTATTGCTAAGATTTTCCCAAGATTCGTTTTATACTTTGTACTTTGCTCCCTTATCACAACAGCATTATCCTATGCTAATGTAGATATTCAATTCTTGAGTATCTTCAAAACAATTTCCAAATACTTTATTACAATGGCCATGGTAGCAATCGGCCTTAATACAAATATTGTAAAATTATTAAAATCCGGCGGCTCTGCTCTAGCCTTAGGTGCTTGTTGCTGGATTGCTATTTCTGTCGTAAGCCTTATGGCACAACATATGATAGGTTTATGGTAGAAAATATACATATATTGTATATTATGTTATAATTATATATGAATAGAATAGTAAGGACCCCTCCAGTAATGGAGGGGTTTCGTGCTACTATTCACCTTATTAGTACTTTATCATACCATAGTCAGGAGGGTTAATATGTACTTCTTACAAGGACTTCTTGTCGGCCTCGCTACGTTTGCCCCTGTTGGCATGCAAAACCTCTTCATTATTAATACGGCCTTGGTGCAACCTGTCCGTCGCATTATATTGACGCTAATCATACTAGCGTTTTTTGACATGAGTTTAAGTGCTGCCGCCTTCTATGGTATTGGTGCCGTTCTTGAAATGTGGCCACTCACAAAGCTCATAGTTCTACTCTTTGGGGGCCTCCTCATTGTTTATATGGGCTTTAATATATTTAAAACTGAACCAGACATGCGCAATGTGGACACACATATTCCGATTAGAAAAATTATTGTCTCAGCCATTGCGGTATCATGGGGCAATCCTCAAGCCATTCTAGATGCGACAATGATGCTCGGTGCTTTTCAAGCTAATATTCCAAAAGAAAGCATCTACCACTTTTTCGCTGGTTTCTTAGTTATGACACCAATTTGGTTTGGTTCTCTAGCTACTACAATGCATCTACTAGCTAAAAAAATTAAAATTACTCATATGGCATGGATTAACCGTTTCTGTGGTTCAGTTCTTGTCATTTATGGTATCAAATTATGTATTGATGGCTTCATGATGTTAAGAGACTTTTTGTAAGATTATACTCATAGATACAAAGAAAAGTCTAAATCACTAATACCATCATAACTATATAAGAAAAATACAAATAGATGATGTACAGAAAAAGAAAAAAGTCGTTAGCAAGTTGCTAACGACTTTTTCATTTATAATCTCATTTATAATTCTTCAAGTACCTGCCGGAACATATCTCTAAGAGCTACAATATACGAATTATTTTGATTTCGTTGCGATATAAAGTAGTAGTGGCGTTCCATAGGTTTACCATGATTCGTCAACACCTTACGTTCGATACCTGGCATAGGATCTGTTAAATATTTAAAACAATCTAATAGTAATAGCCCTTGCTGCCCTGCAACCAAGTATCGTGCTTCTTCTAACGTGCGAGCATAAGCGAAAGCACCATTATAACCTATAGCTTTGCGATAATGTTCCTCTTCAGACAAGGTATATTTCCCGCGACACAATAAAATAAGTGGTAAATCATCGATATGCTTTAGTTCTACACAATCTTCATTAGTATATCCTTGTGGTACCTCTATAAATGTAGTGGATTTATCAATTAAATGACTTTCAAAATCATCAGATAAAATTTGCCATTGATCATTAAATACTACATCTACACGACGATCACTAAGCATGCCATATAGCTCTTCATGGCTGCCGCTGTACATACGAATATCTAAATTTTTATAACGCTTTGCCATGTGAATCACAGTTTGCTGCATAGCAATCCCACTATAACGGTTCAAATAGCCAATGCGCAAACTCACCCGTGCATCTGTACCAATGCGCGTCGTTTCTACCTTAATATCATGGAACCGTTCTAATAACTTCTTACCAGATCGATATAAATATTGTCCTGCTGGTGTTAGATGAAAGCTTCGTTTCTCTCGAACCATTAATTCAACACCAAGGCTATTTTCAAGAGCTTTGATTTGCTGAGATATAGCAGATTGAGATACATATTGCTCTGTTGCAGCTTGTGTAAAACTGTTATTATCTACTACACATACAAAATACTCTAATTGTTTTAATAACATAACGATGCACTCTCATCTCTCTTACGGATTAGACAAATCAATACCTTTGAAACATTTCGCAACATATAGCCCCATATTGGAGTTTGCTATACGTTTTCTCTACATAGTATCTTACATAGAATCTATAGTATCTATCGATTCTCTACATAGTACTAAATATATTTAACTATGTCTAAAACGGTGAAAGCAGATCAGCTATGATGATTAACTTTCACTGGGAATAACTAAACTACGATAAATAAACAGGGCCGCTACAAAGAATATAGCTGCTGTAGACCAAAAGACCGCCCCATACCCAAAGGCACGAGCAATCATGCCACTAAGGACAGGCCCCAATACATTTCCCATCATGGCTACACTGGACACTGCACCAAACACGATACCTCGGCGCTCAATAGGAACAGCCTTGGATATGAGCGTATTCGCAATCGGTGTAATAAAGCCCATGAAGAATCCTGCAATGGCACGGAATATACCAAGTCCCCATATGCTAGGCATTATATATTGAAGTATAAACAAAGTCCCTACAGCCCATGTAGCAGTAAAAACAATACGAGGCATGGTTAAACGTTCTGTTATCTTACCAATGGAGATTGAAGCTAAAGCACTAAACAAACCGGCGCCAAAGATGATTATACCAACAATAGTGGCTACAAACTCATCATTCATATGCATATAGTGCTTAATGTATAGTGGTAAAATGGGGCCAATGCCGGTAATACCAAAATTACATAGAAACAATAGCCCTACCAAGAGGCGAACACGAGGTATGACCAAAAAGGATTTAATTAGAGACAGCTGCGACTCTCTAGCATCTACCTTATGCTCAAACTGTAGATTAGGCATGAATAGATAAATCCCCAACATACAAAGCCCTGTTAAGGCTGAGAACATAACAAATGGTGCACGATAACCTAATAAGTCCGCCACCAAACCACCCATGAGTGGTCCAAAAACGAGGCCCATAACCATGGAGGCTTGATATAAACCCATTGCCCAAGGTACCTTATTTTCAGGGGTTACGAGAATAATAATAGCCAATCCTATTGGAACATAGCCCCCTACCACACCTTGCAATATACGTAACATTAATAACTGCCATGGTGTTTGTGTAAAAGCACAGGCGCCAACAGTCACCATCAGGGTAAACAAGATGAACATCATCACCTTACGCGGACCAAGCTGATTAGCCTTACGCGACCAATAGGGTGCACTCAGTGCCACCATACAAGGCGTTACACCTGATACAAGGCCTGCCCACATGGCGGCTTCTCCTGGATCATGAAGACCTAGCTCAGCTAAAAATAACGGAAGAAAGGATAATACACCAATAATTGTTATACCCCCACCAACCTGTATAGTACAGATTAGGTATATAATTCGTTTCCAAGAAGAATCCATAATATCCTTCTTTCTTATTTAAAATTACCTATAAAGGTAGTAATATACATATCGATATGAGCTAAAGAATACTATAATACAAAAGAAATGTTTATAGAACAGATTTTTAATCTTACCTCAAAAGAATGCAACAGCATATATTTACATAAATCCATAGAATATATACTTATAATTCTATTGTATCGCAAACAACCTAAAAAGACCATCGCTTATACCCATAAGGGTCAGCGATGGTCTTTTTTATCGTGTGATTCTCCTACTTTTACCAAAGAAAGAGATGCCTACGATATATTATTTTTGTTTGAACATCCAATAAATATAGTAAATAACAAGCGCATAAGTCACTACGTCAAACACAGGTAAGAATGGCACCATTTTAGATAAACGTCCAAATCCATGAACATGGATATTTGCCGCAATAATAGCAACAAGATTCAAGCGATGAATCCAGATTGCTTTTTTACGAGATACAGATTTTGTCATATTCCCTACCCAAGGTGTTAAGTATAATATCGCAAAGATAAGAGCAATAAACATAGCCACAAGGGAGATATAACCACCCCAGAATCCTAAGAAGGATTTCAAAGCTTTCAAGAAGTATACATACCAGTGTGCACATACGAGAACCACACTAACAATACCTACGATGCGATGAATTTCAAACATTTCTTTTGGATTGTATCGTTTGATAAACCATTTTGGTTTTGTTGCAATGTATGTTAATACAAGCCATGCCACATAAGGAATAAGGCCTAAGTGAACCTTCCAATTGCCGAATGATCTACCACCTGTTACATAACCATATTCCACCATGCCCATAAATATTAAGGATAAAACTGCAATCCAAATTAAAATATGGTATTTACTCTTAAACTGTTTTTTTACAACTTCTGCCATAATAAACCTCTCTATGTCTTATACAATCTACAAGTATACATCTAGTTTGGCCTAATGTAGCATGCTAATAAAACACTCTCACCCTATAGCATTCTACTTAGAACTAATTACTGATTAACTTAAAATCCAATCATTAAATTAGAATTTGAAGTTAAGATCCGCACGATAGTAATCATTTACGCGATTGCCTTCTTGTGTTTTAGCATTGAAGCCGTAGTATGCATTAATGCCGATATTTTTCTCTGGTGCGTAGGATGCACCTAATTGCCATGCTTTATAGCCTTCATACCGTGTTTTCTTTAATAAATCATTAGATTCATATTTTTGTGTTTTAAATACAGGTGCATTCTTAGCTTGATCAAAGTAATCTAATCGGATAGCCCAAGAGTTCTTCTTATTAATTTTATAGTCGCCCCATTTAACGCCAACGTTCCAAATATCGGAATCACTCAAGCCAGATGCTTTTACCCACTCGCCATCAATACCGAATTTACCAATATTATACTTAGCATTAAATCCATATACATTATCGAATTCGTTATTTTTCTTGCCATTACCCATACGTACATTCGTTGTACCTACATGAGCAAACATACCACCAAAACCAAAGCGATCATTAACAGCTACATTAGCATTGATAAGACCTACATCACCATTATCAGCTTTACTAGTCTTAGCAAAACGACCTGCTGTCATGTAACCATAAGCGCCATTTAATGTAACTTTATCACCAAGCTTAGCTGTAGCGCCTACCCCATCAAAGTTAGAGCTATAAATCAAGCCACCACCAAATTTTTGAGTATAGCGACCCGCATCGACCACAACATTTTTACCGAATTTGTGCTCTACATATGCTAAATCCCAATTAGCTTGTGCCTCTTTAGAGCTATCACCTAGCTCAATAGAACCTGATGTAATACGGGCTTTAACAGAGGTATTTTTATTAACCTTTGCGTCGAGACCTAAACGTACACGAGCTGTGATCTTATCTTCGTAATCATAACCATCGCCACCCTCTTTACCGATATAATTGATACGAGCATCACCAGTAACTTTTACATTGCCTACGCGGTCTTCCAATTTAGCTACACGCACACCAAGTGTATTCAATTCATTGGAAAACTCATCAGCCAAGCGATTTAACATAGCTTGTTGTTCCGCATTTGCCCGATCTTGATTAGCCATACCTTTCGCAATCATTTGGGCCATTTCATAACGAGTAATGTTATTTTGGCCTTTGAAAGTACCATCAGGATATCCATTGATAATACCGGCTGTAGCCAATTGATCTACTGCTTGATAAGCCCAACTATCAGAAGGAACATCAGAAAATGGGTTAACAGCAAAAGCTGTAGCCACACCCATCATGGCAGCCACTGCAAAAGCACTGGTCATTTTACGTTTAATCATACTAAACCTCACACAATAAAAATAACAAGAATAAAAATGAATAGATAATGAATCTGTGAACCTAATTATCATTATCATGTTTAACATACAGATAATAACAATTTTCATTATATGAGTAAAGGGAAAATGTATATCAATCTCACAATCATTTATGACTCAAACTGATAATATCCTATGTTGAGATCCTATGTTAATATCCTATGTTAATTTACTAGAAACTATAAATGTAACGAAAAATCCCTTCTGCATGATACAGAAGGGATTCTAGTAATTCATATTATTTCTTTTTAAATATCAAGTAAATGCAGTAAAGAACGAGACCGTATGTAATGATATCAAACACTTGTAAAAATGGCACCATTTTAGAAATACGATTAAAACCATGAATATGGATATCTACAGCAACAAGTGCTACAAGATTTAATCGATGTAACCAAATACCTACATTACGACCAGATGGTGTAACCTTTCTAAGTTTTGGAGTTAAAAACGCAAGGCCAGAGATTGTAGCAATACCAAAGGAGGTAAGAGCCACATATCCGCCCCACCAACCAAGGATGGATTTAGCCGCTTTACCAAAATAGAGATATAAATGGAATGCAATAACAGCTACAGTGGCAATACCTAATGCACGGTGTACCTTATACATGTCACCTAAATTATAGCGGCTTGTAAACCATTTAGGGCGAGTCGTTAAATAGGTCATGACGATCCATACACACCATGGCACAAGACCCGTATACACTTTATAGTTACCAAAGGCACGACCGCCTGCGATGTAGCCCCACTCTAATAAACCGATCATAACTAAGGAGAAAATAGCAATCCATACAAAGATATGGTAAATACTTTTTTTCTGTTTTGTTTCAACTTGATTCATCATATACCTTTCGAAAATAATACCTAAAAAATTCAATCTATACGATATAGTTTATCATTTAAATCGAATTTTGTAGATTACTTATATTAGATACATAGTATATATTATAAGAATAATTCTAAATTAAAATACTTATTATAGTCATTCTAAGCTTATTACAATGAATAAATTTCTTCTCTACAGGGAATACATTGTAATCTACTAATACAGAATCGGTAAATAAAAAGCCCCTCATAGTTGTGAGCATATGCTTTCACCACTACAAGGGGCCATAGATTAATGAATCCTATTATATATAGGCATACAAATTAATCATCATCCTAATTATTTTTGATCTCGTTTACGATAAATGATAAACGGACGTGTTAAGTAGTTGAGTGGAACACTCAAGCAGTGTACCAAACGGCTGAATGGGAAGATAATAGCAACCACCATCCATGCCAACATGTGGAATTTAAACATGAATGGTACGCCTTCCATCAAGGATGGATCAGGCATAAAGGATAGTAAGCTACGGAACCATGGGCCGATGGATACACGGTAGTCAAAGAAGCCAGATGCATTAAGCAATGTACCAGCCATACCACTAAAGATAGCTAATGTTAAGAATAAATATAACCATTTATCAAGGCCAGATGTATTTACTTTCATAGCAGGTACAGTAAAGCGACGTTTCATCAAGAGCAAGAAACCAACGATGAAGATGATACCCGCTACAGCACCCATATATAATGCACCTTCATGGTACATATGGTCATTGATACCCAAAGCTGCAGTCCAAGCTTTAGGTACTAATACACCTACTACGTGACCGCCGATAACGCATAGCAAACCAAAGTGGAACAATGGATTGGCAATACGTAATTGTTTTTTCTCTAAAAATTCACTTGATTTTGTAGTCCAGTTTCTTTCAAAGTAGAAGAAACGAACAAGTGTGCCTACGATTAAGAAGGTAAACGCAATATATGGCAAAGCGCCCCATAAAAATAGATTCATCGTGCACCGTCCTCCAATCCATTTGCAACCGACAATATGATATCAAATAAGAATGCATAGGTCAGTTTTGCTTCGATCAATCGATCCCTAATATATTCTAGCTTTGGTTTACAATAATCATACACTTCACGAGCCTTTTCAGGTTCGATAACAGCGCATAACTCTAGAATAGCTGGAATATAGTCAGGCATCTCCTTTGGTAAATCATAGCCATTTTCTAGGAAGAAGGCTTTATATTTAACGAGTTCCTCTGCTTGTTCCCCTGTACCTTGCAATTCATAAGTTGATAAGTACATCGTTGTATTACGACTGAAGTCAAAGATACGTACGTATTGGTCTTCAAAGACCTTACGATCTGTTTCTTCAATGTAATCAAAGAACTCTAACAATCCTTGGCGAAGTTGAGGATGCTCAACAGAGCGAGTATCCTCTTTCCATTCACCAAGTTCATTGTACCAAGATTCATCTGGATACCGAAGCAAAAAAGAAGCAATGAGAGCTATTTTTTGTGCATCATCCATTATGGCAACCCCCTGTCGGGCATGCAAAACCACGATTGTGTTGCATTTCTAAGCGACCTTCGCGAGATACATTAACATCGGATGGGATAACAAAACGATCATTATATTTAGACAAGGCTAACAATTTGTACATAGCATACATTTGCTCTTCTGTAAGATCTACTTCATGAGCGATTGCTTCATCACCTGTTTCACGGCGACGCATGTATTCACGCATATCGAGAATGCGTTGTAATACACGAGCTAAAATATCTGTATTACCAGCAGTAAACATATTAGCTAAGTATTGTACAGGCACGCGCATTTCATGTGCATCTGGCAAGTATACATCAGATGTAACACGTTGTAAAATTGGGCTGAGCGGTGGCACATACCAAACCATTGGCAATGTGCGATACTCTGGATGCAATGGCAATGCAACGCCCCATTCTTTTACAAGCTTGTAAACAGGAGATTTTTTAGCTGCTTTCAAGAATGCTTCAGAGATACCTGCTTCGCGAGCGGCTTTAATAACCTCTGGATCATTAGGGTCCAAGATTAAATCTACTGTATTTTGGTAGATGTCTTGTTCATCCTTCGTAGCTGCCATTTCTTGAACTTTGTCCATATCGTATAAGACTACACCAACATAGCGCATACGACCTACACATGTTTCAGCGCATATTTGAGGCAGACCATTTTCCAAACGAGGGTAACAGAATACACATTTTTCAGCTTTATTCGTTTCCCAGTTATAGAAGATTTTTTTGTATGGGCAAGATGGAACGCAATGTCTCCAACCGCGGCATACATCTTGAGAAACAAGTACAACACCATCTTCATCACGCTTGTAGATAGCACCGGATGGGCATGCTGCTACACATGCAGGATTCAAACAGTGGTTACAAAGACGTGGTAAATAACGCATGAATACTTCTTCGTAGTCAAATACGATATCATCACCCATCTTAGCCAAGTTCACATCTTCCCGTGCATGATGACCACCAGCCAAATCATCATCCCAGTTAGGGCCCCATGTTACTTCCATTTTTTGCTTTGTTAACAAAGAACGAGGACGTGCTACAGGTTGATTATTTTTACGACCGGTATGAATCAATGTTTCATAATCATATGTCCAAGGTTCAAAGTAATCCGTAATTTCTGGTTGTTCTGGATGATAGAACAACTTCATCAATCGAGAGCCTTTAGAGCCTGTGGAAAGCGCCAAATTACCGCTTTTATCGAGAGTCCAGCCACCCTTCCATTTCTCTTGGTTTTCCCAATTACGTGGGTAACCCACGCCAGGGCGGGTTTCCACGTTATTAAAGTACATATATTCCGCGCCTTCGCGGTTCGTCCATGTATTTTTACAAGTAATAGAGCATGTATGACAGCCTAAACACTTGTCCAAATTTAGGACCATGGATACTTGAGCTTTAATCTTCAAGCCAATCCACCTCCTTCAATTTACGAGCCACAATTGTCATATCACGTTGGTTACCAGTTGGGCCATAGTAGTTAAAGCCATAGCTCAATTGACCATAACCGCCGATCATGTGTGTCGGCTTCATGTGAATATGTGTTGGCGCATTGTGTGTACCACCGCGACGATCTTTCTTAACTTGCGTACCAGGAACGTTGATGTGACGGTCTTGAGAGTGATGCATATAAGAAATGCCACGAGGAATACGTGGAGATACAACTGCACGAGCTGCAACTACACCATTTTTATTGAAAGCTTCTACCCAGTCATTATCTTTAACACCAATTTCTGCTGCATCATCTTCGTTGAGCCAAATTGTTTGGCCACCACGGAATAATGTTAACATTTGTTGGCTATCAAAATACATACTATGTGTAGACCACTTATTATGTGGTGTTAAGTATTTCAACGTAATTTCTGGAATACCTTCTTGTTTATAATCACCTTGTACTGGTTTATATGACAATACAGGTTTGTACAATGCCATAGCTTCGCCATAGTCGCGCATCATTTCATGATCACAATAGAACGATTGACGACCTGTTACAGTACGGAATGGTACCTTATCTTCTGTAGATGTTGTAAATGGGGAATAACGACGGTTTTTATCGTTCTTACCTGTACTTGTTACAGAGCTAATGATAAAGCGTGGTTGACGAACCATGTCATCGAAAGTAATCTTTTCTTGTTCGCGACCTTTTGCATTCTTTTCAAGCCCAGAAAGACCTGTTTTTTCTTCCATCGCTTTCCAAGAACGAACCGCTAATTTACCATTTGTACAAGAAGATAATGTTAATACAACATTACAAGCTTCCTTACATTCGTAAATGCTTGGACGGCCATGAGAAATGAAGTCTGGATTATCAATCGTACCATTTTGACCATACAATGTTTGATATTCGTCAGATACATCCCACGCCAAACCGTGAGCACCCATTTTATTTTCGATATTAGGTCCTAAAGCAATGTATTTTTCAAAGATCTGACTGTAATCGCGTTTTACATGAACGAGGTTCGGCATTGTTTTACCAGGGATTGGTTCACATTCGCCTTTACTCCAATCAAGAACTTTACCTTCTGGTTGCGCTACTTCGCCTGGGCTATCATGGCCAAGTGGAGTAGCTACAATATCTTCATATTCTGTAAAGCCAGATTCTTTTGCTACGCGAGATACTGTTTCTGCAAGAGTGCGGAATGTATCCCAGTCGGATTTAGTTTCCCATGCGCAATCAACAGCTGCTTGGAATACATGTACATATGGATGCATATCCGTAGAAGACAAGTCTTCTTTTTCATACCATGTAGCTGCGGGGAACACGATATCAGAATATAAACCTGTAGACGCCATACGGAAGTCGATATCAATTAAGAGATCAAGCTTACCCGCACCATCTGCTTCACGCCATTTAATTTCTTCTGGGCGCGTAGGAGCATCATCATCTTCCAATACGGCATTTTTTGTGCCTAATAAATGTTTCAAGAAGTATTCGTGGCCTTTAGAAGAAGAACCGATAAGGTTCGCACGCCATACAAACAAGTTACGTGGATGGTTTTCTTTAGCTGCTGGATCCTCTACACAGAATTGTAAATCTTTATTTTTCAAGGCTTGTGCCACATATTGGTTGATTTCCGCTTCTGTACTAGCACCGGCTGCACGAGCATCATTAATCAATTCTTGGCTACCTTTATTAAAAGTAGGATAGGATGGCAACCAACCTAAACGAGCTGCTAAGACGTTGTAATCCCCAGGATGACGATAGCGAGGTTTAGCCAATTTAGATACGCGGTCTGCCAAGTCGATGCAGTCAGAACGATATTGTTCTGTAGCAAAGTAGAACCAAGATGTACCATTTTGCAAACGAGGAGCCTTACTCCAGTCATTGGCAGTCATGATACCACCCCAACCTTCAACAGGACGAAGCTTTTCTTGACCTACGTAGTGGGCCCAACCACCGCCGTTAACGCCTTCTGTACCACAGAACATGATAAGGTTTAAAATAGTACGGTAAATAACATCGGCATGGTACCAGTGGTTGATACCACCGCCCATGATAATCATGGAACGACCTTTCGTTTTTTCAGCATTATCTGCAAATTCACGTGCTGTAGCAATAGCAATGTCCGCTTTTACGCCAGTGATTTTTTCTTGCCATGTAGGTGTATAAGGTGTGTCGTCAGTGTAAGCTGTCGCTACCTCACCACCGATACCGCGGTCAATACCGTAGTTAGCAAGAATGAGATCGTATACAGTAGTCACTTTCACAGGACCATCAACAGTTTGTACTGTAATAGTTGGAATAGCGCGTTCAATAATACCTTCGTGTTCTTCATCACCAAAGTACGGTAACTTAACAACAGTCACGTCTTCACGTTGATCAAATACGGACAAGCGAGGATCAATTTTAGCTCCTGTATCACGATTTTCAAGTCGTAAATTCCATTTTTGTGGGTTCGTGTGACGTTCACCCATTGTACCATTAGGTACAACGATTTCATTTGTTAATTCATCAATCAATACCATTTGGAAGTCAGCGCCTTCCTCTTGGCGACCTAAGTCCTTAGCATTCAAGAAACGGCCTGGTTGAACTGTGCCGTTGATATCTTCAACGCGTACAAGGAATGGCATATCTGTGAACTCTTTTGCATACTCTTTGAAGTATGGAGTTTCTTTGTCGATGTAATATTCTTTTAGGATAACGTGACCCATTGCCATTGCAAGAGCCGCATCGGTACCAGCTTTTACATTGAGCCATGCATCGGAAGAAGTTGTAGATTCCGCATAGTCAGGAGACACGGATACTACTTTAGTACCTTTATAACGAACCTCTGTCAAGAAGTGAGCATCTGGCGTACGGGTCAACGGTACGTTAGAACCCCACGTCATGATGTAACCAGCATTATACCAGTCACCAGATTCAGGTGTATCAGTTTGTTCACCCCAAACTTGAGGGCTGGAAGGTGGCAAATCGGCATACCAGTCATAGAAGGACAATGGTGTGCCACCCATCAAGTTAAGGAAACGAGCCCCTGCTGCATAGGACAACATGGACATCGCAGGAATTACAGAGAAGCCTGCGTTGCGGTCAGGGCCATATGTTTTTGCTGTATATAGTAAGGATGCTGCAGTAATTTCTGTTGCTTCATCCCATGTGGAGCGCACAAAGCCACCCATACCACGGGCTGACTTATATTTTTTCGCTTTTTCAGGATCTTCTACGATAGATTTCCAAGCTTCGATTGGATTCTTAGCATGCTTCTTCGCTTCTCTCCAAAGCTCGACCAATTCGCCACGTACATAAGGATATTTTACGCGCAAAGGGCTATAAAGATACCAAGAGAATTGCACCACGAGGGCACCCACGTGGTTCATAATCTGGCATATCATCTGGTGTTTCAGGGTAGTCAATTGCTTGATTTTCCCAGGCTACAACACCGTTTTTGACATAAATATTCCAGCTACAAGAACCAGTACAGTTTACGCCATGCGTTGTGCGGACAACTTTATCGTAAGACCAACGGTCACGATAATAATTTTCCCATTCACGACCTCCATCTTCTGTGATTTGATGGCCGTTTGGAGATACTTCCTTCTTGCGAAGAAACTTAAACTTTTGAGACAACAAGCTCATCTCGTGTCCTCCTTCAAAACTACAAAAAAATCCCTTGTGCTAGATGTGCTAACACAAGGGAGAAAATCCTGTTATTCGATATTACTAATATTAGGGTCAATACTATCAACCTCTAAATCAAGTAATCCGATTAAAGCGTCAAAATCACAGATTACTAGATGGTGTTTGTCATAGGCTACATAGCCTAACTTACGTAACTCACTTAACATGCGATTTAAACTTTCTCTTGATGTGGCAGCAAACTCAGCCAATTCTTGATTTGTTAGGGCAATATCAATAAAGATACCATCCTCGCGCTTTACACCATAACTATTGGCTAAGCGCAACAAGGTAGAATAGAATGCTCCCTTCTTGCCGTAAAGTAGCAAGTCCCGGTATTTTGCCTGTTGACGACGCATATGCAAAGTGTAGATTTTCATCATTGCAATAGCCAATGAATGGTCTTTTGCAATAGCCCCTTCCAACACATCATAGCGTATACAATAAACAGAGCAATCCTCCCGAGCAATGGCGTTGAACACATATGTTCTAGTGTTCTCCTCATACAACGGAACCTCACCAATTACATTATTCGGCCCTACTAAACGCAACGCAAAAATGTGTCCGCTAGCTTCGAACTTCTTAATGCTCATTCTACCTTTTACTACTACGTAAAAGTATTCTGCCTTGTCCCCCTCACGGAAGAGAAAATCACCTTTTTTAAGATGTAGTTCCTCACCCGGCAAAGCAAGCAATTGGTTAATTAATTTTTGATCCATACCATTATCACTCCACAGTACTTTTATAACAAAATCCATTAGTTATACTAATCTATTTATAGTAAAAGTACGTATACTATATACTTTTTCGTATATATATGATTATTATAACTTATTAATTTCAGAATATGTGTGTTTTACATCACATTCACAAAAAAAATTACACTATATAATATATCTGTGATGTAAGACATTGAAAAATATTAATGCTACAATAATTATAACGCAGTTTTGTAAGTAAATCGAATGCTTTCTATGGAAATTCTTTAGATTTTACTATTTATATATATATACTATATATAATCTTATATATTTTTCTTGTCTACGTGTATAGTTGTTACAGTAAGGAGAAGTTCAAAATGAACGAACTAAAAATGCCTCAAGTAGGTGCAAGCCGCAGCGAAATCGTGGCTAATTGGCAACCGGAGAATCCGGAATTTTGGGAAAAGTTTGGCAAAAAAATTGCTAAACAAAACCTCGTTATATCCACTATTGCCTTAACACTTTCATTCTGTGTTTGGTACTTATGGGCAACCATTGCGGCTCAGCTAAATAGCGCTGGATTTAACTTTACTACTGATCAATTATTTACATTGGCTGCCTTACCAGGCCTAGTAGGTGCCACATTGCGATTTGTATACACATACATGCCAGCACTGTTAGGCGGTAAAAACTGGACATTTATTTCCACAATTATCTTATTAGTTCCTGTTGTGTGGCTCGGCTTTGCTGTACAAGATACAACAACTTCTTATGCGACATTTATGATTTTAACAGCCCTTATCGGTTTAGCAGGTGCCAACTTCTCATCCTCTATGGCATACATTGGTAACTTCTTCCCTAAATCTGAAAAAGGCACAGCTCTTGGTATCAACGGTGGCGTTGGTAATCTTGGCATTTCTGTAATCTACTTCCTAGCTCCATTTGCTATGGGATCTGCGGCTTTAGGTAGTGTATTTGGTGTAACACCAGCTATCATCAAAGGTAATGCAGTATACCTTGCCAATGCGGCTTTCATGTGGATTGTACCACTTGTTGTTATCCTTGCACTTATGACACGTTTCATGGATAACTTACCACTAGAAAAACCAAATCCTAAAAAACTTGTACAAATCTTTGGTAACAAGCACACATGGGCGCTAACATTGCTCTATACATGTTCTTTCGGTGCATTCTCTGGTTACGCAGCAGCACTTGGTCTATTAGTAGGCAAAGAATTCCCTGAAATTCCATTTGCTTCTATCGCATTTGTAGGTCCACTCGTAGCAGGTGCCCTTCGTCCTGTGGGTGGTTGGTTAGCAGATAAAATCAATAGTGGTACAAAAGTTACCTTTATTAGTCTTATCGGCTTATGTGCATCAACCGCATTAATTGCAGTTGGTGTAGATATGCACAACTTCCCATTCTTCTTTGCAATGTCCGTATTAACTTTTGTATGCTGTGGTTTTGCTACCGGCGCAACATTCCGTATGATTCCACACGTATTTGGCAATCCATTGCTCTCCTCTTTAATTACAGGTTTCGTAGCCGCTGTAGCTGCATATGGTGCCTTCATTACTCCTAAAATCTTCGGCTTTGTATATTCCATGTTCGGCAATATTCACCCAGCCTTTGCTGTATTACTTGCGTTCAACCTTGTAACTGTATCTGTGTGCTACTGGTTCTATGTGCGTAAAGGTGCAAATATGAACGTATAATTTTCTGGAAACAGAAAATTTACGTTCACTCGACGGTACTACAAAATATAATTCACTTTCATAAACTAAGTGACAAAAGAAACCCCGCATCTTTCCTCCATACTTATCAGGTCTGCGGCCTAGGCCCTTGACCTCGTAAGTCGGATCGATGCGGGGTTCTCTTTTATAAAAATATAGCTATGAATAAGATAATCGAATATAGTGAATTATATTTTACACAGTACAGTGCGTACAGCAAATTTTCTATTCAAAATTATAGCCTTCATTTTGAGGGAAGAAAAATGGACTGCTAAGCAGTCCATTCATTCTAATTTGACGATATATATCTTTATCTCTATAATATAAATAGATAGTCAGACGAGTAGGAACGTCAGGCGCATCTCAAAAACTAATTATCTAGGAAATGGCCTTTCTGTTTATCTAATTACACTTGGTAACGGAGGGCTATTTGCTTTTTGAGAGACCCAACCTCGCCGACTACCTTAAGAACATTATAAATCGAACGAAATATACGATACAATAAGCAGTTATTTATCGATATATATGAATTAAATAATAACAAAAAGGGACTGCAACGCAGTCCCTTTTTTATTATCCAAAGATTTCTTCTAGTAGTGCATCATCGATGATGGTACCAACGTAGAAGTCGCTGAAGATACCATATTTTGCACTGGCAACTTCAAAGCGCATATCATATACAATTTTTTTGAATTGGATGTCGTCGTTGCTGAAAATGGTAATGCCCCATTCCCAGTCGTCTAGGCCACAGCCCCCAGTAGTGAATTCAGATAATACATCCAAGTATGTTTTACCAAGTTCACCATGAGCTTTCATCAAAGCACCGCGTTCTTGCGGTGGTAACATGAACCAATTGTCATCACCTTCGCGTTTTTTACTCATATTATAAAAACAGATATATTTATCGCGAGGTACATGAGGATATAATTTTTGATTAACCTCCTCTGTATCTAACTTGGCCTTAACATAGGTGCTTACTTCTGTTACAGAAGTATAAGAATAAGTTTGCACCAACACGCTTGCAATAGCTAAACGACGGAATTTACGTTCTACTTGAGCCAAGTATTCAAGGGATGGGCCGAGAATCCATAGAATTAAATCCCCTTTTGCTCCATTACAATCATAGAATGCATAGCTACCTTCTTTAGCTTGATGTTTAGCTTCAAGGTCAGCTAAGAATGCTTTTAATTCATTGCGCGCTGCTACTTTTTCATCCTCTGTAAAACAGTTCCATGCGCTGAAATCCATGGCGAATACCATGTGTTGGCTATGCCAACCTTCTACTGTAGGGATTGCTTTTCCCATTATGATCACTCCTATCTATGGTGATTATATCAAAATAATAATGTATATCTATAATTACGGAAATCAAAAGACTCCACTTACTATTATAGCATATAGAGTCTTTTCAATTTAGTTTCTATTGAGATTTTTTATTAGTATATTCTTTAGTTAAGACTAAACTACTGCTTTTAGGCTAAGATAATCCTATGCCTCTTAATACTATACTAACTCTTTTAAGCAAGTCACTATCTTACTTGTCATTCACAAGTTTTTCTACGAGTTCTTTTGCTTGTTTTACACCATCAGGAATACCAATGCCATCAAATGGCGTACCGATGAGGTGTAAATTTGGATAATGTTCCGCCACATGTTCACGGACTGCTTTAATCCCTGCACGATGACCTACATTATATTGCGGCATGCAGTGAATGAGACGATTGATACGTACCCATTCAGGTTTGACAGAAAAACCCATGATATGTTGAATTTCTTTGACTGCCAATTCTGAAAGTTCCTCTTCGCTGAGTCGTTCTACCACATCATTACCAGGCTTACCGATGAAGACGCGCAACACTACCTTATCATCAGGCGTAGTTTGTGGCCATTTTTGATTAAGAATGGTACACGCTGTAAGAGGTGTATTCGTGTTACGAGTAATGAGAAGACCTGATCCCTTTAAATCACCATCAAAGGTGCTTTTATCAAAAGACATGATAGCAATGGCGCAACTAGATTGCTCCATAGAACGCAAGAAATCAAAACCCGCATCATCCTTGAACCATTGAGTATATGTTGCCGGCGGCGTACTGATAATCACATGTTCTGCCGTAGATTGACAGCCACAAGAATCGTTACACGACTTCGCTACATCTATTGCATATACACCATCAACATACCGAATATCAGAAACTAGTGCACCTGTATGCAACTGTACATTACTAGGCATGGCCTCAACGATAGCGGTAATAACGCTTTCAAGGCCGCCTGTCAATTGACGGAACATACCAGATTGAGCAGCAGTACCCTTTCTACTTTCCATATCCGCTTGCGCCTTTGCAGACTGATGATTAGAACTAGTCTTTGTCACATGGCTAGAGCCGTTTACACTATTACCAGCAGAAGTATCTTGACTAGTCTTAGCTTCGTGACTTTCAAATTGACGGTCCGTCATGGTTCCTTTACCAGCTCGAGGCACATCACCTTCAGTAACAGCCCCTTTGGCGGCCTTAGAGACACCCGCTTTGGAGTGACTCATCTTAGCAGCCATCATACCTTTTACCATGTTTCCATATTTTTGTTCTACTTGAATAAAATGAGGGAATGTCGACAATAGGCTAATTTTATAAATATCGCCACCATAGATGCCAGCTAATAGAGGCTCGATGAGTTTATCCATCATTTCTTGTCCTAAGTGGTATTTGAAGAAATGACCAATGGATACATCCCCATTTTCATCGAGTTGGTATGGTTTCTTAAAATAATCTAAGCCAGCACGCAATTTACCAGGCCAGGAAATGAGCGTTGCTTTCACAAAGGGCATCATTTCCGTAGGAATGCCCATGATGGAGCCGCCCGGAATTGGGTGGATAGAGCCCTTATCATATACAAAGGCTTGACCTGTTTCATTAGACACAAGGGTATCACCTAGTCCAAGATCATGCACGAGATCTGTCATTTCTGTTTTACGCCCCAAATAGGAGTCAGGACCGAGTTCCACTACGAAGTCATCCACACGTTGCGTTTGTATTTTCCCACCAAATCGTGGTGCTTGTTCGTAAAGAGTAATGGTCCATTCCGGCTTTGCATGGCCTAAATAATAAGCCGCTGTTAGCCCTGTTAAGCCACCGCCCACAATTGTTACGTTCACGAATGAATCCTTTCTATTATTGCACTCGCCATTGCTTGTAAAAATGTTTCATTACAATTTGGCATGGGTGCACGCATATATGTTGCGCCCTTTGCTTCAACGAGTTCTTTACACTCCACATCATTATCGTACAGTACCTCAACGTGATTGCTTACAAATCCAAATGGTACAAAAGCAATGCGAGTAGCACCAGTTTGTAAAGCTTCATTGATTGCATCCTCTACAGTAGGGCCCAACCATTGGCCATGAGGAGCCGCACTTTGCCATGCCACAGTCCAATTCGGTAATTTACAATATTCAGCAATCTCTTTAGAACTTTCCTCTAACGCTAACGCGTACGAATCGCCACCATGATTATTAATGAGCGGTATACTGTGAGCACTAAAAATAGCGAATACATTTTTACCGTCCGCATCTAAGACTGTGCACTCTGATTTAGCACTATCTACATACGCTGATTTAACACTTTTCACACAATCAGCGTTAATACTATCTACACATTCTGATTTATCATTATTCACACACTTTGAAACTGCTTTTACCCAGTATTCCTTAAAAGTTGGTTGATCCCACCATGAACGGATAAAGTCGAATGTCACATTATCATAGTTTGAAATGGCTGCTTGCACTTGTTTTTCATAAGCTCCAGTACCGAGAGCGGTGAAGAATGGAGCTGTTACAATAGCGATAATATGCTCCACTCCTTGCTGGACTAAGCAGTCAACCGCATTTGCAATGGATGGTTTCATATGTAAAAAACCAATAGCGGAAGGCATAGTTGGCAACAGAGTAAGCAAGGTTTTATATTGGCACTCTGCCATAGTTTGGAGCTCAATATTTTCCCATTGACCGATTGTATCATAACGCTTAGTGAGATTTGTAATCTCTGCTTCCGTTGGTACACGGCCACGACGAATGCTCGTCATATAGGGTACTAAATCATCCTTACTTAAAGGGCTACCATAAGACAGGAATAATAATCCTTTTTTTTCTACTTTCACTAATTTACCTCTCTTGAGTCCAAATCTCACGACTACGTTCATGCACATAGTCCGTTAGCCAATGAAGTTTTTTAGGATCTGCCTCTGGGAATACGCCATGACCTAAATTAAAGATATGGCGCCCATAGCGAACGCCGTCGAGCAAGATGCGATCCACTTCGCGGGCCAATGTTTTTTCGTCTCCGAACAAATACGCCGGATCTAAGTTACCTTGTACCGTTTGTGTTACGCCGCGCTCGTTTGCCATAACGATGGAACTACGCCAATCAAGGGCAATGACATCTAAAGGCAAGTGAGACCAAATAGACACCAAATGATCCGTACCAACGCCATTCATGGCCATTGGCAAATGAGGATATTTAGCTTTCACAGTCTTTATGATCCGCTCCATATGAGGGTAAATTCCTTGTTTATACTGGTCTGCATTAACAGCACCTACCCAAGAGTCAAAGATTTGAAGTGCATTAGCACCCGCTTCGGCTTGCATGGACAAGTACGCAATGGACATGTCCGCTAGTTTTGTCATCAATGCATTCCACATATCTGGAGCACCGATGAGCATACCGCGAGTCTTATTGTAATTCTTTGTTGGACCCCCTTCGATAAGGTAGGACGCAATAGTAAACGGTGCCCCGCAGAAACCAATGAGCGGCACGTCGAGCATACCAGAAGTTAATAATGTAATCGTTTTCGCAATATAATCTACCTTTGTAGGATCAAAGGTTTCTAATTTATCCACATCAGCTATAGAGCGGATAGGCGTGCTAAATACAGGCCCCACACCAGCCTTGAGCTCTACATTTACATTCATAGCCACCATGGGGCTCATAATATCTTTGTAGAGAATCGCCGCATCGACGCCGTATTCCTTAACAGGTAATTCCGTAACGCGAGCACATAGCTCAGGTTCTTTTGTAATTTCAAATAAAGTATATTTTTCTTTGATTTTGCGGTATTCCGCTTGACTACGACCAGCTTGTCGCATATACCACACAGGCGTTACACCAGGGTTCTTTCCTTGGATCATGTCCAAATATGCTGTGTTCAAGTACCCAACCCCTTTCGTTCTAAATGTATACTAACACACTTGTGTAACTAAAACAGTTACTTTAGTTACAATCACTTACATTATTTATTCTTTAATAATCCCTAATAATCCCTGTGAAAGCATATGCCTCCACAGGGATTATTATTTCATTACCACTTTGATTTAACTACGACTCAATCTATGGCAATCGATGCCCATAATAGATTGAGCCATATCATATACGGAGCGTTGACAAGTAAAGAGCCAAATCTGTTGATTTTTCCCAAGCTCAGCCAATAATTCTAAAGCACTACGTTGACGATTTTCGTCAAAGCGCACAAGAATATCGTCCAAGATAATCGGTAAGGACTCCACTTGATAAGAGAATACCTTAGCTAGGGCGAGTCGTAATGACAAGTACACTTGATCAGCTAAGCCACTAGACCAAAATTTAAGTTCTAGTCGTTCCCCATTATTGTTGATAAGTGCTACCCCTTTATTAATGCCTAGAATATCAAGCGTATACCTCTCACCAGTTAGTTTTTCAACATAAGAGGAGGCAAGCTCTAACATATGAGGTTGTTTTTCTTGTTCATACGATTGTTGAGCCTTATCCATACAATGGCTTATCAATACTTGCGTAGCCCAATCTTCGAGAGCAGACTCTAATTCACTTTGTAAAGCCTCTCGTTCTTGCAACATTTGGTGTTGCTCCTGGTCAGATCCAAGTGTACGCATTGCTTCAACGATTTGACCACGGCGCTCGTACAAGGTAGCCAATTTATCTTCAATAGAGGCTATTTCACGCTCAGAGTGAGCCAATTCATCTAACCAGTTATCTTTGTTGCCTTCTCGCAAACGACGATAGAACAGGTCTTTATTCTCCGCATCAGGAGCAAGTAAATCCAGCTGTACCTGACTTTGCTTGTAGATAGTTTGCCACTGTTTATATTGGTCCTCATCGATAAGATGTTGACGATACTCGTTGGAACTTTCCATACCAGCTTTATGGAGTAATTCTTTTTGGCGAAGGAGTAGTTCTTTTTCCTTGCGGTGCCAATTATCGTATTCATTGCGGAAGCTTTTACGTTGTGCTTCCTTTTGTTCCCATACAATTTTATTTTGTTGAAAGCTCTTATATTGATTATAAATACGTTTTAATTCCGTAGGAGATACTGGTGACTCTATTCCAAGGTTATACCACAAAGCCATCGCTTGGTCTTCGATAATGCGCAAGCCCTCTTTATGCTCTGCTAAGCGTTTTTCATAACCTTCAATAGTACGTAACTGTTCATGATATTGATCATACTCTTGCTTAAGGCCGAAGAAATCATCTTCATCGAGACTCTTAGCCGCCCCTCGGGGTAACCAGTTTTGCCATGCTGCGAGGGCTTCATCATAAATACCTTGTAAGGTATGCCCTTCCTGAATCCAACGCTCAAGATGTGCCTCTCCTTCTAAGGATGGTACAGGGCTCACTGTAGGTGTAGCAGCCTTGATCAAAGCCTCTAGCTGATGTTCTACATCAGATTTACGGGAAGATAAAATTTGTAACTCATAGTTTAATTTAGACACATCAGAGTTACCATTATGAAGCCTCCAGGTAGCATACCAGAATAGCCCCATAGATAGAATCAAGAAAATAAAACCACCTATAGTATATAATGCAGATTCAAGAACCAACAGGCCTGCTAATACTACCAATACAGCTATAACAGCACCTATACCACTAACGCGTTGTAGCCATTTTGGCAGAATTGTGGGCTGTGCGTCTGAACCATAACTATTCCGTCTAGCCTCTACTTGATCTATATCCATTAAGATACGATCTAATTCACGTTCTAAATATTCTTTTTTAGCTAATTCTTCTTCACTAAAGTTAGGTAAAGTTGCACCTTCAAGGTTCGCCGTCGGCACCTCATCGGTAGCCTCTGCAGGTTTGCGGTCTTGCCAATGTAAAAGTTGTTCTTTTGCGGTGCGCAAACGACTTGCCAAACGTTCTCCATCAAACCAATTAATGTCTTCTGCCATTGGCTCATCGTGACGCCACGCAGAATGTAAGGTGCGTGAAAACTCTAATTGTTCTCTAACCTTACGGATGTACGCATCGCCTTCTTCGCACTCACGGCGTAATTGCTCCCATTTAGCACCTTGTTGAATAAGGTCTTCAATATCTTGGCCGTAAGTTCCAAATGGGCTATCAGGACTAAAGTTGGCGGGCATCAATGCCGCTTCCTTTTCCTGCCATAATTGCATATTGTCACGAGCCCGTTTTATTTCTTCATCAAGACGTAGGAACTCATCACGACTCAAGGCGAGCTCACTATTATACTGCTGCATGTGCATACGCGCCTCTTCACTGCGACGATATGTATCCCACGCACGCAATACTACATCGATACCATCCCGATATTCCTTCCATTCTTTCAACTGATTTTGCAATTCCATTTCGGTTTGCTCCGTACTGTGAAAGACGGTTTGTAATTCCACATATTGCGCTTCATGCTCCGCTAACTGACTCAGCTTTTGGCGGTTTTCTTTAAGCTCATCCATCAATACATTGATGCGACGTTTACCATTCGAGGATGCTACAAGTAGGTCTGTAGCCCCTTTTTCAACATCCTTAACAGCGCCACCTAAGTGTTCTCCCCCTTCGGCACCAAAGAATCGGGAACGAACCTCTACCTCTTGTAATACATCAAGGCCTTGTAGGTCGTCTAATGTTAACGCAAATATGCGGTTATATGTTTTTTTATCGATACCATGCCACCAATGTTGAGCCGGCTCTTCATGGATGGCAGGATTACCAGGACTGTAAAAGTCTAACTGCTTACCCTTACGACCGATATAGTAACTTTCACCATTACGGTCCACATCAAGGGCCCCCGTCATAGGGCCATAAGCCTTATGAGTACCGCCAAATAACAAGGTGCGCATCCCTTCGAGCAAGGATGTTTTACCACTTTCATTAGGGCCATACATGAGTTGAACCCCATTGTCACCCGTGGTGAAAGACCAGTCGCGATACGGGCCAAATTCATCAAATCGTATACGTTTAATGTTCATCATTAGCCCCCATCAACACAGTAACACCTTCAATTTCACAACGTTTCAAAGCTCGTGCCAATAATTCATCACTCAATAAATCGGCATATGCGCCTAAGCGCTTAAATTCAGGACGATTACCCATGATTTGACGCGCAGTCTGTATCGCATCCCCATCTACCATATCGTCATAAGCACGCAAGTAATCACCTACTACATCTGTTAATAAACGTCGTTCAACTAGATTAATACTAGGTCGTATATTAGAAATAATACGGTAAGGCATAACGAATATAGATTTGCCTTTCTCTTCATTTTGAGACTCTTGCAACCATAGTTTTCGAATCTCCTCTTGCGTACATAGGCGATGTAGAGGTCCCGTTCCGGACAAAACGAGGGATAGCAAGATGTTTTTCTTATGTTGCTTTCGCAAGTTTTCTTTTTTATGCCGCAAAATCTCTAAGAAATCTGTTTCATTTTGCATGCCAGCAATATCGATTTTGATTTCCTCAAATCGAACAGCACAGGTGTCGATAAATCTCAAATCACAATGACCATTATGAGATACGGATACAAGATAACATCCTTTAGGTCCATGTTCTTTACGATGCAATCCTTGCGAATTACCCGCATAAACTACGAGAGGTTCCTCGCTAAGAACTTGAGATTTATGAATATGGCCCAATGCCCAATAATCCATGGCAGCCTCTGTTAAATCAGTTAAGTTACAAGGTCCTGTTACATTATGATTTTCAGAGCCTACACTAGAACCTACAGTACCATGCATGACAGCAAGGGAAAACTCATCCCGTTCAAAAGCTCTGTATTGACGAGCATAGTTGTCGCTTTCATTACCATGACCACAACTAATGCCATATACGCCACCAATTTCTATATTATTAACGATGAGCGGGAAACGCTGTACCTGTTCGCTAGAAAATATATGGACATTATCTGGCATCTGCAGTTGCGCTCTCCAGCTTTCAGCAGGATCATGATTACCTTGTACCATATAAACATCAATACGATGCTCAGCCAAGCGATACATGGCGCGCACAAAACGGACTTGAGCCTCTAAATTATGGTCTTCGCTATTATAAATATCCCCAGCTATTACGACAGCATGCACATGTTCTGTAATAGCAGTATCAATAATTTTATCTAAGGCTACATAGGTTGCTTCACTTACAACGCGATCAACAGCGCTGCTAATACCTGTAGCATATTGAAAGGGTGCCCCTAAATGCAGATCACCACAGTGTATAAATCGAAACGGCTGCATCTATATCCACTCCTCCATTAATATTCTTATTATAGTTATATATAGTAATTACAATAGTTTATTATACTACAAAACCTTAAAGATAAGTTAAAAATAACTATCATTTAGCATCAAAAAGATATAGTTAAACTAAACTTCTCTTAACTATTAATAAATATAAATTATAAGATAAGCACATATTCTTTCATCATAAAATATAAATCATAATATATTTTTTGTTAACCAATTCATGCATTAAGTTGACAATTTATGTGCGAACGTTTACAATCAAATTGTCAATATATTATGTTTTTATTAAGTTAACAATTTCCTGGAGGCTATTATGGCTTTGCCTATAGATCAACAACCATCCCAAGTGGGTACATACGAAAAAATACTTACCATTGCAAACCGCATCATGAACGGCGGCGAAATTACAAAAGAAGAAGCAATCGAGCTAATTCATACTTCAGATGATGATACTATGATTTTACTCGCTATGGCTGATAAAATTCGCCAACATTTCAATGATAATTCTGTGGATGTATGCGCCATTGTTAATGCTCGATCAGGCAAATGTCCTGAAAACTGTAAATTCTGTGCTCAATCCGCACACCACAACACAGGCGTTCAGGAGTATCCTTTCATGGATGAAGAAAGCATTCTCCAAGCAGCACGTAAAGCTAAAGAGGCTGGTGCCATTCGTTTTTCCATCGTAACAAGTGGTCGTAATACTAATAACCCTGATGAATTTGATCAAATCATCCACGTATTAGGCCGTATCAAAAACGAAATTGGCCTTGAAATCTGCTGTTCTCTTGGGTTGTTAACTTACGAACAAGCACTCAAATTAAAAGAAGTTGGTGTTACTCGATACCATTCCAATATCGAAACGGCACCTAGTCACTTCCCAGATATTTGTACTACACATTCCTACGAAGATAAAATGTTTACCATAGATAATGCACAAAAAGCAGGCATCCGTGTTTGCTCTGGTGGCATTCTTGGCCTTAACGAAACATTAGAACAACGTGTAGAAATGGCGTTCGAACTTAAACGTTTACATATTGACTCCGTGCCATTAAACATTTTGAATCCTGTTAAAGGGACTCCATTTGAAAGCAACGAAGCTTTACGTCCATTGGATATCTTACGTACCTTCGCCGTATTCCGTTTCATCTTGCCAAATGCATTGATTCGTACTGCAGGCGGTCGCGAAGTAAATCTACGGGACTTACAATCTTATGCTCTAAAAGGTGGCCTAAACGGTATCATGGTT
The DNA here is from genome assembly GCF_042850485.1 of Veillonella parvula. Taxonomy (GTDB): domain Bacteria; phylum Bacillota; class Negativicutes; order Veillonellales; family Veillonellaceae; genus Veillonella; species Veillonella parvula_Q. Next base: position 266,585 of record NZ_AP031417.1, on the reverse strand, counting down.
GGTGGCTACTTAACTACTGGCGGTCGTTCACCTCAAGACGATCTCCAAATGATTCAAGACTTGGAGTTGACTCGCAATACAGCTCAAGTCTAAAAGCCTCATATATACCATTCTCCATATCTAGAGGATGTAGTATATAAATTATTCCCTAATGCTTTATAAATATTTTACACATAAAAAGAACCATCTAGTTTGCTGTACTAGATGGTTCTTTTATTTCCATAATAAAATGTAAATGGCTTGACCATTTGTGTTACCCGCAATGGGCTCAGGATTCTCATTAAATTCTACATTCTCATACGGCGTCCCGTCTGACATGTACGCATCTACCTTCAATGTTTCCATGGTTCGATTATATCTACTGATATAAACTTTATATCGCAATTCGTCGCCACCCAGTTCATTAACTCGCAGCCACAAAAGTGCATCGTAATCACTCTTCTGTACACTGTCATTGTCAATAAATAATTGGTTTCCTGATGCATCTGGTCCAACATAGTACCAGTCCGTTGCGTTAGTAGTCCCCCCTATACTGAGTAGCCACAAAAGTGTTAATATGGTGAATATTTTACTCATATGACTGCCCCTCTCATGCTATTGAGCTGTATATTTTATAAAAGCTTAATGTGGATAAACCTTTATAAAATATACAACTTCTCCTTTATATAATACCAAAATTGTCCCATATTTATCAACAATAATTAAAATTAATTACCATGTTTTTTACAAATATAAGAAACTTAAAGAAATTTATTAAATTTCTTCATTTTTAACTCATTTACCCTTCCTATAATGATAATGTCAAATGATAGATAGAGGTAACAATTCCCTGGTTACCGTACGTGTATTTATCTCCCGACAAGTAATACTAACCCCAAACCTACTACTTGTTTAAATACATGTTTCATTTGATATTAATACTAACACTCCCCTTACATGAAAAAGGACTCTATACAGAGTCCTTTTTTCGTTACTTCATAAACTTATACATATTGTTAAGTCTACATACGGGTTATAGGACAAAACGTGTTGGTTTTATAGGCGATGGAGCCAGTAAATTACTGGCTCCATCGCTATTTTAAGTTCTTTTGATAAACTTAGAGGGTGGACAAAATGTGTTAGTAAAAAGTCCCAAAACCCTTGATTTTACTGGCTTCAATAAGGTTATATCTTCTTAGAAAATCGTGTTCTAAGTGGAGGGAATAATCATGCTGGTAAGATGTATAAATTGTGGATTTTCTTGTCAAAAATATGGGAAAACTAAAGCTGGATCACAACGATGGCATTGTAAGCAGTGTAACATCACCTTTACACAAACTATTGATAATACTACTAAATGTTTTCATCGATTTCTAAATTGGTTATTTAGTAAAGAAACACAACAGGACATGCCTGGGCAGGGCCGTACATTTCGTAGACAGATAGCTGATTTCTGGCAAATATGGCCTATGCCGCCCAAAATTGAAACCTCGAGAGATGTGGTATTCGTTGATGGTATTTACTTAGCTAAAAAAGCTTGTATTTTGATCTGTTATGATGGTGAATATGTATTAGGGTGGTATTTATGTAGGTCAGAACAGTCTCGCTCATGGCAAGCTCTTATGCAGCGAATAGCGACCCCCATTGTGGTCGTTTCTGATGGTGGACCTGGTCTTAGAAAAGCATTAAAAAAAGTTTGGCGTACCGCCAAGCTTCAACGTTGTATTGTTCATGCCGTATGGCAAGTACATCGTTACACTACTAGGCGGCCTAAGACATTAGCAGGCATTATGTTAAAAGATTTAGCAAGCGATTTATATAACGTAAAAACACAGGAAGATGCAAAAATATGGATTCAACGATTATTTAATTGGAGGGTGACTTTTAAAGAGTTTCTAAATGAAATGACACGTGATAGTAATGATAATTTAAGAGCTACGCATGAACGATTACTAAAAGCCTATAACTCTCTAGTGGTATTAATTAATACAGAGACAATGTTTCGATATTTAGATGAAACATTGGTGTTGGATAAAGAATGTCCGAGGACTAATAACCCTATTGAAGGCGGAGTAAACGCACAACTCAGACGTTTATTGCGTTACCATCGAGGAATGTCTGTAGAAAAACGTATAAAAGCGGTCTTTTGGTGGTGTTATTTACACTCACCAAGACCGCTTTCTGCAAAAGAAATACTTAAGGTAATGCCAACTGATGCAAGTATTTCTACAATATATAGTTCTATGAATGAAAGAGCCCAACTTCAAGGCATAATTCCAACTTGGGGGGATGCCATTTCTTGGGGTGATTTGCATAACTATGACAAATTATCTTTCAATGATTGGGATTAAAGTACCAACACGTTTTGTCCTATAACCCCTACATACATATTACCATAAGGGTTAATAGTAAAGGGTTTATAAGGACTCACGAATTAACAAGTAATACTATATTCTCTTAAAAAGAAAAACACTCAAAAGCTTAAGGAAATACAATAACCATTACGCTTTTGAGCGTTTTTTATTATAAACTACAATTTACTAATTTCTATCTTACTATTTTACTTCAGCCCAACCTAAAGCAGCGCGTTTTTCATCGATATCTGCCAAAATTTTCTCAGCTACTTTAGCAGGATCCGTATTTACATACATAACAGAGCCTAAGATATCTTTAGTGTCTTCTTTGAGCCATTTTGTAACGGCATCAGAGCCTTGTGTAGGTGGCTCAACACAGTGATAAGAGTTAATCCCCATCAAGCGGAAACCAAGGGATGCATCGATACCTTTTTCGTTAGACCATTCAGGGCTAGACATAGCAAATGGCAATTGAGGTAAGTTAAGGCCAAGTTCTGCAGCAATACCGCCGAAGATACCAGAGGAACGCGCATTATCTACACATTCACCCACATGCCATACTGGTGGTTGATCATCGCCCAAGAACTCTTGCAATGCAGGGCTACATTTCTTGTTAGCATCTGTATTACAATAGCCAAGTTTCATCAATGGGAAAGATGCACAACCGTTTGTAAGGATGATACAGCCATTTTTAATAAGTGTATCAACAATATCTACAGTAGCTTTTTCGTAGATAACGCGAGGGTTAGAACAACCTACTACATTAACGATACCGCGAACTTTACCAGATTTTAAAGCCTCTGCCAATGGTTTGAAGGAACCATAATGTTTAACAGTGGATTCTGGAGAGAAGCCAACTTCTGCTGTGATTTCGTATGGCGGAATGAATACAGGCATACCTTTACGCAATTCATGCGCTTCAAGAGCACGATCCAAAATTTTGCGAGCCAAATCTTTTGTTTCAGCCAAGTTAGTGTGATGATGATCGTAGCCGATGTGTTCAGCACCTGGTAAACGAGCTGCATCAGACGTAGTGATAACCTTTGTGTTGAAGCAACGTGCTACGTCCATGATAGCAGGATACACGTCTTGAACGTCAGCTACCCAGCAATCAAGAGCGCCTGTACCAAGTACAAGCTCAGCACCGATAGCATTACACAATGGAATAACATTTTCATAACGGTACATACTGGACAAACCAGAGCAGCAGATACCGTAGAATTGGATACCTTTAGCGCCGATAGCTTTTGCTTTTTCTAAATATTCTTCAGAGGCGCCAATTTTACAAATTTGGGATACCAATGTTGGTAAATGACCATGAACAGCGATGTTAACATACCCTTTTTTCAAGGCACCGATGTTAACTTTGGAAGTACGACGACCACCTTGTCCGAACAATGCATCTGTAGCAATGTCTGCCGCTACTACGCCTGTGAATGTGAAAGCAAGACCACAACGCAAGAATTGTTTCATATTGCTTTCCCAATCGCCATCTGTACCTACGGTTGTACGATGATATGCATCAAAGGCTTCATTGTATGCGGAAACAGGCAAGATATCCAAGTTTTTCCAAACTTCGCGACGCTCTGCAGGAGCCATAGCTGTAATTGTTTTATATTCACCTGGCAATGCACGGCTCAAATCTTCGAGCAATACATCTGCTAAATCATTAGCCACTTCTTTCAAGGAACGACCTTCTTCAGGGATGTTGAAAGCCTTACATACAGTACGGATTTTTTCTTCCCCTAAAATTGGAATGTCCAATTGGTCATTAGCAGCAGCTTTCAAAGAAATCAAGATTTCACGAGCATGTGCACCATGTTGAGTCAAACCACCTGCAGCAGCACGTGTCATATTACGAGCTACGATGAGGTCAGCATCCGCACCGCAGACACCACGAGGACTCTTAGGTGTAATTTTACAAGGGCCCATGAAACAGATACGACAACATATACCAGCAATACCAAATGTACATTGTGGTTGTTGTTTATCAAAGCGGTCAAATACCGTATCACAACCGATTTGCTCCATACGAAGAATCATTTCACGCACAGCAGGATCTGGTGTTTGTTCAATTACATCTTGTTTTGTAGGCCATGTTTTACGATACTCAGCAACAGCTTTCATGTAGTCATTTACACCATGTTCATGAGGTACCCCTGGTTCATGAGTGTGTGGCACCCATTTATCCGTCGGAAGAGCCTTTGCATGACTATGGTCGTGACCATGATCATCATGACCGCCACAGTGGCAATGATGTTCATGATTATGGTCGTGACCATGTTGTTCACCATGATTGTGTTCATGGGTATTTTTATTTTCCACATCTTTACTCATTTGAAACCTCCTAGGGGCCTACATAGGCCAACCAATAAAAACAAAAAACATATTCTACTTTTAATTCACTTTAAATCCACTACAATGATGGGTTTTAAGTCCTATCTCCTAAATATGTTTTAAATCACTTTAAGTATATTTTCTGAAAAGACATTTGTCAATTAAAATTTGAGAAATTTTTGACGCATCTATATCTAAGAATATGATAATTACTATATTTATTAAATTCGATTTTTTCAGTTTCTTTTCATAAATAAAAAGAGACTAATTCCTAAACTTTACAGGAATTAGTCTCTTTATTTTATTGATTAATTGATTGATTTACGTATTAATTTATGTATTAATTATTAATTTATTAATATGATCCTCCCCTCAGGATATGCCACCTAAATATCTTTATACCTATGCACTACAAAAATTGCTGCATGATATGTGCTACTTCAGATAAATGGAAACGTTTTGCCCGATCAGACCTTGCCACAAGAACTAATTGGCGGAAACAAAGTTTCGATGCAAGAGGATAGAATTTAACCTTATCGTCATCCCCCTTGCTATTGAGCGTGCTCGGCAAGAATGTAATACCATAATCATCTTCTACCAAGGACCGGCATGAATCTAGAGTTTCAGAGCCAATGACGGCTTTGGGCACAAAGCATTCCGCTTGGCATAAACGGTTTACCAACGTCCGTAATTTGAGTCCTTCTCTTAGCAAAATAAACGGAAATGCTCCAAAGGGTGCAATTTCTCGAATTCCATCACCAGTCATGAGAGAATCTGCAATGGCTATAGCCTTCTTATTTTCCACACTAATGGCCAATAAAATCTGCTCATCTAAAACGGGATAACTTTCAAGATCCTGAGAATAAATCGGCGTTGGGAATAACCCTACATCTACTAAACCATCACAAATTTGCTGTTCCAAGAAGTGAGATTCACCCTCTACAACATGGAACTCCCAAGACGGTTCAATCTGTTGAAAGCTTTTCAATGTTTTCCCGAGCATATGATGTCCATAAAATTGAGACAAGCCGATACGCACATGATAGGCTACATCTGTGCCTTGATTAATGATAGATTGCGTTAAAGCCTCCGCCTTTAAAACTAACGGCATGCCCTCTTTTGCAATTTGTAACGCCGCAGCGGTTGGCACGACTTTTGTACGATCACGAACAAACAACGTAACTCCTAGCTCTGCTTCAATACGACGAATCCCCTGACTCAACGCTGGCTGAGAAATATATAATTTTTTAGATGCCTTTGAGAATGATGCCATCTCAACGATGGTACTAATATATTTAATGTCTTTTATGTCCATATACGAGTCCTTATAACTATATACATATACAAGTCTTATAATAAAACATTATTTCTATTATAACTATATATTACTAAAATATACGTTACATATACATGGGAAAATAAAAAAATACCAAGAAATTTAGTATCTTACAAACCTAAATTTCTTGGTATGTCTTATAAGTTAAACGAACTACATATAGGATGCGGTAAAGCCGCATTCTATTACAGCCCCATTCTATTACAACCCTTTTTAATTTTTAGATTACATTAAAGATTTAAGTACATCCAATACTTCTTGAGGTAATTCGTTTTTATGACCTTTAAGTTTTTCTACATAATCATAACGGAACTCAAAAGCTTGGTGCAATTGATGATGATACTCGCGCACTTCGAATGGAGGTTCAAAGCCAGGAACCTCTACATAGGAAAGATTTTCGTATTCACAGAATGGTTTAAATTCTAATGTACCTTCTACCAAACGTTCTAATAAATCAAGAGTAACTTCTTTAGGAATTTTATTTTCCAAGAAGAAGCCGGTGTTCATGATGTAGCATTCAACGCCACATTTGGAGAATAATTTTTTGTAGCTTTCATAATCACGAACCAATGGATATGTACGGAATGGATTTGCATATGGTTCGATAACAAGCGCATTTGGATCGACGTGAGCATCAAGTTTTTCTGCTGTAGAACGACGAGTCGCAAGGGTTGCACCCATTGTAGAAGCCAATACAGGATCGGAAATCTTAAGGATTGGTGGCAATGTTTTATCTTTCATAAGCCATACTATGGCATTAACAGGTTCACCTACGTAGTTTACGCGGTTATCTGTCCAGAATTGAGATTTAATAGCACGTCCATTGCTGTTTCGCACATCTTCGGCCAGTACAACCTTACGGCCATCCTCATCCATCGTTACACCTACATTTTGTAGCGTCAACAAGAATTCGTTAGCAGGATGTTCCACAGGATAATCTTGCATTTTGTCAAAGTACGTAGGTTCAAGAGCAATAGAACTCAAATCCTCAGTATTGATGATATATGCATCGTCATGCAAGATAGAAATATCATAACGACCATCATGTTTTTCATGAGTCAATGTGGATTTACCGGAACCGGACAAACCGAATACACCGATAGTGTAGGATTTACCACCTTCAAGGTTGTAACGTTTCATGCCACCGTGGCAAGCAACATAGTCGAAGCGATTGGCTAAGGACCACGCAAGTGTAAGTGTACCTTTTTTATGTTCCCCAAAGTAGCGCATACCAAGAATCATAGCACAGTTATGAGCAGGGTCGAAAATAGCAAGACCGCCTGGATGACCTGGTACAACATAGTCAGGATCAGAGTAAATATAGATGTCGCCTTCTGGAATCTCTACACTGTCATTGTAGAATTCTTTTACAGCTGCATCAAAGAACTTGAAGTTCATGAGCCAAGAATACAAAATGGACGCGTGATCTTTTGGAATCATCAAATGAGCACGAGCTGTGAATTTTTTATCAAGACCAACGATAGATTCTGCAGAAATCCACTCTTTATTGCGGCTATCATACACAGCATCACGTGCAATATTCGCGAGTTCAACTTCATCGATGCCCTCGTCGCCAATAATACGACGAGCTTTAGCATAACGACCTGTAGTTTTACCATCATTTGTAACAAGGACCTTTGCATCAGCTGGCAAACCTTGTTCTAATGGTTTAAATACCGGCATATCGAGGACGATAACACCTGGCTCTTCAGAGGCTAATTGATACGCTTGTGCCACAGATGTTACAGGAGTTACATTGTTCCCATAGAATGCAGTTTCAATTGTACTGCGCATCATAGAAAATAATGGGTTTGTTTTAATTTCACTTTGCTTCCAAACGCGTCTTGTAGACATAGTATCTAGATCCTCACCTTTAAATATATTAGCAATTTCGCTTGTAAAAGTAATGTTGTATATGAAAACACTGCTTAGGCAAATACTTTCATTATTTTCTATTTTACCCTTTTCAGTCAAATTTGTATACATAAAACAGATGATTTATAGGAAATTAATGTATGTTTATTTTAAATTAGTGCAGCACATTTATAATGCGATAAATTAATACCTAGCTGCATAAAACTATTAGTATTCAATAGAGTATCTTAAAACTAGACATAGTTACAAAGTAACTAAACCTATTTACAAAACAACTAGTCAAATAACAAAGCAAAAAGAGGCGAGCTCTTAAGAACTCGCCTCTTTAGCGTTTAAAGAATACAATTATTTCTTATCTTTATTGATAAATGCGTCGATTTTACTAATTAGATCATCTACCTCAAAATCGCCGCGTTCTGCCATCATCTTAATTGTTGCTACCTTAGCCATTACTTTTACCATAGGTGTTTTTAATTTCTCGAATTTAGGATTTAAAGAAATCAAATGATCTACAATTTCTGGGCATTGTTTAATTAGATTAGATAATGTCGTTTTCGCATCGATATGGAATCGACCATCCGCATCAGTTGTTAACGGCTCTTCTTCTACCTCTTCTGCAGCCTCTTGAGCCAAGGATTTTTCCTTACCACCATCGCCTACAAAATCAGTTTTATCCCAAGTCAATAATGTACGGGAACCTTCGAGCTCACGGATATGAGTGCAGTCTTGCATCATTTCCAATACGCCACGGAATTTACCATTTTCATCGCGTACGGCTGTGTAAATAACATAGATGAACAAGCCTGGTTTATTGATCCAAAACTCCGCTTGGCTTTGCTCGCCAGAACGGAACTTCTCTACGATTTCCTCTACTATATGAACAGATTTCGCTGGGTGGCAATTCTTCACTTCACGACCGATAACGTTCGCGCTGCGAGGGAAAATACGATGTGGTGTATCGCTGTAGAACTTAACTAGTTCATTTTCATCTACATAGGATAAATCTACAGGGAGATGACGGAATAACAAATTAATTTGCTCTAATGTCAATTTACCCGTTGCTACATCGAGGACTGCATCCTTACCAGCGGGCGCCCCACCAACAGGGCCTACATATTTAGATAGCAAGCCAGCTAAATCATTTAAAAATTCGTTAGATACAGCACCACCTTGAGCTGAATTATTGCCATTCAATTGCGCCGCAGAATCATTAATACCTGGCACTACATATAAACCTGGCGCATTGATGATAGCATAACCAATTTCATGGTCATTTTTACTCATCCGCACAAACTCTTCGTCACTCAACAATTTATAAGATGTTGGCAATAAGACTTCTAGTTCTTTAGAATTCAAATCCCGTAATTTCGCCAAAGTTTCTGGCACAGACGCTAGGAATTCTTCATACTTATCTTCCCGAAGCAATGCATAGGATGCAGAGATAGCATCGCGCACAGCATCATCAAAGGTCCACATAATGCGCGTTGGACGATCAAAGCCGTGGTCCTCAAGCATCGGATAGAGTTGATTTTGCTTACGAGATAGATGAGTTCTCCACTCTGCTAAGGAATCAAAAACGCCGAGCCACGGATTTTTGATAAAATTCTCTTGTTTCAACAATTCGTCTGCTTCAAGGGCTACCTTTTCAACAGCATTGATTTCTTCCAAGTACGCCCACAACGGATGGTTCTCAGGATACTCATTTTCAGCACGCACCAAAACGCCGTCAAATAGATCTAAGAGATCATCCATTTTCTCTAGGATTTCTTCGTCCTTGTAAACACCTTTCAAGCTTTGCTCTGCATAGGCAAACTCATCAGGTGTACAAGTACCTAGTTTCTCTTTTAAAATGCGATTGCCCTCTTCTAAGGACAATTTACCATCTAAATAATCTTCTTTAATGGACACAATAATTCTGTAACGTTCATTGTTAATATCTAGCTTTTGTTTTAATGGATTCATATGCTTATACCTCCACAGGCTAATCTATAATTATATTTTTATTATATCATTTTGAAAGTAATTTTCAGTTGCTATAGATACAATTTTGATTTATTTTTAAAATTTACACATCCAATATTATGAAAAAGAATAACCTTACTTTATTTTTTAGAATATTTTGGCATACAAAAACTGCACCTCAAAAGTTGTGTCCAAGTTTTAGGGTGCAGTTCTCTATAAGTGTCTTTAATTAGTTTTTAAAATCAATATATTCAGTTTTAGAAGATGCTACAGGTCTACCATTGGAATCTGTAGCAGGGCTAAATCTCCATTTAGAAATAGTATCAACAATGGCGGCATCAAGCGCACTAGAGCCACTAGATGAGACAACTTCAACGTCCCCTACAGAACCATCTTCCTTGATGGTAAAACGTATATCCGCACCATGAGCTGCTTCACCATAAGCGGCGAGCAGTGCTCGGTCAATAGGTGGTGTAGCTATAGCTACTGGTGGATCGTATGGAGCTGCCAACACAGAAGCTATCATACTCATTACAAAAAATGAGCTTAAGATAATACAACGCAACACTTTATTCATCGTTTTCTCCTTATTTAGCTTTCACAGCTTGCTTAGGCAGAGTAATTGTCATCCCAATAATGGATTCGTGTGCCTTTTGATCTGTGCCAATAGCAGGGGTAAACTTCCACTGCAAAATTGCTTTTTTTACTGCTTCATCAACGGGAGCATATCCAGAAGAGCGCTCTACGAAAACATTTTTAACATTACCTTTTTTATCAATCAAGAAGCGTACGCGCATATCAGGCGCTACCGTAGCGGTTTGAGGAATCTCAGGCAACTCTGGTTTTACAATAGTAACCTCTCTTGGAGATTCTAAAAACTTTGCCGCATCAGCTGTATAATCACCTAACATGCCAAAAGATGCAACAAGTACTGCTGCAGCAGCGTATCGGAATAATTTATTCATAAGAAGCCTCCTTATTAACCTTTTATCTATGCATAATATCATACTAAATAAAGATGAATATTAAAAGAATAAATTCTTATTGATAAAATTTCTCATTTATGATATATTGAATTTAAGATAACTGTTCGAACTCACATATCTAGTTGATATGACAAAAAACTACACAAAGGAGGTTCATCATGAGACGTAGAAAGCGTATTCAAATGAAGGTCATGATGGTACTTGGTATCGTTGCCCTCATTGGGCCTAGCCATCTACAAGCACTTATTCCCTAGATTATTTTGACCTTAGCAGAAGACCGTATAACTGCCACTAGCCGCTACGTTAGTAGCGGCTATTTTTCCGTTTAGATTCAGAGAGATATTTTCCTTCTTCAAATTATTTCATTATTAGAACAAAATATTTCCCTCAAACAAAGTCATTAATGTTTTTAAATTTAGTATCTATTAAAAAGGAGGCTTATTATGAAATTTAATCGAATTTTATTAGTCGTCGTATCATTAGCACTTATAGTATTTGCCCTTGCAGGCTGCGGAAAAGACACAGCCCAAGATAGTCAGAAAAAACTTAATGTCGTAGCTACAACGACGATGTTAACGGATTTAGTAAAAGAAATCGGCGGTGACCATGTAACCGTTCAAGGTCTCATGGGACCTGGTGTAGACCCTCACCTATATCAAGCGAGTGCAGGCGATGTAACAGCTATGTCTAAAGCGGATGTAGTAGTATACAACGGCATTCACTTGGAAGGTAAAATGGGCTCCATTTTCGATAACCTAACAAAGCAAAATAAAGCGACCATCCGCGTATCTGACGCCATTGATCCAGCTACATTGCTCGACTTTGACGAAGAAGATGGTGTAAAAACAAAAGACCCTCATATTTGGTTTGACGTTGCTAACTGGAAACTGGCAGCAAAAGCAGTATACGAAGGTCTTGCTAAAGCCGATCCGGCTCATAAAGAAGATTACAAAAAACGCTATGACGCATATCTTACTAAGTTAGATGAAACTGATGCGTACGTTAAAGCTCAAGCAGAATCTATTCCGAAAGAATCTCGCGTACTTGTAACAGCTCATGATGCATTCCAATACTTCGCTCACGCGTACGGCTTTGAAGTAAAAGGTTTGCAAGGTGTAAGCACTGCTACAGAAGCAGGCACACAAGATGTGAATGAACTGGTTCAATATATCGTAGACCACAAAATTAAAGCGATTTTCGTAGAGTCTTCTGTACCACATAAAACAATTGAAGCCGTTCAAGAAGCAGCTAAGGCTAAAGGCTGGAATGTTGCCATCGGTGGCGAATTATATTCCGACTCTCTCGGCTCCGAAGGCACTGAAGGCGGTACATATATCGGCATGGTAAAAGCCAATATTGATACAATTACCAAAGCACTTAAATAATCAATTGCTAGATTTTCTTAATTATATAAAACAAATTAAATTTACATATACTAACTTAAATAGACTCAAATTTACTTTGTTATTGTAAGTACATGTGCTACTAGCAATATTAGTTAGTGGCACTCATTAATACAAGGAGGTTTCCATGGAATGGGCCGTTGAAGTTGAAGATATGACCGTAGCATATACGACAAAACCCGTATTATGGGACGTAGATATGAAGGTACCCATCGGTTCCTTAGCGGCCATTGTCGGCCCTAATGGGGCCGGTAAGTCCACATTATTAAAGGCCATGCTCGGTCTACTAACAGTTATCTCAGGAAGTGTAAAATTTTATATCGATCACCACTTAGCGATGGACAAAAACGATTACAAAAAAATCGCCTACGTCCCTCAAAGTGGCAGCGTAGACTGGGACTTCCCTACCACAGTACTAGATGTAGTACTCATGGGCCGTTATGGTCATCTAGGTTGGTTTAAGCGTCCTAGCAAAAAGGATAAGGAACTCGCCCTCTCCATGATTGAAAAAATGGGCATGAGCGACTATGTGGACAGACAAATTCGCCAGCTTTCAGGGGGACAACAACAACGCGTCTTCCTCGCAAGAGCTCTCGTCCAAGAGGCAGATATTTACCTCATGGACGAACCCTTCAAGGGCGTCGATAAAACCACAGAGCATGCTATTATTTCGCTTTTACAAGAAATGAAAGCTCGAGGCAAAACGGTTATCGTCGTCCACCACGATTTAAATACGGTGCCCCAATATTTCGATTGGGTAACGATGGTAAACAAACAAACTGTCGCCTATGGCCCCGTAGCAGATACATTTACGGACGAAGCTATTGAGCGCACCTACGGCAAGGGGAGGATTGTATGACCATACTCCAATCCTATACGACGCAAATGGTACTGCTCGGCACGGCGTTATTAGGCCTCGCTAGCGGTATCGCTGGTACTTTTGCGGTACTTCGCAAGGAAAGCCTCATCGGTGACGGCCTATCTCATGCAGCACTACCCGGTGTGGTCATTGCCTTCTTGCTGACGGGCATCAAGGACATCGAAGTTCTCATCGCAGGTGCTGCCCTATCCTCTATCACTGCGGCTTGGCTCATTACCATCACCGTAGAAAACAGCAAAATCAAATTTGATGGCGCTTTAGCCACCATACTCTCTGCCTTCTTTGGGCTCGGTATGGTATTGCTCACCTATGTACAAAGCTTAAACAATGCTGGTCAAGCAGGGCTTTCAAAATTTATATTTGGACAGGCAGCCACCATATTAGCGCGCGACGTGTACATCACATCTGCAGCAGCGCTCATCATCATCGTGTTAACCGCATTATTCTGGAAGGAGTTAAAGCTCATCTCCTTCGATGTGGAATACGCCAAAACACTACAAATTCCCGTCACTTTCACCCTTATTTTATATCGTTCATTATTAATCATGACCATCATTATCGGCATTCAATCGGTAGGGGCTATCTTGATTAGCTCCCTCCTCATTGCACCCGCCGTTGGGGCAAGACAGTGGACGAATAAACTGGGCACCATGTGTATATTAGCAGGATTTTTCGGCATGATATCCGCCATCGGCGGTACTATCTGGAGTACATCAGTTCCAAAATTACCGACAGGTCCAGCTATCATCGTCATTTTATCGATTCTCGTATTATTGAGCCTCATCTTTGCTCCTAACAGAGGTATGCTCTGGCAGTTCCGTAAAAATAGACAGTCAAAGCACGCATTATTGTTAGAAACCACGAGGGCTCCCAAATCCAAGGCACAGCAAAGTATTTGCGTAGCAGAGGACGCACAACCTCGCATAGGAGGTGCCCCATGACAGTTCATACAGAGATATTGCTCATTGCCATTGCGGTATCCATCGCATGTGCCATCCCTGGGGTCTTCCTCGTATTGCGTCGCATGTCCATGATGGCCGATGCCATTACGCACACCGTATTCCTCGGCATCGTGCTCGCTTTCTTTATGACGGAAGATTTAAACTCTCCATTTCTACTCGTCGGGGCTACCTTAGTTGGTGTAGGCACCGTATGGCTTACAGAAATGATACACAATACGGGGCTTGTCAACGAAGATGCGTCTATCGGCATCATCTTCCCGCTTCTATTCTCTATCGCCATCATTCTAGTCAGCCTATACAGCGGTAACGCTCATCTCGATGTAGATACCGCATTACTCGGCGAAATAGCCTTTGCCCCCTTTGATCGATGGATTGTGAGCGGCACCGACTTGGGGCCTATATCGCTATGGATTTCCCTAGGCGTGGCGCTCATCAATTTAATTTTAGTCATGCTGTTCTACAAGGAATTGCAATTATCTACCTTTGATCCGCTACTAGCGGGGCTCTTCGGCTTTATGCCAGCCCTCATCCACTATGTACTCATGACCATGGTATCCCTCACCGTTGTAGCCTCATTCCAAGCGGTAGGTGCCATTCTCGTCATCGGCCTCATGATTGGGCCTGCGGTCATCGCTTATTTATGGACGGACTCTGTGAAAGCCATGCTTACTAGCAGTATCATCATCGGTATTATCTGTGCTGTCGTCGGTACGGAAGTATCTTTCACCATGGACGTATCCATCGCGGGTTCTATTGCAACCACCATCGGTATTGCACTAATTATCGCTGTTATCGCAACACCGAAGACAGGCTATATCGCCACATACCGTCGTCAACGTCATTTACGTCGCCACTATCGGGAAACGATGATGCTATGCCATATTTATACACATATGGATACACCTATCGCGCACGTTGAAAACGGCATTGGTACCATTCATGAGCATTTGAACTGGAGGCCTGATTATACTCATCAAGCTGCTTCACAGCTAAAGAAACAAGGTCTATTATATGTGACAAATGGACACTACGTGCTTACTGATAAGGGTATAGCACAAGTTAAAGAGATTATTTAAATACAATACCAATACTTTTCCCAACAAAAAGAAGCTGAAATCAATGCTGCTTGCAAAGATTTCAGCTTCTTTTATTTTTAACTAATAGTCTTACATCCTATTAATAACTGCATTCACGTCAATGACTATCTATAAGAAATAGTACCAACATTATAATAAGCTCAACACAATCACAAAGAATCCTATTAATTAATAATAGCTTCTAATGGAATTACATGAGGTAGCCCATTGTCATCCATATAAATTTTCGTTTTAACACGGTATACATCTTCCATCATGGCTTCTGTAAAGATGTCTTTCGGCGCGCCTTGAGCGTATACTCTACCCTCCTTGAGCACGATGATTTCATCTGCGAACATAGCCGCCAGATCAAGATGATGCAATGTTACGAGCGTTGTAAAATCATTTTCTTGAGTCAGATTTTTTAGCAATGTTAATAAGTCAAATTGCTTGTGCAAATCTAAAGCACTTGTCGGTTCATCAAGAATTAAGATTTTAGGTTCTTTTACAAGGGCTTGCGCCATGAACACAAGTTGGCGTTGACCACCGCTGAGCTCCATGATGCTGCGCGATGCAAAGCGCTGTAAGTTCAACCGTTCCAATACCTCTTGTGTGGCTGCAATATCCTCATCACTTACGCGGAAGGACATGGAGCCCATGCGCCCTAGCATAACGACTTCAAAAACAGATAGATTGACTTTACAGTCATTATCTTGAGACAAATAGCTCACTGTACTACTAAAATCCTTTGTAGAATATTGAGATACAGGTTTACCATTAACGGAAATCTCGCCCTTGCCTTTCAAAATACCCATGATTGTTTTTAAAAGTGTAGATTTACCAGCACCGTTAGTACCAATGAGCGCAGTCAATTTACCTGTTTTGGCAGCAAAATCAACGCCCTTTAAGATTTGTCCGTCTTCCGTAGCGGAATAACCAAAGGTTAGATTATGAACTTCAATCATTTGAAATAGCTCCTTTTCCTAGTTAATACCAACGAGAAGAAGAAAGGTACACCGATGATTGCTGTTACAATACCGATTGGGAACATCGCCCCAGGAACGAGCATCTTACTCGCAATAGATGCGAGAGACAAAATCGCCATGCCACACACTGCAGATAAGGGTAAGAAATACCGTTGATCCTCACCCACAAGCATACGTGCAATATGTGGTCCTACAATACCGATAAAACCAATGGTTCCAACGAAAGAAACGGCAACGGCTGTAATGATGGAGATGAAAGCAAACACTTTTACTCGTAAGCTTTCAACATTAACACCAAGACCAGAAGCCTTTTCATCGCCTAATTTTAATGCTGTTAAACGCCAAGATTCACGCATCATAAGCGGAAGCATGATTGCTAATACGATAAGAACAATAGAGATGTTCACCCAATTTGCCTTAGCTAAACTCCCCATAGTCCAGAACACGATGTTTTGAAGGGCCTCAGGAGATGCCATATATTGCATCAAAGATTGAAGCGCTTGGAACAAGAACATCATGCCAATACCGGCGAGAATCATCGTTTCAGAGGAGAAGTTCTTAATCTTATTGATGGAATAGATAAAGAAACTCGTCAAACTAGCGAATACAAAGGCGCCAAATGGAACCATAAAGACACCTAAAAACTCTAATGCACTAGCGCCTACAACAACCATAAGAGATGCACCGAAGCCAGCCCCTGCGGATATACCAAGTGTATACGGGCTAGATAACGGGTTATCAAGAATAGTCTGCATGCCAGCACCAGCAATGCCCAAAGAAGCACCTACGAGCAATGCCATAATGGCCGTCGGAAGACGAATCGACCAAATGATGACATATGCGTTTTTGGAAACCTCTGCAGGATCTGTTAATGCGAGCCACACATCACTTAACGTAAGTGATGCAGGGCCTACAATAATATCGGTAACAAAACTTACCGCACAAATGATCAATCCGATAATAATGAACAATAGTTTTTTATAACTCTGTTTCTTATAATCGTACTGGTTGTTAGTTTCTGTCACTACGAAAAACCCCTTTTTAGTTCAAATGCATAAACCAAACGCCACCGTAAGAGAATGGAAGGAATTTGTCATAGAATTCCTTAAGTGTGCCTTCAGGATCTACATCCTTGAATTCCTCAGGATAGAATGTTTTAGCTAAGTATTCGAATACTGCAACGTCATATACTTCACGAGGTAAACCATGGTGAGTAGAGAATACGTTTTTAGATTGAACGGCTTTCAATTCAGGCCAGCCTTGACGTTCTGTGGTGAAAGCTTTCAACAATTCTTGAGATTTTGCTTCATTTGTATCAAAACCTAAACGCATAGAAGTCGGTTTCTTAGGCCAGTAGGAACCGATGATCATTATAATATCTGGGTTTCTTTCTAAAATAAATTCTGGGTTAACAGGGCCTGCTTTTTGAACTACATCTTTGGTAATAAGGTCGCCACCAACTTGCGTTGCTAATGCGCCCCAGGCTACGTTTGCACTATACGCAAAACCTAAACCTTCTGGACCTTCGTTACCTGTTTCAATGTAAACAGTTGGTTTTGGTTTATTGATTTTGCTAATGCGGTCCATAACTCGTGTTAAACGGTCAGTATAGAACTTGTTAATTTCTGCTGCACGCTCTTCTTTACCCAATGCTTTACCGATAGCTTCGATAGATTTTTGGTGATTTTCAAGCTTTTCAGCATGGTAATCGATATAGATGGTAGGGATACCAGCTGCATCGATTTTAGGTTTGTAATCAGCTTCGTATTGATCTTTAAAGTATAAAGGCATGAAAATAACATCTGGGTTTAAGGAAATTACTTTTTCCACATCAAATGTTTTGTCATTTACGTTACCAATGAGAGGAATTTTTTCCAACTCTGGCACTTCAGATTTGTAGCGATCCCACATATCTGTACGCAATTTGCTCAAATAAGGGTCCATCCCAACAATAGTCTTAGCCACATCCTTGCCTTGCAACGCAGCCATAGTCAAGAACGCACCACCAGAAGCACTCAATTGAACTACTACGCGTTCTGCTGGTTTTTTCAAGGTAACCTTTTGACCAGTTACGTCTGTAATCTCAATTTGTTTGCCAGATTGTGCCGCATCCTTTTTCGTATCTGCAGGACCACCACAAGCTGTCATAATCATGCTCACAACTAGTAGGAGCACCGTGGCAAGATAAGCCATAAATTTCTTTTTCTTAACCATAAAAGCACCTCATATCTAAAACACAATAATTTCAAATGATAACATCAGAAAATAACTTTCAAAACCTCGGTCAATCAACCCCTATCGACACGACACAAAATCCTAGTTCATATGCATAAACCAGATACCACTATAAGAGTATGGCAAGAATTTGTCATAGAACTCTTTAAGTGTAGCTTCTGGATCAACATCCTTAAACTCTTCAGGATAGAATGTTTTTGCTAAATATTCGAATACGGCCGCATCAAATACTTCGCGTGGAAGACCATGATGTGCAGAATAAACTTGTTTATTCTCAACGGCTTTCAAATCACTCCAACCTTGACGCTCTGTAGTGAAAGCTTTCAACAACTCTTGAGATGATGCTTCGGTTGCTTCAAAACCTAAACGCATAGAAGTTGGTTTCTTAGGCCAGTAAGAACCCATGATCATGATGATATCTGGATTTTTTTCAAGTATAAACTCTGGATTAATAGGAGACGTTTTCTTAATAACATCCTTGGTGATGACATCAGCACCAGCCATAGTAGCTAATGCCCCCCAAGAGTAATTACTACTAAAGGAGTTACCAAATTCTTCCGGGCCATTCATACCAACTTCAAGGTAAACAGTTGGTTTTGGCTTATTAATTTTACTAACACGGTCGAGAACTCTTGTCACGCGATCCGTATAGAACTTGCTAATTTCTGCAGCGCGTTCTTCTTTACCCAAAGCCTTACCGATGGCTTCGATGGATTTTTGATGACTTTCAAGTTTTTCAGCATGGTAGTCAATGTAAATCGTTTGTACACCTGCTGCATCTAGTTTTGGTTTAGCATCGGACTCATATTGTTCTTTCAAGTCAACAGGAATGAAAATAACATCTGGGTTCAAGGAAATAACTTGCTCCACACTAAATGTTTTATCACCGATAGTCCCCACTACAGGAATCTTAGCTAACTCAGGCATTTCTGCAGTAAAGTGCTTCCACATATCCGCTCTATATTCCTGTAAAGATGTATCCATGCCAGCAATAACCTTCGGTGTATCCTTGCCCATAAGTGCGGAAATCGTAAAGAATGGACCACCAGCGCCACTCCATTGTAAAACAACTCTCTCCGCTGGTTTTTTGAGCGTTACCGTACGCCCTGTTACGTCTGTGATTTCGATAGGCTTGTTACTTTGCGCCGTATCTTTCTTTGTCTCACTAGGACCTCCACATGCAGCGATAAGCATACTCACAATTAGGAGAAAAACCGTGACTAAATACGCCATAAACTTCTTTTGTTTAAACATAAGTATCCCTCTTCTCTCAACTAAAACTATCACTATAAGTGCACATAAAAAGCCCGTTTCCCCACGAAGAGGAAACGGGCTGTCATCTCAGTTAGACTAACTACCACGCCTAATAAGCTAGCATATAGTATGAGCTTTCAACTATGCATAGCTAGTATAAATCCATCTATATCAATCCCCATCCCTGTCTGTCGCAGGTCAATCGGCAATTGTTAATTAGGCAGTTCTCCTGGCTCCAGTTTAACGTTACTTTGCGCCTTCCCAAAAATTTCAGTGACCGAGAGCATTTCACCCTCTATGCAAAGTACCTCGCTGTTACAGTGGCGTGACCGCTTTGGCTTGTACCAAATTCTCTATTAAGTCAATAGACACCTAACCCAATCATATGTGATTTTTCTCATCGTAGCATG
Organism: Veillonella parvula; assembly: GCF_042850485.1. Lineage (GTDB taxonomy): Bacteria > Bacillota > Negativicutes > Veillonellales > Veillonellaceae > Veillonella > Veillonella parvula_Q. The sequence goes on along the minus strand of NZ_AP031417.1, from coordinate 246,550 downwards.
AGGGATATACAGTGTCAATAAACATATAGGGGTACAGCTATTCTTGTAAAATCTATACTTTTCAGCAAAAAAGAAGCTAAAACTCAACCACTAAGCCGAGTTTTAGCTTCTCATTAGGACAATCTGTAGAAATGCCCTTCAAATTCGATAATTTATTTTTATCGATTAATAACTTTTCCGCTACAATTCAAGGCGCATTTGATACCATTTGGCACCGCCATGATCCGACGTTGACGCCCCTTCATTTACAAAACCAAACTTAGCATAATAAGGTATCTTTTCTTCCTTACAGGTTAGAATTAGGCCCTTTCGGTTTTCCTCTCTGGCCAATTCTATAAAAGCCTCTATCAAATGACCACCAACACCACGATTGCGATATTTAGGCATCGTATTTAGACCAAAAATCATCTGCCATGCGCCGTTAGGGTTATGCAAAGAAGCATCGGCAAACATCTCGTCCGTTAAGACTTCATCATCCGTTACAAAACCATCGATAAAACCAATCGGCGTAGTTCCATCAAAGGCAATTAAAAACTGACCTACATAATGGTCTAATCGTTCCTTAAAAGCCTCACGAGGCGCCGCCTCTGCCGGAGGAAAACAAGTTGCTTCTATATTCGTTACTAAATCCAAATCATCAATTGTAGCTTTTCTTATTAACATATTATGTCCTTCTTTATGTACTTACATACTTATGTATTTATATATTTTTATAGAGCACATTTTAAAATGAGTCAGCTAAAATAAATCATTTTTAGTATAAACGCTTTACGCCATAAAGGCTACACGTAGAGATGTTACGTGTAGCCTTTTTTGAATCTTATATTTACTAAATTTACTTTTTCGTATACTTAGGCCCATTGCGATACTGCATCGGTAAAGAATTCTCTTTTACTTTAAAGCCATGTTTCTCGTAAAAGGTCGCATTCTTGCTGTCGCCAATCATAACATTGATATACAAATACGACTTGTAAGCATCTTTTACTATCTCTAGCAAATGTCCAGCAATACCTTGGCCCCGATAATCAGGATGAACTAGCACATAATTGATGAAACACACAAGTTCGCTATCATCCATGACACGAATAAGACCGACTAAACGGTCACTGTCCCAAGCAGTAATCACGCGCGATGAATTCATCAGTGCCTTATGCAATCTATCAGGATACTTGCCCACCACCCAACGAACAGACAAAAACAACTCTGCTACCTGTTGAGGCGTGAAATCTTTTTCTTCGGTATACCTAATCGCCATATCGTCCTCAACTATACTAATCATACAAATGCCTTTATATCTATTTTATATTACGACGATAGATTATCTAGGCGATACAATCTCTTTAGGATTCCACCAAATCACAGCCGACCGAGAGGATATCAAGCACTTGTTGTCTTTTGATCGAGCGATAACCTCTTTGCGTATCTGTTCTTCTGCTTCTGGTGTTAAATCCCCTTCGTATTGTTCGTAGATAATCTTTCTGCACTCGATTTCATCCTCGACTATGCGCTCGCATTTATAATCAATGACGCTTACATTAGGGAATCGCCCTTGTGAAAGCAACATATTGTACAGAATCTGGAATTCTTCTACATCAGATTTACTTGCTGCTCGAGGATTTTTCCAGTCAGGAATACCAGCCACAATGGCACAATAGCCTTTTGAGTATTGCTCCATTTGTAAAATTCGAGGCCACACATCAGGAAACATCCAAAGTACTAAAGAAATAGCCACTACATCAAATTGGGAGTCAAAAGATCCATCTTGAGGTAAGTCCTGTACCATTTCTTCAATGATGTTAAAGTTCTCTACACCTAATTCTTTGGCATTTTCTTTAAGGACTGCAACCATGCCCTTAGAGGGCTCGATAGCGGTAACAGATTTAATATGTTGAGCAAAAGGAATTGTGAAAGAACCTGGACCAGCACCTATATCTAACATGCTAGAATCAGGTGTTAAGACACTACTTAAAGCAGCATACACCTTCCGTCCAAAGTCGTAGTCATTGCTTTTACGCATAAGAGAAAAATCATTGGCCCGCTTATCCCAATACTCTAATAATGGATTCGCCCGAATCCCTTTCTCACGATCATAATAACTTTGTTTCCACATTTCATTCCAGAACGAAAAATCTGTAACTTGCGGTGCCATACGAAACCTCCTGACTTAATCTAAATTCCTCATTTCTCGGATAAACTCTTCTGCCTCTTGCAGGTTCTTAGGGAACTCAAAATAAATGCAACTTTCATGACCACAATAAGGATTTCGGAAGTCATAGCCGCTCAACAACAAATACTCGATAATCTTCCATTCTTTGTCATTAGATTTCTTAGGAGCCTTGAACTTCTCGTTCACAAAGTACATTTTACCATTGCAGGTAGGGCAGGTTTTATTTCTATTAAATAACTCGTAGTTTGTTCCCTCCGACAAGGATATCCGGCAGTTTACACATACATTTTTATAGCCCATAGTCATTTACTCCCATATGGTTTATGCTGAAAGATATCTTTTATAATCCCTTCACCAACAATATTGCCACCTTCCATGATAAGAAACTCTGCACCTACCTGTATAGCAGAATAATCTACGGTTTCATATACAGGTAAAGCATTGGCTTGAATCGGTTTATCAAAGATAACATCTTCACCATCAATAAAGTTAATTCCAAGATACTCCTCAGTACCTTTTATAACGATATGAGGATAGTACATTCCATAATTTAAATCCGGTGGACTCGTTCTCTTCTTGCTGAAGAACGTAACTGTACAGCTAATAGTAAAATCTAAATTGCACATCTCAGGCCTCATTCAATTACATATACCATATCACCTTTAAAGTATATGTTCATTATGCAGTGAACTGGATTCCCTTCGGTCCATAACCAACCTTGGAATACAGCGTGTCCCCAATTATAAGTCTCCGTAATGACCTCGAATTCACTTTCACTATAATCCTGTTGATACTGAGGTAACTCAATTCTTTTACCTGTGAAAGTATCTAGTATTGTAGTATTAAAAACGAGAATTTCAAAAAAATCTATATCGCACGTCTCAAACACAACCTTGGCTTTATGAGTCTGTTCAACACCGTTCTCATAAGAGAAAATGTACTCAAATGTAAGGATCAAATCATCATCTGCGTATTCTATTTTCTGTACCCTTGCATCGTGGAGAGAATATTTGGAATACTCGCCAAAAGATTTTGTTGTTTTCATGAGACCTCCTTCTACAAATAAAATTACTTATTCATAGAAAAATACTAATACCAATATGAAAAAACACAATGAGCCTATATAAAAACACATAGTTAAACGCTCAAAGTCTAAACTATATGCTTTTTTATATACCATTCAATCATTTAAAATTTATTTGCTTACTTATATGTACCATATTTCAATCCAATAACCTTCATATAATTACAAATAATCAATAGTATCCATAAAATTTAAAAGTGACTCTTTAGTGTTTATTCGATTATTAGTTAAAATCTCTATTATATCTCCCCCAGATATAATAATTACAGGATGTCCATCTTCTAGTAATTCTTTATATGCCTGTTCAGAAACATAAGAAGTTGTAACAAAAATTCCAAAATCTCTATATTTTAATCTAGATATTAATCTAGACAACAATTTTACCCCATTTGAATTATCTCTTTGATAACATTTTGCCTCTAATGCACATCTCAGTTTTATAGAGTTATTTTTATGACCTAATCGATACTCACCTATAGCATCTATACCGCCATCCCTAACAGTCCGTGTAATATTAAAATTCAAAAAATTATTATCCATTAACCCAACTAATTTTGCAGCAAAATACTCAAATTTATAAGGCTCGTCTTTATAATATTGATATATAAAATCTAACTTTCTAAGATCTTTATCCGTTGATGGTAATTGTTCAATTTTTGATCTATACTCTTTATTCTTTGGGGCTCTTAAAATAATATCATCAGTTAAACCTTGTTTTACATACTTAAGCCAAGCATCAGGCGCAAATCTAGTGTTTAAAGAATCTCCATTTATTAAACAACTAAGCCATTCTCGATTAATTGATTTTGTATTTAAGATTGTAAAATGAGCCTCGTAATTTATAAATCTTTCACTATTAGAAGTTCTCCAAATTGCTTTCAATGAGTTATCCTTACCTAGATAGTAATCTTCTGGAACAGCTAAGCCCAAAAACCTAACACTCCTATTGCTTGCTACTGTAGGATTCTTCATGAAAATAAAAACTGGAGGAATTTTATTACGATTTTTCTCATTAAATATAGTTTCTAAAATTAGATTACCTTTCTTAGAATCTACTTTATCTCCAGGTCTTTTATTATCACCATAATATTTAAATTTACCAGTTTCTGCTTCTAATACATCTGGCCAATCTATATCTTCATTAGATGAATATAAAACAATATAAGCTTTATCTGTAGTATTCAAAACATTCCTATATCTAAAGCCACCAGCATTTTGTACCCCCATTAACTTAGTTAAAACGTCATCTAATATATTACCAACAGCTCCGCCTTCATAGATTTCATCTATCACAAGATCTACTTCAGTTTCACATACGTCTTTAAATGAAATCATATATTCCCCACCTTAACAGGCTCCACATTTTATAAATTAACAATATTATTATCATTATTATCTACTTTTATAAAATCTAATATAGCTGATGCCAGTTTAACTGATAGAATAGGAGGAACTGCATTGCCAATTTGCCTAAATGCAGCCGTCCGTGATGATTCAAAATAAAAATTATCTGGGAATCCTTGAATTCTTGCAGCCTCTCTTACACTTATAGATCGATTCTGTCTCAAATCAGGATGAATATAATAGTGTCCATCTTTAGATATATGGGCAACAACTGTATGGCTTACCGAATCATAATCTAAAGCTTTATATCTATCTAAAAATGAAGTCGTGTTAGAATGTGTCTGAAGCTCTACCGGTATATCATTATACCTCAAGTTCTCTCCTATTTTTTTTGCCTTCAATACTAATTTATAGATTCTTAAATCATTTTTACTATGTGGTCTTGCAATATGTTGAGTTAAAATATCATCATTACTACGAATATATTTTTGGACATACTTACTTACATAATTACAACAATATTTCTTCGAACTTTTTCCAGCCCTTATATTTGGCAAATCAGCGAATAATTCTTTTAATTTGGGGCTTGGTTCAACATAATTATATAGATAATCAAAAAAAGATTTATTAAATAGTAAATCCTTCCTATGTCCAACTATAATTACACGTTCTCTATTTTGTGAAACACCAAAATCATTAGCATTAATAACTTCATAATCTACAGCATATCCAGCAGAATCAAACTCCTGAATCATTTTATCAAGTAGTAAGTCTCCAGATATATCCTTAAAAGAAAGTAACCCTTTAACATTTTCAAATATAAAAAATTTAGGCTTATACCTATTGCAAAAATCTAAATAATGCTTATATAAGTAAATTCTTTTATCTGTGTCTTTTTTCTTCTTATTATTAGCTCTCCCAATAATAGAATAAGCTTGGCATGGTGGTCCACCTATAATTCCATCTAACTCTTTAGTTCCTAATCGCTTATCTATAAATTCAAATATGGGTGATATCGTCTCCTCACTTATTTCCTTAGACAAAATATCTTTTGTAACCTCATTTGGAACCATAGAGTACAATACTTCTCTAGATATATTTCCTTGTATATATTCAAAATATGGAGATAGGTTATTGATATTTTTTAAATAATAATATATATTTCTCAAGCATAGCGAGGCACAAGCATCTTTATCCATCTCTATATGACATATAAATTTAAATTTCGTGTTATCTCTAAAGCCCTCTGTAAGCCCACCAGCACCTGAAAATACATCAATTATATTTAGCATAACCACACCTCCTTTCCAAAATATTAATTATAAATTATTTAAAACACTATCACAGTTAAACTCTGGCTGCCCTTGTCTATGATAATAGGAACTAAATCTTGAAACTATATCTCTTTTAAAACTTTCAGTAATTACACCAATTTTAAAATATGAGTCATCAATAATTTCTCCACGCTCTTTATCATATTCAAGAGAAAGTATAGAACGAAAATCGACAAAACCTCCAGTAAAGTCTTTTACCTTTGGCAAAAAATGATATCTCAAAGAATCCGAGTGTGAGTTTCTAAACCACTTCATTAAATCCCCCTTTGCTTTCTTTGCTTTATTAGATTCTTTGTTTTGTTCATTATTATATATATCTAATCGTTCCTTAAAAGATTGTACTTCATCATAATTTTTAATTTTACACAATATGACTTCATCTACTTTTTTGTTAGCAAGATCACATGATGGTGTTAAAACCATATAATACTCACAAGAATTTTCACCTATGTTTTTTTTATAAATGTCACACGTACAAACTTGTTTGATAGGATTCGGAAACATATACATTTCAATTGGCTCGACATCAATATATTTATCATCAAACATATACTTATTGGAAAGCCAACTTGATATATATCTTATAATTACAGTTTCTTGCTTCTCTTTAGATAATAGTGATATATCTTGATTCTTACTAGTAAAACACTGAGGAATTACATTCCAAAATAACTCCTTTATATTTTTATTTATCTCACCTCTTGATCCAAAGATTTTAAAAACAGAATCGCTGTATTTTTCTATTAACGCATTAATCTCATCATATAAATTTGTCTCTTTAGGGAGGACCTTAACAATACTTTTATCAATATCAGTACTTACTTTATCAGGAAAACCAGTTATTACAACAATAGGAACAATTTCTTTTTCTATTATTCTTTTTAACAAAACATTTCCTGATATTTCTTCATCAGGTTTAGCTGCATTATCATCATTGTTTAATTTTAAATCTATTATAATTGCTTTAAAATAATTCTGATATAGTTCAATCATAGCCGATTCAGGTGTTTTTACTACTTTATATGTTATATTCAAATCAGTTGTCTCATTTATCTCATTTATAGCCTCTATAAATAATAATTCCTGATTCCGATCATCATCAATCAATAAAAAATCTATATTATTCATTAGTAGTCCCTATCCCCCGTCTAAAATTAACTCTAAACAATGCACCCACCTTAGAGTCTACAACCTCTAAAATACCATTGTTTCGTTGAATAGCCTCTCCTGCAATAGAAAGCCCTAACCCAGTCCCATTGTCTTCCTGCACATCATTTTTTGTTGAGTAGCCCGGCAAAAATAAGATATTATCAATAATACCTTCTGTAGGAATACTTGGCCCATTATCATAAATCTCTATAGTTACATTTTCACAATTACCATGTAAACCTATTTTTATTAATTTTTCATTAGCCTTAGTATATTGAACCCAAAATACAGCATTATCTATAATATTTGTCAATGCCATATATAAATCATCCTCAATTATATCTAATGTAATACTCGTCTCCATGTCATATTCAATTATAATATTTTGAGATTCTATTATTGATTCAAAAATATCTACCACTGCTTTAATTATTTCCGCAACCCTTACTTTTCGTCTTTTCTTTCTTTTGTTTGATGCCAAAGGATCTAATCGAGCAAAAAAAGTGCTCATTCGTTTTGCTTCAGAGTCTAATCTTTCTATATCATTAGACAAGTCAATATACCCATCAACCGTAATTTCGTTTTTATCTTCAAGTCTTTTAAGCTTACGATTCATCTGAGGTAACTTATTTGTGTACCATGACAATGGCTTTCGACCTTCATGTAATACAACACTTATTACGTTACCTAATGTTGTATGCTTTTGATATATAGCAATAGTTTCCTTTACCTCTAAGAATTCTTCTGCCTTCTCCTTTTCTAATATTTTTATTTCTTTACTAATTTCTTGATTCAATATATTAATTTGTTCCTCAGCTTTATCAGGATATTTTTTTATATTTTTATATGCCTTTTCAACTGCTTTTTCCATCTTCTCATTAATATGAGTAAAGTCAAAAAGTTTATCTATTACATTAGCCTTTTTTCGCGTCCTTTTTTGTCTATAGTTAAATCGTTCTTTCTGTAACAAATTAAGACTTAAATCTGCTATTCTTTGTAACACAAAATAGCTTGCATTCTCATACAATCCATCTCGGGCACTTTTTTCTTTTAAACCTGATTGTTCTTCAGATTCTATACTTATCCTACCATTAATTTGTTCCGAACCAATGGCCATACTAGGATTCTGAATCCGTTTAGAGTCTAAATTCAACCAGTCAAATCCTTTATCTCCATATGGTCTTATTCTAAAATCATTTCTATATATACTTATACCTGATTGATCTATTAACATACTTTTTACATCATTTTTTGATAACTTTGTATGCTGATGTCCATTTATAAAATTCATTATCACTTCTATACCAAATGGATCTTTATCATAAACTCTATAATCAATATATATATCACCACAAGGTTGTAGGTACTCAGTTAAAATCTTATCATCTGCAAAACTACCTTTAAATAATTTTGTTTCATTAGTATAAAAATTATGATAAGTTAACCCATAACTAAAGTCAGAATTAACATTCCCTGTTAATCTATAGTGCCAAGCATCATCAAATTCTAATTGTGAAATTGTTTTAGTTATATTTTTAGTACTATCATCATAAAAATTATCATAACAAATCTCTATCTTGAAATCATCTATATTTGATAAGAGTTTAGATAATTCTTTTTCAATTTTCAATACGTCAGATTCATGAATCTCATCAGTAAGATTATTACCATATTCATTTGTAATAGCTAATATAGTCCCACTATGCTCATCAGTCTTAAAATTATTAATCATTATAGGAATTTCACTTAGTTTCCTCTCCGAATTAAATTCACTCCAATCAAACGATGCTATTGTTTTTATAGAGTCTTTTATGGTAATTAATTCTAGTTTGTTACCAAGTAATGATACAGCATAACGTCCAATGCCTTTTCTACCTTGATATACTCTTCCATTAGGGCTCTTTTGCTTTTTTAATTTATAATCTGTTGAAGGTACCATCCATGCCCCTATAACAGTTTCTTGACTCATACCATGTCCATCATCTTCAACAATAATCTTTAATCCGCTATTAGTTCTCTTATATGTTATTTTTACATAAGTAGCATCTGCATCATAAGAATTTTTCACAAGTTCAACCATTGCAGCAGGGAGGTCCTTAATTAAATCCTTACCAATTGCCATTATAAGTCTACCTGTAGGCTCAATATAACCGTTCATAACTATATTTCTCCTAATAATCTACAAATAATAAAATAATAATTATAAACCTTACTATAATTACCCATTCAATCTTAAACTACTTCAAATTAAACATTATCTTTTAACATACCTTTTACTGTATTATTAATATAACCGTAACAATAATATTTAATAATATCAAGTTAATTCTTTATCTCTGACAGTCAATTCATTAGATATCACCTACTAAAAAGATTTCTTAGCGCAGAGCAAAAACTTTATCTGAGTGCACAATATGTTAATTTTTATCAAACTATTATTATCTCAAAAAAGCCAACAGAATTCTCACTCTGTTGGCTTAGTTAATAATATAATAAGAATTTATCTAACTTTTATCATATAGATAGATTTCCATGCGCGCTCAATTAATTATAGATTTATCTTATTCCCACTCAATTGTAGCAGGTGGTTTAGATGTAATATCGTACACGATGCGGTTAATGTGTTGTACTTCGTTTACGATACGACGGGAGATTGTGTCCAATACGTCGTAAGGGATGCGTGCCCAGTCAGCAGTCATGAAGTCTGTTGTTGTTACGCCACGCAATGCCAATGTGTAATCGTATGTACGGAAGTCCCCCATAACGCCTACGGTACGTGTAGATGTTAATACTGCAAAGTATTGGTTGATGCTGCGATCAAGGCCAGCTTTTGCAATTTCATCACGGAAGATGTAGTCCGCATCACGCAAGATGTCGAGTTTGTCTTTAGTGATTTCGCCCATTACACGGATTGCAAGACCAGGACCTGGGAATGGTTGACGCCATACGAGGTAGTCAGCCAAGCCTAGTTCAGAACCAAGTTCACGCACTTCGTCTTTGAAGAGGTTGCGCAATGGTTCGATAAGGCCTTTGAAGTCTACCACTGCAGGTAGGCCACCTACATTGTGGTGAGATTTGATAACTTCCGCTTCGCCAGTACCGGACTCGATAACGTCAGGATAGATTGTACCTTGCGCTAAGAAGTCAACGGAACCGATTTTGCGGCCTTCGTCTTCGAATACGCGGATAAATTCTTCACCGATAGCTTTACGTTTCGCTTCTGGATCTTCAAGTCCAGCCAATTTATCTAAGAAACGTTTTTCTGCATCTACGCGGATGAAATGCATTCCGGAATCTTTGAAAGCTGCTTCTACTTCGTCACCTTCGTTTTTACGCATTAAACCATGGTCAACAAAGATACAAGTCAATTGGTCGCCCACAGCTTTAGAAATAAGAGCTGCCGCAACGGAGCTGTCTACACCACCAGACAATGCCAACAATACTTTGCCGTCACCAACGGTTTTGCGGATGTCTTCAATAGCAGATTTCGCATAGTTTGCCATTGTCCATGTGCCTGTAAAGCCACATACTTCATATAAGAAGTTGTGAAGCATTTCTTTGCCATGTTCAGTGTGCAATACTTCTGCATGATATTGCATAGCATATAGTTTACGTTCTTTATTTTGCATGGATGCAACAGGGCAATCCTTAGTATGTGCTACGATTTCAAAGCCTTCAGGAACTTTTGCTACATAATCAACATGGGACATCCAAACAACTTGGTCTTCTTCCAATCCTTTGAACAATGGAGATGTAGTGTCCACTTTAGTAGGTGTTTTACCAAATTCACGGTTGTCCGCAGATTTAACTTCGCCACCCAATGTATGCGCCATAAATTGCATACCATAGCACATGCCAAGAATAGGAATACCAAGTTCAAAAATCTCTTTCTCAATTTTTGGAGAGTTTTCTTCATACACGCTGTTAGGACCGCCTGTGAAGATGATACCTTGCGGTTTTAATTCCTTAATTTTTTCCAGCGCTTTGTTGTATGGATATACTTCGCAGTATACGTGATTTTCACGAACACGGCGCGCGATCAATTGGTTATATTGACCACCAAAGTCAACAACAATTACAAATTCCTTGTTTTCCATGCCTTCCTCCATATGCATCTATTTGTGAAAGTATATTCACTATTTTTTATGCCCATACATTTCTGTACTGGGGCGCGTTTTTCCGAGCTAAACGCTAATTTTTCATTACAGTTTATTATACCATAGGAAATATAACGACTCCATATATTCCGTATGTAGATTATAAATAAATCTTTAATGTTCGGATTTCTAACTATCACGCTTTAAAAGCTTTCTGTATGTAAGTTAATTTGCTAACAATGCTAAAAGATATCTAAGCTATTACTTTTTAGGAGCCTCTCGTTTATACATTTTTACGGCTCCCACAGGACAGATGGAATAGCAGTCACCACAACTGATACAGCCTTTCCCGATATTAAATCGAGTCTTCCCTTCGGTGATGCATTGAACAGGACAATCCTCAGCGCAAGCACCGCATTTAACACAAGTATCATCAATATTAAACTTTAGATTTCCCATTATACATCACCTCCTATGCATTCTTTATCTGTGCCAAACTTAACATTATCTACTTTTACTTCTTCTTATTTAGCTCATTATTATACGCAATAGCCGAATAGATTGCCTTTGCCACGCCTTGGTGGTTATTGTCTGTCGTTTCGTATCGTGCCGCTTCTTTAATATTCGGCTTGCTATTACCCATGGCTATACCAGCGCCCGCAAAGCGTAGCATAGATAGGTCGTTTTCGCTATCCCCTAGTACCATTACCTCGTCAGGACTTAAGCCCCAATGTTTTGCCAACGCTTCTACGGCTGTACCCTTTGTAGTATGAGGCAAGACAAATTCTAAATTACCTTCACTAGAGAGCAGCACATCATAGAAGCGTTCACGACCTGTACCGTCGTGGGATAAACCTTGGTATTCATCACGCAAGTCTTGCAAGATACGTTGACGCATCGGTTCATCACCGTAGAAGATTTGAATCTTCTCAGGCCCTTCGTCTAAGGATTCCATATGGGCTAGTAGATCACATACCATTGTACGTGTAGCCAAGATAAATGGACGAATATTAGGTCTAAAGAAGAAATTAGATTGCTCTATTTCACATTCAGACATCTTTACCTTTGCGGCTTCATTACCTTCTGCCAATGCATAGTGATCGTACGTTGCTCCTGGCAGACGAGTGTCCCCTATACGAGAAATCTGATTTTTAGTATTAGGCAGATGATTATCCATTATGCCATGTACAGTCTTTTTATCTTCCTCAGCACGCTCGCTAGCGCATACTCCTAAGCGTTCAGGTGTAATACATCTAGATGGCGGATACATGCCAAAAATTTGGTCTTTCACATAGGCCTCTACATAGACACCATAGGTTAATAGTTTACGCAACAAATGTAGTGCTTGTTCTTTATCAAAACTTACGTGGAATAGACTGCGGTTTTCATCCTTATCCATCACGTAAGCGCCATTAGTGCACATGAAATAGCGCAAGCACGGCAGTTTTTCGATGACATCATTCATCTCATTCCAAGCGCGGCCAGAAGCAATGGCTACACGAATGCCACTTTCACGAGCAGCACGAATCGCCTCAATAGCATCCTCAGGAATCGCCTTTGCATCGGTTACCAAGGTGCCATCTACATCGGATGCGATAAATCGAATGGACTTATCCCCAGTGAGGCCTATATAATTTTTTATTTCTAATGTTTCAGTCGTGGCCATACATCCTCCTTCTGTTTCTTCTATTCCCTTTATTCTTTCTATTCCTTCTATTTAGAATTATTAAATTCGCCTACAATTTCCTCTAAGATTGCTGGTTTTTCTACCAATCGCAATACTGTGCCACCAATGATATTTGCACCGTCGGTAATGGTTTGTTCAATGGTAGGCTCTAACATGGCAGCAGCAAATTCTTTAGAATGACACACCTTCGGCTCGCCAGCGAGGCGCAATTTAGGATGGAGTGCTGCACATTGATAGCTTACATTGCCAATATCTGAACTACCTCCAAGGGCTGCTGGGCCGGGCTCAAAATCGAGGCCCATGTCGGTCATTACCTCTTCGATAAGCGCTTTGCCACGATTGTTTTGGTTCATATCATCATAGGGGTTACCATAAAACTCTACATCCACAGTTGTACCTGTACAAAGGGCCGCCCCTTCAAAGATTTTTTTGATTTGCTCAGATAAACCATTCAAGTACTCACGCTCCGTATGCCGCACGGTAACCTCTAATTCACCGAAGGCAGGAATTACATTGGATGCGGTACCTCCAGCAATGATCCACGTGCCGATGCGCGTTTCAGGGCGCACTTGTTGACGCATCATATCCATAGCATGGATGGCGAGTTGCACACCATTTACCGCATTGATGCCATTCCAAGGCTCTCCAGCTGCATGGGCTGGCTTACCATGATACTTAGCGCGAAAGCAATCGAGTGCCAAAAATTGTGAATTAGGCCGTGTTTCCTCGCCGTCGAGATGCACCATGATGGCAAAATCGTATTCTTTGAATACCCCTGCATTACACATAGCTACCTTACACCCCATCGCTTCTTCGTCTGGAGTACCAATGATATCGATATCCATGTTGAAAGCTACGCCCTCTTCTTGCATTTTATGCAGTATCAATGCAGCCAACACACTCATGGCACCGCTTGCAGAATGACCACAAGCATGGCCTACCTCTGGCAATGCATCGTATTCACATAGAATCGCCAATCGGCCTTTTGGATGATCTACTTTCACGGCTGAAGCCTTGAAGGCAGTCGGCAAATTACAAAATTCATAGGTTACGTCCATGCCATATTTTTTAAGAACAGCACCTATGGTTTTGACAGACTCGAATTCTTGACTAGAAATCTCAGGATTTTTAGCTAATGTATAATTCACCGCAAAAGCATCTGGAGCGAAGCTTTTACAAAGATCTGAAAATGTATGCGTAAGGGACATAGCTCCTCCAATAGATATAAATGAATTAATATGAACAGCCTAATTCACCTAATTCATATGAACAGACTTTTTAAATATGAACCTCATGTACTCTTAATTATACAATGTTATTGCCTATTGGTGTAAAATTCCGTACAATATAAACAGAAATGTATAAACCATGTATATGGATGTTTGAGGAGGATACTATGTTTAAGTTCAAAAAATTGACAGCCATCGCCCTCGTAGCGGTAGCAGCAATGGGTTTATTGGCTGGTTGTGGCAACGACAAGCCAAAAATGACACAACAAGAAGGCGTATTGCGTGTAGGTTCTGAAACTACATTCCCACCGTTTGAATTCACTGAAGGCGACAAATATGTTGGTTTCGATGTTGATTTATCCGAAGCAATTTCCAAAAAAATCGGTCTAAAAATGGAATTCAAATCCATGGGCTTCGACGCTTTGATCCCAGCTGTTCAATCTGGCGATATCGACATGATTGCTGCAGGTATCAACGCTACTCCTGAACGTGAAAAAGTATTGGACTTCTCCGATGTGTACTTTGATCAAGGCGGTTTCATTACAGTTGTTCGTAAAGACAACACTACAATCCACAACATGGACGAACTAGCAGGCAAAACTGTAGGTGTTCAAATCGGCACAATCCCTGTTGAAATGGCTCAAAAAATTCCTAACACAACAGTAAAACAAATCGATTCCAACGCTAATATCTTTATGGAATTGAAAGCCGGTACAATCGATGGTGCTATCATCGATAACGCAGTTGCTATGTACTACCTAAAACAAGGTGCTGATCAAGACCTTAAACTCGTAGGTGAACCTACACAATCCCCAGGCACAGTTCTTGGCGTGAAAAAAGGCAACAAAGAATTACAAGCTGCTGTTAACAAAGCTCTTAAAGAACTTAAAGAAGACGGTACTTACCAAAAAATCTACAACAAATGGTTCGGCGATTACATCAAAAAATAATATATATCCTTACGATCTAGGATAAGCAATAACCCCTCTGAAAGATTTCAGACATCACATAAAATTTGTGACAACAGATTTTCTTCAGAGGGGATTTTTTGCGCTTAAACACAACACATACTGAAGCTTCCGTTTAAATACAGGCATATTAGAAATAGTCTAGTATATTGTGAGAACAGTTAAACGATATCAATATGATATCAGCAGAAAACATACAGATATACTAGCATTGCCTCTTTTACGGTACCTAGCGTTCGTTATATAATAAATATGTATTTTATAGTATAAAAGGAGGCCTAATGGCACAGTACTTTACGGAACGCCTGCAAAAGGTCTTCCACATGATTTTTACATCCTATAATCAAAAAATGGCTCAAGAAGGCTTACGTCAGTTAGAACTCATCGTCAATAATCAGCAAGGTGCAGTACAAACTGATCATCGCGCCTTGCGAAACGATATGACGGCCCTTCTTGAAAGTGATATAGATACTAAAGATGATGCTCTCAAGATAGCCAATGATTCAGCGGCTAGAGAGCTAGGCGATGCGTATGCCCTTTTGGCACGTGTCTATGCAGGACCTCGCTTTACCTGGGAAGAGTCTAACTTCCCAGAGGACAATATGCGCACGTATCAGTGCTTACACGATAGCATTCGCCGTTGTAGCCCTATCGGCACATTACAAGCTTTGCGCATCAAAGGCTCCATCACGCCTACCGTAGAGAAGGATATGCAAATTTCCTTCGACGAAGCATTTCGCATTGTCTATGATTACGCAAACCAAGGCGATGCCTATTGCCAATATGTTATAGGCAATGTCTTTTTCTGGCGTGATGATAATCGCATCAGCTCCGCTGAGACTATGCTAACACCTCCGCCTATGAGTTGGACTAAACGCATTCAAAGAAGCCTTACAGCAAACTCTGTGCAGGATCGCATCGCCGCTTTGCAAGGCACTGTGCCAGATGAAACATTACAAGAAAATGCATCTAACCTTGCGAAAGAGTGGTTTAACAAGGCCCTCGACAACGGTCTTGCTATGTTCCAAGGGAACTTGCGCAATATCTATATCGACGAAGCCGATTTCAGCAATGCGCGCCGTGTCGCTAGGACTGCGGCCGAACTTGGCAACCCTGCCATGATGTTATATACAGGCCTCGACTGCCATGAAAATGGTAAATTCGAGGATGCTTTCACATGGTTCACTAAAGGTGCCGCCTTAGGTCAATCTGAAAGTATCGCAGAATTAGCGGATTATTACTATCATTTCTATGATGCTAAAGCGTTACGTTCTACGATTCCCTACGATCCGGTAAAGGCTATCGGTCTCTACCGCCGTGCGGCAACGAAACAGTTTAGTGATGCAGGGTACACCGCCTTACAGGCAGCCTTTGGCTATATCTTTCACATAGGCCACCTGCCTCTTGACTGGGGTCTCATTGCAGATTTAACACATATGGCGGCTACAAAAGATCGCTTCATATTCGCCTTGCCCTATATCGGATACATGCGAATCCACGGTTTAGGGGTAACGAAAAATATACGCTTTGGTGTGCAATCATTACTACGTGTCTTAGACGAGGAACAACGAGCCTTTGAAGAGGAGAATCGCGTTCTGTTCTATGATATTACACGCGCTTTAACACGTGTTGCTTTAGGTTATGCCTACGAAAAAGGCTATGTAACTGGCAAACCAGATTTAGATCAAGCCGTATCCTATTACGAGCAATCCCATCAATATATCTTATCTCATAAAGCCAATTTAGATCCGGAGCTAAAAGATATTCCTATCGATGACGAAGCAGAAGAACGCTTAGCAGCCTTTGAAGAGGTCGATGGTCATTGGCAATACAAAGAAGGTATTGCCGAGTCAACTACTACGGTGCGCCCTGCGCCTACCAACAGGCCTCAAAATGCGGCCCGCTTATCTGTAACCATGGACGACTTCCTATGGGATACAACCTTGTACGACTGGCAAACCATTGAAACCGCCTTAGAGTCACAAGAAGAAATGAAGCTCAGCTTTTACAATCATTTCCTATCCGTCCCAGATACATTGCGCAATATCTTTAAGGTCGATGTAAAACGGATGCTACGAGATCACTATCAAATAAGGCTACATGGTTATGATCCATCAGAAGGACATGAAATTATCTACAAGTCCATTTACGACAAAGAAAATACCATAAACCTATTGAAAGAGCTTTACGATAATCATCAATTGCCTAGCCTCGAAGATAATTGGACTATCGAAAAGAACGAAGAAAAGCCAACCTGGCATTACGTGCTCGATGTGGATCAACAGCCGTTTTTGCTAGAGGAATACGATGATGCAAACGCTATGATTCAGGCTGCCTTGCAAGGATTAAAAGAGAAAAAGTACGAACAAATTAATATTCGTACTCATGACTTTGTGGGCCCATCCTATTTCATTTTTAAAGGCAAGCAATCGACCCCATTTAGAGTGCAGCTCTATCTGAAAGAGTCCGCCCGTCATACCATCGATGACGATGGAAACCAACAAGACACACCTGGTAAGACCTACTTATTTGAACAATATGTGGGGAACGAGGTGTCCTTAAACTATTGGATTCAAAAAACAATAAATACCTTGGAAATCCCTGAACTAGATAATTGGAAACAGTTAACAGTACCAAAGGATTTACAAACATAAAAAAGACCATCCCCAGTGAACTGCAATCCAAAAATTGTGTCCAATTTTTGGAAGCGAAGTTCAGAGGATGGTCTTTTTTTTATTATAATGTTTTTACAACATCGGCACAGCGTGCACAAAGTGTAGGATGTGCACTATCTTGACCTACTGTATCGCGGTGGATCCAGCAGCGTTCACATTTTTCGAGACCAGATGCAACAACAACTGTGGCAACGCCAGTTTCTTCGTCTTTTACAGCTTCTGCTGGTGCAGCGCCGTTCACGATGTGAGCTTCGGATACGATAACGAGTTTAGCCAAGCCTTCTTCACCAAGGGCGTTCAATGCATCGAATGCAGCACCTTCAGCATATACTGTAACGGATGCATCCAATGGATGACCGATTGTTTTGTCTTGACGAGCAAGTTCCAATGCTTTTTGTACGGATGTACGCAAGTCTAACAATTGATTCCATTTGTCAGCCAATTCTTGGTTGAAATGTTCTGGATGACCTTGTGGCCAATCTTGAAGCATAACGGATTCGCGCATGCCCTCTTCTTTAGGCATATATTTCCAAACTTCTTCCGCTGTGAAAGAAAGTACTGGAGATACCATGGCTACCAATGTTTTCAAGATTTCGTACATCGCTGTTTGAGCAGAACGACGAGCTACATTATCTTTGCTTTCAGCATACATTGTATCTTTCATTACATCAAGGTAGATGGAACTCAAGTCTACTGTACAGAAGTTATGAATTGCATGGTACAACATGTGGAATTCATAGTTTTCGTACGCATCAGTAACCTTTTGACGTACTTCTTCTAAGCGCAATAATGCCCATTTATCGAATTCGGACATATCTGCATAAGCCACTTTATCGGTATTCGGATTGAAGTCATCCAAATTGCCGAGCAAGAAGCGGAATGTGTTACGGATCTTACGGTATACTTCGGATAATTGTTTTACGATGTCTTTGGACAAACGTACGTCTGCTTGGTAATCTGCGGAAGATACCCACAGACGCATAACGTCAGCGCCGTATACGTCGATAATGTCGCTAGGAGCTACTGTATTACCTACAGATTTGGACATTTTACGACCTTCGCCGTCCACTACGAAACCGTGAGTCAGTACGGAGTTATATGGTGCTTTACCTGTTGTGGCTACTGCAGTCAACAAGGAAGAGTTAAACCAACCGCGATGTTGGTCAGAACCTTCAAGGTACATAGCACATGGTACGTCAAGATCATTTACTTCGAGCACACCAGCCCAAGAGGAACCAGAGTCGAACCATACGTCCATGATGTCTGTTTCTTTTTTGAACTCATCATGACCGCAATGAGGGCATTTGAAACCTTCTGGCAACAATTCTTTTGCACTATGAGCCCACCATGCATCGGAGCCTTCTACGGCTACTTTTTCTTGTAATGCTTTGATAGTATCATCGTTGATGATGTGCTCGCCGCAGCTTTCACAATAGTAAATAGGAATTGGCACGCCCCAAATACGTTGACGGGAAATTACCCAGTCACCACGGTCGCGCACCATGTTGAAGATGCGGTCATGGCCCCATTTAGGAATCCATTGCACTTGGTTGTCGATTGCATCAAGCGCTTGTTGACGGTACCCATCTACAGAGGAGAACCATTGTTCTGTAGCGCGATAGATGACAGGATTTTTACAACGCCAGCAGTGAGCGTATTGGTGACGCAAACTAGATTTGTGAAGTAATGCATTGTTATGTGCCAAGATTTTGATTACAGGCACTTCTGCATCGTGGATTTCTACGCCAGCCAATGGGAATTCAGTATCGCCATAACGGTTGTCGTCTACTTGTTTAGTGTAGTTACCAGTTTCGTTAACAAGAGAAATGATAGGAAGATTAGTTTTACCTTCCTTGTTATAACGCATAACGATGTTAAAGTCGTCTTCGCCGTGTGCAGGCGCTGTATGTACGCAACCAGTACCTGCTTCAAGTGTTACATGGTCGCCACACAATACAGTGGATGTACGTTCTACGAATGGATGTTTAAATTCAGCTAATTCTAAATCTGCCCCAGAGAAGCGGTTTACGATTTCGTAGTCTTCGATACCAATATCTTTCATCGCCGCGTCAACAAGTTCAGTAGCCATCAAGTAGTATTCGTCGCCAGCTTTCACCCAGCCATATTCTAGATCAGGGTTAACGGAAATAGCTACGTTGGCAGGCATTGTCCAAGGAGTAGTTGTCCAAATAACAGCATATGCTTGTTTAGGATCTACGCCAGCTGGCAATGTTACCTTTTTCTCGGATACGTAAGGGAATTTTACGTAAATGGAGAAGGATTTTTTCTCAGCATATTCGATTTCTGCCTCTGCCAATGCAGTTTCGCAGTGCGTACACCAGTATACAGTTTTAAGACCTTTGTAGATATGTCCGCGTTTTGCCATTTCGCCAAAGATGCCGAGTTGTTTTACTTCGAACTCAGGACGCAATGTCAAGTACGGACGGTCCCATTCGCCTAATACACCAAAACGAATGAAGTCTTGTTTTTGTGTTTCTACGCACTCCAATGCATATTCCTTACATTTATTGCGCAAGTCCAATGGAGCCATTTCATGACGGTTAAGACCAGTGTTCTTAATAACCGCATGCTCGATTGGCAAGCCGTGCGTATCCCAACCAGGAATGTAGCGAGTATAATGACCAGTCATTGTTTTGTATTTCATGATGATGTCCTTCAACGTTTTGTTGAGGGCATGACCGATATGCAATTTACCGTTTGCATATGGAGGGCCATCATGCAAAATGAATGGCTTTGCATCTTTACGCAACTCCAAACGTTTTTGATAAATCTTGTTATCTTCCCAGAATTTTAAGATTTCTGGTTCGCGCTTAGGCAAATTGCCGCGCATTGGGAATTCTGTTTCAGGCAAATGTAACGTCTTACCGTAATCCATGCTGTGCTCCTTTTACATAAAAAAATCGCCCGCCCCCGAAGGGACGGACGTAATATCCGTGGTACCACCCTACTGACTCTCGTTACTTGTGAAAGCCACTTAAACATATAACGGTGTTCACCGGCGGCATTGCCGCTTGCTCCAAAGTGATCCGCAAATCTCTAGATTTCCAAACCTTTCAGCCCATGAGTTTGGTCTCTACTAAATCCGTCTGAGACATGCCGTCTTTTTCAACGCAATATTCATATAATAGATAATTATAGGACTCAAAGGGGGAAATTGTCAAATATTTCATTTCTAAATTTAACAGAACCTACATCCCCTATTAAGCAAAAGAAAAAGCCTACTTACGTAGGCTTTATTGTATATACAATTATTAAATAGCACTCATGAGAATTAGTTCAAGAATAATAATTGCAATGCACACGTACATGAATTTACGATCCATGTCGTCAGTTGGAGTTTCTTTAAGACCAGTGCAAGCAGCTTCTTCAGCTGTGACAACTTCATAGTTCATTGGAGATCCGTATTGGTTATCACCTTCATCACCCTTTTGAGCAAGTAGATAAATAGGATACATCATAGCCTACATCGCACTAGTCATAAGTAGTTTATCTACCAAGAACCAAAGCACAAAGATAGCGCAGAATAGTCCTGCAGTTAGTCCCATAGATGGCGTAGTATCAATAAGACCTAATTCACGGGCCATTTGTTTTGTTACAACCACTTGACCTGTAGGGGGACCAAAGCGATTTGGTTGGCTTTCACCAGGCAGAGTCATAAGGATCAACAGGATAATAGTCCCTATTACAGGGATGAATCCAATAAATACGAGGCCCCCTGAGCGGCCTTGATCGTGTAAACGTCGCACTGAAACGGCCACGCCAGGGATAACCATAATCACGGACAAGAGGACAAGGATGACCAAACCAAAACCTACGCCTACTACGCTAGATAGTGGGCTAATATAGCTCAAAAAAGCACAAGTAAATAGAATGGCCACAAACAACAATTGATAGACTAACAAGAAATGCCAATATTCACTACGACTTGCACGACCATCAAAATCAGCATATTTATAAACCAAACATTGTTTAAAGTTTTCAATCAAGCCTAGATTGTATTTATCTAACGAGATTTGTGGTCTACTAACATGCCCACACTCTGGGCAGTAACAATCTGTTTTCAACACTGCATGTCCACAATAGGGACAAGATTTCATAATAAACTCCTTCTAGCTACAAACAGAAATCAGCAAAGATTACGATGTCCTGCTGTACTTAACACATATAACAACTAAGATATTCTTTATTTATTAATATCTAAGTTTTTAAATTCATCTGAAATTCATTTTACTATAAAGTGTTATATTGTCTATAAAGGAGATGTTAAACTTTTATAAAATAAAATAATGAGATTGTTAATAAATACAGGTATCTATTACATGTATCCATTCCCATTAATACCATACCATAATATCTCTCTAATGATATCAGCAATAATAATAGATTGGATAATAAAGATGGCAATCCCCATCGCCCAATCTTGACGACGAGATGGAGTTTCTTCTAGTCCTGTAGCCTTGCTGATCTCAGGAGTAATAGGTGTATAGCCGGTTCTTTCACCATATGAATTCTCTCTTTCATCGCCACGACGCAATTCGTAAACGAGGAATATAAAGAAGCCTATAACAGGAATAAATGAGATTAACTGCGTCCAACCACTCCGGCCAATATCATGCATACGCCGTGTTGTGATAGCTATATTGGGAACTATAAAGAAAAGGGATACCCCTACAGTAACATTATCGATAAGCGCTTCATAATTAGGAAAGCCCAAGTTACTACATAGTAAAGCCAAAATCCCAAGTAATCCTTGTATCAACGTAACGCCTGCCACGAATCGCCAATATTCACTACGACTAGCACGACCATTAAAATTAGCATAGTTTCTAATGCCTAATTTGAAGGCATCGGTATAATTCAAATCATATATATTTATGGTTGACATAACCTAATCCTCCTCCGCGGCTTCAATAGCAACAATGCCCCAGCCTTTGCCTTCATTATGCAAACGAACTAATACGGGCTCTAGATTATCTTCAAAGGTAATGGTAAAGCCCATATAGTTTACAACAATATCATCATCTTGGTCTTGGGAAACATAGTCAAGCTGTATCGCTTTCACCTTAGGAACCTCTTCCTTAGTCATGGCTTGTTCCCATAGTTCAAAGGTACCATATCGCTCCATAGCACGAGCACTCAAATAACGATATGCACCATGATAATCCTTTTTGTTGAGGGCTTCATAATAATTACTTACCACAGTACGCCCCTCTGTTGTAGCCGTTTCACTTTGTAAAAGACGATTTGCTTGTTTCGTTAACGAACTAGGTTCCAAATTGCCATAAGCAGTCTCTTCTACCATAAAATTATGATTAATCATTGTACTACCTGCACTAGTGGCTAGGCATCCTAATACTAATATGGACACAATAAAGAGGCCCGAAACGGAACGTTTTTCCTCTAATTCATTAGATACAGGCGATGTGCGCTTACAGAATAGATACAATAATGCAAGCCAGCCTAAAATAGGAACCAATAGTAAAATCATCAACGTTGGATCATTATTAGAATCTCGTAACCGTCTTGCCATTAACATAATCTTCGGCAAGCATAACAGGATGGACAATACAAATAATACGCCGCCACCGATAGAGACAGCATAAAGAAATCCATACGGTATGTAGGTTGCAAGACCTGTAATACATATAATTAAGCCATATACAAAGGATATAGCACTTATGGTGAGCCAAAAATCGGCTGTATTTGTACGTCCTTTACTGTTTGCATAGTTTTCCACTAGCTCACGATAGAGGATTTCGTATACTCTCTGTTTCATAAAACTCCTACTATAATCTTAGATAATATTAGATAATAAATATATATAGATATTCCTATTATACTATGATTTATCAACTTAGTTGATTCATTTTTTGTTCATGAAATATGCCTATACTACAGATATATTTCTTACAACTAAAATTCGTACAATCAATTATACAGGAGATAATTATGAAAGCTAAATTAATGAAAGCAGTAGCTTTAGCTAGCTTAGGTGCCTTCTTAACAGTTGGTATTGGTGCCAATGTAGCCCAAGCCAAAGATTACCACTTCAAAATCGGTGAAAATCATCGCATGGTAAAAAATGATGATGGCACAGTAGATAGCAGCGCTCATCCATGGTACAAAGTAAATGATAAAAAGAAAAAGCACAGAAAGCATAGAATATCTGAACGTGAAAAGCATGATAAAAATGCAACAGCAAAACGCAGTGAACAACATCAACGTTCTGAATCCTCTAATGACTAAGCCTTGCGCATAATACATATTACTAGCCCTAAAAACACAAAACTAAATTAACCAACCAATGAAAAGGACGTTATACATTGTATAACGTCCTTTTGTGTTATCCCCTATATAATTTTTCCCAAGGCTATATGAGTTATTATGTTATGCGCCAGCCTTTAGAACAGCTTGTTTCATGGATTGTACGTAATCAAACAACGCTTGATCCGCATGTTCACCGTGTTCTGCCACGATTTTAACGATGGCAGAGCCTACGATAGCACCGTCGGATACGCGCGCCATAGCTTCCGCTTGTTCTGGCTTAGAGATACCAAAACCAACAGCTACCGGGATATCCGTATATTTGCGAATCATTTCAACAATGGATTTAATATCCGTCTTAATTTCACTGCGCATGCCTGTAACGCCAAGTGAGGATACACAGTATACAAAGCCTTCTGCGTCTTTGGCGATCATTTCGATGCGGTTTTCAGATGTTGGCGCAATTAAGGATACAACTTCAACACCATGCTTATGAGCCACACTAGCGAGCTCGCCTTTTTCTTCAAACGGCATGTCTGGTACGATAACACCAGAGATTCCCACCTCTTCACAGAGGGTAAAGAATTTTTCACGACCAAATACGTAAATAGGATTCAAATAGGTCATGAATACGAGCGGTATAGTCACCGCATCATCACCTGTACGCAGACGACGCACCATATCGAAGATATCATTGATTTTTACGCCTGTAGATAATGCGCGTGTACTTGCTTCTTGGATAACTGGGCCTTCCGCTGTGGGATCGGAAAAAGGAATACCGATTTCCACCATGTCTGCACCGGCTTTCACCATAATGCGAATATAACGTTCTGTATTTTCAATACCGTGGTCACCAGCACTAATGAACGGGATGAATGCCTTGCCCTTTGTGAAAGCGTCTTTAATTTTACTCATGAAGATCCACCCCTCTATATTTCGCCATAGCCGCTACGTCTTTGTCACCGCGACCAGATAAACAAATAATAATGATGTCATCCTTGCTCATAGTAGGAGCAATTTTACGTGCATGTGCCACCGCATGAGCACTTTCAATCGCAGGAATAATACCTTCCAAGCGAGATAAATATTCAAAGGCATCTACTGCTTCGTCATCTGTAACAGGCACATATTCAGCACGCCCGCTATCGTGCAAGTACGCATGTTCAGGACCGATGCCAGGGTAATCGAGACCTGCAGAGATAGAATATACTGGAGCAATTTGACCGTCTTCATCTTGGCAGAAGTAAGATTTCATACCGTGGAAAATACCAACAGACCCCTTCGCGATTGTTGCTGCATGTTCCTCTGTATCGATGCCGCGACCTGCTGCTTCACAACCGATGAGACGAACCCCTTCATCTGGAATGAAGTGATAGAACATGCCCATCGCATTGGAGCCACCGCCTACGCAAGCCATAACAGCTGTTGGCAATTTGCCTTCTGCTTCGAGGATTTGTTCACGCGCTTCACGACTGATAATAGATTGGAAATCACGAACGATCATAGGGAATGGATGAGCACCCATAACGGAGCCCAATACATAGTGCGTATCGGACATGCGGTTTGTCCATTCGCGCAACGCTTCGGAAACCGCATCTTTCAATGTACTAGTCCCTGTTGTTACTGGATGCACCTTAGCGCCTAGCAATTCCATACGATATACGTTAAGTGCCTGACGTTCACAGTCCTCTGCACCCATGTATACTTCGCATTCCATGCCCATCAATGCAGCGATAGTAGCCGTTGCCACGCCGTGTTGACCTGCGCCGGTTTCAGCAATAACGCGTGTTTTACCCATCCGTTTTGCCAATAACATTTGGCCAATTACGTTATTCAACTTGTGAGAACCAGTATGGTTTAAGTCCTCACGTTTTAAATAAATTTTGGCTCCCCCAAGGTCCTTTGTCATACGGTCCGCATAGTATAACAGGGATGGACGACCTGTATATTTTTTATGTAACTCCTCAAGTTCATGTACGAAATCAGGATCATCTTTGTACTTATTGTACGCCTCTTCCAATTCGATAACTGCATTCATCAATGTTTCTGGCATAAATTGACCCCCAAAGGAGCCAAAATAGCCATGTCTTTGTTCACTCATATAACTTACCTTTCTATATACCATTCCTGCTAGCACGCCATACTATGGCATTGCTATTGTTCTCACAATGTTAGTGAAAGCTTTTATCTTCTCATCGTCCTTCACGCCTTCTGTTTCAATGCCGCTACTGATATCGATGCCGTACGGTCGAACCGTACGAATGGCACGCGCCACATTGGTGCTATCGATACCACCAGCGAGCATAAACGGTCGTTCAAACTCATCTAAGCAAGACCAGTCGAATACTTCACCCATACCGCCCCGCTCGTCTTTGTGATATGCATCAAACAAGAGCATATCAGCACTGCTATCAATCCACGCCTCTGCATCTGCAGCACTGCGGATTTGAACAGCCTTCCAAACCTCTACATTAGTACGTTCTTTTAAGGATTGGATGAAAGCTTCATCTTCATCACCGTGCAATTGCACCGCATCAAGATTGGTTTCTGTAGCAATGCTAACGAGATTATCTAGCGTTTCATTGACAAAAACGCCGACAGTTTTAATCTCATCATTATTAGACTGTTCAGCACCATTGTTATATCTTTTAGTATATTGCTTATGTAGTTCTTCAACTAATGTTTTAGCTTGGTCTACAGTGACTTGTCGTTTACTTGGTGCAAATACAAGGCCCATATAGTCTGGTTTTGCCTCTACTACAGCAGGGATTGTTTCTACCTTTGAAATACCGCACATTTTAACCTTTGGTGTGTAGTAGGTTGGACCATAGAGATATGCTAGTTTCTCCACCTTGTTAGGAGAACGCATGAAGGTTTCCCCCATCAAAGCTACTCCGATATTGTTATCGCGCAAGACTTGGATGTCCTCTGGAGTTTCAAGACCGCTTTCAGATACGAAGATCACATCGTCTTGAACGAGATTGCGCAAGCGCACGCTGTTTTGTACATCTACTGTAAAGTCTTTCAAATTGCGGTTGTTAACGCCGATAATACGCGCACCGCAATCGATGGCCATTTGTACTTCGTGCTCATCATGAGCCTCTACCAAAGAGGACAATCCAAGCGAATCAGCTAGCTCACGGAACTTTGTTAATGTTGGCACATCGAGGCATGCACAGATTAATAAGATGGCACTAGCGCCCCAAACCTTCGCTTGGTAGATTTGGTATTCATCGATGATAAAGTCCTTGCGAAGCACGGGAATTTTTACGGTGCTTGCAATCTCTTGCAAATATTTTTTATCGCCTTTAAAGAAGTCTGGCTCCGTCAAAACCGAGATAGCCGCAGCACCAGCCACTTCATATTCCTTGGCGATGTCTAAATATGGGAAGTGCTCTGCTATGATGCCTTTTGATGGAGATGCCTTCTTTACTTCGCAAATAAAGTTGAAGTCTTGCTGACGAAGGGCTGCTTCAAAAGGAAATCCTGTATCAGATGGTAACGCTAAAGCCGCTGTTTTCACAGCCTCAGGAGACTCCACCTGTTTTTCTTGGGCTACCCGAATTTTGGTAGCCTCTATAATCTTATCTAAAATCAATGGTTACACCTCTTGGGTTGCTTTCACAAACTGTTCTAGTGTAGCAAGTGCCTTGCCAGAATCGATCATGTGTTTCGCCTCTTCGATGCCCTCTGCCAATGTAATGCCGTCTTTCGCAAGGTAAATCGCCATGCCCGCGTTAAGAACAACCGCAGTGCGTTTACCACCTTGTTCACCACCGAGAACGCGACGTGTAATCTCAGCATTCACCGTAGCATCACCACCTTCAAGCTCGGTTTTATCAGCATATTCGAAACCATATTCCTTAGGATCGAATTCGTAGTTTGTGAAGGTACCATTATTAATTTCGCATACGTACGTTTTGTTGGTAGCCGTAATCTCATCAAGGCCGTCAAAGCCGTGTACCACAGCACCGCGTTTAACGCCAAGATTAGCCAATACACGAGCCAATGGTTCTACTAAAGATTTATCGTAAACGCCCATCAACTCAACCGTAGCACCTGCTGGATTTGCCAAAGGTCCAAGGATGTTAAACACAGTACGAACGCCCAACGCCTTACGTACAGGGCCCGCATATTTCATGGCTTGGTGATATACAGGCGCAAACATGAAGCACATATTCGCTTTGTTCAACACCGCCTCATTTTGCTCGCCATTAAGCTCTAATTTAGCACCCAATGCTTCGATTAAGTCAGCAGCACCACATTTACTAGATACACTGCGGTTACCATGCTTTGCTACGGGAATACCTGCTGCGGAAATAATGAACCCAGACGTAGTGGAAATGTTGAACGTATTAGCCTCGTCGCCACCAGTACCTACAATTTCTACAACTGTACCTTCATGAGGTACGGAGCCAGCCTTCTCACGCATAACCTCAGCGAACGCCGTAACCTCATCTACAGTAGGGCCTTTCGCTGCAAGAGCGCACAAGAAACCAGCCATAGGAACCTCGTCTACCTCACCGCTCATAATCTTATTCATTGTATCTTTTGCAAGGTCATAAGATAAATCTTGACCATGCGTTACTGCATATAATGCGTCTTTAATCATTTTAAATCTCCTTTTGAGGATATCTATTAAATTAATACCATTCTACCTAGTCGGTACCGATTGGGTCATGCCCTCAGCCTCCAAGAGGCCACCCCCCGCTATGCGGGGCGCCAAGTCGGCTTCGCACATAACCCAATCGCACCTATCAATAAAATCATACCAATTTAATAGATATCCCTCAAACAAACTATTATCAAATGATCCTGCGCATTATATGGAGTAACGCACAGGTCATTTCTTTATATGGGGTGGGAATGGTGGTGCTACACACCACCTTTTCCTATATTAGGGGTTCTGGTTCGCATATTTTTTAGAAAAATATATCTACAGTTCATGTTATGTATTGTAGAGGGGCTATTATTAGATATTGTCAAAATTGAGTTGGCAGAAAATAAGGTCTTAAGGAACGACTTGGCGGCCCCACATAGTGGGGTGGGTGGCCATCGGAGTTCCGAGAGACCTTATTTTTGCCTCAACGTGTTAATACTTAAAAATAGCCCCTCGAATACCTAAATTAGACAGTAGCTATTTTTCTAGGAAATTGCGAATCATTTGTTCCCCGTTCGGTGTCATGATGGATTCCGGATGGAATTGTACGCCGTAGATTGGATAGTCTTTGTGTTCTACGCTCATTACTTCGCCGTCGTCTGTAATGGATGTAACGATGAGTTCGCTTGGCATGGTTTCGTCAATAATCGCCAAGGAGTGGTAGCGAGCCACTTCAAATTGTTCTGGTACGCCTTTTAGGATTTTGGATGGGTGTACTTGTTTTGCTACGCTTTGTTTACCGTGCATAACTTGTTTTGCGTAGGAAACTGTGCCGCCGAATACTTCGCCGATGGCTTGGTGACCTAGGCATACGCCGAGGATTGGGAATTCACCTTTGCATTCGCGCAATAGGTCTTCATATACGCCCGCATCAGCTGGTCTGCCAGGTCCTGGTGAAAGTATTACATAGTCTGGTTTTAAAGCGCGGATTTCTTCAACTGTTAATTCATCACTGCGGATGACTTTAATATCTGGATCGATAGAGCCTACTAATTGGTATAAATTGAAGGAGAAGCTATCGTAATTATCTATAAGGAGTACCATTATTCTACCTCCTGTGCATTTGTAATTGCGGAAATCATGGATTGACCTTTTATCAAGGTCTCGTTGTATTCACTTTCAGGAACACTATCTCGAACGATACCTGCA
This sequence comes from Veillonella parvula, assembly GCF_042850485.1. GTDB lineage: Bacteria > Bacillota > Negativicutes > Veillonellales > Veillonellaceae > Veillonella > Veillonella parvula_Q. The sequence goes on along the minus strand of NZ_AP031417.1, from coordinate 216,722 downwards.
CCAGCGCGAACATAGACCTTGCCGCCTTTATTCATGGCCATGCGAATGCCGATACATACGTCCATGTTACCAGAGAAATCGATGTAACCTACGGCGCCACCGTATACGCCGCGTGGGCTTTTTTCAAGTTCGTGTAAAATTTCGATAGCACGAATCTTAGGAGCACCAGACAAGGTGCCTGCTGGCAGTGTAGCACCGATAGCATCGAGTGCATCTTTGCCGTCTTGAATCTCGCCGCTTACAGTAGATGTAATGTGAATGACATGGGAGAAACGTTGCAACATATGTAATGCCTCTACTTTTACAGAACCGAATTTAGAAATTTTACCTAAGTCGTTACGCCCAAGGTCAACAAGCATGTTATGTTCAGCCAACTCTTTTTCATCGTTGATGAGTTTTTCTTCAATAGCGAGGTCCTCTGCTTCGTTTTTACCACGGCGCATAGTGCCTGCAATTGGGAAGGTGTACATTTTACCATCTGTCATTTTCACCAAGGTTTCTGGAGAAGCACCTGTGAGCTCTACATCGCCACCAGATAGGTAGAACATATACGGTGATGGATTTAAGGTACGTAACACTCGGTATGCATTTAACAAGCTCCCCTCAAACTCGGCTTCGCGGCGGTTAGATACAACACATTGGAAGATATCCCCTTCCTTGATGTAGTGCTGCGTTTTTTTAACAACTGCTTCAAACTCGTTCTTTGTAAATTCTGAAGTAAATTCTGTTTTAAGGATGCATTTTGGAATGTTAGCCTCTTTACCGTTCACTACGAGGTCAGCAAGAGTTTTCAATTCAAGCTCAGCCTTGTTGTAGTTGCGTTCCAAATCATTTGTGCTGATGTTAGCGATTAAATAGATTTTATTTTTGTAATGGTCGAATGCAATAACCTTATCAAAGAGCATAAGGTCTACATCGTTGACCATCGCAGAATCATCATCTGGCGTTGGGAAGTCCAATGTTGGCTCGATATAACGAATATACTCACAAGCGAAGTACCCTACAAAGCCACCTGTAAAAGTTGGCAGTTCCTCGAGACGTGGGCTCTTGTATTGACTCAAAATATTGCGAATCTCTGCGGCAGGATCAGAACACTCAAAGGTACGTGTTGTACCGTCTTTGATGGTCATTTTATGGTTTTTGCAGAATAGCTCAATCTTAGGATCATAGCCCAAGAAGGAGTAACGGCCCCAATGATTACTATTATCCGCACTTTCAAGCAAGTACGTATGACTGCTCACTTGTTTTAACGCTTTCAACACACTAATCGGTGTGCGTACGTCGGATAAAATTTCCATATATACAGGCACGATATCGTAGCCCGGTGCGATAGCTTTCACACGGTCAAGACAAGGGAAAATCATGAGAACCTCCATCTGGCATTTGCCAATAAAAAAACTCGCCCATGACAATATAACGTCAAGGACGAGTTTATAGTTCTATTCTTATACAATTATTAGAAAATATTTGTATTGTGCTATAAATCGCGGTACCACCTTGTTTGAATGCAGTGCATTCCCCTTTCGCAGGATACTAACATATCCCTCACAATTAACGCTCGTGTGACGTCGCACCATACTAGGAATGAAAGTTCATTCTTTTCCATGCGCCCTCGGTGGTCCATTTAATAAGCTGCGTACTACGGGTTCTCAGCTAATCCCGCTCTCTGTGAGTGCATATCCTATTTTTATCTCCACCTCATCGGTTTCTAACAGGCGAGTATAAAATTATAATCTGATTATAATGTTTCTATAGAATGAAAGTCAAGAAGTTTTAATTTCTGATTGTTGTTCTATTATGGAAATATTATTAGCATACAATCCTATATATTGCTAATAATTCATCAAAACAAGGATGATTTCTTTGCTTTATCCTTGCCTTGCTCAATAAGTTCTTTGACAATAGAGTAGTCATTACTATCTAATTCTTCTAAGCGATTTAAAACAATAAAATCATTCCCATATATGTTAGATAATTCTTCTAATGAGTTAGTATATATACTGAACTTTCCATATGTCTGAACGAAGTCATAATATCTTCCATTCGGAATCTTTATAACTTTAGGATTTATAACATTCATCGTAATAATAGTTATTCCAGACTCTCCATAAAGATATAACTTATCTCCTACTTTGCTATAACTATAAATATTTTGCTCAAACCCATTATCCCGCCACGTATCTTCAAATGTATGATTGGCATGCAATTTATATCTTCCAAAAGTATAATATTTATTATAATCATAGTTAATGAAGATTAATAAAGACTGTGAGACTATTATACCTAACAAAAAAAGTATAGCAATATATTTATACATTATATTTACTCCAATAAAAAAACTAACTTACAGAAAAATCATATGTAGTTTTGTATGCAAACGTTCGTCTATAACCTGATTGTTGTAAAATATAGGCCGCTTCATAAATTCTCAGATATGAAACCAATTCTGCTAACATTTTATCATGATTCCTTATCTATTATAGTAATTAATGTTTTATATAAATCTTATCTACTAATATTGTTTTCCTCTAAACACTAATAGTATACTGAAATTACATATGTTATCAGTTCCCACTGATTATTTTGTGGAAAAGAGAGCCTAAGTTTTATTTTATCCATCAACTACTGGATTCAAGATACCAGTGCAAACGACAAACTTCCTGACTTAATATTGGGGATGAAGTCAAAAAGATATAGAATTACTATTTTTCCGGTACTATAAATTGTACTAAGACTAGTGAAGGAGAGATACTTTGGAAACCTGGAAACGTACGGTGTATATAAGTTTAATATGTGTATTCTGTACATCCTTTGGGGTGAGCCAATTAGCACCTATTCTCCCACTATATTTTCATGATTTAGGAGTTCAAACACCATCGGCTATGTCTCTCTGGTCAGGTTTAGCAACTGGTGCAACCTATTTAATCGTATGTTTAGTGGCACCCTTTTGGGGGCGTGTAGCAGATAAAAAAGGTCGTAAAATCACATTAATACGATCTAGCTTTGGTATGGCTTTATGTAATTTATTGCTCGCCTTTCAAACAACACCTGAAGGGGTTGTAATCATTCGTCTCATACAAGGTTTAGTGAGTGGTTTTTATTCTGCAACCATTACATTAATAGCCTCAGAGTCCCCCATCGAACGAACTGGCTGGGCACTTGGCCTATTAGCTTCGGCCAATCTAGCGGGTTCTCTAATTGGCCCTTTATTAGGTGGTTATATTGCGGATACCATAAGTATTCGCAATGACTTCATCTTGGTTGGTATACTCATGGGTTTAGCTGGATTATTAGCCACTATATTTATCCATGAAAATTATGTACCAAAGCCTAATGTTGAAAAACTGTCTATTAGCAAGCTAAAAGAACAAATTCCTGAATTTAATAGTATTGTAGCATTGTGTATAGCATCATTTATTTATGCTATATGCATCATGTCCTTACAACCTGTTATCTCCGTATATATCAAAGGTATTGTTCCGAGTAACACTGAAAATCTAGCATTTATTGCAGGCGCTGTCTTCTCAGCTATGGGTATTGCTCAATTGATAAGTAGTTCACCGCTCGGTAAGTTAGTTGATAAAATTGGGCCTCGCAAAGTATTAGTCGTATCTCTTATCTATGTAGGCTTATTTAACATTCCTCAAGCCTATGTAACTGATGTTTACCAACTAGCACTCATTCGATTTTTACAAGGCTTCGGCCTAGGTGGTATGCTGCCGGCATTAAATACCTATCTTTCTTCAAAAACGCCTCGTGAGTTTACGGGACAAGTATTCTCCTATAACCAATCAAGTTTATTTCTTGGTTATTTCTTAGGTGCTGTCGGTGGTGCAAGCCTAATGGCTTGGCTAGGTTTTACTACCTTGTTCTGGGTAAGTGGTGGTCTCTTTATAATCTCTGCCCTCTGGATTGGTTTTAAACTCAAATAACACGTATACAAAGCAAAACAAAACCCTTCTATATATCTAATTAGTAAAAGTTATATACTCACGCATATGACTTAATCTAACCAGTATTAGAAGGGTTTTCTTTTACAATATAGTTTTATTAGACTAGAGTAACAATAGCATGATAACTACTGTCGCAATAATACAAGGCACGGCATTGCGTTTCGCCATTTCCATAGGATTGATACCTGCAAGGCCGGCGATGATGATACCTGCACCAGCTACAGGGCTCATACTACGACCGATACCAGCACCCAATTGAGCCATGGAACCGAGTTGCATAATGCCATAACCAAAGTCTGCTGCATGAGGTGTGACAGCACCATTAAAAGCAAGAGCTGCTGCATTACCAGAACCAGAGATAACAGCCAACAAGAATGGACCAAAGGCTGCCCCGATTTGAGCGATTTGTTGAGAGTTCTTCATACCATCGATGAGTGCACTTGTAAGGCCGATGTGTTGCATACCTGCTGTGAAGCACGCTGCAGCAGCCATAAGACCTACTACATCGCACATGCCATCGCCAGTACCGCGGAAGAACTTTTTAACAGCTTCTGCCACATTAGGACGCACGGCAATGATACCAATAGCAGTACCGATGAGCATAGATACAGGGACAGAGATTTCTGGAATCACCGCTACTTGTTTACTGCCAAGTACGAGTAATACAAGAGGAATAATGGGAATGATTGCATAGAAATAATTTACTTTAAACTCTTTGCCTTCCTCTACAGTATCGTTTTTCATTACATACCCGGTATGTTCTTTTTTTACAATAGCCACAATATTAAGCAAAATAGCGGCCACTACGATACCGATAATAGCTTGCATGGAGAAGCTGGCAATAACTGTCATTACGTCTACACCCGCCAGTTGTGCCACTTGAGGATTGAACATAAGGCCTGGACTCAAGGAGCTACCCCATGTACCTAAGAAGATAGCAGAACCAGCCATCGCTGGATGCACACCAGAACGAATTAACGCCGGAATTAATAGCGCACCTACGGCTGCAGCACAGCCGGCTGCAGTCGGTAATGCAATGTTGATCAAAAACGTAATAATAACGGCTGCAGGAATGATAATTTTCGTCATCTTTTTGAGTCCTGCAGAAATGAAATACACCATGTGCTCCGTACATTTTGTATATTCCATAACATAGCTAAAACCTAACACCGTACAGATTGTCGGTACAAGGCCTGGATTCGTAAGTTCTTTCACAAAGGCCGTCGTACCAGCACCAAGCTGCCCACCAATAAGGCACATTAGTAAGCCCGATAATAGTAAAACGAGCCGCGTTTCAAACTGCTTAATAATAGCGATAAATGTCGCTACTACGATAACAATACCTGTAATAACCATAACTCTCCTATCCGTGTACATAGGATGCAAGATAGCTTTATCCCCTCTATAAACGCTTTACACCCAATACACAACTAACAACACTAAATACCATAGTCCTATCTATGTCTTACACCTAATAGACCAAAATATAGTAAAAGTAACCACTTAATGATATACAGTATAATCATATAACTATACAACTACATAACTACATAACTACATAAAGGAGTATTTTAAACAAGCTTTGTTTCTTCCAAGCTAAGTTTTCTAAGTACCTTATCAAGCACGTCCGCACCCGTTACGATATCATCCATTTCAGCAAATTCTGCAGGATTATGACTGATGCCGTCACGACATGGAATAAAGATCATTCCCGTCGGAACCACTTCCGCCCAATGCATTGCATCGTGACCGGCACCGCTCGGCATGGTCATGTACTCTACACCGACAGACTTAACGGCCTCTTCGATTTCTCGAATCATCGCCGGGTGCATCTCCACCGGTTGGTCCTGTGCAATTGTTTCAATTGTATACGATAATCCCCGTTTTTCGGCAGTAATGTCGATAAATTCCTTAACAAGAGTGACTACAGAATCGCGAGCTGCCTTAGATATGCTGCGAATGTCTACCCCTAGCTTTACAGCTCCAGGAATGACATTCATCGCACCAGGCGTAACCTCTACAACACCAACAGTGCCCACCACGGGTGGTTCCTCTTGCATGGATGCAATCTCCTCGATGCCAAGGATGATTTTTGAGGCCCCACACAGAGCATCATGACGCAAGTTCATCGGCGTAGCGCCACTATGGTCGGCATTGCCCCGAATGGTCACATAGAATCTCTCTGGTGCTGCAATACCAGTCACAATGCCAATCGTTTTCCGTTCGTGCTCCAGCACCTTGCCCTGCTCGATATGAATTTCTGTGAAAGACTTTACAGGTCGTTTATATTTCATTATTTCAATCCCATCAGGGTTTAAATTACGACCTTTCAAGGCTTCATACAAGGAAATTCCTTGTTTATCCACCAATCGGTGTAAGTCTTGTACTGTTAATTCACCACGCATAGCCTTACTGCCTAGTGTAGCATTCCCAAAGCGACCGGACTCTTCACACATGAAGTCCACTACAGCAATAGTATGATCATGTTCATAGCCATCATCGATCATGCTACGAATTACTTCAATGGCAGATAACACGCCGACCACACCATCATAATTGCCTCCATTGGGCACGCTATCCGTATGAGAACCCACCATGACAACGGGTAACTCTGGTTTCTTCCCACTCTTATAGCCAATGACATTACCAAAATCGTCTATTTCAATGGATAAACCCGCATCAGTCATGCGGTCTATAATATATTGCCGTCCTGCCCAATCTGCATCGGTGAAAGCAAGGCGATTAATGCCCTCAACAGGTGCCGTCAATTGAGCCATAGCCTCAAAATCCTTAACTAATCGCTCTCGTTGAATCATGTAACACCTCACAATCTATTACAATAATTACTGACAAACCATATGGTGCTAGTACATAAAGCCTATTTTAAATAGTGAGCAGCAATGGTACCTAATGCAACGATACCATTTAGCATATCTTCTTCATCGATATCAAAGAGCGGATTGTGATGCGGTGCTTTAATGGCAGATCCCACAACCATATAGGTCGCTCTACCACCGCGATCGATGACACGATTCAAGAAGTACGCACAGTCTTCACTACCGCCACCGCTGTAATCGAAGGGAACCTCTTTAAAGATCCCAAGTGGTTCCACGATAGCTTGTACTTCACGAGCTAAATCATCGCTGATGCGACCTGCCGGAGTTTCTCCTTGTTTTGTAATTTCAAAGGTACAATCATGCATTTCTGCAGCACCTTTAATAATAGTCTTCGACCGTTCAATCATGTAATCATTAATTTCTGTCGTAGCACCACGAGTTTCTAGTTTAAGAACTGCCACATCAGGCGTCACATTGCGACCTGTACCGCTTTCAAAAACACCTACATTCATGCGAGAAGCCCCTTGACTATGACGAGCGATGGCTTGTAAGTTAAGAACCGCTGTACAGCCGGCGAGCATTGCATTTTGTGCCTTTTCAGGGGAGCCACCAGCATGAGCAGAATAACCGTGGAATACCGCATCAAGTTTTGTAGTGGCTAAGAAGCCATGATCACTACATGCAAAGCAATTGGATAATTTTTCGTTAAACCCAATATGCATGCCGAACATCAAATCTACATCATCTACTACGCCTGCTTCCGCCATCGCTTTAGCACCACGTACACCTTCCTCTGCTGGTTGGAAGATAAGTTTAATTGTGCCTTTGAATTCATCCTTGTGAGTAGCCAAGTATTCGGCAAGACCTAACCCCATCGTCATATGTGCATCATGACCACAGGCGTGCATCGCTTTATCGTGACAAGAACGGAATCCTTTCTTTGTAGGCACATGGTTATCCTCTTTAGCTTCGATGACATCGTTAGAGTCCATGTCTACACGAAATGCTACTACAGAGCCTTCACCACCGAAGTTCATAGTTGCAACAATGGCCGTTTTACCATAGCCCATCTTTTCTACAAGCTCAAGATTTGCACCTTCTTCGATGGCTCGATCCATAGCAGCTTTCATGACCTCATCACTAGGTAAGCCCATACGAGAGTCTAAATCGAGTACATCTGCCCCTAATGCCACATCATAGCCCAAGGAGATAAGCCTATCCGCTACCTTCGCAGCAGAGCGATACTCAAGCCAAGCAGGTTCAGGGTACATATGAAAATCTCGACGCATAGCGATTAACGCATCGCGCCGTTGTTGCACAAAATCTTTTACAGACATAACTACCTCCGTAACAAACTAATAATCCTGTATACATTTACTATATGAATAGATAGGTAAATAGTCAACTAAATGGAGCATGTATACAGTATCTAAAATATAATTGTATGTTATAACAAAAAACACATATACCACAAAACGGTTTCTGTGATATATGTGTGCTTATCAATTTATTCTAATATTGTTTTATTCAGTTTTGCCAGCACTTCTCGTTTAATAGTTCGTTGTCTATCCCAGGCAATGATAATAACGGTGGCAATAATCATAGCCATACCAATTAGCCCCAATAGGCTAAATTCATTTCCTAAAAAAGCCCACCCAAAGAAAGCCGCCGAAATAGGTTCAATAGATGACAAAATAGATCCTGGTACGGCCCCAATTCTTTTAACCCCTTCTAAATAGGCATTAAAAGATACGATCGTACCAAGGAATATAACATTGAAACAACCAATTACAGTCCATACATCCCACGTCGCATAAGAATTTGGTTGATGGAATAATATAGCCGCAACAATACCGCTAATAAGCATTCCGAATCCTACAATAGGCAATGTGCCATATTTGTTGAGTAAATCAACGGGAGAAATGCTATATACGGCTACACCCACAGCAGATAAAAGCCCCCATACGAGAACCATTAAAGGGAAGCTTTCAATAGAAAGGCCATCATCATTTCCCATTAAACAAATAGTCCCCACTAAAGCCAGTATAACAGAAACCATCTCACCTTTGGATGGTCGTTTACCATAGCGTACCAGCAGGTAAATAATAATCATAGACGGCGCCAGATATTGTAATACCGTTGCAATGCCAGCTCCAGCTAAAGCAATGGATCTGAAATATGTATATTGGCATAATGCCATTCCAAATACGCCAAAAACAATGAGCCCTAGCGTATCCTTTACACTATGAAATACATTAAAGATAGAGTTTCCAAATCTAAACCATGCATAAATAACAGTTAGTAAACCTGCTGTAATCAATCGCATAGTTACTAGCCATTCCAAATTCATATCTCTAAAATTGCTTAAGAACTGTACGGATGCACCAGATACACCCCATAAAACAGCGCCTAATAGAGTTATAATAACACCAATAACTTCATATTGTTTCATGCTAGTCACCGAGCAAAGATACGTGAACTTTCACAACCACCTTACGGATTTTGATAGGTTTATCGTTTACGGCGAGTAAGGGTCGATGAACATCAGCGGGGAAGAATACAGTATAGTACCCTTCTGGGCAATGGATTTGCCCTTCATCAACGGCTTCATTAGAATAGAAATAGCAATCTCGCTCCGGATAGGACTCCACAGGTTTAACGAGACCTTTATCTACGAAAAAGCCCATGTTTTCCTCGCCGCTCACCATAAATTGAATATCTACATAATTACGATGCGATTCTGGTTTTGTAGCTTCAAATAGTTTTGTTTCTACATCATCTACGTTGGCATACATCATGTCACCCTCGATGGCATGACGCCCTCCAGGCAACGCTTTCAAATCTGTGTTTTTCAAGAAATCTAAAGCACGCACGATGGCTTTAGGATAGCCCATTTTTGTATAATCTGCGGTAATACTAGAGAAAAACATACACAATCCTTTCACAATATCTATGGATATGGCACCACAATAAACCAATTATATTACCTTTTATGTTAGCACATATATACATAAAGGACTAGCTATTCTCTTATGTAAAAGCCCTCCATACGCTACATATATGGAGGGCCTCAGTAAAATACTATTCAAATTTATGACTTACGTCAATTATTACACTATGAAATTGTTACAGTATTAAATTGTTACATTATGCAATTGTCTATTCAGTTGTAGTGATTCAAACTGTATTAAATACAGCATGTGGCCATTACCTTATTCTTGGGTTTTATGAGCAGCGATAATTTCTTCCGCTTGCTTATGTGGAACCTCTTCATAGGTATAGAACTGACGGTTAAATACGCCTTGTCCTTGTGTAATGGAGCGCAATGCAGTCACATAATCGGACATTTCAGCCAATGGTACTTGTGCTTTAACAACGGAAATACCGGTTCTTTCACTTTGTTCCATGCCTAATACACGACCTCGACGGCTATTCAAATCACCCATGATGTCGCCCATGAAAGAATCTGGCGCAAACACGTTGACTTCATAGATTGGTTCTAATAGGACTGGTTTCGCCTTAGGAATCACATCCTTGATAGCCTGTGACGTAGCTACTTTAAATGCTAACTCTGAGGAGTCTACGCTGTGGTAAGATCCATCCAAGAGTGTCACTTGCACGCCAATCATAGGATATCCTGCAATTAGGCCTTTATCTAGGGTTTCTTTGGCACCCTTTTCCACTGCTGGTATGTATTGTTTAGGTACAGCACCACCAAAAATTTTGTCTACGAATGCAAATTCGCTACCATCATATAATGGATCCACTTGAATCTTAACGTGACCATATTGACCATGACCGCCACTTTGTTTCTTATACTTAGACTCGGTTTCAGCAGAGCCTTTAATGGTTTCGCGGTATGGAATATATGGAGCCACAAGTTTAGCTTGTACGCCGTATTTACGGTCCATTTTATTGAGGATATGCTCAAGATGTACTTCGCCCATACAATCAATTTGTAATTGGCGAGCTTCAGCATTTTTCACTACTACGCAAGTAGGATCTTCTTCTGCCACTTTAAGAACAGCACTAGCTAATTTTTCCTCCTCACCTTTTTTCACTGGCTCCATAGCCACAGTGTATAGAGGTTGAGGAAAACGGATAGCATCGTATGTCACTTTAAAGTCAGGAGCCGTTAATGTATCACCGGTCTTAGCATTAGCCAATTTCGGTATCACTACGATATCGCCAGCTTTTGCAGCAGATACAGGGATTTGTTGCTTCCCGATAAGGGTAACCATCTTGCCCCATTTTTCTTCTACACCTTGGTTTACATCATAAAGGCGATCGCCTTCTTTCAGTTCACCAGAGAAGATACGTACAAAGCTTTGTTTGCCTGCGAATGGGTCTAACAATGTTTTAAATACGAATGCAGTTAATGGTTTATCTACATGTACAACACATTGTTCGCCGGTTTCCGCATCAGTTGCGGTCATCACTTTTTTAGTTGCATCCGGCATGTAACGGATCATACGATCCAATACTTGATCTAAGCCAATACGAGATGTGGCACTGCCACACATGATTGGGCACACACGGCCACTAATCATCCCTTCACGCAAGCCTTGGCGGATTTCCTCTAAGGATAATTCTTCGCCTTCTAAATATTTTTCCAACAACTCATCGCTACCTTCAGCCGCGGCTTCTACGGTCATTTCCCGAATTTCTTGAGCCTTTTCGATAAGGTGAGCTGGTACAGCGACCTCTGTTGGTTGGCCGTCCTTATAAGTAAACGCGGTCATTTTCGCTACGTCTACAACGCCTTCAAAATCGGCACCTTCACCGATAGGAATCTGCAATGGCATAATGCCTTTGCCAAATAATTCCCGCATTCTTTCAATAGTGCCAAAGAAGTCAGCACCATCGACATCCATTTTATTGATAAATGCCATGCGAGGCATTTGTAATTCAACTGCATAATCCCATGCGCGAACTGTGTCAGTTTCTACACCAGATGTGGAGGATAGCACCATCAACATACCATCACAAGCACGCAAAGCGGCACGAACTTCGCCATGGAATTCGTTATAGCCTGGAGTGTCTATGAAGTTAACCTTATGGTCATGCCACTCACATGGCGCCATGCCCAATTGAATAGTTACATTACGTTTAATTTCTTCCGGTTCAAAGTCCATAATATGTTTATTATCTTGACCTTTACCTACGAAATCAACCGCACCAGAAGTTAACAACAAGGATTCAACAAGAGCTGTTTTACCCGCACCATCGTGGGAAACAACAGCAACGTTTCTAATTTTATCACTACTGTACTCTTTCATTGGAATCGCCTCCTTACTGGCAAATTACGGCTTTGCTAATACATTTCGACACTACAATAAAAAAATCCTCTTTTTCTGAGAAAAATTTCTTAGAAAAAAAGGATTATATAATAAGACTAAATTATAACGAAAATTTTAGTATTCCTATATAGATCCTAAACTTAATTAAATTATTAATAAGACTTTATCGGTATATCCTATATATAGATGGGACTAGTGCCCTCACAAAGTTATAAAAAAGACGGTCTGTACTTGTGTAGCGACATTAGGAACGAGGAGCAAGCAAGTATAGACCGTCTTTTTTAATTAAGTTGTCGTTATGTAACGGGGCCCCATCTATATATAGGCAATACTAAGGACAAAGATATAGTCAACTAAATAATTTAGTTCGAACATAGAATACTAAAATTCTCCCGTCCGTTTGCCGTAGTGTTTAGAGTCCCCATTTTGTTTCCAACCCACTGTATCACCGATAGACATTACGCGGCGCGTCAAGCAGTCTTTACATTGTTCTGCATTGTCGTCCACGCAAGGTTTATTATCGTATAGCAAATATTTCGCACGGTGTTCAGGAATGGTAATAATAGGCATTAGGATATTTGCACCTGCGGCTAAACCTTTTTCACGGCCTAGTTTATCTAGTGCTTGTAAGGCAGTAGTTGCCGCAATGTTTACGTCTTTCAAAAATAAACGTGTTAAGGCAATCATCTTGAGCCCTAGTTGAACGCGGCGCAATTTACCTACTTCATCATCAATGCCCATCGCTAACGCTTCTTGGCCTAAAGGCGTATCATGATGCACCACATAAGGGCCCATGCCGATCATGTCGATATCCATATCGCGATAGAACAAGATATCATTCACAAGATCTTCTTCTGTTTGACCAGGTAGGCCAATCATAACGCCTGTACCTACTTGGAAGCCTACGCGGCGCAAACGACGTAAGCATTCTACGCGCGTCTCAAAGGAGTGCAATTCATCACGAGGATGAATCTTATGGTATAAATCTGTATTGGTTGTTTCAATGCGTAATAAATAACGACTCGCACCAGCTTCACGCATGCGGCGGTACACCTCTTCGCTTTGTTCCCCTACGCACATTGTAATGCCTAGAGAACCATCGCCAATGGCTTTAATGTCGCGAATTAAATCCACAACATAGTCCACAAAGGCATCATCACAGCGTTCACCAGATTGGAGTGTAATGGAACCATATTCATGATCGTATGCCCACTGTGCCATCTTGATGATATCTTCGCGATTCATATCAAAGCGTTCCGTCTTATCGTTTTCACGACGGATGCCACAGTAATTACAATTCTTAATGCATCGGTTCGAGAACTCAATGAGGCCGCGATAGTATGCTACAGGCTTTACATATTTTGCCTTCACTTCGTAGGCCTTTTTATATATCAACTGCAACTGTTCTTCATCAGTTACAGACATGAGAAATCGCAATTCCTCCTCGGTCAGCCATTCATCACCGACGAGGTCTTTTGCAAGAATGTCTTGCACTTGCAAACAATCACTTCCTTTCGTAACGAACCGTCATCGATTCGCTTGGTATGGTAATGGATTCAATGTCAGAAACACAAATAAATCCATTGACTTCGCGCGGCAAGTCCCGCACATGTTTCACTTGTCGAGTTAAACATTCATGAGCCATCACACCGCGACTCATTTTGGAGGACGTACTCATCTGCTTAAACGTATCGCCCCGTAATTCCCAAAATTCAACGGTTACCACCTTTGGATGATTCACCATTTTTGCATATTCTTTAGAGGCTAGGTTTAGAATCCAATCTTCCTTGTAAAAGTATACATCCACCGCATCACGCCATGTATCGTATAGATTAATGCCCACCTTATCGACCATATCGAGTCGATAGTCGCGCACTCCCATATTAGGTTCAACAATGCCGTATAATGCAGACAGCACAACGAGATGGCTTTCACCAAAGGTCTTGGCTTCATCAGATAAGTTCGACCAGTCCAAATATTTGAAAGCAATGCCATCATAACTTTCACAGGCACGACCTACGGGATGAGCCTCAAAGGACTGATAAAAATCAAAAAGAGCTTGCGCCTTATCAGCCTTTAGCTTTAGCGCCTTTCCAAGAGCTATTACATCAAGGGATTGTACATGTGTTACAATTTCTTTCGTGATGTTCGGCTGAAATTGGCCGTCTCGGACTGCATGATGTACTGCCTCAGCGTTGCTAGCAACATCGGCAATCGTTTTTGTCTTACTAGGAGAGAGGACGATTTTCATGGGATAATTCCGCCTTAATAGATTCCTCTGTCAAATTGTCGATCAATTCAGGGTTCCACAACATGAGAGGCACCGCCACTACGTGGCTTGCTTTCAATTCTTTACATAATTTAATGCATTCTTTGAGATAATTAGAATCTTCATCTACAAGATCACATACGATAACCACGTGACGACCTTTAAGATTTACACCTTCGTAATCGATGCTTTCAGCAGATACTGTGAGCATGCCTGTTTCCAAGCGGCCTTCGCTCATGTCGTTTAAACGAGACATCAATACATGCTCAAGCATAGTAGATACAGGTGTCACTACGCGGCCAATGCCGATAAAAGCCTCAGGTTGTGCATGAACGATAACTGTTTTCTTACGTTTATCCGTTCTGAACTCAATAAGAGCTTTTTCTAAAGCGCCAAAAAATACAAATAACTGCCAAGGATCAAAAGAGCCTGTTTGGAACATATCGATAACAGAACCATCCTCATCCATATTGAGGCGCGTCAATAACTCTTCAGCAATGTCGTTAACCACAACACTAAAATCAGATTGTATTGTCTCTTGTACGTTGATTTCCTTTGCCATTAGGGCCTCCTAGTTTTCCATATATCACACTGCTAAGGAATACTCCCAACAGATATTATATTATCCTTAAAAATATTATTCTTATATAATACTATTCTTAATTGTACCATATTTTATACCCCTCTTGGGTATTCAAAGATACGCTTTTCACATAATAGATACGTTAGTAACATGACAAAAGGACCGCCATAGCGGTCCTTTGCATTTTAATTTTGTATTCTAATGTTGTACTCTAATATTATACTCTAATATTGTACTCTAATGCTGTATTCTAATTATGATTTTATAATAAACCTTTTGGTAACTAACAAAGAATATTCTATTAGCCTACAATCAATAAGTAGATATTCATGATCGTAACGATGATACCTATGCTCCATAAGAGAATATTTGTAAATTTACGGTTTGCGTATTCTCCCATGACCTTGCGGCTACTCGTCATGTAAAGTTGCAAGAAGATGGTGATTGGTAATTGCAAGCTCAAGAACATTTGAGAGAACAATAATGCTTGGAAGGAATCTGTAATAAACACGATCAACAATAATGCTGGAACATATGTTAGTGCCAAGCCTAATCGCGTATGGAAGTCTTTCATATCGTAAGACTCGCCAAACATTCCTGCAAAGATACTTGCCCCCGCCATACCTGCCGTAGCGGATGAGGCAAAACCTGCAAATAACAATGCTATTGCAAAAATAATACCCGCTGCGGGTCCAATGAGTGGTCGCAACAACTCTTCAGCCTGTTCAAGCTCTGTTACTTCAATTCCATGAGCAAAGAAGACAGCCGCCGCCAATATAATCATGGCGGAGTTAATCATCCACCCAATCCCCATAGATAACAAAGTATCGAGGAATTCATAGCGCAACTGCCGTTTCATAATCGCTGGGTCTTGTGTATTAAACTGGCGACTTTGGATGATTTCAGAGTGTAAAAACAAGTTGTGAGGCATAATTACGGCCCCTAATATACTCAAAATAACGAGCATCGATGTATTAGGAATATTAGGATCCACCCAACCGATACCAGCCGCTGCCCAATCCACATTGACCATATTTACCTCAACGAGGTACGCCAACGCGATGAGGGACACAAAGCCAGCAATGATTCGCTCTAATTTACGATAGGAGTTCGTAATGAGCATGACCGTACAGATAAGAGCCGTCAGACTACTGCCTATCAAGATAGGAATACCAAAGAGCATCTTCAAGGCGATAGCGGCACCAATAAACTCAGCCAAGGCCGTCGCTGCCGCCGCAATTCCTGCCGTGCTAAGCACAAAGCGAGATGCATAACGCGGTAAGAATTCATAGGCACATTCCGACAAGCATTGACCGCGTACAATGCCTAAATGTGCCACATTATGCTGTAATAAAATGAGCATAATCGTAGATAGTGTGACTACCCACAATAATTCGTAACCATAACTGGCTCCAGCTGCCAAGTTAGCGGCCCAGTTGCCTGGATCGATAAATCCAACGGTTACGATTATACCAGGTCCTATATATTTAAAGACATCACTTACCTGTTGCTTACCGTTTTGATGGACAGTAAACAATTGTTTCTTTAAAAAATCAATCATTATAACCCCTTACCAAGAGTTATAGAGTGAACGTCATCTCCGTCTGCATACGAGCATCTGTTTTAGACTTTTTATCCTTGGAATCAGCGTAACGAATACGCACTTGATTATTTACCTTAACGCGAGAATCATCAATTTTAAATTTCTTCATTTTATCTTTGATCTGTTCATCTGTTAAAGCCCGTTCTTCCGGTTTTGCTACTTCATCGCCAGCCTTATCAAGGGCCTCTTGTTGATCCTTGGATACTTGATAGGTCTTACCAGATTTTTTAGCCCTTTCAGCACGCTTTTCATCTAGTTTTTGACGGCGCTCATCAGTAGCTTTTTTATCGCGAGCAATACGGTAATCCATTACATCACGCATATTTTCTTGGTAAATACGCAATGCATACTCTCGATCATTGTCGTTCATTTGCTCACGTTTTGTGACTACCTCATCGATAAGCGGCATAAGCTCATCCTTTGTGTAGCTAGCACCATCAAAAGTAAATCCGTGAGTATCTGTAATAGCACCATGTTTAATGAGCCTTTGTAACGCTGTATATGTCCAATCATTAGGCGTAATAACATCTGAGTTCACATGCTGTTGTCCTTTACTAGAACTACTAACAGCCTCTACATCAGCACTTACGCCATCCACCATAGGACGTGCACTTGGGATGGCAATACTTTCAGCATGACTAAACCCAACAGACGCAACAAGGCATAATGCACTAATGCCTAACGCTCGACGGATACGATTCATTTGACGTGTATGTTTTGTATTCATAAGAGTCTCCTTAAAATTACATTTTATACAATCTATTATATGAAACCCCTAGACATACGTCAACTCTATAACCTTACACACCTGTGTCATTCAATACTAATAAGGCCTTGGACTCACTCGAATCCTCACAAATTAGGCCTATATAAATAATATAATAAATCACTATATTATACAAAAAGACCCCACATCGAGTGATGTGAGGTCTTTACATGGCGGAGGATTAGGGATTCGAACCCTAGCGACGGTAACCCGCCCTAACGATTTAGCAAACCGTCCTCTTCAGCCTCTTGAGTAATCCTCCATGCTTTACTGGGTAATCATATCATACCCAATAAGGCATTGTCAATCGTCTTATTTCAGCATAGATTCGATGAACCAGATCTGTTTTACATAGTATGCAACGTGATCTTCCATCATGCTTACGAGCAAGAAATCACCTTCTTCATCAGCTGCTGCACGAATTGCTACAGCTTGATCATTCATGTATTTAAAATCCTTAAGAAGGATATCAATTACCTTTGCTTGAGGAATGTCTTCTTGTCCCAATTCTTCGATTTTAGTCAATTTTGCGTATTCTGCAGAATTTACCAACGGAAATTGACCTTGCATTTTCACATGTTCTGCTACGGCATCAAAGTATTCAAAGGCTTCATCATAAATGGATTCCAAGTATTCATGAATAGATTTGAATTGCGGACCAGTTACATTGAAGTGTAGGTTATGTAATTTTACATTCCATACGGAAAGATCTGCTAAATATTGATTTACTTGTTGTACGTTTTTCATAATAAAACTCCTTTTTTCACTTAATTCTCAATTATAGTTTATTCTAAAAGCAGAACAAACACAGTTGGCTTCTACGCCATCAATTCGTTTATTTAATTTATAATCAATATTGATTATATTTATATTTTACCAATAATGATTTTCCATGTCAATATATGAATAGATATTTTTGTATAAAAGTTTAATGAAAACATTATAACCATACTAAATCAAACATATCCCCAATCCAATCCAATACAATACAATCCATACCAAATCTAAATCCAATAATTCATAGAATCATATTTCTACGAATCATAAAAACCTCTAACTACTAGTTAATCTAATAATTAGAGGCTTGTATGATTCTATATTCAATATGACTCTATATTAAAATGAGTATATATTAAATACATTTTTATATTAAATATAGTATTCTATGTAATTATCAGGAATTTTCTTCTCCTCTGCTTGTGCAGCAGTTGCATTACGACTAGGTTTACGGACATACATATTTTCTGGATCTGTTTCAAAGATTACCATATCCTTAGGAATATCATGTTTAATAACGAGATTACAACCGATCTTCGTGCGCGCCCCAATCGTAATATCCCCTAAGATTTTTGTACCCGTACCGATGAGTACATCATCTTCAATGGTCGGATGGCGCTTTACCTTTTTAGAAGACATCCCACCTAGTGTTACTTGATGGAACAAGGTTACATTATCGCCTACAATAGCCGTTTCACCAATAACAACCCCCATACCGTGATCGATAAAGAGACCGCGACCAATCGTCGCACCTGGATGGATTTCAATGCCCGTCACATGCCGAGAATGGAGAGCCACACGACGAGCCAAGATGGGCCACCCCGCCTTATATAAACGGTGGGCAAAGAAGTGCCAGAACAAAGCCGTAATATGAGGATATGTCCATATAACCATCCATACACTTGTGGCAGCTGGGTCAGAATCCATTACGCGCTTAATATTATATTGAATTTTGCCCCATAATTTGCGCAAACCTTGCATCATAGTGACTCCATCTCAAATAACTCTACTTAACATTCTACAAAAATATAGATATATCTAGTATACAACATATTTGGTCTATATTCCTATATATAAGGCTTTATATCTATATAGAACCTATTCTTTTACCAATCTAAAATTCAGTATTGTATCTATTTGAAATCTATTATTTAACGTATTCGTTGTTGCCAAAGTCCAAGAGGGATAAATATTTCTCTACCCCATCAGGTGCAATAACAACGATATTCGCCTTAGGTAACTCACGAGCCATGCGTTTTGCCGCTACAATGGCCGCCCCCGCGGAAAGGCCAATAGAGATACCACTTTCACGCATAAAGGTTTGCACCTCGCTAAAAGCTTCTTCGTCACTTACCGTTTGCACGCCATCCATCAATATTTGGTCAAAGTTTTCAGGAATGAAACCAGCCCCAATACCTTGTATTTTGTGAGGGCCGCCCTTACCTTCGGTAATAGCAGGAGATCCCGTTGGCTCTACAGCAATGGCTTTTAGATTAGGATTATGTTCTTTCAATCGTCTCGTAACGCCTGTGAAAGTACCACCCGTGCCGATACCCGCTACAAATACATCGACATTCGGCACTTGTTCTACAATTTCAGTACCCGTCGTGCGGTAATGCATATCTGGGTTTGCAGGATTTACGAATTGGCCCAAGGTGAAAGCATTTGGATACTTCTCTAAAATTTCATTGGCCCGCTCAAGAGCCCCCTTCATACCTGTTTCTTTTGGTGTTAAGATGAGCTGCGCCCCATACGCCTTGATAAGCTCACGGCGTTCTTTACTCATACTTTCAGGCATGATAATCACTGTTTTAATATGTAGAATAGCGCCTACCATAGCAAGAGCGATCCCCGTATTACCACTTGTGGCTTCTACAATGATGCTATCCTCATGGATGCGACCTTGCTCTTTTGCAGCTTGTAACATACCGAGTACGGCACGGTCTTTTACAGAACCACCTACATTATATTTTTCAAGCTTTACATAAATATTGGTATTTGGCAATTGATATATCGGTGTTTTACCAATAAGTTCAATTGTTTGGCTTGTTACTATACTCATCTAATCCTCCCTCTAGCGATAGATGATAAAAATCGCCCTTAGGAACATCCCAAGGACGATATTATATTGCACCTTGTTATTCACCATATACGGGGTATAACCGTTTATGTATTCCAATTAATACAACCATACTCTAACATTTGAATCATTTCATTGTCAAGAGAATGAGAACGACTTTTAAAACCCTAAAAATACAGGAAATAACTAGCTTTATCTATTTTGTTGTAAGTGCGTCAAGTACCCCATCCCATGTGATGGGTACCATTATAATGATGAGGGCCAATCCAATAAAGAAAATTGCTCCTACCAAGACTGTAAGACGAGGGATAAGAGATATAGCCATACTACTAGCTAAATGCGATACTTTAGTTACATCATGATGTAACGCTACATGACCCCATAAGAAACCAGCAACTACATAGGTGATAATATATGGGTCGAAAATGATTAGGGTCGTCAATTCATTATCAGCATGCATAATTCGGTTAATACTCGGAGACACTAGTACATTTACAAGTATGGCTAGGATTTTAAACCACACTAGACACACGATATAAGGCCACATTGTTTTTATCGTCATTCTCAGCATATAAAGCAAGCCCACCAAGCTCGCTCCAAGAGAGCCTCTTTGACTCCCCATGTACCGCTCCATCCAAGAAGGCTTATGTTTACCTGCATCTACTTGGTCATAATAAAAGGATAAATCCCGTTCTCCATGAGCTAAATCAACGAGCCCTAATACTTGAAACAATATGAGCGAAAAGACTAGAATAACACCTATTTGAAAGCTTTCACTAAAGAACATGTCCATCAGATCGAAATCAAGATAACCAATGTTAAAGAGATTACCATACACATCGTGAAACGCAATATATATACCATTTGTTACAAGCATATCTAGCACAAATAGGAGCAACACAAAAATGATATATCCGTTCCAGCGAGTCCATTTACTTTGTTCTCTTAAATGAGTGTGAGTCCCTACGATTATCGATGCAGGTTGTAAAGACAAGGTCACACCAATCATAAAACAAGTAATAAAGGATGTGACCATTGTTAAATATTCGTATGCCATATTAACGGTATGCTACACGCTCAGGCTGCATGTCGTGGAAATGAAGGCGCTCTTTTGCAGTCTTTTCCCACTCTGTACCAGGCTTGCCATAGTTTGCGTATGGATCGATGGACAAACCACCGCGCGGCGTAAACTTGCCCCACACCTCGATATATTTAGGATCCATCAACTTCACAAGATCTTTCATGATAATGTTGATGCAGTCCTCGTGAAAGTCCCCATGATTGCGGAAACTAAACAGATACAACTTCAAAGACTTGGACTCTACCATTTTCTTATCTGGAACATAAGAAATATAGATTGTCGCAAAGTCTGGTTGACCTGTCATAGGACACAAGCTAGTAAACTCAGGGCAATTAAACTTAACGAAATAGTCATTATCAGGGTGTTTATTATCAAACGCCTCTAACACCTGTGGCGCATAATCAGTAGGATAATCGGTCTTGTGACCTAACATCGTTACCCCTTGTAACTCTTTTTCAGATCTGCCGGATGCCATAAGGAACCTCTTTCTATAATACGATATAAGAAATAATTCATGTGATACTTAATTATACCATAAGAAATTCTAGTTCTTATTTTCTAAAATGTATTCTATAAGAGGTTCCGCCTCATTATAATTACGCTTCTATATATGTAATTAATTGATAGAACAAAAAACATATATACAGCTTTAAAAATTTTTATTGTTAGCAGACATTCTTACTTTTCCCTTGATTCTCAATAACGGGAATATACTTTTTCTTTACAACTTAAACACTACAAAAAATCATAGAATTTCAATATACCTAGCGCCGCTAAGAAATAAAAAAATACAATCCACACTACATACATCTGTTTCTTTCTAGCCCAATCTTAATAACGACTGTGTGATGGCTGCCTGAATAGGGTAGCTGCAACTAAAACAGATTGTAAAAACCAAGCCATAACAATTGGCACAGCTATGTAATCTAAGAAATAAAACATGCTAAATAGCATGAAGGGGTATGTAATAATTATCGCCCAAGAGATGACTTTAATAAAACCATAATTAGAATTAGCAATTAAAGATACTAGTAATGGTGAAAGTTTTTTTTCTTAAGAGTATTTTATATATGATCCAATAGAGAACAATTGCCGAATAAAAGATGACTACGAAAACTAAGGGTAAATGAATATGCACAAACACTAACTCCTTTTACGACTTAAATAGTTATAAATATAAGTCCATACTACATAGATCAAAAGGATTACAATATATACAGTAAATCGACTTCATCCTCGATCATTTCAGGATTTGTAACAATAGTAAAAGGAATAATTATAAGAAAGAAAAGTACAACGCCCCTGACAAAATAATTATAAATTTTTAAAAATAACATATGAGTATTCCTATCATTAAAACCACTCGTTTACAACACAACTAAAATTTTAACTCTAATATATCACAAATTTTATATAAATTTATATAATAAAAATTAGAATAATCCATCATGATTGCCACATCCTTAACACCATATATCGGCTATGATAAGAGTGCCAAGATAGTAAAAGGACGCTATAGTTCTAAATCATTCAGTAATACTTATCACTGAAGTTTAGACTATAACGTCCTATCGGGTTTAAATGATCATGACCTTAAGATTAATTCAAATATAATCATTTTTTTAAGAGCTTATATATAAAGTACCATCCCAACATAAATATTCCACTAATAATATAAGCACTACCATAGAAATATATCCAAAACTCGTCACTAGTAACCTCAGGATCCATAACAAGCATTAATGTAATGCCTCCTAGGAAAAAAATCATTCCAACCCAAAAGATTAAATTAAATATTTTAAAAATATTTTCACCTCAATAATTTGCTAACACTTATATTAAAATTATATGATTAGGCATCTTATCAAACGGAATTAAATACTCTGAAAGACTTGTTAATTCGTCCAAATCATTACGAGTTATAACATATAAATGGAGTCCATCATCTTTTCCAACTATATCAGCCCGCTCACCATACCACGGTCTTTTATATGATAATATCCAACTTTTTATATCTCCATATAGGTTAAAAATCTGTAATTGTTCCTCTCCAATAGCTAAACCATATCTATCCGTCACAGATACATCAAAATACGGGACAGAAATAGGGTTTTTAATCTGAACCTTTTTAAAATAATCTAATATAGTTATATTATCTGTATCCAAACAAACTAATTTTCCATTATGAGAATAGGACTCTTTTGTTTCACTTTCATAAATAACGTATGCAAATTTTTCATCATATTCTGCTACTTCATTTATAATATGAACAGAATAATCAACCAATGACAAAGATACTACCCCTTTATTGGTATGCATTAAAATTATGTCATCATTAAATTTGTATAATTGATAAAAATAGAATTCCTTAATATTATTAGGAATAGGTATTAACTTAACAAAATGTGTATCAATATCTACAAAGCATAAAGACGACTCTAATTTAAATACAATTCTGTTTTTCAGCATATCTGTATATATAGCTTCAATAAGTAATAATTGTTCGCCTATATAAATTCTATTAACTTCGCTCCAATCCATGTCCAAAATAATTAGACCATTAAGTTTATCATTTATAATTATATAATTTGCACATCGCAAAGCAAAAATTATAACATTTTCTGAACTTGGACTTTTTATCTGTTTAATAGGTTCTAATTCTATCATCTATATTCCTTACTAAGTTTCTTTTTAGAATCAGCAGAATGTGGCTTTATTTCCCCCGTCAAAGGATCTGCTTCTCCTAAATGATTACCTTTTCTATCAAATACTTCTAAATGTGCTTTCTTTCCAAAGTGAAGTGTATCTCTATAATAATATTTTTTATCTTTTTTATAAACCTGAGCACCATGAGGTTCGACTTTACCTATTTTATCAAATGTACCATCTGATAAAATAGTTTCAGAATCTTTAGGCAGACGATTTTCCCTAATATAAGGGGCTTCTTCATCAAAGTTAAATTTGGTGGATATTTCTGGCTTCTCTCTATTATGCTTTGCAAACAGCGTAAGATTCTTTTCAAAATTATTAGCTGAATGAACTGCTAGTGTACTACCTGCCATTATTTGTGTCACAGATACCGGCGTAGCAACAGCTGTTACTCCGCCAGCTGTAAATATCCCCGTCTCTATAACACCTGTGCCAGCAGTAATACCACCACCAACAACACCTATCCCATCTCCTAATAATTTACCACCGTAATAATATTGGTTGTAACTAGGAGTGATTCCTAAAGAACGTTCAAATGCTGAAAAACCATCTTCAGTAAAGCTATCCAAAACACCTCTTGTAACATCAGTACTTTTTAAAATATGTGATAAGAGTTTATCTTCTCCTACTCGTATCCGATTATAATGATATAAAGTATTTTCATCAAATTCATCAGATCCAGCTTTAAAGCCCTCTATTTTACTTATTATTTCAGCCCGATTTAAAGCGAATATATTTTTCTCATTTTGTATTCGCTCAGCAAAAGAACTTTCCTCTTTCAAAGGTAATGATATTACTTTTACCATCGCCTTCTTAAGCTTACCAGTATTAGAATCTAAAGAGAATGCACGATCAAGACTAATATTATATCTGTTACGCTCTCGTTTATACGGAAGATAGATATTAAAATCAATTAAGTCCGATATTGTATTAAAATATTTTTTAAATATACTTTTCTCTTGACTAATATAATCAGCTTCTTGTTTTTCATCAATAGCTTTCCATTTTTGAATTACTAGTTTACGTTCCTTTTCACTCTTAGCCAAAGAAAGCTCATACTCATACTGTTTTCCTTGCTCATGAGTTAAATAATTACTTGTTGTAGCAGATAGTGAAATACCAGTTCCTAACGAAGAGTGTGAAACTGTTTTACCTAAAACCGCACTAGCAATTTTATATACATCAGAGTTATCAACATATTTACCATCAGCATTTATTGTACTATTAGGATGTTTAGCTACTTCCTTAGCAATAGCCCCCACCATTATCTCATTAGCACTAGCAGTTGCAAAACCGTCTAAACTGGAGCCTCCAGCCATATTAGAGACTACTGCACCAAAACCACCATGTAAGGCAACTTTATAAATGCCACCATCTTTCCATTTATCAGCTTCTTTTTGATATCGTTTTTTTAGAGCTTCATCAGAAGTATTAGCGACTTTTTCCTCATACTTCTGAACTTGCTTCATTGCAATATCCCCAATTAACTTGAAGCCCTCATCAGATACAGCATTAACGTATTCCATACGTTCTTTTACATCAGCCTTATCAAATATTGGTTTAATACTATTGAGTGCATGTTCAGTATCTCTGTTAATAGCAGTAAGTGGTTTACCCTCTACTTCTACCAATATAGCATCACTAATAGCAGATTTTGTAGTAGATTGGGCCTCATCTGATACTGGAATAGAAACTACTGGAGATAGTCCCAATGGGTTGATTTTACCGAGAATACCTTTTGCTGTCAATCCAGATGTATTCATTGCTATACCAGATTTCTTAGCCTTATAAGACGCTTCATTATGAATGTCTTCCATAACTAGAGATTTGGTAGACATCTTATTTTTTTCAGGTGTAGCTTTACTAGTTATAATAGCACCTTTTAATGTTGTCGTATTGCCAACAGTAATATTCACACCATCATTACCTGCATGTATACCCGATTGATCTGTAACACTTTTATAAGTACTATCAATATTGCCTTTTACATTAACACCATTAATCGTAGGTTGAGATATAAAGTTTGCACCAGATATAGATATCCCCTTATTCTTGGATGTTTCATGATAAATCTGACTGTCTTGTAAGCTTTCTACAGTGAGATTATTACCTACTTTCGCCGTTACACCTCGCCCAGAAACAGTAGACCCAATAAGGTTCGTATTACTGCCACTTTCAATAGATACGTTATTAGTACCTACAACATGTGTCCCTG
This sequence comes from Veillonella parvula, assembly GCF_042850485.1. Taxonomy (GTDB): domain Bacteria; phylum Bacillota; class Negativicutes; order Veillonellales; family Veillonellaceae; genus Veillonella; species Veillonella parvula_Q. Next base: position 190,549 of record NZ_AP031417.1, on the reverse strand, counting down.
TATGAGTAGTAGTATCTTCTATGCCATTTTCTGTCCCTTTATAAGCGGATGCCGACCAACCTACGAGCCCTCCAGTTCTCATACCAATATTAGCAGAAACATTCCAGCCACTAGACTTACTATTTGTTTCAACACGTTGCGTATTTGAACCGGCCTCTAGATTGATAGTATTGGAAGCAGCTAATTGTACATTCTTCCCTTTGATTTGCTCGCCAATTGCAGTAATATTACCTTTAATTGAATCTGCACTATTAGCATGAATCAAAACAGTTCCATCAGAGTCAATAGTCCCACTAGAATACGTATGACGTTCTAACTTCGATTCAGCTACACTTTTACTAGATCCAATACCTATTTGTACATTAATAGCTCTATCAATGGCTTTATCAGTAGCTTTATCAACAACACTTTTATTTTCTTCTAAAGTACTTCGTCTTTTCAGTAAAAACTCTTGTTTAGCTTTAAGCTCTGCTAACTTAGTTGCGTCAGTTTCTGGTGTATTGACTATATCAGCATTGACACGTTCCAATTGTGAATTAATAGCTCTCATTTGGCCATTATAACTTCTATCAACAATTTGCTTTGCTTCGCCAATAGCAGAGAGCAATCGATCCATAGACTGTTTGCCTTCTAATGATTTAAAGCGACTGTTTCTTCTATCAGATGCACTGTGTTGTTTTTTTACAGCACTATCTATTTTTTCAACAACACTGCCACCTAAACTTACAGTTAACCCTGAAGACTTACGTTCATGACGCTCCTCTTGTTTATACAAGTCATCTTTACCATCTAATATAATATCTTGCCCTAAAATGACAACGCCATTTTTCCCTACTGCATTCGTCGTGGTCAAATGAACTGTGCCACCCGCTTGTACAGTAACTTCTCCATTTGTGGATCCTAAAGTTGTGGCTTTATGAGTAGTTTCATCGATATAATAGTTATCTTTCGATTGTTTTTTACCAATCATGATACCCATACCAGCACCCATAATACCAGATTTTTTTACATCTTTAGATGCGGTACTTAGAGTATGCTTTGCCGCTGCATCCGTTATTACATCATGACCTGCTAATACAGATGTTCCTGCGGTACTCACGATATTAGAAGATGTAAGTGTCACATCGTTATTAGCACCTACCACTACAGTATGACCACTGACTGTACTCATTAATGCATTTGTAGATTCATCATTTGTTTTGATTTTAGTCTCCTTTTTATTAAGGAGGCCTTTTTCTTTGTATTTTAACGCAAATGCATCTTTAGACTCGCTATAGCCATTTTCAATGGATACATCATTTTCACCAATTACTTTTACCGCCCCAGAATCACTGCTAACAGTCAAATTACGAGCCTTAATATCATTTTTGGCGCCAATAGATACATTTCCACCAGCCTCTATTGTCGTTCCTAGTTCAGTTTGACGATAGGTTCGTAAATAATTATCCCCATCTTGAGTCATATCTTTTTTAGCAGTAAGAATATCTGTAGTACTATTAATATCATGTCCAGCGGTAATAGTGATAGCCCCTTCTTTACCTAATGCTTCAATAGTTGCACCACCTAGGTTTACGTCATTGCCAGCAGATACGATCATAACGCCTGTATCACCGCTTATAGCAATACCCGCCGTTTTATGTAAAACATCTTGGTTTGTTAAATGCTCAATAGAATTGTTAAAAGTGATATTCTCTTTTGCTTGTAATCCTACAGCATCACGACCAACAATTTGACCTTGTTGGTAAATAGTTGTATCCGATTGCAAACCAACTTTGTCTGCATTAATATGACCGTTATTAATAATATCTTGATTAGATGCGAGAACTACTGTTTTACCCTGAATAACACCTTCATTATGAATACGTTTCTTTGCATTCATAACCAATGTATTAGCACTTATTAGTGTTCCATCAGTATGTAACTGTAAACCATTGCTTTGTTTAAGGTATACCTTAGGATAGATCACCTCAACAGGTTTTCCCTCTACCATAACAATATCTTTTACAAGCCAGACCATATCACTAGTTAAACTAGCTGCTTGTTCTGCTGTCAGTGCTACACCTGGAGCAATACCGTGTTGTTTAGCATAGACAATACCGGCATCCATGAGCGCTTTAAATTGACTTTCGTCATCTGTATACCCATCAAGGAATCTATACCCTGTTCCAAATACAATCTGCTGTCTAACCAAGGTCTGCTCATACAAACCATCACCTAGTCGTTTTTCGATATTTTCAGGCTTTGTTTTCATCTCTCGATACATATAATCGGAAGATAAAAAGGCTTTTTTATTCGTAAATTGCGGATCTGTTTCAACTACATAGTTAGCAGTGCTTTCAGGATGTATTCTATACAAAGATTCTGTAGGCAATGCCAAAATATTAGTTCCTGCAGTTGGTTTAGATGCATCATTGCTGCTATCTTGTGCAAATGGATTTAAGAAGTCTTGTACCTCTTTACGGTGATTATCCCCTACCTCACCTTTTGCCTTACCATTTTTGTCTTCTTTCTTAGCCACCCCAAGTGATATTGGATTTTCTTTATTTACTTGTGGAGTCATAAATACTTGACCCTTATAACCTCTTCGTCTAGATTTATGTGGCCATCTTCTTTTATAGGTATATGAAGCTTCTGTAGTACCAAATGTATTAGTCACTTCTTGATTTTCTTTTGCTACTTGATCAATAGCACCCGTAGTAGTTAATGTACCACCTACAACCATTTGACTATTTTCATTAGTACCATTTCCCGTGAATGACAGATCCCCACCAAAGCGCACAACACCTGGCGTACTATTTTTCACCTCTTCTTTAGAGGTCATTGTTTTATTTCGAATAATAGTATAATTGTCTATTTTTTCATTAGCTACTCCGGAAATTTTTTGGTTATGTAATTCAGCCTTTGCATTATGAGCTTTAATTTTTTCATTTAATGAAGCTAAAATTGGCTTATATTGTGCATCCCACGCTTCTTGTTCAGGACCTGACGTTAGTGGGCGCTCTGTTGTCATAGATGTAATGCCAAACTCTTTAAAAATAGGATCATCATAAGCGTACGAAGGTACTTGTGTACCAATATATTCTGCTGGAATTAACTCTTCACCTGCCGCTTGCTCTTCTGGCGTAATTTGTTCTACCGTAACATATTCTGCAGCCTCATATATTGGCATTGGGGATTTTCCGTAACTATGGAGTGCGCCATAGCCACTATTTAAAGAAGTAAATTCAGACTTTTTAAAAACTTGACCATGCTCACTATGATTTTTATCTGTAATCAGGATTTGATCTTCTTGCTCTGTCAGCATAGCGTCATTACTTGCACCAGAAAGACCTTTTTCAATTTCAGGGCTAACACGTTTTGCTGTAAAGGAAGAGTTCTTATTTTGGTAGTCTTTACTTCGGATGACACCTTTTCCAATTCCCTCAATAGTACCACCGATATTGTGCAAAGTGTCTCGACCATCCAATGTCATAGTGCCACCACTATACACAAGAGACTTCTCTCTATTCAAGATAGAATCCGCCTCAATAGTTACATCATCTCGACCTGCAACAGTACTCCCTTTATGAGCAGATAATTCCTCTTGTACTAACTTAACAATCTTAAGCTTTTCATCATATACTTGGGATAGTTCTTTGATTCGGTTCAAATATTCATCTTGTTCAGTTTTTGATGTAAAAGCTGTAGTATCTATAGCATAAGCTGCTTCAAGCTTATCCTCTGCTGCTTTCATATCTGCCATAGCAGCATCTAATTTAGATTCTAACGCCACATTCTTACGATTTTCCAGTACCTCAGTTTGTATCGCTACTTTTCCACCATAAATGCGACCATTCTCTATATTATGTACTTCTTTACTATTAATTCTAGTAGTACCACCAGATACAATCACTGCGTCAGTATTACGAATAGTACCTGCCTCAACAGACAAGGAGCCATTACCTGTCACAGCGCCTTGAGTATTGGCACCAGCTGCCATTGTATTTTTGTTAGTTAAAGTTTCTTCTACCTTAATATGTCCATTTTTAACGGATGTAATATTCCCTGCATTAATTAACTCTTTTGTTTCTAAATCCAAGTTTCCACCTGAAGCAATTGTCTTTATATTCTGTATAGAATTTGCTTTAGCCACGAGACTTGTATCGGATTGAAGCGTACCATTAACAGATAGATGACCATTAGCATCTACTGAAACAGACTGAGACCCTGCAACTACACCATTAAGATTAACACCTACACCAGCTTCAGTGCCAACCATAGTAATATGATTAGCATACATCCCACCTACTGCAGCCACATCTAATCCAATCATTGGTTTTGTTTCAACAGTTGAAGACTCTAAAGCTGTAGCCTTTAAGTTGTTAGCATCAATGTGATTTTGTCCGGTACGAGTATTAAGTTTGTTTGCCCAAACCCCTGCATTTACATTAATAGTTCTTGCCAAGATAGATACAGAATCTGCACCTTTTCCATCAAGACCTTTGCCTTCAATAGCAACTTTCCCTTGTTCTACGCGGTAATTTTGTAAATTTCCAGCACCATTTAATTCTGCTCTACCTGTAGTTAACACAGCATGATCTGCATTAAGGAACCCACCACCATTAACTGTAATGCCGTTAGGATTTGCGACCACAACTGAAGCTCTTTGCCCCGCCACTTCTAAATAACCATTCATAGATGTCGGTGTACCTGATGTAACTTGGTTTACGATAACCTTTGCAGTACCATTCACCATGTTACTATTACCTTGTACATAACCAGCAAGTTCTGTTTTACTCGTTACATATGAGTTATTTAAAATAGCCCCTTGTTTCTCTACATTAAATTGCTCATATTTATTCATAGAGACGCCCTTATTAGTGGGTGCCGTAATATTAATTAAAGGTATCTGATTAGCAGTTTCCTGAACTAATGGTCGTTCAGTAATAACAGCATTATTATCTGGCATAATTGGCGAAGCCAGTACCATCGATTGAGATGCTACAAACACCCCAAAACTTAGCCAGGATACAATCTTACGCCCTAGTGTACGTCGTTCTTGATTCGTTTTACACATATAACTCTCCAATTATATAAATAATAGTTCAACACTTATTAAGTCTTAATTATATTTAGATTAGAATCTATATCCTACGGTAAAACCGCTATAAAACTTCTTCGTATGATATCCTTGTGGCTTATATAAAGGTGTGCTGATAAATGCATCAAATAATAAACCTGATGCATAATTACCTCTTATACCGATTGCAGTACCTGCAATGGCTTTACCTACCAATTTTTCTGCACTTTTACCATATACCGCGCCTACATCTAAACCAAGATATACTTCTGTATTAAGATGAGGAATAACAGAGACTACCTCATTACGTAAATACCACCCACTATCACCCATAAGTGTATATTCACCATCAAAACCATAGACACTATACCGATTACCAATATTTATAGTGTCTACACTATATACCCTTTTACCGCCTTGTACCCATTGTCCATGAAATGAAGATGTAAAGGATGCAGGACGATGGCCCATAACAAATGGCTTACGATAATCGACATCAGCAAGCCACATATGATATCTAGATGTAGGCCCCCCCATTGCAACAGATGCTGTATGTTCGGGCTGTGCACCAAATGCACCAATGCCCCATTGAAATCCTAAACGAGAATACAAGGTAGCATTACCAATATATTTACGATTAGAAACACCAAACTCCATTGAGGTAGTACGTAATGCTTGCACCGGAATTTCCGTATCATTAACAAAGCGATGATTATGACGTGTACTGATAGAAATATCAAATGCACGTTTCTCACGCTGTGTACGAGACCAAACATGATTCCATTTTGCCTTTATAGTAGTTGACTTACCACTATATGTGAAGTCATATGGATTGGACTGTATCATTTGATGATATCGTGATTTAGAAAAACTAAAACTAAAGGTATCCTTTCCATGAGGTATAATATAATTAAGACTGGCTGCACGAGTTCCTTTTATACTACCTGATCCACTAAGATCACCTGATAATGACATAGTAAATGTATCATTAGCTCTAAAAACTTGATCAAAAGAGGTAGTAAAGCTACCTTGATATATCCCGGTTGATTCCAGACCACTATTATCAATACTAATCGATCCATATACTGGCTTTTCTTGTTTGATTGATAGCTCAATAACAGATGTACCTATAGCTTTACCTGGGAGTAACTTCATTGTCACGGATTGAGATGATACACGTTTCATCTGCTCAAGACCTTGTTCAATATCACGGATATTAAGTATATCTCCAGGTCGTACAACTAAGGCAGTTCGCCAAGGTCCATGAGCCGAAGACTCACTATAACGGATATCTTCCACTCGACCAGGTATAACCATCAATTGTAATATTCCATCATTTAAATTTTGTTCTGGAATATAGACTTGAGATGTTACAAACCCCTTATCCAACAATTTACGTTGAAAGGCATTACGAATATTAGTAATATCTGATACAGTTACATTTTTTGCTCATACTTGTGGGTAAGCTTATTTAGAAAAGATAATTCTTTAGGCATACCATCTAACTGTATTTGTTTAATATAAAAAGACGCACCATTCTGATCAGAAGGTACGTCTATAAGTGCCGGCTCACTAGCAACAGTCTCTACACGCTCTTCATCTAAGCGTAAGCTACGTTCTCGTTGAGTATCCCGGTCTTGTTGTAATTGCTCTTGTTGAGCTATAGGTATAATTGGATCAGTAGCCTGAACCATTAAAGGCATAGATAGACTATATATACCTAAACTCAGAAGAACTAAGTGTTTTTTATTCACGAAACTCTCCTATAAACATACTCAAATAGCACCAATCATGATAAGTTCATGAAATACGTATCATCAGAATAGCATAATTAAAGTTTTGTTGTAAAGTATAAATATATTTCTTCTTTTTAGTTTTATAAAATTAAAATTCATAATATAATATTCATATATCCATGTTATATTACCAATTATGATTTATCGTGACGTTTTATACACAATGGAGGTTACCATGAAATTAAAACAACTGATTTTGTCCGGTATAGCCGTTGGAGCGCTAGCTTTCACAAGCGGAATGGTGCAACCTGCCCAGGCAGCAATCGGAACGGAGACAGCTACAACGACACAGAGTTTAAAAAGACCTACATCAGTAACGACACAGCATTATATCAATGTAGATGGCATATTATTAGAGCCCATAGAAAATAAACCAAATGTTATCTATGTTGACGGACAACCACTCGTAGCGTTACGTCAAGTATCAGAAGCATTAGGTTATAAAGTATCTTGGGATGCCCCTACAAAAACCGCATTAATCGATATGAATATTGCTACCTTAGCGGTACAACCAGACTCTAAACAAGTCGTGCGCAAGGGTAAATTGCAAATCATCAACCTTGATACATCCGAATCTTTACTGCCTGCAGCACGTATGGTAGACGGAATTCTATATGTAAGTCCAAATGCATTCAAACTCTTGCTAAATGATGTAACCATCAATAAAGACGAAATCTATATCGTTCCACAACAAAGTCAATTGTCCACTGATTCAAACACGCAAAAAGGCAAACGAAACGGTATCGAAACATTTTTACCGGATCAAGGAGATAAAGTAATTCCATACGAAGAAAAGGAAACCAAAGAAAAGAAACCTCTTATTACGGTAAAACGAACTAACACCAAAACAGATACCAAAGACACAGAAAATACCGAATATGTACGCTCTAACGGATTAAACAGATAATAAAATCTTTCGTATAGCTATATATAATTTAGCACCTTATAACTTAAAGAAGGCAACTCATCACCATGATAGATTGCCTTCTTTTTTGATTTTTGTTAGTTTATTATTTTTGTTACTTTATATTGTTACTTTATTATTACTTCTTACCCTTTACAGCTCAATACAGTTTATTGCTTACTGTTTTTTGACAGATTATCTATACTATCTTTTGCCGTATCCATACTCCGCTTCAGATCCTTCATGGATTCTTTTATGTCCGGCGCTGTAAGGCCAGATTTGTCGATGTCTTTTGCAGAGTCAGAAGCACGTCTACTATTTTCCCTAGCTTGTTTCATATCATCTTTAATGCGAGTCATATTTTCATCAATTTCATCAAATGACTCATCATACAGAATGAAATTACTGCCTCCGTGAGAAGTAATATTAAGCGGCCCCATCGTGAGCTGTCCATCATCGATACGCAGAGCATCCGTAGTGATAGTGGTGATTTTCGTATGTACGTTCACATCGCTAAAGGATAAATGCCGCCCTTTATTGTGAAAGTTTCCCGTAATGCTTTGAATCGGAATTAGCATATAGTGCCCTTCACCAGACCAGAAGTTACCCCATACCTCCATATCTCGAGGTTGGCCTTCACTTTTAAAGTTCAAATTTGCCGATACGGGCACGAGAAACTCAGGAGCCTTGAGGGCTACACTACTATCTAAATCCTTTGCTACGCCTGTAATCGTATAGGCTCGAGTGTCCAAATTATATACACCCTTAGCCTCCAATTTACCGCTGTATACATTGGCACTAACGTTTTCAAAATTCAAAATACCATCTTGGTACGTCACATCTCCTACTACATTCTCAAAAGTAAGTGCAGGAATCCGTAAAATAGGCATCGTCACACGACCTTTAGCAAAAGGACGGTTAAAATCGCCTGTTACCTTTGTAAGCAAGGTCATGGCATCATGAATATTCTCACCAAAGCCTAGTGATGATGGATCCACCCCTTTCACATCAAATTGTAGATCCAGTTGAGGCATGCGATGCTTTAAAACATCCTTTAAATCTACACGACCTTTTAATACAAGACCATCCCCTATGGCGGTACCACCAAATTTGCCCGTCTCCATATCGATACGAATGGCCCTCTTACTATCAAGATCAATTTTTGAGTTTACATTCTTTATCACATAATGGCGATTTCTATTAAAGACCTCTAACTGACTATTTCTAAGTGTAATCTTAAGATCTAAATGTTGACCTTGCCAATTAAAGTTACGTACTTTCTTACCTAGTTCCTCTTGCCGTTCTTGTGTGGTCTTTTTAGGTGCTTTCGGACGAGGCTCTACCTCATTAATTGGTTTATTTACATCTGGAGATATGGGCGCGAAATCCAACCGATTATTATCGTCTAAATCAATAACTATAACCGCATCATCTAATTCAATGCCCTTGATAGCGGAGGACTTAAAATTACGTGTCACCACATCCCACATATTGACGCGGACTTTCCCACTTGGTGCATTGAGCAACTCATGCCCTTCTGGGTCCTTCCAAACAAGGCCTGTAAAAGTCAAAGTTCCCCACGGTGTAGCAGATAAACTTTCAACAGTAACCGTACCGCGCATCATAGTTTGTCGAGCCATAACCTCATTAAAAATAACGCCCATTCCACGACTAGCAATGGTTGCTAGTACAAAGACTATAATCGCTCCAATGGCAAGAAAGGCAGCAATGCCTTTTAGGCCTTTCTTATACAATTGTTTATATTTTGTCCAATAAGAACGTATATAATGTTTCATAGCCCTATTATAACATGTTCAAATCACAATATCCATGTGGTGTTGCCTGTATCAATCATATTGACCATAAGAAACTCTTTTCCATACAAAAAGCGCCTTGCTCACAGAAAACTCTGCATGCAAGGCGCCATTACCTAACTATTTTATAAAAAAGACAGCAAATTTATAGATTAAAAGTGCACCCACAAATGTGAGTGCACTTTATATATTGCAATAATCAATCTTATGCTTTTACTTCTTTACCGTATTTTACAAGGCTTTCAGCTTCAATTTCAGCTTGTGTACGATAGTCTTGAGGAATGCTAGACAAGCGAATCCAACTACGTACAGCTTCAATTAATACGATAAGGATCATGAGGAACATAGCAGCACTAAATGCTACTAAAATCCATTTACCAGCAGGAATATAGCTGTAGAATACATTTTCATAGTCTGCAGCGATAGCAACGATAGCCATTAAGATACAAGGGATACCTGTTACCCATGCATAGCGTTTGCGTCCAAGTCTCATGATAACTGTAGTACCTACGGCCAATGTCATGGTACCTAATAATTGGTTCGATACACCAAATAAAGGCCAGATAATACCAATGTTACCTTGTAGAACTAGGTAGCCCCACAAGATACAAATTAAAGCGGCACAACCATAAACCCCGGGAGCCCAATGTTGGTCGTTGAATTTAGGGTGGAAATGACCTAATAATTCTTGAAGTAAGTAACGACCTACACGAGTACCAGCATCGATCAAGGTCATGATGAACAATGCTTCGAACATGATACAGAAGTGATACCAGTAACCCATCAAGTGATCCATATTAGGCAATCTGGAGAAGATATGAGCCATACCTACTGCAAGGGATACGGCGCCACCAGGACGGTGCATCAAGTCTTCACCAACCATTGCAGACAATGCTGGCAATTCATGGACTTGAAGGCCTAAAGCTTTGAAAGACTCAACTGTGGAGTTAATCGCAAAGTAATCATCTGGATGCAATGCAGTGGCAGCAATCAACGCCATCATAGCGATGAAGCCTTCTGTTAACATCGCACCATAACCGATAGGTAAAATTTCTTTTTCATTAGTAAGCATTTTAGGTGTTGTACCTGTAGCAATAACAGTATGGAAGCCAGATAACGCACCACATGCGATAGTAATGAAGATGTAAGGGAATACGGAACCTTTCAATACAGGACCGCCGCCCCAGATGTAAGGAGTTACAGCTGGCATTTGAATTTCAGGCATTACGATGATAATACCAAGAGCCAATGCACCGATTGTACCGATTTTAAGGTATGTGGACAAATAGTCACGAGGAGCAAGTAACAACCATACTGGCAATGCAGCTGCAAAGAAACCATACACAGCAAGCATAATTTCAATGGTTTGCAAGTCGTATGTGAACCAAGATGCATATTCGCTAGCCGCTACATTTGGACCGTAGATGATAGCTGCGAAGATTAAGGCTACCCCAATAATAGTCGCCTCTTGGATTTTACCAGGACGCAACCATTTCAAATAAATACCAATAAAAATAGCGATTGGAATGGTAGCAAATACGGAGAAGAATCCCCAAGGAGAGTTATGCAATGCGTTAGCTACTACTACAGCCATACCAGCAAGGGTAATAATCAATAGGAATAAGGTAGCGAGCATAGCACCAAAACCAGCAAGTTTACTGATTTCTTCGCGAGCAATATCCGCAATCGATTTACCATCGTAACGAACGGAAGCAAACAAGATAACCATATCATGTACAGCACCGGCTAATACGGAACCAATTAGGATCCATAATGCCCCAGGCAAATACCCAAACTGTGCTGCGATAACAGGACCTACAAGTGGACCTGCACCAGCAATTGCTGCAAAGTGATGACCAAAGGTTACCCATTTGTTGGTTGGCACGTAATCGTGACCATCATTGTGAACCATGGCTGGCGTTGGACGATATTGATCCAATGTCAGTACCTTAGCCGCTATAAAAGCCCCATAAAAGCGGTACGCTAAAATTAGAATACACGCGGAGGCAATAACTAAGTAAATACCATTCATAACCATATAAACACCTCCAATAATCACGTGACATGGAGTATATGAATATTACTGATAAAACTTATGTATCGTATCCATGCCACAATGGCTTCCTAAAATGTTAGTACTTACAACATTATTGTATAACTAATCAACAAGGTGTCAATTATTAATTTCTCATTTTGAAAGTTAAGTATAACTATAAAGCATAATAACGGCATTCTCTACCTATGAGATGCCGTTATTATCCTAGATATATTGGTTACTGAATGACTCATTCTTATCTGTAATAAAAGATAGCTATATCCCTATTCTCCTGCTTTCCTATAAGTTTTTGTAATAGTCCCAAATGTACGCAACAAATTTAGACCTACGACACCGCTTTTTTCAGGGTGGAATTGCATTCCATATACTCTACCTCGTTCTACAATGCCAGGTACATCGATACCATAATTTGCAGTAGATATGATATATTCAGGATCTGTATCCACATAATAGGAATGAACGAAATATGTATATTGATCATCTACATTGCTAAAAGCACTATGAGGCTGGTGTACTACATTTTTATTCCAACCCATATGAGGCACGCTAAGGCCAAGGTTGCGAGGAATTTCTTTTACCTTACCGGGAATAAGGCCTAAACCGGGCGTTGGGCCGTATTCTTCAGATTCTTCAAATAAAAGTTGCATGCCTAAACAAATACCTAATAAAGGTATTTCACGTTTTACTACTTCATAGATGACATCGACTAAACCACGTTCTTTTAGAACTGCCATCGCCGGTGCATATGCGCCTACACCTGGCAAGAGAACACCATCAGCATTTAGTATGGTCTCAGGATCTGCCGTTAGCACTGCATCAAGACCGATATAAGCTAATGCTTTCTGAACATTGAAGGTATTCCCTGCATCATAATCTATAATGGCAATCATAATAAACTCCATTCTATAAAATGAAATCCGATATCATAAAACAAATCTTAATACTATCTGTGATATACCCTATGTGGATTAATGCATAAATTCTTTTAATATCTGGCGCATAACATCCCCATCTTGAGGCATTGGAATCGTAAGGCGTAACCATCCTTCTCGTTGACCTCGGCGCACTTGGTAACCTGATTTAAGCCAAGCATCTGCAAGACCTTCCGCATCAGGTGATGCAAAGAAGATAAAATTAGCTTTGCTCTTATAGTAGTGAATGCCTAACTCATCAAAGAGGCTTTCCCATTTTGCTCGTTCCTCTGCATTTTGAGATACCGTTCTCGCCAAGAATTCTTGATCATCGAAAGCGGCTTCTGCTGCCACTTGAGATAATGTATTCAGATTGTACGGTAAGCGAATGGTTTGCATATAATTGGCCAATTCTAAAGGAGTCATCATGTAGCCTACACGGTAGTTGGCAAGGCCATAGGCCTTCGAGAAGGTACGCATGATAGCCACATTAGGAAACTCATCCAAGAGCGCACGTGCCGTAGGAACTGCTACGGAAGTGACAAAATCGATATAAGCCTCGTCTACGATGACCAAGGTTTCCTTTGATACAGCTGCTACAAATTTGCGGATATCTTCAACAGATTCATAGGTGCCCGTTGGGTTATTAGGATTACAAATCCACACGAGGCGTGTCGTTTCATCTACAGCTTTCACGAGAGCAGAAAAATCATACTGCCCCGTTTCAAAATCAGCTGGCACCTCGCGAATCTCAGCACCTTCCACGAGGCCATTCAAGGCATATTCCGAAAAGGCTGGCACGCTTACTACGATGGAGTCACCAGCAGTAATCAATGTTTTATTGACCATGGCGATGACCTCATCTAGACCTACGCCGATGATGAGTTGCTCAGGTTGCACCTGCCAGTAACTCGCTAATTTCATACGCAAATCGGTAGCATTACCATCCGGATAATAGTTGGCATCATTATGTGTTACATAGCTAAGGATAGCCTCCCGTACCAATGGCGATGTGCCATATGGATTTTCATTCGCCGACAAGCGCACCAATCTGTCAATACCAAGGCGCTCTATCACCGCTTCAGCCGGCTCCTCAGGTATATAGGGTTTCAATGTGCGAATTATCTCTTTCATAGGCTATCCTTTCTATCTATTTTCTTAATGTATATAAACTCGTTTTACCTCATTTTGTGTTTATAAACTCGTCTTAACTCATATAAACGCATGGGTAATCGTAGGAACTCATAACGCGATGTACATTATAAATTTGTAATTTCTGGGCGATCTGTAGTCTTGCTAACAACCCCTTCGCGGCTCGCCAGCTCAGCTTCAATGGCTTCGTAAGGAATATTTTTCTCCGCTAATAACACGAGCAAGTGATATAACACATCTGCTGTTTCGTAAATCAGCTCCTGTGGATCATCATTTTTTGCAGCGATAACGACTTCCGTTGCCTCTTCCCCAACTTTTTTCAATATTTTATCGAGTCCTTTGTCGAATAAATAATTCGTATAAGACCCTTCCTTTGGCTGTGCCTTACGGTTTTTAATAATTTCATATAATTCGTTCAGTGTTTGCTGTGCCATGCTTAACTCCGTTCTACTTCATTAAAGAAACAGCTTGTACGCCCGGTATGACAGGCAGGACCTTCAGGCTTAACTTGAATGAGCAAGGTGTCGCCATCACAATCGAGGGCCATACTCACCACATGCTGTACATTGCCGCTGGTGCCACCCTTATGCCATAGTTCTTGACGAGATCGAGACCAAAACCACGTTTCCTTTGTTTCTAGTGTTCTGTGAAAGCTTTCTTCGTTCATCCACGCCACCATGAGAACGTCCTTAGTCTCCGCATCTTGCACAACCGTCGGCAACAAGCCATTTCCTTTTTCAAAATCCGGTTTCATATTCTATCCTTTATCAAAAGTAATCACCAATCTGTTATCCTATGTCAGTTTGTATATCTATCTCTACATCTGTATCTGTATTTATGTATGCATTTTATTCTATATCTATATATGTATCTACATCTTCATATATTTCTATTTCTATCTCTATCTATTACTATTGCTATTTCTATCTCTATCTATTACTATTGCTATTTCTATTTCTATTTTCTGTTTATCTATAAACAAACAATTTAACTAATTCTGAACATATAGACTAGCAAAGAGTTTACGAGAGATAGTAATTGTTTAGATCTATTTTAGCGCACTGTAATTCCGTGAGCTCGTAGTTCTTGTTTGAGTTCAGGAATTTTAACTTCCCCAAAGTGGAATATAGATGCTGCCAGTGCACCGGTAACACCGGTTTGCTTAAAGAGATTTACAAAATCCTCAACCTTACCCGCACCTCCAGATGCGATGATAGGTACATTAACAACAGACTCAATAGCCTTATATAACTCGATATCAAAGCCAGATTTTGTACCATCTTTGTCCATGCTCGTTACTAGCAATTCCCCTGCTCCACGAGCTACGGCCTCTTTTGCCCAATCTAGAGCTTTCCATTCTGTACGCTTGCGACCGCCGTGAGTATAGGCATACCATTCGCCGGTTTCTTCATCTGTTTTCACATCAATGGCTACCACCATACATTGATTACCAAACTTTTGAGCCCCTTCTGTGATGAGCTCAGGGTTAGCAAGAGCCGCAGAGTTCAAAGATACCTTATCCGCACCAGCTTTCAGCAAAGCCGTCATATCATCAACACTCTTGATACCACCACCCACGGTGAGTGGCATAAATACTTGTGTGGAGATTTCCTGTACCACATCGCGCATAGTGGTCCGCGCATCAACGGTGGCCGTAATATCTAAGAATACCAGCTCATCTGCCTGTTGCTGCTCATAGGAAGCCGCAATATCTACGGGACTGCCTACATCTACGAGATTAACAAAGTTAACCCCTTTTTTTACGCGACCATCATCTACATCTAGGCAGGGAATAATCCGTTTCGCTAACATAAAGCTCCTTTCCATCGAGTGTCATTCAATATAATTCAGCTGTTACGCCCAATACATTTCAACAGTTATACACAGCATATTTCATTGACCATGTACAATATATATTGATTATGCCCAATATTCCATTGGTTACAACCAATAATTAATGTAAGAGCATCATAGTCATTTCTATTATTTCTGCTGATTGTACTCGCCGATTTCCTCTAGCGTAATCGTGCCTTCGTACAGAGCCTTACCAACAATACTATCCATAACGCCTTTTTGTTCTAGCGATTTAATATCCCCTAGATTACGAACGCCTCCAGAAGCAACGATGCGTGCTGTAGGAAATTCTTTTTGCAAATTCCCAAGTAACTCTTCATTGGCGCCCTGCATTGTACCGTCCCGGTCTACATCGGTAACGATAAAATACTTTGCGCCCCCTTCAACCATGGCACCGATTAAATCGGTCATCGGCACGTCGGATTGGTCGAGCCAACCTTCAGCGGCAACCTTGCCATTTTTTCCATCTACACCAATAACGATACGCTCCGCACCGTATTCAGCGATAACCTGCTTTGTAAGTTCCGGATTTTTAAGTGCTACAGATCCTAAGATAACACGATCTACGCCCATGCCTAAATAGAGGTCAACGGCCTCTTTATCTCGGATGCCACCTCCAATTTCAAGGATGCCTGTGAAAGCTGCACGCACTGCTTTTACAATGTCTACATTTACAGGCTTGCCCGCCTTGGCACCATCTAAATCGACGAGGTGCAAGGCTCCCACTTTAGCCGCCTCATATTGTTTCGCTTGATCTACTGGATCAGGATTGATGACCGTTTCCTGTGCGAAGTCACCTTTATACAGGCGAACACTGCGCCCATCTTGTAAATCTATAGCTGGAAAAATCATAAATTCTCCTTTATTAAATAACGCCCTTTGTAGAGTTAACCCCTTGGATATCCGGATTAATAGTAACTGCTTTGCGCAATGCACGGCCCGTTGCCTTAAACATACTTTCAATAATGTGATGTGTATTGCGACCATATAAATTGCGCACATGAAGGTTCATAGCGGCGCTCATAGCAAGAGCTTGGAAGAAATCCTCCACCAGCTCTGTTTCAAAGTTGCCACCTAAAACCGGCGTACTCCATTCCCCTTGGAAAACGAGGTACGGACGACCGCTCAAATCGATGACAACTTGCGTCAATGCTTCATCCATAGGCACCCACGCATCGCCGTAACGCTCGATGCCAGCCTTGTCGCCAAGGGCTTTCACCAAGGCCTGCCCTAAGGCAAGTCCAACGTCCTCAACTGTATGGTGAGCGTCCACATACGTGTCGCCCTTTGCTTCTACCACAAGGCCAAATCGTCCGTGTTTAGCGAGTAGCGTCAACATGTGGTCAAAAAAGCCAATCCCGGTCGAGATGGAGCTTGTTTGCGCCCCATCAAGGGTAATTTCTACTGTAATATCTGTTTCTCGAGTGGTGCGTTGCACCGTGCCTGTGCGTATCATAACGACCTCTATACTCCAAATCTATATTTCTAATCTATATTTCCGCTCTATATTTTAAATTTACATATAAATATAGAGGCCAAATATATACCGAATCTATTTTCTACTATTTTGTCCAATATTTTCTCTAATATTTTTATAACTATTTTTCAAAACGTACTTCGATGGCGCGAGCATGCGCTTCGAGCCCTTCCGTACGAGCCAACGTAGTAATGTGTTTTGCCACTTCTTCTAACCGTTCTTTTGTAAATTGTGTGAAAGACGTACGTTTCACGAAATCGTATACGCCTAGCGGAGACGAGAATCGCGCTGTACCGCTAGTAGGCAATACGTGATTTGTACCGCCCAAGTAATCGCCCAACGGTTCAGATGCATAAGCACCGAGGAATACAGAGCCCGCATTTTGAACGAGGCTCATGTAGTTCATTGGGTCTGGCAATTGAATTTCCAAATGCTCTGGCGCCACTTCGTTCATCACCGTGAACATGTCTTCAATGCTGTCCATAACGGCAATATAACTGTTGTTTTCAATGGCTGGACGAGCGATACTTTCACGAGGCAACAATTTTAATTGTCGTTCTACCTCATCAGATACGGCATTTGCCAAGCTTTCACTAGTAGTGACCATAATAGCACGGGCTCGAGGATCATGCTCCGCTTGAGATAACAGGTCAGCCGCCAAGTGAACTGGATTAGCACTATCATCAGCAATAACACCAATTTCGCTAGGGCCTGCAATCATATCGATATCAACTTGGCCGAATACTTGGCGCTTCGCTGTGGCTACGTAAATATTACCAGGGCCTACGATTTTATCTACCTTTGGAATGGTTTCCGTACCGTAAGCCAACGCCGCTACCCCTTGGGCACCGCCCACTTGGTACACCGCATCAACACCAGCCAGTTTTGCCGCACCAAGTACAGCAGGGTTAATGCCATCCTTTTGAGGAGGTGTCACCATAACGATTTCTTTTACCCCTGCGATTTTGGCTGGCAATGCAGTCATGATAATAGTAGATGGATACGCCGCTGTACCGCCAGGAACGTAGAGACCAACACGAGCCAAGGGAATCACCTTTTGACCGCGGATGATACCCGGTGTATCCATATCCACAAAGCCCTGTTCAATTTCTCGGCTATGGAACTCCGTAATATTAGACTTTGCCTTTAACAATGCGGCTTTTAAATCATCAGATAAAGATTCATAAGCAGCGTCGATTTCCTCTTGAGGCACCTTGAAATCTTCGATGGATACGCCATCAAATTTTTTAGAATATGCTTTGAGCGCCGCATCACCGTTAGTCCGTACATCGGCGATTATATCGTACACACGACGTTCAATTTCCATATCTGTAGTTTGCTGTGTATAATCACGTACGATACCAAGCATCACCTCTAGTGATTCCTTATATATTTTCATCTGTCGTCCTTCTTCCTACTTGAGTTATCAGTATCTCTAGTTAGATCTAGTATTCATTTTCTATTATTCATTCCATATATTAATAGTTTTATCTGCATATTAATAGTTTTATCTGCTATTAATCCTAAATCTTACTAGCTGAATATATGATTCACTCTACATCTTATTTATTAATTGCTTCTGAAAGCTGATCAATGAGTTTAAAAATGGTATTTCGCTTTTGTTTTAATGCTAGCGGATTTGCTACTAAGCGTGTAGATATGGGCTGCAACCAATCAAAGATTTCTAGATTGTTTTCACGCAAAGTGGTACCCGTTTCCGTAATATCTACGATAGCATCTGCTAGTCCTACAAGTGGGGCCAGCTCAACAGAGCCTTCAATCTTGATGATTTCCACATCTTGAGCTCCAAAGTACTGTTTTGTAATGGTTGGATATTTCGTACCAATTCGTTGACGACGACCTTCTTTAGGATCATAGCCCGCTAAGGACGCCAAGATAAATTGGCATTTACCCGTTTGTAAATCTAGCATTTCATAGCTTGTATCGTCTTGTTCATCGAGCACATCGCTACCGACGATGCCAAGATCAACCACGCCATTTTTCAAATACGTCGTTACATCTGGGCCCTTTGCAAGGATGACCTCCATAGAATCGCCCAAAGAGATAATGAGCTTACGCGCCTTATTATGTAATGGCTCGCAATCGACGCCACATGCTTCTAGGAGTGGAATAAAATCCTTTTCTACGCGCCCCTTCGTAAGAGCAATGCGTAATTTATCGTTATCTTGAGCTTTGCTTTCACCCTGCAAGGTAACATCAGTCAATACGTCGATATTGAAAGCCATCCCCACAGCTGGCATCGGTGTACCATCAAAGCTAAATAACAGTCCGTCATAACGACCACCACTGACGATATATTGAGACACGCCGTCCACATAACCTCTAAAGGTAATGCCTGTGTAATAAGATTGAGGGGGTTCTGTAGACACATCGATGCGAACCGGTTGCCCTGTTTGCTCCACTTGGTTTGCCATGTCTATGAGATTATCTAAAATGCGCTGCGCCGCTACAGGCAAGATGATTTGGTTCAACTCATCCTTAATATCTTGAACCGTACCAAATAAACGAGGCCACACATTGAGGAATGGGAACAACGCACTATTTTTAAAATCAGCAATCAACTCGTTGTAACGAGGTAAATATTTAGTGAACAAAGTCTCGAGGAGTTCTGTTCTTTCATCATCACTGAGCCCTAGGGCATCGGTGATAGCACGAGAGAATCGAGCATCACCAATTTCGAGCAACAAGCTACCACCTAGCTGAGTTTCATTTACCTCTTTAATGATCTTGAAGCACTCTTGCTCTGCCTCAATCCCATCATAGCCCACCATCTCGATACCACCTTGCGTCACTTGGTTCACATCGCCGCGGTGCTTTTTATTTTTCATGAACACATCGCCCAAGTAATAGAACGTGCGAGGCAATTCTATATTAGTAGTCGCCAAGAATCGACCAATAGGCATCGTCAAATCGGGACGAATTACGACGGATGCTTCAGAACTATCCATGAATTCGTACATATGTTGACCGCGCCCCATTGCATAGCCATTGAATACATCTTTGTACTCTACGAGAGGCGTAGAAATCTTTGTGTATTGACGATTTCGACAAAGACCGAGCACATATTGACTCACATCATCCTTACGCTCTGCTACGATCCCTATATCATCACGGAAACCAGTAGGTAATTGCTGCTGTACCATCGTAAACATCCTTTCTATCATTTCGTCTTATTAGTTCTCTTGTCTATGAAAGCATCATATAACTAGTATTAAATGCGTTATATAAATCTTCTATTTACTATGAGAAAAATTCTACCTATATCGATACTTTTCTATTTTATCGCTTTATCTAGCTAAAGTATGAAACTATAATATAACGGTTCTATAGAATTGTCAATAGAACCGTTAATATTTCATGTATTTACTATAATAATGATTTTATACTAGCCCCAAACATTTTCTATATCCGCCACACTATGTGCATCAGATCCCAATACAAATGGCACTCCAATGATAGCTGCCATGCCCTGGATGAAACGACTTGGGTACATTTCACGACAATCTGGTTTGAAGAAGCCGCTCATGTTGTAGTCTAGCTCGCGACCTTGGACGCGCATGATATGCAAAATATCGCTCACCACCTGCGCATTGCGACGATCTAAATGACGTTCAAAGCCAAAGTGATGTTGGTATTTCTTGATTAAATCAAAATGACCTATGCGTTTAGGTGTATATTCACCGAGGTCAGCACGCACGGCTTGGCGCACGGTGGAGTAATATTTGTAATATAACTCATATTGCTTTTCAATCCACGGTCCGAAGCCTTTTTCGAATTCTTCAGGACTGTAGTCTAAGCAGTAAAAGGCATTATTAACGCCTTCCATAAAGTGAACGGATAAAATATTATCATCCGTCAACGGACCATAGCGATCCAAGAACTCTTGAATGTCTGATTCAAAGCCTGGAATATAATCGACTTCAAAACCGAGAGAAATATCGATATGTGTGCCATACGCACGTTGTAATTGACGCCCCAACTCTAAGTAAGTATCAACTTCATTTAATTTCAAAGACGCTGTGTCATAAGCCTTTTTATCACCACCATATTCTGCAGCAAAAGCTGTTGGCAATGGTGCATGTTCTGTAAGGCATACCTTTTCAATACGCAACTCGATGGCCTTTTCTATCATCATCGCAGTTCGGTCCCCACTACCATGTGGACACAACTCCGTATGCACATGACCGTCCACGAGACGGCTGCGATACTTACTATATCCAACGAACTGCCGTTCATCTTTCATGTTCATTCAATCACCCCTATTCGCCCTAACCCCTGGCGAACCCTTATCTATAATCTATACATCATTGGTATAACGTATTAATTTATATATTTTACTATATTAATTATTATACCAATAATGCGTATGTTTCGGTATCCTGATATTTACCATGTTTGAATCCAACTTGAGGCGTTAAACCACAATAGGTAAAGCCAAATCGCGCGTGTAACTTGGTGCTGCCTTCATTGCCAGCCGTAATAACGGATACCACATTATGCAATAATGGATCATTTTTTGCTATTTCTAAAATATGAGCCATCAGTTGTGTAGCGATCCCCCTACCGCGATAATCTTGATGGATATAGATAGATAATTCGACGGTACTTTTATAAGCCTCTTTAGGTCGATATGGTGAAAGCGATGCATAGCCTGCTACAATCCCATCAATGGTACCTACCGCAATAGGATGGTGCTCATCGCTATGAGACTCATACCACTCCTGCCACTCTGACAACGTGCGAGGTTCAAGATCAAGCGTAGCTACGCCGTTCACAACCTCATAGTTGTAAATATCTAAACAAGGGGCTATATCATCCTTTGTGATTGGTCGTATTACTAATTCACTCATAAGTATTCCTCAAAATTGTGGGTATCCTAAAAAATATTATTTCTATTTAACATAATATATAAAAAGAGACCACATACGCAAGAAAAAGGACGAACTATTCGTATAACATACCATTTCACATTCTACATTTTTAAGAAGTAAAAATTACATATTTTACATCTATATCCCCAATACAACAAAACTGAGTGGTAAAAGCAACGTTTTTTACCACTCAGCATATACGTTTTGAAGCATATATAAGTAAAAAGCTCTTATTTTACTTATATACTTTCATCATATTTTTTATTATAACTATTAGAGCTAATACATTTCTATAGAAGCAAAACTATACTCTTACTTGATTTATAAGAAAATTACACAATAACAAATAAAAGTACTGTAATAGCAATTAAAGCACTAATCACAGTATAATCGATTCTTTTCAATCCTACGGATGCAGCAAAGCTGTGTGTGGGGCCACCAAAGCCCCGTAGTTCCAAGGATAACGCCATTGTTTCGGAACGGCCCAAGGATTTTAACAGCAATGGTTGAATAACAGATGCATAGGATTTGATACGCTTAATGAAGTTGCCTTCTAGAGATAAGCCACGGCAAGCTTGCGCCTCTTGTACAGCATGGCTTTCAGCAATGAAGTCAGGCACAAAGCGAAGTGCGGCAGTGAACATAAATGCATATTCGTAAGGAATTTTACATTGTGTTACGAGCGCTGCCGTAAGATCTTGCAATTTTGTAGTTGCCAACAGGCCTATAAAGACAAGTGTCATAGCCAACATTCGTAAGCCGGATACGATGGCAGAGGTTACATCGCCGCTGCCAAGGAATTGGATGAGTCCAAGAAATACAGCGAAGCTAGTTAATGCCAACACGGCTTTGCGTTGTTTGAATAACAAACCTGCCAAAAACAGTACACCGAGTTCTACTACGACTAATGCCAATAGCGATGCCCAGTCACGCAATAGGATGGCCCACACGGATACAGCAAGGGTCATCAAGATTTTTGTTAACGGTACTAAACGTTCCATATGTCCCTCCTATTTTCCGCTCAACTGAGCCACTAACTTAGATTTCAATTCATCCATAGATTTGCAATAACCTAAGGATGGTACCGCTAATGAAAGTTCCACACTTGGCGGCTTCGTAAGGCCTAGCTCTTGCAATTCATCCGTAGATTTTTTGAATAATTCTTCTGGACTGCCGTCAAAGGCAACGGTTTGGTTGCCCATGATGATAGCACGGCTACATTCGCTAGCCATGATTTCCATATCATGGGTAATAAGAAGGATTGTGATACCTTCTGAATTAAGCTGACGCAATAATGCTAATAGCTCTTTAGTTTCCTTACCATCTTGACCACTGGTTGGTTCATCAAGGATGAGGATTTTAGATTGCATAGCCAACGCAGAAGCAATGGCAACGCGTTGCTTTTCACCGCGGCGCAATGTTGGAGGATAGGCTTCACGCAAATGGCCGATGCCTGTGCGCTCCAATACTTCATCAACAATACGCTTCACTTCGGCTTTACTGCGCCCCAAGGACTCAGGTCCGAAGGCAACCTCTGTGGCTACGGTAGGTCTGAACATTTGGCGATCTGGCTGTTGGAATACATAGCCGATAAATTGACCCCGTTTAGACGGCGGCATGGACGTAATATCTCTGCCGTTATAATACATGTGGCCTTCCCTAGCCTTTTCGAGGCCGACAAGCAATCGCGTAATAGTCGTTTTGCCGCAACCATTACGACCACCGATAGCGATATATTCGCCCCCTTCGATGGTGAAAGTCACGTTTTGGAAAATATCTACGGATGGCACATAGCCAAAGCGGATGTTTTCAACCTTAAGCATGATCGCCACCGTCCTTTCCTTGTACATCATCAACGCGTTGAACTGGTTGTCTATTTTCTACTATATTAGATTGATCATCAAGATTATCTACTATATTTCTTTGATTAGCTGGAGAGTTGCTTTTACCATGCACCTCGGTTTGAATCGCATGAGCCATTTCAATTTGGTGCAAACCCTTGATAGCAGACTCGATGCTGAGCCAAGGTTCATCGCTGTGGAAGCCAGCTTGTTCCAATTCCATATAAGTTGTAAACACGGATGGCAATGCATCGACGTGAATATTGTGTTCATACATATAACGAAGCGTAGTAGGTACATCGTCATCACAGGCGATAGAACCATTTACCATGAGGGCCATACGGTTAGCGTACGGCAATACGGCATGCAAATCATGGTCGATA
Source organism: Veillonella parvula (assembly GCF_042850485.1). GTDB lineage: Bacteria > Bacillota > Negativicutes > Veillonellales > Veillonellaceae > Veillonella > Veillonella parvula_Q. Next base: position 166,410 of record NZ_AP031417.1, on the reverse strand, counting down.
ACGACAACGGTGATACCGTGTTTTTGGTTCAAATCACCTACGAGGCGATATAATTCAGCAGTCCCATCTGGATCGAGGGAGCTTGTCGGTTCATCAAGAACAAGTACGGTTGGGTTCGTAGCCAATACGGATGCGATAGCCAAACGTTGGCGTTGACCACCAGATAAACTTGTAATCTTGCGGTCTTCTAAGCCTACGAGGCCAACTTGCTTAAACACCTCTTCAGAACGAGCTTTAATAGTTTCACGGTCATAACCGCGGTTTTCCATAGCAAAGGCTACTTCTTCACGAACTGTCATCGTTACGAGCTGTGTATCGTAGTCAGCCAGAACTACACCGATATGGTTCGCAAGTTCTGGGATTTCCATTTGCGTAGTCGCATGACCATCTACGAAGACCATGCCTTCTAGCCGTCCACCATAGAATTTAGGCACCGCCCCTACCATCGCCATACAAAGGGTACTTTTACCACAACCTGCAGGGCCTGTAACAACGAGGAAATCACCTTCATTTACATCGAGATTGATATTTTCAAGGGATGGAGTAGTTGCCTTAGGATGATAGTAATTTACGTGCTCAATGGATATTTTAGCTTGGCGCTCAGGCAAGATAGTCAAGCGACTATGATCAGATGTCAATTGGTCCGCATTTGGTAGCATGCCACGTTTAGAGAATAAACGTTGTGCCGGAATATACAAGATTGGTGTAATGGCACCATTCAAGGCTCCTACAATGAGTACCAATGGCCACATGCCGTACATGTACACATTATTTGGCAAACCAAGCACTTGCCACAAAATGGTAACAAAGATACCGCCAGATACAACAGTTGCTAAGAAGCCAGACACGACAGGCGTTAAATCAAAACCACCAATTTTACGGAACTTCACAGACAACATAGCGCGCGTTACGAGAGCCGCCGTCAAAGCACCACCCGGCTCAGACAATAAGTTGCCATAAGGGAACGCTGACTTAGACGTCAATACATTGATGAGGGCCGCTACAAGGCCAATCCCCAAGGTTTGACTCAAACTAGGACGAGTCAATAAAATAGCTACGCAGTACGTAGCAATCGTCCAGTTCGGCGTTACCCCAGCCACACTAGGGCTCACCAAATGCAATATCGTGCCCAATGCGAGCATCAATGTGCTGACAGTGACCCATCTAAACTGTCCACCCTGCACATGTGTGTACACAAGATCTTGAATCCGTTCCATAATAGCCTCTTTTCTAAAAATGAATATATAGTGTCTATTGTAACATCCTTCGAGAATTTGTTAAAGCCAAGATACTATTAATAAATAGTATCTTTATCATATGATAAAAAGCACCATCTATTAACGATAGTGCTTTTAAGAACTAATGTACTTCATCTAATAGTATTCTAAGATAATCACGTCTACTGTTTAATATTCTATCAATATAGATAGTCCGGTCTAAATAACGGTAAAAGCTTAAATAATTATGACAAAGTAAATATCTGTATTCAATTTTACTTTCTAAATTAATCAATAATCGCTGCCCCATTTCTGGAAATATACTCAACGAGTCATTCGTAGTCACTATATCCGAAACGGTTTTCTTAGCTAGCTCAATATCACCTGTTTCTTCTTCTATAAAAGATTTTATTTCTAGCAAATCTTCTCGTGCTTTTGGTGCATAGCTAATTTGATTATTCATAATTAAATCCCCAATTCACTCTTTAGTTGCTCTGATGAAATCCATCCTTGTTCTTCACCAGACTTACGACCGCTCTCTAAAGCGCCCATAAGTTTTATTGTAGCCATTACACGTTCATAATCTTGGATATCCATAATAGCATATCGGCCTCTACCATTTTTAGTTAAGAATACTGGACTATCTATAGTAACATCTCGTAAAACTTCAGAATAGTTACGTAAATCTGAAATAGGTTTTATATTCGGCATACTATCACCTCCAAAATACTTTAGTGATATAACACTCATCTTTCTAATATCTTATCATTATTGTAGTTAAATTATCGCGTAAATTCAACATTAAATTTTACAGCACCCTTTAAAATTACTATCAACATCTATGATACTTCTTTCTTCCTTTTCTTATTATATACTTATGATATAATGCGCATAGATACTTATTTACGAATAAAAAAGGAAATATATCATGGCACAGGCATTAATCGTAATCGATATCCAAGAAGGCTTAGTTAAGGAAAACCCTTACAATGCGAAAAACTTTATCTCAAATACAAAAGCAATCATTCAACATTTTAGAGATCAAAATATAGAAGTCATTTTTATCAGGCATTCTGAAGATGAAGGCTTATTAGCAACGGGCAGTGATAATTGGCAAGTCTATCACGAATTAAAACCGCAAGAAAACGAAAAGATTTTCAATAAATATTACAATAGCATCTTCAAGGATACTGAATTAAAGGAATATTTAAACCGAAAAAATATTACCGATGTAACATTCGTAGGAATGCAAGTGGAATTTTGCATTGATACATCTGTGAAAGTAGGCTTTGAATATGGTTATAATATCACCATCGTCGAAGATGCTATCTCAACCTTTGATAATGATCATCTATCCGCCGATACAATCCTATTCTTTTACAAAGAAAAGATTTGGCGGAATCGATTTGCACAGCTAAAAACAACAAACGAAATGTTAAGTATCAATTAAATTACGAAAATAATACAAAGATTTTTATAATTTTTTCTCACGTATTTGTCATATATGTATGTTAAAATTTCATTAAATATTTATGCCCGAACATAGGAGGTCTTTTTTATGTATAAGTATATTACGATTTTAGGAGCTGCGGGCCAAATAGCTCAAAAGTTGACTGCTACACTATTAACATATACAGATATGCACATTACATTATATGGTCGTCAGTTGAAAACACGTATACCTCCAGAGATTATCGACCATGAACGCGTTACAGTGATTGAAGGTTCGTTCCAAAACCCAGGTAAATTAGAACAAGCTGTAACAAATGCGGAGGTTGTATTTGTAGGTGCTATGGAGTCTGGCAGTGATATGGCGTCCATCGTGAAAGCATTGAGCCGCAAAAATATACGCCGTGTTATCGGTGTGTCCATGGCTGGACTTTCTGGTGAATTCCCTGTAGCACTTGAAAAATGGACCTTCGACAACTTACCGATTAGCTATGTTCAAGGTGAGCGCCAAGCACGTAACGTATTACGCGAATCCAACTTAAATTACACCATCTTGCGCCTTACATGGCTCTACAATGATCCCGAAAAAACCGATTACGAACTCATCCCTGAAGGAGCTCAATTCAACGATGCCCAAGTTTCACGCGAAGCAGTGGTAAAAGCCATCTTTGATATCTTACACGCTGCGGATGAAACGCCTTTCCACCGCACAAGCATCGGTGTAGGTGAACCAGGTACACACTATGACAAACCAAGCTTTCACTAATATATAGCTATATTAACAATAAAGGCCTTATAGACTATGAAAATAGATAAAAGCTACAGTAATACAATAAATATTGACGATAATGCAACTAATATTTTACAAGCTAAGGTAGATATATTATCTGCTCTTGTACAAGGCCAAAATGACATCATTCAAGGTCGTATTCTATCTTTAGAGAAATCTTTTGATAGTATAGATAAAATGTTAGATAAAATATAAATAGTATAATATATTAATTCTTTAATAATAAGGTATATCCAAGATCTAAAGAGTACATTTTTACTCATGTAACATAGATTTTGGATATACCTTTTTTATTCCTACATTTTATAGATATTTATATAGATAAACTCACGTATTTACGCTATACTAATAAATGATTAATATACACTTATAGGTATGTGAAAGCAAATGCCTCTTAGATTATCAATTATATTTATATATACAGTTCGTTGTATAAAATGTGCAAGATTCTATGTATAAAAATAAATGATAGTCATTTTTAGTCCCAGTTAGGGCAGAGGCTTATTAAGGAGTTATTATGAATCGTATTGTTGTTATTGGCAGTTGCAACATGGATATTGTAGTCCTCGCGGATAAACGCCCTACTGCAGGCGAAACAATTATGGGCAACGAATTGCACATCGCTCACGGTGGCAAGGGCGCAAACCAAGCGGTGGCTGCGGCTCGTCTAGGTGCAGAGGTCACGATGGTCAGCTGTATCGGTGAAGATACATACGGCCAAATGATTTTAGATAATTTAAAAGAAAATTTCATCAATACAGATTACATCGTTACGGTACCGAACACTACAACCGGTACAGCACACATTACATTAGCTGAAGGCGATAATAGCATCATCGTGATTGCAGGTGCTAATGCTAAGGTAGACCAGTCCGTAGTAGATAACGCTTGGTCTGCTATCGAGCAAGCCGATCTCGTAATGGTGCAAAACGAGATTCCTATTCCAACTATTGAATACATCGTTCGTCGTTGTCACAAGGCGAATGTGAAAGTCCTCTTAAATCCTGCTCCTGCAGCCGACCTCGATTCGGAATGGTTAAAATTAGCAACCTATATTACGCCAAACGAACATGAGCTATCTGCGCTCTACCCTAACCAATCTACAGAGGAGACCTTACTAGCTAACGAAAACAAAATCATCGTTACCCTTGGTAGCAAGGGCGTAGGATATGCGGACAACGGTGAAATCCACATCGTACCTGGCTTCAAGGTTGAGCCCGTAGATACAACAGGCGCTGGCGATACATTTAACGGTGCTTTTGCAACGGCTATCGTTAATGGTAAAAGCTTAGCCGACGCTCTACACTACGGCAATGCAGCAGCGGCCCTCTCCATCCAACGCTTGGGGGCTCAAGGTGGCATGCCAACAAAAGACGAGGTCGCTGCATTCTTAGCAGAACACGTATAGATTGAACCGGTCTTTCAAAGCTCCACTGACCGGGTCTGCCTTCGCAGGGCCAAAGTCGCTTTGAAAGGCCTATTCAATCCAAACTATACGTTCTTCAAGCAATGAATGCAACTGTCCTCTATATAACAAAGGGAGTTAATGACTAAGGCATTAAAGCCTTAGTCATCGGAATAGATAAGGAGTTATTTATGCAACGACACGGTATTTTAAATAGCCATATTGCTAAGGTTTTGGCAGATCTTGGTCACACAGATACAATTTGTATCTCTGATTGTGGCTTACCAGTACCTGAAGGGGTTCAAAAAATCGACTTAGCCTTAGATTTTGGTGTACCCAGCTTTGAGCAAGTAGTATCCATCATCGCTAAGCATATGAAATCCGAAGCGATTCATGTGGCAACAGAAATTAAGGAAAACAATCCTAAGGCTTATGCCTTCTTGGAGTCTACCTTCCCATCCGATCAATACGAATGGATTGAAACAAGTCATGACGCTTTCAAAGAAGCCACAAAACAATGCAAGTGCATTATTCGAACTGGTGAAGCATCTCCCTATGCCAATATCATCTTGCGTGCCGATTGTATTTTTAGCGATTGTCCCTAGCATAATAGATTAACCAACTAGGTTTGTAAACATACATCAAGAGATACTTTCACCAATCATATAGGAGTAGTTATGGAAATTGTTATGTCAGGCATTGCAAAGGCATTTGGTACGAACCAAGTTCTGCGCGATGTAAGTATTACCCTCAAGGAGGGCGAGGTTCACGCCTTGATGGGCGAAAACGGCGCCGGCAAGTCTACCCTCATGAATATCCTCACTGGTATTCACAAGGCAGACGCTGGTACGATCACCATCGACGGCGTAGAGCGAACCTTCCCGAACCCGAGAGAGGCCGAGCTAAACGGTGTGGCCTTCATCCACCAAGAGCTTAACATTTGGCCAAATCTAACATTGTTAGAAAATCTATATTTAATGAGACCAAAGCGCAACAAATTTGGTATGCTCGACAAAAAGGCGATGCTCGCCGAGGCAGAAAACACCTGCCGCGAGTTGGGTATCGAATTGCCTCTCACTACTGAGGCGGGCCTTTGCTCCGTTGGTCATCAACAGATGACAGAAATCCTTCGTATCTTGATGTTAGATGCCAAGGTTGTCATCATGGACGAACCGACAGCAGCCCTCACAGAGCGTGAAACGGCGACATTGTTCAAAATGATGCGCAAAATGAAAGCTCGCGGCGTGGCTATTGTATATATCTCTCACCGCATGGAAGAGGTATTTAGCGAATGCGATACAATCACAGTTATGCGTGATGGTCACACCATCATTACAAAACCAACTGCTGAAATTTCTGTAGACGAAGTGGTACGCCACATGGTAGGTCGTTCTATCGACGAGTTCTACCCTGCTCGTACCACTACACCGGGCGAAGTCGTAATGAGCGTTGATAACCTTCAACCAGAAGGTTTTGACAATGAAATTTCCTTCTCCTTGCGCAAAGGCGAAATCCTCGGCGTAGCAGGCCTCATGGGTGCTGGCCGTACAGAAATCATGCGCGCCATCTTCGGTGTAGACAAGCACAATGGCGGTACCGTAACAGTAAACGGCTCCGTTCTCAACTGTAAAAAGCCGGAAGATTCCATCAAAGCAGGCATTGCTTTCATCACAGAAAATAGAAAGAGCGAAGGCTTGATCCTCGATTTCTCCATCGGTTCCAATATTACATTGCCAAACCTTGGCGAGATTTGTCCATCTCATGTACTAGATAAGAGTAAACTCAATTCCTTTGCTGATGAATTGTCTAAAAAGCTAGGCGTTAAAACACAATCTATTCACGAAGCGGCGTCCTCCCTCTCTGGTGGTAACCAACAAAAAGTTGTTATCGCTAAATGGATCGGTAAAAAACCATCTATTATCATCATGGATGAGCCAACGCGCGGTATCGATATCGGTGCGAAACGTGATATTTATGATTTAATGAACGAATTAACGAACGATGGTGTGTCCATTATCATGGTGTCCTCTGAGTTACCTGAAGTGCTGGGCATGAGCGACCGCGTTATGGTCATTCATGAAGGTCGCGTAGCAGGTATCTTGGACCGTAGCGATGCAACACCAGAATCGATTATGACATTAGCCACAGGAGGACAATAATGGACGGCAAAGCTCTACAATATGTAAAAAAATTAGGCCCCCTCATCGGCCTCATCCTATTATTTGTAATTATCTCTGTCATGAACGACAGTTTCCTTGAATTCTCTAACTTGCGTAACTTGTTGCGCCAAGTATCCATCAATGCGATCATCGCCTTTGGTATGACCTTCGTCATCTTAACGGGCGGTATCGACTTATCCGTTGGTTCCATCCTTGCCCTCTCTAGTGCAGTGATGGCCAACCTCATTGTAACTGGTACTGACCCTGTATTGGCTATCGTGTTAGCCGCAGGTGCGGGCCTCGTATTGGGTGGCATCAACGGTCTCGTTATTACCTATGGCCGCGTAGCTCCATTTATCGCTACCTTGGCGACCATGACCATCTACCGTGGTGCGACATTGGTATTCACCGATGGTAACCCAATCTCTGGCCTTACTCAAGACCCTCTATTCCACGGCTTTGGCCAAGGGGATATTGCAGGCCTTCCAGTGCCAGCTATCACAATGTTCCTTTCTTTCATCATCCTCTGGTTCGTATTGAGCCGCACATCCTTAGGCCGTAAAACATACGCTGTAGGTGGTAGTGAAAAGGTAAGTTACATTGCTGGTATCAAGATTGACCGCGTTAAAATCTTCGTATATGCCTTAACTGGTATGCTCTGTGGTATCGCCGGTGCAATCATTACATCTCGTCTTAACTCTGCACAACCTACAGCAGGTGCAGGCTACGAACTTGACGCTATCGCAGCCGTAGTTCTTGGCGGCACAAGCCTTGCTGGTGGTCGTGGTCATATCGTTGGCACATTAATTGGTGCCCTCATTATCGGTACCCTCAACAACGGGTTAAATATTCTCGACGTTTCCAGTTTCTATCAACAAGTTGTAAAAGGTATTGTCATTTTATTGGCGGTTCTTGCAGACCGCAAGAAAGCCTAGGAGGTTCCTATGAAAAAACTATTGTTACTGTTGGCGATGGCTATCATGGTTATCGGTCTTGTAGCAGGCTGTGGTAAAAGCGCTGATAACGGCGGCGACAAAAAATCCGGCACAATCGGCTTCTCTGTTTCCACATTGAACAATCCATTCTTCGTAACTATGAAGGAAGGCGTTGAGGCTCAAGCTAAAGCGCTTGGTCTTAAAGTTAAAATCGTTGATGCTCAAAATGACCCTGCAAAACAAGCAAACGATATTTCCGACTTACTTGAAAGCGGCGTTTCTGTATTGATCATCAACCCTGTAGACTCTGCAGCTATCTCTACTTCCGTAGAAGCAGCAAATGCTAAAAACATTCCTGTAATCACTGTTGACCGCTCTGCTGATAAAGGCAAAGTTGTGGCTCACATCGCTTCCGATAACGTAAAAGGTGGCGAAATGGCTGCACAACTTATCGCGGATAAAGTAGGCAAAGCTGCAAAAGTTGCAGAAATCGAAGGTATCCCTGGTGCTTCCGCCACACGTGAACGTGGCCAAGGTTTCCACAACGTAGCTGACAAAAACTTAACAGTAGTAGCAAAACAAAGTGCTGACTTCGACCGTACAAAAGGTTTAAACGTAGCAACAAACATTTTGCAAGCTAACCCTGATGTACAAGCTATCTTCGCTCATAACGATGAAATGGCATTGGGCGCTATCCAAGCAGCTAAATCCGCAAGCAAAACAATCTTCATCGTAGGCTTTGATGGTACTGCTGATGCAGACAAAGCTGTTAAAGACGGCACATTGGCTGCAACAATTGCGCAACAGCCAGACCAAATGGGTAAAATCGCTATCGACACAGCTCAAAAAGTTATCAAAGGCGAAGCTGTAGAAGCTAAAATCCCTGTAGATCTTAAAGTTGTTACAAAATAATTGTAAATAGAAACTGGGTACAGAAAAAGAGTCGCATCATTAGGATGCGACTCTTTTTATTTTGGCACTCGTTCCAAAAATTCTTTGAAGAATGCAATGAATTTTGGTAACTACAATGTTTTCTTAAAGAATATCGTTGTATGTACCTTCCCAGGTAGTTGTGTTCGTTTATATTCTTTAAAGCCAAATCCTTCGTACATTTTGGCAAGCCATGGATGTTCTGCGGCAGTGCCCAGTGTTACGGCCGGTGTTTTATATACATTGCGCAATAGGTCTTCTGCTTCGGCAAGAACTTCACGAGCATAGCCCTTTCCCTTATGTTCAGGGGCCGTCACAAAGTGTGCAATATGTGGATATATGTCTGGCGTAGCTTTGGGTATCCAAGGCATGCGGAATGAAATAGAGCATACCAAGGAACCATCTACGTAGAGACCAAATACAGGATATTTTAAGATCCATGCACGAGACTCTTCTGGGCTAAAGTTGATAGCATCAAAGGATATAGGATAGTTCTTATTCTCTGCATATCCCGCAATCAATACCTCATGGTACTCAGCTGCATCATCTACGGTTAATTGTCTAAATTCTTTCATATGTACCTCATTTAAAGCGACCTAATTCTAAAAATATTAGGTCGCCATAAATTTCTATATTACTAGGATAGCACGCATTATTATGCTCTGCATTATTTATAGAGCAGTATTTTTATAGAGCAGTACTATTTATAAAGCTGCGCTATCTAGAGGCAATTCACTATCGAGTATAAGATAACGGCTCAAGAATTTACGTGTCCGTTCTTCTTTCGGATGTTCAAGGACAACCTTAGGGTCCCCTTGTTCTACGATAACGCCGCCTTCCATGAATACGACTTGGTCGGCCACTTCTTTGGCAAAGCCAATTTCGTGAGTTACGATAATCATCGTTACCTTTAACTCTTTTGCAATCTTGCGGATAACAGCCAATACTTCGCCTACGAGTTCAGGGTCGAGAGCAGATGTAGGTTCGTCAAAGAGGATAACCTCTGGGTCCATCGCAAGGGCGCGAGCGATGCCGATACGTTGTTGTTGGCCCCCAGATAATTGTACCGGATAGTAATCATCATAGCCTTCCATGCCTACTTCCTTGAGGAAGCGTTGAGCAATTTCACGGGCTTGAGATTTTTTCATCTTTTTAACTGTTACAAGGCCTTCCATGATATTTTCAATTACTGTCTTATTAGAGAACAAGTTATAAGACTGGAACACCATGGATGTATTACGGCGTACGTTTAAGATTTCCTTGTTAGATGCTTTATGTAAGTCTACAGAAATATCATTTAATTGCATTGTCCCTGCATCGGCTTTTTCAAGGAAGTTCAATGTTCTAAGGAACGTCGTCTTACCACTACCGGATGGTCCAAGGATAACCGTTACAGATCCCGTTGGCACATGTAGGTCAATGCCCTTTAAAATTTCACGATTCCCGAAGGATTTGTGAACTTGTTTAATATCTATCATAATGCATTACCTCGTTTATACTTGCTTGCATAGATTTCTAAACGATGGAAGATAAATTCAAAGACAATCCCCATCACCCAGAATAGACCGGCCACCACGATGTAGGCCTCAAAATACTGTGAATTTTCCTCTGTATATAACTTTGCAGCGCCAAACAATTCAATAACGGTGATAACGAATACAATGCTGGTACTCTTCATGGTGTTAAGGAACTGATTCGTAAATAGTGGCAACGCAAAGACTGTCGCTTGTGGCAACACGATGCGGCGGAACGCTTGGAACCAAGTCATACCGATGGCCTGAGCCGCTTCCATTTGCCCTTTCGGTACCGATTGTAAGGCAGCCCGAAAGATTTCACTCAAATAGGCCCCTGTGTGCAAGGTTAAGCCTACAACGGCTACGAAGGTAGCTGGCACCTTTTCAAAGGGCACATGCACCCCTGTTTGATCCTCTAATGCGAGGAAGAGAATTGGTAAACCATAGTACACGAGGTATAAGAGAACCATGTTCGGAATACTACGGCACAATAATACGTACAAGTAACTGAGCTGACTGAGCACAGGTACTTTGTTTTGTTGTAGCACGCAACTTAATAATCCTAGGATTGTACCTAAACCAACGCTGAGGAAGGTAATCATGAGGGTGACTTTCACATAAGGAATGACAGCAAAGAAGGTGCCATAAATATAGGTTGAATCGATTATATGTCCCATACGCCCCTACTCCTCACTGATCAAAATGCGTTGCGTTTCCTTGCCCGCAACGGTAAAACGTTTTTCAAGCAATCGGCCCAAGAGGGACACGATGATAATTAGAATGCCATAAATGATGGCCGCGTCGACGAATAACTCAAGATAGCGCTGACTATTGCCGCCCATGAGGTCCGCCTTACGCATCATATCCACAACGCCGACGTTAAAAATGAGCGCCGTCCCTTTCAACATGCCAATAACGAGGTTCGTCAACGGTGGAATGCTCATGGTGAAAGCCTGCGGCAAGATGATGCGCACATAGCTTTGGAACTCGGTCATACCAAGGCTTTTAGCAGCTTCCTTCTCACCAGGAGCCACCGCATCAATACTGGAGCGCATGATTTCTGCGCTGTAAGCCCCGATATGTAAGGTAAACACAGCGTACACAAATACAAGGCCTGGCACATTTTTCATGTTAAGCCCCATATGGGACATAATTTCTGGCCCCCCAAAGTATATAAGGAAGAGCTGTACCAAGAATGGTGTGCCCCGCATAAAGGAAATAAATACGATAAATAATTGGTTTAATACTGGAACCTTCTTGAGGCGTATGATGGCTATGATAGAGCCCAAAATAACACCTAAGATGGCAGAAATAACGGTGATGAGCACCGTTACATGCACATAATTCAAGAGCTGTGGAAACGCTTGGATCATGTAGGACACATCAAAATACTTGCCCACAGTAGCACCTCGCTTCTAGACATAATAGAATAAGGCCGCCAAGGCGGCCTATCCGTTATTTTTGTGTTGGATCGAATGTGTAATCCCCACCAAGATATTGTTCAGAAAGTTTTTTCAACGTACCATCTGCACGCATTTCTTTCATAGTTTTATCGATTTTTTCGTTTACTTGTTTCATGTCATCTGTACGTTTAGACAAGAAATAAGTTGGTACTACGGCCAATACATCACCTACAGCTTTGAGTGGCAAGCCACGGTCTTTAATAGCAGAGTTAATTACGTATTCATACTCACCTGCTGCATCAGCACGGCCTGTAGCAACGAGGTTTAATGTTTCTGCACCTGCTTTATCTGTATAGATAACTTCGATTTGAGGATTTGCTGTTTCGTTGAATTGTTTTACTAACTCGTTGAACTCAGAGGATGTAGTAACGGCGATTTTCTTGCCTTTCAAATCATCCAATTTAGAGATGTCGTTGCGATCGTTTTTAACTACTAATTTACGTGTAGAGTAGTTGTTAACCTCATTTGTGTAGTAGTATTTTGCTTCACGTGTCGGGTTGCGACGCATTTGGTTTGCAATCATGTCAACTTGGCCTGCATCCATTGCTACAAAGGCAGCATCAACGGCCATTGGTTTGAAGTTGAAGTGAAGGTCAGGATTACGACGCTCAATTTCTTTCAACAATTCTACGTCAAAACCAGTAAGATTGCCATTATCATCTGTGTAGGAATACGGGCGAACCGTACCGCGTGTAGCTACGTTAATTACTTTAGCATCAGGATTTACCTTTGCATCCTTAGATGTATCGTCACCGCAACCAGCCACCACAAGCACGCCTAGTGCCAACGCGCCAATAGCAAATAATTTCGTCAATTTCTTTGTATTAAACATGTAAAACTCCTTCTTTTCGCAATGTTTGCAGGAATGACTCTACCTTATCTGTATGGGTAAAAGCTTCAATGATTCTATCTATTTGATCAGCCTTCAAGGTAAGGCCTAATTTTATGCGTATATCCTCCATAGTGAGAGGATTATTCGGTGATCCTTTCGGATTGTTCACCGTTTCTGTGAAAGTATCTCCATTTTTCAATATAACGGTTACTTTCGTAATCCGCTCTGTTTGGGATACCTTCGGTAAATCATAAACACGCTCAATTCGTGACATATAGTCTCGTATTGATGAGTCTATGATATCTATCTTGAATAATTCATCCTGTACCGCCCCATACGCGAGGACTTGGTACACGATGTACTCTATGGAAAACTGCCCTTCTCGACCTGTTGTTGGCGATGTATAACGCAATGCCGCATCAGCACCAGGCGGGAAGTGAACAGTCACTCGATCTATCTCATCCCAAAGGGAGAAATCGGGGGTGGTACATAATCTACATTGATCTTGTTCCTCTGTATCTGGTGAAAGGTAGTTGTGTTTAGACACATACGAAGAAAATGTATATAGTCTATGTGCCACGATTTCTACTGCTTCAGCGCCACAAATGGCTGCCGAGCAATAGGGGTGGACCTTCATCCACAAACCAGGATCAATAAGTTGTCCTGGTGCTAGCCAACGGCTAGCGATGTCATTTGATGTAACGGTAATATTACCGATTGTTTTAAACCAACCCCGTTCAGGGTCAAACGGTTTTGTACTTGTTTGAAGTGATGTATGTTGTAGCAGTTCGTAAGCCCACACGCCATTGCGTGCTGCTAGTCCCGCATGGAGAGGCTTACCATCTGTACCACTTTGAAAGAACATGCCCGCCGATTGAGTAGCAGCCAAAGACAGGAGCTGAGCCAAACTTTCACCATGAAGGCCTCGCAAAGCGCCTATAGCGGCCGCTGCCCCAATCACACCAACGGTCCCCGTAGAATGCCATCCTTGGGTCCGATGGGCAGGATTGATGAGGGAACCAATAACCCCCTCAAGCTCGGCACCGATGATATAGGCCCGAAGGAAATCATGCCATGTATCATGCGGCTCGAGCACTGCCAACAAAGCAGAATATAAAACAGTACTGAAATGACCTGCCAAATTTGCCTGGGCATCATCAAAATCTAAATAATGGGAGGCAAAGCCATAATACAAAGCTTTATCGGCTTTAGATACGTTTTCTCCATTAGTCCCGATGAACCGAGCCAAATCTTGAACGGCCTGTTCCGTCTCAGCCGGCGCTAGAGATGCCAAATAATCTAGAAAAGCAATGCGAGCCACTGACAGGAGGTCCTCACGGTTCGTCACATCCGTTTGTTCTATGTGGTTCACAATCGTCTGTGTTACTAAATCCATGGGGCCCCCTTTCAGTTATCTATACAATCTATTATTTACCAAATTTTTCAGCACGGTCATTTGGTTCTAACCAAATGGAGTCGTCTGGACCTTTTGGAACGAGGCGTGGTAGGTCTTCAAATGGCGTATGGTCTACATAGTAGAAGCGTTTACGCATAGAGTCGAAGTCTGTTGTGCCACCGAATGCTGGATTAGAGTACAAATCCTTCGCATAGTTCCAAAGATTTGGATAGTCTACGAGGCGTTTTTTATTCACCAAATATTTTTGGTAGAACACGAGATCAAAGCGCGCTAATGTTGGGAAAATACGGATATCAGGGTCTGTAATGGTATCCCCCATCAAGTAACGTTGCTTGCTAAGGCGTTCTTCGAGCCAATCTAAGCGAGCAAAGATACGATCATAGTAATATTCGTAATCTTTTTGGTTTGTTACAAGAGCTGCCAAGTTTACAGCCAAGTTGAAGTCAGCGTAGATGATAACATTCAATGCATCGATGTCAGCACGCAATTCTTCTGGGTAAATATCTGGCGCATCAGGGGAGATGAAATCTTTAAAACCCAATGCCAACTCAGTAGTCAACGCATGGTAGTCGTTGTTTACTACCGCACCTGTTGTAACATCTACGATAGCCGGTACTGTGGAGCGTGCATCGTAGTTAGGGTCGCCTTTGCGGTACGCTTCACCTAAGGAGTGAATGCCCAATACAGGGTCCTTCTCATCCTTATCAAGGGTAAAGAACCAGTCTGCAATTACACCTGCAGGACGCAATGGATCAACCGTACCTTTTGAAATCACTTTATCTAGTCCGAGCAAATCGATGGCAATAGCAATACGGTGAGCCCAAGGGCAATGCTTAGACCATACAAGGCGGTAACGGTCCTTTTCTACAGGTAGAAACCCTGGTTCACTGCCAAAAGGTGTTGTGAATTGAGGCTCTTCACTATCAGAATATTTTTGACGACGGTTAAAATTCGATGCATCTTTACCTTCATACTCCTTCTGCTCCCCTTGAGAACGAGGGTTACTAGATTGAAACTCAGAAAAATCGATAGGACAAGGATTCATAGCGCGTTGAAACTCAACTTCTTTTCGAGCCGCCGCAATACTAGGATCCTTGATGTTGCTTACATCTACGTGTTCACTCATTCTATACTCCTTATAAAGGTCATCCCCATTAGCTTTATTCCACTTTTTATGGTGAAAGCTTTTGTGATATCCCTCAACTATTCCTACTAACTCAATATGAATATAAACCTATATTATATTATTTAAAAACCTATGTCAATAGTGGGTATTTATATTTTTATAATGATTATTAAAAATAAAAAAGCTCAAGCTATATCATTTCTAAGATATAACTCGAGCTTTTTAATTATGCGTTATGTAAATGTAAATATTATATGTTAAGTAAACATTATGTGTATTGAATAAACACTAGTATTGGTAAGATTTTTATTCGTGAGGTGTTGTATAGTTAATATCTTGTGCCTTGTAACTTTCACCATGAGCTAATACATGAACGATGGTTTCCAATGTGGCACGTACAGTTTCAACAGCCATGCTTGGTTGATTTGGTTTATCCACCACTTGGGATGGCAAGTATGGGATGTGCATAAAGCCCGCCTTAATATTGCCCTTTTGCGCAGCATAGTGACATACACCATACATCAAATGATTGCATACGAAGGTACCCGCTGTATTGGAAACCTTAGCAGGAATACCGTTTTGATGTAACGCATTGACGATATTTTTTATGGGCAATGTCGCAAAATAGGCACTAGGGCCATCAACTACAACAGGTTCATCTTCCGGTTGATTGCCCCCATTATCTGGGATGCGAAAATCGTCGCAGTTAATAGCAACGCGTTCCACTGTAATATCAGGACGACCACCTGCTTGACCTACACACAGGATAAAATCTGGTTGGCACTGTTCAGCGGCTGCTTTTACAGTATCAACAGATTTATAACGAATGGTAGGAACCATTTGTGTCACTACCTTGTAATCACCATCAGTATAACCATCCATTGTTTTGACCGCTTCCCAAGCCGGATTAATAGGTTCACCGCCAAATGGATCAAAACCGGTAATCAAAATTGTTTTCATCACACTACCTCATAACGATATCTTATGGTGCATTAGAACAATTAAACATGATATATAACCTTAGAAGATATATCATATAGTTTCATAAGCATATCGTGCTTTCACAGAAAAGGGTTAAATAAAGTAATACATTAATAGAATATTCAATACGAGCATGATTAATGCAATTGGAAGTTGTGCTTTAATAACGCCGTATTGATCGCGCATTTCAAGGAGTGCTACCGGTACAATATTAAAGTTGGCCGCCATAGGTGTCATCAAAGTACCGCAATAGCCAGCAAGCATTGCAATAGCACCGACAGCTGCTGGGTTAGCACCATGAGCTACAACGAGCATTGGGATACCGATGGCACTTGTAATCATCGCAAATGCGGCAAACGCGTTACCCATAATCATTGTAAAGATAACCATACCGATGCAGTAAGCCACAACAACGAGGAATACATTATCTGCTGGTACTACACTTGCGACTGCACTGGAGATAAGTTTACCAACGCCAGCCAAATTAAATAGATACCCAAGAGCCGCTAATAACTGGGACAAAATAGCAGTCCAACTGATAGCATCGATAAGTCGACGGCCTTCATGGAAACCTTGGTTAAGTTCGCCCTTTGTAATATAAAGAGCAGCACACATAGCAATGATTGCGGCAATACCTAGACCAACAAGAGCTCCTAACTTAGTAAAGAAACCAATGAAGAATGTAATAATACCAACAAGTAACGCTGGTACGAAGATAACATTACCAATACGAACAGCTTCGCCTTTTTTGAATTCGATAGGAGATTCAAAGTAATGGCCTTTGCCGAGTTGTTTTACTAATACGATAGCTGCCATAGCAATTACAAGCCAGCCATTAATTTCCTTGGAGAGATAAGAACCAAAGATAAAGGATATGCTATATAAGAGCCAAAATAAGCCTGTACCAATGCGATATTTATGTTCTTTATCTAAAAATGATTGAATAGCAAAGATAAATAGAATAATCCCTACGAGAAGATATACATAATCTAAGGGCTGCATTTTATAGAGTATTTCTAACATATTATTCAGCCTCCTTCTTAAATTCTTCTGGTGTAACAAGAATATTTAACTCATTAGGTACTAATTTACCAGCTTTCATATCCGCTTCATCACGAGCTACAGAGGCTTGAATTGTTTTATCAAAGATAATAAAGCGAATGAAGTTAACAATATATGCACAAATAGCAGTTGGCAATCCGTACAATACCATATCTGTTAACTCTACAGAATAACCTAATTGTTCCATAACGCCTTTGATGAGTAATAACCCACCAGCAGCAAGGAATAAGTTTTGACCAAAGAAGTTACCTATATTATCTGCAGAAGCAGCTACACCACGCACCTTATCAAGTGTACGTTGAGATACTGGACGACCTTGAGCTACCGCAGCTTCACTCATGGGAGCGATTAATGGACGAACCATGGCAACCATACCAGACATGTTAATACCAAAAGCTACTGTTACTTGGCGCACAAATAAATAAATCATAAAGATACGCCCTGCCGTAGCAGCGTTGATCTTGCCAATCAAAATTTCTGCCCGTTCACGTAAGCCGTGACGTTCCATAAGTCCAATAACAGGTAATATCAAAATAAATAATGACATATAACGATTTTTAACGAAAGCCTCCCCAATGGCACCAACGATATCGTTGATACTGAGACCACCTGCAAGGCCCGTTACAAAACCTGCGGCTACGACAACTAACAAGGCATTAAAGCGCAGCATCAGACCGATGACCATCACTAAAATACCTGACAAAATCAACATATGGACACATCCTTTCTACAAATCATCCATAACACATATAACCATAAAGATACGTTATATGTATATATTATATACTGAATAGTCATAATCTTACAAAAAAAAATACCTTGTATCTAAATTTAGTGAATGTCCCTGATCTGCGATCAGAGCATAAAACACTCAAATAGAGTACAAGGTAATTTACGTAATTAATATAACGCTTTCTTAATTAATTTAATTCTTTCTTAAATAATATAGTTGTATGCTGTTTTCCTCTAAAATGAACCTTATCATACGCCGTAAACCCAAAGGATTCATACATTTTAGGCAACCACGGATGCTCCTTAGCCGTTCCTAATGTAACAATATGTGTTTTAAACTGTTCTTTTAAAAGCTCCTCTGCATAGCCCAAGACTTCCCGTGCATATCCTTTGCCTTTGAAAGCTGGTGCCGTTACAAAATGAGCAATATGCGGATATTTATCCGGCGTTGAGTATTTCACCCAAGGCATACAAAACGTAATAGAACTAACTAATTGCCCATCAATATACAAGCCGTATACAGGATAATTCTCAATCCATTCCTTAGATTCCTCTTCCGTAAAATCAATGGCATCGAAGCTAATGGGATAGTCTTTTATAGCTGCGTAACCGTCGATTAGTACCTTATGATATTCTGCTGTATCTGCAACTGTTAATTGTCTAAATTCTTTCATGGTCTTTCCCTCATATCTATATTTTTATTCACAAACTACGAATATTAATTCACTTTGTGAAAGTAATTATACACCTATATGTATTTATTTGCAATATATTTACATAAACATTATATGAAATCATAATATCTATAAAGGAAATCTTATATGCAATAATGTAATATATACAACAACCCTCAGCCATACTAAGTATCAAATAAATTAAAGATCCAAATTCTCAACCGAAAGAGTGTTTGTATAAAAATAAACACAATACAATTAAAATCTCAATCAAAAACTCTATTCTCTCTAACCGTGATTGACGTATTTTTATAAAATAAGCACAATACCACAAACAAAAAGATTTAGACAAAAAAACAGGATGTATCAAAAGATACATCCTGTTTTGAGCTTTTACAATCTCTAGAGAAAGTTAACCCTATTGATTATTGTATATACGGGAACCGTATACGTCACGTTCGTTTTTAGGTTCGTTGTTAACGCGAACACGTTCAGTTTTATGACGATCGTTATCATCACCAGAAATACGATCAACACGGAAGTGGTTAAGACGAATATTTTGTAATTCAGGACCGAATTCATTCAATGCACGTTTCATGTTTTCGTCAATAGGAGCACCATTTTGAAGTGCACGATACAACATTGTAGCGAATTCGTAACGAGTCATCTTAACATCGCCTTTGAATGTGCCATCAGGGTAGCCAACAAGGATACCATTACCAGCCAATTGGCTAATATATTGGTAAGCCCAGTGGTTGCGAGGAACGTCTGGGAATTCAGCAGTTTTGCTTGGATCAATTGCATGTGGAGTCAAGATTTGTAACAAGTTATTATATTTGTTTTCCATATCTTGAAGACGTGCGTTCAATTCAGCAATTTCACGCCCCATAGCTACGCGGGAACGGGATTCAGGGGAACGTTTACCAAGACGGATGGATACACCTGCGTTCAATTGAGTTTCGCCAGTACCTACAGTGCCACCAACGGAGAACATTGTATCTTCGTTAGGTCGGTAGAATGCGCCCAATGCAGCGGAGTTAGCATTATGGTAGTGACCATAACCAGCAGCAATTGTCCATTTGTCATCTGGGTTGAAGTCCAATGGATGCAATGCAGCCAATGCAGCAGAACCTGCACCTACTTTATTAACGCGTCTTTCAACAGTACCAACACGACTAGTCAAGTTCTTAATATTATTATTAATTTGGCCAGGTGTGGAATTGTTGATTTGTGTTTGTAAATCATTAGCTACGGAATATAATTGGCTACCGTTTACAGCATCTGTAGAAGTAGCGGAGATTTCTCCAGCCGCAACATTTTTAATTTGACGTTCAGCACCAGCTTTACCTACAGACACGGAACCATTAGCTGCAGAACCTACGCCAGCAAAGCCACCAAAGGTATGACCAGCGATGGTTGCACTACTTTGAGCTGTAGCTTCACTTGTAGTAGAACCTGTGCCTAATGCGATAGAGTTTAAATGTGTTGCATTTGCATGATCACCGATCGCCATAGCGTAGTCAGCTGTAGCACTCGCATCAGAACCAAATGCATTAGAACGCACATTAGTTGCCTGTGCACCAGCGCCAAATGCTTGAGCATGATCACCAGATGCAAGGGCAGAGGAACCCATAGCAACAGAATGATTATTAGTTGCTTGTGCGCTAGAACCAATCGCATTAGATTTATAGCCAGACGCTAGTGCTTCATAGCCAATAGCTTGTGAGCGAACTTCGGAAGCCTTTGCACGAGTACCAATAGCGGTAGACCATGTACGTTGTGCTTCAGCAGAATGACCAATAGCAATAGATTCATTCATCAACGCTTTGGAAGAATTCCCCATTGCTAATGCAGAGGTACCTGCTGCAGTATTGTTAACACCTATAGCGACAGAATTACTTTTCCAGTCACCAGTTCTCTTTGTAGCATCATCTGGCTCATTTTCATAATCACGATCACGGAAGTTTGCATCAGATTCTTTTACAGTATTACCACTACCATACGCAACTGCATTATTAGCACCTGTAACAACATTAGTGTTGTCCATTACAACAGAAGCAGCGTCTACTGGATTAACATTCGCACCAACAGCAGTGACAGCAGCCAATACAGCAAATGCTAATTTTTTGGAATGTTTCATTTCTCTCATCTTACACCCTCACTAAATTAAAAAATTATCCAAATTACAATACAATTTTTCATTCTCTCTATGTTCCGTCTCTCACCTCGGTCTGAACAGGCGCATATTCTAAATTAGCATAAAGAAATACCCCTAATCAGTTTAAGAAAAATTTATATTGTCGATTACCCGCATAGCATATCAAAGTTTTACGATATACACAACCCTTTTTTCTAACACAAACCAAATTACCAAGTCTTTATACCTATCAAAATCCGCTTTATTCCTAGCTTTACAGGGAAATAAATTTTACTCATTATTTCCCCTTATGAGTTAAATTTTTCGCAACTTTGTAAACTTTTCTCATATAACAAACTGTATAACTTATAAATAAATAACCACCTTATAAGTACGCAAAATATACCTTATATCCTCATTAATTCACATTCACACTTAATTCATGAATTATATGTGAATTAAACTGTTCTGTATATTTAATCAACAACTTAACATTTTATTATAATTTTATATTTCTATAGCGCCAGTATCTATCAATGCAAATCGGTGCCCCAAAAAACGCTAACGAGAATGTTATGAGAATAAACATGACAAATACAATTTATATTGACTAGTATTTTATGTATATGTTTAAAAAAAGAAGGCCCCTATTCTTCATGAAAATACCCCTTTTACTGATTATCCAGTAAAGGGGGTACATATCAAAAATAGGGGTTTTATAACAAGAATCTTTCTTTATTATATGTAATTATGCTAATAATGCACTTACAAGTGCTTCTGCTTTATTAAAATCGGATTCTTCTGGGTTCCAGTTGCATTTAATTTCCGGTTCTACTACAGAGAATCCATATTTAGTCAACTCTTCACGGAGTACCTTTGTAGATTCACCAGACCAACCATAGGTACCGAATACAGCAGCCTTTTTATTTTTAAATTTCAACTCACGCAAGAAATCGAGCCAACCAGCTACGGAAGATAATACGCTATTACCTACTGTTGGAGACCCTACAGCAATAGCTTTAGACTTAAAGACTTCCGTCATGATGTCATTTTTATTGGTTTTACTAATATTGAAAATCTTAACACGTGTATCAGGTGACTGTTTCGCAATTTCTTCAGCAATCTTATGGGCTAATTTCTTGGTACCATCCCACATAGTGTCGTATACTATTGTGATTTGATCCTCTTGGTACGCTTGCGACCACTCATAGTATTTTTCTACGATTTGCATTGGATTTTCACGCCAAATCGCTCCATGACTCGTAGCGATGATATCGATTGGCAAGTTAAGCTTTTGAATTTCTTCAACTTTAGCTTTTACCAATGGAGAAAACGGATTCAAGATATTAGCGTAATACTTCATTGCCTCTTCCCATAGACGGCATTGATCGGCCTTGTCGGCCCACAATTCCTCTACGGCAAAATGTTGACCAAATGCATCGTTAGAGAACAAGATATTATCCCCTGTCATATAAGTCGCCATGGAATCAGGCCAGTGGAGCATGCGCATTTCTACGAACACCAAGGACTTTCCGTTTCCAATATCTACGGAATCCCCTGTTTTAACGGTTCTAAAGTTCCATTCAGGGTGATGATATTGACCAACCAAGGACTTAACAGCATTTTCCGTACAATAAATAGGCGTATTAGGGATTTTTTCCATCAATGCAGGCAAGGAACCGCTGTGATCCACTTCGCCGTGGTTACATACGATAAAATCAATCGCATTCAAATCAATTTCAGATTCCAAATTATCGATGAACTCAGAGGAATGAGGTTTCCATACAGTATCGATGAGGACCGTCTTCTCCTCTTCAATCAAATAGGCATTTTGGCTAGACCCATTATTAATGGTGTAATCAGAACCGTGAAACTCTTGCAATTCCCAGTCGATTTTACCAACCCATGATACGTTGTTTTTAATGTGCTTTCTCATGATAACCTCCATGTTCTGTGAAAGTAAATATACTCACCTCATATCTTTTAATGAGTCTATCAAGGCCCACAGATGAGAGAAGCAACTTTCACCGGTATTACCCAATATATGGCCCCATGTTGTATCAATAGATACAACACAAATCGGTCATTAACTATGGTTCTATTATACGGACATCACATAATGAAGTCTGTACCTGTAGGTACAGATTTGAGAATTATTATAAAAACCACTCATAGGTAATCACATGCCGTACATTAGTACACATCGATTTCCCATGAGTGGTTAAGAGTATATGTAATTATATGATTATTTATTACCCGATTTAGATAGTCCAGGGATAGCTTTATAGATATATAATGCAATATATCCATCAACCAAACTATGAACGATGGTGCCGCCGCCTACAAGAACAAATACAACGTAGATGAGATCAATGTTTGGCATCGTAGTTGTAGTGTAGAACAATAGGCATGCTAGTACCTCACCAATAGCGTGAACGATCGCACAAGCAAGGTTAAACGCAACAAAGGATAGAGCCCCTGTTAATACGCCTGGATGATGTTTAATATAGTAAGCCCCCATCAAGGCAAAGATGATATGAGATGCAGCACGCATAACGATAACAATTGGGAAGCCTGCTACAAAGAAGCCGAGCGTAGAACCTATCACGACACAAGCTGCCATCTTACGAGATAAGAACATGGACAGGAATATAGGAACATGACTCGCCAATGTATACGATGCCGGTGGAATCACAACTTTCAAAGGCATTACAATAGGAATCATAATGGCTAATGCCATCAATAAAGCAGTAATGGTTAAATTTCGATACATCGAAGAATTCATAAAGGCCTCCTTAAGGACTATCTTCCCACACATCTACCAATATAGCACTCTAATATATGAAGAGCAACTACACATACCGCTAGGCGTCCCACAAAAAAGAGAGGGCCTTACAACCCTCTCTTATTTAATTAGACAAATATATTATAATATCTGTATTTTAACACTTATGATACGATTTTGAAAATGACGTAACTCACGTTAATAAATTTGAGGAATCTTAATTCATTGCTTTTATAAACGTTCAATTACGGCTTGTGCCATTTCTGTGGTACCAACTCGTTTTAAACCTTCGCGATAGATATCTCCTGTACGGTAACCATCAACGAGCACTTGTTCCACAGCACGTTCAATAGCATCAGCCACTTGAGGTAAATCAAGGGAATGACGGCACATCATAGCTGCAGACAAGATTGTGCCCAATGGGTTCGCCAAATTTTGGCCCATGATGTCTGGTGCGGAACCGTGGATTGGCTCATACAATGCTGTGCCTGTACCCATGGATGCAGATGGTAAAAGCCCGATAGAACCGGAGATTACAGCGCCTTCATCGGACAAGATATCGCCGAACAAGTTTGTCGTAACGATAACGTCAAATTGTGCAGGATTTACAACGAGTTGCATCGCTGTGTTATCTACATAGAAGTAATCTGTTGCGATGTCTGGATTAGCAGCCGCCTTCTCTTGCGCGATTTTACGCCACAAACGAGAAGACGCCAATACGTTTGCTTTATCTACGGATACGACCTTTTTGTTACGTTTGCGAGCTGTTTCCATGGCGATGTCCATGATGCGCTCTACTTCGTAACGGCTGTATGTTTCTTTATCCCAAGCGAACTCGTTAGCACCTTCACCTTGTGCCTCTTCCCGTTCACCAAAGTAAATACCACCAGTCAACTCACGAACGATGACGAAATCTACATCTTGTACGAGCTCCTTTTTAAGCGGAGAATACTCTTGCAAAGATGGATAGATTTTCACAGGACGCAAGTTGCAGAACAAACCAAGCTCCTTGCGAAGGCCTAAGATTGCCTTTTCAGGACGGATAGACGGATCTACATTATCCCATTTAGGACCGCCAACAGCGCCAAGCAATACAGCATCAGCATTTTTACAAGCCTCGATAGTATCCTCAGTCAACGGCACGCCATACGCATCAATAGACTCACCGCCCGCTTTTTTATCGATCCAATTAACCTTTACACTGGCTTTCTCAAAAGCCACATCGCACACAGCCTTCGCTGCTGTAATAATCTCAGTACCGATACCATCACCAGGAATCAATACAATATTCTTTCCACTCATCTTACCTCTCCAATATATAGTTAAAGATTGCAAACCTCATGCTCTCCCTCAGTGCCCTTTGCGAAGAAATCGCAATAGAACTTAATGGGACAAGAGCTGGCATATCCCTTAAGACTGACTTAGCTCGCTCCTCACTCCCCCTCTGCCACAAATCCATTCAAGATATTGTTAGCTAGAGGAATTTTAAGTTTTGCTACACAAAAGTAGAATCGTTGGAAACGAAACACGTGTCGAAACCGACTTAGCTCGCTTTGGAGGCTTGAGATACGTGTTTCGTTTCATTCTGCTACTTACGGTTTTTAGCAAAACTTACAAGACCACCGGCTGCCGCAATGTCTTGAATGAATTGTGGCAATTCAGTCCCTTGGTATTGTTCGTTTTTCGTCAAGTTGTACACGATACCTTTAGACAAGTCTACGCCTATAGCATCGCCTGCATCGATACGATCAACTTGTTCACCGATTTCCACAACTGGTAAACCGATGTTGATAGCATTACGGAAGAAGATACGTGCAAAGGAGTGTGCTATGATAACAGGCACGCCTTTGGCTTTAATAACGCCCGGTGCATGTTCACGAGAAGAACCACAACCAAAATTTTTACCAGCTACCATGATTTCGCCGGCTTTCACATTAGGAGCAAATGTTGTATCAATATCTTCCATCGCATGTTCAGCCAATTCGTTCCAATCAGCAATCGCCAAGTAACGAGCCGGAATGATTACGTCTGTATCTACATCGTCGCCGTAGCGCCAGATTTTCTTGCTTTCAAAATCCATATTAAACCTCCTCAGGGCCTGCAATGCGGCCTAATACAGCACTTGCTGCCGCCACATAAGGGCTTGCCAAATATACTTCAGAATCAACGTGCCCCATACGACCACGGAAGTTACGGTTTGTTGTGGAGACGGTGCGCTCCCCTGCAGCCATGATACCCATATAACCGCCTAGACAAGGACCACATGTTGGCGTGGACACAGCGCAATCAGCTTGAATAAAGATGTCTAACAAACCATCTTTCATAGCTTGGTCGTATACATCTTGGGACCCAGGGATTACGATACAACGAACGAATGGAGCTACTTTTCGACCTTTGAAGATCTCTGCAGCTGCCACCAAGTCTTCGTAACGGCCATTTGTACAAGAGCCGATGATAACTTGGTCGATTTTAATATCTTTGTCGATTTCGTTGATGTAATGTGTGTTGGATGGCAAATGTGGGAATGCTACAACTGGTTGTAATTTGGACAAGTCAATTGTAATAGTTTGGGCATATACCGCATCAGCATCTGGAGTGATTGGCTCAACAGGGCGATTTACGCGACCTTTGATGTATTCTTCAGTAATTGCATCGTAAGGGAATACGCCACATTTACCGCCCGCTTCGATAGCCATGTTACAAATTGTAAGGCGATCAGCCATAGTCATATGTTGTACGCCTTCGCCGGCGAATTCAAGAGCCATGTAACGAGCGCCGTCTACACCGATTTGACCAATCAAGTCAAGAATTACATCTTTCCCCGTTACCCATTTATTAGGTTTGCCGATAAGCTCAACCTTAATGGTTTCAGGCACTTTGAACCAAGTTTTACCTTCCGCCATAGCGACGCCTGCATCAGTGGAGCCTACGCCTGTGGAGAATGCATTCACCGCACCATATGTACAAGTATGGGAGTCAGCACCGATCATCATTTCACCAGGACCGATAAGCCCTTTCTCTGGCAAAATAACGTGCTCGATACCCATTCTACCTACTTCAAAGTAGTTCGTAATGCCATGTTCGCGTACGAAATCGCGCATTACTTTCGCTTGTGTAGCGGATTGAATATCTTTATTTGGCGTAAAGTGGTCAGGCACCAAGTAGATTTTATGACGATCAAATACAGGTTTGCCGATTTTTAAGAACTCTTTGCGAGCCGGTGGGAATGTGATGTCGTTCATCAATACCGCGTCCAAATGACACTCGATGATTTGGCCTGGCTTTACAACATCAAGACCCGCGTGGCGAGCCATATTCTTTTCAGTAATGGTCATACCCATATTATTCTTCCTCCTGTTGTTCTAGCTCCATAGCTAGGAATACTGAGTTTACTGCATTAATATATGCATTTACACTTGATTTAACGATATCGGTGCTGATACCACGTCCATGATACAAGCGACCGTTATATTCTACCTTGAGAGTTGCTTCCCCAAGGGCATCTTTACCAGCTGTGATAGCGCGGATTTGGTAATCTTTCAAGCTGATTGGCAAGCCGACCACACGTTCAACCGCTTTAAGGGATGCGTCTACTGGACCATCACCAACGGCAGCATCAGCTTTTTCACCTTCCGGAGTCATGAGACGAACATCAGCATAGGCATAGCCTTTTTCACCCAATTTATAGTATTGAGCCACGAGTTCAAATGCTTTTTTGTGGTGAAGATTATCTACTACAAGGGCTACGATATCATCATCGTATACTTGTTTTTTGCGGTCCGCCAATTCTTTGAATTTACCGAAGAGGTCGTTGATTTTCTCTTCTGTGAAAGATTGGAAGCCAAGTTTTGTCAAATGATCGGCAAAGGCATGACGGCCAGAGTGTTTACCTAATACGAGGTCTGTTTTTTCAGCACCTACAGACTCAGGCGTCATGATTTCATACGTTTCAGGGTTGCTCATCATACCATGTTGGTGAATACCAGACTCATGAGCAAAGGCGTTAGAACCTACGATTGGTTTATTTGGAGGAACTACAACACCTGTTAAACGGCTCACAAGTTTAGATACTTTCGTAAATTGTTTTGTATCAATATTCACTTGAAGGTCATCGAAATAATCATGGCGTGTTTTAAGAGCCATAACAACCTCTTCAATTGCTACATTGCCTGCACGTTCACCTAGGCCATTAATTGTGCCTTCTACTTGACGTGCACCTGCTTTAATAGCAGCTAATGTATTCGCATTGGCAAGGCCTAAATCATCATGACAGTGAACGGAAATGATGGCATTTTCAATACCTGGTGTATGTTCTTTAATATAGCGGATTTTATCACCAAATTCGTTAGGGTTCATGTACCCCACAGTATCTGGTACATTAATAATTGTAGCGCCACCAGCGATAGCCACGCCGAATACTTCACACAAGAAATCTAAGTCTGTACGAGCCGCATCTTCACCAGAGAACTCAATTTCATCGAATTTGCCTTTTGCAAATTCCAAGATAGATTTAACGCGATCCAATACCTCTTGACGAGTCATTTTCAATTTATATTTCATGTGGATTTCGGATGTAGCGATAAACACATGCAAGCGGCTGCGCTCTGCATCTTTCAACGCATCAGCCACCTTTTGCACGTCCTTTTCGTTGGCACGGGCCAAGCCACAAATTGTTGTGCCTTTAACCTCGCGAGCAATCGTTTGTACCGCTTCAAAATCTCCAGGGGATGCAGCTGGGAAGCCAGCCTCGATTACGTCGATGCCGAGGCGTACTAGGCCTTTCGCAATTTCAATTTTTTCAGGAGTTTGTAAAGATACACCTGGTGTTTGTTCCCCATCACGAAGGGTTGTATCGAAGAAATATACGCGATTTTGATCCATAATCTTCACCTTTTCTGTACTAATAAAACATAACGATGTATTATATCTATCCATTGTGAAAGTTTAGTAAAACCGCCAATTTCAACACTATTCGGCTAATGCCAACACAGATACATCAAATCAGTAATTTTACTAGACTTTTACAATAAAAAAAAGCCCCTCAGAACAACTGTCGTTGCTCAAAGGGGCGTTATATTCATAACACGGTACCACCCTAATTGGGACTCGTTGCGGGTATAACGGAACCACCGTCGATGACTACTGCTGCATTCGCCACCAAAGCTCACGGGAGAGTGTCAGCGTACAACCTCTATTGCCTCGCACCAACCGGCAACTCTCTGAAAGCAGGACCTGTAAACCTTTATACCCATTCATAGCTCGTTTTAAGATATAAAGGTATTATACGGCATTCTATAGAACTGTGTCAACAGGATGGACATGTGAGTTTTGTGAAAACACAGTTTTATCGTTACAATTTGACATTCCCCATGATTTCACGCATAATGTAAATACTCAGTATCAATGATTGGAGGAATTATTATGAGTGGTTCAAGCAAATTTTTCTTTATTTTATCGGGTATTGTAAGCATTATCCTGGGGATATTCTTACTATTAAACCCCTTTACAAATCTCATAGCTTTTGCCTGGCTATTTTCTATTATCTTTTTTGTTAATGCAGTCAGCTCCATTATAAATTATTTTATGTTACCGGCTGAATTACGTAGCGGCTGGTATCTTATCGACGGCATGATCAATGCACTATTCGGTATCTATTTAATATGCGGCGGATTTGCATTCCTACCATTAGTACTCCCAATCACAATCGGCATCTGGATGGTAATTGAAGCCATCTTTATTTTCATTAAATCAAGAAAGTCCGACAGCATGGTATCACTCATGGGACGTAATGCAAAATGGCTTGCACTAATTCTTTTACTATTAGGCCTATTACTTATATTCGAGCCGATCGCTTTTGGTGAAGCATTTATCTATTTCATCGCCTTCGGTTTCTTATTTGACGGAATTTATTCCATCGGTGAGGCTTTTAAAAAATAGAATATAACTAAATAATTACACTATAAGATTGACCATGTACTGCCAAAACAGCTGTCATAAATTACGATGTCTATTTCGTATTTGTGGCAGCTATTTTATTTGAAAGTATCTATCCAAAAGCATACCTCTACGCAATCAATCTAAAAAGCTTATCCACTCTAAATGCTCAAAATTATTTAGTATTCTCTTATCCATTTTTACAACTTGATTAGTAAGTTCTATTCGATTATTAACAAATGAAATATCTGTATACCATTCCTTTAAACTAGCATACACATCATTCTCTAAATCAATAATGATGGTTTCAATAGGATCCCAGGTCTTGCATCTTACAGACTCTACCATAACCATACTACTACCTATGAAAGTAACATCCCTACCATAAATCCAAAACGGCAATGCTTTCCCCTTTATAGAAATAGAATATATAGCATCTCCATGAGGCGGTTCTGTTTCATATTGCGCTTTTATATTGTACTTTTCCATTATCTCATTGCTAGCATTTTCTATATATGGCAACGTTGAAATCTTATAATTATCTGCGTTCATATAAGCTCCGTTATTTTTAATATGAAGCACACCAAAGAGGACTGTATATCGCTATTTGTGTAAAGAGTATTTTGCTATACTTATTACGAAGAGAGTCTGTTGACGTGAGTTAGGTTCATCTCCGCGAGGAGGTGATACTATGACAAATCATGAAGTTACCTATGTAATTATCATAGTTCTGTTATCAGTAGTCACTATCATTGCACTAGTTAAGTAGTACAACGATAAACGCCTAACGTATAGAGGAGTGCAGTCCTCTAACACGTTAGGCGTCATCATAATTTTGTTCAGTTTTAGATGAGCCTAACGCCCTAATCACGTTAATGGGCTCTCTTTATATGTATATTATAAGCTAATCAGGCTTAAAAAGATAGTACAGCAATAAACTTAATTAGTACCTACACTGTTAATCATTTCTCTAGCACGCTCAACAGAAACTGGCTCATTAAATAAGAACACATGATTTTGTCCTTCATGTTCCCAAGATGCTAAGTAAACAGCGTCATCTACCATTCGATAGGTTATCGTCATCCCATTTATAATCTCTGTTTTCTGAGGTACATAATCCTTATAGTCACCTGCGATATTACCTGATACGGTAGATACTCGGTATTTAATATACTGCGGCATATCATCTACACGGTCAAAATATGTTCCTTTTAAAAGCTCATGATAGGCATACACCACCTGTAGCACATCATAATCCACAATGGCTACATGTATAGGGCGGAGTCCCTCTACCCCCATCGGCAACTGAGGATTAAAGTTCAAATGCTGTTTAGCCTCATACACAGTATCAAACACCTCTATTGCCTGCCCCTTACGAATACTTTTATAATCTATATCAGTCATAGTACAACTACCAAGCCCATCGGGACATGGAAACTCATTTCGATCGCCATAAGGCTGATCATAAATAGAATTGCCATTAAGTCGAAACCGTATCAAGTCATCTGCGGAGACAATATTAATAGAACCTATGAAAGCTAACGTGGCCAGTGCACATATAATCTTTTTCATGATACATTCCCCTATAAACAAACAACATGTATTAAGTAAATTATATCAATAAAAGAACAAATGCCTATATAATACTAGTTACAGCATGATTCTAAGTCTATAATAAGCTGATGCCGAAGACACGCCTGAGCAAGATTAACTACTAAAATTTCAATAATCCCTTTTCATCAAACTTAAAGTTTGGACCCCATGCAACTTCCCAGTAATATCCATCTGGATCAGCAAAATATGCATGATAACCACCCCAAAAAATATCTTGTGGTTCTTTTACAATTCTTCCCCCAGCATTTCGTACTAATTCAATGACACTATCAACATCTTCTTTATGTTCAACATTATAAGCTAATGTAATTCCAGCAAATCCATTTCCCGTTGGAGGATTGCTTTCATCAATATCTTTTGCTAATTGTTCCAAAGGAAATAGTTCAAATTTTGTCCCTGCTGTATTGAAAAATATTACTGGCGGATTATTTTCTTTACAGTCAGTCTTATATCCCAAACCGTCTCTATAAAACTTTATTGATCGTTCCATGTCTCTAACGCCTAAGCATATGCAAGTGATCTTATTCATTACTACCTCCATAGTTTACAATTGCATTAATCAGATAAACTTAAATTTGTCAGCTAATAAATTTACTCGCCAATTTGTACACTTGATTTATTTCTTTGCTGTCTAATTTCCAATTATTGAGTTCAGCTCTAATTAATTCAGGAAATTTTTTGCTAATATCCCTTAAAGCATTGCCTACCGATTTTCTGACATATTCACTGGTATCTTCTTTTAGTGCAGCAATTCGTCTAATAGCTTCATTAGGGTTGTCTTTGAAATATGGCCTACTTGTCCATATTCTTAATCCCTCTGTAACGGCTCTCCTCGTATTTGGATTATGATTATCTAACCATTCATCAATAATTGGAAGAGCTTTTTCATACCCTGTCTTTCTGCAAAATTCATCAAATGCCTTTGCTAATACTTCCTGAACTCTCCAATTATCATCTTCAGACACTTCATCTCTCATAAATACCAAAATATCTTTTTGATCTGATAAGTATCCAAAAAGAAATACACCGTACATTCTTACTTGATAGATATCAGATTTATAGGCTAAAAATGCTAACTCCTTGATATATTCAGTATCATTAGATTTATAATCGACCAAGGCTCGTCTTTCTTCCTCTTTGAAGCCATTTTCTATCAAGGAAAACTCTGTTTCTAAACGCCTAATATACGCTTTCAAAGAAACTCACCTCACTTACAAATTCCAATTTGTTTATAACTATCTGATTCTAGCTTTTACAAAATCAATAAAACTATGTTTTCAATACAGCTACATTGCGCCAATTATTGGTATTCGGCTTTCATTATTAAATTGTATCAAAAAATTTATTCTGTAATCATCACAAATCTATCCTATTTGATAGTATCTATCGCAAATCATTCTACTATTCAAAATTATTGTAGGTGCTATAATGAACTCAAGAAAAGGAACATGTGCTCATATAATACTAGTTAGCGCACTGTTCTTATAGTTAGTAGTTTATAAAAGGAGACCATCATGACACATACACAATTAAAAAAACTCGTTCAAGCTTTATTAGATGCACCTACAAGCAATCCAACATTAAAAGAATTCGCTCAATCTTGGATCAATGCAGAAGGCAAACCTGAACAAGAAGCACTTACAAAACAACTCGTATCCGTTGCGGAGCAAAACATTGCACTCATCGATGAAACAATCGGCTTTGCAGGCTCTGAACTTGGTACACAAATTCTTGGTGCAGAAGGCGCAGCTAATCTATTACAACACGCTAAAGACATTAAGGCAAAAGGCGCTGAATTCTGCGACTGCCCGGGATGCACGGCATGTAAACACGTTATCGATTTGAAAGCGGAAATTGAATAGTAATATATTACTTATCGAAAGGTCATCAACACACCGTTGATGACCTTTTTATATACAAAAAAACGGCCCCTCATGGAGGAGCTGTTTTATTTAACAGTATGTCTGTATATCTGTGAAAGCTTTCCATTCACAGTCTAATCAGATGGGTTTTGTAACGTCTGTAATATTTTAAAACTCACCGCAATGTTTACAAGAATAAGCAGCAATGTTATAAACGAATACGCTAAAAGCCAATAGTTTGCCGATACCGCATCATAGATCCGGCAAGCACAATAACTGGCCGTGATGATGCCACTAAGAACACCTGGTACATACTG
Source organism: Veillonella parvula (assembly GCF_042850485.1). Classification (GTDB taxonomy): domain Bacteria; phylum Bacillota; class Negativicutes; order Veillonellales; family Veillonellaceae; genus Veillonella; species Veillonella parvula_Q. Next base: position 133,075 of record NZ_AP031417.1, on the reverse strand, counting down.
TCGCAGGAAAATACTTTGGAATATATGCCCAATCACATGGTATATATACGCTATGATAACAGTGATATAAATGTCGAAGCTTTCAAAATATATACTCAAGCCCAGTACAATCAACAGGAGTATGAATTCCTGACAGACGATAGCATTAAATCTGAACGGTGTAAAAGCGCCCTCTAAGAATTGCTGTTGTAGTTTTGGATTTCTTCGCATAAATTTCGGAAATAAAAGAATCTCCTCAAATTCGTGCAACATAAAAATGCTCGGGAATAATAAGAAAAAACTATTCAGATCCATAAGGCGCCTCCTTCATAAATCCGATTAAGTTTAATATGACAGCTTTATACTATCCCTTTTTCACTTGCACGCGCAGCACCGTTTTCAATTTTGCGGGCTCCACCTTTCGTACATCGGACAGGTATATTTCCCGATGCCACTCGTCGTTAACACGTTGCAAGTTATGAGCAGTACATAATTCATCTACTTTCATAAACGATTCCGGTTCATTATCATAAGGCCCGATATGCAATATCTGTACGCAATCCCCATCCTCTATCGATTCGAGCCGCACATCCTTAAATCGAGGCAACGATTTTTTCTTGGACACATTAATAATAGCCGCCTCCAACACGTCAGGGGTCACAAAATCAGGTTGTCTGATCATCACCCGATATTGCAGATTATTCTTATCAAACTGCTCCGTATGCTCAATCTGCTTCCAGAGCGCCTCCAACGGATACACGGTGTAATCAAAGTACCCATCCGGCGTCACACCCTTTTTCGGCAGCATCTTTATCCCATAGGACAACGAATATAGCGTCTCTATATCATCGGCAAAAGCCGCATGATTAGGATTTCCCACGCCATCCAGCACGAGGAACTTCATGCTCGGCACCGTAATCTGCACCGCCTGCTGCTTTGGACAATACAATTCCTTTTCGTGCTTACGCCATTCATGCTTTACTGCTGTCATAAATACCCCCTCTTTCTGAAAGAAAACATGTGATTTCTTTTATCGTAAGGGAGGATTATGAAAGATAATTAAAGAGCCCCTGTTCCAAACAGGGGCTCTTTCGTTTTTACACACTCGCTTCCACCAGTGCTCGTGTATACGGGTGTACCGCTTCTTTCAGTCGGGTTGACTCGATGTTTTCCACGATTTGTCCGTCTTTCATCACCAGGATTCGATCTGTTACGGCTTGTAGCAGTCCGATGTCATGGCTCACAAATACATAGGCGAAGGGTTGTTCTGTATGTAGTTTTTGCAATAGGTCGAGTACGAGTTTCTGGTTCACCGCATCAAGGGCCGATGTAGGTTCATCAAAGAGTACCAGTTTCGGCTTCATCAGCATGATTCGTGCCAGTACAACACGTTGCAACTGACCTCCGCTGACTTCGTGAGGGTATTTCTGGATAATCGATCCCGGTAAGTCCACATGTTGAATCCATTTACGAATATCTTCTTTCGCCTCAGCCATGTCCATAAGACCATAGTTAATGTACGGCTCTAGCAGAAAGGCTTCCAAGTTCATCCGCGGCGGAATGATCGCCAACGGATTTTGAAACATCATCTGCAGCGAGCGATATATTTCCGTATGGTTTTGAATCTGTGATATATCTTCGTCGAAGAGTCGCAATGTACCCGATGTAGGTTTTTCTAGCATCGCCATGAGTCTAAGGAGTGTACTTTTACCGGAACCGCTACCGCCGGCGATGCCTACCCGCTCATATTCAGCAATGGTAAAGAATACATCCTCAACAGCATGCACCGTGTGATTATGGTTCATATAATATTTACATATATGCTCAGCTTGTATCATATTACACCACTTTCATCACGGAATCCAACAATATACGTGTATAGTCATCTTTAGGATGCGCCATTACCTCTTCGGTAACGCCCATTTCAACGAGGCAGCCCTTATTCATCACACCGATGCGGTCCGCGATGCGAGCAGCTGCCTTGATGTTATGGGTCACCAGAATCACGGTTGCTCCGAGGGCCTGTGTTACTTCTTTCAGCAAGTCCAATACCGACGATTGCACCAGCATATCTAAAGCACTGGTCGGCTCATCAGCAAATACAATGTCCGGTTTCAGAATCAGACTCAATGCAATTGCCAAGCGTTGTTGCATACCGCCGCTCAGTTGGAACGGATAGGATTGTAGAATACGTTCCCCTTCCGTCAAGTGGACGAGCTGTAACATATGCAGTACGCGATTCACATCATACGGTTCATCATGGGCGCGCAACAAGTCTTTGAAATGGTTCTCCACGGTACGAGCCGGATTCAAATAGGTACCGGGATTCTGAAAGATCATCGACATACTCATGCCACGCATTTGTCGCCAGTCCTTATCGCTCAACGTCGTAATATCCGCACCGTTCAGCAAAATTTGACCACTTATGGTAGCATTCTTCAGCATACCGAAGGCGGCGCGAATCAACGTCGATTTTCCTGAACCGCTTTCACCAACGATGGCAAATACCTCACCGGTGCACACGGAAAAGGATACATCGCGCACGGCCTGTTCCGCACCGTATGTAATTGATACATTGTCAAATACTATGCAATCAGATTTATTCAATAGTAGAATCCTTTGTTAATAAGTAGTAATCGATTGGATGCACCGGCACATTTTTAACCTTGGATGTGGAAACCACATTCGCAGCAGGGTACAACAAATAGATGTCAGCCACATCATCGAGCAAAATGGACTGTACTTGTTTAGCCACGTTCGTCCGTTCATTTTGATCAAATGTAACTGCCAACTTGTCTATTAATGCATCCACTTGAGGATTGTTATAGCCGCCCACATTGGCTTTAGAACCGGATTTATAGAACAAGCTGAGGAACCAGTACGGATCGTTTGTGGACATGGTTACCACATTGCGTTCCACCAAATCAAATGCGTCTACACCAAGGGTATCCACTTCATTAGGGCTTTGCAATTTTCTGAGTTCTACCGCGATGCCCGCCTGTTTCAATTCTTGTTGAATTTCTTCATACATGCTAGTATCTTTGCCCCAAATAGCGAGGGTCAATTTCAATTCCTTACCATCTTTTGCATAGATACCGTTGCCATTCTTCGCATAGCCCGCTTGGGTCAATAATTCATTTGCTTTTGCAAGGTCAGTAACTGCCTTATTTGAAAGCCCATCATAGCCCAAATTTGCGGAAGGAGGGAATGGAGCACCACCCGCCAATGCACCGCCGCCGATAACTTTTGCCATCGTATCGTAGTTGATGATATGGGCCACAGCGGAACGTACATTTTTATCATGTAGCGGAGATGCTTCCGTATGATTAATTTTTAGCATCATTACACGAACACCGGACACGTCTTGCATGTTGAATCCGTCTTTAAACAAGCTGCGATTAGCGGAGTCCACCTTTTGAATGACATCCACATCTTTAGATTGCAACGCCATGGCGCGTTTATTATTGTCTTCAATATCTTTTACAGTCACAGAATCTAGGCCCGGTTTGCCGCCCCAATAGTCGGCGAACGCCGTTAACTCGATGCTTTCACCCTTTGTGAAAGAAGTGATTTTGTACGGTCCTGTAAGAACCGGTTTAGATGCCACATCTTTGAGATCCGCTGTATCCATGATAACGAAGGCAGGTTCAGTTAAACTGGACAATAAGGAGCCGTTAGGTTCCGTAGTTTTAATGATCAAGTTTTGACCATCGACGGTAATAGATTCGATTTTAACGGCCTTCGCAGAGCGAGGACTTTGTTTCATGGTATACTCGATGGACTCTTTTACCTTTTGGGGTGTCATCGCGGTACCGTTATGGAATTTTACATTTTCTCTGATATGGAATTTCCATGTGGTGGGATCGATGTTTTCCCAAGAATCGGCTAACTGTCCGGTAAATTTCATATCCGGTGTCACCGTAGCCAAGGTTTCACCTGCTCCGATACGTGTCAAGGTCCACGCATCCCATTCATGCGTCGGATCTAATGTTTCACCGAACCAATATAGGCCGACATTCAGATGCTTGCCTTGTTTAGCCGTATCATTGCCGCAGCCCACCAAGAGAGCCACCATACACAGCATGGATACACATGCTAATAACCAACGTTTCATAAATACTCCTTTTCACACCTCATTGTGATGAGGCTTTCACTAAAAACATTCATATTGTATGCGGTCATCGTGATACATCGAGGGCATCACGCAACGCATCGCCAATATAGTTAAAGAGAACAACGGTAATAAAAATCGCAAGCCCCGGATAGATTAATAGCCAAGGCGCGGTTTGCAGAAAATCGCGGGAGCTCAATAGGATTGAGCCCCATTCGGGATCAGGCGGTTGCACGCCGATACCGATAAGCGAGAAACTGGCCACCAGAATGATGGCATCCCCTAAATGTTGAATAATGACAATTAATAGCGGCGGCAGCACATTCGGCAGAATGTAACGCCATAAAATACGAATCCTCGAAGCGCCGGACATGCGAGCAAAGGTAATATACTCGGCATGGCGTTCGATATGAACGAGGCCCCTCGTGATGCGCGCATATTCCGCCCATTTAGTAATGCACAGCGAAATGATCACATTCGTTATGCTTGGCCCCATGATGCCGATGAAAGCAATGGCGATAACCATATTCGGAAATCCCAGTACCAAATCGATCAATCGAGACAGCCAACGGTCGACGCGTGGCGTAGAGAATCCCGCCAGTCCACCGATAACGATGCCTATCGCTCCGCTGATGCCGATGATGGTGAAAGCAATCCACAGCGATGCCTTCCCGCCATAAAGAATGCGAGACCACACATCGCGGCCCAACTGATCAGTTCCGAGCCAATGAGTGCTGCTGATATCCTGCAACCTATCGGCTACATTCGTCGCCTCCGGATTATAAGGCGCTATGTACGGAGCGCAGAGGAAAAATACGATCCACAATGCCGCCAGTACAAGCATGATATATAGGCCGTAAGGCTTTCGTCTATTCATAAGAGCCTCCTTGTATAGCGGCCCTTCGTTTTGGATTAAGCCAAATACTCAATACATCGATGATGATGTTAATCACGATGAACACCAATGTAATCCAGATGATATAGCCCTGCATCAATACATAATCACGAGCGGTTATGCCCTGTACCATCATATAGCCGATGCCTTTGATGGAGAACACCGTTTCAATAACCGCGGAGCCGCCTAACATGGCCCCCATCGTAACGCCCATCATAGGTAATAACATAAGACCTACATGAGGGAAGATATAGCGACAATATACCATCCACTCCGGCAGACCGAGAGCTCTGGCCCCCTGTACAAAGGGCTGTTTCTCAACCTCCAGAATAGCATTGCGCAGACGGCGAATGTATAAGCCGCAAATCCAAAGAGCAATCGTCAAGGCCGGCAGTATATACACGGTAAATCCCTTGGTATTCGTTACCGATACAAGCTGTAGCTTCACGCCGAATAAATATAATAGCAGGAGACCTACCCAGAACCCCGGAATCGCCAAGGCGAAGAACGTAAATAGCCGAATCACATGATCGCCCCAGGAGTCTTGATACCGTGCCGACAACATGCCAAGCGGTATCGTTACGACTACGCCCATCAAAAGCGCCAGTGATACGAGTCCCAATGTATTCGGTAGCGCTCCACCAAGAAGCGTAGCAACAGGCAGGGAATATAATATAGATTCACCGAAGTCGCCTCGCACCAGTTGTCCTAGCCAGCGTATATATTGCTGCCACCAAGGGTCATTGAGGCCCAACTGTTCTCGTATCTGTTCTACTAATACAGGATCAGGTGTAGCCCCTACTAAATTAAACTTCATCGCCACGGGATCAATGGGAGATAGTTTAATCAATACAAATGTACCGATGGTTACGACCAGTAAAATACCAATAATACTCGCCAAACGCTGTAATATTAATCGATACAATACATCACCTGCCTTCTTTTATCATAAATTAGCTATATTTCTATTTTATCAATAGTCTTTATATATATGTATACCCGCAGCGGTATATTAGAGTGGTTCTCATTATGAAAGTTTTGCATACCAACAAAAACGGCCCCTCATATGAGGAGCCGTTCTATATAAAACCCTTACAGTGTCCATGCGAGCGCTTCACCACAACTCGCATGCCTATCCCATTAGGCCTGGACTTGTATATTAATTTGTATATTATTTTGTATGTTGTTTTGGAGCTACTGTATTAGCAACGATTGCTTTCGCCATGTCGCGAGTTATAGGGCGTTCGAAATACATCCCATGAGTTTGGCCGTCTTTGGTCCAACCTATGAGATATACCATTTTATTGCCACCTTTGAAAATAACCTTTGTGCCGTTTACTTTTTCATTAGCTGTTACACGAAAATCGCTATAATCGCCGCTAATATCTTCTTTTATTTCATTAGATACGCGATACACGATGCGTTTGCCTGCAGCTTGATTACGAGTAGCATCTTCACCAGCTTGGTAAACATAAACCACTTGCAATACATCCTTATCAATAGTACTTACAGATTCAATGTTAAAACCTACAGGCAATACCTTAGGCATTTGAGGTGTAATGTTCATATATTTAGCCGCTTCATCTACAGTAGAAAACTCATGAAACGGGCTTGGCATGCCAACCATTGGCGCTTCATGTTCAACTACCACAGACTTAGGTTGATTCGGTTTTACAGCAAGAGTACCTTGAGCACCGGCAACAGTATAAGAACCTACACAAGCACAAGCAACAGCCATCAATACAAATTTCTTCAACATGATTATAATCTCCGCTCTCTTAAAAAAGATCTGTACAAACACAACACACGTATTAAGAATATTATAATTTATAAATATATTTTACAAAATATTCTTTATCAAAACTTATTTTATAATTATACCCTAAATGATAGGGAATTTCAAGTAGTTATTTCCTGTATAAAACCCTGAGTCCTATATTAGCACTATGTAAACACATATATTCAAAATAGATGCTAAGACGCTCATTAAGAGTATCTATTTCTATATATAATCCATCCCTATCTACTATTTGGCAGCAGCTAGGTAATTAAATTTTGGCCCGCTGAGCTTAAACTCAAAGCTAGTTAAATCCACCTCGCCAACACATGCATCGCTATCATAAAGGGTGAGCAAAAAATCTGCGGTCTGTTCACTGCTATGATACTTTTCAAATGAAGCATCGTAATCAAATCCGCTTTTACCTGAAGCTACATCGCAGAACTCGCTTTTAGTAGCAGCAGGCGCTAAGATTTTAGCCTGCATTTTAGCATCTACATCCTGTGCAAGCTCATGATATAAGCCCTCTGTGAAAGCACTTACAAAAAATTTTGTGCCACAATATGGTACTACTCCGGGCGCTAAAAAATATCCACCCACGGAGGAAACATTTATCAACTGTGTTTGTTTACATTTATAATCTCGCACGAATAAACTGGAAAGTATCGCAAGTGCAGTTACATTTAAATCTATCATTTTTACCATTTTTTGAATATCATGATTGCCCATGAATCCAAAATCACCAAAGCCTGCATTATTAATAAGTGCCTTTAACTCATAGCTTTTAAGGTCATCCCAAAGCGCTAAAACGTTTTCGCTACGCGACAGATCACAAGGTTTTACAATAACGTCTGAATCAGGCGAAATGTTAGCAATCTCGCCTTTCAAATTTTCTAATAGTTCTGCTCTACGTGCAATAACGATCAAATTTTCTCCACGGCGTGCAAAAGCTTTTGCCGTAGCTGCTCCTATGCCTGAACTTGCTCCTGTAATAACGATATATTTTTTCATTTTTTATGCCTTTCCTTTATAAATAAGAGTATCCGGCTTTATTGCACTTGCTTTGCCTCCTTAGTTAACATACGAGTCCTTTACTCAGCTTCACATTAAATCATAGGATGTCTTATTTCTTATGCACCATAAACCCAGCTGCTTGTTGGTTCGCCATGATTGTGACATCAGAAATTTGCAAGCGTTTAGGTTGGTTTGTTACGTATAGTACAACATCCGCCACATCCTCAGGTTGGATCGCATCGATGCCTACATAGACAGCTTTAGCTCTTTCAGCATCACCGTGAAAGCGGACTTCACTAAACGGAGTCTCTACGATGCCCGGTTGAATGGTTGTGACCTTAATATCCGTAGCAATCGTATCCATTCGAATACCATCGCTCAACATCTTAACGGCCGCCTTTGTAGCACAGTAAACAGCACCACCAGGATATGCATAAATACCAGCAGTAGAGCCCATATTCACAATATGACCTGCATTTTTATCAATCATATAAGGTAGTACGGCTTTTGTTACATATAAAAGACCTTTCACATTCGTATCGATCATAGTCACCGCATCATCGACAGTACTATCTTGGAAAGGATCTAAGCCTTGTGCAAGACCTGCGTTATTTACGAGGACATCAACGCCACCAAAAGCCTCAATTGCTGCTGGGACCTTACTTTCAACATCCTCACGACTACGCACATCAAGAACCAAAGTCTCAACGCGCACGCCATACTCCTTAGACAAACGAGCCTGCACCTCAGCCAACACCTCAGCACGACGGCCAGAAATCAAAACATTATCACCATACTTTGCATACGCCTCAGCAATACAAAGACCAATACCAGACGTTGCACCAGTAACAAAAACATTACGAGCCATAAAAACCTCCTTATCAATCCGAACTAAATCTATACCCTAATTATACCACTTTAACATATAATGGACTCTAAGCCACTACGCATGCCACGCTCTCCCGCTCCCCAAAATGACATATTGACGCATCTGAAGGTAAAACACATAGAAATGAAAAAGGATTACCGTTCTGGAAGCGACTTTCCCTTTGTATAAATAATATGTCGGAGCATTTGTTTATAATACACTAATATTTGAGCTCTACAGCAGCAGTAAGCCAAATAGGGATACCTATTCGAAACCGCCTTGGGCGCTACGCGTGCCACGCTCTCCTACTCCCCAAAATGACATATTGACGCATTTGAAAGTAAAACGCATAGAAATGAAAAAGGATTACCGTTCTGGAAGCGACTTAGGTCACTATGGAGTCTTTCGGAACGGTAATCCTTTGTAATCAGTTATATAGTTTTATTTCAAATGCGCCAACATATCATTTAACACTTCCATGCAATCCCCCACTATCCCATAGTTAGCGTGTTGGAAGATTTCTGCATTTGGATCATTGTTGATAGCCACGATTGTGTCAGCCCCAGAGATACCGCTCACGTGTTGAATAGCACCGGAGATACCGAATGCCAAGTATAATTTAGGGCTTACAGTTTTACCTGTTTGGCCTACTTGGTATGGCAATTCAATCCAACCCTTTTCAACGAGAGGACGTGTAGCACCTACAACGCCGCCGATAGCATCAGCAAGTTCGTAAAGCTTATCAAAGTTTTCTTTGGACCCCATGCCGCAACCGCCCGCTACGATGATATCCGCTTCTTGAATGTTGTACCCAGCTTTGCTGAACGGAATGAAGTCAAGACGCTTCATGCGAATGTCTTCAGGTTTAAGGTCAAATGGTTCAATTTGAATGCGGCCCCAGCTATCTGCAATGCGTTCAGGCTTTTTAAATACATTAGGACGGACAGAACCCATTTGTGGACGATGATTTGGGGAAATAATTTCAGCTAAAATATTTCCCCCCAAGGCAGGGCGTGTCCATTCTACAAGGCCTTCCTCAGTATCTACTGTCAAAATAGTACAGTCAGCTACGACGCCGTTTTTCATGCGACCAGACATACGAGGTGCTAGGTCACGACCATTATTTGTTGCACCAATCAAAAGAATATTAGGCTTATGATCTTCAAAGAAGTCCGTCAAAACCTTTGTATAGCCGTCTGTTGTATAGTATTTCAAAAGAGGGCTTTCAAAAACGTGAACAATATCGGCACCATGTGCCACAAGTTCCTCCGCTTCAGATTGAACATTCTCACCAAGCAGCATAACTTGAACGAGTTGGCCCAATTCCTTGGCAATACGACGGGCTTGACCGATAAGTTCGTACGTAACCGGATGCACTACGTCATCGATGGTATCCGCTACGACAAAGACGTCTCTATATTCATCAAAATTTGTCACTCCCATTATCGATCACCTCCTTTGGAACCTTCTTCACCTTTAACAGCTGCTAAAACCTTAAACTCACTGGAGGATACACTTTCAACTGTGGCAGCCCGCTGCACAGGATCTTTTACATCTACTCCCTCATCATGGGTATCTACAGGCTCTTCAACCAGTTCTTCGCTGGGCACTAATAGATGAGAAAACTTTTCTGGCTTGATATTATAAGCCAATTCAAGAATTTTCTTAGCCCCTTCGTCCACGGATGAAAGCATTTCTACCTTGCCCCTAAGCGGTGGTTGGTATACCTTGCGCACACGTGTAGGAGAGCCATTTAGCCCAATACGGCTTTCATCAATATGCGGCATATCTCTCAATGTAATATGCGTAATCGTGTATCGTTTAGCATAAATCGAGCTCCAAAGACCGGGTTGGCGAGGCTCATTGAGTTCAGCCGTAGCCGTTACCAATAGAGGTAATGGAACTTCCACAATTTCATAGCCATTTTCATGTTCTCGTTTTACAATCGCCTTTTGGGCTGCTTGATCTACGGATAATTCACAAGCATAGGTAGCTTGCGCCATGCCTAGTTCCTCCGCAATTTGAGGCCCTACCTGAGCCGTATCACCATCGATAGCCTGCTTGCCGCAGAAAATGATTTGGAATTCACGATTCATGGTGCGTTGGATATGACGAATAGCAGAGGCAATTGTATAGCTTGTCGCCAATGTATCAGCACCGCCAAACGCACGATCTGTGATGAGCACCGCATCATCTGCACCGAGGGATAAACACTCGCGCAGTGCCGCCTCGGCTTGTGGAGGCCCCATAGTGACAACGGTTACACGGCTACCTTCATATTGGTCTTTTACCGCAAGAGCTGCCTCTAACGCATGCATATCATAAGGGTTTACAATACTAGGCAGACCTGTGCGGATGAGATTATTCGTTTCCGGATCCAGCTTAATCTCAGATGTATCTGGAACCTGTTTGATACATACTAATAACTCCATACACTCACCCCTGTCTAAATTCTACGCCCTTAGCGTTACGTGGATATTTCCAAGTTTTTACGATGGTTTCGCCACAGAGAACACGGCAGGTACCGCATTCAAGGCAACCAGCGAAATCAAAGGCTAAATCGCCATTCTCTTGTAATGTATATAAACCAGCAGGACAGCCGTTTACGAGTTTCATTTTCTCTTCCAAGCTAAAGCCGGCGCCATCCACAATGATATGAGGAGACGTTTCATCTACATAGTATTTATTGGCGCCCAAGCGCTCTTCTAATTTCATAGGGAACGCACCCCTTTCCAAGCATCACGAATCAAGGTAACTAAACCAACGTCACTTACACTACCCATTAATTTCTTCATCATTGGGACTGCACCATCACCATTTACAGTGAATACATCGCGCATCACATTATTCACAAGAGCTGGATACTCTTTGAATATGCGAGGATTTGATGCGAGGAAGGCAGGCATATTTTTATAAAGCTTCATGTCCCTATATAACCAAGAATTCTTGATTTGACGTTCATACAATTTAGCAACGCGCTCCATGTTTTCATCGCGCAATGCTACGTTAACCGCATCGGCTGCACACATGCCAGATTCGATGGCAAGGTCCATACCACGAATGGTATACCCCAAGTTCATACACATACGCGCTGCATCACCGACGATAACATACCCATTACCGCCCAACTTAGGCAACGCTTTAAATCCGCCTTCTGGCACGAGATGCGCACTATGCTCCTTCAATTGACCATTTTTTAATAATGGTGCAATTCTTGGATGGCTTGTGAAAGCTAATAGCATTTCATCTACCGATTTATTGGCTTTACCGATATCTTCAAGGCCTACAACCATACCTACAGAAAGGCTGTCTTTATTCGTATAAATAAAGCCACCACCTAATAGGCCATCGGTCATATCGCCCAATGTAAGCCACGCCATCCCCTCATCGCCAGATAGCATAAGGCGATTTTCAAGATCCTCTTTTTTGAGTTTATATACTTCTTTCACACCTACAGCCATTGTTCTTGGATCTGTAGGGCCTGTAAGACCAGCCTGTTCCAATAATAATGTATTAGAACCTTCTGCGATGATAACTAATTTTGCATATACTTCGTCATCGTGACAGCGAACCCCTATTACACGGCGACGTTTTCCTTCACCTTCGGTAATAAGCTCAGTTACCTGTACATTAGATACGAGAAGAGCACCTTTTTTCTCCGCCTCTTCTGCTAACCATTTATCAAATTTAGCACGCAATACTACGTAGGATTCTTCATTAGGTTCACCATCTTGGTAACTGTACTCGATAGTGGTCATTTCATTGCCTGTACCAATAGAGATGCGCTCTTTTGTCACCTTTCGTTCCAACGGCGCACGGTCTCTAAAGTCCGGTACAAGACGTTCCAAAGAATGTGTGTAGATGCGTCCCCCCATCATATTCTTAGCACCTGGTGCGGTGCCACGTTCGATAAGTAAAACTTTTACCCTCTGCTCCGCTAAGCGTAATGCTGCCGCAGAACCCGCTGGCCCTGCGCCAACAACGATAACATCAAATGTTTCATTGCGATCAATTGCCATATACTCAGCTCCTTTAAATGAAAGCTTAGACTTACATAAGTTCATATAGTATATATATTTCTCTATTTAGAACCAAAATACCTTTAAAAATTATCACAGAAAGATGAATATATTCTATATTTTTCAGAAATATATTATAAAAGTCTATACATGTTGTATATATACTCATTATATATTAATACTAATGTATACTTTCTGTTCTAGATAAGTGCAATAAAATTCATCAATTCGTGAATTTTATAAGTAAGTCTAGCTTTCACGGTAAAAGTAGCGTATGATAAAGGTAGCAAAAACCCTATACGGAGCAAGACGCGTATAATACGACCGCATAATGCAAGTCCACGGTCAAGGTTAGGAACTCGTTATTTTTTAATTAAGAGGAGGCCCTATGGACCCGTTAAAAATCTTGAAAGCATTATCAAATCCGCATCGGTTAGATATTATATTGTGGCTAAAACACCCGGAAAAAGAATTCGGTGTACAAGTACACTCTAACACTCTTATCGATTTCCCTCATAGTGTGAGCGTTAAGAGTATCCAAAAGCGCTGCGGTGTATCGCAATCTTCTATTTCTACATTTATGAGCATCTTAGAGAATGCTGAACTTGTAGAATCGCGTAAAATCGACCAATATACCTATTTCCGTCGCAACGAAGAGGTTATTCACGAATTTGGCGAATGGTACAACAAAGAAGTATCCATACAGAATAACGACATCGAAAAATTGCTGCAAACCGTGAACCTAGAAGACACATCGTACCCTATTGCAGAAGAATCGGCACTATCTAGTGAATGTCCGGCTATAGAACTGCGTACTAAGGGAACTTGCGATAAAGATGAGAATAGATAAATACAAACTACTACCAGTACTGACTACTGAATATAGATATACAAAAACTGACCCCCTGATGGTAGAATAATCTAACATCGGGAGGTCAGTTTTCTGTTAAATCTGATGCTTTAAATTATAACTGAGCTAATTAAAAATTAATTTTAAACTAATTTAAGGAAATATCTTCATAACTCTGCGCATTTTCAGGATATTCAGCAATTGTCCCTCGCAATGTACCATGCCAACTACATTTTCTACAAACAAAATGACCTTCAATATCATATACCACTTCTTTCCCCATTTGTCTATCATAAAATTGCTTCCCACTAATAAAATTTTCAACATTAAAAGACTGCCCTTCCCCACAATGAGGACATTCTTTATAAATATCGAAAACAGACTTCATTTCAAAGGCCTCCTTTTCAAAACATCAGATTTCAGTTCTATTAAACTATTTATGCATAATTAAAATATCAATTAATTATAAGCTTTTTAAATGCTTAATTGTAGAATGAAATTGAACAACTAAAAAATCCATAGTGAACCTATGTTATGATTTAAGTGACCAAACATAATCTAACCGAGGTAATCACTATGGACTATATTAATCATAACACGACATTACGTACAAACACTTAAACCTAGAAGAACGCTTTTATGTAGAAAAGAGAATCGCCGCCAGCGATTCTGTTACAGCTATTGCAACCGTATTAGGACGCTCTAGAACTACTATTTATACAGAACTAAAACGTGGTTCTGTTGTTCAAATTCGACAAGGTAAAACTCGTCTTGTATATTTAGCAGATTCAGGGCAATTAACATATGCACAACAACGTCTTGGCTCATTTAATACAATGAAATTATGCTTTATAGAGTCTTTCATACTCTGGATTGAAGAAAAAGTATTTAAAGAACATTGGTCCTTTGATGCTGCTGTCGGATATGCTAAACGTCATTGTATATTTACACGTAATGAAATGGTTTGTACTAAAACTTTATATAACTATCTTCATCAAGGACTACTTGGGGTAAAAGCTATTGATCTACCTCTAGTAACACGTCGCTCACTAAGAAAGTCCGTTTCGAGTAAGTATAAACGTGAACTGGGAAAATCAATAGAACTTCGTGATGCTACGATTGAAACTCGAGAAGAGTTTGGTCATTGGGAAATAGACACTGTTCGTGGAGCAAAAGATAAAACAGATGATGTATTGATTTCTTTAATAAAACGAAAAAGTAGATTATATATAGCTTTACGCTGTCCTTCCGCCCGTTCTCATGATGTAATAGAAACATTAGAAACGTGGTTAAGTACATTTAAAAACAATATGGAGTTAGGATTGTTATGTAAGACGATAACAGCTGATAAGTTTTAGAATTTGCGAATATATCTGATCTTGAAGATGAGATACTATCTATCTATTTTGCAAGGCCCTATTCAGCTTGGGAACGAGGCTCTAACGAAAGACATAACGGTTTACTTCGTCGTTTTATTCCGAAAGGAAAACGAATAGAAAGTCTCTCAGAACATACACTACGCCGAACTCTTCACTGGTGTAATAACTTACCACGTAAGATATTACATTACAAAACACCACAAGAAGTCTTTTTAGAGGAAGTTAATAAAATAGTGGATCTAAATACTGTTCAATTTCATATTGCAATTTAAGATTTTTAAAAGAATCTAACTATTCAATATTATCAAATATCGTATATACCGTCATCTCATGTGATTGACGCTTATTTTCCGGAGGCAGTTCCATATAATTTCCATAAAGTCCTTTCAAATAACCATCCCAACAAGAAACCGCTGGAAACTTATAACCTTCAAATTCAACCTCTACATAATTTTCAAAATCCGACTTGAGCATACATTCACCTACACCATACAATCCCCAAGTTATTGCTCCAACATATTCTGCTTCTTCATAAGGAATCCGATGTGCAATATCCACTATTTTTTTTACACATCTTTTTGCTCCATAAAGATGTGATAATGGCTTCAATATATATTTACTATATTTATGAAGTGTAGTTCTTCCAGTACCTAATCGAGAATCGATCAACATCAAAATCCGTCGATAAAAATTACACTTAGAATAAACCTTTTTAATTAAATTTTTTTCTTTCGGTAATCCATCTACAGGAAAAATATCTAGCCACAAATGCTTATTCATTTTTTCAGAATATAATGCCTCTATTTCCGTAGTTTCATCAATAATCCTAGCAAAAGGAAATAAGAAATCCCCTGTTTCATACGATACTAATTTTAAATATGGGTGCCTAAAATTTCTTACCAAATAATCATAATTAGGTCGAGACAAACAAAGATCAATATCATCATCCCACGGAATGAATCCTTTATGACGAATCGCACCTAATAATGACCCTCCAGATAGAGACCACTGTATCTTTTGCTCTCGACAAAACTGTGCAAAAGCCAGTAGCATCTGGACTTCATGTTGTTTTATTTGTGCCGGAGTTAATTTTCTCTTTTTCATTTATTGCCATCCACACTTAATTATTCTATAAAATACATTTTACCATACTCTTCTTAACCACCATCAGAAATAATATTAAAAATCATTTCACAGACTTCATTCGGCATGATACTCTTTAAACATACTCTCTGTTTAGGGCAGTTCACATATTCATTGCTTCCATAGCAATACTGATATTCACACAAACCATAATTCATAATAAAATGTGCATTGTTTGCATAAGCACCATGTGTTAATGGATTTGTTGGTCCAAAGATAGATATAGTTTCTGTACCTGTTGCAGCTGCAATATGTTGCATTCCAGTATCAACACCAACTACCATATCACATATAGATACCAAAGCAATAGATTCCTCTATAGTTGTTTCTCCAACAAAGTTTATAACTTGTGGATGAGAAAGCACACCTTTCTTTTGTAAAATATCAAGTAAATGACTTTCCGCTTTTCCCCCAATAAGAGCAACATTTATATCTTTCTTAATTAAAAGCTCCACCAAAGACGCCATGTGAATAATTCCCCACGAACGAGTATAAACTTTCCCTATTCGTAAAAAACGATTTTTTAAACTATAATCAGCATCTCCAATACAAACGCCTATTAATCTTTTATTTATTTGACCCAGTGATTTTTTTACTTTATCAATATTACTTTGATCAGGATATAGTTGAGGATAAAGTTTATCCTTAGGACGTATGCACAAATTATCAATTGCCAATAAATTTGCCTCAACAAAATGATATTGGTCATTGAGCATATCATAACATAAATTCTGATTTTGAATCCCTATCTGCTGTTTCGGATTTACAGCCTTCATAAACCACTTAGCCTTCTGTACTGGTGTCACTGCACTACTTATCGCATAATCAAATTGTAGACTTCTTAAATACTTTAACATTTTCAAAGATGAAATCAAATTTTTATATATATCTAAAATCAAAATTTGATCAACATCAATATTTGAAGCTTTGATTATTTCACTGGCACCTTTAAATTTTGTCAACACTAGAATATATGCATTTGGATATTGTTCTCGTACTAACTTAATGGTAGGCAGCATACAAACTGTATCTCCTAATCCATGAAGCATCTCAATTAAAATTCTCATTCCAAAATACCTTTTTTATTTTACTGTTACCATTTTCCTCAAGATACTATATCTTTATAAAGAGCAATTGTCTTTTTAATCATAGATTCCGCTTGAAAATACCTCTTAAAATGATCTTCAGCCGAACTCCCCATTTTTTTCAATACAGAAAGGTCTAAGTCATTAAGAATATTTAATAAACTATTCGGATCTTTAAAATCAAAAACATACCCTGTTTCTTTGTCTTTAATAATTTCCGTCAAAGCGCCTCGGCTACTCACAATAACTGGCTTTCCATATTTCATGGCCTCCACAGCCACTAAACCAAAAGCTTCCCAACGCGAAGGCATAATGACAGCATCACAGGTAGCGTAATAACTGCATAAGCTTTCATGTGGTACCCAACCAAGAAATGTAATCCGATTAGTATTTTTCTTTTCTATATTTAGACCCCCAATTACATTATCACCTATGAGAGTCAAATGAATATCCAAACGTTGGCATTTATTGAAAATATCCAATAAATAATCAACACCTTTTTGAGGATCGAAACGGCCAACAAACAGAAGATTTAATGCATTTTTCATCAAATGAATCGAAGGGTCTATCGGTTCTTTATCCACCTCAATACCACTATAAATAATATGCTGTTTTTCTTTTCCTAACCCATAGTGAAGTGCCGCATCGTATTCATATTTTGAAACATCTACTACAGCATCTGTTTTTAAAAGAAGAAATCATTCTACCCAAGCATACACTTTCCGTTTCCATTCTGAAGTATCTCTGAGGAAAGCCCATCCATGAGCATTATAGATCACTCGAAAATTTTTAGATAAGAAAAAAAGCGGCAGTCTCGCTAACACCCCCGCCCAAGTACTATGACAGTAAATCACATCAGGTTGCACTCGTTTAATTTTCCTTTGTATAGCAACCATCGCAGGAAAAATCTGGAGCAAGCTCCGTTCATATGGATAGTAACTTACATGATCTACTGGAATACTCCATTCATACTCCGAGATTTTCTCAGAACAAATGAGAAAATCTTCAATTTCTAAATTATCAGGATGATTTAACAGCGTAGCAATATAAGTAGCTACGCCACCTTGTACATATTCACCAATATGAAGAACTCTCATTACATAACCTCTCTATTTCAAGATTAAATATCACACTCAACAAAACACATCAACCTATATACTTTAAATACTCAATCAACAGTCGATATGCTTCTTTCATACCAACTTCAGCCTTCCACCCCAAAGATTCTAGTTTATCCGTATTCAAAAAATATTTTACAGTTGGTGCATATCCATAATTATTTACCGTTGGAATATCAAATTTAACCGAAATCTCCCCGTTTGCCACTTCATCAGCAACTAAACAGGCAATTTCATATATACTTCTTGTCTCCTTAGCATTACAAATATTATAAGCCTCACAAGATTCACCGGACTTCAACAATACTAAAAGAGCCGTTAACGCATCCATAATATAACAAAAATTTGATAAAGATTCACCCTTTGTGTGTAATACAATGTCTGAACAATTCAAAACACTCTTAGCAAACTGCATAGAAACTCGATTATCTTCAACCGGTATTCCCGGCCCAAATGTCTGAGCCAGTCGTGCAATCGTTACAGGTACACCATATTCTTCAGCATAAGCATTGCAATAGCATTCGCAAATACGTTTTCCTTCAGAATAAGAACTGCGGACATCTAAATGGTTAATATATCCTAAATCCGCTTCTGTCATTTGTTGATTATCGACTAACTGAATCCCATATTGCTCCATAGAAGATAAATAAAGCATTTTTATAACATTTTTCCGTCTACCTAATTCAAGACAATCAACAGTATTACCAATAGAAGCATGCAATGTCTCAACCGGATTTTCAACAAAATATTTAGACTGTGTCGGTGAAGCCGTATGCACAATATAATCAATAGATTCATTTATACATGATAACGCTTCCGTAGTACATGTTAATCGATCATTATTATGCATATCCCAGTATAGTTGTCGTGCCTTATCAATATTCCTTGCATGCCCAATAATTTTTATATCAGTAGAGAGCAACCTATTTGCCATAAGCATCGATTTAATCAGCATCGAACCTATTAATCCGGTCGCCCCGGTTACCAATATTGTCTTATCACTAAAATATCTATATAAATCTACATTTTTACAGACGACACGTTCCAATTCATGGATCAAAACAGTATCCATATCTAAGCCTCTATCCATACCAACTATAACCCGATAACATTCAGACTATCTTTTACATCCAGATAGGCTTTAAATGTATAGAAATCTATAGGAGTTGTAATCTTAATATTTTCAGCCGGGCCTTCAACCAAAAATAAATCGTTATTATAATATTGCATCATAGAGGCAGAATCTATAAATTCCAAAGATTCTTTATTAGCATTTATATGAGCGTTATAAATATCGCGAAGAAAAAAGCATTGCGGAGCCTTAGCTATAACGCATTGTGAACGTTCTAAAATTCTACCGATTTGATTCCTATCATCTTTTCTTATGAAAGTTGTCTCTGTTGCAGGTGCTACTGTTATAGCATTCCCATGATCTTCAACAGAAGTGATACAATTTTTAATTAATGTATCATCGATAATAGGTCGTACGCCATCATGAAGCAATACTATATCGGTTTCCGAAAATAAGCGTCGACACTCGGTCAAGCCTAAAAAGATAGATTCTTGACCCGTATGTCCTCCCGGCACCACAGAAACTACCTTAGTCAAAGAAAACTCTTTGACTAAGGAATTTACTTGCTGAATAGCCCGTTCTAACGACACAATAATAATATGATCAATACTTGCACTCTTTTGAAAATTCTCCAAGGTATGTACTATTATGGGTTTTTGATGCACTTCTAAAAATTGTTTTGGTGTTCCCGAAGAACTCATACGCTGTCCCGTACCGCCGGCAAAAATAACCGCTATATTCATACACCTGTCCCCCTTACAATTATAGGAATCCATCAATCAGTTGCACTGTGAATCATATATGCAAAGGATGCAAACGGAGCAATATCGCTTGGAATGAGACGATGCGATTTAGGAACATAAATCATATCTCCATCCTGCAATGCGATATTTTGTTTAATATCCTGTTTCTTTATGAAGCTTTCCAAATCAACTTCACGTACATATACAGTATCATCAATGACACGAACGACCTGAATATGGCGAGGTCTAGCCTTTCTCGCCGTCCCTTGTGCACTTGAAATCGCCGCAAATACATTCATGTAATCGGCTCCCAATTTGTAAATACCAGGTTTTGGTACTTCCCCCATTACATAAACCTGTCGGCCACCGTATTCCGATACATTGACGGTCACATCCGGTTTATGAATATAATGCGAGAATTTTTCGCTTAATAACGCCGATGCTTCTTGCAATGTTAATCCTGAAAGCTTTACAACCCCTGTATACGGTGTATTAATACGTCCATCCGGACCGATCATTAAGGTAACACCGGAATTACTAGTATTGTCACTAGTCGAGTCAGTAAACCCTAATTCACTGCTAGTGTAACCTAGAACATGTAAATTAATCTTGTCATACTTCGACAAACGATATTCTCCGATATCAGGACGTGCTATGGAGAAGACGCTATCTTTCGGATCGATATACTCACCATTTTCCAAGACCATCTTCAATTTCTGCTCTTTATTCGGATGTTTAACGGCATTTGTTTTAAAAGTAAAAACGTCTCTACCCTTTACACCACTATCAACAACAGAAACATCCTGTACGTTCGGCATATACGGAACAGAAACCTGTCCCATATATTCTCCGGCGCCACTACCACTGCCGTTATTCATATCTGTATTAGTAGCCGCCATAGCCACATTACATGCTAAACACGTGCCTACAAGAGCCATCAATAACTTACGTTTTCTCATGCTTATCTCCTTAGCAACTCTTCTTTATTAATCCTACTTTCAACAAGAATGAATAAAAAAGATTTTTCTCATAAGAATTAAAATTACTAATCCATTGAACACCAAAATAAATGAAGGAATATAACAGCATACTAATTACAAGAATGTAAATAGAACTGTTTAAATCAATATGAGGAATCACATACAGGCCTAGAACCGTTAACAGTATCATAACTACGGATAGGCGCGCAATTTGTTTCCAAAAATGAACAATGTTTAAGTTCATATACCGATGATAATACACGTTCATAATAATACCATTGCCTAAAAGCATGGAAAGACCTGTGGCAACAGCACCCCCCGCTATTCCATACATATCAATCCAATAGTACGCCAATACGACATTAAGAATCCCAACAAATACGTATACAGCGGCCCTCACATGATACACATTACGAGCCTGCATAATCGCAAGGCCCACATTCTGAATGAGATCAATCGTGAAAGGAACGATAATAATCAGCGTAATCCAATATACTAAATCAAATCCATCACCGACCCAGTAATGAAGAAAGCTATGTCCGAACAATATAAATCCGCTCAAAATCAGCGACAATAAATAAAATTGTAATCTACCGACTTTCAAAAATAAATGCTGGAATTCTTCATCACTACATCGATTCGTCACCATAGCCGTAATCTTCGGCAACAATGTACTGGATACGGCTAGCGAAATATTCATATAGTTAATATAAATCTGACTTGCAATAGCATACATGGCAACGGATTCCGCCCCGATTTTTATACCGATCAGTAACTGATTACTTTGCCAGAACACTTGGTCGACTACAGATACTACAAATAAACTGAGTGAAAGGTTTCGCATAGCTAGGAGAATCTCTGAATCCCAGCCACGATAGACAAAGCGAACCTGCAATACACGCCTGCAATATATAACCTTTACGAGAACTAGCAGCAAATTAAATACCGTTTGTACCAGTACTACACTTAACGCTGTGGGATAAAAGATCAGCATACCCACAATAGCGAAGGGCTGTAATAAAATCTGTATCAAACTGATTGACCGATGAAAGATAAACCGCTCTTCAGATATGATAACCGCATCGAAGACTTTAGATGCAAATAACATCAACAGATTCAACAGTAACAACAGAAATATTTTCTTTGCACTATCAATCATATCAGGAGCTAAGCTGTCCTTAAATATGTAAGGAATACAGTAATACACAACGAGTCCGCAAAGGCTCAATATGACGCCTATTCCTACATACAGCAACAACGACATGGTTAACAACTTATCAATTCTAACCTGATCTTTCAGCGTTTTATATTTCACTAAAAAACGGGTAATCGTCGCAGACAGTCCAAAATCCAGCACATTAAAGTACGCGATAATAGACCCCAATAACCTGTAAAGACCGAACTCCGCAACGCCGATAAAGGACAGGAGTATAGGCACGTAAGCTAAATTAATAACTGTATTCCCTAGCAGTAATGCATAAGATAATAATGTGCCCACTTTTCGCTGTGTAGAAGAATTATGAGGCATATCACCAATCTCCTATCTACAACTACTCGAAAATTTTAAAATTAAAATCATATTCTATATTCATACTGGATGGATACGGGTTTCGCCAATTTGAAAAGTAATCATGAGGAATTACCGATATCATGTTCAAAAATAAGACCATATAAAATAATAATATAATATAGCCCCATTTAAAATTATAAATTTTATCTTTTATTTGCAACTTCCATATAGAATTTAAATATTGAATTGTATATGGCATAATTAAAATAATAAAATATTCAAAATACTTAGTTAACCTCGTTATAGGTAACGAAAAAGCAAATAAGAAATGTCCTAAAATTCCTAAAAACCATAAATTCAATATTGGTTTATATTCCGGTTTAGATTTTAAAATTGCCAAACGAGATATAGAAAACAACATAAATTGTCCTACCATATATAATCCGGTCATATTAACAGAATCTACATCAGAAATATAACTCAAATAACGTCCATCAACATGTAACACACTCAATAAAATAGATAAAAGAGACAATATTATATTCAACTTAAATATAATAAATGCCGCTACAAATATAACTGCATAAACACTCCAAGAATATATCTTCTTAGAAATCCAGTATAATACTAGTGCCACAACAGCAGTATAATGAAAAGCCACTGCCACTGCTACAACCAACAGATATTTTAATAATTTTCGCTGTAAACAGTATTGATATCCCCAGAATATCAATACCATACTTACGCCTTGTCGTATACCATTAAGAGAAAAGAAATATTGTAAGCATAAAAATAATGCTAATACCAATACTTGAATTTCGGAATCTTTCGTGTATTGCTGAATCCCTTTCCACAAAAATATCATAATCAATAATTCATAAACAATAAACATTGCTTGATAAGACATATGAAAGTAGCGAAGAGCTTCAACAATAAACAAAAATGACGGTTCAGGATATGCATCAGTAAGTTTTACTTGATGAAATAATACAACATACCAGTCATAGTCCGTGCCGATTTCATATCTAAACATCCCTAAAAACGTCAATACACCAAGAACAATTAAAGGAATGAATTTTTTATATTGAATCGGTACTAGCCGCTCAGCAATAACAGCTATCAATGTAAAAATTGCAAGGCCAATCCAAAATACCATAGGATCACCTATTCTTTCATTGTACTCATACGTCTAGTATATTGAACGTAAATAAACCCACCTGCAATTACTAAATATAATAATCCGCCTACCAACATAACGTATAGTTTACGTGGCCAAGAATGTTTAACCGGATATGTTGGCGGATTAAGAACACGGACATCCATCGCTTCAAGGTTTTCCTTAATTTTTAATTCTTCAAGACTCTTAGTTAAGAGATTATAAGTATCTGTAGAGACTTTAGCATTACGTTGCAGTTCTAAGAATTTAACGGTTTTTCGAGAAAATTGATTAGATTTTTCGACATTCTGCTTACCTAATTCGTCAAGTTTTGCAAGAGCTGCACTTGCTGCTTCAACATTATTTTTGACGACAACGCGTTTCTGTAGTAAATCCATTTGTACAGGACTGATCGTAACATTTTCAGAGGAAATAGATTGTGCTACCGTTTTCGCCAATTGTTTTTCTAAATAGCTGATATTTTCTTTTACCTTAACAACTTCCGGATAATCATCGGTAAATTTAAATTGTAATTTAGCAAGTTGTTCATTAGCACTAAACAATTCTTTTCGTATCGATTGAATTTCAGGATTATCCGCCATCTGAGAATCTATAAGATTTTTATTTTGAGTATCGATCTGAGATTCTATGGAGCTTAAAATTGCGGAGTTAGTATTCAACTTAACCGTTTCATCAGATTTTGCTTTTTCATACCCCGATGCTTGTTCCAAGAGCATTTTTTCTTGTTCACTAGGGGAAAACACACCGTTTTCTTGTTTATATTTTTCAAGTGCCGCTATATCCATATCCATTTTATGCTTAGCATCTTCATTCTTTTTATCAAGGATTTTAAAAAGTGTGGAGTCCTGTGTGAAGCTGACACCAGCAATGGCCTCTTGTAAAGAGTCGACCACATCTTGTGCAATACGCTGAGCATTCTCCGGCGAATCGGCCGTAATCGTAAAGGATAAAATAGACGTCCCTCTCGGATTATCGATTTGCATATATTTCTTTACAAAGTCTTCTGCATCAAATCTTTCATTTTCCGCGTCCGCATTATCCAACTTTTTTATCACAGGATCAATAACTCTATTGCTCTTTAACAACGACATATAATCTAATACAGAGTCCCCCGCAGAAATCCCTGCCAAAGATAATAATGCAGAATTATTAGCCATTGCACTTAATGCGCTATTCTGCGGTTTCACTTGAATCATTACGCCAGACGTATATTTTTTTGGCAATAAAAATGCCAATAAAAGAGAAATAATTAATATACCTGCCATTAAATAAAGCAAAATTCGTCTATGCTCTTGAATAATTTCTTTTATAACTTGATAAGAAATAACTTGCATTCCCATATTAATTCCTTTCAATACGATTAAATAAAAAAATCTTAACTCAACATTTATTCTTAAACCAATAGTATATAGTTACAATCCAATACAATTTAAATATTAACAAATACGTTACTATTCTTTTTTTCCTACTAATTTTCCGGTTCACACTTAAAGGCTTTAATTCTGCCAATTTTTTGATACGTTTATAACTAAATATTATATTATGAACACCATCAAATTTCGTATATTTATTTATCAATTCAATTAACTGATGTATATAAATAACATTAAAATTACCAGAATAATGTTCTCTAATAAAATTATATTCAAGATCCAATTTAAATATATCATCAAGAAATGCTTTCTCTGTAAGTAATGTGCTCAAAGAGTTATTTATATCATGATGATAATACTTATAAACACTTTGTTCCTGAATTTTATAAGACTGAATATAGCAATAATAATTAAAATTAAAGACTTGATCCTCTGCAACAGATAAATTTTTATCAAATCTCAAATTATATTCATCTATAATGCGTTTTCTATATAGCTTTGCAACCGGTCCTCGTATCCAATCTATAAGGTTGTAATATTCATCAAATAGCTTTCCGTATCTAGGCGCCTTATGTTTTCTTATTTTATGTTTATATGTATGTCCAGCTCTGTCAATGTATAAATCTTCTATGGAACCAATTATAATATCCGCATCATCATTCGAATTTATAAAAGACTCTACATAAGTATTAGAAACAGCATCATCACTATCTATAAATAATATAAACTCTCCACGAGCAATATCTAGCCCCTTATTACGAGCAATACTGACCCCTCTATTTTCTATATGAACTACATAAATATTAGTATGGTGTTCTGCAAATCTATCACATAGCTCAGCTGCACCATCAGTACTGCCATCATCAATTAAAAGTATTTCAAGTTGCTTATATGTTTGCTGTACTACAGATTGGATACAGCGCTCCAAATAAGGTTTTGTATTATAAACCGGAATAATAATACTAACAAGCGGTTCCTCAATAATTTTCATCATTAATTATTCCAATATACATTAAAATTATAATAATTTCATTTCTATCCTCAAAAGATGTATCTGCGTAACTATAGTCTAAACTCCTTTCCAACCACAGTAAAAAATATCAATATTATCCTTACTAATAACGTCTAATTCTATCTATGTTAACAATATTTAACTCATTATTAGTAAGCCCCTTTTCCCTTCACAACGGCCAATACCGTTTTTATCAGATATACAATATCAATCCACACGGACCAGTTATGCACATACCAGGAGTCCATTAACACCCGTTCTTCATAGGTGGTATCACTGCGACCGCTGACCTGCCACACACCGGTAATGCCGGGCGGTACAAGATAAAAATCATTGATATAATCGCCGTATTTTACGATTTCATCTCGAACGATAGGACGTGGTCCTACAAGGCTCATATCGCCCATGAGGACATTCCATAATTGTGGAAGCTCATCGAGACTTGTTTTTCGAAGAAATTTACCGATTTTCGTAATGCGCGGATCATCCTTCAACTTGAAGTCCCGTTCCCATTCTTCGCGAGCTTCCGGATGTTCTTTTAAATAAATCTCCAACGCTTCCTGCGCATTGGGAACCATGGATCTGAATTTATAGCAGAAAAATTCCTTGCCGCCCTGACCGACCCGTTTATGGCCGAACACGATAGGTCCCGGAGAGTCGAGGTAAATCAACACCGCCACGATTGCAATAATCGGCAAGATCAAGATGCCGCCGCAGACGGTGGCCACAATGTCAAAAATGCGTTTCATAATGCGGTTGGACTTACGAGCTAAATTATTCTGCACCCGCAATACGACAGCCTGTTCCTCCATCATGGCGCGAGCCGAAATATTGCTGGCCGGCAATCCGAATAATTCCGGTACGAAAGAAACCCTTTTTACAAGCAGCTGTAAGCGGTTGATTAAGGACACCAGTTTTTTAGATTCAAGACCGGGCGCACACACCAATACAGTGGATACTTTATATCTTTTAATGACGTCCTCCACGTCATTGAAACCGCCCAAACGCGAATACTTTTGCGCTAATAATGAGGACTTCGGATTATCATCAACAAAGCCGATAATTTTATAGTAATTAATAAGCATTCTATCATGATACCGATCAACTAATTCCGCTGTTTTTCCCGCTCCGACCAATAAGATGGGAATATATAATAATTTCAGCTTTATCAATATTTGAATCAATATATATCGTATAACGATAACATATAACAATATAAATATATAAGATAAGCCGACAAATAAACGGGATACATTGTCGATAATATGCCCGGCATACATCAGAACGATGGATACAACTATACCGATTGTTATGGAGCGAAATATAATTTTAATCTTATCCCAATAAGCCTTATCCATATTATATGCACTGTTTAATAACAGCACAATAATAAATACTATAGGGGTAATAACATATCCATAGAAAAAATCTACATGTAAACTATTAGTACCATTCCAGAACGGTAATGCAGTTCTGATACTACATGCGGAAATAATGCCACAAATAACAGCAATATAATCGACAATAATCATTAAGGCCTGTACTAATAACGGGGAACCAACCCACTGTTTATTCATAGATTTTTCCTCTCTTAATAAATGTAAGGGGCAAACTAAATTATATCTTTTATAATAACACAGTTTCATTTATTTTTCATGATTCATTTGAAATTTTCTCGTAGATTTCTCTACCGATAATCGACTTTATCTCATACTATAATCATCAACTTAATCTCATGTTATAATAATAGACAGTATTCATATTTTTTTCATCTATGAACACAAATAAATTCTAACATTTACTAATCGAAGTCTCATTTAGACAGTAAAATAAAGTTTAGGTAGCAATATGAAGCTTTCACAAATACATTCAGCCGGTGATTTAAAACAATGTACCGAAGCAGAGTTACTGGAAATAGCGCAGGAAATACGCGAAGCCATCATTCACAGAACATCGATTCGAGGCGGTCACGTAGGTCCGTCATTGGGCGCTACAGACATTATTCTTGCGCTTCACTACGTATTTAACTGCCCCGACGATAAGATCATATTTGATATATCCCACCAGAGTTACGCCCACAAAATATTGACCAACAGGCTCCAAGGGTTCACGCAGGAAAATAAATTCAGCACCGTCTCAGGTTACAGTAATCCACGTGAAAGTAACTGTGATCTGTTTCACCTGGGGCACGCATCCACCGCCCTCAGTCTGGCGTGCGGGCTCATAATCGGTCGCGACCTCAATCAAAGAAAGGAAAACATCATCGCGCTCATCGGGGACGGTGCATTATCCGGCGGCGAGGCCTTTGAGGCCTTAAATCATCTCGCTACGCTGCGGTCCAACTGCATCGTAATCATCAACGATAATGACCAGTCCATCGCCGAAAACCACGGCGGCTTGTACAAGCATTTAAAAGAACTGCGGGACACGAACGGAACTTGTACGAATAATATTTTTAAAGCCCTCGGCTTTAATTACTGCTATATCGAAGAAGGCAACTCGATCTTATCATTAATTGCGGAATTTAAATCAGCAATAAATTATCCGCGCCCCATCATCTTACATATCCGCACGACGAAAGGGTACGATTATAAAGCGGCGGAAATGGCACCGGAAGACTTTCATAATCCGTCATCATTTGACGTCAAGACAGGTATAGTCAATAAAAACTATGATAATACATATGAATCTATCGCCGCAAAGAAATTGATTGCCGAGTTGGAAACAAACAAATCGGCCTGCCTCATCACGGCGGCCACGCCCGGCGGATTTTGTCTGACGCCTGAGGTTCGTCAGAAATTGGGCGCTCAATATATCGATGTGGGCATCGCCGAGGAACATGCCGTGACTCTGTCGGCCGGCATCGCTCGCGCCGATGCAAAGCCGATTTTACCGATATACAGCACGTTCCTGCAACGGGCTTACGATCAGCTGATAAACGACGTATGCATTAACAACAGCAACGCTTTGATTCTCGTATATCGCGCCTCCATTTACGGTACAAAGGACATCACGCATCTGGGATTCAGCGATATTCCTATGCTCACCAACATACCGAATCTGACCTATATTGCACCTGCCACGGCGGAGGAATTGCAGGCATCCATTCAGTTCGGCTTGCAGCATCACGATTATCCTGTCGCCATACGGGTTCCCGTAGGGACACCGAATCACGAGCCTCTTCGGACACAAAGTATTACGGATGTTAGTCTCCGCAGCTGGGAAATCGTCCGGGAGGGCAGTGAAATCGCCATTATAGGTGTCGGTAACTTTTACCGGCGTGCCATTTCCCTGGCCGAGGCGGTGAAAGCAAAACATGCTATCACACCGACCGTGATAAAGCCGCTCTTAATATCGGAATTAGATACAGATCTGCTCGATCGATTACAGGAAAACCATTCTCTCATCATTACGTTGGAGGATGGCGTCATTGACGGCGGCTTCGGACAAAAAGTTGCCGCATACTATGGCAGGCAGAACATCAAAGTCATGAACTACGGCATTCAAAAAGGTTTCTATGACAGATATGATCCCGATGAATTACTGCGAAACAATCATATGGAAATTGATCAGATACTGCAGGATATCATGACTACAGCTCTAAACACAGATACATTCGCTGCAAGCATTTAAACATTCACTACAGGCTTTTAAACAGAAAAGTGCTCTACGTTTACAACACTTGTAAACGTAGAGCACTTTTATTTTCAGTACGATTTATTCAGTTCGTTGTGCTTCATAAGCTCTGAATAATTTAGATAATAGTTCAGGAGCCAATCGCAATAGCTCTGGGTTTTCACAGAAAGACACACGCAATTGTGTTTTACCAGGGTTATTATCGCCATTTTTACCGCTATAGAAGCCATTGAGCGGCGCCATGAGGAGTGTATATTCCTTGCCATCATCAAGGCTTACTGCACCGTGTTCGGCACACCAAGAAGCAAATTCTACACCATCAAAGCCAGGTTTTGCAACCTTTCTCACGTCGATTACAAAGTAAATAGATGCTTCAGGGCGAGACACGATAAAGTCCGGTTCTGCCTCTTTAAAGCCTTTGTGGAGTTCAAAGATCATTTGACGATAGTAGTCGCGTTGTTGCTCATACCAGTTGTGCAATTGCGCGTAGGACTCATGTTTCAATGCGCCAAAGATATATTGGCCCAATGTATTAGCGCTAAGATTTGCCGTATATTCCGCAACAGATTTTTCATAACATAATTTATTATCCGTAATGATAGCTCCAATGCGAAGTCCGCACGCATTCCAAACCTTGCTAGCCGTTTCAAGGCTGATACGGCGGCCTTCGATGCCAGGCACATCTTTATCGGTTAAGGCCCAAATGCTAGATGTTTCTTTCCCTTTTTCATAAGCCAATTCACGGTACGCTTCGTCAGAGATAATCCATAAATTATGTTTAACGCACAATTTAGTATATTCAATAAGCGTTTCTTTGCTAAATAATTGACCTGTAGGATTATCATAAGGAATGATAAGCAACGCTCCAGGTTTTGTCTCGATAATGCGTTGTTCAACAGTCTCTACAGAGGGCAATTCGAACTCACCATTTTCATTGAGCTCCCGTTCTACAGTAACCGTTTTACGACCAATGCGAAGACCTACTGCATCATAGTTTGTATAAGAAGGGTTGAACATCAATAGAGGGCGTTCCTCTTCGCCGGCACCACCACATACGCCGAGCATGATGATTTCCATTGCCATGGATGCCCCATCTGTTACGAGCACATCGAGACCTGTTGTATCAAAGCCTTGGCTGCGCAAAATGTGAAGGAATGCTTCTCGACACTCATCAGTGCCCGTAGTTGGTACGTACGGCACAATGCCATTGTGGAACGGGCTATTGACACCGCCCAAATCAAACAACCTACGCTGCATGGCGGGATGCATAGGACGCATTACATTGCCAATAGAACCATTCACCAAGATAGGCGGGTTCTTACGTTCCAAGAATTTAATTTGTCCTAGGCGAATGCCAGACGGCTTCCGAGCCATCATATACGGCGATAATTCTGGTTGTTTCATTTCGATCCAACTCCTCTAAAAATCAACCTTCTCCATTGGAAGATTTTGATAACTGTGAAAGTAACAAAACACTTACTATACAAGCAAATATACAAGTACATCAGAAAACATAAACTATGAATACCTATAGATAGATACATAATATTATAGAGCTTTTACTATAGAAAATCTATAGTTTTATAATATATACTTATTTACCTATACCTAATTTATCGGTTATTGAAAATAGCTCTCATGGTACTTAGTGCGGTCTCAATATACCATCAAAAACTATAATAAAAATGAAAGAGCCCCACAAGAGGCTCTTTCACCATGATATAGATTACATTTTGAAGCTATACAAATAACTACGATGTAATTGTCAATTATTAGTATAGCTTTATAATCGAACCATTGCAGTAGTTATATCTATTAGATAGTCACTTCTACACCTAGACGGAAGTTGCGACCTTGACCTGGCCACCAGTCACCAGGGTTACCCCAACGAACGCTAGATTGTTCCGCATAGTATGTATCAAAGATATTATTGATACGACCAAATACAGTAACATTTTCGCGTACCCGATAGTTAGCGCTGATATCAGCCAACCAGTATGTTTTACGTGGAAATACATTATCTGCTGTACCAGGACGATTGATAATACCACGAATATCCAAATGAGCATCCCATTTAGCATCGTTGTAATCAAGGCCTGCGTTAACAGCATGTTTTGGTACATATCCATCACGGTTTGCTTTGCGAGTTGGTGTTGCATCGATATGAGTATACGTATAGCCAAGACGTGCGGACAAGTGATTAGTCAATTGTTTACGCACATCCGCATTGATGCCACGAGCTTTTTCAGTGTCAAAATTGCGATATTGACCTGTGAAGTTTGCCGGATCAGTCATAACCCAACCGATCTTATCCTTTGTACTACGGCTAAAGAAGCTGAGATTACCATTCCAAGTTTTACCGAATTTATGGTGTACACCTAAATCAAATTCATGACCTGTTTCAGGTTTCAAGTTGCGGTTGCCATTGAAACCATCAAATAATTGGTATGGTGTAGGTGCCAAGAAGTACTCTTTATACGCAGCATACACATTTGTCTTCTCATTTACATCATAGCCAAGGCTGATGGATGGAGATGTATGTGTACCGAAAGCAGAATGATGGTCTACACGGATACCAGGCGTTACAGTCCACTTAGGAGCGAATTTCCATTCATCTTGAATGAAGTAAGACGCATTCGTAAGCTTGACGCCACCCATGTTAACCACTTTATCTTGACGCCAGTCGAAGCCGCCTACTACAGTATGGTCTTTCGCTTTATACGTAATTTGATCCCCAATACCACGAGTCTTCACATCTGTTAAGTACCCATCGTATGTTGTTTTATAGTGATTGTTCATCAAGTATAATTGATGGCTCCAACGATTGCTGATTTTGTTGTTCCAAATAGCGCGTAAGGAGTCATTTGCTTCATTACCATAACGAATGTGATTAAGGGCACCCAAATGGTCGGAGTACATTACATCACCACGATAAGTGTCGTAAGATATTTTTACATCGTTCTTATCATTGATTTTATTGCCCACCATGAAGGATGCAGTATGGCTGTTGCCATGTTGAGGAACGCGCACGCCATGACCATCTTTGTAGGAGCCAATGATATCTTTTTGTACGCCTACACGCCAGTACCAATCTTTTTTGCTACCTTCGTTTGTAATAGCGTATTGCTCTAAATCATTGCTACCGCCCATCACACGAAGTTTAGTTTGTACACCTTGCTCAGGTTTTGCAGTGATTACGTTTACTACACCACCGATGGCACCGGAACCATACAATGTAGAGCCTGCACCACGTTGAACTTCAATGCGATCAATACTAGACATATCTTTCAAAATAGTCATCGGCGGATTCACACCAGCCGCCCCCATATTGATGCCGTCTACCAAATACAATACTTGGTCAGACCCATTGATGCGGAATGCATTGGAGTTCGTGTAACCTACGCCACCACCATACGTATTAATATCTACGCCTGGTACGATATTCAAGGCTTCGTTCATATTCGTAGCATGGCGCTCACGAATATCGTCGCCTGTTACTACGCCTACACTAGCTGGCACTTCTGAAAGCTGTTGTTCACTACGAGTCGCCGTAACAACAATGGTATGCGCTTCTTTCGCATCATCAGCGTCAACAGCTAACACACTAGGTGCACTCAATGTGCTACCAAATACGAGAGCTAACCCTACATACATGGATAATCGTTGCATTCTTGATACTTTCATAAAAACCTCCACACACACTAAATCACTTGTCAAATATATTTTGTGCCATAGAAACCATTGCACGAGTCATAAATTGAGAATAACTCATGACCTGCGAGGAATCTACGAGGAACACACGACGATTGGCGATGGCCTTAACCCCCTGCAAAGCAGGGTCAGAATAGAGTTGCTCTGCCGTTGCTGGCGTAGTACCATCCGAGGTATAAGCCACCGATGGGATGATGATAATGTCTGGATTCGCTTTAATTAAATCCTCTCGCGTCCCATTATCAAAAGGCCCCAAGCCTAATTGGGCGGCCGCATTGGTAACCTTCAGATATTTAGTCATATCATCAAAGGTTGACCCTTTGCCACCGGTTAAACCAAATTGCGTATAAAATGCTACTACAGGGCGTTCACCGGTATGTTTATTTGCTAACTCTTCGACAGTTTTCAAATCTGCATCCATGCTAGCAATCATCTTTTCATCCGAAGCGTGTAAGAGTCCTGCAATTTCATGGATAACTGCTTTTGCTTCTTCTACCGTAGTCGGAGTCTTATAGACGTAAACGGGAATCTGCATATTCCGCATTTCCCCAATTGCATCTGGAGATATCCAGTTTGGAACTAATACTAAATCAGGTTGTACTGAAAGCATGGATTCAGCAGTTGCTTTCACATGCGTCCCCACCTTAGCAGACTCATCAGGTACATTATTAGGCACGGTGCCAACGGCTACCACTCGGCTCGGATCAACCAAGGATAACACTATATCCTCTGTACTCGCAGCAATAGGGACGATGCGCTTCGGCTCACTAGGCACCGTAACAGTTACACCAGTGCCATCCGTAACTTGATGTGTCGTGCCCGTTGTCCCCGTCTGCGTAGGACCACAACCGACCACTAGAAGTACCATCATTACTATGGTACATATAATAGATATTCTTTGCTTCATACTAACGACCTTCTATAACCCCTTCCATGGAAATAAATAATGATTGCAAATCTTGTAATATCTCTGGGGATGCGTCCCAATAACCACGCTGAGAAGCCTCTAATAAGATTTCTGTAATGCGCTGCAACGCCCAAGGATTTACATTGCGCATCCAGTCTTGTACCGTCTTGTCTAAAGCATACTTATTAGCATACCCTTCATAGACCCAGTCTGGTACGACATCACTCGTAGCATCCCAACCAAAGGTATGGGATACGACATTCGACATATCCGATGCCCCTTTGTAGCCATGTTTCATCATGGCTTGAATAAATTTAGGGTTCTGCGTTTCCCCTTGCACGACGCGGCGAATTTCGTCACCTAAAGGCCTCATCACAACACGACTGCGGTCTGAGCTATCCCCCACATAGGCGCGCGGCGCACTGCCCTTTGCGGTGCGCACCGCTGCAATGAGACCACCATGATAACTATAATAATCATCAGCACTCATAATATGGGTTTCTCGATTATCTTCGTTCTTAATGGTCACATCCATCGTGGTTAATCGACGTTGGAATAGCCTCATGTCCTGAGGAATGTCCTTGTGCAGGTGAAAGCTACTCCACTGGCTATAAACTTGAGCAATATCTTGTAAAGACTCCCAGTTTTTGCCTTCAATCAAGGCACCTACACCCGTGCCATAAGCTTGGGGCGGATCGCCAAAGATGCGGAGTCTAGCCTTTTTAGTAGCCAATAGAGGGTCCTCACCTTGCTCAACGAGCCAGTCTACATCATCGTGAATATGCTTTTTCACGTAGTTGTCTTCCAACGACTCATCTAATTCTGCCACCATTTCAACGGCTTTGTCGAGCCAGCCGATAGCAGTAGGCATCATATCTCGAATGAGGCCACTGATGCGGCCCATCACGTCGATACGAGGGCGTTGTAATTCATCTAGCGGAATAACCTCGAGACCTGAAATACGACCGTTAGATTGCCATTTAGGACGAACCCCCAACAAGTAGAGGAATTCACCTAAACACTGACCATGACTTCTAGAGTTGCTACTAGCCCATAAGATAATCCCTATCGTCTCGGGATAGCGCTGTTCATTTAAAATATAATCAGCCATAACTTGATCTGCAAGCTCTATACCTAATTGGTAGGCTATCTTTGTAGGCAAGGCTCTTTCATCTAAACCATAAAAGTTACGACCCGTAGGTAATACATCGACTTGACCACTCGATGGGGCTCCACCGGGACCAGGTTCAACATAGGTTCCTTGTAACGCTTTAGAGATAGAGCTGAGCTCATTTTGGGTTTGACCTAATTTAGGTATATACTCACGAACTATGGCATCTACCAAAGGCTCTAAACTTTGAGGCGCCTTATAATCTGGTTTATGTATAATATTAGACACAAACGCTCGTAATTCCTGCCAAATTCGATCGATAATCACATTATTACGAATTCCGTCATCATTGACTTCGCCAGCATGTTGCTCTAGATACGACCAATCATACCCTAACTCAGCGGCTAGCGTTTCAAGACCTGATGCAATATCTCCTTGAGGGGTCCGTATGATAGCGGTAATAAATTCTTCTAAATCTGTCCCCTTAGGGCCTTGACCCAAGATATGTAAACCATTGCGCATTTGCATATGCTTTAAGTCGCTTAGCTTTTCGTGAACTTCTGTAATTATATCGTCCACCACCATAGTAGGTCCCTTTTCTTCATCGATAAGGTGACAGGCCAGGGCCTTTTCGCGAATCACTTCACCTATGTCTGCTACACTCTCAGGATGCTCCTGTTCAAAATGACTATGCTCATCTAGTAAAGCTTCTAGCTCTTCAAATTCATCGTAGAGCCCCGCCGTCGTCATCGGTGGCGACAAGTGGCCCACTAAACAGGCTGAACTACGCCGTTTTGCTTGTATACCTTCCCCAATGATGGTTGTCCAGTACGGGTAAATATTTGGCAAACTAGAGATACCGATTTCAGGATAACAGCTAGCGCTAAGACCAGCCCCCTTACCTGGTAACCATTCTAAGGAGCCATGTGTGCCTACATGAATAACCGCATCCGCTTCAAAGACATTCCGAACCCAGTGGTAGAACGCCAAATATTGATGCGGTGGAGGTAAGCAAGGATCGTGATAGATGGCAGATACATTCTCTCCGAAGCCGCGCGGTGGTTGCACCGTAATCCACAGATTGCCATTTGAAAAACCTGGAATGATGACTTCATCATCGTAGACAAATACATCTCCTGGGGCCTCCCCCCAAGATGTAACCATAGCTTGTTGCGTATCTGCTGGCAGTGTTTCAAAGTATGCTTTGTAATCCTTACTGCTCAAGCGACCTTCAGCCGAAGCTAGCAACTCATCGGTAAGCATGGAGCGGTCGTTTGTCATGTGGGATGTAACAATGTCCATTAAATCTGCACTCGTATCAGGCACAGAATCTATCGTATAACCTTCCTCTTTCATCTGTTCTAATAATCGTAGCACCGACTCAGGCGTATCAAGGCCTGCTGCAGAACCAATATTAGAATTCTTAGGCGGATAGTTGTGTAAAATAATGGCTATCTTTCGCTCAGATACAGGAATATACCGCAACTTAGACCATTTAATAGCTCGCTGAACGACGGCCGCAATGCGCTCTTTCACAGGTAAATACACATAGTGACCACGCTCATCAAAGGTCTGACAAGCCACTACACCGCCTTGAATAACACCATCTAACTCAGGCTGTGATATGGATAAATTCACATCTAACGGCGTAACTCCTTGTGGATTCTCAGCCCAGGATTTCTCATCCATGTATATGGTATACCCTTGAACGATAGGTACGTCCTGTAATTTTAACTCCTCCAAGGTTTGAGCCCCTAAGGACTGGAAGGAGAATTTACAAGTATTGATAAGCACGTCAAAGGGGAATATATCCTTCCCAAAAAGATGGTTCATGGACAATTTCATATTCGGAATGCCTACGCGAGGATTCGAACCGTATTGCCCATAAAAAATAATCGGATTGTACTGATGTTTGTAAATCTCTTCAAATAAGGCCTGTTGATACTCAATATCCCCCATGATCCATTCGTCACGGTAAAAGTAGACCGCTATAGATGGCCAATCTCGATGCCCTTCGGCATCCATAAACTCATCATAGGTTTCGTAGATATTGCCTTCTCGACCCATAATGGCTTGCCAAGGAATAGGATCTGGCTCTTCCCATTCAGAGGTAGGTTTTGTACTGAAAGCACCGTTGATTAAGCGTACATAATTCATGACCCCACTGGTTCGGCGGTAGCTTTCAAGAAGGACCCGTTTATCCTCATCCAAATTGCGATATATAATATCTGTTTTCTTAGGTTCTACTACATCAATCCAGTATTTAGGATGATGTGCATATAACCAGCGTTCCAGACGTTCTAAGAAGGGCGAGTCTAAACCAACCCCCATATTCGTTACCAGAACTACATCGGCAGCGCGTAAGCGACTTTCAAAGTCAGCATCCCATTGAGGAGGCTTTTTCATATTGCAAAGGTCCACCTCGCCCTGTAAGAGTTCCGGGTAAGTAGCAACAGCTTTTTCTATATATTGGATTTGTTTTCCTAAATTAGAAATATACAGGAGTCGACTCATGATCTACCTCCGCGATACGCTCAAAATACTATCTGATGTAATGGAATCCATGGCATAATAACTGCCATTCATCAATTTACACAATTCCTTAGCTAGGCCGAGCTTGATAAAGCCCGTTTCCGTATCAATAACGATACAATCTACAGGCAAAGTGCCAAGGATACGAGCCCATTGCTTGGACTCCGCTACAGGGTCCTCAGAATCACCCGACGTAGCTCGACCATCGGTGATACATATAATCTGAATTCGTTCCGCCCGATGGGCACGCAACAATCTATCGCACATAGTATAGGCTACTCGTAAACCTTGAGCTAAAGGGGTCTTTCCCCCTGTTGGCAATTTTGCTAACAATCGCTCTGCTCGCTCTACGCTACGAGTGAAAGGTAATAGTACCTCTGCTGAATCCTTGCGAAATGCAATGAGTCCCACCGAATCACGGTGAATATAGGAGTCTCGCAATAGGCTCAAAATTGCACCTTTTGTCGCCTCCATGCGATGTCGTGCCGCCATAGAGCCACTGGCATCCACTACAAAAAGCTGGTACGCACCGATCCGCTTTTCACGAGCTTTTCGGCGGTAATCTTGGGGTTTTACTACAATAGATAGCCCTTTTAAATCATGACGCTCTGCTTGTGGGGCCCTTTGACATAAGCATTCCGATGTAACAGATCGCTCTACCACATTTAATGGGGTATCTGCCTGTAATGGCGTTACCCTTTCAACGGCTCGCAATCGTTGATACGGTGCGGCTGCACGTAATGTATCAATTAAAGCTAAATCCTCTAAAGCACGTTCATCTTGATAGGCTCGAATCATGCGCCCTCTAATGTCCTTTGTTTTAGTCATGAGGCGCCGACCGGAACCCTTACGGTACTGACGGTCTACTGTTTTAGAAGATTGCAGTTTCCACTGAAAAAATTGGTTAGCTATACGGGCAACAGTATCTGGCAAACATGAAGAAGATATTCTATTAGATAGGTCACCTTGAGTATTCATTGAATCAGAATCCTCTGACTCATTCTGTGTAGAATCCGATGTTTCTAGAGCATTGGACCCACTTGATTTACCATCATCAAAATCTATATCATTTGAGTCATGTCCATCAGCATTTGAATTGTCCTGTCCATTAGAGTTTAGCTCGTTAGAATTGGATTCATCACACTTGGAGTCTCCGGAATCAGCGTTATTCAAGTTATCTCCATCGGAATCATCCGTTGTTTCCGTACTCTTCTGCGACTGATTTTGATCACTTGCACTATTTGATTCCTCTCCTTGTGAGGTCTGAGATTCAGGTATATCATTGCGCTTCATACGGTGCGGCAATACATAAAGAGCTGCTTGTTCTGCATGTAAAGGCTTACAGTAAGAACTGCCATCAAGAACTGCTAGAGATTTCATAACTTGTAACAATACATATTCTGCATCATGACCTACGGTTCGAGCTTGCAATGCATAGGATATAGCCAGTGAAAGCATAGCATCAGAAACAAATATAGATTGAACTCGTTTAGGATCTATTAGGCTTAATATATCCTCAGATGAAGGCTCAATTTCATCTCGCATTCGTTGTAACACCTTCACTTTAGATTGTAGTGTAGGTGCGTCCATAGATACATGCACATCTACGAGTTCCCACTCCGCATCATCTAAGGTTCCATCCTCATGGTTTACGGTCATAATGAGTAGTATTTGACGAAGTTTCGCTTCTACCAATAGTGTATGACGGACTTCAGGCGACAGAACGTGAGCATCATCGACAACCCAGCATCGATTACTCGTATCACCTAATAAGCCAGATGCCATAACCATCTTACCCTGTGCAAGGGATGCTTCAAAATCGATGGACTCTTGTAGTTGTGAAGTATCTATATAAACAGGTATCAAACGATATGGAATTTGCCATTTCTCGAGGCACTGACGAAGTACATAGCTTTTACCAACACCGGTACCTCCAGAAATAACAATGGTATGAATCTGGTCGTTTACAAGGCCTATTTTGAGGGCCTCTTGTACAGATGTTTCCATAACTAGCCCTCAAGCACTGCCGATACCACTGTATCAATGCGCTCCTCATCGTAACCTTGTTCTTCAAATGGCAAGCGACGTAAGCGATGTTTTAAAGCTAATCGTGCCGCCACCTTGAGGTCTTCCGCTGTAATTTGGTTGCGACTGTGAAAGGCTGCATGAGCACGAGCCGTATGCATCATCGTAATGTCTGGGCGATGTCCATCAACGCCGACACCTATGCTGATACTCGCTATTTGCAACAACACATCATCAGATGGGATGATGCCTGGCAATACTTCACGAGCTTGTAATAAACGTTCGTGCAGGCTACGTTCTGATTCCTTGTAAGACGCTACAAAGCTTTCAGCATTGTCGCCAAAGGCGAGGCGACGCTTGATTACCTCCATACGTTGTGCCGGGTCCTGTTCTCCATAGACCATAACAGATAGTCCGAAACGGTCTAACAGCTGAGGTCTAAGGTCGCCTTCTTCAGGATTCATCGTTCCTACGAGGATAAAACGAGATGGATGAGAGTGGCTCACCCCTTCCCGTTCTACCGTATTCACCCCCATAGCTGCCACGTCTAACAAAATATCTACAATGTGGTCATCTAATAGATTAACCTCATCTACGTAGAGAATATTTTGATGGGCTGCATGTAAAATACCCGGTTCAAAGGCTTTTACCCCCTCTTGTAATGCCTTTTCCAAATTTATGGATCCTACAACACGATCTTCCGTAGCATTGATAGGTAGCTCAACAACAGACATCGCTGATGCGCCTGTTTCCATAGGAGGTAACAGATTCGCTAACGCACGTACAGCCGTAGACTTAGCAGTGCCTTTTTCGCCTTCAATTAACACACCGCCGATTGATGGGTTTATGGCATTGAGCAACAAGGCCAATTTCATTTCATCTTGACCAACAATAGCAGTAAATGGATATAGCATACACCTAACCTCACTCAGATTCGCAATACAAAATAATCACCATACATAATAAATCAATAACCCCTAGGAAAACGCTAAGTATCGTAATCCATTCTAACTATTTCAGATTTGGATCAATAGACATTTCTGAAGTAACTTCGGTTTGTTTGAAGTCATCAATCTTTGTAGTTCCTTTTGGGAATACAAAGATACGTTGTTGTTTAAAGTACGGATCGTCATAGACCGCAGCCGATAAACGGAACGCATTTCGTAAATTTTCTGCCGTCAATACATCTCGAGGTGCACCTACATCAACGATGTGACCATCACTCACCAAAACGAGTTTGGTGCAATATTTGGCAGCTAACTCTAAGTCATGAACGACGATTAAAATCGTTTTGCCTTCGTCACATAATCGGCGGCCTTCATGGAAAATATCGTCAGCATACACTAAATCGAGCGCAGCCGTCGGCTCATCTAGTAATAAGACCTCTGTTTGTTGAGCTAATGCCTTTGCTAAGAATACCCGTTGTCGCTCACCGCCACTCAGGTTTTGTACGGAGCGATTACGCAGATGATAAACACCGACCTCTTTCATAGCCTGTTCAACGATAACCTTATCTTCTGGTCCCTCTTGTTGCCACCATTTAAGATACGGATAACGAGCGGTCATCACAATATCGATGGCTTCATAATCGAAGGAAACATTTACGGACTGTTGCATATACGCCACATGATGAGCGATTTCCTTGTCGCTCAAAGAAGCGATGCTTTTACCATCCCACAAAACATCGCCACCAGACGTAGGATAGAGACCACGCAAGGTTTTTAATAACGTCGTTTTACCAGAACCATTAGGCCCGATAATGCCGACAAACTCACCCCTATCAATAGAAAAGGACGCATCCTTTAGAATGGTGGTTTCCCCTAATGTGACGGATAGAGATTGAACATCTAGTTTCATTAGGCCCCTCCTTTACTACGCAAGCGATGAAGTAAATAAAGAAAATACGGTGCCCCTAAGAGAGCCGTCATAATACCAACGCGAATCTCAATTGGTTGAGCAATGACGCGGCCTAATGTATCGCAGAATACGAGGAATAAGGCACCTCCAACAGCCGCCATAGGCAATAGTATTCGATGATCCGGCCCAACCAAAAGCCGTACAATATGAGGTACTACAAGACCTACAAAACCAATGGAACCACTGACGCACACCGCAGTAGCAGTAACGACAGATGCCAAAAACAGGAATAGCATGCGATACACCATAACAGGCAAACCCAAGGCACGCGCCTCTGTATCACCGAGAACGAGTACATTCAGGTGACGACCGAGCATCATTAATATAACGCTGCCCGTCATGATAGGCCCCACCGCTAGTAGAACGTGGTCCCAGCGACGAAAATCAAGTCCACCCACCATCCAAAATAGGAATTCACGCAAGCGGTATTCATTAATCATCGTCAAGATGCCCGATGTGAAAGCACCGAGCAGCATACTAACAGCTACACCAGCAAGCAACAAGGTGGTCGTGTCGAGCTTGTTATTACGCCATGTTAACAATATAGTAATCCCAACGGATACAAAGGCCCCTACGAAGGCAAAGGCAGGCATGTAAAACATGCCAAGAGATGTTACACCAAGGGCGATGGCGATAACCGCACCGAGAGATGCCCCTGCGGATACGCCCATAATACCTGGATCAGCCAACGGATTCGAGAATACCCCTTGCATAACGGCACCAGCGATTGCCAAGGCACCGCCTACGAGTAGTCCAA
Source organism: Veillonella parvula (assembly GCF_042850485.1). GTDB lineage: Bacteria > Bacillota > Negativicutes > Veillonellales > Veillonellaceae > Veillonella > Veillonella parvula_Q. The sequence continues at coordinate 90,374 of NZ_AP031417.1, read as the reverse complement.
TGATGAGGCGCGGCATGCGGATAAACCACAGTACAGCCTCTTGTTCAGCCGTAATAGGCTCCGTAAAACTCACAGGTATGCCCATGCCATTTAAAATACTTTGCACACCCCCTCCAATAGGAATCATAATGGTCCCTACATGGAGCGCCAATAAGCTCACGATACATAGCAAAACCCCAATCAAAGTTATCGCCATGATGCGTTGTGTCTGTTTAGTCATGAGAATTCCTTTCTAATTGAGGATACACAGTATACATAATGGCTAGCATCGCTTCCCCAATATGCTGATTCATAGTATATAAGTACGCTGCCGGTAAAGGCTTAACACGATTTTCCTTGATAGCCGGCAGATTTTGAAAGGCCGGATTTTTTAAATATCGATCCGCCAAATTCTTGTCCATTCCCTTATAGGATGGAATAAAAATGTAGTCTGGATTCATGGCTAGCACTCTCTCCTCCCCAAAGGGTATGTGCGGTGGTAAGCCAATCCGATCAGGTGCATTATAGATACTCATATAGTGACACATATCATCAAAAAGGCTTCCTGTTCCCGTATATCCGTCCATAGATGATACAAAGAGAACCGTCTTACGCTGCTCAATTGGAATAGATTCTGCTAGGTGCTTTATTTCATCTATTTCACGATGAATCTTCCGAATGTAAAAGCTACCCTTTTCATCTTCGCCGATAATATGAGCAATATCCATCACATTCTGAATCACTCCGTCCACCGTAGAAGGGGTAGGTACCACAACAGTGGCTATACCCATGTGCCGTAAACCATAGATAACATCAGCCGATATATAATCTGGAGCTATAACGAGATCCGGTTTCAAGGCTATGATTTTCTCCAAAGGATACGAACTCAACACTGGTTTTACCAGCTTTGCGCGCTTCGCCTCTAGCGAATATTCCTCATAGGTAGACAATTTATTAATGCCTGCTAAACGTTCTGGTTCTATAAGTCCTAATAAAATTGTGTCGACCGCAGAAGACAGTGATAAAATCCGTTTTGGATGCTCTGGAACAGCAACTTGAACGTCATCATGACTGTCAACATAACGAGTATATGGCGTTACATTTGCCTCCGATTGAGGTCCACAACCCGCTATACATACACAAAGGAGTATCATCAAACATATGAAAAATCCAATTTTCTTGTTCATGATGATACTCCTTGTATAGTTCTAATTAGTGATTACATAAAGACTAGAATTTTTGAGTATAGCTAAGTTGGTAATTAAATGGTTCATCCCAGTATTCCCAGTCGCCGTTGGAAATAACATTATGACGGTTTAACAAGTTACGTGCTTCTAGCCGCAAGGATGAGTTTTCATTGAATTGATAGCCTACGTATGCATTCCAAGCTATAAGATTTGGATTTGTACCACCATCGCGGTTCTTCATCCGTTTTGTGACAAAGTTGATGCTAGTACCTGCAGTCCAGGTTGAGCTATTGTAATGGATACCCCCTGTAAATTGCAATTTAGGGTTAGCTTGTTTCCAATAGGTCTTATCGATTTCTCGTTGTTTTGGATTAGAATACGACGCACCCACAGTCATTTTTAAGTGATCTGTTAATTTACGACCATATTGGGCTTCGATACCGACATTTCTATAGCGACCACCATTTACGCGAATCGTGTTTTTACCATTGCTATCCGGTTTCCAAGAGAAGAAGTTTTTAAAGTCCATATAGAAGAGCGCTACTTTCCAGCTATCTTTGTTAGTAATGTGTTTATAGCCTAATTCGTAATTCCAACCTTCTTCAGGTTTCAAATTACGTCCACTAACAGAGGCATAGCCTTTATTAATTTTCTTGAAAGTATCGCTTAGATTCGGCATTCTAAAAGCTTTACCAACATTTATATACATGGATGATTCCTTGTTGATACGATGTTGTAATTGGAACTGAGGAATTAATACGCGCTGATTTTTCACAGGGTCTTTAATATCCGAATAACGCAAGCCTAAAATACTAGTCCATTTAGGATTGATTTGATAAGAGTATGTACCATAAACGGCATAACTATTGCGATGTGGATTTCCATAGTACGGACCAGATGTGGTGCGATATGTTTCTCGTTTACCAAGTACACCCGCAATAAAATAGTCCTTACCACCGCGGAAATCCCATTCATGTTGTACATCAAAACCATATTGTCGAGCAATATAGTTATTATCACTCAACGTATATGCCTTTTTGCTATGTACGCGACTTTTACCATACAAATCTCTATCGTTGTAGAAGATTGTACCTGTAGTATTGCCATCTTTATAAACTAAAGACGCATTATTTTTAGTATCTTTATAAGCATATGTTGTAGAGTGAAGCTTTTGCTTAATAGGATTCGTTTCTGTACTTAACTGTCCAAAAGAAGAATTACCTTCAAAGCGGCTAAAGTTCAAAGTCAACTTATCATTTAATTTACCGCTCATAAATACACCTAAAGAATTCCCTTTGTTACGAGCTGTATAATATTCATACCCTCTAGCATAACCACCGATATCGGAGCGGATAGGGGTTTCAGGATCTTGAGCGCCAAAAAAGTTACGTTCCACACCTATTAAGAAGCGAGGCGTCCCATAGTTAATTTTATAAGTTTGGCGGCCCATATTACCAAAACCTATCGTAGCAGAGCCCCCTTCTTTACTTGGAGTCTTAGTAATTACATTGATAACACCACTCATAGCATCAGCGCCATATAAAGCAGACGCTGCACCTTTTAATACTTCAATGCGTTCAATAGAGCTAGTCGGAATAGAACTAAGGCCGCCCTTGCCATTGAGGTTCATCGGTACCCCATTCATAAGAATCAAGGATCCCCGTTCAAGGCCACGGATATTCACACGGCTATCCATAGCCCCATATTCAAGACCGGATGCACCATAGGAAAAAGACGTAATGCCTGGTACCATATTAACTGCATCAAATGCATTTTTAGCACCGCTATTAGCTAAGTCCTTTTGAGTAATAACATCCATCGCAGCCGGCGTATCTAAATCTAAAAGAGCCATGCGATTTGCTGTTACATTAATAGTATGGATTTCAGATACTCCATTAGATTCACTCGATGCAGCTGTAGTGGGAGTCTTATCAGCACTTACCTCTGCTGCATATCCATTCACAGACAATCCTATCAATGCTAAACCTACAAGTATAGATATACGATGCTTAATTTGTTGTCTCATACCAAATGCCTCACTTAACACATATATACATTCACACAATTATATAAACTACTTATTTGTATTATTACACATTTATTTGGCCCGCACAAAACCCATACCCCTACCGCTACTGCATTCTCGGGGGATTGTATCGTTAATACATATTAAAATTTTTGTGTATAACTTAATTCATAATTGAATGGTGCATCCCAGTATTCATAATCTCCATTGGATACCACATTATGACGATTCAAAAGATTGCGTGCATCGAGGCGTAATGTAGCATCTTTGTTAAAGTGATACCCAACGTAAGCATTCCAAAGAGCAATGTTAGGATTCAAGCCGCCATCACGATTGCGCAAACGTTTGGTAACAAAGCTAAAGGATGTACCAGCTTCCCAGGTTGGGCTTTTATAATGAATGCCGGTTGTAAACTGTAACTTAGGAGCCGCTTGTTTCCAATAGGTTTCATTCATTTCCTTTTGTTTTGGATTAGAATAAGAACCACTTACACTCATTTTGAGTCGATCTGACAAATGTCTACTATACTCAGCTTCAATCCCAACATTGTGGAATTTACCACCGTTTACGCGAACGGTTGGGCGACCATTTACATCAGGTTGCCATTGGAAGAAGTTCTTGAAGTCCATATAGAACACGTCCACCTTCCAGCTATCCTTCTTATTAAGACGTTTATAACCTAATTCATAGTTCCAACCCTCTTCAGGCTTAAGATTTTTACCACTTACTGCTGTATATTGGCGGTTCACGCTACGGAATGAATCACTCAAGCTAGGCATCGTGTAAGCTTTCCCTATATTTAAGTACATGGAGGAAGCTTTATTGATGGTGTGCAACAATTGGAACTGAGGCGTTAACACATGTTGGTCCTTAATAGGATCACTAATGGCTGTATAACGCAAGCCCAAAATGGCAGTCCATTTGGGATTGATTTCACGAGAATAGCTACTGTACACCGCATAGGTATTACGATGAGGCCGTGTATACACAGGGGCATGTGTGGCACGATAGGTTTCTTGCTTACCTGTAACACCGGCAATCAAATAATCCTTACCGCCTCTAAAGTCCCATTCATGTTGTACATCTATACCATATTGACGAGCTACATAACTGGTTTCGGTCGGCTTGAACTGTTTAGCACTATGAACACGGCTTTCACCACGCATAGTACGGTCATTATAAAACAATGTTCCCGTCGTATTATCATCTTTATAAATCAAAGATGCATTATTACGGTCATCCTTGTAATGATATGTCGTAGAATGACGAGCCTGTCTCACAGGATTTCTTTCTGTACTAATCAAACCAAAGGAGGAACGGCTTTCAGCGCGAGTATAATTTAAGGTTATCTTATCTGAAAGCTTACCGCTCATGAACACACCTAAGGAATTACCTTTATTGCGCGTAGTGTAGTAATCATAACCCTTTCGGCCTGTATAGTCATACCGCACCGGTGTAGATGGATCTTGAGTCCCCCAGTATTTTCTATCGATACCAACGAGGAATCGATCAGTACCATAAGAAATATCAAATCTCTTGGAGCCTCGATTACCTACAGCTACCATAGCAGAACCGCCCTCTTTTGACGGCGTTTTTGTAATAATATTTATAACGCCACCCAAAGCTTCTGCACCATATAAGGTGGAGGCTGCCCCCTTCACGACTTCGATGCGCTCAATCGCACTAGTAGGTATAGAGCCAATTCCGCTCTTACCATTTAAGTTCATAGGTACACCGTTTACAAGAACAAGTGCACCGCGGTCGAGGCCACGAATATTCGTACGGCTATCCATGCCACCAAAATCTGCGCCAGACGCACTAAAGGAATTAATGGTTACACCCGGTACATTGGCGACCGCATCAAAGGCAGTCTTAGCGCCGCTATTTTGTATATCCTCTTGGGTAATAACAGAAGTCGATACCGGTGTATCTAAATCTAATAACGCTGTACGATTAGCTGTTATATTAATAATATTTGCCGCCTCTTGACTTTGATTAGTTGTTACATCTACAGTATAACCATTAGTAGTCACACTAAATAAACCTATCATTGTGGCCGCATATACATATTTATTCATTCCATTTATCATCCTATATCTTCTATTAAAAACTATTTGAAATCTATTAATTTATAGCTTAAATACTGCAACAACGGACAATTTAGTGTAGGGGATACGAGTATCCTCATATCCCCTACATAGTATATTTTCCATATTAAATTTGCTTTTCATTGATTCAATTTCAACTAAATCGAGCTATTCAAATCACTACTCAAAGCTATATCTTATATAAAAAACATCTGATTTAGGTTCGCCAGTTGTATTTATAGCACCACCTGACCTAGCTGCAAGTGCAAGTGCATCATTATCTAGGAGACTAGAGCCACTGCTTTCTTCAATTCTAGCACTTACATAATTACCTTCACCATCAAAATAAACTCTAATAGTAACTACTCCGGTAATACCTCGTCGAACAGCTTGTGGCGGCATTACTTTATTAGCATCTAAGCTAGCTCGGTATTCAGAAACATCAAAGTAACCCGTGCCTTCCGTATTACTAGTACCAGGATTTCCCCCTTCTGAGCCTGGCCCATCATTAGCTTTACCACCATTGCCAGCGTTACCACCACCAGGGCCTGGTACATTGCCACTGCCTGGATTGCCAACAGGATTATCAGTATTACCATTCAAATTGACTGATGCCGTCTCATTACCACCTAAGTAAGGATTCAGATTTTTTAAACCTTCTGTGGGCTTTCCCGATAAATCAGGCAACACACTACCTGCTTTACCACCCCCTGCGACGGGTTTGTCGTCAGGTTGAATCTTTAATTTCTCAGGATCTTTCTTCTCTTGAGGAGGTTCTTGCTGCCCCATATCGAGATTGATAACCAAGTCTTTTTTTGGTGTTTCTGGAGGTTTTATATGACCAAACCAATCACCTACAACACCCCAATACGCAAGATTTAATACCAATGCAGCTACGAAAGGAATTCCATATCGTTTATCTACCATAGAATCACTTCCGTTCTGTAGCTACACTAACAAACCGAGCACCACTAATTTTAAGATTATCTAAAATATTGATAACGTCCTTATACGCAATATCCTCAGAAGCACGCACAATAAATGCCTGTTGAGGTTCTTTTGCAACAATACCTTGAATTTCATTACCTAATTGATCAGGGACAATCTCACGTTCATTCAAATACATCTTATGTGTAGCTGTTAATGAAATTGTGATAGGCTCAATCGTCTTTGCAGAAGAAGAGGAAGCCTTTGGTAAGTTAAGAGGAATTTGTTCCTCTGTATTCATATACAACGTACTCATCATGAAAAATACGAGCAAGAAGAAAACGATATCAATCATAGGTATAATCATGATGGTAGGTTCTTTTTGTATGCCTACTGAACTACGTTTCATCGTTGACTCCTAATATATAAATCCATAATAGAACCTAATTTTTGCTCTAACTTTGCGATATCTGAATTTACTTTATCTGTGCACCAACTATGGATGGCTAATGCTACGATGGCTACTGAAAGCCCTGTTGCAGTGGCAACCAGTGCTTCGGATACGCCGCCTGTAATAACAGTAGGAGCACCAATATCGCCACCAACGGCTGCGAAGGAGCGGATCATGCCAACAACAGTACCCAAAAGGCCAAGTAATGGAGCCATTGTTACCATCATGCTAAGCCAGTTAAGACCACGTTTTAAACGTTCATCCATGTACCCTACCACATCATGTAAACGATTCTCTAAACCTTCCGCACTATATACAGACTCCACGATAGGAGACACAAATCGACTCAATGCGTCATTACTATTTTTTATAGAATTCTCTAGAGTAGACCAATTATTACTATTACGGCCTGCATCAATGCTATCGGACAACTGCTGTAACTCATGATTGATGTTTCTGTACGTACGAATACGTTCAAATAAAATAGTACATGCTGCTAACATGAATAGTACAAGTGGATACATAACGAAACCACCTGCATTAAATAGGTGAATTGTATACTCCATCATAGCCTCCATATAATGTATAAAATTACGTGTTATTTAACAAAAAAATGGTCATCTATATTATTAGATTAACCACCAACATTGACATTATCCTATAAAGCATATATAAGTACAATAACCCTATACCCCCTACCGTTATGATATTTCTATAAGATTCCATTCTAACCACATATTTCATCCACCTTAAATATACATCTATCCACTATATATAGACAATATTAAGTTCTCGCATAAAAGCTTCATAATTATTATAAAAAATATAATAATTATATCTATTAAAACTATGCTCAATAAGATAATCTATCATATTTTATAGTCGAAAATCATTATAATTCACGTTCCACCATCAAAAATCTTTTTGTATTTTTATGAGCTTATTATTACTCCATGAATATAATTTATTCACACATGAATAATACTTATACTCTAAACTATCAATGTCCTTACGGTCCATTAATGACTCCTATAACGCTCAATATATCTTATAAACTTATAAATAATATACTCAAGTCACAAATTGGCAATCTATATAAAAAGAGGACTAAGCCTTAATGGGCTCGGTCCTCTGATTATTCTGATTATAATAGCATAAATCCTTATAGAAAATTATATGCCATGTATAGCTCTTATTTATTTTTTGGCTTTATCAGCTTTTGCCTTTTTATTTTCTTTTACCTTTTTAGGCTTTTCTTGTTTAACCTTTACTGGTTTTTTCGCATTAACAGCAGAACCTGCAGGTTTTACAAATGCATTATTAAGATTTGTTGCCACTTGTAATGCTACGTCCGCATTTGGCGTAGAAACAATGGATTGACCAGCTACCGTTACAGTGTCACCACTATAGGATGCAGAACCTGGTGTCACTTGATTGTTATGATACAATCGTGCCAATTTACCAGCCATGTAATAAGCACGCTCTTCGCCTGTGTAGCGGCCACTACCTGCTGGAGTATAGATATTATCACCGTTTACGTACACAGTACCATTCGATACGTTTACATGATTCCCAGAATATGTGTACATACGAGAAATATTATTGTTCACCCGATCGGACAACTTTGGATGGTTATTAGGTGCTACCACCTGTGAAAGCCCTTCACGGTAGTGTTCCCCCACTTTGTTGCGCAGTACTGCCATAGAACCAGCTGCACCACCCACATTGTATGGAGATTCACTTAAAATCTTAAAGCCTAACTCATCAGCGGCTTTTTCTTGGCTCATCGTAAACACTTGATTGGATAAGTAATTACCTGCCACATTAGATAAAATAGCCGCACCTTCACTACCGCCAGCAGCAATGCCAACCGCTGTAGAAAGACCGATTTGCTTCTTAGCACCATTAATAATATCTTTATGCTCACCATGAGAGATTTCATGAGCCATTACATAGGCCAATTGATCATCATCCAGTGTATCTAGAGCACCCTTGTTAATAGACATAACACGACCAAGTGTGGCAAACGCATTAAACTCCTCATCAGGATTTGCATATACAACATAAGAACGCTTTACACTAGGTGTCGCCTCTAATGTCTTCATGATTCGATTTACACGCTCTTGGGCTGCACTATCGTTTAAGTAACCAGTTTTCTCTTTTGTGCGCGCCAAACTCTCCTGTTGCCCCTCTGCAGAATTATCCATTTTATTTAATGCAGTAGATACGTAAGCCATAGCAATAGCACCACCAGCTAAGGATTGTACCGCAGCAGATGCAGCATTAACAGAAGCCGTTTGCATCATAGTAGGTGCCATTGTCACTGCCATAGCAATAGATAAAGTAGCCGCTGTAAGTTTCTTATTCATTCTCTCAACCTCTCAAAATGATAAATATATCACTCATAATTTACATACTATCTATATAATATAAGTTTAGTGTAAATATAAAATGAATAATGGAACAATCATTCATCTATCATAAGATGTTGCAAACTGTTATAGTTAATTCAAGCATTGTTGACTATTGATCTGTCGTTACTGGTTTAGCTGAAAGTACTATCGCTTCTTTACCATCTTTAGAAACAGCACCACCATGTGTATAGCCTACTACATCAAAACCCGCCTCAGCACACTGCTCTGCGATGCTTTCATAATTTTCATTCTTACCACGCGTACATGTAGAAAGATGTACCGCAGTAACACCTTTTTTCTTGAAAGACTCAATCTTCTTGGCTAGATCCCCACCGCTATGTGTGAACCCCACCAACTCAATATCCTCATCAGCATAACGCTCAAAAGAATCCGCTTTATTCATAAATGCTTTCAAACAACCGCCACAAGAACAGCGCTGCATTGTATCCTCATTCACGAGAACCGCAATTTTCTTAGCCATATGACCTCCTATAAATATGATATAAGCCTAAGTATACCATATCCATGAGAAAAATATGTGCTTCAAAGCACGATAATTAATACTAATTATATAAGTAACTCCTTCAACGTCTACTGCTTTGCTCATTAGTTCCCTTAAAAGAATAAAAATCCATACAAAAAAAGACACACCCTTCGGTGTGCCTTTAATTAATCAGCGGCTTCCTATCCTCCCAGGCCGTCTCCAGCCAAGTACTTTCGGCGTTTATGAGCTTAACTACTGTGTTCGAGATGGGAACAGGTGGATCCTCATAGCCATCGCCACTGAATCTGTCAGAGTTTGTACTCTGAAAACCACATAGAAGGTATATATATTTGTTGCACATTCTGCTTAATGTTTTATTATATGTTGCGTCCCATGCTCAAAGTACACGTCTGGAGGATTGCGTCGAAGCCTGTGGATTTCACATCGTGAAATCTTACGTTTCGACGTAAGCGACTCCACGCAACTTGTGCGTCACGTTGCTCCTTCAAGTTGGTTACGCTGCTTAAGTAAAGCCCTCGATCGATTAGTACCAGTCAGCTCCAAACCTCACGGCTCTTCCACACCTGGCCTATCTACCATGTCGTCTACATGGGATCTTACTAGCTTATGCTATGAGAAACCTCATCTCAAGGCTGGTTTCACGCTTAGATGCTTTCAGCATTTATCCGTCCCGAACGTAGCTACCCAACTGTACCCTTGGCAGGATAATTGGTACACCAGCGGTTCGTCCACTCCGGTCCTCTCGTACTAGGAGCAGCCCCCTTCAAGTTTCTTCCGCCCGCGATGGATAGGGACCGA
>NZ_AP031417.1:0-77500 GCF_042850485.1 Veillonella parvula | reverse complement strand
TAACCACTGCCGGGTTCCCCCATTCGGAAATCTACGGGTCACAGGTTACTTGCACCTCTCCGTAGCTTATCGCAGCTTACCGCGTCCTTCTTCGGCTGATATCGCCAAGGCATCCACCGTACGCCCTTAAAATCTTTACTTATTTTACGCCATAATTTGCGGCTAACTTCGTTGTGCTGCGTTCGGTTTGTCTTGCGTACATAAGTACGCGGCGACATTCCCTCACTGGCACGCCTCGTTATCCATCAAATTCTGACGAAAATCTATTTTTAGATTTTATTGACATGCATTAGATACATTGTCGTTTTTTGTAGCCGTACATTTTCATGTACGTCACCATTAAGTCAGAGAATTATTTCCTATGTGCTCGGGTCAACCTACTTAGAAATTCTAAGAGATGACCTTACAAATATATATTAATTCTTCTATGCAGTTTTCAAAGAACAAACAATTCATATATTTCGCGTCTATCGTCGTTGCATTCGCTTCACTTGTCTTGCGTAATTACCATTACGCGGCGACGTCGTTCATCTCATGCGCCTAGATAGCCATCGAAATCTATTAAATTGTAAATGGTATTAAACCATCTGAGAGTCTTTACAGATCTCTCAAAACCAAACAATGATAAGTGTGTAAGTACAGCTAGCGCTTATGCTACGTCTACTTACTGGCCAAAGTGTCGACCTAAGTGACATCCAAGCTCTTGGCCTGGTGTATGTCTCCCTAGAAAGGAGGTGATCCAGCCGCACCTTCCGATACGGCTACCTTGTTACGACTTCACCCCAATCATCGACTTTACCTTAGACGGCTGGCTCCCGAAGGTTACCCCACCGGCTTTGGGCACTTCCGACTTTCGTGGTGTGACGGGCGGTGTGTACAAGGCCCGGGAACGTATTCACCGCAGTATGCTGACCTGCGATTACTAGCGATTCCGACTTCACGTAGGCGAGTTGCAGCCTACGATCCGAACTGAGAGAGTGTTTCTCGGGTTTGCTCCATCTCGCGATCTCGCTTCCGTCTATTAACTCCCATTGTAGTACGTGTGTAGCCCAGGTCATAAGGGGCATGATGATTTGACGTCATCCCCGCCTTCCTCCGCATTGTCTGCGGCAGTCTCTCATGAGTCCCCACCCAAAGTGCTGGCAACATAAGATAGGGGTTGCGCTCGTTGCGGGACTTAACCCAACATCTCACGACACGAGCTGACGACAACCGTGCACCACCTGTTTTCTGGCTTCCGAAGAAGAGGAACCATCTCTGGTTCTGTCCATCAATGTCAAGACCTGGTAAGGTTCTTCGCGTTGCGTCGAATTAAACCACATACTCCACCGCTTGTGCGGGCCCCCGTCAATTCCTTTGAGTTTCAACCTTGCGGTCGTACTCCCCAGGCGGGGTACTTATTGCGTTAACTCCGGCACAGAAGGGGTCGATACCTCCTACACCTAGTACCCATCGTTTACGGCCAGGACTACCGGGGTATCTAATCCCGTTCGCTCCCCTGGCTTTCGCGCCTCAGCGTCAGTTTTCGTCCAGAAAGTCGCCTTCGCCACTGGTGTTCTTCCTAATATCTACGCATTTCACCGCTACACTAGGAATTCCACTTTCCTCTCCGATACTCTAGATTGGCAGTTTCCATCCCATCACGGGGTTAAGCCCCGAACTTTTAAGACAGACTGACCTATCCGCCTGCGCGCGCTTTACGCCCAATAATTCCGGACAACGCTTGCCACCTACGTATTACCGCGGCTGCTGGCACGTAGTTAGCCGTGGCTTTCTATTCCGGTACCGTCAATCCTTCTCACTATTCGCAAGAAGGCCTTTCGTCCCGATTAACAGAGCTTTACAACCCGAAGGCCGTCATCACTCACGCGGCGTTGCTCCGTCAGACTTTCGTCCATTGCGGAAGATTCCCCACTGCTGCCTCCCGTAGGAGTCTGGGCCGTGTCTCAGTCCCAATGTGGCCGTTCATCCTCTCAGACCGGCTACTGATCATCGCCTTGGTGGGCCGTTACCCCTCCAACTAGCTAATCAGACGCAATCCCCTCCTTCAGTGATAGCTTACATGTAGAGGCCACCTTTCATCTATCCTCGATGCCGAGATTAGATCGTATGCGGTATTAGCAGTCGTTTCCAACTGTTGTCCCCCTCTGAAGGGCAGGTTGATTACGCGTTACTCACCCGTTCGCCACTAAGATTGATAGAAGCAAGCTTCCGTCGCTCTTCGTTCGACTTGCATGTGTTAAGCACGCCGCCAGCGTTCGTCCTGAGCCAGGATCAAACTCTCCAAGATATCTTGAAGCTATTTGAATAGCTCATTCGTTTTTGTTGTCGCTACTATTAAGTAGCTTTGAATTATGGTTGGTTTTGACTATGTCAAAACCCGCACTCTGGCATATGTTCAATCATTTGATTGATTACCTATCATTGTTCAGTTTTCAAAGATCTGTGCCCCTTCATATGGGGTACTTGAATATAATAACATTTCCATATACTGATGTCAACAAAATTTGGGCAAATTTTACTATAAATTTCAGAAAATTTTTGCCATTATTTTTACACACTTTCACAGCCTAATTTTACAAATTCGAAACTTGAGTTATATCACGTTTCCACACATATCACAGAAGAAGAATTTAAAGCAAAAAAAAAGCCGCAACAAGACTACATATTGCATTCTGTTGCGGCTTCTTGCCTATATAACAGTGTGTTTATAGAATCCCTTATTTGCGTTTCAACACTGTATATTAAAAACTTTTATATATAAGGTATTGCTTCTGCATACCCTATACAACAAAAGTCATACATATAAAGATTTAGTTATATATGTATTGGATAATTAGTTATCTGTTTGAATCGCTTCACGAAGGTTGATTTCGTGCATATCGCCAACAGAAGGTTCTTCTGCAGACATATTTTTCACAGTTTGTTTTGTAGCAAACCAAACTGCTTCGTTCATGTAATAACGCAATTCTTCATTAGATACATGTTCTTGATCTTGAGCCATGATATCAAGCATAGCATCTTCCAATGCTTGTGCTTCTTCATCAGTCAAAGGACCGCCAACGGCCTTTTGTTTTTGAAGCAATTCATTCATGCGATCAACCATGCTGCGCAATACATTGTAACCATAGCTATTTGTGTAACCTTGGTCCTTATCATATTTAGGGAATGTGTAATAGCTATACTCGTTTTTATTACGGTTTTCACCATTCCAGTTCAATGCAGTTTCTTGGCCATGTACATAACCTAAAGAATGTTTACGGAAATAATCAGCATAATTATGCTTATCTTTAGAATGTAACCATTTAGCTTCTTCTTTAGTTAACGCTTGATGATTATTCTTTTTGCTTTCAGCTAAAGCAATATGTTTTTCCGCATTTTCCCATGCTTTCACAAATTCATGGATACTTTGCACCGCCTGAGGGCTAGCCACAGGAACCAATACAACAGAACCTGTTGTAGGCGCTTTAGCCGGATTTGGCAAAAGCAATGGATCATCATATGTAGCAGATGCCGCATTAACATGGAATACGCCACTGCCAAATAATACTGCCGCTGTGAAAGCAAGCAAAGTGGATTTTTTCATTATATATTCCTCTTTTCTATCAACGAATTAAATCGGGTGGGAGGACCCCCAAAAGGGAATCCTCAACCCGTAATGTTCAGTATGAACGTATTATAAACCTAGTCTTGCCATCATTGCAGCAATATTAGCTTTCATTTGTTCATTTTCAGCTTTCAAATCAGCTACTTCACCTTTTAATCCTTGATTTTCAGCTTTCATTGCAGCAAGTTCACGTTGCATTGCATATGTAGAACTGATAGGTCCTTTACGATAACGATCTGCAGTTTCTGCTTCGCCGTCTCTGTTACCTACTTTCCAAGTTACACCAGCATTTGCCATCATATGGCTATTGCTGCCTGCCCAAGCAACACCAGCATGTAACATCATGGATTCATTCTTATAATGAGCCACACCTAATGCCAATGCGGAGTCACCACGGTAGTTACCGTAACCTGCCATGATTTGAGTAGGTTCGTAAGGGTCATAAGCCATAGGTTTCAATGCGGACAACGCGGAGGACATAGCACCAACTTGACGAACTTCATTTACAACATTATTCATGCTATTTGCAACACGATTAAGTTGGGAACCATTAACAGCATCAGTAGAAGTGGAGCTAATTTCGCCTGGTGCCACGTTAGTAATCTTATTACCACCGTTATTCAAACCAGAGCTTGTTAAGGATACGCTGCCACCACCATTATTTTTGATTGTGATACCATTACCGTTTGTCACAGTTGTATGACCGGAGTTATCCATAGTTGTAATGGAATTGATGCCAGTAATATCTTTTGCCAAACGAACATTCAAGCTACCGTTGTTGTCAGAGATAACACCAATATTGTTTGCAGTGGAAAGTTTGCTTTCATCAGTGATGCCACCTTTAACGGTTACTTTTTCACCTAAGTTACGATGGAATGCACCTTTGTCACCTTCAAAGTCCAAGCCAGCTTTCTTAAGGCCGTCGATACCTTTCTTCAAGTCGCCGATGTTTGCACCGTTTGTTAAGCTGCTGCTATTATCAGCGATATTGTTGATATTTTCGCCTGCTGCAAAACCGCTTGCCATATTAACAACTTGATTACCACCATTGTTCAAGCCGTCCTTAGTTAATGTTACTGCACCAGTACCATCTTTAGGGGATCCTTGACCTGCTGGAGGAGTAGTAATTGCAACACCGTTGCTGCTAACAGTAGTAGTTACTTTAGTACTACCCATGCCAGATGTAACAACCACACCATCTGCAGTTGTGCTTGTTCTCTTAGTCTTTTTGTCAGTAGTTACAACACCGTCAACAGTCAACTCAGTGGCCTTAGTTGGATTATCTACAAGTACACCTTTAGCTGTTGTTTGAGTTGTATTATTTTGACTATCAGATACTTTCACATTATCTGCAGTAAGAGTAGTCTTATTACCAAATGTATCAGTGCTTGTAACACCTCTACCGTTTGTTAAAGTGGAGTGTTGTTGATCGTCTGTAGTTGTAGTTACACTACGTAAGTTCAAGTCTTTTTTGATATCTACAGTGTATGTTTTGGACTTATCCGCATTTGTTGTAGATGTTACAGTTGTATTGCCGCTATCGCCAGCTTTCACTGTTGTAGTTGCTGCCGCCATGCTGCTCTTCAACTGTTGAACGTTAACTGCATCTGTATCATTTACACCAGCTGCCACGTTAGTAATCTTTTGATTATTTGCGTTTAAGCCTTCGTTAGAAATGTATGTTTTACCGCCTACAGATACGCCCTTATCATCAAGAACAACTTGTTTATTTGGATCAGAACCAACAGTTACGGAATCAAGACCTTTAAGGTTCTTAGCGAGTTTAACGTTCAAGTTGCCGTTTTCATTGACTACACCGATATTACCATTTGAAAGTTTAGAAGCATCAGTTTCGCCACCAGTAATATTCAATGTATCGCCAAGATCTTTATGAATCTTATCTCCAGAGTCGCCTTTGAAGTTCAAGCCTTTCTTAGTCAAGTCTTCAGTATTTTTATCAATTTTGTTATCTACAACTTTCAATTGATCTTCTGTTGCAGCTTGACCGTTAGTGATCTTATTAGGATCCCAAGTTCTGTTAGTCAAATCGTTAACAGTACCAGAACCACCGTTGATAGTTACCTTGCCGGAGTTGATTGTACCGTTTGTACCATTGATACTTACAGCATTAGCACCTTCGCCGGCTCTAATGATACCTGTTGTACCATCGAAATGAACTGATGTGCTACCGGAGCCCAATGTCACTGTGTCTTTCAAGTTTACAGTATATGTTTTAGCTTTTGTAATAAGATCTTCATCTTCCTTGACATCGATATTCTTACCAGATTTTACTTTAGTATCGGACGCAGCTTTTACTTCGTTCAATTGTTTAAGGTTAACAGCATCGCTATCTTCTGTACCAGCTTTAACATTTTTGATTTGTGTATTGTTTGCATTGAAGCCGTTGTTTGTAACAAATGTATTACCACCAATTGTCAAACCATTGTTGTTGATAGTTGTTTGACCAGTTGTTACGCTATTCAAGCCTGTTAAATCTTTTGCAAGTTTAACATTCAACTTACCGTTTTCGGATACAACACCGATATTGTTGTCAGACAATTTAGCTTTATCAGTAATGCCACCTACAACATCTAAAGTTTGACCAAGATCTTTATGGATTACTTCGCCAGAATCAGCTTGGAAGTTCAAGCCCTTCTTAGTCAAGTCTTCAGTGTTCTTATCGATTTTGCTATCTACAACTTTCAATTGATCTTCTGTTGCAGCTTGACCACTTGTGATGTGTGCAGGATCCCAAGAAATGTTAGTCAAGTTGTTTACAGTACCGTTTGCACCGTTAACAAGAACTTTACCAGCATTGATGTTACCTGTTACGCCATCGATTGCTACTTTACCAGCGTTGATTGTGCTGTTTACACCATTGATAGTTACTGCGTTCGCACCGTTACCAGCTTTCACGATACCAGTTGTACCGTCGATGTTAACAGCTGTGTTACCGGAACCCAATGTTACAGTGTCTTTCAATGCAACTGTGTAAGTTTTAGCTTTTGTAGTTGGATCTACAGCTTCATCAACGTCGATGTTTTTGCTACCTTTTACTTTTGTATTAGATGCAGCTTTTACATCGTTCAATTGTTTAACATTTACAGCATCGTTATCTTCTACGCCAGCTGTTACGTTTTTGATTTGCGTATTGTTAGCGTTGAAGCCATTAGCTGTAACGAATTGTTTGTTGTTGATTGTCAAACCATCGTTGTTGATAGTTGTTTGACCAGTTGTTACGCTGTTCAAGCCTGTTAAATCTTTTGCAAGTTTAACATTCAACTTACCGTTTTCGGATACAACACCGATGTTGCCGTCAGACAATTTAGCTTTATCAGTAATGCCACCTACAACATCCAATGTTTGACCAAGGTCTTTATGAATTAAATCACCAGAGTCAGCTTGGAAGTTCAAGCCTTTCTTACTGTTGTCTGTAACTTTTTGATCTACAGATTTCAATTGGTCTTCTGTTGCAGCTTGACCATTTGTGATGTTTGCAGGATCCCAAGTTCTGTTTGTCAAGTTGTTTACAGTACCGTTTGCACCATTAACTAGAACTTTACCGGAAGTGATATTACCAATTGCACCATCAATTGCAACTTTACCAGCATTGATTGTGCTGTTTACGCCGTTAATAGTTACTGCGTTAGCGCCGTCACCAGCTTTTACGATACCTTTTGTACCGTCGATGTTGACTGCATTATTACCGGAACCTAATGTTACAGTGTCTTTCAATGCAACTGTGTAAGTTTTAGCTTTTGTTACATTATCTACAGTTTCATCAACATTGATGTTTTTGCTACCTTCTACTTTTGTATTAGATGCAGCTTTTACATCGTTCAATTGTTTAACATTTACAGCATCGTTGTCTTCTACACCAGCAGTTACATTTTTGATTTGTGTATTGTTAGCATTGAAGCCATTTGCTGTAACGAATTGTTTGTTGTTAATTGCCAAACCATCGTTGTTGATAGTTGTTTGACCAGTTGTTACGCTGTTCAAGCCTGTTAAGTCTTTTGCAAGTTTAACATTCAACTTACCATTTTCGGATACCACACCGATATTGTTGTCAGACAATTTAGATTTTTCAGTAATGCCACCTACAACATCTAATGTTTGACCAAGATCTTTATGAATTAATTCGCCAGAATCAGCTTGGAAGTTCAAGCCTTTCTTAGTCAAGTCAGTGCTGTTGTCAGTGATTTTCTTATCAACAATTTTCAATTGGTCTTCTGTTGCAGCTTGACCGCTTGTGAAGTTTTTGCCATCCCAAGTAATGTTTGTCAAGTTGTTTACAGTACCAGCAGCACCGTTGACAGTCACTTTACCAGAGTTGATAGTGCCATTTGTACCATTGATAGTCACAGCATTAGCACCGTCACCAGCTTTTACGATACCTGTAGTACCGTTGATGTTAATTGCTTTATCGCCGGAACCTAAAGTTACATTGTCTTTCAATGCTACTTTATAAGTTTTAGCGTGTGTATTAGGGTCTACTGTGGAATCAACATTGATGTTTTCGCTACCTTCTACTGTAGTGTTAGACGCATTTTTAACTTCGTTCAATTGATTCAAGTTAACTGCATCATTACCATCAGTACCAGCTTTTACGTTTTTGATTTGTGTGTTGTTAGCATCAAAACCGTTAGCTGTAACGAATTTATTACCACCAATTGTTAAACCTTCGTTATTAATTGTTGTAGCACCAGTTGTTACACTTGTTAAGCCAGTCAACTCTTTAGCAAGTTTAACATTCAACTTACCGTTTTCAGATACCACGCCGATGTTATTGTCAGACAATTTAGCTTTATCGGAAGTACCACCTACAACATCTAATGTTTCGCCAAGATCTTTATGAATGCTTGTAGCGTCATCGCCTTTGAAGTTCAAGCCCTTCTTAGTCAAGTTACTACCATTGTCAGTAATTTTCTTATCAACAACTTTCAATTGATCTTCTGTTGCAGCTTGACCGCTTGTGATATGGTCAGCATCCCAAGTGATATTTGTTAAGTTGTTTACAGTACCTTTAGCACCGTTAACAAGAACTTTACCGGAATTGATATTGCCTGTTACACCGTCAATCGCTACGTTACCAGCATTAATTGTGCTGTTTGTACCGTTGATAGTCACAGCATTGTTGCCTTCGCCGGCTTTCACAATACCTTTTGTGCCGTCGATATTAACAGCAGTATTGCCGGAACCCAATGTTACTGTGTCTTGTAAACCAACTGTATAAGTCTTAGCTTTAGTAAGTGGATCTTCAGAATCAGTTACATTGATGTTTTTACCTGCTTTTACAACAGTTTTAGCTGCAGCTGCGTTATTAGATACTTCTTTCAACTGTTTAAGGTTAACTGCATGGTTATCCTCTGTACCAGCTTTCACGTTTGTGATTTGAGTATCGTTAGCATTGAAGCCGTTGCTTGTAACAAATGTGTTACCACCGATTGTCAAGCCATTGTTGTTAATAGTTGTAGCACCAGTTGTTACACTGTTCAAACCTGTCAAATCTTTAGCAAGTTTAACATTCAATACGCCGTTGTTATTAACTACGCCGATGTTATTTTCTGAAAGTTTAGATGCGTCAGCTTGACCGCCAGAGATTTTCAATGTTTGGCCAAGGTCTTTATGAATTGCAGTACCTGTATCGCCTTGGAAGTTCAAGCCTTTTTCTACGATTTCAGTTTTTGTAGTATCAATTTTATTGTCTACTACTTTCAATTGATCTTCTGTCGCAGCTTGACCATTAGTAATAGCTTTAGGGTTCCAAGTTCTGTTAGTCAATTCGTTAACAGTACCTGTAGTACCATTGATAGTCACTTTACCGGAGTTGATAGTACCATTTGTGCCATTGATAGTTACAGCATTAGCACCGTCGCCAGCTTTAACGATACCTGTTGTACCGTTAATATTGATAGCTGTATTACCAGAGCCTAATGTTACGTCATCTTTCAAGCCTACAGTATACGTTTTAGCTTTAGTTACATTATCGATGCTTTCATCAACTTTAATGTTTTTGCCTTCAGCTACTTTCGTATTAGCTGCAGATGCACTGTTGGATACTTCTTTCAATTGTGCCAAGTTTACTGCATCGCTGTCGATTGTACCACGAGCAACGTTAGTAATCTTGTTACCACCATTATCTAAACCGGATTTAGTAAGAGATACGGATGCATTATTTGTAGCACCGTTGCTGATAGTTACACCGTTAGAAGTAACTTTTGTATCGCCTACAGTTACGCTATTCAAACCTTTAAGGTCTTTTGCCAAACGAACTTTCAAATCGTTAGAACCATCGGATACAACACCGATATTGTCTTCTGCAGTCAATTTAGAAGCTTCTGTAATGCCACCTTTAACGTTAACTTGTTCACCAAGTTTCTTATTGATTACGTTACCAGAGTCAGCACCGAATTTCATGCCTTTATTGATCAATTCTTCTTTAGTCTTGAACAATTGGCTACCGTTGATAGCATCTTTAGATGTAGCTGTTACAGCGCCGTCTTTTACATTTGTAATTGTAGTGCCGTCAGCACCTTCCAATGTTACCTTGGTCTTATCAACAACACCGTTATTGATGTCATATTTAACAGCACGATCTGTCAATTTATCTACAGAAGTCTTGGATGCAATGTTATTGATTGTAACTTGTTCTTTAACGCCTGCATGGTTTTTATCCTCTACAGTCAAGGATACTTCACCATTGTCGTTTACCTTATAGGAACCGTCAGCGCTGGAGTTTCTTACAAGACGATAGTCAGTTGCACTGCTACCTTGTTGAGTAATTTGTTCACTAACTTTTTTCAACTGATCTTCAGTCGCAGCACGACCGGATACGATAGATGTGGAATCCCAGTTTTTATTGCTCAAGTTAGTTACATAATTACCAGTTTCGCTTGCATGTTTCGTATTTTGAACAGTTTGAGCACCCATTACAACAGCGCCAGCAGTCACTCTGCCTGCAGTACCATCAAGAACTACTTGATTGTTACCGCTACCCAATGTCACTTTGTTGTTCAAACGAAGATCATATTTAGCACCTTCAGTGCTTGTAGCAGGAGTCGTTGTCAATTTAAGGTTATCATCGGAAACAGTTACTTTTGAATGTTTGCCTGCTTCGATTTTTACATCATGCAATTGGCTGCCATTTACAGCATCTGTAGAAGTAGAGGATACTTCGCCAGCTTTCAAGTTAGTAATTGTAGTACCGCCTTGGCCTTCCAAAGTAACCTTGTTTTTATTAACAGTTGCACCATTAAGATCATATTTAACAGCACGTTCTGTCAATTTATCCAATTCAGTTTTGGATGCGATATTGTTGATTGTTACCGTATTAGCAGGGTTGTTAGGATGAGCTTCATCTTTAACTTTTAAATCAACTTTGTTGTTTTCTACAGAGTAAGAACCATCTACAGAATTTGTATTGTTAATCAAACGGTAATCTGTTTTCGCTGCATTAGTAGTCTTGATTTCATCAGACACTTTTTTCAACTGATCTTCAGTTGCTGCACGACCAGATGTGATTGTAGGGTTTTGAACATTCCATTCTTTATTGTCCAAACCAGTTACATAGTTTTTATTGTCGCTATGTTTACCTACACGAACAGAACCTGCAGTTACGCTGTTCAAACCTGTTAGGTCTTTTGCCAAATTAACATTAAGGTTGCCGTCTTTAGCTACAACACCGATGTTGTTGTCAGATAAAGCACCTGTAGCGCCACCAGTAATACCTAAAGTATCGCCAAGTTGTTTATTGATTTTAACATTGTTATCGCCTTGGAAGCTCAAGCCTTTAGCGATTTTGTTAGTGTTATTTGTGATATTAGTAGTATTAATATCTTGTTGCTCTTTAGAAGCAAGGTTCGTCAACTTAACTTGTTTAGGGTTGGAACCGTCAGCATCCGCAACAGTCAATGTCATGCTACCGTCAGCAGCTACTTTATATTCGCCGTTGCTGCCTGCTGCAGGGTTTGCAATCAAGCGGTAGTCAGTTTTGGAAAGACCGTTAGAGATTTTAGAGATATCAACATCGAATGTTTGATTGTCATTACGTGTCAATGTCAATCTCTTACCGTCATTGGATACTGTACCGGATGTAACATAAGTATTTTTCAAACCTGTTACTTCAGCAGTCAAACCGTTTGTACCGGTCATGTTAATCTTGCCATTACCGTTTGCTTCATAAGTAGCAGCACCACGTTGTAAGTATTTATCGTATTTAGCCGCAATACGAGAGATATCACCGATATTAGCCGCATTTGTTAATGTATCGCCACCGGATTGTACATTGGTGATTTGATTACCGCCAGCATTGATACCTCTTGTGCTCATGGATACATTACCTGTTGTAACGGAGTTGAATCTTGCGTCATCAACAGTTGCAACCGTAACATTATCTCCGGAGCCTTGTAATGCAATATTTTTACCAGCTTTAAAGTTAACTGTACGATTAGGCGCTTTTACATCTTTTACCTTTCTACCGTCAACTTGAAGTTCCCAACCTTGGTTTGCGGATTTAATTGCTTCATGAATAGTGTTTTTACCTGTATCACCAATATTAGTCATGGTGATAGTACCGTTTTGGTCAACCTGAGCATTACCGCCTAAGATATTCGTAGTGCTGTTAGCTACATTGCCCACTGCATTAGCAACACCATATAATTGGCTACCATTAATAGCATCTGTAGATTGTGCATTCACACGACCAGCAGCTACGTTAGTGATTGTACGTTTTGTAGAATTGTTACCAACGCTAACTGTGGAATCAGCAGTACCACCGGCATAGTTATATTTCAAGCCGTTAATAGTTTCACTAGCAGTGCTCACAGGGGCCGCTGTTTCAGATTTAGCACCTAACGCAACGCCACGAACGTTATTTACTGTCGCATTGCTACCAAGAGCTAAACCTTCGTTTGCTTGTACACTTGCTTCGCTACCGATTGCTACCGCATCAGTTACTTCTTTTTTCGCTTTAAGTTGAGTGATTAATTGATCGTTATCTTTATAAACGCTACTATCACGTACACGTTCTAATGTACCAGCTTGAGCGCTTACGCCCAATGCGATGGAGCGGGAACCAGTTGCTTGTGCATCATCACCGATAGCCACAACATTTTTCTTATCCCCATCTTGAGTGCTCAAAGCACTGGCTTCACGACCCATAGCAATAGAGCCATAACCTTCAGAATGAGCATTGTTACCGATAGCTGTGGAACGTTCACCTAATGCCCATGCTGCATTACCTGCCGCCACAGAAGATCCGCCCAATGCATAAGTATCGTTACCAAGAGCCACACCGGAACCGCCATGAGCACGTGCGGAGTTACCTACAGCAACGGAGTTATTTACTTTATAATTTGGGTCATTTTTAATACCAGATTCAGCATTGTTACCAATAGCAATGCCGTCTTTCGCACGAGTTTGCGCATTGTTACCAAGAGCAACCGCATTATCACGATAATGTGCTGCACCGTTACCGATAGCTACACCTTGAATGCCTTGAGATGTAGCACGATTACCGATGGCTACGCCTCTTGCATAAGCTTCACCTTTATAATTTGAGCCAGAAGCAACATTAGCACCTGTACCCATAGCAACACTATCTTCAGTATTTGATTTAGCACCTTGACCGATAGCAATAGAACGAGCTGCATTAGCTTGGGTATTAGTAGTTCCGTCATATGCTGTATACGGTGTGCCTTTATCATCATATTTAGGAGTTGGATTTGCAGAACCGATAGCAATAGATTGATCACCTGTTGCTAATGCGGAATGACCCATAGCCAAGCTGGCTTTACCTTGTGCAGATGCTGCTGTACCAATAGCCGCCGCATATTGTTCGCCTGCATAGGCTTGACGCATCATAGCCAAGGAGTTAAAACCCTTTGCCTTTGAAGCCGAACCGACAGCAATAGCACCGATTTGTTCAGATTGAGCATAATGGCCTAAACCGATACCCAACGCACGAGATTGTGAATAGTCACCGATAGAAATACCGGATACGGAGCCATCATTAGCACGTGCATTCGCATTGTTACCGATTTGGATACCGAACACCTTATTATTGGTATATAAATATCCTCCTCCTGGATTCCCTGGTGTTTTGTAATCATACATCTGAATATAAGGAGAATTTTGACCAGGATATAAATACGTAAACCCGCCATCATTATGTCCTTCACCAGGAGCCAAAGAAAGGCCTCTGTTAGGTGCCGCATCAACACCCGAAATTAACCCACTACCGCAGGTCAAAACCATAGCCGCCAAGCCAACTTTTACCGAAGCTTTTGCGGAATTACTAACAAAGCTTTTGGAGCCACGAGTATGGCTTTTTGCAATTTCAGATACAACGACATATGCGCCTCGTACCTGACTCCAAATTACCCTATAAATACGATTCATTTAGTAGTACCTACCTTTCACACAGTTTTATAAGGGATTCTAAAACCAACACTAAAACACTAAAAATAATAAAATTTTCATCAAAAATTTAATTACTATACATATAAAATATCAGATTAGTTTATGAATGTAAATATATTTTTTTCATATTTCGCTCATTTATTTTTATAACTTTAAACTTCTTTTAAAAATTGATTTTCTTACTCATTTAAATATATTTTCAATCATAAAAACCCTTACAAAAATGGGCCAAACAACACTTATAATCTAAAGCTAATGATTTTATAGTAAATTAATCACATTTATAATTTTCGATTAAAATTATATGTTCTGTATTATACACTATTATGAAAAGTTTGTGAAGTCAAACACAAAAAAAGAACGAAAGTCCTTTTACAGTAGACTTTCGTTCTTTCATTTTATATACCATATAGGGTTAAAATCATCTAATTTTCATGGGTATTTTCTGGTACATCAACTCGCTTTTTATCACATGAATGTAAGATGAAACATATATGAATTACATGCCCAAACGACTCATAATAAGAGCCAATTGTCGCTTAGTTTCTTCGTTATCTTTCTGTAGACGAAGATTATCTTCTTTTAATACCGCATAGTCTGCAGTTAATTTTTCATCCTGCGCTTTCATGCGTGCATTTTCAGCTTTCAAAGCAGTCATTTCATCCTGCATTACGTACATAGAACTGATAGGACCGCCTTTGTAACGTTCAGGAACTGCTTTCTTCGCATCGGAAGCACCGAATTTACGAGTTACACCAGCATTTACCATGTTATGGTGGCTACCAACAGATACGCCTACATGGAACATTGTATCTTCTGCTGTGTAATGTGCAACGCCAAGAGCTGCCGCAGTTTCACCTCTGTAATTACCGATACCAGCCATTACTTGAGTTGGTTCCAATGGATCATATTGAATAGGTTTCAATGCAGACATAGCCGCCGCATGTGCGCCTACACGTTGTGTTTCGCCCGCTACGGAGTTAATAGCATTAGCTAACCCATCTGTAGCACCTTTCAATTGATTTACGTTAACTGCATCAGTGCCGTTTACACCAGGGCCTACATTGGTAATTGTATTACCGCCATTGTTGAGGCCATCTTTAGTAAGACTTACAGCATTACCGCTAGCAGGTGTAATTGTTACACCGCCACCGTTCATAACTGTAGTATTACCTGCAGCATCCTTAGTGGTTACTGTTTCAAGGCCTTTCAAGTCTTTCGCCATACGAACCTTCAGGTTACCAGTTCCATCAGATACGACACCTAAATTATCCTCTGTAGTCAACTTGTTAGCATCAGTAATGCCACCCACTACATTAACTTGTTCGTTAAGCTTTTTCTTGATTACGGAACCGCTATCGCCACCATATTTCATACCATCGTCTTTAGTTGCCACTTGATGTGTCTTACCGTTTTCGTCTTGGTACTTAATACGAGTGATTGCATTACCGTCTAAGTCTGGATCACCTTTATCAACGGTAATATCCGCATTACGGCCGTCTTTACCAGTTAAACCGATATGACCAACACCGTCTTTACCGGACATGGATACAGCGTCTTTACCGTCTTTGCCTGTGATACCTACTTTACCGTCTGTACCGTCAACACCATTAGGACCAGTAATAGATACGCCATCTTGACCGTTTTTACCAACTTTTACCTTATCAGTAGTTACGCTGTCAGCTTTGAGGTCTTTATCCATCATAACCTCTATATTTCCATCCGCATTAATTTTTGTTTTAATGTTTTCAGAAGAGTAATTAGTATCAGCCTTATCGCCTGTACCCACAACGGATACAGTTTCACCTAAATTTTTATGAACTGGATTACCGCTATTGGCACCAAAGTTCAAACCTTTTTTCGTGATTTTATCACCTAGGTTATTAATCTTGTTATCCAATGATTTATGAGATTTTTGCAATTGATCTTCTGTAGCAGCACGACCGCTTGTGATGTTGTCAGGATCCCAATCTTTGTTTTCTAGACCTGTCACATAACCGTCTTTACCATCAACAGATACTTTGCCTGCCGCAATCTTACCGTCTTTACCATCGATAGTTACCTTGTCGCCAGCTTTAATGGTACCGTTTTCACCGTCAATTGTTACATTACCAGCTTTAATCGTACCTTTATTGCCATTGATTGTAACTTTATCGCCAGCCTTGATAGTACCTGTAGTACCATCCATTGCGATTTGCTTCGTAGCATCAGAGCCCAATGTTATTGTATCTTTTAGTTTCACTTCGTAATTTGTACCACTACCCGCTTTACTTGATGAAACTACTTCAATATTATTACTGCCGCTTACAGTTGTCTTTGCACCAGATATAGCACTATCTAATTGATTTTTATTAACTGCATCTGTGCCGTTCACACCAGGTCCTACATTGGTAATCGTATTACCGCCGTTGTTTAAACCATCTTTTGTGAGGCTTACCTTATTACCGCCAGCAGGATTAATTGTCATACCATCACCGTTGATAACAGTTTTATTGCCGCCATTTGTGAAAGTTGTGGATGTTAATCCTTGTAATTCTTTCGCCAATTTTACATTTAATGTACCATTACTTTCAGATACAACGCCAATATTATTGTCGGATAACTTAGCTGCATCAGCACCACCTTTGATAGTTACGGTATCACCTAATTTTCTGTTGCTTACAGCACCAGTATCACCAACGAAATTCAAACCCTTATCAAGAGTCGTATTAATATTCACGATATCCTCTGCATTTTTCGCAATATTTTGCTTATTATCGGCGATGTCCTGCTTGTTCTTATTGATATCATTCTTATTATTAGCTATATTTCCGGCATTTTTATCAATAGCAGATTTATTCGTGTTAACTTTATCGTTAACCTTCTTCAATTGATCTTCAGTAGCGCCACGACCAGATACAGCTACAGGATGATCTACATCCCAGTCCGTATTGGTAAGACCTGTTACATGACCGGTAGTACCGTCTACAGTTACAGGATGTGCTGATGTCGTACCACCTACAGTAATCTTATCACCTAAGCCGACAGTATATTCCTTACCCCCTGCCGCATTTGTACCTTCTGTTACGGTTACATTCGTATCCTTTGCTTTTACACTAGATGCCTTTACAGTACCGCCGATAGCCTTTTGTAATTGGCTGTAGTTAACCGCATCATTAGGATTGCTACCGTCCGCCACGTTGGTAATCTTTTGATTGTTCGCATTGATACCGTTCGGCGTTACATAAGTCTTACCGTCTACAGTTAAGCCACCATTATTGATCGTTGTATTTCCGGCTGTAACACTGTCCAAACCTGTCAATGTTTTAGCTAGTTTCACATTCAACGTATCCGATCCATTAGATACAACACCAATATTGTTATCAGACAATTTTGTCGGATCAGTCACCCCACCGACAATATTCGTCTGTTCACCAAGTTTACGAGTAAATTGATTAGCTGTAGCCGATGCAGATTTCACATCACCGGCATATGCCACACCCTTATCCATCTCTGAAGTAACAGCATGCAATTGACTACCATTGATAGCATCCGTAGAAGTAGCGGAAATACGACCTGCTGCTACATTAGTAACGGTCCGTTCCATGCCTGTCTTGCCTACACTTACGGTAGATGCTGGGTTAATACCTGCAAAGTTATGTACAGTTCCATTTATAGTTGCAGAAGGTGTCGCCACAGCTGCTGCCGTTTCAGAACCCGTACCCAACGCTACAGCACCTTCATTATCTACCTTTGTATTATTACCAAGAGCCACAGCATTTTTCGCTGTTATGGAAGCATTGTTTCCAAGAACCATAGCCCCATCAGCGGAAACATTGGAATTACTACCTACTGCATAAGAATTATCAGCCGTAATACTGTTCTTATAGCCGAACGCACCAGACATATTACCCTTAACAGTACCGGCAGTAACGGTTGTAATTTTATCCTGATCGGCACCTGCACCACTGCCGTTTGCTTCTGTCGTGGTCACAACGGTAGCGGAACCGATGGTATTTCCTGCACCGATAGCATACGCCTGATTGCCGTAAATCGTATTCTTAGAACCAACAGCAGCGGATTCTTTCCCGGATTTAGAGCCGTCTTTCATATCTAAACCGACCTGATTTGTATCACCGATAGAGGATGAACGATCACCGTAAGCACCAACTTGCGTACCGAGAGCAAGAGAATTTGTTCCCCAGCTACGTGCCATGATACCGATACCTGTACTCGCTACGCCTTTAGTCAAAGAGTTGATACCGATTGCTGTAGAACCTGTACCATAAGCTTCGCTCAATGTACCAATAGCCGTAGTTGCATCACCGATAGCCGCCGTATTTGCATATTTACCCTTTACATTGATAGCTGCCGAACCAAGAGTACCAGCGAATTTATCTTCAATTTCCTTGTTAAAGCTTTTCTTAATACCGTTTCCTGCGGCCAATTGAGGCACAGCTGTTTCTAATTCAGTACGAGCCATATCGATATCATCACCACCGATGGCAACAGATGAATTACCGATAGCTCTTGTATCTGCACCCAGTGCAAGAGACTGTGTGCCATAAGTTTTCGCAGTGCTACCAATAGCTACACCTTGAGCATATTTAGGATTAACAGTACCACCATCATTCTTAATTTTTACATTTGTTTCCGCAGATGCACCGATAGCCACATCACCACGAGCACCGTAAGAAGCGGCATCTGCCCCCATAACAACAGCGCCAGATCCAGGATTTCCATGTTCCGTAGAAACAATACTCTTTGCGGAACGACCGATAACAACATCCCCGTTTTCCAACGCTTGTGCACCTTGACCGATAGCCACCGTACTTGTCGGAATATTTGTTCCTACAGTACTTTCACCGGTTGCCTTTGCACCTGTACCGATAGCAATAGAATTAGTACCTGTTGACTTTGCTGTTTCACCTATAGCAATGGAGGAAGCGCCACTAGCGACACTGTCCCAACCCATAGCCGCTGCATTAGTTGCATCAGCTGTAGAGTTAGCACCAATAGCACGGGCACCTTGTGCTAATGCTTTTGCACCATTACCGATGGCTACGCCCCACTCACCACGAGATTGAGAGCCGTTACCCATAGCAACAGCACCACCTTTAGACGCCTTTGCATTATTACCAAACGCCATGGAGGAACCACCATAAGCACGTGCGTTAGAGCCAAAAGCCTGATCATTATCAAGGCCTATCAATTGATTAGCTTCATCAAATCCGGCACGTGCATTATTACCAAGGGCAAAGCCGTTCGTGGATTGTACGCGTGCTTCATTACCGATAGCTACGCCGTTATTAGCAATTGTGCGCGCATTACGACCGATAGCTACAGCTTGCGCACCTTGACCGATAGTGCTTGTACCAATAGCAATTGTATTGATATCCTTAGTTGTCGCATCATGGCCGATGGCAATACCACCGCTCTTGTCTGTAATACCTGGTGTTGCTGTAGCAGGGTTAACACTTACTGTAGCACCATGACCGATAGCGATACCGTTTTGGCTTTCAGATTCGGATGGATCATTTTTACCAACAGTAGCGTCTGTACCCATAGCCACACTATAGTCACCGCGAGCATTTGTTCTTTCACCAATGGCAATACCACCGTCGTTTTCAGCTGTCGCACCAGTACCTCTTGTAATTGGTGCCCCCAAGACATCCGTAGGCATCATAACGCCTGTCAACATAACGGCAACAGCTGTAGCACCTACCATTTTAGAAAATACAACCGACAAAGAGGAACGTTTCGTCATGTTCTTTGCTGTTTCTGCCACAACAACATAACAACCCTTTGTGCGATTCCAAATCACTTTAAATACTCGATTCATTAATCTTTCTCCTTTAAAGCAAACTAACTATATCCACTTACATAAAAATCTTAGAAATAAATCGATAATCAATGAGAATATATCGATATTTTTAAAAATATACTACTAAAATACCACATATTTCTGGAAAAGTAAAATTTTTTTCATTTTATTTTCATGAAATTATACGTTTAGATTATCAATTATTTCGATATATAAAAAAATATCGAGGTACTACCACTAGGACAGTCCTCGATATTCTTATTCATTCTATTAAATTATTTTATTGGATTGTTGGTGCATTAATCGCTTTGCGAAGGTCTACTGTAGGAAGTTCATCCAAAGTAGGAGCCATTTTTTCGTCCACAGGTTTCACGCGATTATTGCCGTCTTTCATGGCTTCGTTCAAGCTGAAGATAACCATTTCGTTCATGTAGAAACGCAATTCATCATCATGTACATTGGCTGTATTGCGATCCAAGATATCGATGATTTGTTGCGCATAGTCCAATTTAGCGTCTTCAGATACAGTCGCATGTTCTGTAAAGAACTGTTTGTAATCGTTGTACAAACGGTCCAACGCTAAACGACCATAGCTATCATTTTTATAACGATGGCTCACGATGTACCAGCTGCGGCGAACGTTCATGTAGTACAACACATTGTTACGGTAACGCTCTTGACCAGTCATAATGCGGGAATCATCCATGATACGTTTGCCCTTTTGGTCCAATTGGAATTGTGTGAAAGCATTAACAACGTCGCGAACTTCTTCGCTAGGTACAGGAACCGCAACTTCCGCTTCAATCACGTTTAATGGTTCAGCCGGTTGTTCTGGCATCATCAATCGATCTTGATCCGCATCTGCTTGACCTACCGCACACACACAAGCCAGTGCCAATACAGGCATAAATGTTTTGAATTTCATACTTCCTCCTTATGATGAGCCGCCCTAGAAGGGGCGGCTTTCATATTCCTTACATAACAAGACAAAGAATTCTTTTTATTTAGAAAGACCTACTTGTTGCATCAACAATGCGATTTGAGCTTTCATTTCTTCATTATCGCGTTGTACTTGATCGTATTTAGCAGTTAACTCTAAGTCATGTTGTTTCATGCGTTCATTCTCAGCTTTTAACGCAGTCACTTCATCTTGCAATACATATGCAGAGCTGATAGGGCCTGCTTTATAGCGTGCTGGAATGGCTTTCTTAGCATCGGATGTACCAAATTTATAGGATACGCCCGCATTAATCATGTTGTCATGACCGCCAAGAGATACGCCCATATGGAACATTGTAGACTCATTAGTATAATGTGCTACGCCTACAGCAGCAGCTGTGCTGCCTTTGTAGTGACCTACAGCAGCCAATACTTGAGTTGGTTCCAATGGATCATATTGTAAAGGTTTGAGGCCGGAAATAGCTGCACTAGTAGCACCTACATCAGCGATCTTACCATCCACACTACGCATAACATTGCTCAATTGATTTACGTTAACCGCATCAGTGCCATCTACACCAGGGCCTACATTAGTAATTCTATTACCACCGTTATTGAGACCGTCTTTAGTAAGGCTTACAGCATTACCTTGAGCAGGTGTAATTGTCACGCCGCCACCGTTCATAACAGTCGTATTACCAGCAGCATCTGTAGTAGTTACGGACTCAAGACCTTTCAAGTCTTTCGCCAACTTGATGTTATAGCCATCACTAGCAGCGTTTTTCACAACACCAATATTGTTATCCGCTAAACGGTTCACATCCGCACCACCAGTAAGGTTCATAGTATCTCCCAATCCACGAACCACTTTACCGCTATCACCAGGTTGGTCACCTTGGAATACACGGCCTGTTCTTGCTTTATTATTGAAGTCATCATTAACAGCTTTCAATTGGTCTTCTGTTGCGGCACGACCAGGAACTGCTACAGGATTTTCAGGATCCCAAGTTTTGTTATCCAAACCTGTTACAAAGTTGCCTTCTTTACCGTCGGAAGTTTGTTTCCCTACGACTACATCGCCGGCTTTCACAGTATTTGCAGTTACGGAACCATCATTGCCGTCAATCTTAACTTGATTACCGCCATTGCCAGCTGTAATTGTACCTGCAGAACCATCGATGTTAACTTGTTTTGCTGGATCTTGGCCAAGAGTGATTTTATCATTCAAGGCCATTTTGATAGCGCCGTTGTCCACGGAAGTTTTGATATTACCGTCACCTTTTAGATCGATTGTTTCACCAAGAGGTTTCTTCACGGATTGACCGTCTTCCGCTTCAAGACCAAAGCCTTTAGTTTTAAGGCTTTCAACAGCATCATGCAATTGACCGCCGTTAACAGCGTCTTTGCTGTCTTTTGCAACATTACCATCTTGAACGTTTGTAACCTTCTTGCCTGCTGCATCGATGCCGTCCTTCGTCATAGATGGACCATCGGTAATCTTCACGCCGTCTTTTGTAACAGCTGTCAACGGATTACCAGCTGCATCTTTAATAGTCATACCTTCGCCGTTTACAACGGTTTTACCATTTGCACCATTAGCTCCATTGTTGAAAGTAATGGAATTCAAGTCTTTAAGGTCTTTTGCCAAACGAACATTGAGGATATTATTTTTGCTGATAACGCCAATATTATTTTCAGTCAAATCGTCTTCGTTTCTTAAGCCGCCCTTAATGTCCAATTGTTCATTAAGTTTTTTCTTAATCACATTACCGGAGTCACCACCGTATGCCATACCGTCATCTTTGGTTGCCACTTGATGTGTCTTACCGTCTTCATCAGTGTATTTAATACGAGTGATCTCCTTACCGTTGAGGTCCGGATCACCTTTTTCAACGGAAATATCAGCGCTGCGGCCATCTTTACCGTTGAGTCCGATATGACCTACACCGTCTTTACCAGAAATAGATACAGCTTCTTTGCCGTCCTTGCCAGTAACAGCTACCTTACCATCTGTACCGTTCGCTGCATCAGGACCTGTAATGGACACGCCATCCTTACCATCTTTGCCAACCTTCACGGATTCAGCTTTAAGATTTTTATTCATCTTCACATTGATAGTTGTATCACCAGATGTTGGATCTTGT
This sequence comes from Veillonella parvula, assembly GCF_042850485.1. GTDB lineage: Bacteria > Bacillota > Negativicutes > Veillonellales > Veillonellaceae > Veillonella > Veillonella parvula_Q. Next base: position 54,585 of record NZ_AP031417.1, on the reverse strand, counting down.
GTGATGAAAGTTTTAAGGTTTTCACCGCTGTAATCATCGTCATCTGCAGTGCCTTCACCTTTAATAGTCACTTTGGAGCCAAGCTTGTTAGTTTTTTCGCCGCCTTGGTTAGCATCGAATTTCAAACCTTTATTAGTCAATGCATCCGCACTATCTTTGATTTTGTCATTCAAGTAGTCCACATTAACCGCTTCGCTACCATCGTTTCCTGTAGCATATGCTACATTCGTTACGTGAGTGCCACCTTGTTTGTTGTTATATGTAGGACCTTCGTAAGTTACCTTGGATTTATCAAGATTACCTGTAGGGTCCAAATCATACTTAACAGCACGGTCGTTCAATTTATCAAGTTTGGATTTAGAAGCAACGTCTTTAATTGTAACGGTTTCTGTTTGATCTGGATGATTCTTATCCTGTACAGTCAACGCTACATCGCCGTTCGCATCTACAGTGTAGTCTCCATTGGAGCCTGCCGCCTGATTCTTGATCAAACGATAATCAGTGGAGTTAGCACTTTGAGCATCCAACGCTTTTTTCAATTGATCTTCTGTTGCCGCACGACCAGATACAATCTTATTTGCATCCCAATCTTTATTATCAAGCCCTGTTACATAATTGCCTGTTTCGCTATCACCAGCTGTGTTGTTAACAGTTTGACCACCCATAGTAGCACCGCCTGCTTTCACAGTCTTAGCGGCTGTTACGGAATCAAGATTTTTAAGGTCTTTCGCCAATTGAAGTTCCAATTTGTCAGTGCCATCAGCTTTTACGTTGATGTTGCCGGATGCGCTCTTGAATGCAGCAGAATCAGCTTCAGTTACGCCTTCACCTTGTACTTTCACCAAGGAGTTCAATTTTTGTTTATTCACTGTGCCAATGTTGTTACCAGTGAATTGTAAACCGTCCTCCATAGTCGCAACTTGGTGTTCGCCGTTGCCGTCTTTGTAAACGATACGTGTAAGACCGTTTGTACCATCAACGCCTTTTTCGCCTTTAACGCCTGTCATAGGATCGTCGTAACCAGGTTTCACGGACAAGTCGATACCGTTAGTACCATTCACGCCGTTCGTTCCAGCAGGGCCTGTCAAGCCGATGTGGCCTACGCCGTCCTTACCGGAAATAGAAACTGCTTCTTTACCGTTTTTATCAGTCACAGCTACCTTGCCATCTGTACCGTTCGCTGTGTCAGGACCTGTAATAGATACGCCGTCCTTACCATTTTTGCCAACCTTCACAGATTCAGCTTTAAGGTTTTTGTTCATTTTCACGTCAATAGTCGTATTGCCTGTTGCCGCATCTTGATTGATGAAAGTTTTAAGATTTTCACCGCTATAATCAGCGTCAGCAGCAGTACCTTCACCTTGAATTGTAACAGTGGATCCTAACTTGTTAGTTTTTACGCCGCCTACATTGGCATCGAATTTAAGACCTGTGTTGATAAGATCTGTTTTCGCATTAGTAATATTATTATTTAATTCGTTTTTAGCATCGTGTAATTGACCGCCGTTTACAGCATCTTTGGAACCAGCCGCTACGTTACCGTCTTTCAAGTTAGTAATTTTTGTACCGTTAGGACCTTCCAATGTTACTGTGTCATGGCCTGTGTTACCGTCATATTTTACGGAACGATCTTTTACATTATCTAGTTCAGTTTTAGATGCAATATCCTTAATCGTTACAGTTTTAACGTCACTGGATTTTTCGTCTTTTACCTTCAAGTCTACTTGATTGTTTTCAACCTTATAGGAACCGTCTGCCGCGTTGTTCGGATTAGCAATTAAACGGTAATCTGTAGCACTTGCATTAGACGCTTTCAAAGCATCGCTAACCTTCTTAAGTTGGTCTTCTGTCGCTGCGCGTCCCTCTACATACGTAGGATCTGAAATGTCCCAAGTTCTATTATCTAAACCTGTTACAAAGTTACCAGTTTGGTTACCACCTTTTTTATCCGCTACAGTATGATTACCTACAGTGGCAGTGCCTGCTTTCACAGTGTCGGATGCCGTTACGGATTGCAAGCCAGTCAAGTTTTTCGCCAATTGCAATTGTAATTTTGCATTGCCATCAGCACCAACAGCCGCAGAAGTAACACCGATATTATTGCCTGTAGCAAGATCGGAAGCACTTGTTACACCACCTGTGATGTCCACTTGTTTGTTAAGCTTAACATTAGATGTAGCACCCATGTCGCCTTTGAATTTAAGGCCGTCGTTCAATGTCGCCACTTCTTCGTTAGAGCCATCAGGTTTTTGGTATGTAATACGAGTTGTAGTTGTGCTAGGAGCGCCGTCTACACCAGGTTGACCGTCACGAGTAACGGAAATGTTAGTTGTTACACCATCTTTACCGTTGATACCGATTTTACCGTCCTTACCGTTTGCACCAGTTGCAGTAATCGTTTCCACATTAAGGTTTTTACCAAGTTTCACATCAATTGTGCTATCGCCGTTAGCATCTTGAGAGATTTCCGTAATGATATTAGAGTTATCCCCTTTAACTGCTACTTTGGAGCCCAATTTATTTGTTTTTTCACCACCTGTATTAGCGTCGAATTTCAAACCTTTATCAATAAGATCTTGTTTAGTTGTATCAATCTTATTGTTTAATTCATTCTTAGTATTTGTGATTTGGTCACCAAGATCTTGCTTAACTTGATGTAATTGACCGCCGTTGACAGCATCTTTAGAACCAGCTGCTACGTTACCGTCCTTCAAGTTAGTGATTTTTGTACCGTTAGCCCCTTCTAATGTTACTGTGTCATGACCTGTGTTACCATCGTATTTCACAGAACGATCTTTTACTTTATCAAGTTCTGTTTTAGACGCAATATCCTTAATTGTCACAGTATTAACTGTACCGGATTTATCGTCCTTCACTTGTAAATCAACTTTATTGTTATCAACCTTATAAGAACCATCTGCCGCATTGTTCGGATTAGCGATTAAACGATAATCAGAAGCACTTGCGTTAGCCGCTTTCACAGCATCACTAACAATCTTAAGTTGATCTTCTGTTGCCGCACGGCCAGATACATAGGCAGGATCAGTTAATGTCCAATTTTTATTGTCCAAACCGGATACAAAGTTACCGTTCTGAGCAGCACTTTTGTTATCTGTTACAGATTGGGTACCCATAGTAGCAGTGCCAGCTTTTACAGTCTTAGTAGCTGTCACAGTATTAACATTGATGTCTTTACCTAATGCAACCTTAATTGTTGTATCGTCACCAGTTTGTGTAATCGTAGTGCTGATATTAGTACCATCTCCAGCTACTGTTACCTTGGAACCTAATTTATTTGTTTTTTCGCCGCCATTATCAGCATCGAATTTCAAACCTTTATTAATAAGCTCTGTTTTTGTATTATCGAGTTCTGTTTTAGATGCGATATCCTTAATCGTTACAGTTTTCTTATTCGCAGGATTTTTAGCATCTTGTACAGTTAAGTCAACTTTATTGCCAGATACAGTGTAAGCTTTATCAGCAGCACTGCTATTTTCAACTAATTGATAGTCAGGAGCATCTACGTCAACTTTATATGTTTTATATGTACCGTCAGTACCTTCTGTAATCGTTGTATTTTTACCAGCTACAACTTTTACGGCTTTTTGTGCTTCATCACGAATAACGGATTTACCGCCGTCTGTAATGTTGGACAAGTCAGTTTTTGCCACTTTAGTTGGATCTACATCTACAGTGTAATTACGTACACCGCTTGCGTCAGGTTGACCACCTGAAAGCGTCATTAAACCGCTAGTGCCCAAGGATACCTTTGTATCCATGCCATTTACTGTATATGTTTTTTGACCCGTAGTAGGATCTACTGCAGGAGCTCCAACAGTTACATTATTACCGGCCTGTACAATAGTACCTAATGCAGTAATATTCTTTTTACCAGCGTTGGTAATATTGGATAAATCTTGGTTTGCTGCATTATCGATTTTCTTCTTAGTTGCATCAGTCAACGCTACATCGATTGTTTGGTTGTTAACAGATGTCGTAACATAAGAACCGTCGCCTTTTACAGTCAATGTTTGGTTATCCAATAAAACGTCATTTTTGCCAGTGTTGCCGACTACTTTTAAATTAACATTGCGCAATTGTGCCACGTTAACAGCATCGGAATCAGCTGTACCTGCAGCCACGTTTGTGATCTGACGAGTTTTTGTACCGCTGTCACCTACGGACACCGCACCCATAGTGGAAGTCAACGCAGCGCCTGTCAATCCGCTATATCCGTTTGTACGGCTGTCTGCAGTTTTCACATTATAACCTGCTTTGCCTGCTGCAACGGAAGCAACGGAGTTTGCACCCAATGCAACGCCGTCATCTACGCTGGATTTAGCTTTATAACCGATAGCAGTGCTGTTCGCATTAGCTGCAGTCGCATCAGCACCGACAGCTGTCGCGAAGTTACCTGCTGCAGAAGTACGTACACCGGCTGCTGTCGCATTATTGCCTGTAGCACCTGTGTTATCGTAGTTCGCATCGGCAGATGTGCCTTTAGCACTGAAGAAATTCGTTTGCGCTGCTTCAACAGCCTCTTTTACCGTATGGTACGTGCTATTCTTGATATTGAAATCAGGCGCTTTATATGTAGAACCATTCGCTTCATAGCCCGTATAAGTAGGACCTGCAATGGATTTTGCCAAGTTACTGTTTACAAATTTTAATTGTTTAACATTTGTTGCGTCAGTATCGTTTTCACCACCTGCTACATTGATGATACGACGCTCAGAACCTACGTTACCTACCGCAACTACACCGTTTGCAACATTGTTATTTTGTTGGTTAGTGAAAGCAGAGTAACCATTAACCAAGGCACCTCTTACTTCCGTACCAGCACCTAATGCCAAAGAGTTATTGGACTCAGCCTTAGCATTTGTACCGATAGCCATGGAGTTAGTACCTGTAACAGTAGCACCAAGACCGATAGCTGTCGTATTAGTATTGTTTGCTTTTGCTTCTTTACCAATTGCAATCGCACCATCTTTGGAAGCATTAGATGCACCGCCAAGCGCAAGCGCATCTGCACCTAGAGATTTCGCATTACCCCCTAATGCGATAGAATTGGATTTAGTTGCTTCAGCAGTACTACCCATAGCGATAGCATCAGCACCTGTTGTTTTAGCCTGATTACCCATAGCAAAACTGTTTGCACCACTTGCAGTTGCACTTTTACCCATCGCTACCGCATTTTGTGCGGATGATTGCGCTGTATTACCGATGGCAAAGGCATTCTCTGCACTAGCATTAGCACTATAACCCATAGCTACCGCATTGGCGCCACCAGTGCTGGATGAAGAACCGAATGCCATGGAGTCAGATGCAGCAGTAGATGTTCTCGCCTTTGTACCGAATGCAAGAGAACGAACACCTTCTGTTACGGTATTACCATTGGCATTATATTGTGCACTAGGAGTACCATGTTGTTGACCAGGTAATTTTATAGTTTCTGCTGCACCGATTGCAATAGATTGATCCGCTTTTGCTGTAGCAGAATAACCCATGGCGAAACTACCATTACCCTTTGCCCAAGATGCAGTACCTAATGCTGCAGAGAACTCACCTTCTGCAGCGGATTGACGCATCATAGCCAAGGAGTTAAATCCGCTCGCCTTTGTAGCTGTACCAAGAGCCATAGCAGATGGTGATAAAGCCTGAGCATAATGACCTAAAGCAAAGGAAATACCACCTGTAGCTTGAGCATAGTTACCAATAGCTAAACCGGAATAATAGTTTGTAGTACCTTCTCGTATATTTGTATTACTACCGATAGAAATACCGGAGAACATATTTGTTGTATAATTGCTGCTATCATTACTATTATCAAATGGTTTTAAATTCCCTGGATTTTGATAGTTGTATAAATAACTACCATCACTAGACTGTGGTTTGCCAGTAACATACCCAGCACCATTTACACCATCAATAATCATAGCAGTATGATCGCCAGCCGCATGAACCGCAGTAATATTACCACCCATCAATAATGCAGCTACCGCCATAACTGCACTCATACGAGCCCAGGTTGTACCGTTTTGTACGGATTTCGCCTTACCACCACCTGTTTTTACGATTTCAGATACTACTACATAGCATTTTTTTGTCTTACTCCAAATGACATTATAAATTCGATTCATAATTATCCTTCCTTACCAAAAACTTAGTAAAACACAGCACTTGTGTTTCCTCATATTGCAAACAAAATAAAAAGAAGAAGCATAACGATTAGTTATCATCTACACTTCTTGCACAGAATAATAGTATTCCAAATTACGATTCGAATACTATAAATATTTATGATGTATCATCATATACTTACCCACGGCTATACAATATCAAAAAATTTCTATCTTGTAAACAACTTTTTCATCTTTTCTTCATTTTTATCGTTTATTTATTTCTAATTTAATACTTTTTAGTTTTAAGAAATAGAATCTTCATCTTTCCTATCAATTATTACGATAAATCCACATATCGGGATATAACGATTATTGTAATTACGTAATCAATTTCATATTTTTAAACTTTTCAGTTTAGTACTTTCATAGATAAGATAATTTTATATACAGAAGGATTATCATCTACAGGTACACGAAAAAGCCGAGGCCCTAGAGCCTCGGCTTTCACAATATAAATATAGATTATATATAAATATTTATATAGATATTCTATTTTTTTATTAATCCTTATACGTTCAATAGTTGGTTATCCTTCATGATTCTTGGCAATGGTATCCACACGGAATAACACCATTTCAGGTCCAAATTCAGATATGAGTCGATCATCAACGACAACACTGTTAATCAACATACACCGTATGTTGACGACGCACATTTTCCAACATATTAGCACGAACCGATGTTTTTGTATCCGATCGATGGTTACCACCAAACCAAGCCGTATCGACACCGGCTAGACGGAACATGACTTTACCGTACGGACTACCATGCTCATGCTCCGGCTTGTTGTAGCCCATGTCCACGGAAATCCTCGGCGTGAGCTGCAACTCCGTACCGATGCGCAAGCCATGCTTATCCTCACTACGGCGCAACTGCCAACGATAGGCTTCCATATACACGCGCGCCCAACGGGCATTCTTGAAGCTTGTCCCGTATTCCGCAGTATATCCGTTAGACACACTCTCCAAGCGCATCACACCGTCAAGGGAACGCTCGCCGGACACACCGCGATACCAGTTCATGCGAAACGCACCGATACCCGATACATACTCCAGCCCGACGCTCATACGACCATGATTGCCTCTGAACCGATGGTCATAAAACAGATTGCCGCCATAATAATGGTCATCATTCGCCGCGATTCGCCGATACCCGACGCCTACATTCGCCGTCGTCCCCGTATCCGCTGCATTCGCCAACCGCTCCTGTGTAAACCACACATGGCGAGATGTCTCATCATAATGACCTAATGGTTGCAATGTTTCCACACCGTACAAAGGCTTCCAGTTTTTTTGAAAACGCAATGACACAACAGTTCGCTGCATCCACGGTTTCGCCTTCGATCCGTGCATTGCGGAATGAACACCAGTCATGACCACCGCCTGCAACGCAGAGTTGACCGCATCCGTATCGGAATAATGAGTCGTTTTTTTATCTGTAGAGTCCGGCATCTCCAATCCGCCCTGACCGATGACATGATCTGGAGTATGAGATGAATTAACATGGAAGGTATCTGAGTCGTCAGATAATACGGTCTTACTTTCACTATGAACTTGTTTTACCGTAGTCCCCTGCATAGGTTGCGCTGTTCTGTCCACCTGTTTTCCCGACACAGGCATGACAAACATACATAAGGCACTCATCAACACGATTATATATTTCATTACACACTCTTACGTACAAACACACTTCTCATTACGTAATTATGTACGTACTTAATTACGTACATAATACTTAATTACACACGATTACATATGCCGATGATTCATGATTTTATCATGAACAACACATGAAATTATTTCTATTTTATATAAATATATAGAGGATTGTCAATGCAAATACAATACAATATGCTACATTCATACAAAATATCCATACAATATAATCGTTACAATCCATAATAATATTTCATATACATAAGTAAATTTCATTTTATTTATATATAAGCTCTTCTTAAATATTTATAATAAGTGTATAATCAAAATATATAAACAACGTTTAATAAATTCTTAAAAGGAGAATTACAATGAAGAACAAATTATTACCAATGGGCATTATAGCCTTAATCATCGCCGTAGTCATCTTGCTGATCATTCCAGATCCATCATCGAACAACGTAGAAATCGCAAAACATGCGACCAGTGCACAACAAGCGGCACAGGCCATTTCCAAGAATAACCAGACATCTATTCTCATCCACACCATCGGTATGTTCTGTCTCGGCCTCGGCATTGCATCGACCGTAGGCGGTATTATCGTGAAATTTATCAAGAAAGATAACTAAAACCTCTTACAGAACCTAAAAGGGGCTGTAATTGAAATGCAGTTATATCGCATTCAATTACAGCCTTTTCTGTCTATTCTTCTAATGACAAACACACTAAAACCAAAACACAAAAGCTGTACACACATAGTCGATTTTTGAACTACCCTTGATGTAAAATGATTTTGACATCAAAGCCGTTCAATCTAATCTATGTATGTACAGCTTTTATGATTATTTATATGTAGTTATTATAATAATGTATTTCATCTCAATTTGACGATATATATTTTTATTCCTATAATATAGGTAGATAGCCAAGCGAGTGGTTCCGTTAGGCTCATCTCAGAACTATAAATAATTGATGAAATGGCCTTTCAGTTATCCAGTTACTGGTAACGAAGGGCTATTTGTCTTTTCCAAGACAAATAAGAGCCACAAGTGCTCCAAAGGCAATAACTACAGTTATTACCTATAGAATTAGCATGATTAACTCATAATCACTCATAGACACCCCTCCCTTCATTAACAAAGAGAGGCCCAACCTCGTTGACTATCCTAATCCTATTATAAGTCGAACTAATGCTCGATACAATAAGAAACGTTTTAAAGAAATATATGAATGAATCAATAGGCGACTTTACCTGTCATGCAATTATCGATGTACTAAAATCGCTCCTATCTATTAATAATCCGCTTAAAATTTATGTGTAAATCCTGCATTTACAGACCAACCGGCCTTATAATCACCAGATAGACCCGTACTAATATCAGCAAAGATGCTGTTATTTGCATTAAAACCATAGCGACCACCAAAGGCTAAATCTGTCCAAGTGCCTTTAATGTCCTCGGAAGTGTATTTAGTAGTAGCACCACTAGTATATGTAGTTTTTACTGTACCAGAGAATGCATGATTAACGCCAAGACGAGTATATAGATTACCAGCACCGAAGTATTTACCAACTTCAAGGCCAAGACCGCCTACTGTACTGCTCACACCAGACTGTTCTACTTGCATACTGCCAGCATTGAAGCTATCACCACCAAAGTGAGTATAGCTCAATTGTGCTTGTGGGTCGATATATGTACCATTTGAAAGTTTCACGGTTTTACCATAGCGTGCACCAATTGTATACGCATTAGCTTTAGTCTCACCAGAAAGTTTTTCACCAATCTCATTACGAACAGTGAAATCGTTAGATGCACGACCTACTTGGGACTCAATATGGATATATTGGTTGTTACCAAGATTTTTCAAACCATACGCACCAACAGCAAAGGCTTTTTCCTTACCAGAACCGTTAAAAACGTAATCATCGTTACCACGAAGATAGGAAACTTGTCCTCCTACGGTCCAACCGCTACCAGTTTTAGCATCGTAACCACCTTGGATACGAGTGTATGTTGTATCTGTATCGATTCCGTTTCCATTAAAGCTGTATTTACCTCCACCAACGCGAGCCCAAATACCTGTTGGTTCGCCTTGTTGTAATACACGTGAACGATACATATTATCTGTCAACGTTCTCCAACCATTAATATTACTCATAATGGCGGAACGAGCGCCGCGCATATGTGGCGTATCAAACGCACCCATATTCACATGCATCTGAGGATTCTGCTCGAGAGCTGGTGCTTGTTTTTCCTCAGCTTTTGGAGTTGCTTGCGGTGCTGGTTTCACCTCCGGTTTAGGCGCTGGCGCTGGTTTTACCTCAGGCTTTGGAGTCGGTTGCGGTGTTGGTTTCACTTCCGGCTTAGGTGTTGGAACCGGAGCCGGTTTTACCTCAGGCTTTGGAGTCGGTTGCGGTGCTGGTTTCACTTCCGGCTTAGGTGTTGGAACCGGAGCCGGTTTTACCTCAGGCTTCGGAGTCGGTTGCGGTGCTGGTTTCACTTCCGGTTTAGGCGTTGGCGCCGGAGCCGGTTTTACCTCAGGCTTCGGAGTCGGTTGCGGTGCTGGTTTCACTTCCGGCTTAGGCGTTGGAGCCGGTGCCGGTTTCACCTCAGGCTTCGGAATCGGTTGCGGTGTCGGTTTCACCTTACCATACTCATATTTACCCTGACCATTTTTATCAGCCTGCCACGTAACAGCACCTTCCTTAGCATGGCCTTCGGTTAATACTTTAAAACGCACGGATTCAGCACCTTCAGAAGCAATAGCAACCGTGCCTTGAAGATTTCTTTCACCATTTACATAATTGTGATAGTACACCTTATGTGCCAAGTTATCTAAAACTTTATTTACATTATCTTCACTAGACAAGTCTAATCCCTTACGACTCGTATACATATGAGCACCGGAATTAGGTGCCGCACTTGTAATATGGATATCACCACCCCAGAAGGATTCTGGAGTCAACCCATTTACAAGATTTTTACGCTCTTTGTAATCTGGATCTTCTTTGTCATCATACTCACCATTTGGATCATAAATAAAGTTTACATGACCTTCTAACTTATCAATGTGAATTTCATTATGCTCACTTTGAGTTACTATGGATTCAAAATTACGATTTTTTGAACCTACCAAACGATGTACATGGCTTGGAGTTGTCATTGTGCTATATCTAGTGCCATTTAAACCACCTTGATACATATGGTCCCAATAACCACGATCACCAAGAAATACATTGATATGGTTTGGCTGTTTTGCATTCTTATCTGCTAAGTTGAGAGCAAAGCCAGTCCATAGTACTTCATCACTATCTACACCGATATTAATTTCAGATGGATGTGTATCGCTACCATCGATACGCACATCGCCTTCAATGGACATATCATGGCCAGTAAAATTACCCTTATTACCATCTACGCCGAGATTTACAGTACCGCCTTTAGCAATAACAAGTGGATTACTGCCACGACCAACTTGAAGATCGCCATTTTTAATATTCACAGTACTTCCATTTTGACTAGTAATGATAGTCTTTCGTCCATTCATTAGTCTACCAGATACATAATCTGCATTAATAGTACTCTTATTATCTGCATCAATACCATACAGTGTCCCTTGTACCTTTCCCAAGTTTAAGGTCTCACCCTTAACGGCACTAATAACAGTATCTTCTGCCATTACATTAGGCATTACAGAGCTAGCAATCGTCAGGGCAATCGCTAATGATAAGTTTGCTTTACACACACGTTTCATAAGAACCCTCTCTCATTCATACTATAAATTACCATTAAATCTTTTTAATTATAATTTATAGGGGCTATTATTGTAAACATAAGAAAACTGTTTCATCATCAAAAAAATAATAAATAACAAAAGAAAAAGGCGGCACCTAAGTACTGCCCATAATTATAAAAAATCTATTGAAAGCTATATTATCGCTCATTCGAATTTGACGATATATATATTTTTATCCCTATAATATAAGTAGATAGCCAAGCGAGTAGAACCGTCGGGCTCATCTCAAAAGAATAAAAAATATGATGAAATGGCCTTTCAGTTATCCAGTCACTGGTAACGAAGGGCTATTTGCTTTTTCCAAAGCAAAAGAAAAGGCAGAGATTATATAACATGTCCTCCATTACTATATGTTCAGTAATGAAGGACATATCAATAAATCCTGCCTTTTTATCTACGTGCCACGCGCATAGCTGCCATCATACCTGGAGATTTCCAGACGGATTGGCCATTATCCGATACGAGTTTATTATTATCATAAAACACGTCTGCATTGTAATAGTTATCATCGCTAGATGTCACTTTATAGCTAAGACCTGCTGTTGTGTACACCGTAAAGTTGAGTATATCCCCCACTCGCTTTACAGAGTCTTGATCTACATACCAGTTATTACCGAGATATGTCGTAGCATACACATCTTGACGAGCTTCTACATCGTTTGTGCTAATGCCAATTAATACAAGCAATACCGCTAACATATACAAGAATTTACGCATTATAATTACCTCCCGTTTTATGGTAAGAATACTTATATATTATACCAAAAAACACCGATAATCGCATTATAATGGCATTACTTTCTCAACCCTGAACTGAATCCGGTCGAGGCTTGGCGTAATTGCTTTCATCACAGGTTTTTCTATGAAAGCTAACCGCACATAGTCTACGGTCATACCGACGACAAAAATGAGCGCCACTACAAAGATTGCATACAGAGGTAATACTATTGAATCATAGTACTGATACGTTGCCAATACATTGTCCCACATATGATGAAGGAATAGCCTATTGTCATGCAATAGGTATATGCCAAAGGTAGTAGATGCTACCACATTGATCCAAGGGCGATAAGTGATCTTTGCTTTCAAAAAAATAATAAATAAGCCAATACCTAATAGCAATTGAAAGAAGCCATAATCATTTTGCGTAAAGTAGAAAATCTGTTTCATATACGCTGGATCTATCATGGCTAGTACATCGACAAGGATATCCCCTAGAAAGGCCCCTACAAGGCCTATGGTGGTAAATATAATACCTATTTTCTTTGTTATATGTGAGCCATACAGCTTGATGTACGCCCCCATCGAATAGAATACGACAAAGGAAAAGATATGTTTGAATCCAAAGGTGGTATGCGGTACATTAGGCCACAAATTCAATGCCGTCGGTATTAAGAACCAAATTACCGTGGAAACCACTAGAAGCATAACGTAGTATTTATGCTGTAGCCAACGAAGTACTCGATTAATAATAGGCGTTAATAAATAGAGTACCAAAAAGTTCTGACCAAACCAACTCATGGCACCAATGGGCAATAAGGCGAGTATCATATTCCTTGATGTCACCGTATCGAGTCCTAAACCCATAGCCACGCCCAACATGGCAATGCTGTAAAACCATATTTGCCCTACTAACTTGACAAACTTGTACAGCTTAAAACTACTAGAAACCATGAAATAGCCCGTTATCATAACAAAGGCAACTACACCAGCCTTGCCTCCAAGTCCAAATACTTGGAGAAACACCTTATTAAACGTTAAGTCTGGCGTAAAGGGAAATGTCCCATGCACACTAAAATGATGCATAATAATCAGTATCATCGAAATGATACGCAATAACTCAATATTGCTCGCTCTCATTCTCTATACCTCATATTCTTCCTCTCAAACTATATGAATACTACGCCAACTGGTAACTACCATGATGACTTGTATACATCGTATACATCATAAAATACATGAAATATATGAGAATGTTGTGACAAATTTTACACATAAAAAAGACAGCTGATTATACACCAGCTGCCTTTTTGTTAAGCTATACTTATTTATAATACTAATTAACGTTCACAATATTAATATGATATACCAAATCTAATGTTTAGAAAACTGTTGTTCAAAATCAGCAAATCTTAAACATACGTTTATAATACCGACTTATAATAAATTCCTTCTTAGAATGTACGTTTTACGTCTACACCTACTAAGTATGTAGTTTTATCTTTTTTATCGGTCATATTGTGAAGTTTAGACACGCCTACCTTCGCAGCTAAGGACCAATCATTAGATAATTTACGGCTGTGATCAACCCAAACGTTAAGAGCTTTTGCATTTGTATTGAGTTCGCGGTTTAGACGCAAGTACTCAACATTAAAGCCTGTTAAATTTGCTTTCTTATCCCAGTGCCCAAGGCGAGCATATAAACGATTACTACTGTTGCCCATATAATCACCGATAATATTGCCTTTATGTACATAACCATCGTTATAGGACCAATGTGCATACCACCAATTGCTTGTTTTACCACCTTCTAAGCGAAGGTTCCAGTCTTCGTGATTACCAAGTTTTGGCAAGTACACACCTGCAGTCCAAGCAATTTTAGATGGACTTGGAATAAAGCCAAGACCTGTAGCTTGGTCTTCGCCATATACCATGCCGTAGACTTCCATGGATGGTAATGTCCATTTAACATCGTAACCAGCGATACTATTCCATTTATCTTTTAATGCTGAATCAGCATTTTTTCCAATTAAGAAACGGCCATAGTCCGAAAGACTTAAATGGCGCCCTTTACCACCCATAATGGATGTCATGCTAGCACCTAATACAAGACGTTTTGTAGGAGATACTTCAACACGAGCACCTACAAAGTTAGGATGCTTCACATCGTTGCGATCATCAGATAGTTTTGCATATACGAAAGTTGGCTTAATGGAACGCAAGAAGCGGAACGTACCACCCACTTTTACAGGGTTAATAGTCGTTACTTTCACACCTGTTAAAGCATTCATATTGTTGGAAAGGTTGAGGGAGGATTGGTGCATAGGCCCCCACCAAAGTTCATCTTTACCAGCTTGCACCTCTACGGCACCAATATGTGTTTTCACATAGCCGTTTACAAGGCGCGCACTGCTGTCGCCAGCGAATAAATCAGCACGCGGTGTAATAGCATATGCTACATGGTTACCTGCCGTACCACGAATATGCATTTCACCGCTTACTGTAGTACCACGATTATACTTATAACCATTGTTATTGCTGTTCAATGGTTGGTATGTGCTCGCCGTACGAACCCAACCGCCACGGTTTTGGTTGTACTCAGGGGAATTTGTAGAAGTTACAGATACTGTAGCAGAATCGATTACTACTCTGGACTCTTGTTTACCTATTGCCAAAGTTTGAATATCCTCTGCATATTCAGTTTCAAGATTTTGAATCATAGATCGAACGAATTGTGGCGTATTGGTATTCACTTTACCGTTCGCTTCTTGTATCCATTCAGCCACTTGTAAACGGCTGTAGGGCTTAGATGTTGGCAATGTATCAATATAACCTTGAACATGCAAGGAATCGATCATGTCATAGGTTGTAGAATTTAAATTTACATTGGGTGATACAATTTGTGCGCCATAAACGGGACTGATAGCCATCGCCATAATGGCGCTTGTAACTAATAATTTAATACTTTTCACGTAATAACTCTCCTCGATATAATAAATACAATTTGTACATAATCAAAATATACTATCACTCTCAAAATATAATAGTAAAAACTAGGAAATAACCTATTTTTATTTTACCATATACACATGCAAATCTTGTGCAGCTTTTGAATATCTATATTTGATAGAAATAGTCCAAAAGAACCAACTACAAACATACCTACAATTTTAATAACTTCTTTAAGAAAGACGTTCAAAAGTATTTTATAATTTATAATCTTGCGTGACAAAGTATTACACTATTGAAATATTTATTGAATTCTTTCCTATGAAACTATATTTATTAGCAGTCCTTTCGGAATACATCTACGAGATAAATCATTATGTTTAACATACTCAACAGCAGCATCAAAGGACCAATGATCATTTAGAACCTTACTTTCAATCCAATTTATAAAAGATTCTATAGCACCAACTCTCATGATATTAAAGGAGGCACACATTGTTTTTCATATGATGCCTCTCCAGAATCAGCTAAATATACAAGTTGAGAATTACCTTGATTATATTTTGATTTGACACCTAAATCATAATACAGGGTTCACTATGGATTTTTTTATTTGTTCAATTTCATTCTACAATTAAGTAAAATAACTTTCTTTTTATTATAGGAGTAATTCGATTCACTAAGGATACCAATAAACCTGCAATCAAACAGGACACCATTATAGCTAATAGTAATTTGACTGAATAAGTTGTATGAGGTATTAAAAATTGAATCCAATATAAAACTGGCATATGTAAGCAATAAATAGGTAATGATAATTTACCAATATAAGAAAATATCTTATATAATTGGTAATGTTTGTTCATATTAAATGTTGTGAAAAGAGTTATACTCAATAAGCAAAATGTTCCAATAATTAATGGTATTGCTATTTCTAAATTATCTGTTTTACTTCTACAAATCATTATTATATAAACAACAAATAACAAGTAAAATGTATTATTAATATTCCGCTGTAGTCGTTTGATTATATGATTATAATTTGACTCTACATAAGTCACAAGAAAATATAATGTTGTTCCTAAAACAAGTGCAGATAAACCACGTGCATATAGATAAATATTACTATTCCAATGAATAGCATGGCCCATAGCCTCTATATTAAAAAGATATAATACAAAAGGTAATAACCAAGATAGAAGATATTTATATACATTCGTAAATTTAATCATTACACATATAATTAATGGTAAGAAAACTATAATTTGACCTATAAACCATAGTGGAGGGTTAAAATCCAGTAACCCCTTATTTAAAGGAGAACCCATTAATAAAAGTAGATTAGTCGGTAATGATATGAAGGTATGCCTAACAGGCCCTTCATGACCACTTACAATGTAATAAATAAATAACAGAGTTATGCCACTCCAAGCATAAGGTAAAATACGATAAATTTTATCAAGCATATACTTAAATGCATCTTTATATATATTATCTCCAAGATATGGGGTCTTAAAAAAATGCATAGCAGTAAAATATCCAGTAAGCATGAAATAAAATTCTACGAAAAGCCACCCTGTAACAAAATAGGTTCTATTTTCAAATAAATAAGTATGATGACATAAAATTATTATTGCGCCTATAAAGCGACACAATTCTATATGTGCATTTTTCATTAACTATCCCCTATATAACCTACAATACAAGTTAAAATAATTCCCTAATGCCATTATTTAATTTAGGTCTAATATCATTATAAAAATAACCATATAGAACATAGTCCTATATGGTTATTTCTATGAACTAACATAAACTCTTATTTAGTGTTCTAACCAACCATGAAATTTATGTACAGTATTATTAGACCCTAAGTCTACAAGGTATACATAAGATTTTTCCTCATCTACTTTTATAGATAAGGATTTCTTTTTAGACTTAGCTATATTAATAGTAAGTCCAAGAATTTTTATAGTCCGAAAAAAATGCTCAGTAGAAGTGAATCCTTCTAAATTATCACCCGCATCTGCAATCATATGTAACTTATAAAATTTAGACTCACCATACATTTTAAAAGTAAAAATGGCTTGATTTAATTCAGCATCAAAATCAACTTTATATTTCTCTATAGGACCTTCTAATGAAGTTCTATGTGATGTATCTATAGGCTCTACTACTAAATCCATTACTAAATCTATTGGATTATCCATTAACATAAAACAAGTACTCATAAAGCTCCCCTCAATTTCAACTAACCCCTTTAGTTTCCATAAACAACTTTTATAATGATAGTATACTTCATAAACATAAAAAAATATATATACAATGCATCAAAACTTCATCTTCTTTTCATTTTATAATCAATAAGCTACAGCAAAAACACACAAGTTCTTGCCTCTAAATCAATTACTGAATTTAGAATATTACTATACCACCAAAATAGTAAAAGAATAACTATTACCTTTAATCTCATAAGAAATACAATATGAGCATTCCTTATTAGAAAAATGCTTTTACTCCCTATTAACCTATCTCCTCATATATAATAAACCCTATTTAATACTATAAATTTTATTACGATATATTACGTATCCCATAGAAATAGTAACAAATAATTCAGTAATAACTGTAGTTATTGCCGTACCAATACCACCATAATAATACGTTAACGGCCATATAATAATTAAACTAACAATAGCTGCTGATATTAAAATTTTGCTATATATGGATTCCATATGTAATGAAAGCATTGTTTCATAACCTAAAACATTACTCATGGCAACTATCATAGGAATAAAGGACATAATCTTAAATAATATAATAGAGTCATAATAAGATTCACCTAATAAAGGGAGTAAAATCTTATCTCCCCATAACAATAAAATTAGACCGCCACAGAATCCAAACAATATATATATATATAATTGTTTTTTTAGAAATATAATACCTTGTGTATATGATTTTTTTAACAATATATTCACATGTGGATACACTGCATCGTTAACTGCACTTACCATTCTACGTATACAGCCTAACAGTTTATCAGCTGCACTATAATATCCAACAACTGTATGATTAGTTAATGTACCTAAAATAATAATTGATGTAGTAGTATAGAGGTTAATCGTAATCGTTGATAAAAAAATAAGCCAACCTTCTTTATAGATTTTTAACAAACTACCAAAAGATGGTATCGTCCATAAAGATGTAAAACGTCTTGTCAAAATAATAAGTGATATAATTCCAGCAATACATGGTGTACAAGATTGAAATAATGCGGCCAAAACATAATCATTAGGGCCTTTTACTAAAATAAAAATTCCAAATAGACATATAAATCGACCTATTAAATTAAGTATTGTTATATATCTCATTTCTTGAATACCTTGGAAAAACCATATTGGAAATATTATATTTCCTATAACAGCAGTATATGTTGCTATATATAAAGGTAAATCTAAGTCATGTCCAAAATATTGATACAATATGCCCCCAAGTATCAATACAATCGTAGATACTACTCCTAAAAATATAGATCCATACATATACAATGAAAATATATGTGCATAATCACTACTATCTGAACTAGCTAATGCTCTCGGTGCTGTTAAATTAAATCCATAACTAGAAATGAGTACAAGATAAACCATTACACTCTGAGAAAAAACAATAGCGCCCATTTTTTCTGGACCTAATACGATTAACAAATAAGGTACTAGTATAAAAGACAAAACATATTCTAAGGCACGTAATGATACCATAGAAAAAATATTTTCCACTAATTTTGATTGATTAAAAACCATAGACCCTTACCTAAAATAATTACCAACTATCATTAATAAAAGATAGTTGGTAATTCCCGTCGTTTTAATTAAAATATAGACTAACAATTATAAAATTTCATTTTTTATAGAGAGTAGTAAGCTAATCATTGTACCTAACATAATCCAATATAAATACAATTGCATTGTCGTACCAGCTATAAAGGATACCATTAAACCAAAATATCCGACAACTAAGGAAAATACCTTCCAAAATAACTCTTGATCAATATGTAACCATTTCTTATATAAACCTAAAAGCTGACAAATTATATAACCAGAAGGTATTAAAAACCCTATTAAACCTAGAGTTCCATAAACAGCAAATTGATGCGGATACTCACTAATTACGGGGAAGCTAGATTTAAAAATTCCATTCTCATTTTGAGATTGTATCCATAATTTTACTTCAGCATTATGTTTTAGACTATCTGGAATATTAGAAATAACATACGCCTGTTTTAAATCGTTTCCACCAACACCTAAAATAGGATATTCTTTACCAATATTATAGTCTACACGCATCATTCCAAATCTCTGCTGATTACTACCATTACTTGTGGATGCTATAGCAGACATATCAACTACTTCATTTTGTAAATCTTTCAACGGAATTAAGTGACCATCTTCTATATTTAAAGTTAATTTATTTGCACCTTGACCTGCTAATTCTCCCGTTTCATAAGGTCCAAACTTTTGTAACTCAATAACTACATTAGAATATTTCTCATAGTCACTTAATTTAGGTAGATCAATAGTTAAAACGGCTGTATCACCTTTTCTCATAGTTTGAGGAATTGTGACATTAACGCGCCCAAAACTATTCCATTGTTTATCATACCAAGCTGCTGTTAATTGATAGTTCTCAACATCATTCCAAGTCATCCAACCCGTATTTTCAATTTTTAAAGTGATAATATGATTATCTTGAATATTAGTAACATCATAATCTATACTATATCGATCTCTTAAAACTGAATTACAGCCTAATCCAATTATAACAGCACATAAAATCCAGATACCATTCTTAATTACTTTCTTAAAATATGTTTTAGAAGTTAACTTTCTAAATTGAATAAGCAATAATAAACTGGCAAGGGCACATTCAGCTATTAAAATACCAATCGCCGTTTTTGAGTTAGTTGTTAACATCATAATGATTAATATAACAGGTAATAATTTCCATAACCAATTCGATGTTTTTTTAACCATTGCATAATATATAGAAACTGGTATAGCAATCGATAAATAGGTAGATAAATACGCTGGTTCCGCAAATAGAGAGCGAACTCTATTACCATAAAATAAAGGCGGCCACCAATTGTGGGACGATGCAACATCATAAAACAATGGATTTATTTTAGTCAATATAATTGATGCCCATATCCCACCAAATAGATGTACATATTCGACTATGGAATATATGGTACATAATAAGGCTCCACCAATAATGCCTTTATAAAAATATTTAAAAACATTCTCTTTACATCGTATATATAAAGATATAATCCATAAAGAACACCCATAAGTGGTCAAAAAATTAAACATTAATTTGATAATAATTTTAATTGAAAGCCAAATTATTCCTATAATATTACTATCTTGATTCAAAATACTATCACTATTAGGAATTAATGATACAAGTTTTACTAACTTTTCAAATTGATCAATGTTAATGCTACTCCAATATGGAAATACCAAAAGCCCATTAACAGTAGAGAAAAATTGTACAACAAATAAAGAAATAACAAAATATACATATTTTTTAGGAATCCATGTTGTTCTCTTTTTAAATGCCTGGTAAAAATAACATCCGATTCCCAATATAATCGGATATATAGATAATTTACTACCCATATCCAAAACAGGAACTGTCATAAACTTATGAATAACATGAAATGGAATAAATACAATGGCTAGCATAAAACAAAATAGTTCGAACTTACCTAAACTAATATTATTTATACAATTTATGCCTCTCATTCAATCCTCCGTCTATAATAGTATATCTATAAACGTCTTAATAAACGTCTTAATAAACGTATAAATAATAACCCTAATTTATACCTAATTCTTAATAGGCTATATACACCCAAATTAATTGATGCTAATAATTGTGGGTATAATTTTCTTAAATCTTTATCTATATCTATTAATAAATAATCTTTATCTGTATTAGTAAAATTAGAATACCAATAAAATAATAATTTATAACGACTACTCAACAATCTAAAAAGTAAGTTTTGTCTATAACCATTAGTATAATGAGTATCATTATACAATTTAAAAAGACGCTTTAATATACAAATATAATCCTCTATATGTTTATAAATGCCATTCCAACTAACACTTTGAGTCGGTTGATCTAAACGATATTGATATACTACATCTTCTAAGAATACTACAGAATCAATTATGCTAAATATAAAATACACAAATTCTGTATCAACATAGAAACAATGTTCAGAAATTGATTGATTTACCTTTTTATATTGCTCTAGCTTTACACATATAGAATGCATAGGCATATAATCAAATTCACTTAAATCATTTATAGTATATAAAGTATTAAATTTTAAATTACGCCTTACATTTATAAGACTTATTCGATCATTATAAACCTCATTATATGGATTAATAACTAAATCAACATCAGCATTTTCTAGATACGTAACTAATTGATCTAATGCATTTGGATTTACCCAATCATCACCATCAAGAACTTTATAATACTTACCTTTTGCAACCTTTAACGATGCGTTAATAGTAGATCCATGCCCACCATTTTCTTTAGCAATAAGTGTAATTATATTTGGAAACTTTTGTACATAAGATGTAACTAAATCAACAGTTTGATCAGATGACCCATCGTCAACTACAATGATATCTAATTTATCAAAATATCTACATTCACAAAGCGAATCTAAGCATTTCTTTATAACATTTTCAACATTATATGCTGCTATAGAAATGGATAAAATTTTCTCACTCATATTTACTAATATCCCTTATCACTTGACTATAAACTAATTGAATATTTTCTACAGTTTTATTCGTAGTAAATCTAGAAAATGCAATTTTCTGTCCTTTTTTAGCATATGAAGTATATACTTGATTGTGAGAATTACTTAAAATAGATTCTAATAAATATTCTAGCTTACTCATATGGCCCAAAGGATATAATAAACCAGTTACACCAGATTCAATTATTTCATTAGACGCATTATTCTCACTAACTGAACTAATAACTAAACATCCATGAAGCATTGCTTCAATTAAAGTTCTCCCAAATGCTTCCGATTTAGAACAAGAAACCACAACATCGACCGTATCTAAGATTACATGTAAATCAGATCTTCTACCATAAAAGGATACATATGAACCCATATTATGATATTTAACATATTCCTCTAATTCTGACCTCAATTCACCATCCCCAATTATATGAAGGTGAAAATTGGTAACTCTTTTTCTAAGTAAATTATGTAAAGTTTCTATCAATTCAATCTGATTTTTATTTCGATTTAAATGTCCTACAATAGCAATATTTACTAAATCATTAGTTAATATAGGGCGAACTTTATAAAAACTGGTATCAATACCATCGTATATGACTACACATCTCGTTGTATCAATATATTTTGTATACATTGATTGTATATAATTGGACACAAAAATTATACGGTTACTACTATTAATCAATTTATATCCCAATCTATTATTAAATAGTTTAGATGAAAAAGCATGTTCAATATCTTCCCTTATGTGCCAAACTAGCGACTTTTTCATAATTTTGCTAGCCACCGCACCAACATAAGTAAAGATAGTATTATTATGAACTATATCAATCTTATGTTTATAAATATAAAAGCATAAATACAAAACCGATATAACATTTAATAGTAACCCTATCCCCTTTATACAATATTTAACTATAAATTTAATTGATAAATTATTGTAAACAATCCAGCTCAATGTTGGAATAATCTTATAATTAATTTGATGCTCCTCTAATAAAGATATTCCATCACCATATTTTGGTAAAATTACAAATACGTTATAACCATATATAGTTTCTAAATTCACAGCCAATTCAACTAAACTAAGAAAAGCTCCAGATGTTTTGTTATTATCCGATGATACTAATAATATATTCATCTATTCTCTCCATTAGAGATGTATTCAATAGATGGTCTAAATGAAAAGCCCTGAATAGTTGATTTCCAAATTAATGATAATCTTTTATATTTATTATTCTTTGCATCTTTAATAACCTTTAAAGAATGAAATAATAATCTAACACATTCATAAAGGAACCCTTTTATTCCTTCTCGTTTATACAAGTACACATCATTTCGATATAAATATTTATACCGATCTAGTCTTTCTTCTACCTCTGTTGAAATATGTGCACCTATATTACTATTTGATTTATGAATAACCACGCTATTATTTACTACATAACATGGAATATGTCTTGATATTCTTCGTGTATATTCCCAATCATCTGTCCAAATGAAGAAATCTTTTATAGGTAAACCAAATTTCTTTACTACCTCTACAGGAATAAATAAAGAAACAAATGATGCCATAACACAAGGAACTAGTGGAGTTGAAAAATCTTTAATATTTTCAAACATAGTTTTCCTTTGTACATTCATTGTACAAATCGAATAATCCTTCCAAAGTACCTTGCTACTTAAGAACCCATAATTTTCATGTAAAGTCGTATCAGCATCAAAGAACTCTTTTAACGCTGAGTGTTCGGGCATACAATCATCGTCCATTATCCATAAATATTTATATTGTTTTTTTGCAGCATAGCTTATCCCAAAATTAAAGCCTCCTGCACCACCCAAATTAGAACCAGTATTAATATAAATAATAGATTTATCCAAGATATATGGTTGTAATGCAGATTCAGTTCCATCTGTACTAGCATTATCTATAATAATAATATCTAGTTTATCCGACTCACTCTGTTGCTTTAAACACTCTATATTTTCTAATAATAAGTTTTTTCGATTGTATGTGACAACAATAGCAGCTACTAATTTATCCATTATGGCCCCCAAACTTTCTCTTTATAAAGTTTAATATTTTACCTAACCAATCCTGCCTTTCCATAAATGAAACAGGCACTTCACTATAAGAATAATTATGAGTTTCTAACCAGACATCTAATAAACGTTCACTTAAAAAGCCAAATAATCTTGGCTCTATACAATCTAATTTAGACTCTAAACTAAATAATACAGAGAATAACCACTCACAATATGCATCATATTTGTCTCGTTTCATAACAAACATATTAAACATATGTGCCCATTTTCTTTTTTTCAAATTTTCAAAAGCATCATAATAACTGGGATATTCATTTCGTATAATCATTTCTAATTCAATTAAGTCATGCTCATTATGAGCATGAATATATTGATTCCATATAGTCTCAATATAATAATGCCGTTTTTGAGATACAATAATATCCGTTTTAGACAGAATATCTTTATAATCTTTGTATGAAAAGATATCTTTACGATTACCTTGAATAAAAAAAGGTTTATTTCTAGACATAAAATATCTACGATAATGGCATAACCCTATATAATCCGCATCAAGATTTTTCCAAGCCCAGTATAATGCTGTTAGTTCACAATAATTAGGATTTTTTAAGGATATATTATTCCCCGTATTATCACCAATATACCCTAGATCTTCTTTACCTTCTCGACCTACATGAATAGGTATATATACAGAATCCTCTGGCATCCAATATTTTTTATGGGTGGCTACTAAAATCTTAATGTTCACAGTACTCTCCTACATGAATGTTGATTCTCAAATCTATACCTACGATAGAAACAGCGATTATGCTAATTCTTTTTCAACCAATGCTAAAGCACTAGCAATGACCTTATCCATATCGTAATATTTATATTCCCCTAAACGACCACCAAAGATAACATTGGAAATCGTTTCGGCCTTTTTAACGTATTTAGCGTAAAGATCTAAATTCTTCACGTCATTTACTGGATAATACGCTTCTTCACCGATTTTCCAGTCTTTTGGATATTCTTTTGTTACATATGTAACAGGCTGTGTACCAAATTCAAAATGCTTATGTTCAATGATACGAGTATACGGAATCTCTCCTTCCGTATAATTCACCACCGCAACGCCTTGATGGTTTTCTTCTTCGAGACGTTCTGTTTCAAAGTGAAGACCACGATATTCTAATACCCCTTCAGAATAACCAAAGTATTCATCTATAGGGCCTGTGTAGATAATCTTATCTGCCAAAGATTCGTATTCGTTCCGATGTTTAAGGAAGTCTACACCTAAGCGGACTTCAATGCCTTCTAACATACGTTCAATCATCTTGGTATAACCACCCATAGGAATACCTTGGAAGCGATCATTAAAATAGTTATTATCATATGTATAACGCACAGGTAATCGTTTAATAATGAAAGCTGGTAACTCTGTACATTTACGGCCCCATTGTTTTTCCGTATACCCTTTAATGAGCTTTTCGTAAATATCAGTACCTACGAGGCTGATGGCTTGCTCCTCCAAATTCTTAGGTTCCCCTGAGATGGCAGCTCGTTGTTTAGTAATAATATCTTGTGCCTCTTTTGGAATTCGAATATTCCACATTTTAGAGAATGTATTCATATTGAACGGCAAATTGTACATCTCGCCTTTATAGTTTGCCACAGGACTATTTACATAATGATTAAACTCAGCAAATTGATTGACATAATCCCACACATGTTTCAAGGATGTGTGGAAAATATGAGCACCATAGACGTGAATATTGACATCATCTTTGCTTTCACAATATAGATTACCTGCTATGTGATTGCGACGGTCGATGACAAGTACAGATTTACCACGCTTGTGCGCCTCATGAGCAAATACAGCACCAAATGGGCCTGCCCCAACTACTAAATAATCGTATTTCATTAATAGGCCCCTTTCGATTTAGCAACAGCCAATACAGTTTTCAACAGATATACAATATCAATCCATACAGACCAATTATGCACATACCAAGAATCCATGAGAACTCGTTCTTCATAGGTGGTATCACTGCGACCACTTACCTGCCAAACACCAGTAATCCCTGGTGGTACAAGGTAAAAGTCATTAATATAGTCGCCGTATTTTACAATTTCATCTCGAACAATAGGTCTTGGCCCTACGAGGCTCATGTCCCCAACGAGAACATTCCACAACTGTGGCAATTCATCAAGACTTGTCTTTCGAAGAAATTTTCCGATTCTTGTAACGCGAGGATCATCTTTCAATTTAAAATCTCGCTCCCATTCTTCACGAGCAGCTGGATTATCTTTTAGATATTGCTCCAAAGCCTCTTGTGCATTTGGCACCATGGATCGGAATTTATAACAAGAAAATGATTTCCCACCTTGACCAACGCGTTTATGTCCAAATACGATAGATCCTGGAGAATCTAAGTAAATCAATATAGCAATGATACCGAGAATTGGTAAAATCAAAATGCCACCACATACCGTAGCTACAATATCAAAAATACGTTTGAAAACACGGTTAGATTTGCGTGCTAGGTTATTTTGCACACGCAATACGACGGCTTGTTCTTCCATCATGCCACGTGCTGTAATATTACTGGCTGGTAAACCGAATAATTCAGGAACAAATGCTACTCGTTTTACTAATACTTGTAATCGATTAATCAAGGATACTAATTTTTTAGACTCAAGTCCCGGAGCACAAATCAGTACAGTTTGAACGCCTGTATCTTTAATAACGCTTTCTACATCTTTAAAGGCTCCAAGGCATGGATATTCTTTAGCGATGGATGATGATTTAGGATTATCATCTACATAACCAATAATCTTATAGGTAGTAATCGGCATACGCTCTAATGATCTCTGTACAAGTTCTGCTGTCTTTCCCGCCCCAACGAGAAGAATCGGAATTGTTAAATATCCTGCTTTTGAAAGTAATTTTCCTACAATAAAACGCTCGCTAAAGATAAATACGAGCATACATATATAAGCAAAGGCAACAAATAAACGAGACACATCATTAATAACATGTCCTGTGTACATGAGAACAATCGATACGACAACCCCTATGGTAATGCTGCGAAACAAATTTTTCATCGTATCCCAATAAGGTGTTACCACAGAATAGACATTATTAAGCAACAAGATAGTTAAAAATACGATAGGCACAATACCATATACGTAAATTTCTTCTACCTTAAAATTTGAACTTACTGGTAAAATTGATAAGTTTAAACGCAAATAATAGGCTGCTAATATCCCCAAAACAATAGCAATATAATCTGCTATAAGTACTATGAGCTTACTTATAAATAACTTTTTATTATTGTTATTACAGATAGAACGATTCATACTAATACCCCAATTATAAGAAAAGGTTGTTTTCTCAATCTCAAAATATTAAGAAAACAACCTCTCTATCATACGAATACAATGTACCAATATTTACATATATTGTATCATATTTAAATATATAAAACTATAAAAAACATAGATTTCACCTATCTTTTATGTAGTTATTTATTCTTTAAGTCTATTTAAATCCTACTTAATTGTCTATTAAATAGTAGTTAGATGCCTTCCAATACAGCTATATAATTCTCAATTATCCCGCAATTGAAGCATAATCCCCATAACAACCCAAAAAATGCGAATACCCGATGAATTACCCCAAGTATAATCAATAGATCCAAATAAAAATAAATAACTAATAAAACCTACAATGATTGATAAATCATAAGGATTTGTAGATATAATATAGCTTTTTACTGATTTATAGATTGTGAAAATTGAGAATCCTAAAAACCCAATTAGACCTAGTATGCCAGATTCAGAGGCTATTTGTAACATATTATTATGAGAATGACCTAAGTCTTGGGTTTCTTTTTCTGATTTATACTGCTCTCGATATGTTTTCTGCCACAAACCTGGACCAACACCAATTACAGGATGATCCATAATCATTTTTCTATCCGACTCCCATACATAGATACGGCCTAAATTTGAGCCATCAGTAGTTACATTAAAGGTGCTTTCAAAACGAGCCATATAAGCTTGATTACTAGTAAATATAAAACTGATTCCTATAGTAGCCACAAGAAGTACCAATAAATAACGAATGTTAACAAAGGAATAGCGCAATGTAATAAGTACACCATTAATACCATTAAATAGCCAAGAACCACGGCTTTGATTGCCTAACATTCCCAACACTATACTAAATAAAGAGAATACAGCTGATTTTTTTACATAAGAAGGAAATGTTTTATCATAAACAGTAATTAAAGCTAATGAAAAAGCGAGCGTTAACAACATAGCTAGCCCCATCATAGAGCCATTAATGACACCACCTGCACGACCCTCTGTTCCTACATTATACCCCAGTAAATATTGTACAAAGGCAGATAGAGCATCGATGCCTATATACACAAAAAATATTGATAAAATAGTATATAATTTGCGAGAACTCTTGATAAATAGCAAGATTGGTACGATAATTAAAATCTTCCAAATCCAAATATTAAAGAAGTACTTAGTCGTCACTCGTATATTATCACTAATAAATGCAGACGGTAATATACATAACAGCATACCTAAGTACGCCCATCCATATTGGCGTATCGAATTTGGTATAGAAACTTCATCTCTTTTATACCACCATGTTAAAAGTGTAACGAGTACTATAAGTCCATAAATAAAATTACCAAAAGCCATAGATGACCGCGTCGTACATATCATAATTGAAATGAGTACAGTAAGTATCATTTCATAATTCTTAAGTATCCAAGATTTCATACTAACACCCTTATCCCCTTATTGTTATTATCTAATAATTAAGTATAGTTACGACTTACATATAACGTATAAATGTATACTTATTTTATTAAATTTTTCATATGTTCTTGAATTTCTTGTTCATATTGATCGAGTAATTCATAGCGTTTACGATATTGGCTACGTTTTTGTGACTTTATCTCCTCAATAGGCTTACGATATTCCTCTAAAGGAATTTTGAAAAAACGTTCATCACTACATAGTACACCGCCAGATTCCTCCCACAATGAATCTAGCTCAGCTACCTTTGCACGATGACCGCGAACTAAATGAGTATTCGCATAAAAGCCTTCATCAGATACAGCGTAAATAGATTCTACCTTACAAATGGCTGCAATATGACGTAATAGGAACATGATAAAGTTTTTTGGACGATAGCCAAACATCTTTTTTGTAACTATTTTAGCATTATCAAGACCATCTTTATAACCTTGAATCGTACCAATCCACATAGCAGATTCCCCATTAAAACCTTTACCAAAACGGAAGTTAGCATGGTATACCCCTTGATTACCCAAGGTGAGTAACAAGGTCAAAAAACCTTCTTTACGCTGACCAGGTCCATAATATAAACGAGCTACCATATCAAGGTCTACCGATTCCCATACGATATAGCCACGATTCATCCGACTTACGTCATCATAAATATTATCAGGATCTACAGAGTACATCTCACGAATTGCTTCATCTGTAAATATATCTTTCAAATAATCAAAATGATTAACAATAGCCTCTAATCGTTCCTGAGGTGTAGAGCTTTTAAACAAGAAAAATCTTGTCATCAACTCAAATAAACCAACTTGTCGGTCTAATAGTGTTAAATCAGGCGTGTAACTTGCAAAGTAGTTCTCTAGCGCCTCTATTTCTCGTTTATTTCGTATGGAGCGCATTGTATGTAAGAAGGTACGACGTGTTTCCCTCCAACTACGCTTGCCGTAAATCTTACGACCTCGCTGCCATTGTATTTGTAAATATCCCATCTCATACTCCTATCCACTAATACAACTAACAAACTTTATCATTAATGATTAGTGGAGTGTAAATTATCTATAATCGCAACTAATTCATCAGCTACACGATTAACAATGAATCGTTCCTCAACAACACGTCGTGCATTTGTGATAATACTTGATAAATCTACCGCATCACTCATCACATGCTCCACTGCTTGTTGTAATGTATGTTCATTCAAAGGATCAACAATAAATCCAGATATACCATCTTCTATAATTTCTCTCTGAGCCCCAGATCCACTCGTAATGACTGGTACACCGCAATACATAGCCTCACAAATAACAAGACCAAAGGCTTCACGCGTTACAGTTGGCAATAACAAGCAATCAATTGATCTATATAAACCTTCAATATCAGGTGTAAAACCTATAAATTCAACATAAGAATGCATGTGATGCGCATCTATATAGTCTTTAAGTTTTTTGATTTGATCCTCTGTACCAGCCCCCGATATAATCAACCGAATATCTGGATTGTTTTGATGAATCTGTTCAAGAGCACTTAAAATCAGATATAAACCCTTACGTTCTGTAATACGCGCACTATATCCAAATGTAGTAACTTTAGATTTCATTGGCACATTATCTGCAAATGAAAGAAATCTATTTGGATCAATACCATTATAAACAATATAATATTTACTAGTATTCTTAATAATAGGTGTCATAAGGTCATCATAAACGAGTTTAGATACACATACAAAGGCATCTACTTGTGAATTGATCCATTTATGATACATATCTGTTTTACCAGGTACAAGATTATGTTTAATAAACATCAATTTAGCACCCGTTAACTGCTTAAGAGCAATACAGAATAAGATATATTTACCAGAGTGGCATACAATTGTATTAATTCCTTGTGCTTTCATCTGTTTGGCTACTGCATTAACAGATAGAAAACCCTTCAAAGTATAGAGATTGGCAGTCATCACATGGCCGACTTGAGCATAGCGAGATTGCATCTCTTCATTTGATTGGTCTACTAAGGTATAAGCAGCCCTATGTCGTTGTTGTAATTGTTTACAAATATCATATACATATTGTTCACCACCGCCCCAAATTTTGGCGCCTACAATATTGATTATAGACATAGGTTCCTCCTATCATATACAGATCAATACACATATAGTGGCATCCATTGATGTATTCGAAATAATGTTTACATATACATCAATAGATATCATCGTCTAATTATACTACGACTTATTCATACTGTCCTCATGATTAATGAGCCACATGGTCAACAATGTCCAATCACGAGCATCATCCCCATGATTATCAATAGGCCGAATTGGCTCAACCGGTTTATAGGACGGTATGTTGCTTTCACCATAATCCATGCGAACATCGCCCATCATATGCGGCGTAATCCACTGGTACGGCGTAACTAAAGTTTCTGGCTGCTCATCAAACAAGGACGGCACAATGGAATAATATTCAAAACCCTTTGGTGCAATGGTTTCAATAATGGTAGGCATGAGGCTCATATGCGTGCCAATGGGCACCGTAATCACATCCTTAGTGAAAGCAGGATGTTGTAACAACCCTACGGTACAGAATGTATCGCGCAAGGTATAGTCCCGTTGAATTAAAGATGTATTATTCAATGAGCCAAATAGATTAGAGTGATCACCTGTAACAACAAATAAACTATCTGGAAAGGCCTCTTTCATAGCATTTACAAAGTTAAATATTGCCTTATCACTATAGCGATAGGTAGCCAATTCTTTATTGCGTTTCTTATTAGATTTTAGATCATCCCCAAGATTCGGCATGACCTTTTCAGGATCATAATCTAATAAGGAATCCTCCATTTTATAAGGACCATGATTGGATGTAGTGTAAATAAAATGGAATGTCGGATGATCTAATCCTTTAATTTGTTCCGTTATATTCTCTAAAAATACGTGATCGTATACGCCCACCCAAGTTTTAGGTGCATCAGGACCACAGAAAACAGAAGCGCTTTCCACACGGTCAAAGCCTTGAGCCTTACCGAAGTGATTAAAGTTGCCGTACGACGCATTACCACCATACCAATAAATCGTATCATAGCCTAATCGCTTCATTTGAGCTGCCAAAGAGGTCGGCAACGGTTCATGCCAAAAAGCTTCCCGTTCATTGATTTCCATACCCGCATCATAGACGCCGGATAATAGACTTACAATGGATGGACGAGACACATTACCAGCAGGCAAGAAATTAGGTACTTGCACCGTATGAGGATTATCTTTAAAATCCCATAAACCAGGACATATATTGAGATCCTTATAAGGTTCATCAAGAGACCATTGAGGGATACTTTCACCAACAATAAAGAAAATATGCTGCGGTTTATCAATACGAGGACCTGATGCAACACGTTTAAATGCATGAAGCGGTGTGTGTAGATCCTGCCATGAATCTTTGTATTCGTTAGGAACAATACGATAAATGGCGTCATCAATATCTTCAGGAGATGCGGTATATTCATCACGTAGCGGATGTTTAAACACCGTTTCTAAGGCACATAAATCTGGCACTGTAGCACGAGCAAAGAATATATCTTCTTTTACCACTGTAGGAATCGTATCCCATTCTGGTTTATCATCATGAGATAAGGTACCACCGTAGCGGAACCAATAGAATCCTAGAACAGATGCCGCCACAAGTCCTATATTCCAAGCTACAGTAGGCCAGGTTCCTTCAATGTTTGGATATGGTATAGATGGCAAGGATAAGAAGAAACCTCCCATGAACCAGGATATAACTGCAATAGGAATCAATCCTAGAATGACAAGAATTCCTCGGTCTTGATTAAAGAATACATCAATCAAATTCCGTTTCTCTGCATGATTTCCATAATGAACCATATAGTTGTACGTATCATGGAAATGCTTGTAGAAGATCATTTTTCCTGCAAAGGCTGCGTACAGTACACAGGAATACATCGTTAGACCTACTAATCGTATGGAATCTTCTATTTGATGGTACCCTTCAAACCATAGTGCAGGGAGTGTCACCAAGACTAAAGGTAATAAGAATACATAGGCATCAAAATCCATGCCCCACCAAAAGCCGTAACGCAATGAACCTAGAGCTGATTTCCAACGACCTTTCCATGTTGGATACGGATTATAAATAATCATAAAAATGATTCGAAAGATACTACTCAATATGGGTGCCCAAATCATTAATTTTATATTTTGTTGTAGGGATAGAAAAAATTGTTCACTCATTTATACTTCCATATCTACTTAAAGAACAATACTTCCCCATAGCAACCTACTTATACTACATTACTGATTATAATTGTCCATTAGATTTATTCAAATAATACAATTTTACATACTTTGTCATGGTGTACATCATATGATAGATCGATAATAGAAAACCTATTTTTCCGTCTAATATGCCACCTTGCAAAATATATATCTTGAAAAATGCCCATGTAGGGCGCAATATAATATCCCCTAAAAAATTACAAGACTTCCCTTGTGCCTTGTATTTATTAGCTGCTACCGTCGTATACTTATTGAACTTCTCAAAAAATTGATGCCAATTATCATACGTATAATGATACAATTTTCCCTCTAATGTATCTTGTGGATACGGACTGATAAAAGCTTCGTGAACAGCCCCTTCCACAGTTGCTCCCTCTCGAGGCATCAATCGTAATACCTTATCAGGCCTCACCACACCATGGGTTGCCTGATTATAATGGAATAGATTATATCTGCGTAACCAATACGCCTTCGGTTCACCTTGAATAGCTCGTTGAATAGACTTTGCTAACTCTAGTGATACACGTTCATCAGAATCGACAAATAGAATCCATTCACTCTGGGCTTGTGAAATACCAAACCGTCGTTGTTGTGACCAATCTCCATTTAAGGGATGTGGTATAACCTTTGCACCCAATCCCGTAGCAAGTGATACTGTCTGATCTGTACTGCCATCATCGATGACTAAAATTTCATCAGCAAATTGAATACTCTTAATACAATCTACAATATGTTGTTCTTCATTGCGCGCTAAGATAATAGCCGTCACAGTACTCATAGATAATCCTTTAACTTACAAATCAATTAAATTTAATGGATAAAAATGTATATTTCTTTATTTGATGACATCCCCATGTTTAATGCGCCATGCCGCAAGTTCACGCATGTTTTTAATCATATCCCCATAGGATTGAGGCATGCTCGCACTTTGTTCTAACACTTTGCCACTTTTATCAAGATATAGTCTATGATTAAATACAAATTCCTCTTGTGTAAACAAGCTTGGTACCATCGCTTCATAGGTTTGACCAGGTCGGCCTACCAATTCCGCCAAGGTTGGAATGATTTGAATGCTCATGCCGAACGCATTAGGTGCAAGCCAATCTTTATGAATACCACGACCATAAAAAATAATAGGAATAGTAGATGCCACATTAGGACCTACTTCACGAGCAAAGTTAAAGCGTTCGCTATGGTCACCTGTAATGACGAACAGTGCAGACGGATCTGCTGTTTCTTCGCGAGCGATAAAATCACCCATTACGTGGTCTGCGTACCAAATATGGCCCATTTCGTTCAATTGCTTATCGTTTTCTTCGATAGAATCTGGCAAATGCCCTTTTACCTTATTCACATCGTAGCCTTCCTTAGCCACATTGATGCTATACGGTGGATGATTAGAGGTGGTCATAATCACATTGAGGATTTTTTCCCCTCTATGCTGATCCATGTAGGCAGAAATAGCTTTAAACAAGTCTTTATCGCCTACGCCCCAAGCATTGCCGTCTTCGCTTGGCATTTCAGAGGCATCGTGGAATTCATCGAAACCTTGAGATAAAACAAAGTTTTTAACATTTTGCCATGTGCTAAAGCCACCATACCAGAATACAGTCTTGTAGCCTAGCTTTTTCATAACAGGACCAATGCCTAAACCGTAAGGTTCTTTGAAACTTTCACCTTCATAATTAGGATATAGCCCTGTATCAGGCATCCCCGTCAACAAACCATTGATGGCCGGCATCGTACCGGTGCCTTGGGCAAGGGCTAGCTGCGTGCTCATCGCTTGAGGGCTGGCAGCGTATTTACGACCTTGCTCAACGAGGTACGCACCAGGCCCGTTATATTCAGCGAGGAACGGCCACAAGCCATAGGATTCTCCAAGAACGAAGTTTATAGACTGCGGTTGATCCGCTAATCGTTGTGTCGTAATGGTTCTCGTGAAAGAACCGTCAAAATTTGTACCGTTAAACTTACCACCAACGGCAGTGATTTTTTCATTTAACTCTTGAGGCGTTAAGTTAATAACCTCAAGCTCAGCCGTCCGTTTTGCAATGCTTTTAACACGATATAGAGCCTGCACATCGTCTAGAATATTTTCGTTCAACAAATTGGAACTAAGTCGGGCCGCACTTTCCCAGTTGATAGAATTTGTATAGCTGAAAGCACCGCCAAATCTAAAGAATAGACCTATTACACCGATAGCGACAGTTAATCCAATGCCCGTCATCCATTGCGTTTTCTTAGTTTTAGGATACCAAGTAGTACAAAGTCGTTGATGATCTGCAAAATCACTATTTCTTACATTATCCGCATCATCACCATTCCTTAGGTCAACAGCGTAGTCACTATATTTCTTGGCCCCCCACGCTAAAAAACGAACTAGGAACCAACAAAGAGCTGCACTCAATACAACAGCTCCAACGATGTACATCAATGCATTATATTCATTGATGGCTGTATTGATAATGGCACCGATATCATCGTTTTTACCATTGATGAGCATCGCATTATAGGAAGAATTGAAGATTTTATAGAATGGAATACGTCCCAGGAATAAGAAAGTTAACAACACCGTTGCAATAGAGTAGACAACCTGTTTGATCCGTAAGGACGGCCATTTAGGTACAAAGGTATGCACCAAAGTGCCCCCTAAAAAGCCCAATAAACACAAAGAACCGACGGTCTTGAGACTCAATCTAAAGCCTAGCCATAAGGACGTGAGGATATTCTCCATCGTCACAGAAGCTAGTTGTGATTGAAATACTGCAAGAAACACGATTCTAAATGCAGTCAACAAAGCAGAGAAAAAGATAAATACCTTAATCTCTGTTCGTATGCCTTCAAATAATCGCTGCCATCGGTTCATCATTAACCCCTAACTGTTGAATTTTATAACAAAATTGTTAAATCACTAATCCAACTATATTGTTACAAATATAACAAAACTACATAACTATCAATTATTTCGGATATTTCTTACATTTAGGACCTTTACATCGTTTGCATTTACCGCATCCACGGTCGATA
The DNA here is from genome assembly GCF_042850485.1 of Veillonella parvula. Classification (GTDB taxonomy): domain Bacteria; phylum Bacillota; class Negativicutes; order Veillonellales; family Veillonellaceae; genus Veillonella; species Veillonella parvula_Q. Next base: position 18,273 of record NZ_AP031417.1, on the reverse strand, counting down.
GTCTCAGCACCTGCTGATTTCTTCGCACTAGCACTCTCCTTGGCCATCTTTTCAGAGGCCTTACTATTCCATACGGAAACTATCGATTTTGCTTTTTTGCGGATTCATCCTTTTTGGATTTTTTATCCTTTTTCTTGTCTTTCTTCTTATCTTTTTTCTTGAAAGTATCCGTTAAGAAGACTGTTTTTAACTTATCGTTTAAGAATTTAAGCTTCTTTTCATCCTTATCTTTCTTTTTCTTTAACTTTTCTTCAGCTTCATAAATCTTATCTTCTTTATGCTTTTTGTGTTTTTTATCTTTCTTATCTTCTTTAGACTTCTTATCTTTCTTAGATTTCTTCTCTTCTTTGGACTTTTTGTCTTCTTTAGATTTTTTATCCTCTTTGGATTTCTTGTCCTCTTTGGATTTTTTATCGTCCTTAGATTTCTTGTCCTCTTTGGATTTTTTATCGTCCTTAGATTTCTTGTCCTCAGAGCCGTTGATACGCGCCCATTCATCGTCAACGCGTTTTAATTGCTTTTTAAGAAGCTTTTCCATCTTCTTATTTGTTTTATCAGATTCTAAACCGGCTTTACCAAATAACAAAGCATTCACCGCCGTGTATGGATCGATAGACGACATATCCTCATCATCCACGTTAGCTGCCTCTGATTTCTTATCTTTCGAAAATTCATCAAGACTATCTACATTTAACTCATCATTTTCATCTAAATGATGAATTGCTAAGCTTTCAACGCCTTCTAATGGTTTTACATCAAGGTGCTCAATCGCAGTATCTTCAAAATCTGCCATTTCCTTACCGGAGCTTTCACCAAAACCAGTAAAGAGACCACCTATAGATTTTAATTCATTCAATTTAATATGATTCATACCCACCGTAGAATCATGATGCACAGGAACGTCAGATAATTGTATCTGTTCCATAGCATATGCATCATCACTGTGACTAACACCCTTGCCAACTCCAGATGTATTAGAAATAACGATATCATCCTTATCGTCGCCTAGCACATCGCCAAATAGATCTTCTTCTAAAGATTCGTAAGAATGCAATAAGGCCATACGTTTTTGAACATCTTCAATTTGATTCCACAAATCAACGAGAGAAGATGTATAGTACACCCGTTCTTTTACCTCTAAATACGCTTGGTAAACGATAGATAATTCGGTCTCATTAAGGCCTTCCTCTGCACCAATTTCTTCAATCATTTGTTGAATCTGTTGATCTCGGTCATATCGTTTAATTAACGCTTTACGAATGCGTTCAATCAACATTGTATCGATGAGTTCCATATGCACCTCCTATATTCAATACACTCAGTCCTACCCGCTACATTAGCGTATACGAATCAATGTATAGAATCATAAAAATGAATTGATTTTATAATCTCTAATATATTATTATAGCAGAATTTATCTGCTTTTTCCTTAATAATATGTGTAAAAGTTCCTTAAAAATAGAATAAAACCTCAATTTAAATACGTCCCTAATAATATGCATTTCATACTACTAAAACACTATTCAAACCAAGGTTATTTAATTAACTGTTACATTAAAATATATCTAATTGTTACATAAAAGTCTTAAATTACTGCACTAAAACAAGTTGACTGAATAGACGAGAATTCGTTCCTTTGCATCGCTGGCCTCAAAGAGGTCACTACAATCAATAGTTTCCTCTTGTTCCAAGCGCACATGGTTATTTAAAAAGTTCTCCACCTCGTCATTAACATAGTAAAAAAATAACTTAATCTCCCGAGGATGATGATATAGCGAATCAAAGATATTTCCTAGTACCCGCTTAATCGTATGGAGTGCAAAGGGATTAAAGAAAAAGCATCGATCAGCCTGATCTGGCAATTCATAGAGCGCCGCATCACCTAGTACAAAGCTTACACGATTGCGAGCAGCAGGGCTTTCACCATTGATCAAAGCCTTTTCATAGAGCCGTTCATCGTATTCGATGCCTATAGAATGGCAGCCCGTTTGGTAAGCCATGAAAATACTCACTCGGCCCTTGCCACTGCCATAATCGATGAGCATATTTTTCTTGCGAATATGACCGCTATTTGCCAAGCGCTCCAACACGCAATAATCCGTCGGCTCATACGGATGATGCTCCGTATCGGAACGACTATCATCGCGACCAGAGGTTTTAATTTGTAATACACTTTCCCACTCTTGCTCTGTTGCCATCTATATAATCCTATTATGAGGCCCAAATTATATGACCTAATACTGATACTAATCTTAATTTCTATACATACTATACCCTTATTAGGGTACTATTTACAAATTAAAATCAATCATGATAGATAACGAAGGAAATAAATGTTTTTGTAGTATTTAATGCATGCAAAAGGAAAAAAGGAGGGCGGCAACCCTCCTTTTTCTGTGCTGGAAACACTTATTAATGCCAATATGGTATACTAGGAGTAATATTTCTATTATTCTCATGTGCAGAATTATATGTCATTAAAAAGGAGTATCTACTTACATGGACAGTGATCTGACCTTAGATTTTATCATTATCATCGTATTAATCATTGCAAATGGTTTATTCTCCATGACGGAGTTAGCCATCGTAAATGCAAAAAAACGTAAACTTGAAGAGTTGGCAGAATCAGGCAATGAACGCGCGAAAACAGCCTTTGAATTGTCAGAGAACCCAAATGAAATGTTCTCTACCATTCAAATCGGCATCACCCTTGTAGGCATTTTAACTGGTTTATATTCTGGTGCTACCTTCTCTGGACCTTTAGAAGATATATTAGTAGCAAATATTCCAAGCATCGAACCATACGCAGCCTCTATAAGCTCCTTCATTATCGTTGCCATCATCACCTATTTATCCCTCGTTATCGGCGAACTCGTGCCTAAACGCTTGGCCTTAAATAGCCCTGAAAGCATTGCCGTTGTAGTAGCAAAACCAATTTACTGGCTATCTGTGGCGTTAAAACCAATCGTTAGCTTCCTCGGCATTTCCACAGAATTCCTCTTAAAAATGCTAGGCGTTACCGTAAAAGAAGAAGCACCTGTTACAGAGTCTGAAATTAATAAAATGCTTACCGAAGGCGTTGCCATGGGTGCTTACGAAGAGGAAGAACCTATCCTCGTAGAAAATATCTTCCATCTCGCAGATATGAACGCAGGTGACATCATGACGCCTCGTACACAGCTCAAATGGATTGATCTTAATGGCACGGAAGACGAGATCATGGAGGTTCTCAAGAATGCCAACCATTACCGCATTCCTGTAGGTACCGATTCCTTGGATGAATTAAAGGGTCTCGTTACCGTATCCGATGTATTAGTTCAAATTATGCAACGTCCTAGTGAAAGTTCCATTCACGATATCATCAAAGCTTGTTTGAAAGAACCTGTTCTCGTTCCTGAATCCATTTCACTCATGAAATTATTGAACGTTCTACGTACAGAAGGCGTTCACGAAGCAATTATCCTCGACGAATATGGTGGTTTCACTGGCCTTGTCACCTTGCATGACATCATGGAGGAAATCGTAGGCCTTATGCCTTCCGGTGAGGAAGAAATCAAGGAAGAAGAAAACAAGATCATCGAACGCGATGGAGCATGGCTCGTAGATGGCCTTCTCAACGTAGATGAATTTAAAGAATTCTTTCACATCGATCAAGAATTGCCAGGCGAAGAAGACGATTTGTACAAAACTATGGGCGGTCTTTTAAACGTCCTCTTCGGCCGTATTCCAAAGGAACTCGACAAGGCAAAATGGAACGGCTATACCTTTGAAGTCATCGATATGGATCATACTCGTATCGATAAAATCCTTGTAACCTATGAAGAACCTATTGTAGAACAAGAAGAAGAAAAATAAAGTTCAAAAATAAATAGACAAAACCTAAAAAAGTGAGTTCTCTTACTATGAACTGCACCCCCAAAATTGGACATATTTTGGAATACAGCTCAATCAATAGAGGACTCACTTTTTTTGCTACAATTTTGTATTCATAAAATAAGTAATACATATACTGGCAAAATATAGATTACTTTTAAAAATTATCGTTAAAATATATCATCAATTATATAAATTAATTATATAATTCTTTTATTTTCTGCATAAAGGCTAGAACTTTCAATATAAATATAGTATTATTAAATTGTATAAAATATATAATTAGTTTTTTCTATAAAATATATAATTAGAAATTAGAGTTTTTTAATATACATATAGAGTCCTATGATTACTACCTATGTGTAGTTCTGTGTCATAGGGCTTATATGCGGTAGTCAAAGGAGAGATTCTATGAATCAACGAATCATAGCAACCATAGGAGCCCTATTAATAGGGACCGCCATCATAAGTGGTTGTGGATCAGAAAAGCCCCCTGAAGATACAAGTCTCAAGGTGCGTACCATCACTATAGGTGAAGAGTCTGGAACTACTGATGCTGGCTATGCAGGCACCATTCATAATAAAACAGAAACAAACTTAGCCTTTCAAATTGGAGGGCGTGTCATCAACAAATTTGTAAATGTTGGTGATGTAGTGCAAGCAGGCCAAGTGATTGCTCAAGTCAATGGTTCAGACACATCAGCTCAAGTGCAAAATGCTGAAGGTGCTGTAAAAGCTGCTCAATCGGCCTACGAATTGGCAGAAACCAATGCTAAACGATACCGCGAGCTTTATGCACAACAAGCGATTAGTAAATTACAATTAGACCAAGCTGAAAACCAATTGAATGCCACATCTGCTCAATTACAACAAGCACAAGCAAGCCTTAATTTGAGCAGCAATCAAAATAGCTATACTAATTTGACGGCTCCTGATACAGGTATTATTACAGCTTTCAATATTGAAGCAGGACAAGTCGTAGCAGCGGGTCAAAGCGTTGGTACCTTAGCGGCTGGTCACGATCCAGAAGCAGTCATTGCCCTTCCTGAACAAGAGTTGAGTAAAATTCATGTAGGAAGCCCTGCTACTATTACCTTCTGGGCCTTACCAGATGTAACAGTACAAGGCATAGTACGTGAAATTTCACCAGTTCCTGACCCTGTAGCCAGAACGTATACCGTAAAAATTACCTTACAAAATGCGCCTAAAGAGGTACAACTAGGCATGACGGTCAATGCTAATCTATCTACCACAGATAGTACCAATATTTCTATTCCGTTAACGGCTCTTGTGAAAGACTCTAACGGTAATAATGCGGTCTATATCATCCGCGATAAGAAGGCTCATCTCGTGCCTATCAAGACTGGTGAGTTTGGTAAGAACTCCGTCATCGTCACATCTGGTTTAGCTAAAGGTGACATTGTCATCACCGCAGGTACCCAACAATTACAAGAAGGGACGGCGGTTAGTCAATGAAACAATTTAACTTAGCCGAATGGGCTCTTAAACACAAGTCCATTATCTACTACTTCATGGCTGTGCTCCTCACCTTCGGTATTTTCTCATTTACCCATATGGGACGCATGGAAGATCCTGATTTTACGATGCGCACCATGGTGGTCGGTGTTGCTTGGCCGGGGGCTTCTCCACAAGAAATGTCGAATCAGGTAACGGACAAACTCGAAGAAAAACTACGCGACCTTCCTGGTGTAGATTATACAAAATCTTTCACAGATGGTAGCAAATCCGTTATTTATATCAATCTAAGAGAGGATTTGCCATCCGATAAGATTCGTCCCGCTTGGGAAGAAGCGCGGAATATGATCAACGACGAATGGAAATCATTGCCTGCAGGCGTTCAAGGACCGACCATCAACGACAGGTTCGACGATGTATATGGCATTATCTATGCCATTAGTGGTGATGAATTTTCTTATGAAGAAAAGCGTCAACAAGCAGAAGACTTAAAGCGTCAGCTTTTATCTGTTCCTAATGTTAAAAAAATCAGCCTCATTGGGGTTCAACAACAAACCCTTAATGTAACCATAAACAAGGATAAACTCGCATCCTATAAAGTCAGTACACAACAGCTGTTAACAGCGCTTAAACAGCAAAGTATGATGGTTCCAGCTGGTGTGATTACAACAGATACAAACAATGTATATCTTCGCGTCAACGGTCTATTCGATAGCCCTCAAGCGGTGCGAGATATGCCAATCCGCATCAATAACCAAACGTTGCGCCTCGGTGACATGGCCGATGTAACCATGACCTACCAAGACCCTAGTAGTCCTCAGTTCTACTACGAAGGTAAGCCGGCTATAGGTATTGCTATCTCCATGGATGCAGGTGGAAATAATATAGAATTTGGTGAAGCCATTGATAAAAAGCTAGCAGAATTGAATAAAACGATTCCTGCCGGCCTCGAACTCAATCAAGTATCGAATCAGCCCCATATCGTTAAGGAATCTATTGGCGATTTCTCTCAATCCTTATTTGAAGCCATCGCCATCGTATTGCTCGTAAGCTTTGCATCTCTCGGCTTACGAACCGGTATCGTTGTAGCCCTCACCATTCCAGTCGTTGTGTCTACGACGTTCATCTTGATGTATGAAAGCGGCATCTATCTACATAAGGTTAGCTTAGGTGCCTTAATTCTAGCTTTAGGCCTCCTTGTAGACGATGCCATCATCGTTGTAGAAATGATGAGCGTTAAGCTCGAAGAAGGGTGGGGCCACTTTAAATCGGCTACCTTTGCTTACCAATCTACAGCATTCCCAATGCTATCGGGTACGCTCATTACCTGTGCAGGTTTCTTGCCATTAGCATTGGCACAAGGTATGGTAGCAGAGTTTACAAAATCCCTATCTATCGTTGTATTTATGGCACTTATTCTATCTTGGTTTGCCTCTGTTCTCGTCAGCCCTGTATTGGGTTATAAAATCATTGAAAACAAGGCTCCAAAACCAGAATCGGAATGGACTAAACGAGACCGTATCATGCACAAGCTCAATGTAACCTTCTATGATAAGTTTGAAAAACTATTACATTGGGCTCTAGGACATCACAAGGTAGTCCTACTGGCCACCCTAGGTGCCTTCGTTTTATCCTTGCTTTCACTACCATTGATCAAACAGGAATTTTTCCCATCATCAACGCGTAATGAAATCATTATATCCATGCAATTTCCTCAAAGCTCGTCCATCGAGTATACTGCTAACCAAGCAAAACTCATCGATGAACATTTGAAAGATGACGAACGCATTGCAACCTTCACCTCCTACATTGGGCAAGGTTCTCCACGTTTTGTCCTCACCTTGGAACCGGAATTGCAACGGAACAACTTCTTGCAATATGTAATTGTTACAAAATCCTTAGAGGATCGCGATAAACTTTATGCTGAATTGACTCCTTATTTAAACGAGCAATTCCCATCAGCCCTTGTAAATACGCAATTCTTACAAATCGGTCCACCATCCAAATTTCCAGTCATGCTTCGCGTTGCTGGCCCTGATCAAAAGGTGGTAAAAGAAATTGCAAATCAAGTAAAAGCTAAAATGCAAGACGATAAAGACTTACAAAATATCGCTTTTGACTGGCCAGATACAGAACCTGTAGCCAATATTCACATCGATCCAAACAAGGCACGTTTACTCGGCATCGATAGCTATGCTGTATCCTTGCACTTGCAAAGTCTATTGTCTGGTACTAAATCTGGTGAATACTACGAAGGGAACCAAACCATTCCTGTTACCTTCCGTTTAGGTGACAACGAGCAACATAACTTAAGTGCTCTTTCATCCTTGCCAATTCAAACAGGAAATGGATCCTATGTACCACTAAGCCAAATTGCAACCATTGCCATGACACAAGAGGATGGTATTATTTGGCATCGCAATATGATGCCAACCATTAGTGTGCATGCCAATGTAAAAACAGGTATATTGGGTAATGCGAAAACGAAAGAGATTTACAAATCCTTACAAGACATTCGCAATTCCTTGCCTACAGGCTATTCTATTGACCTAGACGGCGCCGCTGAAAAGAGCGAAACAGCCGTTCAAAAGCTATTAACACCAATGCCAATTATGCTCTTTGTAATCATGACCATCCTCATGTTCCAATTAAAGCGTATCGCCCTCATGGTAATGGCTCTACTCACGGCTCCATTGGGGCTAATCGGTGTTGTATTAGCACTCAATATTACGAGAACGCCGTTAGGCTTTATGGCTATTCTAGGGATCATCGCCCTCTCGGGTATGATCATCCGTAACTCGATTATCTTATTAGACCAAATCGAAATCCACAAGGCAGAAGGACAAGAACCGCGTGAAGCGATTATCAACTCTGCTACACTTCGTTTCCGCCCTATCATGCTCACCGCTATCGCAGCGATTTTAGGCATGATTCCGCTCATGGGATCTGTATTCTGGAGCCCATTAGCTATTGCCTTTAGCGGCGGCTTACTAGTGGCAACAGTTCTAACACTTATCGTATTACCTGTCATGTATGCAAGCTGGTATAAGGTAAAATAACTAATATTTAGCTAATAAAATATATAATATTTTTCTAACGAAATATCTAGTATTTACGTAACATCATAAAATCTAGCATTAGCTAGTAACTTCATTTCCTTAGTAAAAATCCCCTAATCGTTGTGAAAGTTTACACTTAAACATCGATTAGGGGATTTATATTATTTATTATTAAACTACTACAGCTGTACCATTGCATGTAATCATAAGCATGCCATTTTGTGCACCTACTGTGCTATATTGAAAGGATACGCCAATAATAGCATTAGCACCCAATTTAGAAGCTCGTTGAGACATTTCGTCGAGAGCTGCTTTGCGCGCATTCATCAAAGAATCTTCATAGCTGCCACTACGACCACCAACAATGTCTCGAATACCAGACATGAAATCTTTCACAAAGTTACGTCCTTCTACGACTTCACCAAATACAATACCTTTGTACTCTTGTACAGGTTTATTTTCAATATGCATAGTTGTTGTAATAATCATAATTGTATCCTTTCTAATTGACTACAATATATTTTGATTTATTATAACAAGACTTTTAGAGAAAAACAAATATAAATATAGCTTTCACATAAAACAATTACATATTATACATCAAAAAAATACATATTACATATCGTAAAAATACATATCATAAATAAGAAAAAGACCTGCTCACTACTTTCATAATGAACAGGTCTAATTTTATGTTATCTATCGAAGTCACGATCAAGGTTAACTTCTTTCAACGGCACAACTTTAGTTTTGTTGATGTATTTGTAACCAAAGTAAACTGCGAAGAAGATTGGTAAGCCAATGTAGGCAACGGATACGCCGTACCAGTCGATGGTATCACCTGTGAAAGCGGAGTAGTTTTGACCACAGATGATGATGACGCAAAGAATAAACGCCAAGATTGGTCCAACTGGGAATAACCACGCTTTGTATGGCAATTCACTAAGATCTCTGCCTTGTGCAATGAAAGCACGGCGGAAACGATAGTGAGATACTGCGATACCAACCCATGCGATGAAACCGCATAGACCAGAAATATTAACAATCCATGTATAAGCTGTACCTTCGCCAATAAAGCTCGTAAGGAATGCAAATAAACCGATTGCTGTCGTTAAGATTAACGCAGGCACTGGAACGCCACGTTTATTTAACTTAGCAAAAATTTGAGGTGCTTGACCTTCCTTAGCGAGTGCGTACAGCATACGCGTAGAAGAGTATAGACCAGAGTTACCAGCACTCAATACAGCCGTTAAGATGATAGCATTGATAAAGCTAGCAGCAAAGGCAAAACCAAAGCGGTCAAATACGAGTGTAAATGGAGAAATAGATACGTTCTCTACACTAGAGTTCAACAAATTTGGATCTGTGTATGGAATCAAGAAACCGATAACCGTGAAAGCACCGATATAGAATAATAGAATACGCCAGAAGATTGTATTAATCGCTTTTGGCACGTTCTTTTCAGGGTCTTCCGCTTCACCAGCGGCTACACCGATCAGCTCAGTACCTTGGAAGGAGAAACCAGCTACCATAAAGATAGCAAGAATAGATTCCCAGCCACCTACGAATGGAGCCTCTCCTACGGTCCAGTTCGCAAATCCTGGAGATGTGCCACCGATGCCAAAGATGAGCATAAAGCCACAGAATAGAAATACAAATACGGTAATCACCTTGATGCTAGAGAATACATATTCACTTTCACCAAAAGAACGAGTAGATAAATAGTTCAAGCCAAATAAAATGAGCAAGAACAGAGCAGACCATACGATGGCAGGTACATCAGGGAACCAATATTTCATGATAAGCGCCCCTGCTAATACTTCAGCAGCCAAGGTAATAGCCCAGTTAAACCAGTAATTCCAACCTAAGGCAAAACCAAAGGCAGGATCTACATAGCGTTTTGCATAAGTCCCGAAGGAACCTGGAATTGGCAAGTATGTAGCCATTTCCCCAAGAGATGTCATAAGGAAATAAACCATGATACCAATGAGCCCGTAAGCTACAAGAGCACCACCAGGACCAGCTGTACTTACCACTTCACCACCGGCAACGAATAAACCTGTACCGATAGCACCACCTAATGCAATCATATTCATATGACGCGCTTTTAAGGAACGTTTTAGGTGTTGATCTTTGTTAGACGTAAACTCTACGTTACTATTATGATTTTCAGACATGGGTCACCTCTTACAAATCTAGATTACGCACGTATTTTGCGTTATCTTCAATAAATTTACGACGAGGCTCTACCTTATCACCCATGAGAACCGTAAAGATTTTGTCAGCTTCGATAGAATCTTCTAAGCTAACTTGTAGAATCGTACGATTATCAGGGTTCATTGTAGTTTCCCATAATTGTTCAGGATTCATTTCACCTAAACCTTTGTAACGTTGGATTGTAGTACCATCGCGGCCTACTTCATCAAGTTTAGCAGTCAACTCTGCATCAGAGTATACATACCAATGAAATTTACCCTTCTTGATTTGATACAAAGGTGGTTGAGCAATATAGATATGGCCTTCCTCTACCAATGGTTTCATATAGCGGTAGAAGAATGTTAATAACAATGTACGGATGTGGGCGCCGTCAACGTCTGCATCTGTCATGATGATAATCTTGTTATAACGGGATTTTGTAATATCGAATTCATCGCCAATACCTGTACCAAAAGCGGTAATCATGGAGCGAATTTCGTTATTAGCTAAAATCTTATCGAGACGTGCTTTTTCTACGTTAAGAATTTTACCACGTAATGGCAAAATTGCTTGGTAACGACGATCGCGACCTTGTTTTGCAGAACCGCCTGCAGAATCACCTTCCACAAGATAAATTTCAGTCATAGATGTATCTTTTTCGGAGCAGTCCGCCAATTTACCAGGAAGGCTAGATACTTCCAACGCATTTTTACGGCGTGTTAAGTCGCGGGCTTTACGAGCGGCCTCACGAGCACGACTTGCCATCGTTGCTTTTTCAATGATTTTTTTCGCATCTTGAGGATGTTCTTCGAAGAATGTTTTAAGACCTTCTGTAACGATAACATCTGTAATACCTTTAACTTCGCTATTGCCAAGTTTAGTTTTTGTTTGGCCCTCAAATTGAGGTTCCAACACTTTTACAGATACGACAGCTGTCAAACCTTCACGTACGTCTTCACCGGAAAGATTGGACTCACTTTCCTTGATCAAACCAGATTTACGGCCATAATCATTGAGGGTACGAGTCAAGGCAGCACGGAAACCAGATAGATGTGTACCACCGTCAATCGTATTGATGTTATTTACGAAGGACAACAAGTTTTCACTATAGCTATCGTTATATTGCAATGCTACATCTACCACAACATCGTCTTTTGTATTTTCAATGTTGATAACAGTTGGATTAATTGCTTCTTTATTTTCGTTCAAGAAGGTAATGAAAGAAACCAAACCACCTTCATAGTGGAAGCTTTCAACACGAGGTTCCTCTAAGCGCAAATCGCTCAATGTAATGCGAAGGCCTTTGTTAAGGAATGCCAATTCCTGTAAACGCATTTTCAATGTATCAAAGCTAAATACGGTAGTTTCAAAGATTTCTGCATCTGGCTTGAAAATAACTGTAGTACCAGTGCCTTCGGCCTTGCCAATTTCGTGCAACTCGGAAGTTTTATGACCACGAGCAAAAGAAATCTCTTGGACAATTCCATTTTGAGATACTTGAACCTTAGTCCATTCACTCAACGCATTAACTACGGAAATACCTACGCCGTGAAGACCACCAGATACCTTGTAGCCGCCACCGCCGAATTTACCACCGGCATGCAATTTCGTTAATACTAACTCTACTGCAGACATACCGGATTCATGCATCCCTGTTGGAATACCACGACCATCATCGACAACGGTAACACTGTTATCTGGATTGATGGATACTTCTATATGTGTAGCATAACCAGCAAGCGCTTCGTCCACAGAGTTATCTACAACTTCGTATACGAGGTGATGCAAACCACGAGCAGACGTACTACCAATATACATCCCTGGGCGTTTACGTACCGCGTCTAGACCCTCAAGAACCTGAATATTCTGAGCGCCATAATTTTGTTCAGGCATGAAACAAACTCCTCCTAACAATCTATCATACTGCACTTGATTGAAATAAAGTAACAAAACATGTACAGGATTAAACTTTATCTCTTTATTATACTATAAAACTCGTCAATCCGTCTCATTAAAGTCTTAATACTGATACCAGATCCATACACACAATCATCAGTGACCACATATGTCTTGATTTGCTCCTCTGGCACCATGGCTATATATTCTAGCGTTTCATAGTGATGAATAGGACTTTTATGGGACTTTCCGCCCTTGGCATGCACCATCGTAATGATGGATTCTATGGGCACGGAAATGGTATCTCCAATATGAACGTACATAAGAATGCCCCCTCTACTTTTCTAATGTCCCATTAAGAGCATCAATTTTGCGCTGTTTCTCTTCAGCTAGGAACTTTGATCTATATTTATTACACAAATTAATAACATGCTGATCCGTTAGCTCATCAGGCTTCTTATGGGTGATGAGCATGGCCACCATAAACATATGACGGCGATTGATGGATCCTTTATAAATCTTATCCAGATAAAAGTATATGGATTCCCGCATCGCTTCTGCAAAGTCTGGGAAGGTACACTGTATAAATTGCTGACAGTCGCTGTATTTAAAGTATGGATACTTTCTAATAACCGCCTTAATCTCCTTGATATGAGCCCGATGCAATTCATATTCACAAGTAGGACAGATTTCTTTTTTAGATTCCATGTGCATGCCACATCGCTTACAACGATGATACCCATGCTGCTCTAAATATATTTCACGCTTTCGAGCCGTAATTTGTACTTTTCTGAAAGCAGCTCGTAATTCTTCGTTATCCGTTTGTTCTAAAGATTTATCGATGGCGTCTACATCTTCTTTTGAAAGTACGATATTAGCAAAATTAATACGTTTTGTAATAATCTGTTCATCAGGAATCGTGAGAGACGTATTAATTTCTACTTTCACATAGCTCTGACGTTTCATGATGAATCGAATATCGGTGATTACCTCATGGCGGTAATACTTGTTGATAGCCTCGATGATACGTCGTTTTTGCATCTGTAATTCCTGCATCCACATGGAATTATCTGCACTGATAACCATGTCTGGAGGCTTGATAGACACAATTTTCGTATGATCGGCGATGACATCGCCTACTACATCGCGCCACTTGTGAACGAGGGTATTTAATTTATATTGTTCCAGTAAATTCAGTTCTGCTAAGGCCTTTGGTAAACAAAGATCAAGGCTGTCCATACTGAACCTTTCCTCCTTCACAAGAAATAAATTGAACAGATTTCAAATCTTTAAAATCGTGAATATCTGTAGTGGTAATAAATGTTTGAATTCGTTTATGAATAAACTGCAATAAATTCACTCGTCTCGACTCATCAAGTTCGCTCAATACATCATCCAAGAGAAGAACTGGATATTCTCCTACCTCTGACTTGATAAACTCAAGTTCACTCAACTTTAAAGACAATACAGCTGTTCGTTGCTGACCTTGCGATCCAAATTTCTTTAAATCCATAGCATCGGAAAAGAATTTTAAATCATCGCGATGAGGACCTACACTAGTGCTCAAACGATGACGATCTTGCGACAACGCTGCTTTGATGCGTTCGTAAAAGCCTTCCTTTGTATATTCTAATGAACCATTGTCCATATACGGCTGTTCATAACCAATGGTTAAATTCTCAAGGCCACCTGTCAATTTACGATTCATCAAATCGATGAGCAAATTGATTTTTTTTAAGCTTTCTAATCGTTTCTTTACGATAAAGCTCGCCATATCTGCTAGCTGCAAATCCCATTCTTCAAGAGGAATAGTATTCTTTCCTCTATATTCTTTTAGAACTGCATTTCGTTGCTGTAACAGCCGATTGTACTGCATCAATTGATGATAGTAAGTAGCGCTAGTCTGAGATATTTCCATATCTAGAAAACGTCTACGTCCAGACGGAGTTCCCTTAATGAGCTGTAAATCTTCAGGACAGAAGATAACTGTATTTAATGTACCAATCAGTTCTTTTTGAGATATTTTTGTGTCATTTAATCGAATATCCTTAGGGCCTTGACGGAATAATTTAATATTTACCTTTTGAGGTGTATCTTTTTTCTCGAATTTTACAACTATGCCTGCTTCTTCAGCATTGAACATGAGCATATCTGACGTATCGTTCGTACGATGGCTTTTACCAATCGTACCAACATAGATAGATTCGAGGATATTCGTCTTACCAGCCCCATTAGTGCCATATAGAACAATAATCTCAGGATTAAACTGTATCTGTATATCCTTATAATTACGAAACTGAAATAACTGCAGTGAGTCAATTCTCACCGATTATGCCTCCTCTTGTGTAATCACGAGGTCTACATCGAGACCTTCACAAGAAATCACATCACCAACGCGGCATTTCTTGCGTTTTTCCGTTACGACCTGACCATTCAAGGTAAGGATGCCTTCATCGATGAAAGATTTTATTTGACCACCTGTTTCAATAATGCCTTCTAACTTCAACAACTGATCAATTTGAATGTACTCCGTATGAATGGGTACCTGCTGTTGCTCTTTCATAACGTTCTCCTAAAGTAGACAATTAACATAAGCATATATATCATACTGAGTCCAGGTCGCTCGCTGGGCATTTTTCTTCGAAAAATTGCACGCTCCGACCAAAGTGATGTGTGTCTCCCATCGTCGCTACCGCTCCTCTGTTAGCTCACACCCTACTTTAAGCATTTGTGCGAACTGGTGTTACTACGTATGTATAGTTTGGATTATTGTCTTGGCGAATGACAACAGGACCATTTTGTTTTAAGAACAAGTGGATATTGTCGCCTGTGCTGTGACGCAAGATGTCAGAGATGTAGCGACCATTGAAGGAGATTGTGAAAGGTGTGCCTTTAAATTCAACAGCTACGTCTTCTTTTGCCATACCGATTTCAGTATTTTGAGTAGACAATGTGACATTACTTTCAGACCAATCATAACGAATTACATTATAGCTGATGTCTTTAGCCAACAAGGATACGCGATCAACAGCACCAGCAAATTCACGGCGATCGATTACAGCGCTAGAATCGAATTGAGAAGGAATTACCTTTTCATATTCAGGGTATGTACCTTCAATCAAGCGAGAAATAATATAAATAGATTCAAAATTGAATACGATTTGTGTGC
This sequence comes from Veillonella parvula, assembly GCF_042850485.1. Classification (GTDB taxonomy): domain Bacteria; phylum Bacillota; class Negativicutes; order Veillonellales; family Veillonellaceae; genus Veillonella; species Veillonella parvula_Q. Next base: position 2,604 of record NZ_AP031417.1, on the reverse strand, counting down.
GATTCCAAATGATATTGATCATAGCTGGATTATCTGTTGGTAATAAACGAGATACTTCAGCCAACGTTTTTGTAGGAATGATAGCGCGCATTGGAGTAGTTGCTGGTTCATCGATGGTAATTTTTTTAACAGCCATACGGTGTGTATCGGTAGCAACCATAGTCACTTCGTTTTCTTTGATTTCAAGAAGAGCACCGGTAAATACAGGACGATCTTCATCAGTAGCAGCTGCGTAGTTTGTTAAATCGATGAGTTCTTTCATGGCAAAGCTATCGATGTTTACATGATCTTGGTCGTGAATTTGTTCCACCAAGGAAAAATCATCTGGATGTAATGTTACAAGGTTGAATTCGGAAGACCCAGATGTGATGGTTAAAGAATTTCCGTTTTCTGGTTTGTAAAGTTCAATAGTATCGCCAGGCAATTTGCGAATTAATTCTTGGAAATAGCGGGAACCTACCACTAAAGTACCAGGTTCTTTAATGTCTCCATCGATGGTTAAGCGAATGCCGAGTTCAAAGTCGTTACCTTGCAATTCTACTTGACCATTTTTTGTAGTCATGTAAATAGCGCCTGGTAAGTTGGAACTTGTTTTATTTTGAGATACCTTTTGCAATACGTTAATTGCTTTTTGGAGATTTGCTTTAGGGAATGTAATATGCATATGTTACTCCTTTATAATTTTTATATATTTAAAAGCACTAATAATTACTTGCTTTGTTTGTAATATTCAATGTTTACTATCGTAGATGCTCTATAGATATTCTACGGTAGATCTATTTCTACTAGTTTTTTGATTGTTTGTTAGTTTTAGTAGTAGTAATAGTAGAGGCCTGTTTATATGTGTAAAAGTGATTTGGCACCACTAACTGTGTGAATTATGAGTTGTGTATAACTATGTTGATAGTTTGTACCTACTTATCCACATATTAACATCAAAGTACGAGTTTTAGGATATCCACAAAGTTATTCACCATATATCCACAGAGTTATCCACAGGTTGTTAATTTCTGTTTAATTTCTGCAACCATTCGTTTAGTTTCTTCGTTTTTTTCAATTTCCTTCGTTATTTTATCGTACGCATGGAGAATTGTCGTATGATCACGAGAAAAAGCTGCTGCGATTTGAGGATAGCTTTCATTGATCATATCGCGGCATAGATACATGGCGATTTGCCGTGGAAATGCGAATTGGGCTTTTCGTTTCTTGCCGAGTAGGTCTTGCTTTTTAATATTGAAATAAGAACTTACAAAATTCTGGATGCTTTCAATATTAACCATATTCACCTCTTCGGTATGAACGAGGCCCGCCAAGGCGTGTTTTGTGTATTCTAGGTCGATAGATTCGAGACGTTGATCGATGGATGCTGTACCGATGAGCTTGGTAAAAGCACCTTGCAATACGCGGACGTTTTCGCTAAATTGCAATGCTACGTAGTTAATTGAATCATTATCGATGCGAATAATGCGATTCTTTTTATATTCTCGTTCGAGCAGTGATCTGAAGATGGCAATGCGCGTTTCTAAATCTGGATTTTCCATTGTGGCAATGTAGCCAGCTTGGAAACGAGAGCGAAGACGATCTTCGAACTGTTCCATATCGTTTGGCATTGTATCAGAGGTAAGAACGATTTGCTTGTTGTTATTTAATAATTCATTGAACGTATTAAATAGCTCAGTTTTCGTACTTTCACGGCTTTCAAGGAATTGAATATCGTCAATCATGAGAACATCGATATTGCGGAACGTGTTGCGGAATAATTTACCTTGGTTGCGCTGCAATGTTTCGACGAAAATATTCATAAAGTTTTCGCTTGTAATGGACATGACCTTCATATGTGGATGATGTTCCTTGATGGCATTGCCGATGGCGTGCATCAAATGCGTTTTACCGAGGCCTGAAGGTCCGTAGATAAAGAGCGGATTATAGTCTCCACCAGGGAACTCAGCTACATTTTGAGCAGCCCCAAACGGAATGCGGTTCGCGTTGCCCGTTACGTAGTTATCAAAACGATACGCTGGATTGAGATTGGATAACGATAAATCCACAGGTACATTGTCAGACTGCAATGTTGGCAATGTTTCTGCTGTTTTCTTCGGTGCCGCTACCATTGGCTCGTCTGGAATATCCACAGGCGCTGGCGCGCGATCGATATAGATAGGCTCTTGATAGACCGGTGTGTAAAACTCCTCTTGATAAGCCTTTTCCTCTACTATAGGTGGTAAAGGCATTGGAGGTGCTATAACTGGCGTATCGATGAGACTTTCATCAACAAAGGTAGTATCTATACTCTCTTGATTAAAATCGAATAAAACCATATCTCGAGGAGAGCCGATGACTGTGGTAATCGCATCTTGTAAAGCTTTACTAATTTGCGGCTGCTGGTCGATTAAGTTTTTTACAAATGTTTGCATGACCCCAATATGGATCGAATGACTATCGAGAGACATGGGAATCAACGATGACGTGACGCGCAAATACAATGCGTCAGGTAAATGTTGCATATTCTTTTTCGCCTCAAGCAATATATGTTCCCATATATTATTTAAATCAAATGACTGCATGACGTGCCTCTTGTGAATAACTATTGCGATAAATGTGTAT